>CAVPHP010000015.1:0-130375 GCA_963704275.1 uncultured Ignavibacteriaceae bacterium | reverse complement strand
AAATGTTAATCGCAATATAACAAGCGCCTCAACGCCGACCGCCATTTTAGTTCGGTGGACCTGCCTGCCGGCAGGCAGGTTTGTGATTTTTGAAATTGTGTTTTTGTTATAGTTTGTTGTTCTAAGTGTTCTCCGCCGCGGCGGACTAATTAATTAACTTTCCCGACAAGTCGGGATTAACCATCGGCAATTGTGCCTGCCTGCCGGTAGGCAGGTTTTACTTGGCTTCCTTGTTATGGGCGGTCCCGATTTTCATCGGGATAAACTCAGTTAGGCGCAATGCCGTTAGGCAACAACAAAAAAAACTACACATCAAAATACTTAAGGTATAAAATTGTTTAATTCAATTAGATCAAAAAATCATTCATCTTACCTTTATTTTTTATTAGGATTTATATCTCTTTTCTTTTCCAACGGACGATGGGCAATACCGATTGCGGCATTTTTAACGCCGATATTTTTAATTCGTTTCCTCAGATTCCATAAACCTTTAAAGGGATTTATATTCCTGATCATTGCAGGATTTATTTCAAATATTTTTATCTGGAAAGGATTTATTCCAATAACCGGTATTTTTTATTACATAATGTGTTTTATGATGAGTTTATTTACTGCCCTCGTATTTCTCATCGATAGAATTTTTTCACGGCGAATAAAAGGAATTGTTTCAACGTTTGTATTGCCTTCCGCATTTGTAATTATGGATTATATTTCCGTTTCAGCAAACCCAGGCGGAACTTTTGGAGCGCTGGAAACTACACAATCATATTTGCCTATGTTGCAGATTGTTTCCATTACCGGTATTTGGGGAATAACATTTATCATTTTATGGACTGTATCTATTATTAACTGGTTACTTGATAATGATTTTAGTATAGAAACATTGCGGAAAGCTTTGTGGGTATACGTATTGCCTGTCATTATTATCATTCTTTACGGACAGATTCGTTTATCACAAAAAGCTACAAACAGTACTGTGAAAATAGCGTCTATTAATATTCCAGCGAAGGAAATACAACATATTTTTAGTGGTCAACCAGACTCGGTAAATGAACAGATTAATAGCAGCTTTTTGAGTAACTGTGAAATTGCTGCAATGTCTGAAGCAAAAATTGTTTTTGGTAACGAAATAATGCTCAATTTGAGTTCTGATAAAGAGAATGAATATGTAGAAAAAGCAAAAACTGTTGCGGTAAAAAACAATATATACATAGGACTTCCTTTGCTGGTTTATCTGAAAGACAAACCGAATGAAAGGCCGATGAATAAAATTACCTGGATTTCGCCGCAAGGAGAAACACTTTTTTCATATTGTAAAGCAAAGCCAACACCCGGTGAAGGAAATTATGGCGATGGAATTATCAAATATTTCGATTCACCGTATGGACGTATTAGTTCCGTTATATGTTTCGATATGGATTTTCTTCATTTGATTAGTCAAGTCCATTCTATGAATATAGATATTATGCTCGTTCCCGGGAACGATTATAAAGAGATTACACCTTATCATACTCATGCTGCTTCATTTAGAGGTATCGAACAAGGATTTAATTTGGTTCGATCTGCCTCACGAGGATTGTCTGCATCTTTCAATTATAAAGGACAGCTTTTATCATCTCAGAATTATTTTACCACAAGAGATGCGATTTTTTATTCAGATATTCCAATAAAAGGTCAACACACTATTTATGCTGTTATAGGGGATTTGTTTGTTTGGATATGTGCCTTGTTATTTATTTCATTAAGTATTTTCTATATCGGAAAAAGGGGAAAGTAGAATATAAATATGTAAATTAACTGCTTAACAAGCCAATCAACCCGACCGCCTTTTCGCAATTGGCAGTATTTAAAATTTCTGGTTGGTTGTTCCGTTAAAAGTTTTTTGTTCAAAGTTGTTTTATTGATTAACATTGTTGCAAACTACACTTGCAAAAGCAAGTTAAGTGCAGTTTGTTTAATCATCGGCATTTGTGCCTGCCTGCCGGTTGGCAGGTTTTACTTTGCTTCCTTGTTTTGGGCGGCGGCCCCGACAAGTCGGGATTAGAAAGTTAGGCGCAACCTCGTTATGTTGTTTTAAAAACTAAATATTTAAGAATAAAAAGAGTGTAAAATGAGAGGATGTTTTAATATTATATTAATTGTTTTATTCATTTTTATAAATGTAGGTTTTATGAGAGCTCAAAATAGTCAGTTAGATCAATCGAAATTATTAAAACAATTTATTGGTACGTGGGTAGGCGAATTTTCTGATGGTACAAAATTTACTTGTGTGAACGAAAAATTTTCAAATGGTGTTTTTAGTAAAAGTGAAATTGTAAAAGAAAATAAAGTTTTTGATTCTATTGTTCAAATTTATGGTTATGATAAAAAAGCTGATAAAATAATTATTGCAGAATTGAAAGAGTCTACAAAAATAATCGAATTGTGTTCATTAGAATTTCATTCCCCAACTGAAGGAAAAATAATAATCACAAATCCAGATAAGACACCCTTTGGTTTTGAATTTACTTTTAAGAATGAAAATCAATTAGTGCAAAAAGCTATTCAAAATGGAAAAGTTGTTAACGAAATTGTTTTAAATAAAAAAATTTAACAACATAACAAGTGCCTCAACGCCGACCGCTATTTTAGTTCGGTGGTTTTTCCCGAAGGGATGGCTACGCCAATGATTTTTGAAATTGTATTTTTTTATATTTTTTCTAAGTGTTAATACTCCATTAGGAAAATACAGGCTGAACTTATTATGTAAGTTGATTGTAGTTTGTTTAATTTTTAGAAGTATTTTTTTGTGGTTTGCTGATTATCAGCAAGTCCTTAGGCTATTTTTTAATATGAGGTTATCATGATTTTTAGATACTTAAAAATATTTTATATACTGGCTTTATTTTCATTCCCCATTTCACCTCAAAATAATTGGAGCTTGCAATCATCCGGCATAACAGTGTTGGTGTATAGTATTAGTGTGGTAGATAATAATGTAACCTGGGCGGCTGGAGATTCCGGAAAAATTATTCGAACAATTGATGCCGGTTTAAACTGGACCTCTGTTGATCATGAATATTTTGGCAACGCAATTATTTGGAATATCGATGCTTTAGATTCAAACATTGCATTCGTAACAATTACCCCACCACCCTATTCAATAACATTTATTTATAAAACATCTGATGGCGGAGGTTCCTGGTTACAAGTGTTTTCTCAAAATGGAGGATTTATAAATAATATCCATATGGTTAATCAATTGTATGGGATTGCTTATGGCGATCCGGTTGGAGGAAAATGGACTGTGATAAGAACTACGGACGGCGGCTCATCCTGGAATCATATTCCAACACAACCATCAACTAATGGACCTGAAATAGGACTGTATTTTAATTCATTGTGTGTTACAGACTCATTACATATTTGGTTTCTTGGTGAACAAAGGATTTACAAATCTAGCAATGGAGGTTTAACCTGGTCCAACTCTCAGACACCTATTTTATATACAAGTATATGGTTTATTAGTGATTCGGTGGGAATGACAAGTTCCTATATTAATGCCGGTTTAAGTACTAACGCAGGAGTTTCTTGGAGTCAAATTTCCATTCCAGGCGGGGGAAGTTATTATTCTTTAGCCGGATCGGGTCCAAACGATTTTTGGTTTGTGAGTAATGGATATATATATCACACTGTAGATTTAGGTTCTACCTGGACATCAGAAATGGTTACGTTTGATCAATTTTTTGAAATAGAATTTGTGACTATTGGGCAGTCTGTTATTGGTTATGCGGGTGGATCTAATGGTAGCATCGCAAGATACGAAGGAACAATTAGCTCTGTGCATTCTATAAGTGATGTTTTCTCCAATTACTCGTTGGAACAAAATTTTCCGAACCCATTTAATCCAACCACAACAATAAGTTATTCACTTCCTGCTTCAGGTCGTGCGTCACTTAAAGTATTTGATATTTTAGGGCAAGAAGTTGCCGAACTTATTAATGATCAGATTGAAGCTGGGACTCACTCAATTGAATTTAATGCTTCCAATCTAGCAAGTGGAATTTATTTTTATCAGTTACAAGCTAATGATTTTATTGAAACAAAAAGTTTCGTGTTATCAAAATAATATTTGAAGTTTGAAAGAATATTGAAATTGTGTTTTAGTTCGGCTTCCTAGTTATGTGCTGCGCCTTAGCCACAATGCCGTTATATCAATAAATAATACAAAAAAAATAATTCTGTACTTCCTAATATTAAGCTTCAATTTTATCTATGCTCAGGAAAATAATTTCTCATTGTTTTTTTATTGGTAGGGCAAGCGATAATAGTGCAATTGGAAGTTTTGGTGGAGGTGGTGGAGGGCTTCAGGTTTGGAAAACTGGTCCAATATTTAGACTTGGTACAGAATACAAATTAAATAAATCTTTTTCTGCTCACCGTTTTATTTCATATTCATTTTACAAATATGATGGCAGTCGCAGCTATGGTGAAAAATCCGGTGATGGTTCTAATAATATATTTGATATTATGGATAGCATTAAATGGAAAATCGGAATATTCAATATGAATTTAGGCGGGAATTTCAACGCAATTTAACTAGAACATAAGATATCTGGAAGAAACACAATATCACCATGCAGTGTTTTTAAAGCTCTATAAACAAGCATGTAATTGCTGGTCAATTCGGGTTAGGTTTTGATATTCACGTTTATGATAGGTTTTCAATTCAATCAGAAGGTAATTTATTTTTTAGGGAATATCTTGTGTCGGCTTGGTTAATAGGGATTAAATATTCTACAGACAAAATTTAGATTGAATCAATTGTTTAGCCTGCACAAGCCTATTTAATAATTTTTCACATTCAATTAAGTGCTTAATCAGCTTTTAAGCCGATTCTGGCCAAGAGTTACCGCAAGTCCTTTCAATTCTTAACTAATCTATTCATCACCTATCCTAGATTACTTATCCCCTTCTTAAAAATATATCTAAAAAAACATCTGTTTTTTTTATTCATATTATATTAAAAAATCAATTATCTTTACATTTAAGTTAGTAATATGAATAGTCTTATTTAACGAAGTATTTTTATTAGTCAATATATTTTGTAATGGAAGTTTTAAAATATTTACAAAACAAATATTTTAGTCCTGTAATACATTTATAAGTGATTTCAATCGTATTAAAACTCAATAATCATTTTTGAAAATTAAAGTAAAGCCTTATGAAAAAAGGAAAAAATAATTTGAATAGTCTCAAAAAAAAAATCGACACAACTATAAGAAAACTTGAAAAGAGTAAAACCACTGAAAACAAATCTTTAATAAATCTGCTGAAAGAAATTTCACAATTTCAGATCGAACCAAAATTAATCAACGAAGCAATTTTCCGTACCACACTTTATAGTATTGGTGATGCAGTTATTACAACTGATATAAAAGGTAATATTCAACAAATGAATCCTATTGCTGAAAAACTATGCGGATGGAAAGAAGCGGATGCAAAGAATAAGCCTCTCGAGAAAGTTTTTAATATTATTAGTGAGGCAACCGGTAAAAAAACTGAAAGCGCTTTTAAAAAAATTATCAAGACTGGTAAAATTGTTGGGTTAGCAAATGACACCTTGCTAGTATCAAAATCCGGAAAGAAAATTCCAATTACAGATAGCAGTGCCCCAATTAAAAATGATAAAGCGGAAATACTGGGAGTTGTGTTGGTCTTCCGTGATCAAACCGAAGAACGTCTAAATCAAACTAATCTTGAAGAGAGAGAAAGAAAATTTTCTACTCTGTTAAGTAACTTGCCGGGTTTTACATATCAATGTTTAAATGATAAAAATTGGACAATGAAATTTATCAGTGATGGATGTAAAGAAATAACAGGTTACTCGCCAAATGATTTTATTAATAATAAAAATATTGCTTTTAATGATCTGATCGTTCCTAAATATCATAAACCTATCTGGAAAAAATGGCAAAAGATTTTAAAAGATAAATCATTCTTTGAATTTGAGTATCCAATAATTTGTAAAAATAAAAAAATAAAATGGGTTTGGGAGCGTGGCAGAGGCATTTATAGTACATCTGGTAAATTACTTTTTCTAGAAGGGTTTATAGAAGATATAACTGAACGCTACAAAACTGAGGAACTTTTGCAAGAAAGTGAACATAGATATAAAACTTTTTTTGATAACGCCCCCGATGCAATTTTTCTTGCTGATCCTGAAAGCGGAAAAATAATTGATGTAAATAAGGAAGCTCTTAGATTATTAAAATTGCCTTATTCGAAAGCTATGAAGATGCATCAATCTCAATTGCATCCAAAAAGACTAAAAACTTATTCCACAAAAACCTTTAATGAACAATTTAGAACTATAGATCTAAAAATACCAGTTGAAAACTTTCTTGTTACTGCAACCGGAGAAGAAATACCCGTTGAAGTATTAGCAAGTATTTTAACTTTAAATGGAAAGAAAGTTTTGCAAGGTGTATTTAGAAATATAAGTGAAAGAAGAAAAATTGAAGCGGAATTTCAGAAAAGCAAGGAAAGAATGCAATTGCTTATTGAAGGAACTCCAAATTTATTTTTCTATGTTCAAAATTTAAAAGGCAATATTGATTACATCTCTCCTTCGGTTGAAAATATTACGGGATACTCTGTTGATAAATGGTTAAATCAAAATCATTGGTTTGTTTCTGATTCACCTATAAATCAAAAAGCTAAAGATAGGACTCGAAATCATTTAGATGGCAATATTATTACTGAACCGGTTTACGTTGAAATAATGCACGCTAATGGCAGTAAGGTTATGATTGAAGTTTATGAGAGACCCATTTTTAAAAACGGAATAGTTGTAGGGCTGCAGGGTGTTGCTCATGATATTACTAAACGTTTACAAGCAGAACAAAACCTTAGAGAGAGTGAAAGTAGTTATTCAAGATTATTTGATAGTGTTTCGGAAGCAATTTATATACTTGATGAAAACGGAATTTTTACGGATATAAATACCGGTGCATTAACTATGTACGGATACGATCGAGAGGAATTAATTGGTAAAACGCCTGAGTACGTGAGTGCGCCGGGTAAAAATGATTTAGAATCTCTTGCAGTTTCCCTAGGAAAAGCTTTTAATGGAGAAAAACAACAATTTGAGTTTTGGGGTAAAAGAAAAAATGGAGACGAATTTCTGAAAGATGTTCGTCTGTATCCGGGCAATTATTTTAATAAAAAAGTTATTATTGCGATTGCTAACGATATTACTGAAAAGAAAAAAGCTGAAATTCTTCTGCGTGAAAGTGAAAAACGTTACAAGCTTATTGCAGAAAATACCGCTGACTCAATTGCCATTTTTGATTTAAAGCTTAATTACACTTATGTAAGCCCATCTGTTATTAAACTATTGGGATACACTGCGGAAGAGTTAATGAAGATTGGATTGGCAAAAATAGTTTCGCAAGTTGATTTAAGTAGGATGCAAAAGACCTTGCTCGAAGAGTTAGAGAATGAGACAATTGGTAATGCAGATAAGCTGCGAAGCCGAATAATCCAACTGCAACAAATTCGTAAGGATGGAACTAAAGTTTTGGTAGAAGCTACTGTATCATTTTTGAGAGATGATAAAGGAGCACCTGTTGGTATTTTAGCTGTATCAAGAGACATTACCGATAGAAAAAAAGTTGAGGATGCATTAGCATTAAGCGAGGAACGCTACCGCGCAATTTCAAATCTTACATCAGATTATTTGTTCTCCACCCAAATCGGTGCAGAAGGCGAACACCAAATTGTTTGGATAGCTGGTTCGTTTGAACGAATGACAGGTTACACAGTTGATGAATACAAAAAAGCTGGTGGATGGCGAGCTACACTCCATCCTGATGAACTTGAACTTGATGAACTTGATTTAGAACAACTCAAAAGAAATGAAAAAGTTAATCGAGAAATTAGAACATATCATAAAAATGGATCCGTAGTGTGGGTAAGATCTCTTGCGCAGCCAATTTGGGATGATCAAAACAAAAAACTATTAGGTGTTTATGGCGCCGTTGAAGACATAACCAAAAGAAAGCAAACTGAGATACTTCAGATGATACAGTACAAAATTGCTGATGCTGTTGTCAGTTTTAAAACTTTAACGGAATTATTTGAATCAATTAGAAAAGAACTTTCGGTAATAATTAATGTTAATAATTTTTTTATCGCTCTTTATGATGAAACAACTGGAATGTTGAAATCAGATGTTGATAAAGATGAAGTTGAAGAGATTTCTGAATGGGAGGCTAAAGGTTCTATGACTGGTTATGTTATCGAACAAAAAAAATCTGTGTTGCTTAGCAAGGAAGAAATACATCAATTAATTAATTCTGGTAATGCTGGTATGATTGGAGTTATTCCTGAAATCTGGCTAGGTGTACCATTTAAAATTGGCGGTAAAGTAATTGGTGTTTTAGTTGTCCAGAGTTATGATAGTCCAAAAGCTTATGATGGTTCAAGTATCGAAATACTTGAAATCGTTGCACACGAGTTAAGTATTTACATTCAACATAAAAAAGCAGAGGAAGAAACTTTAAAACTATCAGTGGCTATTGTGCAAAGCCCGGTAAGTATTGTTATAACTGACCCAAATGGAAATTTTGAATATGTAAATCCAAAGTTTACTGAAATCTCAGGTTACGGCTTGGATGAAGTTAAAGGGAAAAACCCAAGAATTTTAAATTCAGGTGAACACCCGAAAGAATTCTTTACACATTTGTGGACTACAATTACAAATGGTAAAAACTGGCAGGGTGAAATTAGAAATAGAAAAAAAGATGGAAGCTTATATTGGGAAAATGGTCTTATCTCACCTATTATAAATACTGACGGAATGATAACTAATTTTGTAGCCGTAAAAGAAGATATTACGGATAAGAAAAAAATGATTGAAGAATTAATTGTTGCAAAAGAAAAAGCTGAGGAGATGAACCGCGTAAAATCAAGTTTCTTTGCAAATATGAGTCACGAACTTAGAACACCGATGGTTGGTATTTTAGGTTTCAGTGAATTCTTAATGAATGAATTGAAAGACAATCCAAGTTATTTTACAATGGCTAATTCTATTAATGTTTCAGGTCATAGATTGTTAGAGACATTAAATTTGATTTTAAACTTATCAAAACTTGAAGCCTCAAAAGTTGAAGTAAATATAAAAGCTCAAAATATTATTCCTTTATTAAAAGAAAGTTTTGGATTTTTTGAATCTGCTGCTAAGAAAAAAACTATTGAATATTCTTTTTCAACTGAGCAGGAAGAAATAATTTGTAATGTTGACCAGCTCCTATTTTCAAGCATATTTAATAATCTAATAAATAATGCAATTAAGTTTACAGATTCAGGTAAGGTAACAATTACAGTTACTACTGATTTGGAATCAGTAAATATTTTGGTTGCTGATACAGGTGTTGGAATATCTGATATGAAACAGAATCTTATTTGGGAAGAATTTAGGCAAGCAAGTGAAGGATACAATCGCGGGTTTGAAGGAACGGGGCTTGGTTTAACAATCGCTAAAAAGTATGCAGATTTGATGAAAGGTGATATCACAGTTAAAAGTTCATTGGGTAAAGGCACTTCATTCAATGTAATTTTTCCCCTTTCTAATAGCGCTTCAACTCAATCTAACTTGTTGAATAATATTGAACTAAATAAACCTGTCGAATCAATACAACAAAATCCTCAAATAAAAATATTATATGTTGAGGATGATGAAATTTCTGTAAAGTATGTTACAACAGTTACAAAAACTCTTTATGATGTTGATTCTGCAAATGACAGCGATGAAGCATTGAGCAAAATAAAACAAAATAAATATGATGTAATCTTGATGGATATAAATTTACGCAGAGGAATGGATGGCGTTGAATTAACTAAGGTAATAAGAAAAATTGATGGTTATAAATCTATTCCAATAATTGCTATTACTGCATTTGCTATGGGCAAGGAACAGGAAGAATTTTTATCACAAGGAATGACTCACTATTTATCCAAACCATTTGTTAAAGCTCAACTTCTAAACATGTTGGATAGCGCAATTAATAAAAAGTAAAATTGTTTTGAGTTGAAGCTTATTGACTAAATTAGATCAGGGAAGATTTTTGATATGAAATATTTATTATTGTTTACAATATTTCTTATTACTCTGCAGCAGATCAACTCTCAGGAAATCACTTCGCCCGATAATAAATTAAAACTTACAATAAAACTTTCTGAAAATGGCGAGTTAATTTATAATTTGATGATGGAGGGTGAGCAAGTAATTAAAGACAGCAAATTAGGAATCGATCTTTTGTATCAAGCTGATTTAATACAGGGATTTACAATCACAAATATTAATAATTCAAAATTCTCAGAGGAATGGAAACCTGTTTGGGGTGAGGTGGATAAAATTCTGAACAATTACAATCAGATGCAGGTAACTCTCAATCAACAAAAAGAAAAGCGAACTATTATTATTACGTTCCGTGTTTTTAATGATGGTATTGGATTTAGATACGAGTTCCCAAAACAAGATAATCTAGGTTACTTTACTGTACTTGAAGAAAATACGGAATTCAATTTAACAGATGATCATAAAACATTTTGGATTCCTGGTGATTATGATTCTCAAGAATACACTTACACTACTTCCCTGCTTTCTGAAATTAATTCTAATATAGGAAATACTGTTGATGAAATAAGTGTTAAATCAATACCGGGTGATAATATTGTTCAAACTCCCTTAATGCTAAAATCAAAAGAAGGATTATATATCAACATCCACGAAGCGGCGCTATTAAACTATCCTGTAATGTATCTAACAATTGATAAAAATAAATTTAGTTTAAAATCTCATCTTTGCCCGGATTCCTTAAACAATAAAGCTTATCTGCAGACACCCTGCACAACTCCGTGGCGAACAATTATTGTAAGTAATAAAGCAGAAGATATTTTGTCATCTAAAATAATTCTTAACTTAAACGAACCAACAAAATTTGAAGATGTAAGCTGGATTAAACCTATAAAGTATATAGGAATTTGGTGGGGAATGCACGTTGGAACTATGTCCTGGAATTATTCAAATCTTAACAATGTAAAACTTGATAATATAGATTGGAAATCAATAACTCCAAACGAAATGCACGGAGCCACAACCAAAAATACAAAACGTTATATTGATTTTGCAGCAAAGCATGGTTTTGATGCTGTTCTTGTTGAAGGCTGGAATGTTGGCTGGGAAGATTGGTTTGGTAAATTGAAAGAACAAGTTTTAGATTTCGTTACTACCTACCCTGATTTTGATGTCGATGAATTGCAAAAATATGCTGAATCAAAAAATGTAGAACTTATAATGCACCATGAAACTTCTGCGTATGTTACAAATTATGAAAGTAGATTGGATGATGCATTTACTTTTATGAAAGATCACGACTACAATTATGTAAAAACAGGATATGTTGGAAAAATAATTCCACGCGGCGAGCATCACGATGGACAATGGATGGTAAATCATTTTACGCGTGTATTAGATAAAGCAGAAGAATATAAAATCTGTGTTGATTCACATGAATCAGTTCGCTTAACAGGATTACATCGTACCTATCCAAATTGGCTTGCTGCAGAAGCCGCACGTGGTAATGAGTTTAATGCATGGAGTATCGGCAATCCACCGGAGCATGAAACGATTCTTCCGTTTACAAGATTTATTGGAGGTCCAATGGATTACACTCCTGGAATTTTTCAAATAAAAATGGATTATTATAAACCGGGAAGTAAGTTTCAAGTTCACACAACTCTTGCAAAACAACTTGCTCTATATGTTACGATTTACAGCCCAATACAAATGGCGGCTGATTTACCTGAAAACTATGAACGATTTCCTGATGCGTTTTCCTTCATCGAACAAGTACCGGTTAATTGGAGTGATACAAAAATTTTAAAAGCTGAGCCAGGCGATTATATAATAATTGCCCGCAAAGATAAAAATTCAGAGAATTGGTTTGTTGGAGCTATTACTGATGAAGAAGCAAGATCATTTGAGATTAAATTAGATTTTCTGAATGCGGATAGATATGAGATGACAATTTATAAAGATGCTAAAGATTCTGATTGGGAAAAGAATCCTATGAAATATGAGATAGAAAAATCAACAATCAAAAAAAATCAAACTATAAAACTTAATCTTGCACCTGGCGGAGGAACAGCAATAATACTAAAACCAACTAGTTGATTTTATACAAATGCCGGATTAACATTGCCTTTCTGCCAATTATAAAGGGTTTTCTTTACATAAATATCTTTTTAAGGTGATATGATTCCCATGATCTATTTTATTTTTTTTTACTTATCTTTACACCAACGATTTACTTCTTGTTTGCGGATTTAATTAATTCCGATCCAAATCATAGTAAAAGAAATTAAACTTGCCCGATATACTAACAATTAAAGTAGTTGATATTCCAGCCGGTAAAATCTTCACAAGAGAAATCACAAATCATATAACATAAATTTTTTAGAAAGCTTTTAAATGAATTCGTTTGAAGAGTTAGGTTTAGATATAAAGATATTGAGTGCGATTAAAGAATTAGATTTTGTGAATCCAATGCCGATTCAGGAAAAAATAATTCCGATGATGTTACAAGATGAGCCGCAGGATATTATTGCATTGGCACAAACAGGAACGGGTAAAACCGCTGCATTTGGTTTGCCAATCATACATAAAACAGATACAAATTTGAAACAGGTACAATATTTAATAATTGCACCAACACGTGAACTGTGTTTGCAAATCGCTGATGACTTGAAGGATTATGCATCGCAAAATAAAGGTATTAAGATAGCGGCTGTCTTTGGCGGTTCAAGCATGGATCTGCAAATACGAAAAATTAAACAAGGCGCTCAAATTATTTCTGCAACACCAGGCAGATTAAACGATTTGATAAATCGTGGTGAAGTTAATTTAAGCAATGTAAAAGCTGTTATTCTAGATGAAGCAGATGAAATGCTAAATATGGGATTTAAAGAAGAGCTTGAAGCAATTTTAGAAACCACTCCTAAAAACAGAAACACATTTTTATTTTCAGCAACGATGCCTAATCCCCTGCTTTCAATTGCTAATCGTTATATGAAAAATCCCGTTGAGGTTACGATTGGAAGAAAAAATTCCGGGGCAGAAAATGTTGAGCACATAAGCTATCTTGTTCATGCTCGTGATAAATATCTTGCCCTAAAAAGAATTGTAGATTTTCATCCAAATGTATATGGAATTGTATTTTGCAGGACACGCCAGGAAACAAAAGATGTATCTGAAAAACTTATGAATGATGGTTATGATGCAGATGCACTTCACGGTGATCTTTCTCAATCTCAGCGAGAAGCAGTTTTAAATAAATTTAGGACAAAACATTTAAGCATTTTAGTTGCCACAGATGTTGCAGCGCGTGGATTGGATGTTGATTCACTTACGCATATTATCAATTATGATCTTCCCGATGAATTAGAAATTTACACACACAGAAGCGGAAGAACAGGCAGAGCCGGCAAAAGCGGGACATCAATTGTTATCGCAAACCTAAAAGAAAAATACAAACTTAGTGCGATCGAAAAACAGCTTGGCAAAAAATTTACTGTGCTTCCAATTCCATCGGGCAGAGAAATTTGTGAGAAACAGCTTTTTCATTTGATTGATAAAGTTGAAAAAGTTGAAGTTGATTCTGTTCAAGTTGAACCATACCTTCCAAAGATTTATGAAAAATTAGAGTGGATGGATCGAAATGATTTAATACAAAAATTTGTTTCGATTGAGTTTAACAGATTTTTAGAATACTATAAAAACATGTCAGATCTTAACAGTCCAAGCGAAGCAAAGTTTAAAGATAGAGAAAGATCATCACGCGGTGAAAGAAATAGCAATTACACGCGATACTTTCTTAATCTTGGTGTTACCGATGGTTTGAAACCAACACAGCTTATTGGAATGATAAATGATTTTACCGGAATGCGTGATATTGAAATCGGTGAAATAGAAATCCTAAAAAACTTTTCATTCTTTGAAGCCGACAGCAAATTTCAAGATGAAATTATGCAGGGTTTTAAAGGACAGAAATTAAAGAAACGTGAAATAAACTTAGAGGTAGCTGAAAAAAGACGTGGCGGCGGCGGCAAACCTAAATTTAATTCGGAAAGAAAAAGTTCAGGTGGATTTAAGAAATCAGGTTTTTCAAGGGATAAAAAAGAGTTTGGCGATAAGAAAGATTTTGGACGTAATAAACGTTTTTCAAAAGATAAAAAACGATAAAGTATTTAAGAGAAGAATCCGATACAAAATATCGGATTCTTTTTTATCAGCGGTTTAATTTCAAAATTTAATTTTATTTAAAGTAAACGTTATCAACCGAGTTAACATCAGGAATTAATTCGCTTCCTAAAATCACAGCATCATAGTTTTTAACCCCATCAAACTTTAATTCGATTGTATCTTTACCTGATTTCCAAGCATCCGCTGTTTGATAGAATTCTTTTATAACCTCGTTCTTAAACATTACTTGCAGCTTTATTGGCAATGGAAGACTTCCAATATTTTTTATTTCAACAATTATCGAATTCTTCTTTGATTGAATTTTTGAAATCGCAAGATCAGGAAAACCGAAATTGTAAAACCAAGATTTCCAGAACCAATTAAGATTCTGACCTGTAGCTTCATTAAACGTAAAGAAAAAATCTGTAGGTATAGGATGTTTACCATTCCATCTTTGCATATAAGTCTGCATTGCTTTTAGGAAAAGTTTATCACCTAAGGTTTTTCTAAGAATTTCATACGCATTTGCAGGTTTATTGTATGCGGATGTTCTGTATGTTCGATAGCTTATTGTTGGCGATGGAATCATTATAGGAATATCAAATTCGTTACCAGCAAATTCTTCATAATTTTCAACATATCTTTCTCGCGGTCTGTATCCTTCAGCTGTACGTTCTTGAAAATCAAACGGAAGCATCACTGCCCAGCCTTCATCCATAAAAGGATATTTGCGTTCATTAGTGCCCATATAAAATGGAAGATATTGATGACACAACTCGTGCGAAGTTAAATGCACTGTTCCTGCTTTTGTACTTGCGCTTCCATTATTTACGATCATCGGAAATTCCATTCCGCCTGAACCATTAAAAACTGTTGCGGATGGAAATGGAAATGGCACTGCGGGCATTTCATAAGAATAATATTTCAAAACTTCTTTTGCATAGAATGCAACATCAACAAAATCTTTGCTGGATAAATTATAAGCTGCTGCGCAATATACTCTGCGATCAGAATTTTGTTCAGGTTCAAAACTTACTGCATCCCACAAATAATGATCACTTATTCCAAATGCAAAATCGGGAACATTATCAGCATTAAATTTTAAAGTATAGAATTCATTTTTAGTTTTATAAATATCTTTTGCCGTTAAGTCTTCCTCCGTAATTATTCTAACCACTTCATCAGATTTCCACGCAGATTCATATCTATCCAAATATTTTTGAGTTAGTATTTCTTCCGGATTCTGCCATACACCTGTTGCCCAAATTTGAAATCCTGATGGAATTGTAAACTCAACATTATAGTTATTAAAATCATTATACATTTCCAGCATTCCAGAATAATCTAATTTATCCCAGCCATCAATATCATCATAAACAGAAATTTGCGGATACCAATAAGCGATAAACATTGTTGTGGAATCATAGCTGCCGTACCGTATTGATTGAACAGCAGGGATTTGTGTTTCCCAATCGAATGCAAGATTAATTTTATTATTGGGTGCTAATTTTTCGGAAAGATTTAAAGTTAGAATTGTTCCGGAAATATTCACTAAAGATTTATTTGTTATCTCAACTTCTTCTTTTCCTACAGTAATCTTTTTTAATTGAACTCCCTCATTCAAAGATTCCTCATTTAGATTAAAATCTCTTTTTGCATTTGGCTTACTTATGTTATGATACAATCTAACAACAATTTGAGTAAGAGAATCACTACTATTATTGTAATAAACTACATCTTCTGAACCTTTAAGCAATTTTGTTTTAGGATCTAAATTAACTTTTATATTATAATCAGACTTATTCTGCCAATAATTTTTACCAGGTTTTCCATCAAATGATCTTGTGCCGTTTTTATAAGCTGGTTTAATATTTAATGGAATCTTTAATTCATTTTGTGCAAATGAAAATAAGGTAAGTGAACAAACAAAAAGAGGAATTAAAATTCGTTTCAATGTATTTCCCTTTCATCATTCAAAAAGTGTTTGATTATTTTTACTGAATTTATTTCGTCCAAATCTATTATATGCTAAGGTTGTTGCTTCCCTGCCGCGGGGTGTGCGCTGTATAAAGCCTTGCTGAATTAAAAATGGTTCATATACTTCTTCAATTGTTCCGGGATCTTCATTAACCGCAACTGCAAGCGTACTTAATCCAACGGGTCCACCGTTATACTTATCAATTATAGCAAGGATGATATCTTTATCCATTTCATCCAAACCAAACTCATCAACTTCCAAAGCAGTTAAAGCCTTTTTTGCAACATCCAAATCAATAATTTTTTTATTATCAAAATCAGCAAAATCTCTTGTACGTCTTAATAATCTATTTGCAATTCTTGGTGTGCCTCTGGATCGTTTTGCAAGTTCGAGCGAAGCATCAGTATTAATTTTTAAGTTTAAGATATTTGCAGAACGGTTTACAATTTTATTAAGTGTTTCACTATCGTAATAATCCAAGCGAAATTTAATCCCAAATCTATCGCGCAATGGTGATGTCAACATTCCGGCGCGTGTTGTTGCACCAATCAGAGTATATTTCGGCAAACTTATTTGAACTGAGCGAGCGTTCGGTCCACTTTCAATCATAATATCTAACTTATAATCTTCCATTGCAGAGTAAAGATATTCTTCAACAACGGGACTGAGCCGATGAATTTCATCGATAAATAGAACAGAATGTTCTTCCAGGTTTGTTAGTAGTCCTGCAAGATCACCTGGCTTTTCCAAAACTGGACCAGAAGTAATTTTTATTTTAGTTCCTAATTCATTTGCAATAATGTGAGCAAGTGTAGTTTTACCGAGCCCGGGAGGACCTGTAAGTAGAACATGATCCAACGAATCTTTTCTTTTTTTTGCGGCGGACACAAATACATTTAAATTGTCAGTTATTCGCTTCTGTCCGGAAAAATCATTTATAAATTGTGGACGAAGAGATTGATCTATCTTCTTATCGTCTTCCACAGCTTCCGGATTTGTTGTATTCGATTTTCTCATTTTTAAGTAACAAGTTGTTTATTTCTAAATTTTAATTTGTTAAGTAAAATTACCAATAATCCCATTAGCAATACCATCACTGCTGCAATAAGTATTGTAGTAAAAACATTTAGCGAATTAGCATAAAATAATGATAGACCAGGGTTCCATGCGCTACCATATATTATCATCAAATGAACAACATAAATTAATAATGTATTTCTTCCCACCAGAATTATAATCCTTGGTATAGATTCAATCTTTTGTGATATGTAAGAAACCAATGAATTTAATACTAAAACAAATCCTACTCTAAAAAAAATAGTTTCAAGACTGTAGGAGGATTCAACAGAATGATAATTAAAATATTTACTGGCGATAAACAATGCTGCTTCTACAGCAATTAATAATGTGCCGCCAACAATTGCAAGACTAAAACTAAACTTGTTGGTTTTAAACACCAAAGGATTTTTGGCAAGATAACTTCCTAAAACTCCACCCAAAACAACATAGCCAGCCCAAGGAAACAAGTGGGAATAGTGAACCGCTGCCATCGTAAAAATATCCTGCAATTGGCTGCGGCAAAAAGTTAATCCAATTAATTTTTTGAAAAAATGGAGTTGTAATAAAAAAGACTAAAGCGAACAATGAAAAAATGATTGTATCGCTTAATTTTAATTTCTCTGCTATATATGCGGCAACCATTACAAACAGAAGTCCAAATCCAATAAGCTGCAGTACATCAACTGCAAAAAATACATTTAATCTATCCTGCGTAACGCTTGAAAAATCAAATACCGTAAATGTGGGATATCTTAACAAATAACCGATTAATACAAGAAGCAAAAATCTGACAAAACCTTTTTTAACTCTTGGATTTTTTTCAAAAGGTTCGTTCGCAAGCCTAAAAAGATAAGTAAATACGGTACCGGCAGTAAACATAAAAATTGGAGCAGTCATTCCCCTCATAAAATTCCATAAATAATATAGAGTATATTGGTCGGAACGAAATTCAGGCGCTAGCAAGACATCAATCGTATGCCCTTGCACCATTTGAAAGACTGCAAAAGCCCGCATGAGATCAATAAATATTATTCGATGTTTTTTTTCGCTTCGAACCATAATTGATAGAATATTTTCTTAAAGCCTAAAATAACCAAATGAGGGGTAAACAAAAAAGCTCCGATTAATAATTTATCGGAGCTTTAATAGATCGTTGACGAGCTAATATTATTTAGTTCAATTTATTTCTTGTCATCATCAACAACTTCATAAGAAGCATCTTGTACATCACCTTTATCATCAGCAGGTTTTTGCTGCTCTGTTTGTTGATCCGGGGCAGGCTGACCTTGAGCGCCCGGCTGAGAATATAATTGTGATGCAACTTCATTCCATACTTTATTTAAAGATTCTGTTGCAGCTTTAATTTGATCTGTATTATTGGTTGCAATTGCATCTTCAACTTTTTTGATTTCAGTTTCTAATCTGGATTTAACATCCGCAGGAACTTTATCCTTCAATTCATCAATTTGCTTTTTAGTTTGGAATATCAAGCTATCTGCTTGATTTCTAACTTCAACTGATTCTTTCTTTTGCTTATCTTCAGCAGCATGTTCTTTTGCTGAATTTTTCATTTTTTCTATTTCGCTCTTGTCCAATCCGCTTGAGGATGTAATTCTGATACTTTGTTCTTTGCCGGTTGCTTTATCTTTTGCTCCAACGTGCAAAATACCGTTCGCATCAATATCAAAAGTAACTTCAACCTGAGGAATGCCTCTTGGTGCAGGTGGAATTCCATCCAAATGGAATCTTCCCAGAGTTCTGTTATCTGCAGCCATTGGTCGTTCACCTTGCAAGATATGAATTTCGACCGAAGGCTGATTATCTGACGCAGTTGAAAAAACTTCGCTCTTTTTTGTAGGGATGGTTGAATTAGATTCGATTAATCGAGTCATAACACCACCAAGAGTTTCTATTCCAAGTGAAAGCGGAGTAACATCTAATAAAAGTACATCTTTAACATCTCCAGATAAAACACCACCTTGAATGGCTGCTCCAATTGCAACTACTTCATCAGGATTAACACCTTTATGCGGTTCTCTCTGAAATAAATCTTTTACTAACTGCTGCACCATGGGTATTCTTGTAGAACCACCAACTAGAATTACTTCGTTAATATCTTTTGGACTAACGCCTGCATCTTTCAGAGCTTGTTCACAAGGACCTTTGGTTTTGTTAACCAAGTCATCAATTAATTGCTCAAACTTTGAACGACTTAGATTTATATTCAAGTGTTTTGGTCCATCCTGGGTTGCAGTAATAAATGGAAGATTAACATCAGTTGATTGCGAAGTTGATAATTCAATCTTTGCTTTTTCAGCAGCTTCCTTTAGTCGTTGAAGTGCCATTGCATCTTTTCTTAGATCAATACCTTCCTGTTTTTTAAATTCATCTGCAAGAAAATTAATTAAACGCTGATCAAAATCATCACCACCCAAATGTGTATCACCATTTGTAGATTTAACTTCAAATACACCATCACCAAGTGCAAGTATTGAAACATCAAAAGTACCGCCGCCAAGATCGTAAACAGCAACCGTGTGATCGCTTGTTTTTTTATCAAGCCCATATGCTAATGCTGCTGCAGTTGGCTCGTTTATAATTCTTCTCACAACAAGTCCTGCAATTTCACCAGCATCTTTTGTTGCTTGTCTTTGAGCATCATTAAAATAAGCAGGAACTGTAATAACAGCCTCGGTTACTTCCTGTCCAAGATAATCTTCTGCAGTCTTTTTCATTTTCTGTAAAACCATCGCGCTAATTTCTGGTGGAGAGTACATTCTGTCTGCAATCTGAACTCGTACGCTGTTATTATCACCAGCAACTATTTCATAGGGTACTTCACCTTTTTCATTACCAATTTCATTTACAACTCTTCCCATAAATCTTTTTATGGAAAAGATTGTTTGTGTTGGATTTGTGATTGCCTGTCTTTTTGCAGGCTGACCAACTAATCTTTCACCTGATTTTGTAAAAGCAACAACAGATGGTGTTGTTCTGCCTCCTTCGGAATTTGGGATTACAACCGGATCATTACCTTCCATCACCGCAACGCAAGAGTTTGTCGTTCCTAAATCTATTCCTATTATTTTACCCATTGTATATTCTCCTTAATTTTTATTTATTTGAACTATGACTTTATTCATTTAACTTTATTACAATTACAAGCATAATGCCAAGTAAGTTGTTTTTTCTAAGTTATTATAAATAAAGGGATTAACCGAATTACTTAAATTTCTCAATTCTATCGGTTATTTTTTATCTGTCATTAAGTCGTAAATTAAACGCATTTAGTCAGTCTGACTGACAATTTGATTAAAATAACGTATTTTTGAAATAATTATTTGGAGTTACTTTGTTCAACATAGAAAATTTTGATATCAAGCTTAACACTGAGTTTATTGGAAGAACTTTTGTTTACGCTGAAGAGTTATCTTCAACAAATTCGTTTTTAATGGATAAGAAAAATGGATATAATCATAGCGGAACAGTGGTGCTTGCTGAAAAACAAACTGCCGGAAGAGGAAGAAAAGATAGAGTATGGTACAGCGCACCTGATTTCAATCTGACATTTTCAATTCTTTTAACTAATAATAAAATTTTAGCTGATAACTCAAGCCTAATAAATTTTGCAGCTTCACTTGCCATTGCTTCATCGATTGAGAATTTATTCCAGCTTAAAACAGAAGTAAAATGGCCAAACGATGTTTTGATAAACGGAAAAAAAACTTCCGGTATTTTAATCGAATCTTCATCCCAAGGAAATAGAATTGAAAGATTTGTAATTGGTATTGGTATAAATGTAAATCAGCCTTCGTTCCAAGGAACTTTTAATTACCCGCCAACTTCAATCAGAATTGAACTCGATAGAAATGTTGATAGAGAAAGACTGCTTGCAGAAATTTTAAATAACTTTGAAGAACTTTTAGAAAAAATTAAGAATCACAAATCCGATGTTATTAATGATTGGAAATCAAAATGTAGAATGATTGGTGAGCGAATTTCAATCGTTGAAAATGAAACTGAAAAATTTGGAATATTTTATGATATAGATGAAGAAGGGTTTTTACTTCTTAAAACTAAAGATGGGATTGAAAAAATTCATTTTGGAGATGTTAGCCTTGGTTAAGTTTATTTTAGGCTAACAAATCCAAGACTCTAATCAGATTATTTCTAAGTTCTTTTCTGTGTGAAATAAAATCTACAAAACCATGCTCAACTAAAAACTCCGATCTTTGGAAACCTACCGGCAAATCTTTTCCGATAGTTTGTTTTATTACTCTTGGTCCGGCAAATCCAATTAACGCTTTAGGCTCAGCTATATTAATATCGCCCAGCATAGCATAACTTGCAGTTGTTCCGCCGGTTGTGGGATCTGTAAGAATTGAAATGTATGGAATCTTTGCTTCAGCTAATCTTGCTAAACGCGAACTGGTTTTTGCCATTTGCATAAGCGAGTATGCGCCTTCCATCATACGCGCGCCGCCGCTTGATGAAATAATGATTAAAGGAATTTTACTTTTATAAGCTTTATCTGCCGCCCTTGCAATTTTTTCACCAACTACAGAACCCATAGAGCCGCCAATAAATTGAAAATCCATACAAGCAAAAGCAACTTCTTTATCATCAATTTTTCCGGTTCCGGTTCTTACGGCATCGTTTAAATCTAATTTTTTTATTGTTGATGATATTCTATCAGTATATTTTTTTGTGTCTGCAAAATCAAGCGGATCAGCAGAGCGCATTTTTTTATCCATTTCTTTAAATGAATTTTTATCAAAAAGAAATGAAATGTATTCTAAACTTGAAATTCTAAAATGATGATCGCACTTTAGACAAGTCCAAAGATTTATTTCAAGTTGTTTTTTATGGATTATTTCACCGCAGGATGGACATTTATCCCAAAGGCCTGCCGGCAATTCTTTTTGCTGAGTTGTATCAGCAATATTTTGTTTTGATCTTTTAAACCAAGGCATAATTAGTTTTTCTGCACATCTGCGTAAATGGTTAATACTTTGTTTGGCTCTTTGTTATCATTAGAAACAATTGTAATTGATTTGCTATTTCTACCTTCGCGATTTTTAGTATCAAAATCAACTTTGATTGATCCAACCTCGCCAGGTTTTATTGAATTGTTACTAACAATAGCCGCAGTGCATCCGCAGGAAGTTTTAACATCTTTAATTATAAGTGATTCAGTTCCTTTATTTTCAAATTTAAAGATATACTCAACTTTGGTTCCTGCTTTAACTTTACCAAAATCGTGCTGTGTTTCGGGTAGAAAGATAACTGCACCAAAATTATTTTCAACTTTTTTATTTACAACTACACTACATTTAAAAGTCAATAAAACGTTCGGCATATCAGGATCGTTAGTTACCACTGTTACAGTTTTATTTTGTGGTCCTTTTCTTCCTTTAGAATTGAATGTAACTAAGAGATTTGTAGATTCACCGGGTTTTAGTTCACTTTTTTCCGGTTTAGCCGCCGTACAACCACAGGAGGCTCTAACATCAAGTATCTTAAGTAAATCGCCGCCGTTATTTGAAATAACATATGAGTGCTTTACAATATCACCTTCATTTACATCTCCAAAATCATGCGCAAGTTGTTGAACCCCAACTTTTGGTCCGAGCATTTGAGGCATTATTGAAATTGCGCTAACAATAAAAATTGTTAAAAAATATTTAAACATGTTTTTTCTCCTTAACAATAAATTCTTTCATATAGTTAGGTTCAAGTAAATCGAAATCCGTAATCAATTTTTCAAAACCAAAATTGGCAGCCCATTTAGCAATATATTCCGGGTCAGGTGAAGATAGATTTTTTATTTCAAAATTTTTTTTGGTACTTAATAGTATCACATTCCCAAAAACCGGAATATCTTCAACCAAAGAATCTAACTCCAAAAGAGGTACAATTTTTAATCCTGACTTAAATATATAATTATTACTCACAATTTGAAACTTTGCAAAATAAAGTTCATCTCTGCCGACCTTATTTGCGAGAATAAACCAAGATTTTTCAGGCAATATTTTTGTGATTTGATATGCTAAAGCTTCAAAAGTTGGAACAGAAATAATTGGAATTGATAAAGCTTGAGCAATACCTTTAGCAGCAGACATTCCGATTCTTAATCCTGTGAATGAACCTGGACCACTTGAAACCGCAATAGATTTCAAATCCGATTGAGTGATGGATGCAGATTTTAAAACTAAATTTATCAACTCAAATAATTTTTCTGCATGCGAGTGTTTTAGAACAAGTTTTGATGAAAAGTATTTTTCTTCATTAAAATAAACACACACACCGCAAATGCTGTCTGATGTTTCGATTGCGAGTATTGGAAAAATATCATTCATATTCTTTGAAACTAAATTCTCGTTCATTTTCATCAACAAAACTAATGCTAATTTCTATACGCTTATGCGGAATTACCTGCGGAAATAAATTTCCCCACTCAATAAAAATAATTGAATCTTCATCCTTAAAATAATCTTCAATTCCAATATCAAGTAACTCTGCTTCTTTGTTAATTCTATAAAAATCAAAATGATAAAATGTTTCATCACCTGAATAAGGATTTACAATTGCAAAAGTTGGACTATTACAGTTTGTTACTCCAAACTTTTTTAATACTTGTTTCGTAAAAAAAGTTTTTCCCGTTCCAAGATCACCATTTAAGACTACGATCATTCCACGTTTTAAATATTTAGAAAATTCATCCGCAATTGCTATGGTATCGTTTTCAGATTTGCTTTTACGAGAATACGGAAACGACATCTACTATTTAGGCTCCATTGTGATAACAGGTAAAATCATTTCTTCCATGGAAATTCCGCCGTGCTGAAATGTATCCTTATAATGAGTTAAAAACTTATGGTAATCAGTTGGATACACAAAATAATAATCTTCCTTTGCAATAATATAATTAATTGTCACACCGCGTTTTGGAAGTTTATAGTCGGTTGCATTTTTTACAAAGATGGCATGCTTATCATCTACTTTAAGATTTCTTCCGTACTTAAATCTTAAGTTTGTCGATGCTTCCCTATCACCAAGAACCTTAGCACCGCGTAAAGAACGGATACTGCCATGATCTGTTGTGATAACAATTTTTACATTCTTCATTTTAGAAAGTGTTGTAAAAATATTTAGCAAATAGGAATGAGAAAACCAGCTATTTGTAAGTGATCTGTAAGCCGATTCATCAGGAGCAATTTCTTTTAGAATATCAGAATCTGATCTTCCGTGGGCAATCATATCTAAAAAGTTGACTACAACTGCTGTAAGATGTGTGTTTTGATATGAGTGAATATTCTGCTCAAAATTTCTTCCAACTTCGGGATCAATTATTTTAATATACTTAAGATCGTTGCGGAGTTTTATTCTTTTTCTATCAAGTAAAAGCTGCAATAATTCTTTTTCATATTTATTCATGCTGCTTTCATCATCGTTACCGGAAATCCATAAATTTGGATAATGTTTTTCTATTTCGGAAGGATACAATCCGGCAAACAAAGCGTTTCTTGAATATGGCGTTGCAGTTGGGAGGATAGAATAATAATAATCTTTTTCAATTTTAAATAAATCGGTCAGATGTTTTTCCATTACTAACCATTGATCAAGACGAAGACAATCAAGAACAAAATAAAAAACCGATTTGCCTTCATCACGCAAATGATTGAGAACATATTTTTCTGTTATTTGCGGAGTAAGATTTGGGGCATCAGGTTTCTTTTGATTATCATCAAGCCATGGTTTGTAATTTCTTTCCACAAATTTTGAAAACTCTTTGTTAGCTTCTTTAAATTGTTCATTAAGCGATTGCTCTAATCCAATTTCACGATGCTGATCAAGTTCAATAGACCAATTAACTAATTTTTGATAAATGTGGATCCACTCAGTAAAATCAAGGCTAGAACTTAATGCCTGTGTAATTTGGTTAAAATCCTGTAGATAATCTTTTGCAGCATATTGTCCGGAAATTTTTTTGCCTTCCAGAATTTTTTTACAGACAAGTAAAACCTGGCTTGGATTAACAGGCTTGGTAAGATAATCCGAAATCTTTCCGCCAATTGCTTCGTTCATCAAGGTTTCTTCTTCGGATTTTGTAATCATAACAACAGGAATGGAACTGCGAATATTTTTTATTTGGGCAAGCGTTTCAAGTCCGCCCATTCCAGCCATCATTTCATCAAGAAAAATTAAATCATACAAATTTTCTTTAACTGAAGATATTGCATCTTCACCATTTGTAACGGTATCAACCTCGTATCCTTTTTCGGAAAGGAAAATAATATGCGATCTTAATAGATCAATTTCGTCATCAACCCAAAGAATTTTTTTTCTATCCAATGTTCACAACCTTTTCTGATTAGTTCATCTAAACACAATAATAAAATCGTATTAAAAAATTAATTTATTGAAATACTAACATCCAAACCAGCTTCGTTTGATGTGGTCGGTGGAATTCTGGAAGCACCTTCTGGTTCAACTGTTGAGCGTTTATAAAATACTGATAATGTTACTTTAGCACTAATTGTATATTTTATTCGTGGTTCAATTGTTACGCGTGTTGTTCCATCTTGTGGAGTTCCATCTTCGGTAAAATTGGACATATCATATCTTATAGCGGCACTTCTGGTACTTGTGTAAGCAAGACTAAATTCAATATCATTTTTGAGTGACAATCCAAACAATGGTAATTCAAATCCGGATTTTGAAAACTGCAAAGTAAATCCAATATCTTTAGAAAAGTTTTCTGTTATATTTTTTGTAGTGATTCCAAGATCAAAAGAAGTTCTTGTAGAATATTTTAAATTGCCATTAAGATTACCGCCCCATAATTGCCCAAATGTAAGATTTATACCAAGCAGCGGTGCAAATCCATATTCAATCTTTTGAACTTGTATTTCTTCATTACCTTCACGACTTAGCTTCCATCCTTCTGTGTAGGAAGACGAATAAGAATGATCTAAGGAAATTCTATCTGCAATTGATTTTAGGAATGGCAATTTTTCTAATCCATCCCATGTAAATCGCCAGTTGGGACGTGGAATATAATTTGTAAAGTCTTTTAAGAATCCAAAATTTGCTAATATAGGAAGGCTTTCAAATCCTTGTACAAATGCACTTGATAAACTTGAATTTGGGTCTTGAGGATTATAAAGTTCTGCAACTTGTTTTATACCACTCTTAAATGCTGATAAAAACAGTACCGGTGGTAGTGTTAGGAATGATCTGTTTAATGTACCGGTTGAATTAACATTTGAGACAAAGATTGTTCCATCTTCATTAACCGTTAAAGTAGAATTTTTATTTACAGACCAGCCTGTCTTCCAGCTAAGATCAATCTTTGCGCCTTCCCACAACGGTCTAGAAGTTTTAAAATCAATATTATTTTTTTGCGAATAAACATCACTTAAATTTGTTCCACTCGAAGCTACTCGCGGACCCACATCGCTGTTTAAGCCGAGCATAAAACCTCGTGTTGGACCTGCATTATCATCGTAAAATATTCCCCAGAAATTGCGGAAGCCTGTTCCCTGCGCTCTTAATCCGGATTTTGAAAGCGTGTTATCGTTACTAAAGTTAAAGGAGATCATTTCGTAATCTAAGAAAACATATTTAGCGGCAGCAACCAAAAATCCAACTGCTCTTGAAACCATAGAAGGTTTATTTGCGTCAATTAAAAGTGAATCCATCAGTGCGGAAGAATCAACCACTACTATTTCATTTCCGAGTGAATCAAGCTCCGGAACTTTTGGTTCTTTATTTATTAATACGCCTTTATCACCAATTAAATTATTTTTATTCTGATTATCCTTATTAACATCATCTTTAAAGAATGGATCGAACAAAGATTTCCATCTCATCGTTAATCCAACAGTTGATTTGTTGCTAAAGCCGGCGCTTCTTCCAACTATCTCCTGTCTGAAATCATTATTCCATTGATAACTTGAGCCATAAGAAGCTGTTAGAGTAAAATATTTATTTATATCAAAAATTGATGGAAGTTTCGGTGCTGTTCGTATATCAAAATTTTGCTGGTAACGATTGTCTCTTCCAAAAAAAGCACCGTTAAAAATATCACTCCATATTGCACTTTCCGGTCTTGGAGTTGCAAGTGAATCCGCATAAGTTTCTAAGTGTGCAAGTGAAGAACTAATATTTAAAGCATAGCTTGTTGTGATGTTTAAAAATCCGCCTTCTGTAAGCTTCCAGCTAAAATTAAAACCGCGTGAGGTTGTAAAATCTCTTGATGAAATTTCGTTCGATGGTGAATTTTTTCTTTCACGTGTAATATTTGTTGCAGAATTTCTTTTAGCAGTAAGCGCCAAAGAAAAATTCTGCGGTGTAAAATAAACTTTTGTACCGCTGTAATCTTTTAACAATGCAAACAATACACCAACAACGGGAATATCAATTGGATTAAAATAATAATCAGGGCTTAAAGACAAACCATAATTTAAGTTAGCATTCCATATCCAGCTTCTGTTAGATAGAACTGTTGGACCACGGCTAAAAGCTTTATTGTAGTTAAAGCCCATAGTTAATGCATTAAACGTATCTCGTATTAGCCAGAATTTTGTAGGAATCTTTATTTTTATATTTGATGCAGACCATGAATCAGAAATGCTTTGCGTTTCAGTTTCTTCGCGTATAAGTTCTGGTGATTTAACCAATCCGGTAGTGTCTTGGTCAAAAAGTATTTGTTGGTTCTCTACAGCCTTATCAACTTTTATATCGCTGCCCGGTAGATATAGCGGTTTTCCAATACTTTCTGTATGTGAGTAGTTTAATCTTAAATTACTTTCAGGAAGATTTATAGGAATAATTTTTAACAGATTTACATCTGTAGAAACAGACCAGTTGCGTTGTTCAACTCTGCTTCCAAACCTATCTGCAAGCCTGTGGAAATAAGGGTTCTTTTCACTTAGATTAAATGATACCGTTGCAAAATCTGCTATCTTTAATGAAGTTGATAAACTATAAGCCCAGCCGGGTGAATCATCTGCACCAACAACGCGTAACTCATTTACCCATACTTCACCCCAAAGTGCACCTGTATTAAAGCCATTATCTAAATTAACCACACCAACGGATAAAAATTTAACAGTGGTTAATGTTGGATTTCCTTTTATCACATAAAAATGTCCGGGTGGTGCGCCAGAGACAGCTTGGAAAAATGCAGAAGTATCATTATCCCCTCGCGCTTGTTTTAAAGCTGTTAAATCATCAAAATTGAACGTAACTTCATTCCAGCCGGTAAAAACAGGCTGGCGATATTCGTAGTAGTTATTTGTATCGCCGCCAAATCTAAAATAAACTTCTGATGAATATTGAAATACTCCGTTTAATGTATCAGCATAAGAAATACTGCCAGGGGTATTATTTTGATCGCCATGGATAAACAATTTCATTTGTTTGTAGTTAAAAACATCTAACGGTCTATATAGAATTTTTACGGCTTCTCTTTTATCTCCATCAGCCAAACC
The DNA here is from genome assembly GCA_963704275.1 of uncultured Ignavibacteriaceae bacterium. GTDB lineage: Bacteria > Bacteroidota > Ignavibacteria > Ignavibacteriales > Ignavibacteriaceae > IGN3. The sequence goes on along the minus strand of CAVPHP010000015.1, from coordinate 101,553 downwards.
CTTTAATATTAAATTAAGTGATTGCTCATTTCTTAAAATATTTTCATCTGGTCTGGTTCTATCTCTTTCCTGAAAAACTCCGGGTGGGATTGAATAAGGGTTCCTGTTATCACTTTCCTCAATACTTGCTACAGAAATTGAAAGGATGGTATCGGATTGAGCAATTGAATCAGGTAGATTTTTTAACCACTGATTACCAACAAGATTAAATTCCGTAACACGGAAGTGTACCATACTATCCTCACCCTGAATAAACATTCTAATCGTTTTAACATCCGTAAAACTTGGATCACCAACTGTTGTTTTGTAATCTTTTAACGGAATTCTATACAGGTACCATTTTTTAGAGAGTTTTGGATTTAATCCACCGCCAGCTAAGAAAGGATTTGTTGCAAAATTACTATCAAGTGAAACTTCATATCTATAGTAGTTGTTAGATAAATCGACTTGATCATTTCTATTTAGATCTTCCGTATCAGGTATTCTTCCAATATCAGTTAGTACTGCATTTCCCTGCGTACCGTTAATCGAATAATAATCAAAGGGCCAAATATTCGGATTTCGCTGGAAGAAGAAATTATCTCCGCTGGGATCAGATTTTGTGCTATTGAATTCGAGTCTTTCGGCATCATCCATTATTCCATCAATACCGGTATCTTCAGTTCCATCCGGATCAATAGCATCATTTCTCGGTTCACGGTCTTCAGTATCTAATTCACCATTTGGAATTACGTCTTCACTGATTTTACCAATATCTAAATAAACTTTTAAATCAGTCGGACCATTTAATGTCTGCGCCCAAAATTCAATGTATTCAATATTTTCATCTAATAAATTGTTGGCCGTAGAAGAAACAAGTTTCATTACCCCTCCCCAGGATTTATTTCTTTCGTCAAGTTGTGGATCATGATTATATGTTCCCGGGGTATCAGGAAGAAATACAAAATCCAAAACAGAAATTTGCTGATCAGTTGTGGCAACTTGTTTTTTGTCGTAATAGATATCCTCAACAGTAACATTTGATGGAGTTTCGGTAAACCAAAAAGTTTTAGCTTTGTGATTCATCAATTCGGCTTTACTTAATTCAGGAACAAGATACATTGAATCGGGTGGACTAATATCTTTCCACGAAGTGTATGAGACACCAATTGGAATTGTTTTTTTGGCACCTTCAAAATCATCAATATAAGCTATACTGTTGCCGTCATCAGAAGCAATAGTACTTTTCTTAGTATTCGGATCAGGATCGATGTAAGCATATTCAGCCGATAAGTTGAAACTTGACATCTCACGAGTTGAAAAAACATTATCAAACAATTTAGTAAGAAATGGTAAATCTGCACTCGTGTTAAAATCTAAACCATAAATACTGTTGCTTAATGGCTCTTCCCCAATTCTAACTTTATCACTTAAAGTCTGTTGGTTAAGATTTAAGATTGAAAATCCAAGTTTAGTTTTTTTAGAAAACTCATAAATACCTCTAGCACCCAAAAGTGTTTTAGAAGCAAGTGAAAAAAGATCATTCTGTTCATAAGTAATTCTAAGATCAGCGCCCGGCACAAGTGCTGCATCGTTTCTAATTGTTAATTGCCCGATATTGTAATCAACGGAGTAATCGCTGCCCAAACTTAGTTCTCTTCCGTTTAATAAAACTTTTACAGAATTTTCTACAACATTAAATCCAAGCTGATAAATAGAGGTCGAGCTTCCCTTACTTTTACCCACCAATATCCACTTGTCTTTAGTGCTCTGCCTTTGAGCGGCATTTCTTGTTGTATCATAAACCTCATCAAAATTATAAATTGTCTTGTCTAACGATGCTGGTAAATCATCGCTGAATGGCTCAAGATTTGGAAAGATGACTTCACCGGTTTCCGGAATAATTGTTATACCGCCTCTAAAGTCAAATATATTATCAGGCTGAGCTTGCTGGCTTGCATTTAAAAGATCTAAACCAAAGGCATTTAAAAATCTAGTTGTTCCAATCTCACTTACTGGGTCTTGCCCGGCTATTTCTCTTTGAATATCAAATTCAAATCCTTCTTGTTGGATACCTCTTGGACCTAAAGCGTATATATTTTTTAACAATAAACTCCAGGCTTCAGCATAATTACCACCCGGTTTTAAATTTTCCGGTTTTATCATTTTCAGGACTAATCTCTTTGACGTATCAGCCGGATTTAAAAACTCACCATATTTTATATCATCGGTTATTCCCGGTCCATTTTCCTGAGTAAATGCAATTGCTATTACTTCTTCATCATTAGGGGTAGATTTGAAAGTAATAAATCCCGTTTCTTTGTGCATTGTATAATCGTCACTTTCTTTTAACAGCACAAACCTGCCGCCATAGGATTTACCGGGGACAGGGTTTGTAAGATCAGCACGCTTATTGGCATCATACTCATCATTAACACCAAGCGGGTCTAAATCGATATAGGCATTTGCCAGTCTTTCTTTAGAACGATCATTAGAAAACTGAGCAATTGATTTCCAAACTTCAAACTTAGTGACTTGTAATGCAGGATTTACTTGAGGAGTTGGATTTCCATAATAATTATAAAACACTTTGCCAGTTTTTGATGCATAAACCGTATCAATAAAAAAGTGATTTGTAGAATATTCATAAGCTCGCTTTTGAAAAGGAGTTTCTGATGTTCCGCCGGAAACCTGCACTTCTTTTGTTTCCCCTTTTTTCTGACTTGCGATTGTGGTTAGTGTAAACGGACCCATTTTCATTTGAGCTTTGATTCCAAATAGTGCTTCACTTCCGCCAACTAATGGGGATGTTTGAAGTGAAACGTTACCAGCTTCAATGCTTTGAATTATTTCATCATCATAACCTGTGTATTTAATTTTAAGTTGATTTTCATATTCAAATGTTCGCTCCGTATTCCAATCGGCGGCTATATTTAGTTTATCACCGATAGTTCCGTTTACATTTATTTGTACCTGCTGTTTAAAGTCAGGTTCATTTCTTGTGTTACCCAATCTTGATGCAGTAATACCTTCCGTAGTTTCGCTTCTCCAAGCTCCGTGTATTTGCACTGATCCACCGATCTTTAAACTTATTTTTGGGGGACCAAATATGCTTAACACACCAACACTTGGTAATGGAATTTCAAAATCAGTAAAGCTCTTAATTAATTCTCCAAGCCCAACTTTACTATCTTTTAACTCATACGCATAACCGAGAGCTTCCCATTTTTTACGTTCCTCAACTTGCAAACGGGTTTCAACATACTCTTCAAGCGGAACTCTTAAAATTATTTTACTTGGTTTGCCGGCAATTAATTCTCTTATCTCTACAAACTTGCCTGTGGAATCAATTGTAACTGAAGTTGTTTTATAAGTGGGTGACGGTTCAACAAAATATTTAGATTTTTTCTTTTGCTTTAACGTTGTGTAAGGAAGATCTTCACGCTGATATCTAAAGTACTGCAGCCTTGCTGTTGAATCCAAAGCCATCTGAACTAATCTTAAAGAATCCTGATTAATTTTTACTTTTGTTTTGGATGAATCTTTTCCGGAACCCAAAACATTTGTTGAATCAAGAAGATTATTTAATGCTGAAGTATCAGTTGAGGAAAAAACAGAATCATCTAAAACTTTTGTAGAATCAAGAAGATTATTGATTGTTGAAGAACCTTCTATGGAAGGTATAGAATCATCAATAGCAACAAATGGAGAATCCGGTGAAAAAGAATTATCAATGATAACCAAATCATTTGATTGCTTCTTTTCAGAATCGGGTTTTATCAATCCGGTATCGTATTGATTATGCAGATTAAAATTCCGTAAATCGGAAATTAAATCGTAACAGGCAGCCTGAAGCATAGCTTCATTTACCTGAGATTTATACCCGGAGCCAAATCCGAGATTTATACCTGCGTAAAATATCACCAAAGAAACCACAATTAATTTAGCGGCTTCGATAATGATCTTTTTTATTTTGCGTTTAATGCAGTGTTCCTAGTAAAGTGAAACAAAATAAATCCGTAGAGTATAATCGATAAAGCTCCTCTATAAATTTTAAAATTTGTGGCAAAAATTATATAAAATCGGCTAATAATTCAATAATAAATCAATATCAAATTTTGTGCGACTAATCTATTCAAATACCAGTTATAAATGAAGGTATTTTTTTTTCGCAACTTATTGGCTCCACTTTTGCAGATTAAGATAGTTTTTGGATTAGACTTTTATACTTCGGAAAGTTTTCTAAAAGATAGTCCCTATCTGCCAATTCAAAATCTGAAAAATCAAAACCCGGTGAGACTGTGCAACCAATCAATGCAAAAGATTTTTTGTTTATTACTTCTGACGCAAACCAATTATTTTTTTTGATAACAGTTTGAAACACTTCACCATCTTCAGTTTTGCGACCCAAAGTTATTTCATCCAATATACCTTTTTCATCAATCACATAAATTTTTATTGAACTGCCATCGTAAAAATGCCAAAGCTCATCGGATTTTAATCTGTGGAATTTTGATTTTTGTGTTCCTTCCAGCATAAAATAAATAGATGTTGAAACATTTCTTTTAAGATTTTTTTTTGGCGGATCGATTGAAAACATTTCTGCTGAGCGATATATTTCTCTGTAATATCCACCTTCGGGATGTTTTTTAAGTTCGAGCTTATTAATGTAGTATCTGGCTTTTTCGTTCATTGCTTTATTACATTTATTTGTTTTAATTTTCGTTTAGAATTAATTCCGCAGCCATCCTACCGCTTTTAACTGCGCTTTCAATTGTAGAGGGCAATCCTGTGTTAATCCAATCACCAGCGAGAAATAAGTTTTTAATTTCTGTTTTGCTGTTTGGTCTTTTATCTAAAATATCAATCGCAGGAACGAATGTTGCACGTTTTTCTTTTATGATTTTATAGTTCAAAATATCTGTTTTAGCAATTGAAGTAAATTGAAAAAGTTCATCAGTTGCAAAGTCAAAAATTTCTTCTTTGCTTTTTTCGGCAAGATAATCCGCATCGCTAATTACAATGTTTATATGATTTTCTTTTGCAAATATCCAGTGAAGTGGAGAATCAAGTAATCCATAAAATTTTTCTTGCAGTTTATTTTCCTTCAACCAAATATGGATATTCAGAATTGTAGAATGACTGAGTTCAAGTCTGCCTGAAAGCGAGGCGGGTTCAAAACATGGATTTTCATTTTTAACTATTTTGTTAAAAGCATAAAGTGGAATTGCAGAAATTACATAATCAAACTCAGTAAAAACATTTTTATCCGTTTTAACTTCCACAACTTTTTGATTTTCTACCAAAATCTCTTTTGCAGTTTCCGATAAAATAATTTGTCCATTATTTTTTTGTATAAATTCCTGTGCAGGATTTATAATACTTTCACTCAATCCAAACTTTGGAAGTATAATTGTTGATGCGAAGTTCCCATTAAAAAATATTTCGATCAGTACTTCATAAAAAATGTAAGCAGATGCTTTTTCTAAATTTGTATTTAAAGCACCAACACAAAGTATTTTCCAAAAGTTTTCAATTAAAGTTTGGTTTTGATTTTCTCTCTCAAGCCATTCTTTTACATTTGATCTGCTTAAAGATTTTTTACTTATAAATGGAAGTTTTATCAAAAAAGAAATAAAAGATAATTTATCTTTAGCCGAAAAAGCATTGTAATTAATTATTGCGAATAAAAGATTAAAAGGATAAAACAATTTAGAAGCATCGATTTTAAATTGTTTTTTATCTTTGCTAATAAATTTTATATAAAGATTTTTTTGATATTCAAAATTATTTTCCGCTCCAATTAAACTAAGAAATGAAAGAGTTTCTTTATAACAGCCCATCAACATATGCTGTCCGTTGTCAATAATGGAACTAGTTTCTTTATCAAAAAAAGAATAGGTCCTGCCGCCTAATTTTGGGGATGATTCGATAATTGTAACTGAAATGTTTTTTTGCGATAAGATTGAGGCAGCAGTTAAGCCCGCTAATCCGCCTCCGATAATTAAGCACCGTTTCATTAATAAACTAAATTATACTTTGCCCAAACTCCCAAAGCAATTCCGACTTTTTCAAACTTTGAGACTTTAATTTCATTGTTGTAAACATCGTAATCAGCAGCGATAATATTTTCTAACATTTTATAATAGATATGCTGCATTGCGCGTGCGGCAAACATTGTTTTCTTATCATCAAGATCAAGGTTTGCGGTTGCTGAGTTAAAATATTGTTTAGCTCTGCTGGATTCATAAATCATTAAGTCTTTAAAATTATCATTATAAACAAGCGACAGAATTTCCTGCTCACTGTAATTAAATTTTATGAGATCTTCCTGCGGTAAATAGATTCTGCCGTTCTTTGCATCTTTGCCAATATCGCGCAAAATATTTGTCATCTGTAAAGCTATACCAAGATCAACAGCAAATTGTTTTGTTGATGGATGTTTGTAACCAAAAATTTCTATACACATCAACCCAACTGTTGAAGCAACGCGGTAACAATAAAGCTGCAAATCTTCAAAAGATTTGTAACGATCTTTCTGCAAATCCATTTCCATTCCTTTTATCAATTCAAAAAATGGATCGAGAGGAATATTAAATTTGGAGATTGTTGTTCCAAGTTTGTTTAGCAAAGAAAATTCTGAATGACCGGAAAAACTTTTTTCAAATTCAATTCGCCATTTTCTAAGTTTTTCATATTTCAAATCTGTAGAGTCGGAATTTTCATCCACGATGTCATCAGTCTTGCGGCAAAAAGCATAAACAGTATTCATAGCATCGCGTTTATCTTCCGGTAGAAGATTGAAAGCGTAGTAAAAACTGCTCTTACTTTTTTTAGATATTTCTTTCGCTGATTCTGACATCAAAAAATATTTTTAATCAATAATGAAATAAAATCTACTTTATTTAGTTTCGGTCTTTCAGAAAAAACATCATAATCATTTTTTCTAATCTTTTCCAAAATTTTTTCGCCGCCAGCAATCGTCCATTTGATTTCAAATTTAAACCTGCCATTTAAATATTTTAGCAGATTTTTCCCTTCATCAAACAAAGCTTGCGTGCGCTGCACATTATGTTTAACTAACGCTTTAATATTAGGATTATTTTGCTTTAACTCAAACATATTTTTAGTAACATTAAAAGTTTTCATCTCATCTTGCGGATAATAATTCCTGCCTTTTTCCAAATCAATTCTGGTATCCTGATAAAAATTTGTAAGCTGAAGTGCAGTGCAAATCTTATCTGAACTTATTATCGCATCTTCATCATAAATCTTAAATAGTTCAAGTAAAATTCTTCCAACAGGGTTTGCAGATCTTTTGCAGTAATCTAAAACTTCTGCAAATTTTTGATATTCTTTTTTAGCTACATCTTGCTTAAAGGCAGAAAGTAAATCATAAAAGTATTTTGTTGATAACTTTTTCTCAACTATAGTTTTTTCAAGTAAATTAAAATTAGGATTTTCGGTCTCACCTTTTAATGATTTTGTAAATTCATTTTCAAAATTGTTTAACTCAGTCAATCTTTTTTCAGAATCAACATTTCCTTCATCTGCAAGATCATCTGCGGTCCTTGCAAACCAGTAAACAATCGCAACATCTGTACGATAATACTTTGGGATTAAGAAAGATGCGACCGGAAAATTTTCGTAATGATCTTTTGCCAAAGTCGAAATTCTATTTTCTAAAGTTATAATGTTGTTCATTTAAGTAATTGTTGGTTAATATTCTTCAATTGTCTGATTTCAAAATGGAATTAAAACATATAACCATATATCAAAATGAGGCAAATAATTTAATTTGTATGCAAAATTTAACAAAAAAGGAACAAATAACTATGGAACAAATTTTGGTTTATATGGCACGATGCATGTTTAAACTATTTCAAATCAACTGGGTTATAAATACGCGAAAGAGAACAGGAGAATAGATTATGAGGGCAATTACAGAAGACTTTGAAATGCTGCATGTAAACGATTTAGTTATTGAAGTTGTAAATCTAAGTCGTGCAACTTACAAAGAAGCAAGTCAACTTAAAAAGAACCTCGATGAAGTGATTAGAGATAATCAAAAGAAAATCATCGTAGATTTAAGTCAATGTGAATTTATTGACTCTACATTTTTAGGTGTGCTTGTTCTATCATTAAAATCAAGCGCAAAAATTGGCGGAGATGTAAGGTTAATTAGACCTGCAGAAGTTGTAAAAACTTTGATGGAAAAAGCAGGTACTTTAAATGTTTTTAATCTTTATGATTCAATGGATGAAGCCATTAGAAGTTATGAAGTGCAAGGAGATAAAAATTATTATCTCGGTAACGGATCGCCAATATTAGTTTAAAGCAATGAATGTCAACATTGGGTAAATGTCCTTCATTGGTTAGTGAACCTCTCTTTTTAGAGAGGTTTTTTATTTTAAATCGATCTGACTATTTACTTAACGAATATGGAAAATTATTTCATCACTTCCCCACTATTTGTTAGGGTGATGAGATAACAATTTTAATTTTGCCGCCATTTGGAATTTTATTTATTTAGCAAATAATAAATTGTGATGATATTATGAGAAGGAATAACAGCAATAACTTTTTTATAAGTACTTTCAATTATTGATAGCAAAAATATCAACTATCTTATGTGCAAATTCCAAGGTTGAAAACTCAGAGCCGGAATCACTATTTGTGAGAACTACAATTGTAAATTCCTTTTCAGGGATTCTGTAAATAATATTCCTAAATCCTCTTGTACTGCCTGTATGATACACAACTTTATTGCCATTATAAGTTTCTAAGCGCCAGCCATACCCGTATGGAAATTTAATTCCATCAGCAGTTGTGCCTTCGGTCCACGATTGATCAAGATATTTTTTGCTTATTAGTTTTTCAGTATATAAAGATTGATCCCATTTATAAAGATCAGATAATGATGTGTAAATACCACCATCACCCAATACAGCGCTTGTTATACTTTGATCTGTAAACTGAACTTTATTTTCCTTAACTGTATATCCAAAAGCTCTATTTGTTATTTCGTTTATATCTTTTTCAAACGCAATGGTGTTATTCATTTCAAGTGGAGTGAAAATGTTTTTGTTTAGAAATTCCCCAAACGGTTTACCAGAAATTTTTTCAACGGTTAATGCAAGCAATGCATAACCTGTGTTGCTATATTTATGTTTACTGCCTGTTTCAAAGTAAGTTGAATCCGTCTTCATCATCATACTTAAAACATCTTTGTCCTTAACTTGAATTGTTACAGTATCAGAAATCAAATCTTCATAATCTATTAAACCCGAAGTGTGTTGAAGAATATTTTTTACTGTTATGTTTTTTCCGTATTCGGGGAAATCCTGAAATACATCTTTAAGAGTAGTTTCAAATTTAAGCTGCCCTCTTTCAATCAACGTTAATATGCACATTGCGGTAAATTGTTTAGTAACAGATGCCAATCTAAAATTAGTGGAATCTGTAACCGGAAGATTTTTTTCTACACTTGCAAGTCCGTAACACTTTTGGAATACAATTTTACCATGAGCAATAACCATTACAGCTGCGCCCGGTATATCCGGTTTATTATAATCATTAAAAATCATATCTATTTTATCTTCATTATTCATTGTGCATCCAGTAATTAGAATAATAACAAGAATCAGTGTTAAAAATGGTTTCATATAATATGTCTTTTGATCTTTTTATGATTTATTAAAGTTCCGGGTAATATTTAATTCCAGTCTAATCAAATTAAAAAGCCGGCTACTCAACCGGCAAAAATAATTAAGTTTAATTATGAAAAAACTTGTGCCCGAAGGGGGACTTGAACCCCCACGGAAGTACATCCACTAGACCCTGAACCTAGCGCGTCTACCAATTCCGCCATTCGGGCTTTTCAATTAACAATTTACAATGTAAAATGTACAATTAAGATCAGATTGTTGATAATAAATTTGCACAAAATTGAAAATGATTTTTAATTGTACATTGCAAATTATACATTGAACATTAAAACTACCACTGGCTATCGCCTTGTTTATTCTCGTGTATTATTCTACCGCCGCTTCCAGAATGAATTTCACAATAACCGGGCATTTTATTTGCATCAACTAAATCTGTGTATGTTACCGGACAAGCATCAGTAGCTAATTTTGCATCACCAAGATTCATGGTTTCCTTGCAGAATGTTGCCATCTCAACTCCATCAGCAAGCGTAAAATATTTTAGAGGAAGTTTTAATTCTTTATAAGCACCTTCCATAAAAATTGCCCAAATAGGTAAAGCCGCACGTCCGCCCTGCCCATACCAATTTGTAAACTTAACTCTGTGATCATCAAATCCAACCCAAACGCCTGCTGCTAAATCCGGAGTAACACCAACAAACCAAGCATCTGAAAACTTTTGTGTAGTTCCTGTTTTTCCTGCTGCTGGATATTGAAAATACCGTCTAACTCCTGCGCCTGTTCCAAAATTAATTACATCCGTCATCATATCAACAATTATTGAAGAAGTTTGCGGCGAAATTGCTTGCACAGATTCCGGAACAAATTCATCAAGTACAATTCCGTTTCTATCTTCAATTTTTAAAATTGAAATTGGATCGATGTGAACACCCGAATTTACAAATGTTCCAATTGCAGAAACCATTTCAAGCGGAGTAACTTCAACAGTTCCAAGTGCAATTGATGGATATGCATCCATGTGAGATTTTATTCCCATCCTCTGTGTAAACTTTACAACTTGAAACGGCGGCGCCATATCGCTGATTGTTAATCTGCCTGCAATAACATTTACAGAATTTGCTAATCCCCAGCGCAAAGTTTCGTAACCACTGTAATCATTACCGGCATTGCCCGGCGACCATCCGTTAAAATTAAATGGTTGATTTAGAACAGTAGTTGCAGGAAAATATCCATTCTCAATTGCAGTTGCATAAACAAATGGTTTAAATGATGAACCAGGCTGTCTTCTAATACCTGTTACGTGATTTAATCCTCTTCCAAAATCCTGATTTTCTCCACCGACTAATGCTTTTATCATTCCGGTTTTGGGATCAAGCACAACAAAACCAACTTCAACTTTAGCCGCAACTTTTTTAACTGAGTCTATAAAACTAACATCATATTTAAGTTTATTGTAAACTTTTGCTTTCTCTTCGCTAGTTACTTCAGTTTTATATCGTGGATCATCTTTAATTGCTCTATCAATAAGATTAATTAACAAACTTTTATTTCTATCCCAGCTCCAATTTTTATCAAACAAAATTTGATACTCTGCAATATGTTTTTTAGCTGATCGATTCGCAATCCGCTGCATTCTCATATCAAGAGATGTATAAATATTTAAACCATCTCTATAAAGATCCAATCCATATTTATCAGCAAGGGTTGTCATTTGCTGGCGGATGTACTCAAGAAAATGCGGAGCATCGGATTTTACATGGCTCAATCTCTCTGATGCAAGCTGAATTGGCTGCTGTTTTAAGCGGTTGTACTCGTCTTCGCTAAGCATATCAGTATTAACCATGTTATACATTACCTGATTTCGTCTTAACAGCGCTGTTTCATAGTGTGCAACGGGATCATAATTTACAGATGATTTTAGAAGTGCAACAAATAATGCGGCTTCGGGCAGTGTTAAATCTTTTGCTCGCTTGTTAAAATAAACTTTGGATGCGGATTCAATTCCATAAGCGCTTCTTCCGAAGTACGAAACATTAAGATATAGTTCTGCAATTTCATTTTTTGTAAATGTTTTTTCGATTTGAATTGCGGAAATCCATTCGCGGATTTTTCTAACACCCTTATCAAGAAAGTTTTCCCTTCCCTCTTTTAATGCGTAAAGATTTTTTGCAAGCTGCTGAGTTATTGTACTTGCACCTTCACGCAAGGATAGTGAAAAAAGATTTTTTACCATTGCTTTAAAGAATCGCGGAACATCAACACCCCAATGATCATAAAAATTTCGATCTTCAGTTGCAATCAGAGCTTTAAGTATGTAAGGCGGTAAACTATCAATATCAGTTTCAATTCTATTTTCAATGTAAAATTGACCTATCAATTCACCATCTGCAGAAAAAACTCTACTTGCAAGAACTGGTTTTGGATTTTCAAGTTCATCAAGTGAAGGTAATCCAACGTATGTGTAAATTGAGAGCGCAAGAAAAACAAATACGATTGATCCCCAAACAATCCATTTAGTTTTTTTCTTGTTGTCATTTTTCTTTTGTGCTTTTGCCATTATTTAAATACTCTTTTCTAATGCAAATCTATAATTTCAAAATTATCTGTAAATTTTCCATAACACGGTTTATCAATCCAGGAACCGAGATTTATATATGTTCCCTTTTTATAATTAATAAAACATCTTTTATGCAGATGCCCGAACAAAACAAAATCGTTTCCTTCATCAATTTTAGATTTGGCAGCATCAAACAAACCATCTTCTTCACCGTAATCTTTTTTGGTTGTGTAATCACGGCTTGATTTACTTGTTCGGCTTGCAATTCCAACACCAAAATCCGGATGCAGCCAACCATATAACCATTGCGTAAAAGTATTTCGTAAAACCTTTTTCAAAATATTGTAACCAAGATCATTTTTTACAAGTCCATCTCCGTGCCCTATAAAGAAATTTTTACCGTTTAATAAAAACTGTTTGCCATCGCGATAAAGTGTTACACCGATTTCTTTTTCAAAAAAATCTTTATGGAAAAAATCGTGGTTGCCGATAAAGTAATGAACTTTAATTCCGCTTTCAGTTAAATTTTGTAAAGCAGTAAGCGTTCTAAAATTTCCTTTTTGATAAACTCGTTTGTACTCAAACCAATAATCAAAAAGATCACCGGCAATAAAAAGTTCATCGCAATTGTCTTTAGCAAACTCTAAAAACTTTACAAGCTGTCTTTCCTTTTTATCTTCAATTTCTTTGGATTGAAGACCAAGATGTACATCGGAGATGAAGAGATATGTTTTATTCACACAGCATCATTTTTATTTATCTGAAATTTACTGATATGCAAAAAGAAATAAAACATCTTATCTGCTTAGCGGGAATAAGATTTTTCAAAAGTTCCAAGCAGTTTCGAATCAGGATCAAATTGTATTGCTGCTATTTCAAGATCATATTTAAAATTAAATTCATTTTCCATTTTATCAACATAAACTTTTTCAATTGTAGAAGAACCGTCAACAAAATCAATTTTTATATCAAGCGGAAAATGGAAATCCTTATAAATCTGTGGTTCTTGATAAATATTTACTACACAATCTTTTTTGTTGTCATTAGGAAAAGAAAGTGTGTATGAACAAAAAATGTTCTCTGTTCCTGTGTAAACCCATTGATCAAAAAATTTATTTAGATTAATACCTGAAATATTTTCACAAACATTTTTAAAATCCTCAACAGAAGCGTTGGAGTATTTATAAAGACCATAATACTGATGAAGCGATTTGAAGAAAGTACTATCACCTATTTCATATCTTAACATGTGCAAAACCCAGGCACCTTTATCATAAATAGTTTCGCCAAAAAGATCTTTTGGTGCATACAGCGTTCCTCGAAAATAATCGCTAAACTTACTCTGCATTTTAGAAATCAGCGCATCTTTACCATGCTTTGCCTCTGCGTAAAGCGCTTCGGAATAAGTTGCGAAACCTTCGTTTAACCAGATGTCATTCCAGGTTTTAGGACCAACAGAATTGCCCCACCAATGATGTGCGAGTTCGTGAACGTAAGTATCTCTAAAGAAATCATTACCGCTAACAAATGAGTAACCTATTCCGGTTATGGTTTGATTTTCCATCGCACCAAAATTCCAAAGGAATTCTGCAACGCCGTATTTTTCTTTTATAAATGGATACTCGCCAAATATTTTAGAAAGTGTTTGCAGATAATCAACATGATTAGCAAAATCAATCTTTGCATCCTCAAAATGTTCCGGCATTGCATAGTAATTAACTTGCATTGTGTCCTTTCCATCAAGACTAATATAAACATCATTGAAAGTTTTGTATGGAGCAGAGTAAACCGCAACAAGATATGTTGAGATTGGGTAAACTGTTTTGTAGTGATAAGTTTTTTTTTTCCCATTATTAGTTTCTGATACTAACACTCCATTTGATACAGAAACAAATTGTGAATCATTTGTTATTTCAATATCAAGCAAAGCTTTATCTGCAGGATCATCATCGCACGGAAACCAGGTTGAGGCGTATATTGGTTCACTGATATTATATACAAGCGATTGTCCGTTTACATTTCCGAAAACGAATCCATCAAATCCACTTCTCTGTGGTGTACCTTTATATTTTATTTCAATCGTAAATGTATCAACCAACTGTTCATTTGGTTTGATTAAAATTCGATTCTTCTTTCTTGTATAATCCGCAATTTGGTTATTAACCGATAAGCTCAAAATTTCCATATTATCATAAAGATTAAGTTCAAGTTCAGGTTCAAGAATAATATCTTGATTGGATGCTATATCTAAATATTTACTTAGACTATTTACAGCAGTTATTGTTGCATCTCCGCTTAATAATTTATCATCAGTGTTTAATTCAAACTTAAGATTATAATGAAGAACATCTACTTGTTTCTGTAAATCGCTTACAGGATTTTTTTTATCAGATAGGATCAATCCATTTTGAGCAAACAAAGTGCTGCTGAATATCGAAACAAAAAATAGAAACGCGGTAAAGAGGAAAAACTGCTTAATCATACAGTGGCAATACTTTCTAAATAAAAATTATTTAAAACAACTAAAAATAATTTAACCATTTGTTTAATTGCCAAACAAACGATAATTCAATATATTTTAGTGCAAATTTAAGGAGTATTTATGATCTCACCCGGTTCCTCAATATTAAGAGATACAATAACAGTTATAATGGCTGGTGGAGAAGGACAAAGGCTTCATCCTCTAACCGCGGTTAGAAGTAAACCAGCAGTACCCTTTGGCGGTAAGTACAGAATCATAGACTTTGCACTTTCCAATTGCCTTAACTCGGGTTTTAGAAGGGTTTATGTCTTGACCCAATATAAATCTGACTCCCTAAACATGCACCTTTACGAAGCATGGAGCATTTTTAATCCTGAGCTTGGTGAATTTATTTACTCTGTTCCACCGCAAAGAAAATTAAATAACGAATGGTATCTTGGTACCGCAAATGCAATTCATCAAAACTTAAATTTATTTTCTGATAAAAAAGCAAAATGGGTTTTAATACTTGGCGGCGATCATATATACAAAATGGATTATCTGAGATTTCTTGATAATCATATCGATCAATCTGCAGATCTTTCAATTGCATGTATAGAAGTACCAAAAGATGAAGCAAGCAGATTTGGAATTGTTGGTGTTGATGATAAATATAATGTAGAATCTTTTATTGAAAAGCCGGCTAACCCTCCGCAGATTCCTGATAAACCTGGATTCTCCTTTGTTAACATGGGTATTTATGTTTTTAACGCCAATGTGTTAAGAGAAGTTTTACAGGAAATGGAATCAAAAAAAATTAAGAATCATGATTTTGGACAGCACATTATTCCATATATGGTACAATCAAAATTAAAAGTAATTGCTTATCGATTTCAGGATGAAAATAAAAAAACACAGCCTTATTGGAAAGACATTGGAACGCTTGATAGTTATTACGCAGCTAATATGGATTTAATCAGTGTTATACCTGATTTTAATCTTTACGATCCAGAATGGCCTTTAAGAACATATCAATATCAATATCCGCCTGCAAAAACAGTATCGCACGAAGGTGAACGAGTTGGTAGAACTTTAAATTCTTTAATTTGTGATGGCACAATTGTATCGGGAGGTTTGGTCGAAAGATCGCTGCTCGGATCAAATGTAAAAGTAAACAGTTACTCGTACATCACAGATTCTATAATTATGAATAACGTTACGATTGGAAGACACGCAAGAATTCGCAGGGCAATTATCGATAAGAATGTTTTGATTCCTGAAGGATATGAAGTTGGCTTTGATCCTGAAGGTGACAAGAAAAAGTTTACTATGACTGAAACCGGTATTGTTGTAATTGCAAAAAATACTGTTTTGACTGAGTAATATTTCGATACAATTCTTTTTTATCAGACTATATATCCGCTGATTTTGTGATTAAAAAATAAAATCAGCGGAAGGAATTTTGTTATCTTCGAACTATGAATTCTAAATTAGAAACTAATTTAAAAAACTTGCCATCATCACCCGGCGTTTACCAATTCTTAAGTAAAAGCGGCAGCGTTATATATGTTGGCAAAGCAAAGAATTTAAAAAATCGTGTTAGAAGTTATTTTCAGGAAAATCCAGGCTCAGCAAAAACTGTTGTAATGGTTAGCAAGATTGATGACTTGCAGCTTGTTGTTACTGATAGTGAGCTTGAAGCATTAATTCTTGAAAGCAATCTCATCAAAGAATTAAAACCAAGATACAATGTAAATCTTAAAGATGATAAGTCGTTCCCATTCATAAAAGTTACAAACGAACTCTTTCCAAGAATTTATCCCACAAGAAAAGTTTTTAATGATGGCTCAAAATATTTTGGCCCTTATACAGATGTAAGAAGTATGCGCAACTCGTTAAGGATGATAAACCAGATATTTAAAATCCGAAGCTGCAAACTTGATCTTACAGAAAAAAATATTGCGGATAAAAAGTTTAAAGTCTGTTTGGATTATCATATAAAAAAATGCGATGGACCGTGTGAAAATCTTATCTCTGCAAGCGCTTACAACGAAATGGTTGATGAAGTTGTAAAACTTCTGAAAGGAAAAACTGATGATCTAATAAAAGATTTGAAAACACGTATGCAAAGTGCGGTTGAAAATCTTGAGTTTGAAAAGGCTGCCGAACTGCGTGATAAAATTGAACAGCTTAATTCAATTTCATCTAAACAAAAGATTGTTAATGATGATGAAGAAGACAGAGATATTTTTGCGATTGCTTTTGAAGGAAAAGATTCCACTTGTGCGGTTTTTAATATTCGATCCGGGAAATTGATTGGTAAAAAGCAGCTTAAACTTGCGATTGAAGAAGGTGAAGAATTATCAAATATCTATTCAGCGGCAATAAAATTTTATTATGGAGATCAAGTTGAAATTCCGCGCGAAGTTATTGTAGAAATACCACCCGAAGATATAGATGCACTAACGGAATGGCTGCGAATGAAATCGAACAAAAAGACAAAAATATTTGTTCCGCAGCGCGGTGATTTAAAATCTTTAGTAAGAATGTGCAAAGAGAATGCAATACTTCAATTAAAAGAGATACAATTGCAGAAGATGAAAAATCTTGGCAATGTTTCTTATTCAGTTTCTGCATTGCAACGAGATTTGAGATTAAAAACTCTTCCGAGAAAAATAGAATGTTTTGATATTTCCAACTTGCAAGGAACTGATTCGGTTGCAAGCATGGTTGTGTTCGAAGACGGCAAGCCAAAGAAAAGTTTGTACAGAAAATTTATTATCAAAACAGTTGAAGGTCCTGATGATTTTTCCAGTATGCGAGAAGTGATTGAAAGAAGATACACCCGATTACAAGAAGAAAATCAGCCTTTACCGGATTTAATTATGGTTGATGGCGGAAAGGGGCAGCTTTCCAGCGCTGTTGAGATATTAGATAATTTAGGATTTAACAATTACAATATAATTGGACTTGCAAAAAGATTGGAAGAAGTTTTTTTGCCGAACAATTCTGATCCTGAACTTATTCCAAAAACATCATCGGGATTAAAACTGCTTCAGCAAATTCGAGATGAAGCTCATCGTTTTGCAATTACTTTTCATCGTGTGCGAAGAAGTAAAAGAATAATCAAATCAGAATTAACAGATATTAAAGGAATTGGAACTGAAACTGCAAAGTTATTACTTGAAAAGTTTGGAAGTCTTGAATCAATCAAACAAGCTTTGCAAAATGAACTTGAAGAAGTTGTTGGGAAAAAGAAAACTGAAATTTTGTTAAATCATTTTAAACAATAATAAAATATTTAACTGTTATTTTTTGCCAATTTAAAATTCTGTTTTACTTATCTTAGCATCAATAAAAATTAAGTTATATGAAAAATCCAATTAAAATATTTTTAGCAATTGCAGCTATGATTATCATATCATCCTGTAAAGGCAAAGTAGATGAAAAACCATTTGAGTTTAATGGTGAATCATTTGAGACAATGGTAAGAAACGCCATCAACGGTGATGAAAACAGTAAAAATATTTTAAATGGGCTTTTTACTTTTGATACAGAATTAAAAACATTTAATAAAATTGATGTTGATAGTGTTGAGATTAATAATATCAATTATTACACGCTGCTATTGGAGAACCAAAATCCTGTATACAATTTATTTGCAGTAGTAGATAAGGATATGAATCTTATTCTTAAAGATGAATCATTAAACGGTTATCTAAAATTAAATTTTAAAAAATCCGGTTCACGTAGATTTGCAGTTGTTACAGAAAACTTTAACTCAAAAGATGTAATTGAATTAAATCGAGTTTCATATTATTTATTGGAACAATATTCTTCTGATTTAGTTTTTCGTCAATTCATAACAATTAAAACACCAGGTAAAGAAGCTGAGCAGGTAATATCTGTCATTTCTGATACGGCAATTATTACAAGCATTTTTTATCCTGCTGCAAAGAACAGCAAAACATCCAAAGATGTTTTTAGATTTGATGTTGCAACTGACAGATATCTTAGTGCTAATAATTTATTTGATTCATTGGTTGTAAAAGAAATCAGGAGTCTGAATATTCAAACAAAAAATCCGCAAATAACGGATGGTGAATCTATATTAAGATTTTTCAATAATGACCAGACTATTTCCGATTTGAGAAATGTAAAGCTGAGTGAAAAAGATTTTGTTATTGATCTTGACAGCACGTGGAATAAATTAGGCAGCGTTACAATTTCAAATCTTGTTAAACAAAAAATCACAGGATTAAAATACATAAGCGGTAAAATGGGTTCAGCAATTTCGCTTGCCGCTATTTCTCCAACTGATTCTGCCGAAAATTATTTTAATGAAACACTAAATAATAAGAATCAATTTAACAGCAATGTGCGTACATCCGAAAAGCTGATTGATAATAAGAATATTTATCAGTTATTTGAGTTTTCTTGTCCTACAAAAAAAATCTTGATGATACTTGAAACTCCAAAATCAACCTACGAATTAAACAAAGATAATTACGATCAAATCATTAAAACATTTTTGATAAAGTGCTGATGTACAAACAATTATTTTTTCTTCATAAATCAGAAAACGAAAAAGGTTTTTCACAATTTAAAGATGTGATATTAGAGCACCTTAACGAACTTTCCGGTAAAGAGATTAAACTTGCAAAAGTAGAAAGCAATTTATTACTCGATCAAAAGTATTCTTATTTCTGCGAAGTAGAATTTGAATCAAAAGACAAAATGAATGAATTGATGAATTCGAAAGCCGGTAAACAGCTTACAAAAGCGTTAATGGATTTTCATCAAATGATTACCATAATTGCAATTAATTACGATATTGAATAATGAATCTTTACTTAGTAAGACATAGCATTGCAGAAAATATTTCGATCGATAAAAAAGATTTTGACCGCGAACTAACAGAAGAAGGTAAGTTTGTAATAAATAAAACTTCCTCCGCCTGGAAAAACTATATTGAAAACGTTGAGGTTGTTTTAACTTCACCTTTATTACGTGCTGTTCAAACGGCAGAAATTATTTCAACAAACCTTCAAGCTAATCCAAATGTTATTAAGGATAACAATCTTGGTACGGGCAGCAGAACAGCAGACCTAATTGATCTTTTAAATTCACTTGATTATAAAAATGTTTTAGTAGTTGGGCATCAACCGGATTTATCAATTCATATAAATAATTTTTGCGGTACAGGAAGTTTTAGTCTTGCTTTTCCACCCGCCACACTTGCAAAAATTGAATTTGATAATAGCATAAAGTTCGGAAAAGGAAGATTGATTTATTTTGTGCCTCCTATCATTCATATCTAATTAGAGTATTTTTATTGTGTCATTCCCGTGAAAACGGGAATCTAAAAATATTATTCAAAAGTAGATTCCCACTCTCGTGGGAATGACAAAATAAAGGTTATTTTAAAAAATCTTAAGACTGTAATTAGGTTACCACAAAAAAGGGGCACACAGCTACACAAATTAGATACTGACCGCTGCTTCCTTCCGGACCTGACGGGGTTGGGTATTAACTTGTTAACCGGTGCCCTAAACAATAAATCTTGGGTTGCTAAAATGTGGAATTAAAACTTTGCAAACAAGAAATAATTCATTTCAAATTATTTTTCTTTTTTTTGATGTTTAAAACTATTTCTCTCCCAAAAAACTCCACCCTCATAGCCTTGTATTGATTTTTCAGTTTCAGCAATTACTAATCTCTTTAAAGCAAGCGAGGCATAAGTTTCATCAACTTCTACTCCGCAAAATTTACGATTAAGTTTTTTTG
Organism: uncultured Ignavibacteriaceae bacterium; assembly: GCA_963704275.1. Lineage (GTDB taxonomy): Bacteria > Bacteroidota > Ignavibacteria > Ignavibacteriales > Ignavibacteriaceae > IGN3. The sequence goes on along the minus strand of CAVPHP010000015.1, from coordinate 81,101 downwards.
CAGTTACTGCTGTTGTACCCGAACCAAGAAATGGATCAAAAACAAAATCGTTTTCATTTGTGCTGGCAAGAATAATTTTTGCGAGCAACTTTTCCGGTTTTTGTGTTGGATGATCTGTGTTTTCAGGCATTGACCAGAATGGGATTGAAATGTCGTTCCATAAATTCGACGGATGCGTGATTCTAAAATTCTTTCCATCTTCGGATTGCCAATCTTTTGGATCGCCATCTTTAGTTTTATACGGTGCCCGAACTGAGCGTTTAAGTTTTACCGATTCAATATTAAAAGTAAACTCGTTACTTAGGGTGCAATACCAAATATCTTCATAAGAATTTTTCCAATTATCCTTTGAGCCTCTTCCCTTTTCCCGTTCCCATGTAATTCGGTTGCGGATAATAAAATATTTTTTCAAAACATTGTAAGCAGGAATTGAAGTTTTCCAATCACAGCAAAAATAAATTGAAGCGTTTGGTTTTAATGTTCTAATTAGTTTTGAAATCCAGCTATCAATCCAGTTTTCATATTCATCAATTCCTCATTTCCTTAAATTCAACTGAGGATAAATTTTTTATTTAGATTGTAAGGCGGATCAAGAAAAAGCAAATCAACAAAATTATCGGGTAAAAAATCAATCGCAGCAAACAGATCCTGATTTATAATTTTACAGCAAACTTCATCAACATCCGTTTTGCAATTAAGTTTTATCATTTTGCTTTTAAATGATTCAATCTCTTCATTAGAGATATTGATTGTACGATTTAATGGCGCTCTTGTTTTTTTTGATTGAAGCATCAGATAAGATAGGTTGATTAAGAAAATTTAACACCGGAATATTTATTTTTTAGAAGTACAATCTCTTCCAAGATCATTTCAAACTGTTCAGAAACTCTTTTAAATATTCGCAAGGATTCTTCGCTGATACTATTATCAAGCGCCATATCCTCAAGAGTTTTAAAATCATCAAGCACACTTTCGATTCCAAGTGTTAGCGATGATCCTTTTAATTTGTGCACGTAAAATCTTAAATGATCTGCATTATTCTGAAAAATAGAATTACGAATAGACTCAATGTTTTTAGGGATTTCTCTTAAATAAATATCCAGCATCTCTTTAAAGAACTGAAGATCACCTTCCGATTTAATATCCTGCAAAAAAGAAATCTTATTTTCTTCTATAAATTTTAAATCAATTTCTGATTCAATATTTCTTCTAACTTCAGTTTGTTTTTCAAGAATAATTTTTTCAGTCCATTTAGAAATTATTTTTCTTAATTCTTCTAAGTTTACAGGCTTGCTAATGTAATCATCCATTCCAACTTTAAGATAATTTTCTCTGTCGCCGCTCATCGCATTGGCAGTCATTGCAACAATAATCGGCTGCTTCTTTAAATTTTCATTAGCACGAATAATAGAACAAGCTGTAAGCCCATCCATTTCCGGCATTGATATATCCATAAAAATCAAATCGTAACTTATTGATTCAACTGCGTCAACAGCTTCTTTACCGTTTGATGCGATATCAGCATTGTAACCAATTCTTTGCATCATACGAGATGCAACCATTTGATTTACACTATTATCTTCAACCAATAATACTTTAATTTTATCGCCAGTCGAAATTGCAGGAACTTCTTTTTCGATAAAAGATATTTCAGAAACATTTGAACCAGCTTCGACAAAACTAAGTATTGTTTGATGGAGTTGTTTTCTTCTAACTGGTTTAGCAATCATTTTACAAAATGGATTGCGATCTGATTCCGCAATTCCTAAATCTTTACCCTGTGTTTTGATTAATATGAAGCCGATATTTTTTTTAGGAACTAAACTTTTAATTTTATCCAACAGATCATAAACTTTATTTGCTAAACCTGATGTGTTAATTATAAAAAGTTCTGTATCAGGATAAAGTTCCAGCTTTGGTTTTAGATCGGATAAATCTGAAACAAGATCAGAATTCATCCGCCATCTTTGGGTAAGATTATTTAACATTATACCATTAGATTTATTCTGATCAATAATCAAAACCTTTTTGCCAACTAATATTGGAGATGATTCAAACAAATAAACTTTTTTATCTGATGTAACCGAACCAGCTTTGATTGTAAAGAAAAAGTTGCTTCCTTTTCCTTCAACACTTGTTACTCCAATTTCGCCGCCCATCAGTTCGACAATTCTTTTACTGATTACTAAACCTAATCCGGTGCCGCCAAAAGTTCTTGTGGTAGATGAATCAACCTGACTAAAAGGTTTAAAAAGTTTATTGATTTTATCATCGGGTATTCCCAAGCCTGTATCTCTAACACAAAATTTGAAAAGATATTCTTTAAAATCTAACTCCTCCGAAGTAACAGTTATCTCAACTTCGCCTTTGTGTGTAAACTTAACAGCGTTGCTTAATAAGTTTGTAAGCACTTGTCGTAACCGTGTAACATCACCACGAATTGCGTATGGTGTGTTTTCATCAATGTTATAAAAAAGTTCAATATCCTGTTCCGCTACTTTTGTAGAAATTAAATCCATCGAATCTTCAATGCATTCTCTCAAATCAAACGGCTGAGTTTCAAGTTCAAGTTTTTCTGATTCAATTTTTGAAAAATCAAGAATATCATTTATGATAACCAAAAGCTGCTCGCCGCTTAATCTTATTGTATTTACGTAATCTTTTTGAGATTCGCTCAACATTGTTTCGAGAAGTAAACCGGTCATTCCAATTACGCCATTCATTGGAGTGCGGATTTCGTGGCTCATCAAAGCTAAAAATTCGCTTCTTGCTTTAGCAGCTTTTTCAGATTCTTGAACAGCAATATCAAGTTCTGCATTTTTTCTTATCAACTCTTCACGAAAATTATTCTTCTTTATCACTTCACCAATCGTTGCAGCCATTGCACTTAAGATCGATTCTTCATCATTACTCCAAATACGATCTGAATGACATTCATCGAATCCGATAAATCCCCAGTATGCGCCTTCAATCATTATTGGAACAAGAATTATAGATCTAATATTTCTATCAATAAAAACTTCTTGAATTTCTTTTGGAAGACTTTTAACTAAAAATTTTAAAGTTTCACCGTTGGAAAAGGCTTCGTAAAACTTAAGAGCTGAAAATCTTGAGTACGAAAATTTACCTAATAAGTTTTCTTCTAGCTGCGAGTGTACACCTTCATCAGTCCATTCAAACAGCGGAGTAAAATATAATTCATTGGTTTCATCATCTTCCATGTGCTTATAAATATAAACGCGGTCAGCTTCGGCTGCTTCACCCAAAATTTCTAACGCAACATTAAAGCCATCAAAAAAAGCTAAATCTGTAATTAGTGCATTAGTGGCTTTTGCAATTCCCTGTAAAAGTTTTCCCTTCCTTTCGAGAAGTCCTTCGCTTACTTTTCTTTCACTTATATCTCTAAAGATACTTAACAAAAATCTTTTGCCGTCAAAGTCTTCGATAATCGAGTTAGAAATTTCAAAATATAATTTTTCATTATTCCACAACACAGCGGTTGATTCAAGATAATCTTTTACCATTCCCTGAATAAAATTTTGCTTGTAATTGCTAATAACATATTCACTCTGATCTTGAAAATATAGATCGCTGATTGGTCGATTAATTAATTCAGAAGTACTTTTACCAAAAAGATTAGCAAAAGCATCATTGCACAAAACAATGTTTCCATCCTGATCCGTTAAGCGCATTCCATCTTTTGAATTTTCCCAAATCGCTTTAAAAATATTTTCTGAACTTAAAAGTTTACGCTGTGTTTCAATTCTTTGACTAATATCGCGTATAGTACCCTGCCCCATTTTTTTTCCATTTATCTCAACAACTTTTCCGGTTATCTCAACAGGAATTCTGGCTCCATTTTTATGGATCAAATCGGCAGAAAACGTAATGATATTACTTATTCTAAAAAGTTGTGCCATCTCTTCAAAATATCTTTTTATTTTTTCTTCAGGAATAAAATCTGAAATTGACCTATCAATCATTTCTTCCGGTTCATATCCGAGCAAATTGAGTGAAGAAGGACTAATAAAATTTATTTTTCCGGTAGGTGAGATTCTAAAAATAACATCTAACGAAGAAGCTATTAAGGAATCCAATTGCTCAATTTTAGAGTATTGCACGATGTTATTTTCAATCATCTTATTAATTATAAAGTATCAATATTTTATTATCGATATTTTGTTGTTTCAATTTAATGTTTTTGACAGTGAAAATTAAATTTCAGCGTAAATTTAGCATTCTCAGCTTGATTTTGCTTGCTTTACTCATCACCAAATAATTAAGTTTCATCTGTCAATATTTTCTAATTTTACAGGAATATTTTAATGAAAAGAACAATAGTTGCAATGCCTGGCGATGGCATTGGGAAAACAGTACTACCGGAAGCAATAAAAGTTTTAAAAGCAGCCGGTTTTGATGCAGATTACGTTCACGGTGATATTGGCTGGGATTTTTGGTGCAGTGAAGGCAATGCACTTCCGCAGCGCACAATTGATCTGCTTGAGAAACATAAAATTGGATTGTTTGGTGCAATCACATCTAAGCCAAAAGATGCAGCAGACAAAGAACTTGATCCATCTTTAAAAGATAAAGGCTTTGTTTACTTTTCCCCAATAGTTGGATTAAGACAAAAATTTAATCTTGATGTTTGTATTAGACCATGCCAATCTTTCAAAGGTAATCCACTTAATTTTATAATCAGAAACGCAAAAGGCGGATTTGATGAACCGCTTGTAAACGCAGTTATTTTCAGACAAAATACTGAAGGACTTTACGGCGGGGTTGAATGGACAAATCCTCCAAAACAAGTTCGTGATGCTCTTGAGACTCATCCTAAAATGAAATTCTTTAAAGATGTTCCGAGTGAAGATATGGCAATATCCACAAGAATAGTTACAAGAAACGCTTCACGCAGAATTATTCGTGCTGCATTTGAATATGCTAAAAAATTCGGTTACACAAATCTTACACTTTGCGAAAAACCAAACGTTCTCCGCGAAACTTCCGGTATGATGTTTAAAGAAGCAAAATTAATTGCTAAAGATTATCCGGGCATTGATTTATGGGATACTAACATAGATGCACAAATGATGTGGCTTACTAAAAATCCGGAAACTTACGGAGTTATCGTTGCTGAAAATATGTTCGGTGATATTATTAGTGATGGTTTTGCAGGACTGGTCGGCGGACTTGGTTTTGCATGCAGCGCTAACATCGGTGAAGAAGTAGCAGTGTTTGAACCGACACATGGCAGTGCACCAAAATATCAGGAATTAAATCCATCAATCGTAAACCCAATTGCAATGATGTTAAGTGCATGTATGATGCTTGATCATATCGATGAAAAAGCAAAAGCTGACAAAATAAGAAGAGCAATTGCAAAAGTAATTGAAGAAGGAAAAGTAAAAACATACGATATGATGAAACTCCGTGGTGGTCCTGATGTCTTCAAGAATGGCGCTTGCACTACACAGCAAATGACTGATGAAATAATTTCTAAATTGTGAAACGTGAAATGTCAGACGTTAGATGAATTGAGGAATTAATTAATAATTTAATATTATTGGATGAGATTTGTTAAACTTAAATCATAAAAAACTTGATGTCTGGCAATTAGCAATAAAGTTTGTTAAAAACATTTATAAGATAACTTCAAGTTATCCAAAAGATGAATTATTTGGATTAGTGAGTCAAACAAGAAGAGCGTCAGTATCGATTTCTGCCAATATTGCTGAAGGATCTTCAAGGAAAAGTTTGATTGAAAGAAAAAGATTTTATGAAATCGCAAGATCATCATTGGTGGAAGTTGATAATCATTTAGTGATTGCAAAGGAATTAGGATTTATTAATGATTCTGTTTCTTCAAAAATCGTTTTAGACATAAATGAACTGTTTGCAAAACTTTCAAAGTTTATTGAGAAAGCTAAATAATTTCGTTTCACATTTGACCATTGACATTTGACAGCAAAGAAATGAATGGCATAGAATTAATATTAATCGCTTTGGTAATGTTTGTTGCAGCATACAAGTTGTATGGTGGATTTTTAACTAAACGACTTGATGTAAACAACAACAAAGAAACTCCGGCACATACAATGTCGGATGGAGTTGATTACTGTCCTGCAAAAGCACCTGTTTTGCTCGGTCATCATTTCGCATCTATTGCTGGTGCGGGTCCAATTGTGGGACCTGTAATTGCAGCAGGCTTTGGTTGGATGCCGGTTTATCTTTGGGTTGTATTTGGTTCAATATTTATAGGCGGCGTGCACGATTATGCAAGTATTATTGCTTCAGTTCGTCATCAAAGTAAATCTATTGGATTTATAATTCAATCTTATATCGGAATAAGTGGAAAAAAACTTTTTCTGATATTCGCCTGGGCAACATTAATACTTGTAATTGCTGTGTTTACAATAATTGTTGCAGATACATTTACACACATTCCAAGTGCTGGAACATCCTCAATTCTATTTATGCTGCTTGCAGTTTTATTTGGAATTGCTATATACAGATTGAAGATTCCACTTTGGATTGCAACAATAGTAGGTGTGGTATTACTTTTCTTATCAATTCCAGCTGGCAATTTATTTCCGTTACAACTCGATACTCTAACCTGGCAATTAATTTTATTCGCATACATTTTTATTGCTTCTACAGTTCCTGTTTGGATTTTACTTCAACCAAGAGATTACCTCAATTCATTTTTTCTATATGCATTAATGATTGGCGGGATAGTTGGAGTTTTGTTTGCAGCACCAGCCATTAATATTCCTGCATTCAATTCTTTTTCTTTGGATAAAGTTGGATACTTGTTCCCTGCTTTATTCGTAACAGTAGCCTGCGGCGCGATTAGTGGATTCCATTCCATTGTCGGAAGCGGAACAACTGCAAAACAACTTAACAAAGAAACTGATGGGCGTATTGTCGGTTATGGTGGCATGTTGATTGAAGGAATGTTAGCCGTTCTTTCGTTAATTGCTGTAGCGTCAATGGTCAACAAAGAGTTTATTGATATTCTTGTTTCCAAAGGTCCTGTTACTGCTTTTTCTCTTGGAGTTGCAAGATTTATAAATGCAATTCCTATTCTAAATATTTCTGTTGCAACAGCACAAACTTTTACAGCCCTTGCTGTTTCAGCTTTTGCACTTACTTCGCTTGATACAGCAACTCGTCTAGCAAGATTTATGTTTCAGGAATATTTTGAAAATAAAGAGAGCGAAAAACAATCCATATTTGTTTCTAATAGATATGCATCAACGGCAATAACAGTTTTGTTTGGAGCCGCTTTAACATTAAGCGGAAAAACAATGTCAATCTGGCCTGTGTTTGGCAGCGCCAATCAATTGCTTGCCGCACTTGCATTATTAGCATTAACAGTTTGGGTCGCAAATCTTAAAAAAGGATATTTGTTTGTTTTAATTCCTATGATTTTCATGTTTGCCGTAACACTAACAGCACTTGCAATGTTAATTTATACTAATTTTATGGCTACTAATTATACTTTATCGATAATTTCAATTTTACTTTTTACACTTGCTGTAATGCTTGGTATAAAAGCTTATAGTGTTCTAACAAATGGAACAGAAATAATTAAAGAATCAATTTAATATTAAGATGGAGAATTTGTGAAAGAAAAAGTTTTAAAAATATGGCCTGAAATTAATTGGATTGAAAATAAAGAATTGAAAGAAAAAGTTTTAAACTGCTGGGTTTATGCAATTGAAAACTCAGTCCTGTCACCAGAAGATTTAGAAGTAATTCCTTTTTCACTTCTTGATTAAAGATTGTAAAATATCTTTTATGAATCACAAACGTACAGCTGTTCAGCTTTCTGTTGATATTGCTAAACGTATGAAAGATAATTTTAAAGACGAAATAAAAATCGATATGGATTTACTTATTGCCGGCGCAATCTTAATCGATATTGGTAAGTTAATAGAGTATGATAAAATAGATGGCAAACTTGTAACAAGTAAAGCAGGAACATTACTTCGTCATCCATTCAGCGGAGTTTCTATTGCTGACAGATTCGGATTGCCTTATGAAGTTCAGCACATAATAGCCTATCACGCCAAAGAAGGTGATTTGGCAAAACGTAATACTGAAGCAATAATAGTTCATCATGCGGATTTTGTAAGCTTTGATCCTTTCAAGGCTTAAAACAATGGAACACGGATAACACTGATTGGACTAATCTGCACGGATTTTTTAATCTGTGTAAATCCGTTAAATCAGCGTCATCCGCGTTCTATTCTTCAAATAATATTTAATTGATAAAAGGATTTGATATGACTCAGACATTAATAGAAAAAATAGCACAAAAATTCGCAGTTGGATTGGACCCAAAGCATCAAGTTCATGCAGGTGACTATCTTTCAATTAAACCTGCTTATGTAATGACGCACGATAACACTGGTGCTGTCATTCCAAAATTCAAATCTATCGGAGCAACAAAACTTTTTAATCCACGACAGGTTGTAAATACACTTGATCACAATGTTCAGGATAAAACTGAAAAGAATTTAGAGAAGTATAAAAAGATTGAAGAGTTTGCTAAATCAATGGGTGCTGATTTTTATCCGGCTGGTCGTGGAATAGGTCATCAAATTATGTGTGAAGAAGGCTATGCTTTTCCGGGTACGATGGTTGTTGCTTCGGATTCACATTCAAATATGTACGGCGGACTTGGATGTCTTGGCACCCCGATTGTCCGCACAGATGCTGCAGCGATTTGGGCTACTGGCAGAACCTGGTGGCAGGTTCCACAAATTGCAAAAGTGGAATTGAAAGGAAGTTTAAGACAAGGTGTTACGGGCAAAGATGTGATCATTGCGCTTTGCGGATATTTTAATCACGATGAAGTTTTAAATCACGCAATAGAATTTGTTGGTGATGGAATTCGTTATCTAACAATTGATGAAAGATTAGCAATTGCAAATATGACAACGGAATGGGGCGCACTTGCAGGAGTCTTCCCTATCGATCTTGCAACGATTTTATGGTTAAAGAAACGAGAAAGATTTATTGAACATCGTGGACTTGAAGGAGTTTTTTCTGATGCTGATGGAAATGGACAATCATCCAAGAATAAATCATAAAAGAATTGAAGAACTTGAACACAATATTCCTCAAGCAGATGCTGATGCTTTTTATGCTAAAGAATTAATAATTGATTTATCAACCGTAGAACCTTTTGTTTCCGGACCAAACACTGTTAAAACTTATGCTGCTGTTTCTGAATTAAAAGAAAAAAATATTGCAATCAATAAAGCATATCTTGTTTCTTGCGTTAACAGTCGTGTTGATGATATTGCTGAAGCTGCTGCTGTTGTAAAAGGGAAAAAAATTGCTAAAGATGTTAAGTTCTATATCGCTGCTGCATCCAGTGAAGTACAAAAAGAAGCTGAACGATATGGTTACTGGCAATCATTAGTTGAAGCTGGTGCAATTCCGCTTCCTCCTGGTTGCGGACCTTGTATTGGACTTGGAACCGGTTTACTTGAAGATGGTGAAGTTGGAATCTCTGCAACTAACAGAAATTTTAAAGGAAGAATGGGATCACCAAGCGCACAAGCTTATTTGGCTTCCCCCGCTGTTGTTGCTGCTTCAGCCATTTCCGGACAGATTGACTACGATTGGAAGAACAAAGAACACCGAGAGCTGAAAGGTTCAATAAACATAAATGAAAAGAAAAGCAGTGAAAAAGTTTCAGTAAAAATTATTGATGGATTTAAACCAGTTATTGAAGGTGAATTGATTTTCTGTCATCAGGATAATATGAATACTGATGGAATTTATCCCGGTAAGTACACTTACAATGATGATATGACTCCGACAACAGCAAGCAGAAGTTGTAATGGAAAATTATGATCCTGAATTTGTTAAAATTACAAAAGCTGGAGATATTCTTGTTGGCGGATTTAATTTTGGAACAGGTTCATCACGTGAACAAGCAGCAACAGCATTAAAGTATAAAGGTATTCAACTTGTTGTTGCTGGAACTTTTAATGAAACTTATAAACGTAATGCACTAAACAATGGTTATTTGTTGATTGAATGTCCTCAACTTGTAAATGATTTAAAATCAAAATATGGAAAAGAAAAACTAACAGTTAAAACAGGAATAAATGTTAAAATAGATTTTGAAAATTCAGCTTTAACATTTGAAAATAAAACTTATTCTATCGATCCGGTTGGTGAAGCTGCACAAGAGCTTATTGTTGATGGCGGACTTGAAGAGTGGGTAAAAAAGAATTTATAAAATAAAGTCATTTCGAATCTAAAAAGGATGAAGCAATCTGTAAAATAAAAAAAATTGCTTCGTTTCACTCGCAATGACATAACAAATAAAATTAAAGGAATATATATGAATAAATCAATCTCAAGAACAATTTCAGAATTTGCAGTTAATCTGCAATACAAAGACTTACCACAAAATGTAATTCACGAAGTTAAAAGATATCTCTACGATTCTTTAGGATGTGCATTCGGTGGTTATCACACAAAAGATGTAAGAATAATCAGAAACATCTACCACGATATGGGTGGAACGGATGAAGCTACAGTAATCGGTTTTGGCGATAAAATTCCTGCTGTAAATGCAACACTTGTAAACTCGCTTATGATTCGTGCATTAGATTTTAATGATATTTACTGGAAAGAAGATCCATCGCATCCTTCCGATATAATTCCCGCTGCACTTTCAGTTGCTGAAATGGTTGGAGCTTCTATGGAAGAAGTTATAACCGCAATTGTACTTGCTTATGAATTTGAACAAAGACTTTGTGAGTTTGCAGTTCCGGGAATTCGTGAACGTAAATGGCACCATGCAACACTAACACAATTTGTTTCTCCGATAGTTGCGGGAAAAATTTTAGGGTTAACAGTTGATCAAATGGTAAATGCAATTGGAATTAGCGGAAGTCATAATCATACAATCGGCTGCCCTACTGCCGGCAAACTTACTATGATGAAAAATACTGTTGATCCAATGGCAACACAAGCTGGAGTTTTTGCAGCGCTTATGGCAAAACGCGGATACACAGGAACTGAAGCTGTGTTTGAAGGTAAAGAAGGTTTTATGGATTGTTTCCTTGGTTACAACACTAAAGAACAAAAAGTTGAACCACAAAGTATGAAAGGTCGCGACGGAGTTTCTGAGTGGAAATGGAATATAGAAAAACTTATCGGTGGACTTGGCGAATCATACAAAATTCTTGAATGCAGTATGAAGGCATTCCCTACTGAAGCTTTAACTCATACTCATCTTTCTGCAACGCTTAATGTTGTAACAAAAAATAATATCAGTTATGATCAGATTGAAACGGTAACACTTACAACATTAGCACAAGCTTATGATATTCTTTTTGACCCTCACAAGTATCGCCCTGAATCAAGAGAGACAGCAGATCATTCACTTCCCTATTGCATTGCCGCTGCTTTGGTTGATCATAAGGTAACGACACAATCTTTCTCCGATGAAAAATTAAAAGACCCAAGAATTTGGGAAGTCATTGATCGAGTAAAAGGTGAACCATCTATTGAATTTGAAAAAATGTTTCCGGCTAAACAGCCAAGTAAAGTAATTGTAAGAACAAAAGATGGAAGAGAATTTTCTGAGTACTTAGAATATCCCAAAGGTGATCCAAGAGAACCAATGACTATGGAAGACCTTGATAATAAGTTTGAAGCACTTTCATCCCAGTTGCTTGTTGCGGGAAGAAGAAAAGAAATTAAAGATGCAATCTTTAACGCAGAGTTAATGACTGCAAGAGAATTTATGAAGAAGCTTATTGTTTAATTATAAATGTTCAAATAGTTGCTTGATTTAGAAAGTTGCTTAGATTAATTTTGTGTCAGAATAATGACATTTTTGGCATAGCCATCACTACGTGAAAGGATTTGCAATGCAAGCAATAATATATACCGAAGCGCGAAATAAGCTGAATAAGATTATCGATAAGGTTCACGAAAATAGTGAGCCTTATCTGATTGTTGGTACTAAAGGCAGAAAAGATACTGTACTAATATCAAAAGAAGACTATGATAATCTTCTAGAAAATCTTTACATACTTAGTAATCCAAAATGGGTCAAGAGTATTGAGAGAGGTCTAGACGATTTTAAATCTGGTAAAATGAAAAAATTAACAATAAAAGAAGCATTGGGTATTTAATTGCAAAGTCAATTCGTTTTCGAATGGACGGATGAGGCTTTGCAACAACTTGATTTTATCAAAACAAGCAAAAACATTATTGATAAAAAATTTTTACTCAAACTAGCCGGCCTTCTTGAATCAATGCAATCAAATCCATTTAAGGGAATTGGAAAACCCGAACCTCTGAAACATGATTATCCTTCATGCTGGTCCAGACGCATTACGCATAAAGATAGAATTATTTACAGAGTAGAACGAAAAAGTATTATCATCATCTCAATTCTAGGACATTACAATGATTAAAAATTTAAAAAAATCTTCAGCAGGTAAACGCGGCGATTCTGTTCGCTCCGATTGTTACATCGAACTTAACATTCAGGATAAAGGCGGAATAAAAATTAATCTGCAAAGCAAAGTCGATACAATGTACGGTGAAGTCTATCAAAAAACAGATTACAGAAATGTGCAGCTTTTTTGAAATTGAAAACGCTAAAGTTTTAATTGAAGACAGCGGCGCATTACCATTTGTTATTGCGGCAAGATTTGAACTTGCTGTAAAAAGATTATTCCCTGATTTATCAAAAGAATTTTTGATCTCATTTAATAAAAAGAATAAATACACAACAAAAAAAGATAAGATGCGAAGAAGCCGGCTTTATCTACCCGGGAATGAACCGAAGTTTTTTGTTAATGCTGGATTACACTCGCCTGACGGAATTATTTTAGATTTGGAGGATAGCGTTGCTCCATCAGAAAAAGATGCAGCACAATTAATTGTCCGTAATGCTTTGCGTACTGTGGATTTTTACGGCGCTGAAAGGATGGTTCGTATCAATCAGCTTCCAAAAGGATTGGATGATTTGAAATATATTGTTCCAAATAACGTAAATGTAATACTTGTTCCTAAATGCGAATCAGCAGAACAAATTCATCAACTTGAAAATGAAATTGAGAAACTAAAAAAACAATTCAAAGTAGAAAATCCAATTTACTTTATGCCGATAATTGAAAGTGCGCTGGGCGTTATCAAAGCTTATGAAATTGCATCTGCTTCTGAAAATATTTGTGCACTTGCAATCGGACTTGAAGATTACACAGCTGATATCGGGACTCAAAGAACTAATGAAGGTCGGGAAAGTATTTTTGCAAGACAGATGCTTGTTAATGCGGCTAAAGCTGCTGGTGTTCAGGCAATTGATACTGTTTTTTCAGACGTTGCTGATATGGAAGCGCTTAGACAAAGTGTTATAGAAGCAAAATCGCTTGGATTTGAAGGTAAAGGATGCATTCATCCAAGACAAATAAAAGTTGTACACGAAGCATTTGCTCCAACTACTGATGAAATTGAAAAAGCTAAAAAGATTGTTGCTGCTTTTGAAGAAGCTGAAAAAAAAGGATTGGGAGTTGTTTCACTTGGAAGTAAAATGATTGATCCGCCGGTTGTTAAACGTGCTCTTAACACAATGTATTTGGCAAAACTAAATAACTTATTAGATAAAAATTGGAGGATTGACCGAAAGTCAATCTTATAAGATTGAAAGGGAGCAGATTATGAGGTCATTGATTTGTTCGATTTGCCTTTTTGTTTTTACAAATCAGTTAAGTGCAATTGATTTTAGTTTTTCTGATCAGAGATTAAATCCTGATTCAACTTATTTAACAGAAGAAATTTTTCAAGGTACTCTATTGCATGATTCTATCTTGGAAAAGATTCCGTTTAAAAATCAAAATAATCTTAACAGAATATTTCCCGGAGTGGTTTCGTATTTTCAAGATTTTTATATCCGCGGCGGCGCGAGTTATGAAACAGGATTCTTTTATTGAAGGTTCAAAATTCAATGATCTTTTTACAGGTAAAAACTCTTTCTTTATCAATCCAAATGCATTTGAGAAGATAGATTACTATAATGGATTTATCCCAAATGATTTTGGAAATGTTATCTTCCGGTTTATTTAATTATACCTTGCGAACCGGCTGGTGATAAAATTAGTTTTGAAGCAGAACATTTGAGCGACAACATAACTTTTACAAATAATGCTTTTTCCGGTAAGATAAAGATTAGGTGCATACTTATTACGGACACAGCGAAATCAACATAAGTGTTGGTGGTCCAATATTGAATTTTTCTCAAATGTAAATTTCTATTTTAGAGTTCCATCACTTGAAATCGCATAAGAATTATATCCAAATGTAGAACAAACATAACATTCTCTGATCGCACTACTAATGCTCCGCCAAACATCGATAACCTTCAACCTTCCGGCAGGCACTGTTCCTTTCAACTCGTTTGAGAATTTTAATCTTCTTTCTACACTTTTGTTCGATTTTGATGATATAAAAATAACAAGCATCTGGAATTTATTTTGATGAAAACAGTTATACCGAAAGAAATCACTATCGCAGATTATTTGAATACAAGGTTGGCTTAGTTGATAAAAATGGTGGTATAATAAATTTTCAATCTTGATCATCAAGTAAATAAGAATTTCGTATTCCCTAAACGAATAATATTATTCTTATAAAGATGAAGAAACAAACGATCAATATTTGGGAGATGAATTACTGGTCATATGGATGATAGTGTTGCAATGCAATGCTGTAATTTCGCACTGGTGTAATTACTTGACCATCAAGATACTTTAGTGCAAATAAATTTGAATCTTATTACAGGCTGCTATATAAAATAGGTATTCCCATCAGGTGAGAACACTGGTGATCTTTTGATACACAAGCTTCATTCTTCATACAGTTGACTATCCGACAGTATCTAAAAATTTGTGCCATTTCAGGTTTTAAGAATATAATCGTTCTGATCCATTTGTTAATATAAATGATTGTCCATCTGTAAACTATTCATTTTATATTATGATAATCGTCTCATTCAATAATTGGCAGCTGATGTATTCAAACTCACCATTTTAATGTGCCATCAGGATTTAACGCGTATAAATGATTGATCCAGCTGATACCAAAATAAATTGATATTATTTGAATCAATTAGAATTCACTGATTGGGGTGGTACGATTTCTACCGAGACTTTTATTCCCAAATAGAATTCCCACTTAAGTTTCATAACAATTAAAAATAATCTGAGCATGCACTGAAGTTATTCGCAGGATGTTCAAAGTCAGTCCTATTCAAATATATATGAAGGACCTTATTCTCCTATTACAGGTCCAGAGTAAAAATTCCATCTTCCATATCAATCTTTAGATCCATTAAGTAACTAGTTGGATAGATTTGATGGTCCTTTGTATGGTGATCTTCCTTGTAAACTGTGGATCGTGTTTTAATCATTCGCCAATCTGTATTTGCAAGTGTTGGCCAGGGAAGATCAGTTTGCTGCTGTGTATAGCCTGATACTGCTAATAAAACTGAAATCAATACTGTCTTCAACATAATTTCCTCCTTACATAAAAATGAAATATTACCTCAAATACTGAGATAACCTTTCATAAAACTATAAATAGCTACTTCTGTAAAACTAATTTCCGTGTTTCAATAAAATTACCTGTCTGAAGTTGATAAAAATATATCCTGCTCGACAGACCTGAAGCGTTAAATTTTACTGTTTAGTTCCGGTTTTGTTTTTTCATTTTCTCGCCCTTAAGAAATATAATTTATACCCTGATTAATTTTAACACTAGATTAAAATACTTGTCAAATTTGGCGGTAAAATAAAAGAAGAACCGTTTAGAATTTATAATTCTAATTGTAAAATTACTTTAACAATTGATTTAACTTTAATATTATAATTAAACTTATTTTTAAGTGATTAAAAATGAAACTTGTAAAAAATGCAGCAGGAAGATTCGTTCCAACAGAAGTAAACGGAGAAACTCAAATTCCTTTTAAAGGAGTTAATAAATACAAGCCAACTGGAGTAAAAGCTAAACCTCCTATTCGTACTTGTATAGATTATCCTTCTGATGGAAATAAAGTTGTTAAAGATTTAAAAACTGCTTTAAAAAAAGCCGGACTAAAAGATGGAATGACAATTTCAACTCATCATCATTTAAGAAATGGTGATGCCGTAACAAATATGTTGTTTGATGCAGTTAAAGAAATGGGAATAAAAAATATTCGCTGGTTCCCATCAGCATCATTCCCTGTTCATTCTCACTTGATAAAATATTTAGAAGATGGAACAATTCATCACATTGAAGGAAGTATGAACGGACCTCTTGGCAAATTTACTACAGAAGGAAAAATGAAAGGTGTTGGCGTTCTTCGTTCTCACGGAGGAAGATATCAATCATTGCAGGATGGAGAAGTACATGTTGATATTGCTGTTATACTTGCTCCAACAGCAGACCCTTTTGGAAATGCAACCGGAGACCGAGGCAAATCAGCTTGTGGATTAATTGGCTTTGCTCTTGGCGATTCTGAGTATGCAGATCGAGTTATAATTGTAACCGATAATCTTGTTCCCTTTCCATGTGTGCCGTGGCAAATTCAAGGCAACAATGTGGATTTTGTTGTTGAAGTTGAATCACTCGGCGATCCTAAAAAAATTGTAAGCGGAACTACTGAAGTAACAAAATCGCCTGATCGTTTGCTGATTGCTGAATATGTTGCGGATTTTATTGAAGCCGCCGGAATTATGAAAGATGGTTTTTCACTTCAGGCTGGTGCAGGCGGAACTAATCTTGCTTTTGTCCTTTTCCTAAAAGAAAAGATGAAAGCTGCCGGTGTTAAAGCAAGATTTATGCGCGGCGGAAGTACAAAATATTTAGTAGAAATTTTAGAAGAAGGATTAACAGATTATATTCTTGATGGTCAAACTTTTGATCTTGAAGGTGTTAGAAGTATGAGAGAGAATGCAAACCATGTCAACACTTCTCCATTTACAAGTTACAATTTTCATGGTAAAGGTAATTTTGCATCGATAGTTGATACAGCCGTTCTTGGTGCAACAGAAGTTGATGTAAAGTTTAATGCAAATGTTGTTACACATTCGGATGGATATTTATTGCACGGTATTGGCGGCTGGCAGAATTGTTTGTATTCAAAATGTACAATACTTGCTATTCCATCTTTTAGAGATCGCATTCCTGTTATTGTTGATAATGTTACAACTCTATGCGGACCAGGAGAATTGATTGATGTTATCATAACAGAAAGAGGAATTGCGATTAATCCATTGAGAAAAGATTTACTAGAAGCTGTTAAGAATTCAGGACTGCCAATAAAAGACATTAAGCAAATTAAAAAAGAAGTTGATGAAATTTGTGGCGGTGCTCCAGCAAAACCAAAAATCAATAAAGAAAAAGTTGTAGCAATTGTTAAGTGGGTTGATGGAACTGTTTTGGATTCTGTATATCAAGTGGAAAACTAAAAATAACAGCAACCTGATGATGCTGATTAAACTAAATTAAACTTAGTAAAAATATTTTGACACTATGAAAAATAAAGTTCTTTCTGATTCCCCAACCATAGGTATTGCATTCGGTGCAGGCGGCGCTCGTGGACTAGCTCATCTCTTAATGATTGAAGCACTTGATGAACTAGGTGTTAAACCTTCCATTATTGCTGGTTCAAGTATTGGTGCGGTAGTAGGAGCATTTTATGCTGCGGGATTTTCTGCAAAAGAGATGAAAGAAATTCTTAATCAACTTATAAATCCTAAAAGTGATTCTGTTTTTGATTTTCTTCTTAAATCAGATATCGTAAAACTTTTTACAATGTTCGATCCACAGTTTATTAAATCTGGATTTATTAAAGGCGAGAAATTTCAAAAGTATATGGAATCACATCTTAAAGTTTCAAGATTTGAAGAATTAAAAATTCCACTTAAAATTGTTGCTACTGATTACTGGCAAAAAGAAGCGGTAATTTTTGAGAAAGGTGATCTAATTCAACCGATTAAAGCTAGTTATTCGTTGCCAGGATTATTTACTCCTGTTAAAATTAAAAACAGAATTTTAATAGATGGCGGTGCTGTTAATCCCCTGCCCTTCGATTTAATAATGGATAATTGTGATATCACAATTGCGATTGATGTAACAGCTTTTAAAGCGCAAAATGAAAGTGAAATTCCTCCGACTTTTGATTCTGTTTTTACAACTTATCAAACAATGCAGAATTCCATAATTAAAGAAAGATTAAAATTTCTTAAACCTGATATCTACATCAGACCGGAAATATATGATGTAAGAGTCTTTGATTTTGTGAAAGCCAATTTGATTTTTAAACAAGCAGAATCAGCAAAAGATGAATTGAAAAAGAAACTTGAAGTTCTGATTAACAAAAATTAGATGAGATTCCCGCCTTCGTGGGAATGACAAACAAAATCTAACCCGCTCTTAAAGCCTTCACAATATTCAATTTTGCTGCTCGAACTGATGGCAAGAAACCCCCAAGTATTCCCATCACTAATGCAAAAATCAATGATGAAATAATAATTGACGGTGATAGTGAAAATGAGAATGCAAGTTCTGAAAATGAATTCCAGTTTAAAGTTGAGATGGTGAAGAATTGCAATAAAGAAGCAATTCCAATTCCAATTACTCCGCCAACTAAAGATGTTAGAACTGCTTCAAACAAAAAGGCAATTAATATACTTGTTCTTCCAAATCCAAGTGAGCGCATTGTACCGATTTCGACTGTTCTGTTTGCAACTGCAGAATACATAGTTATCATAGCACCGATTGTAGCCCCGAAACTAAAAATTATTGTAATAAAAATTCCCAAAACTCTTATAAATCCTGCTAGATATTCTGATTGTTCTTCAAAATATTTTTGTTCAGTTTTTGTTTCAAATGGAAGTAATCGCTTATCAGTTTCAAATGATCTTTTAAATTCCTCATAATTTGCCATATCATCTAACTTTAATGTTAGAGTGGAAACACTTGATTCTCTGTTAAAAGCACTTAACAATTGTCGAGCATCTCCCCACATTTCAGACTCGAAACCGCTGCCCTCAGCTTCAAAAAGTCCAACTATTTCCCACTGATCTCCGGCAAATTTAACTTTACTACCGATTTGTGCACCCTGAAATTTGTTATTAATTGATTTTCCAACTATCAATTCTCTAAGTGATGGATTAAATAATCTGCCATCAACTAACTTTATCTGATCTCTTAATTCATATACCGTTTGAGATACTCCTCGAACAGTAACATTGCTCATACCACCGCCCTTAATTTCTAGATTTATTACAACTACCGGTTCAGCGGAAATCAATAGATTGCCATCACTATCCTTTGCAATATGAGGTAGAGTACGAATAATATTCTGTGTATCACCATCAATGATACTGCTAATTTCTCCCTGAGAAGACTTGCGCAGTACTTTTATATTATCAGCGGATCCGGTAGACACTAAAGTTTTTTCAACTCCGTAAGCCATCATTAAAGCAGCGGCGAATACAAAGACAACCATTGCAATGCCGGAAACCGTTATTACTGCAGTCAGTTTTCTCTCTTTAAAATTTCTAAAAGTATATTTAAATGGAATTTTCATAACTCATATTCATTTTGTCATTGCGAACAACGTGAAGAAATCTGCCAATTAAAAAGATTGCTTCGTCACTAATAGTGACTCTCAATGACGATTAATATTCTATCCAACAAACCTAAACCCATCAACAATTTTAGTTTTAAGTGCCCGTTGAATTGGGAAAATAGATGCAAGCACTCCAATTAATATTGCTGCACTCATTGCTAATATTGTTGTAATTGGTTCGATATAAAAGAACGGAAAAAAGCCTTTTGGAATGGCTTGTTCAAAACCGCCAACAATTGGATAAGTTAATGCAATACCAATTGCACCGCCCAGTAAAGCTATTACCATTGACTCACCAAGTATTAAACCAACAATATGAAAAGCTGAAAAACCTAAAGTTTTTAAGACGGCGTACTCACGAGTTCTTTCTCGCGCTGCCATTATCATTGTGTTTGCAAGTACAAGCATTATTATTCCAATGATAACAAAAGACATAAAATTCATTGCTGTAATTATTGCACCGGATGCGGAAACAAATCCTTGTGTAAAAGCTTTTTCAGTTTCTGTCTTAGTTTCCGCTGATGAATTTTTAAAGAGCGCATCTATGTTTTCAGAAATCTCAGCTGATCTATTTGGCTCTTTAATTAAAACTATATACCATCCAACTTCACCTGCACGAACAGGAGATTCAATTTTCATTCTTTCATCAACGTATGCCCAGTGAAATAACATCTGTGTGCCATCAGTATTTTTATTTTTTGGCTTATAAATTCCGCGAACAATAAACTCCCATCTTCCGGGAAAAATATCTCCCTCCAGCACCATTTGATCACCGATTTTAATATTGTATTCTTCAGCAATACTTTCTCCGATAACGCAAGAACTTCTTTCTTTTTTAAAGTTTGCAAGTTCTTCATCCGTGATTAAAAACTCCTGCATAACATCAAAAATAGTTTCTTGATCCACAGCTAATCTTGCGAAAAAATTATTTCTATCTTTATAAATACCGCCAAACCAGTTTGCAAAACTCACGGTTTGAACGCCTTCAACACCTTGAATTTTATCTCTATAGGCATAGGGTAAAGGAAATAGAAATGAAACAGCCTGACGAGTAATTAAGCGATTCGCTGAAGCAGCATCAACGCTTGAATCCCAAACAGTAACAACAGTTCTAAGTAATCCAAATGCCACAACAGCAATAACAATTCCTAGTATTGTTAGGGAAGTTCTAAGTTTGTGCCTAAGCGCATTTTTGAAAATGAGTTTTAATATTTTCATTTTATGCTCCTACCAAATCGCCTTTTTCAAGATTTTTAACAATTCTTGCTCGTTCTGCAGCGTGCGGATCGTGAGTTACCATAATAATTGTTTTTTGAAATTCTTTATTTAATCGTTCCATTAGTGTTAAAATTTCTTCTGCGGAAGTTCTGTCTAAATCTCCTGTCGGTTCATCTGCAACAAGTAAAACGGGATCAGTAACGATAGCTCTTGCTATTGCCACTCTTTGTTCCTGCCCGCCGGAAAGCTGCTTTGGATAATGGGACATCCTATCACCAAGCCCAACGAGGTTCAGTGCAGTTTCAACTTGTTTTCTTCTTTGTGATTTAGAAAGTTTTGTAAGAAGTAAAGGCAACTCCACATTTTCAAAAGCTGTAAGAACAGGAATCAAATTATAAAACTGAAAAATAAACCCAACATTATTTGCACGCCATTTTGCAAGTGCAGATTCACCAAGGTTTGAAATATCGGTTCCGTTTACAATAATTTTTCCCTTACTTGGTTTATCAATTCCTGCGATAAGATTTAACAAAGTAGTTTTTCCGGAACCTGATGGTCCCATCAGCGCAAGAAACTCACCTTGTTCAACATCAATAGTAATATTATTTAATACAGGTATTTCAAGCTTATCGCGCCAGTATGATTTAGAAACATTTTGAACACTTATTAAAGATGCCATTTATTCTCCAAATAATTCTAATTAATAATATCGTTACGGACCAGGAAAGATTAAAATTTAATTGCACAAAAATTTAGGTTGAGAAATATATAAATACTTAGTTAAAAGTATTATTCTTCCAACTTAACGTCAACACCCTCTATCACTTTTTCATTTAACGAATCAATTACTTTTTGTCCTGGCTGCAATCCACGGAGCACTTCAAAATAAGAACCCAATTTTTGTCCTGTTATAATTTCATTTTTTACAGCTTTGTTATCAGTGATAGTAAAAACATAACTCTTTCCATTTTCACTTCTAACTGCCGATTCCGGGATAACAAGAATTGGTTTCTGGTTTGCAATCGATAAATCAACAGGCTCTGTAAAAAAAGAAACCTTAGCACTCATTTCAGGTAATACTCTGCCGTCATATTTTTTAAATCCAACTTTAACAAGAACTGTCGCTTTTGAGCGATCTGCCGTTGGAACGATTTTAAAAACATACGCTGAATAACTTTTTTCTGGATAAGCATCAAGTGTTATTTCGCAATCCTGATTAGCAGAAATTTTTTCTATGTTTGATTCGGAAACATCAGCTTCAACCAATAAAGATTTCATATCAGCAATTGTAACAACAGCAGTTTTAGAAGTTGTACTTCCACCAAATGGAGCAACAATTTCTCCTACTTCCGCATTTTTAGTAAGCACAGTTCCATCAAAAGGCGCACGAATTAGTGTGTTCTCTAAAGAAACTTCCGCAACCCTTATTCCTGCTTTAGCAACTTCAATTGATGCTAAAACACTGTTTAAGTTTGATTGAGCCTGATCAAACTCTTGTTGGGATGATAATCCCTTATTAAAAAGATTTTGTACTCTGGAAAAAGTATTTTGAGCATCAACTAATCCAGCTTGTTGTAAATTTAGATTAGCTTTTGCCTGATCAAGCTGAGCAAGAATATCATTATTTTCTAGACGTCCGATAATTTGATTTTTCTTTACTTGATCACCTTCAACAACACCAAGATATATAAGTCTTCCAGTTCCTTTAGAAGCAATTGCAGCTTTACGTTGCGCAACTACATATCCGCTTGCATTAAGTGATGTAGTTGTCTGTCCTGGTTTTTGCAGCACAACCGTAGTTAATTTTACCTTTACCGATGATCCGAGGATTAAGTTGATTACGAAATATCCAATGAAAATTAATAGCACAGCACCGATAATTATAAAAATTGTCTTTTTACTTGAATTATTTTCTTCATTATTTGATCTATCAATTCTTAACGAAGAAAGATCTGCATTTTTTGTTTCCATAAACCTAAATAGTTTTTGAGTGTATTAAAATAGATAAACACATTTGGGTGCGCAAAAGTTCAGTGATAAGTGGCACAATAGAGTTATAAGCGAGAGATAAAAAAAGAAAATCTTAAAATTCCCTTTTGTGGAATAAATACAGCATATTTACCGTTCAATTTTAATATCAAGCCATTGTTCTAACCTGGAATAAATTAACTCTTTATCCTCTTTAGAAAAGTTTTTAATTCTTGTTGAGTGAGAGCCACTTGGATTAACCATCTTTAAAGAATTTGTTTTACCTGATAAACAAACTCCCGGAGCTGTCCACGGATCATTGCCGCCATAAATAAAAATACAATTCTTTACATCATTCATCGCCCACCAATTTATATCTTTTAATAATTTTGGATTATAAATTGGGTTTGAATCAGGTGGAATAAAAAACGCTGTATGTCCATCAGCAAATTTTAAATAATCTTTAAACTGTTGTGTTTCATAAGCGTAATATCCAAACTCAGTATAACATTGATAGAAAAACGGATAGCCTTCAACAATATCATCATCACTAAAATAAGTAACACCGCCATTTGTTAATAGGTGATCCCAAATTTCCTCAAGTGAAGAATTTTCATTTGGAATCTCTGAACAATTATCCCTGCCCCATTGCCAGAACGCAAATGAATATTCTAACACTGCATACTCATAAGCTTTTTCTGCACCAACGATATTGTACGTTAACTTTTTATCTTCAGCATTTTTCATAAAGATAGGGTAAAGTTCATCTCGTTTTTCAAAACATAATATTTGAAAGTTAAAAACTTTTTCTCTGCATTCAGGTGTTGATACGGTTTTTATCCATTCATAAACACGTTCATCTTCTGTTGAAGTATTTAAAGGACCAACGTACGGAACAGAAACATCTGCATCATCGGGATAAAAATATCTATGAAAGATTGCACAAGAGCCTCCTTTACTTATTCCGGTTGTTATCCATTTACCTTTATAAAATTTTTTAAACAATTCAATTATTTTATGATGATCATCTGCAGCTTGTTTAATTGTTAAATATTTCCAATCAAAAGGAGCAGGAACAGATTCACCAAAATATCTATGCTCTACCATAATTTGATTACAATGCAGCAGCCTGCTTAATTCATTAGTACGATTATTTACAGCGTAACCATCAAGTTCAATTACCATTGGTTTATCTTTATCAACGTGTGATAAAAAAAGCTGCTCTTTAAATTTTGGTCCATCCGGATTATTATGATCAATTGGCTGAGTGATAAATATTTCATAAGCTTCTGCAAAAATATTATCAGCTTTAATTGGAGTTACTTCAATATCCGGCACTGATTTTAACCATAAATATAACTCAGAATTTAAAGCTTCATTATTCTGAGAAAATACATTACTGCTAAGAATTATTAAGAACAGCAGCAAGGTTGATATTTTTGTTTTCATAAACTTTCCTGATAAAAATAAATCATTATTTATTGAATTTTATATTTGTTTAATCCCCCGCCAAAAGTTGTAACCCAAAGATCGCCATTTAAATCTAAGCAGCAGCTTGTTACAGCGTTTGAGGAAATTGGTGAAGTTGATTTATTATAAGTAATGTAACTTCCATCCTGTTTTATCAATACTAATCCTTCGTTTGTACAAATCCATTTCCTGTTGTTTGAATCGATAAAAATATCATTTAAAACATTGGTGTTGGATCCATAATATGTGTTGGTAAATTGTGTTCCATCAAAAACGGAAACACCATTTCTTTTACTGCCATAATTTTGATGACAACTCCAAACATTTCCAAATTGATCAATATCATTGGCTGATACAATTTTACTTGGATATAAATAAACAGAATCAGGATAATAAGTTAAAACTTCATTTTTAAGTTTTATTATTCCGCTGTTAGTAGCAAGCCAGATTGAGTTATCTAAAGCAACCTTTAAATCATTCGTCCATAAATTTAAATTTGTATCATTATAGAACGTCCAATTAATTCCATCAAATTTATATAAGCCTGACGTAGAACCAATCCACGTATTACCAACCTCATCAAAATCTATTGAAAGAATATCATTAGAAGTAAGTGGAGTATTATTTTTATTATAATTGATCCAGCTTACTCCGTTAAAAACTCCAACTCCATTGTTTGTCCCAATCCAGATATTATTTGCATTATCAACTTTAATCACATTAACTCTATCTGATGGAATATTTGAATTAGCAGTGTTAAATAATATAAAATTTTCTCCATCAAATTTTTGTAAGCCTTTATCAACAAGCGCAATCCATTTATAATTATTTTTATCAACTACAATTGTTTTTAGATTATTAGATACGATGCCAGAATTGAAAACTTGAAAATCCACCCACTCAGAAGTATCCTGTAAAACATTTGAGTAAAGATTCATTTTTCCGCTTTCCACAGTTGCACTAAAAGTAATAGAGCGATGTTCCGGATAGGATAAAGTTATTGTGTAGTTACCAGGGAGCAAATTATCAATGGTATCAGGAGTTGTGGAAGTAAGTAATGAATCAAATAATTTAATTGAAGCTCCGGCAGGAATCGAAAATAAATTAATTCTTCCATACATACCTGGATTGCTAAGATAGTTTATATAAAGATTTTTTTGTTCATCCTGAAGCAGTTGAATTGTAAAGACTGAATCTTTGAAATATTTTTTCTTAAGAGATATATTATAATTTCCGGCATCTAAAAAAGTTAAACTGTCGGGTGTTATCGATCCGCTGTTTCTGCCATTTATAAAGATTGAAAACCCAAGCGGATTTGAATCAAATACAATTTTTCCTTTTTGCGGTATTGGATCTTCCGGACTTGTAGATAGCTGTTTTTCACAACTGAGTGTGAATCCGACAACAATAAGAATTAAAAAAAATAAAATTCTATTTTTAATAATATTTTTAAAACGATTATAAATCATATAAATAATTGAAGTTAAAACTTCTTATATAGTTTTCTAAAACTTTAAGTCGTGTATATTTTTTATTTACCTGTGAACCAAAAATTCCAAGTGCGCCATTAATGTTACTATAATCGCCTTCATCAAATCGTATTGATAAGCTGTTTGTGCTTGAGTTTGAAACAGAAATGTAACGTGAAACTTCGGCATCAAATGTTATCACTTCAAAATCAAGTATCTGATGGATGCTGACGCTTGAAGGATTTGCTAATGTAGCAGAATAATCTG
The DNA here is from genome assembly GCA_963704275.1 of uncultured Ignavibacteriaceae bacterium. Classification (GTDB taxonomy): domain Bacteria; phylum Bacteroidota; class Ignavibacteria; order Ignavibacteriales; family Ignavibacteriaceae; genus IGN3. The sequence continues at coordinate 55,046 of CAVPHP010000015.1, read as the reverse complement.
ATAAAAATTTGTTTATTGCTTCTAGCTGATAAGCAACTGATTGAGACTTTATCGGGTTTGGAAATACAGGCTGTTCAATTCCATCAATGGTTTCATATTTTAAAGGTAACTCCTTATAAAATATTTCTTTAAATCCATTGTTTAGCTTCTCGCATTTAACCCGCAAACGCGGCAGAAAATAATATTGTAGTGATGGTACTGACCAGAAAAATTGCACAATGTTTTTTCCAATCGGCGGTAATAAAACTTCACTTGTATTTTTAAATAAAATATCTTCCGGTGTTTTGCTAAAGGCTTTTAATCTTTTACCGGATGTTAATAAAACTTCTAACTCGATATCTTTTGAATTTTCTATCTTAAAATTGTTAGAGAAATAATATTTAATTGTATCTGTTCCTTCCGCAGAGATAATACTTGTATCTCTAAATCGGTAAACAGAATCCTGATACCAAACTCTAACATCGGCTCCGGGTTCAAATAAAAATTTTGGAGTTTTTCCAACATCAGAAGCATTTGGATAATTATTAGTAACCGATAATAGTTGCAAAGTCGTATCAGATCTTAAAATGCATGCAACACCGTAATTTTGTTTAAAATCTGTAAATGGATTAAATGATTCTTCGCACGATAATAGCCCGATAGACATTAGAACAAAGAATAAATAAAATAATTTTTTCATATTTCCACCTTTACTGTTGCAGTAAAAAGAAATGGAAGCATATTTACTCTTCTACCGGAATCACGCTCGTAGTAAAAAATATTTTCTCTGTTGTAAGCATTAATAACATTCAAACCTATACTAAAAACGGATGGACCAATTATAATTTTTTTAGATAAACCGAGATCAAGTCTGTGATATGCCGGAAGCCTGCCTAAATTTTTATCAGCTAAAATTAGATAAGGTAAAAAGTTTGTATTGTTTGATGTAATCTCAAACGGATTTTGAATTTTATATTTATCGTAATAAGAAATTAGCTGTGTAAATGGCAAGCCCGATGAAATAGACCAAACAGCACTGAAATTCCATGAGTTATCAATATTATATTCCAACAAAATATTTCCGGAATGTCTTGTATCGTATTTGGGATAATAAACATATCCATTTACCGTTTTGTAAACCCAGCTTAAGGAGTACGCAGTTGAGATTGAATAAACATCGTTGTGAATATAATAGCCAAGTTCCCAACCGTAAGATTCTAAACTTCCCGAAACTAAATCCGGATCATAAGAAAATATTTTATCCTGATTTAAAACCGGAATGTCCCTGCTCTTCCGATAATATCCTTCAACTTGTAAACTTGATTCTTTTGAAAACTCATACTCAACTCCACCAGAAAGACTTATGCCTTGAGCGGGATTTAAATAATCAGGAATGATAATCCAAGGATCAAAAATTGAAATTATCTCATCCTCGTCAGAAACAGCAGAAACCTCTTGAAGATAAATTCCTGCAGATCCTTTTAAGATAAGCTGTTCGAAGGGTCTGAATGTAAAGCTTGTTCGCGGTTCAAAAAATCCTGCTGAGTTTGCGTTTAATCCTGTAATATTAAAACGCGACCCAATATCTAACCCAAAAAGTTTATACCGCAGCAATTTGTATTTAGCATAAATGCTAATGTTGCCCGCAAATCTATCAAACTGTGATTCAAGTCCTGTTTTATTTTCTAACAAAAGCTGTGTATCAAGTAATTTAATCATCACACCCAAATCTATTTCATCCTTCGTATCCATCACAGCGTTAAGATCAAATGAAATTGAAATATCTTTTAAATCATTATTTAATGGTTTTAAATTACTGCCGTTCGGAATAATCTTTCCATTAAAATTACTCATTGAAACTCCGAGGCGTGAAAAGAAAGGTGCATCATAAATTTGCAGCCATTCAAAATCCAAAAGAAAATTTTTCCAGCCGTATTCTTCACGCGAGGGATCGGAATATTTTATTTTATCATTACTTAAAAAAGTAAATAATGAAAACTTAGCATCATTAAATATTTTGGGGCTTGAGTAATTTAGCTTAGCAGATATATCATAAAAATCTATTGGCAATGATTCATTATTTAAAAACTTTTTTAGAATTTCATCAGAATGGCTAAACCTGCTTGTAACGATAAAAGAGCCGTTTGGAATTGGTCCTTCAGCCAACAATTTACCAGTTAAAAAGCTGACACTTCCCGTAGCGCTAAATCTATTTTTGTTGCCGTTTTTGGTAAGCACATTTAGTATTGATGATAATCTGCCTGAAAATTCTGATGAAAAACCGCCTTTAAAAAATTCAATTGAATTAATCATATCAGGATCGATTGAACTAAATAATCCAAGCGAATGAAATGGTGCGTAAAGTATTACACCGTTTAACAGCACAAGATTTTGATCGCCGCTTCCGCCGCGTACATAATATCGCCCTGAAATATCTCCTGTTGAACTAACTCCGGGTAAATACTGCAAACTTCTTACAACATCAGTTTCAATTCCTTTAGGAAGATTTTCTAATTGTTTGATTGAAATTTTTTCCAATCCAAGATCAGTTACATTTTTTTCTACAATTCGTTCGCCAATTTTTACGATAGGATTCAATTCAAAGTTTATAGGTTGTAACGCGATTGTAGTGTCTTTTATTCCATTGATTGGCACACTAAATTTTATACTCTTGGTTTTATAACCCACGTAGGATATTACTGCCTCAAATTGTTTGCCGCTGGGAATGTTGTTGATTAAAAACATTCCGCGTTTGCTTGTGGATGCGCCAGTTCCTAATTCATTGATAAAAACATTACAATAAACAAGAACTTCCCCATCAGTGGAATCTGTTACGATGCCTCGTAGTTTACCAAATTGCTGTGCTGATGTTTGTTGGATGCTGACTGCGCAAATAAAAAACAGTAATATGAGAAAAGTATTATACCGAAACTGCATTGTTGGATAACAACCTAAAAAAATGTTGCGCAAATATAGAATACATTCACTTAAAATAATATTCTCTTGATGGTTTTGATCGATAAAATTATAAAAGAAATATTCAGATTTTTGATTTAGATATTATAAACAACCTGTTAGATTTTCACACTTTAAAAAATGGCATAAAGTATTATAACTGTTGGGATTCGCTTCAATAAGTCCCTAAATAATTGGTTTATGCTATTGTTCAAAATATAAAATACAACTATGTTTGAGCCATCAGAAATTATGAAAATTTTTAAAAGAAATAAATTTAAACTGGCAGCAAATTGTTTATGGAAGAACACCATAAGCACAGTTTTGATCTATTCAGTTTTATATTTAACTGCATCCGAAATATTTGCAGACAATTCATTTTCAGTTAAGAATTATATCCATGATTATATTGTCATGGTCACTCAAAGCAATATAGAATTAAATCTTAATGAGAAAAGTCCACGAACAAAAATTTTAGATCAAAACAGATTTAGTTTTAATGATAGTGCAATTAATTCTAATAAAGTTTATTCGCAATACACAGAATATTTTATAACCCGCATTCAATCTCCGGTTAATTATTTTTATCTCACAACAAATTCAAACAATTCCTTTAGAGCGCCGCCCATAGCCTAAAATATCAATAAGCCAATATTATAACTCAGTTTTTTTTCAATCTGGGTTTACACATTTAACTAAAAACATTAGGTGATCTATGAATTTAGGAGGCTGGATATTTTTAGTGCTCGGTTGGGGAATAATTATCACTCTTACCTTTTACTGTTTTATAAAGGTAATGAGAGTAACAAAAAAATAAAATTTTTAAAGGAAGTATATGAAAGAGATTAAAAAAAACGAGGACAATTCCTCAGCGGTTAAAGATATTATTCAAGGGATTGTTTTTTTAGTTATCCCAGTTATCATAATTTATCTGATAATAAAATTTGTATAACAAAAAAAGGGGTCGTTAGCGACCCCCTTTTTTTATCTTATTCTTCAAGTGTACTTAGATTTCCGGGATCTTGCCCAAGTGCGCGGGCTTTTAGTACACGCCTCATAATCTTACCACTACGTGTTTTTGGCAATGATTCAACAATCTCAATACTCTCAGGTTTTGCAATTGGCCCAACTTCATGTCCAACGTGCTGTCTTAAGTCATCAATTAATTTATCAGATTTTTCATAACCTGTTTTTAGCAGAACATAACAATAAATTGCATTGCCTTTTATATCATGGGGTAAACCAATTGCTGCAGCTTCCGCAACTGCTTGATGGCTAACTAAGGCGCTTTCAATTTCTGCTGTTCCTAATCTGTAACCTGAAACTTTTATCACATCATCAACTCTTCCAATTACCCAATAATATCCATCTTCATCCCTTCGTGCAGAATCTCCTGTCAGATACATCCCAGGATATTTGCTCCAGTATTGATTAACGTATTTATCAGGATCATTCCAGATAGTCCTGAGCATTGCTGGCCAAGGGTTTTTGATAACAAGAAAACCTTCTTCATTAGCATTAACTGAATTCCCATCTTCATCAACAATATCCATAATTAAACCTGGAAATGGTTTTGTACCGGAACCAGGTTTTAAAGGAGTACAAGGCATTGGCGTTATCATGAACATTCCGGTTTCAGTTTGCCACCACGTATCCATAATCGGACATTTTCCTTTTCCAATTACTCGGTGATACCATCTCCATGCTTCCGGATTTATTGGTTCACCAACACTTCCAAGCAATCGTAATGATGTTAAGTTGTAACGATTTGGCCACGCATCACCATAGCGCATTAAACCGCGTATTGCAGTTGGTGCGGTGTATAAAATATTAATACCATACTTTTCAATCATTTGCCACCAGCGATGAGGATATGGATAAGTTGGCGCGCCTTCATACATAAAAGAAGTTGCTCCATTTAACAACGGACCGTAAACAATATAACTGTGTCCCGTAACCCAACCAGGATCAGCAGCACACCAGAATCTATCCTCTTCATGAATATCAAAAACATATTTTAATGTTGTGTAAGTTCCAACCATGTAACCGCCGTGAGTATGCACGATGGCTTTTGGTTTTCCTGTTGTTCCGGATGTGTACAACATGAAAAGCGGATCTTCAGCATCAACAATCTCAAGACATTCTGTGCTGTTTGCAATTGGAAGATTTACCAATTCGTGATACCACATATCTCTACCAAATTCCATATTTACTTGGTGACCTGTGCGTTTAACAACAAGCACACTTTCAACTGTTGCGGCTCTCTGCAAAGCTTCATCAGCTATCTTTTTAAGTTCAATTATTTTACCTCTTTGAAATGCACCATCAGCAACAATCAGCACCTTGGATTGGCTATCCTCTAATCTTTCGCGGAGTGATTCAACAGAAAATCCACCGTAAACAACGGAATGTATTGCACCAATTCTTGCACAAGCTAACATCGCAATCATTAATTCAGGAATCCTACCCATATAGAGCGTAACACGATCACCTTTTTTAACTCCAAGACTTTTAATGACATTTGCAAATCTGCAAGTCTCTCGATGCAATTTAAAATATGAGTATGATCTAAATTCACCGTCTTCACCTTCCCAAATCAAAGCAAGTTTATTTCTTCTTGGTGTTTGAACATGTACATCCAAACAGTTATAAGCTATGTTTGTTTTTGCACCGGTAAACCATTTGAAAAATGGTTTATTAGAATCATCAAGAACTTTATCCCACTTTGTAAACCAATGTAGATTATTCGCTTCCTTTTCCCAAAATCCAACAGGATCCTTTTCCGCAGATTCATATAGACTTTCACATTTTGCATTTGCATTATCCATAATCTCTTTTGTTGGATAATAAACTTCACCGATAAGTTTTTTTTCTGCCATAAGATGTTCCTTTATGTAAGTGAGTAAGGAATAAAAATTTTAAGATGAAATTAAAAGTAGTTTTGATTAGAAGCAATAAAGGCGAGCAGCTTTTTTGATGTGGGATAAATAAAATTATTTATCCCACAAATCAAATTTGTCAGAATTTATTTGGACCCGCATTCTTAATCGAATCAGCAGTTCCTTCAGAATATTCTTTGAAGTTTTCTACAAACATATTTGCCAGTTTTTTTGCCTGCTCATCATAAGCTTTTTTATCAGTCCATGTGTTTTTAGGATTTAATATTTCAGTTGGCACATCAGAACAAGTATTTGGAATCATTAAATTAAAAAACGGATCTTTTTCATAAGATACATTATCAAGTTTCCCTTCCAGCGCTGCGGAAAGCATTGCGCGTGTGTATTTAATTTTCATTCTGCTTCCAACACCGTAAGCTCCACCGGTCCATCCAGTATTTACAAGCCAGCAATTTACTTTGTGTTTAACAATTTTTTCGCCAAGCAGCTTTGCATAAACATTAGGATGAAGTGCCATAAATGGTGCTCCGAAGCAAGTACTAAAAGTAGCTTTGGGTTCTGTTACACCTTTTTCTGTTCCCGCAACTTTTGCTGTGTAACCGGAAATAAAATGATACATTGCCTGCTCGGTTGTTAGTTTAGAAATTGGAGGCAGCACACCAAAAGCATCTGCAGTTAGCATAATAATATTTTTTGGATGTCCGGATTTTCCCTCTTCCACAATATTTGATAAATGTGTAAGAGGATACGCAGCACGAGTATTTTCTGTAAAAGTATCATCATCCAAATCTAATCTTCGCGTTTGTGCATCTATCTGAACATTTTCTAAAATCGTTCCAAACTTTCTTGTAGTCTCATAAATTTCCGGCTCTGCTTCTTCAGAAAGTTTAATAACTTTTGCATAACATCCTCCTTCGTAATTAAAAACGCCATCCTCGCTCCAGCCATGTTCATCATCACCAATTAATTTTCTTTTTGGATCGGCAGATAATGTTGTTTTGCCAGTTCCGCTTAATCCAAAGAACAAAGCAACATCATCGCCTGTACCAACATTTGCAGAGCAGTGCATAGACATCACTCCGCGCATCGGCATAAGATAATTCATGATTGTAAAAACAGATTTTTTGATTTCACCAGCATAGCTTGAACCGCCAATCAATACAATTCTTTTATCAAAATTTAAAAGAATAAATACTTCAGAGTTTGTACAATCAACATCTCTATCAGCATGAAAATTGGGCATTTGAATTATTGTAAAATCTGTTTTATGATTTTCTAATTCTTCATCGTTTTTGTATCGTCTAAACATATTTCTTGCAAACAAATTGTGCCATGCATTTTCTGTAACCACACGAATTCCAATTCTATTTTTTTCATCGGCACTTGCGTAGCAATCTTCTACATATAAATCTTTTCCTTGAATGTAAGCCATCATTTTAAAGTAAATTCTACCGGCACACTCTGCAGACATTCCTTTATTAACTTTTCCCCACCAGATATTTTTTTCACTTTCAGGTTCACGCACAATAAACTTGTCGTTTGGGCTTCTGCCAGTGTGATGACCCGTTCTAACAACAAGCGGACCGAGATGTGCAAGTAATCCTTCACGTCTTCTTATTACCTGCTCATAAAGTGCGGGTGTTCCATAATTATAAAATACTTCTCGTGTATTTTTAATTCCAATGGCTGCAAGTTCTTCCATAAGTTTTACTTTTTTTAACATTTCTTTTCCTTTTCTTTTTAATTAAAATCAATTGAAAAATTTTTTATCAATGTAATTAACTTTTTCTTAATAAGTTAACCATATCATATTCTATTTTTTCTTCACAGAAAAATGGTTCCCCAAATCTTTTACCGATTGAAAATCCATAAAACTCAGCACGCGATTTTATATAATTGATAAATTCTGGTCTACTTATAAATGTTTCTGGCTCTTTACTTTTGGGATTATGAAATTGCGTTCCGTAACATTCAACAGCTTTCATTTTCAAATCAAATGTTTCAGAAATATCCACAATAAAAGTGGGATCGAAAGTGTAAGTTTGCATGTAATAAAACAACTTTTCTGGTCTGTAATGATTCTGCGGAACTTCTTTATCAAAAGATTTTATCTTACTTAATCCGGTTGAAAACATTGCACGTTTAATAAGATGACTTGCATCAATATGATCCGGATGACGATCATTAAAATAAGGCGCAAAAAGAATTTTAGGCTTAAACTTCCTAATTGCAATTATCACTTTCATCAAATTTTCTTCTGAGTTTTTGATATCACCGTCAGGCATTTCAAGATTTTTTCTAATAGCAACCTTTAAAGTAATAGCTGCGTTAAAAGCTTCCTTCTGCCTTGTTTCAGCATTTCCTCTTGTGCCAAGTTCACCTTGAGTTAAATCAATTATTCCAATTTTAAGATCGCTCTTAGTAAGATTTGCAATTGTTCCGCCCATCGCAAGTTCAGCATCATCTGGATGAGCACCAAAGATTAAAACATCTAAATTCATTTTCTCCCTAAGTAAAAATATTACATGGTTCAACTTAAAAATTTTCTTTAATGTATGCTAATGAATAGACACAAGTTTTGATTTAGTTAATGATAATTTTTATGAAAAGCAAAAAAAAATATTTTTAATTTTTCATCATATCTTTATCTTAAAAACAATAATCCTATTATTTAATAATTTTAATAACGAGGTTCTCGAATGAAGTATGTCTATACATTATTATTTGTTACGATGATTTCTGTTTTTATGTTTTCACAATCCTATGTGTGGGAATTAAAACAATCAGGTTCAAGTTTGGGTGGTCCAATTGATGTAGAAAAATATAACACCAATATCGTTTATTACGGAAGCGTAAATAAGATTTATAGAAGTATAGATAGAGGCAATACTTTTACACAAATGGGAAATTTAATCCCGGGTTCTAATGATATTAAAAGTGTTAATCTTAATGATAATGTACTCGGTACAATCGTGGTTGCGATTGAATCAAGCCCTAATGATAAAATTTATAAAACCACCGATTACGGTCAAACTTGGGTTTTAACCAATGATGAAGGGCAAATGTCATTTTTTGGAATTCCTGTTACTCAGGACCCATCACATCCCGATACACTTTACACAATGGTTAACACAAATTTTAAACGCTCAACGGATTTTGGCAGCACGTGGTCAACGATTTCGAGCAGCTTTGGTCCTTTAAACGCACCGTGCGATATAGAAGTTTTTCCAGACACTTCAATCATACTTATTGGAGATAATGGAACAGGTATTTTTAAAAGTACAAATTACGGATTAACCTGGACACAGACTCTAACTACATCAGGTGAAATACCAACTGTTTCTGTTGATTTTACAAATCCCGGCGTCGCATGGGCATCTAAATGGAGCGGCGGCGGCGGAATGTTGAAATCTACAAACTATGGTCAAACATGGACACAGGTTACTTATTTTGGTAGTATCAATATGTGGGGAGTTCATATCCAGCCTACTGATGGAAATATAATTCTGGCTAACAGTTATTCAACATCTCCCGGTAGCTGGAGATCTACCGATGCAGGCGTGACATGGACTCCAATAAATATTCCCTCAACAGGCTATCAAGTTTTTTCTGTTGATTCTATGACTCAATTTGCAGCACAGGGCGGTGGGTTTTATAAATTAAATTCACCATACTTCATCCCGGTTGAGCTTACTTCTTTTAATGCTTCTGTAATTGATGGAAATGTTTTATTAAAATGGTCAACCGCAACAGAACTTAATAATTCAGGTTTTGATATTGAAAAAAGTAGTAACAATAAAGATTTTGAGAAGATTGGATTTGTTCCCGGTTACGGTACAACCACAGAAACTAAAAGTTACAGTTATACAACTTCTATATCAGCTTTAAAACAATTTTATAGATTAAAGCAAGTTGATTTTGATGGAACGTTTGAATATTCATCAACTGTGGAAGTTAATGGAGTTACGCCAACTGATTTTGCATTAAAACAAAATTATCCTAACCCGTTTAATCCAACTACCAAAATTGGATTTACACTTCCAATAGAAAGTAATGTTAAAATCACGGTTTATAATTTAATCGGACAGAAAGTTACTGATATTGTAAATTCAAAATTCGCAGCAGGCAATCATTCAGTTGATTTCAGAGCTTCAAACCTATCAAGTGGAATTTATTTTTACAAGATTGAAGCAGGCAGCTTTACTTCAGTAAAGAAAATGCAATTGATGAAATAATAGTTTGGATGTTTTTTTAAAAAGGATTTAAATCTTTAATGGTTTAAATCCTTTTTCTTTTTAAATCTCTACCTTATTTTTAAATAGACAATTCAAAAAGGAAATTATGAGAACTATAATTTATCTCTTTTTTACAATTCTAACTTTTACAACCATAACGGCACAAACTATGAAAACAGCATTTATAAATGGAAAAATTTATACAGTGAATGAAAATCAACCACTTGCTCAATCCGTAGTTATTGAAGGAAATAAAATAATTTTTGTTGGATCAAATGAGGATGCAAAAATTTTTATTGACCCCTCAACTAAAGTCGTGGATTTGAACGGCAAATTAATGCTTCCCGGTTTTATTGATAATCATGTTCACTTTATTACCGGCGGATTTTATTTACTTGGAATTGATTTGCGTCCTGCTAATTCTACAACTGAGTTTAAACAAATCTTAAAAGATTATTCTCAAAAATTTCCGGGTAAATGGATAACCGGCGGTTATTGGGATCATGAAAAATGGGAAACAAAAGATCTTCCTACAAAAGAGATGATTGATGCAGTTGTTTCAAATCAGCCTGTTTTTGTGGATAGACTTGATGGACATATGGCAGTTGCAAATTCTTATGCTTTAAAATTAGCCGGAATAACAAAAGACACTGAAACACCTGAAGGCGGATTGATTGTTAAAGATCCAAAAACTGGAGAACCAACAGGAGTTCTAAAAGATAATGCTATGAATCTTGTTGCAAAGTTAATTCCTGATCCAACAGCAGAAGAAAATTATCAAGCATTACTTGCTGCCTTTGATGAAGCAAAACATTTAGGAATTACAAGTGTGCAGGATATTACTTATGGTGACGCGCTATCAGCATTCCAAAAAGCTAAAGATGAAGGTAAACTTACCTGCCGAATTTTTACCCGTTGGCCAATTGCTGATTACGAAGATCATGTACAGAAGAATATTAAAATTGGGTACGGAGATGAATATATAAGAATGGGCTCGCTAAAAGCTTTTGCTGATGGTTCGCTTGGTTCAAGTACAGCCTGGTTTTTTGAAAAGTACAATCAGGATACAACAACATACGGCTTGCCTATGGATATTATTACTGACGGCAGTATGGAAAAATGGTGCATTGATGCCGATAAGAATCATTTACAGCTTTCTGTACATGCAATTGGTGATAAAGCAAATTCCTGGATGCTTGATTTATTTGAGAAGATTACAAAACAAAATCCAAAATGGGATAGACGATTTCGACTTGAACACGCACAGCATGTTAGATTTGAAGATATTCAAAGATTTGCTAATCTTGGTGTGATTGCATCGGTTCAACCCTATCATTGTATTGATGATGGGGCATGGGCAGAAAAAAGAATCGGACCTGAACGTATAAAATATACTTATCCATTTAAATCCTTTTTAGATGCAGGAGTTAAATTATGTTTTGGCACAGATTGGTTCGTAGCTCCTTTAAATCCGTTACTTGGTTTGTACGCCGCAGTTACACGCAGAACTTTAGATGATAAAAATCCAAATGGCTGGATTCCTGAACAAAAAATTTCAATCGAAGAGGCGATTAAATGTTATACAATTAATTCTGCATACGCATCTTTTGAGGAAAACATTAAAGGAAGTATTGAAACTGGTAAACTTGCAGATCTAATTGTTTTGAGTGACGATATTTTAACAATCGATCCTGTAAAGATTAAAGATGTACAGGTTGAAATGACAATTTTTGATGGGAAGATAATTTATAAGAAATAACAATGGGCTTTGATTCTCATGATTGGTTATGATTTATTAAGATCATGACCAATCATAATTAATCTTAAAAATCAGCGTACTATTAGGATTGAAAAACAATTCCAATCCATTCATCCATTTTTAGGTAATCAATTTCTTTAAAACCTAAAGATGAATACTTATCTACAATTGCTTCTCGGTCTGATTCTAATAGTCCGGAAAGAATTAAGAGACCATTTGGTTTTATTCTTTGCCTAAATCCTTCAGTCAATTCCAATAAAATATTTTTTTGGATGTTTGCAATGATCAAATCAAAATCTTTTTCTTCAATATCTTTTAACTCGCATTTTCTCACCTCTATTCTTTCAGAGACATTATTCAACTGAGTATTTTCAATCCCATTTTCGTAACACCATTCATCAATATCAAAAGCGATTACGATTTCGGCTCCAAGTTTGGCGGCTGCGATTCCAAGTATCGCTGTTCCCGAACCGGCATCCAAAACTTTCATTTCAGGTTTAATATATTTTTCAATAAGTAACAAACATATTTTTGTTGTTTGATGATCGCCGGTACCAAAAGACATTTTGGGATCTAGAGTTAAAACTATTTCATTTTCTTTTGCATCATATTCTTTAAATGTTGGTTTGATAACAATCTTTTCAGAAACACGAACTACTTCCCTGCTTTTTTCCCATTCTTCATTCCAGTTTTTTTCAGCAATAAAATTCTCCTGGACAAAAAATTCACGAAGCAAATTATTTTCTTTAAGATGATTCAATTCATTTTCAATTGATTGAACTGTAACATTTTCATCCTGTGCAAAAACTTTTATGCAGTTTACTTCTTCGTTAATACCATCAATATTTTGTTCCCAAAGAATTGAACTTATTATTTCAGAATTGAATGGTTCAGCGGTGATTATAAACTCTTTGTATGATTTCATTTTTATCTTACCTATGTTCAGCTAAAATTTTACAAATCTGATCTTGAAACTCTTTTGCTTTTGAAGATGATCCAACATAATTCTGAATCATAATTGAAAAGGCTAATGTGTGATTTTTCTTTGAAGTTACATAACCAGAAAGTGTACTTACACCTGTAATAGTTCCTGTTTTAGCATGAACGTTATTTTCTGCTGCAGTCTTTTGCATTCGATATTCAAGTGTTCCATCAACTCCGGCAATTGGGAACGAATTATACAATATTGTATAAAGCTCAGGTCTTTCCTCATAAAAGTATTTTAATATTGCAGAAAGAAGTTCAGCGGTTACTACATTATAATGCGATACGCCTGAACCATCAACAAGTCTGTAATCTTCCGGTTTTAATCCGACAAGTTCAATCATTTTATCAATTACATTTATTCCATTTTTAGCATTAGCAGGTTTTCCATAAAACTTTTCAGCAAGTGCAAGCAAGGTCATTTCTGCACTTAAGTTATCACTCGTCTTGTTCAGATTATCAATTATATCAGAATATTTTCTGCTGAATGAGTTCAATAAAATTATTTGTTCAGGAAGTTTTTCAATTCCAATATTACCAATCAACTTTATATTATTTGAATCCAACACTTCTGAAAACACTGTTAAAAAATATTTTGTCAGGTTCTAAAACATTAACAAACTCTGAAGTGTATTTAATTGATTTAAGATACTTCCCTTTTACAATTATTTCATTTTTTCTTTCCAACCAATTTCTGCTAATCTCAAATTTTTCAGTTCCATCATTGGTTATTTCATTTTTAACAGAAACATATTTTGTGTTTGGATTTAATGAAACAGTTGGCTGATCTAAATAATCACTTTGCTGAACCACGACTTCAACACAATTGTCATTCAAGTTTAATGCGCTTAAGTAAGGCGCATCAAAAGATGGATCATCGTCCCACATCCAGCCATTGCCCCAATAGAGTGAATCTTTAAAAGATACGTCACCATAAATATTTCCGGTAATAACAGAAATATTTAATGATTTGATAGCATCAGCAAAACCATAAAAATCTTGTGTAACAAAATCAGGATCACATCCGCCAATAAAGTATAGATTTCCATTTAATGTATCGTTGGAAACAAAACCATCATAGTACAAATCAGTTTTAAATTCGTAATCGGGTCCGAGATAAATTAATCCTGCAGTAGTCGTAATAATTTTCATGTTTGATGCGGGATGAAGCAGCATCTTTTCATTTTTTTTGAAAAGAGTTTTATTGGTTGTCAGGTCTTCAACCTGAATTGCAATTAAACATTTATCAAAGAATTTCTCCTTTACAACATTATCAATTTTTGTTTTGAGGGATTGAGGAAAAGAAGTAACGGAAATTAGAATGATAACTAAAAAGATTTTTTTCATGCTAAACCTGATTATAATAAGTTGACTTTGTTAAAGTCTGCGTGAATATTAGATTTTGTCACTTCGATCAAAGGGAGAAGTCTTTTTAAACAAACAGATTTCTCAGCCTGCCTGTCCGGTAGGCAGGTCAAATCCGCCGCAGCGAATTTCGAAATGACTTTTTCATAATTAAAAACTAAGCTCTTTAACTGGAATGACAAGTTAAACTAAAAATATTTTCGTACCCTAAACTCAACACCAATTTCGTCTTCAACAACTTTGCGGGATTTTTCAATCTCTACTTCATCAAGCGAGACAACACTCATAACAACTTTTTTAACATTAGGTTTTGCTAATCTTGCAAAGTTTTTCATCTCATCAAAATGATCTTCGCTTACTCTCATTAGTTCTGCATATTGTTTTGAATCAAATGAATTAAAGCTAATAGATACAACATCTATTGTGTCTTTCATTTCCGGAGTAATATCTTTTTTGTTGATAATATTTCCGTGCCCGTTTGTATTGATTCTTGTTTTTCCGCCGTTTACTTTAACATACTTTGCAACTTCTCTTACTACATCCCAGCGAATCGTTGGTTCACCGTAACCGCAAAAAACTATTTCATCATATTTTTTTGGATCACCAATTTCTTTAATGTAAACATCTGCTGCTGGTTCTTCGGATTTTTTCATTCCCAGATTATATCCGCGCAGAAACGGATCTTCTTTTCTTCTGCAAAAAGTACAATCGGCGTTGCAGCGATTTGTAACATTAATGTACAATGAATTATCTAACAGATAAGTAAAACTTGTTTTAGGCGCACTTCCAATTCCAAAAAATCTAAAAGTATTTAGAGAAGTTATTCTTCCAACTTCTTCCACGGATATTTTATGAACATCTGCAACCTGCTGAGCAACATAACTAACATAAGCTGGTTCATTTCGTTTGCCGCGATATGGAATTGGTGTCATAAATGGGGAATCAGTTTCAAGCATCAGATGATTTAAATCTATATGATTTAAAATTTCTCTTAATCCATCACTCTTTTTAAAAGTAATATTTCCCGTGAAGGAAATAAAATGGTTCATCTTCATTAATTCCAAAGCATCCGCAAGCGAGCCATTAAAGCAATGAAACTGAGCCTTTAATCCTGTGCCGCAATAACTTTGAATTATTTCCATCATATCATCGTCAGAATCACGATTGTGAATTACTACCGGCAGATCAAGTTTATTTGCAAGATCAAGCTGGGATTTGAACGCTTTTATTTGCTGTTCCTTTGGAGAGAAATCATAATAATAATCCAACCCTATTTCACCAATCGCAACAACTTTTGGATGCTTAGCAAGTTTTTCAATTTCGGATAATAAAGATTCATTCCAATTTTTTGTATCGTGCGGATGGATTCCCACAGTCGCATAAATCATTTCATATTTTTCTGCAAGTTCAATCGCTTCTTTTGCAGTTGCTAAATCCGTTGCGGGAACAATTATGTAATCAACACCATTTTCTTTTGCACGGTTTATAACTTCATCAATATCATCGTTAAAGTTTTCAAAAAATAAATGTGCGTGCGTATCTATAAACATTTAAATCACTTCACCAATTAGTAACGGATGTTCGTGCACATCATGTGCAACTTGAAATGTTTGTAGTTTATCTTCTTTCGAGATAACTACGGCAATCAATCCAATACCGCAGTTAAAAACTTTGCGCATTTCTTCGTTGGAAATATCTGCTGTTTGTTGTATCAACTTGAAGATTGCAGGCATTTCCCAGTTACCCCAATTGATTTGCAAATTCAAACCAGCAGGAATGATTCGTGAAGTGTTTCCAACTATTCCGCCTCCAGTTATGTGTGATAAACCTTTTACATCAACAGAATTTTTTAGTGTAATTATTAATTGTAAATAAGATTTATGAATTTTTAATAGCTCATCACCAAGCGTATTTTTAATTCCATCAACATAATCTGTTACTTTATATTTTTCTAATAAAACTTTTCTTGCGAGAGAGTAGCCATTTGTGTGTAATCCTGTTGATGGAAATCCGATCAGCAAATCTCCTTTTTGGATTTTCTTTCCATCTATAATTTTTGATTTATCTACAACTCCAACGATTGTACCGGAAACATCATAATCTTTTTCATCATATAAACCAGGCATCTCAGCAGTTTCTCCGCCAATTAATGCGCAATCATTTTCTTTACAAGCGATGGAAAATCCTTTTACTACATCAGCGGCTTTATCGGGATTTAATTTTCCGGTTGCATAATAATCTAAAAAGAAAAGAGGCTTAGCGCCGCAAACAGCAATATCATTTACACAATGGTTTACCAAATCTTGTCCAATCGTATCGTGCTTATCCATTTCGATGGCAATTTTAAGTTTGGTTCCAACGCCATCAACAGATGAAACTAAAACAGGATTTTTATAATCCGAAAAATCAGGTTCATAAAACGCACCAAACAATCCAATATCTGCAAGTACGCTTTTATTAAAGGTAGATTTTGCGTAAGCTTTTATTTTATCAACAGTCTTCTCACCTGCTTCAATATCAACTCCGGCAGCTTTATATGTTTGATCCAAAGTTCACTCGCTTAATTGTAATAATTGATTAATATTTCACAAAAAATTTACCACTTATCCAAGATTATTACAACGGATTTGGTTGATGCAAAGTAGAGATTAAATAATATTCTTTGTCGATGAGCGCGGTTATTTATTAAAAGATTCCGGCATTTGAACAGCAACAACTTTACCACGCGCCGTAATCATTCCATTGGCTGATACTGTAATTTCAGAAATTACTTTTTTCCCTTTTAGTTCGATTACTTTACCTCGAAGTTCAAGTTTTACACCTAGCGGAGTAGGTTTTAGATAATCAACTTGTAATGATGCGGTAACAAATCTTAGAGGTGGTAAAGAATTTAGTTCTCTGTTTTCGGCACGATAAGCTGCTAATGCTGCTGATCCGGTTCCGTGGCAATCGATAAGTGAGGCAATCAATCCACCGTAAACAAATCCTGGTATTGCGGTGTGATATTCTTTTGGTGTAAAATGAGAAACTGTTTCATCACCATCCCAAAAACTTTTGATTTGATGACCACGCTCATTAAGCTTTCCGCATCCATAGCAATGAGCTACGTCATCAGGATAGTAATCTTGAATTGGTTTTACTTCCATTATATAAATCACCTTTTTAAAGATTATAGTTTAATAGTTTTTTGATATTTTTTAGAAATATTAAAATCCTATAGCGAAAGCTATCAAACCTATTGTTAAGCCAAAAATAAAATTAAATATTTTTATTTTTATTGAGTCTTTTAGCGAATAAGAAAGCATTGGCAGCATTCCGTGCCCATCCTGAACAATTGAACTTGTTAATAAAACAGAAAATGGAATTAACCCTTGTGCAAAGAGTGTAACAAATATTAGATGCGGACCCGACTCAGGTATTAATCCGATTAAAGCACCAACTAAAAGAAAAACAATTTTGTATTGTGATGTAAACTGTTCTAAATGTAAATATTGTAGACCAAACTCAACAACCGCTAGTGCACCGAATGTCCAAAGAGCAGTTTTCCAAAGATGCTTTTTAATAATGTGTCCATAAATATGTTCTTTGAAATAATGTTTAAAGCTTTTCTCTTTAGGATGAGTGACCATCTCCTTACAATTTTCGCAAGTAGAGATTTTATATCTTTTAACAATAATATCGATTAACCAGCCACTAATTATTCCGATAACAAATAGAATGGCAAAGAGAATAACAGCATCCTTTGGAAACATTGCAAGCATCACAAAAGCCTCATCACCACTAACGGCAATCATCGAACCGGCGAGTGCGCCAAAACTTATTAAACCATGCATGTAAAGAGAAACGTTTGTAAAACCTCCAAGACAACCGGGCACAGCACCGATTAAAGATGCAAAAAAGTACTGCCTAAATTGTCTCGCATTCTTAAAAAATGATTCAAGTTTGTTTTTAGTTAATACATTTATCAAATCAACCATTATCATCATTGCTGCTACAAGTAAAGAGATTTTAATTGATTCTGATACGAGTTTTAATATTGTTTCTATCATTTTATCATCTTAGGTAAATTTCATATTAACTTACAATTAGATGTAGTTTTAATAATTAGGATGCTATTTTTTTGATTCAAATATTTAAAAAATTAATAGTAGAATACCACAACTTTAGAACTACTTAGTCAATCTCCATCCATCGTAAAGAATAAGTAAAACACTCCTACCTTATTGTACTGCAATTTTTTTAGAGATGCTTTAAATAAATTTCCGAACGCTTATTATTTTATTAAACTTTTTTTAAAGCTTGATCTAAATCGTTGATAATATCATTCACATCCTCAATGCCCACAGATAGACGAACCAAATCATCTGTAATACCTGCATTAAGTTTATTTTCTTTACTAACTGCGGCGTGAGTCATTGATGCAGGATGCTGAATAAGAGTCTCAACTCCGCCTAATGATACAGCTAAAGATGCAAGATGAACATTATCCATAAGTTTTCGTCCGGCTTTCAATCCACCTTTTAAACCAAAACTGATCATCGAACTGAAACCGCTCATTTGTTTCTTTGCTAATTTAAATTGTGGATGGGATTTTAATCCGGGATATTTTATCCATGCAATTTTGGGATGGCTTTCTAGAAAGCGTGCTACCTTAAGTGCATTTTCCTGATTTCGTTCGACACGAAGGGATAAGGTTTTTACTCCACGAAGGACCAAATAAGCTTGATGTGGATCCATATTGCAACCCATATAAACCATTGAGTGGCGAATCTTTTCATATAAACTTTTTTCTTTTGTAATAACAATTCCGCCAACTATATCAGCATGCCCGTTAATAAATTTAGTAACGGAATGAAGAACAACATCGGCGCCTAGATTTAATGGTTTCTGCAAGTACGGAGTAGCAAATGTATTATCAACCACTAAAATCAATTTGTGTTTTTTTGCTATTTCGGCGCATGCTTTAATATCCGTAATCTCCATTGTTGGATTAGATGGTGTTTCGATGTAAAGCACTTTAGTATTTTTCTTTATGGCAGAACGAATAGAATTAATATCCGCCGTGTTTACAAAATCTGCTTCAACACCAAAGCGTAAAAAATCATTTTCTAATACACCTCTTGCAGGTCCATAAACAGATGCTGTGCTTATTATATGACTACCAGTTCCTAACAATGCCATATAAACACTTGTAATTGCAGACATCCCTGAACTGGTGGCAATTCCATCATAACCATTTTCCAGCTCAGCAATATTGTTTTCAAGAGCACGAATTGTTGGATTAGCAATTCTTGTGTAAATATATCCATCGCTTGCACCGGAAAAACAATCGGCGCCATGTTGTGCATTTTTGAATTTAAATGTGGAAGTCTGATAGATCGGAACAGTTGCACTGCCAAATTGATCATCAAATGCACCACTATGGATAAGTTTTGTGTTAAATCCCATTTTTTTTGTGTTCATGTATCTACTCTTTTTTTATTGATAAATTTTTTATTCTAAAAATATTTTCATTTGTTATATTTCAATTTTTTTTGGATCATTTTCCAATTCGACAATTCTCCACTCATTATCTTCTATATCAAAATCTGTAATTTTTTCTAAAGGCACTTTTAAATATTTACCCTGCGCAGTAACTGCAACTTCACCATTTGGTAAAACGATTTCTCCAGTTCCTTCAAACATTCTGCTATTTTCAGTTGTAATTCTGCCAATAACTTTTAATTGTTTATTTAGAGGAATAGGCTTTTTGAATTTCAAATTCAATTCAACAGTAACGCCCCAAACTTCAGTCTCATATTTATTTAAAATTGCTCTGCCCATTGTTTCATCAAGAATAGCTGAGGCAATACCACCGTGTAATCTTCCGGGATAACTTTGATGTTCTTCGGAAGGAGTAAATAATGCAATAAGTTCCTGGTTTTCGGTCACATAAAAATGTGCATGAATACCAAAATCGTTTTTTAATCCGCATACAAAACATAGTTTTGAATTGCGTTGTTTACTATTAATCTTATGAATCATTTTAACTTCCGGATATAAACAATTATCCGTTTCGGTTTTAGCAAGTAATTATCAAGTACCATTAAGGTAATAAAATTGCAGCAGCAATCACCGTTGTCCACAATCCTGTCTTATCACCTTCTGCCGATTGAGTAACATTAAATGTTTTTACAATTTTTCCGGACATTTTAAATTCCTGCTCCCGTTCATTCCAATCAGATTCGGTATTAAATTCTACACCCAAAGTTGTAGCAAGCATTTGAGCTGCAAGATCTTCTGCATAATCTCCTGCATTTTTTTCTGTTACACCAAATGGATGAAATTCGGATAAGTATCCATATTGAGAATTGTCTGCTGGAATTGCAACACCGATGGAAGAAGCAATCAATCTATTGGGTTCGTTTGTAGAATTTCTTGCCATTACTGCGAAAGTTATTTGACCGGGTAATAATTCTTTTAATCCATCTTCTCTGCTTATTCGCTTGCATGAGGGCGGAAATATACTGCTGACAGCAACAAGGTTACACTTTTCAATTCCTGCATTTCGTAATGCAAGTTCAAAAGAACTAAGGTAATCTTTATGTCTACCCACTCCTTTTGTAAAAAATATTTTTGTTGGAACGTACAAATTACTAATCCTTTCCATTTGTATAGAAATTAAATTTTTAATGAGTGAGTCCAATTCAGAATTTGAACTGGACTTATAAAATATTTTATGAAATACTTGCTTTGATCATCCAGATTTGTTTTTCTAACCATGCAACATTGTTATCAGCATAACTTGCAGTTGGCGTATCCAAATTTTCATTAGCAGTTTTAGATAGAATCTTAAATTCTTTGTTCAAATATTCAAAATCTGCAAGCACTGAATTCAAAACGATTTTAACATCAAATTCATTTTTACTTTCTTCTTTTATTGAAGCATTATTAAGGTAATCCTGTAAAGTTGCCAATGGTTTTCCACCAAGTTGAACAACTCTTTCTGCTGCTTCATCATATTGCTCTGCAAAGTAATCGTAGTATGCTTCTGTCATTTCATGAATAGATTTAAAATTCATCCCTTTAACATTCCAGTGGTAATTGTGCAGTTTGACATATAGTACTTGAAGATTTGCCAGATTTATGTTTAACAATTCAGTTAGCTTGTTAGATTTCATTTTACATCTCCTGTTTTTTTATATTTTAATGGTGATACTCACCACTGTGTTTATAAGTTTCCCAGCTTTTAAATTTCCCTTCAATAAAAAGATTTAATGCGTGATCATACGCAAGACCCGGCGCAGTGATAACTTCAATATCATAAGCACTAAATTTAGAAATAGCTTTTTGCCCCATTCCACCGGCAATAATAGTATTTACGTTAAACTGTTTTACGTAATCAGGAATTTGGCGTGCGCCTCTGTGTTCCCCAGACAGTGGATTGAAATAAGTTTCTGTCTTAATAAGATTTTTTTGAAAGTCCAATTCACAAACAATAAACTTTGAACATTTACCAAAATGTTCAGCAACAATTTCATTTGTACCGGTTATTTCAACAGCTATGGCTATTCTTTGATTCATAATTTTATTATTTAGTTTTTAATTTTGTTGGATAACATTATTCAAAAACACTTTAATTAGATAAATCTATATTTTTTAATCATTAAGAAATCTATCTACAACAGCTTTAACTGTTCCAATTGATTTTAAGAGATGAACATCAATATGTTCTTTCATTAATACCGAATAAGCTTTTTGTCCAATTTCCTTAGTAAGTAAAATATTTGCTTTGTTAGCTGCAATAAGTTCAGCAACTTTTAATCCAGACCCATCTTGAATCTCAAATCCAAAATTTTTGAAACACTCATATGTTTTGTTCTCAATACTGAAAATAATAATAAAAGGTGCTCGTCCTAAATTATCGCAAATAAAAGATCCCATAGTTTTACCCATTGCTGGAATGGCGATATTTCCAGTTTTAATTGTTTTACTAAGCATTTTTTTAACCATATTTTTATGTTTATCTAAATAATGATAACAGAGTTTTTAGAATCTCCATAATGAGTTAAAACTTCTGTATCTGCTTCCGCTTCATTCATCCAGGTTTGCCCATCGCATAAATATCTAAATTTATATTCGCTGCCTGATTCTAAAGTCAATTCGATGGAGGATGAACCATCAGAATTTTTATGTGTAAATTTATCTTTATGAGGATCCCAGTTATTAAAATCACCAACTACACTTATCTCTTCAAAATTTTCACAAACTTCTTTGGGAAGTGTAAAAGTAACACGACAAACTTTTTTGTCTTGCGAATATATTTTTCTCATTGCCATTTCATACCTCTCTAAATAATTTTATTAGTTAATTTTTTTTGTAAAAAATATTACCATCGTAAAAAAGTTCTTTAATCTTTTTATCTTCAACCAGTTTATTTATCGTAGCCCACTTTGAATTTGATCTTTCCAAATACTTTTCAACAGCATCTTTCCGCATTGGATGAACAGCCATAATACTTAGTAAACTTTCTTCTTCATCATCACTTACAGAAAATTCATTCCCTTCATAAAGATTTAGTAGTTCTGTTTCAGGATAAATTGATTTTATTATTTTGTATAAAGATTTTACCCTTTCTTTATTAGGACTTTTAATATTTTTTAATGGAGTTGGACGAGTTGGAATTGTTAAGTAAGCGATCTCAGGTTTAAGCTTAACAATAAAATGGGCAATTTTTATTAATTCATCTTCATTGTCATTTAATCCATCAATTAACATAGTTTCAGTTACGAGTGTGCCGTTGTAGTTTTCTTTGAATTCCAAAATTCCTTCTAATACCTTTTCAAGATTAATTAAGGGCGAAGGATGATTAATTTTCTTCCAGGTAATTTCATCTATTGCATCAATTTTGACTGAAACATAATCAGCAAGTTTTAATGAGGCTTGAACTTCTTTTTTCCAGATGAGCGAAGAATTCGTAAAAACTGCGATCTTAATTCCAAAATCCTGAAGAAGTTCAATGGTTTTAAAAAGATTTATATCAAGTGTTGGTTCACCATCGGGAACAAATGAAAGATAATCAATTGTTTCGCTCTTCATTTTTAGTTCATCTAAACGATTCTTCACTTCATTATAAATCATCATCGGTTTATAAAACTCTTTACGATCAATTGATAATTGATTTGTCAATCCAACCTGACAATAGACACAGGAATAACTGCAAACTTTTGGCGGAATATTATTTATACCAAGACTCCTGCCTAATCTGCGTGATGGTATTGGACCGAATGTAATCATTTTCTCCTCATCTAAATTTCAATTATAAGCTAAACGAGTTTTTTCATCTGCCATTGTTGGTTTGATCAATTCCTGCCATTCAGGTGTATTCCATGTATTTAATGCTGTATGCGTTATTAAATATTTTTCCGGAATTGGATGAGTGCCAACAACAACTTTTAATCCGAACTTTATTTCGATAAATTTTTTAAAGTAATTGATTCTTGGACATGGCGGATATCCCACAACCATTCCGGTTGCAAAGTGGATTACTTCTGCACCATTTTTCTTAAGCTCCTCAGGCGCATATTCTATATTTCCACCCGGACATCCACCGCAACTTGTATATCCCACAAGCTCAACTTCTTTATCTTTATAAATATCAAAAGCGCCAGCTCGTTCTTTGATTGATCTAAAACATTTGCCACCAGCACAGCTTTTATATCTGTCACAAATGATAATTCCGATTTTTACTTTTTTATCCATAAAATTATAGCTTATTTATAAATGTATAATTATTTAATTATTAAACTTTCTTCCTTTTACTTTCATCGGATCGCCTGGATAACCCAATTCTTCCCAATTTAATCTATCACCTTTAACGCCGTGACAATTTGTACAACCAAGTGCTTTGTTTTTTGAGTCAACCATATGATTAATAGGCCAATACATTTCAGTTTCAACAAAGGCATAATTACCTGAATATTCCAAGTTTACTTCCTTCATTCCAAGTTGAGATGCTAAATTCCAATCAAATGTTTTCCAGTAGCCGTCTTCGCCAAATAGTTTTGGTACGATTAAATATTTATTCTGCGAGTCATAAATTTGTTTTCCCCGCATAACTTTAAATGGAGCAATCTTAGCCTTAGGATCTTTTATATCACCATTTAGAGAGTTTAACTTTACGATTTCACCTTGTTCAATCTTATCTCCAAATTTGTAATATGTTGCACTACCGTTATACCATTGATATGTTGGAATAACATCCTTTGCCCAGACAAATTCACCTTTTAATTTGCTGTAAATTTCTTTTCCATATTTATCTTTTATATCTGTTCTGTCTTCACCAGCTTTTGCCCAATCCCACCAAACTTTAGTGGGTTCTTCTTTTGCAAATTGAGGAATATGACAGGTTTCGCAAGCGACAGTGCTAAGATGTTTGTTAATAGTTTTATTTTCGTGAATTTCACCTTCGTGACAATCTGTACAGTAAATATGATTTTGACCAGAAGCCATAGAACCATGACTTGCACCCATAATTTTGTGTTCTTTAGTAGTATGACAATCAGAACATTGAAAACCAAGTGCTCCCATATGAAAATCTGTTTCAGGTTTCGGGTCGTATAAACTATTATCCATATCACCGTGTTTAACACCTGTTCCGCCACCGCCATCAAAATGACAGATACCGCAATTTTTTCTAGTAGTTTTACCAACACTTTGTGCTGAAACTAATAAATCAACTTTTGCATCAGGCATTCCTGCTCCCGTTGGAACTTTTATATAAGTGCCGGTTTGCTCATGACAAACAAGACAATCAACATTTTGTTCAACTTTAAAATCAAAAGAAGCATCTTTCCAGCCATAACCTATATGACAACTTGTGCAGCGCGGATAGTTTGAAGGAACTGCGATACAAAAATTATTTATAAAATTTTTCTTACCCATTTGTACTTTATTATTATTTACATCAACAAACTCTTCGTTAAGCCATGTCCAATGATTTGTTTTCATTATTTCTGTTGCAGCATTTTCGTGGCAATTCAAACATTCCTGTGTCACTTCCTGCGGACTGTTAAATGGTCCGGAGATGTAATCTTTGTGTGATTGAGCCATAACAGAAGCAACACAAATTAGAAGAGAAACAAATATTAACCTGATCATTTTAACCTCATTTAATGTTGAATATTTTTTACTAAACAAGTTTACTTAACGGTTCTTTTTGAAAATGTTCTGCAATAGAAGCAGAGATTGATTTAAAGACTGATGAAACCTCACAATTTTGTTTTTCGAGTACAATGGGTTTTCCTTTATCACTAAGAATTCTTGTATCAATATCAATCGGAATTGATCCTAAAAATTTCACATCATAATCAGCAGCAAGTTTTTTACCGCCGCCTTCCCCAAAAATATCAACAACAGCGTTGCAATGCGGACAAACAAATCCAGCCATATTTTCAACAACACCGATAAATGGGATCTCAAGTTTCTTTGCCATATTAATTGCTCGCTCGGCATCCATTATAGAAACTTCTTGCGGAGTTGTAACTATCACAGCATAATCTGGTTTCATTTCCTGTGCGATAGTTAAGATTTCATCACCTGTTCCGGGTGGTAAATCAGCGAGTAGAAAATCAAGTTCTCCCCAATTCACATCGGCTAAAAATTGGTTTATAACTTTTGAACGCATTGGACCTCGCCATATTAATGGTTGTCCGTGCGGAAGCATACTTGCCATCGAAATCATTTTTGCACCGTACTTTTCAAACGGAACAATTTTTTCGTCCATAAAAATGAAATCGCTTTCTACATTTAACATTTTAGCAACGTTTGGTCCGGTTATATCAGCATCAAGTATTCCGGTTGCAAATCCTTCTAATTGTAAAGCGTAAGCAAGATTAACAGTTACTGTCGTTTTGCCCACACCGCCTTTGCCGCTAAATACTGCAATGCGGTGTTTTATTTTCGAGACTGTTTCTGCAATTCTTTTAGTCTCTTCTTCATGTTTTTTTATTCTTTCCTGGTCGCTCATTTTTTTTACTTTCAATTTACTGGTTGATACTTGTACCATTTTTTAATTGCATCCACAGTTGCGGTAATTACAGGATAGACAACAGGAGAAGCAGTTAGAAGTGGATGCGTTCCAATTTGCAATGTATCGATATCCATATCAGTCATTTTATTTAAGATCATAACCGATAGCATATTTATCATCTCACCAATTGAATCACCGCCCATTATCTGAGCGCCTAAAATAGTGTGTGAGTAAGTAGAAAAAATTAGTTTAACAGTAACTTCAGAAGCACCCGGCAATTTACCCGGATGCCGATCGACAGCTTTTGCCATTCCAACTGTGTATTCTAATCCGCGTTCCTTTGCCCGTCTTTCATTAATTCCACTTACTGCAAATGCTGTGTTTCCAATCTTGGTTGAAAATGTTCCGAGTACGCCTTGATACTTCCTGATTACTTTTATCGAAAAAAGATTTGTACCAACTAATCTTCCTTCTGCCATTGCAGTAGAAGCAAGCATTACATTGCTGAATTCTCCGGTGAAATAATCATACTTTGCAGCACAATCACCAATTGCAAATACATCTTTTTCAGAAGTGCGTAAATAATCATCAACTAAAATTCCTTTGCCTGGTTCAAAAACAAGATTAAATTTTTCAGCTAATTCAACATTTGGTTTATAGCCACAAGAAACTATTAACAGATCGCAAAATATTTGAGTGCCGTCATTTAATTCTACACCTGTTACTTTATCATTGCCAAGAATCTTTTTAATACTCTTACCCGTAATTACTTTTCCTTTGTTTGATTCGATTATCTCTTTTACCTTTTTTCCAAATTCATCATCCATTGTGGGCAAAAGCGTATCCATCATTTCAACTAAAGTAACATCTCTGTTCGCCTTAAGTAATTCATCAGCTACTTCAATACCGATGTATCCACCGCCAAGAATAACAATCTTTTGAGATTTTTGAATTTTAGTTTTAAGATTTTCTAAATAGTCACGATCTTTTTTGACAAGGAAAATATTTTCCTTATTTGCGCCTTCAATGTTTGGTAAAACTGCTTTAGAACCCGCAGCAAGCACCAGTTTTTCAAATTTTATCTCTTCTCCGCTCTTTAATTGAATTTTATGATCGGTTCGGTTAACAGCTTCATCATTAATAATTTCTACATCATTGGCTATTAGCGGAGTATCAGGTAAAATGTTATCATCAACATTTTTTAGTGTAGTTAAAGTGTATGGTATTCCACAAGGAATCATTGGTTTAGATTCTTTTCTGATCAGTACAATTTTTTTATCAGGATAAGTATTTTTAGCTGAGATTGCGCAAGTTAGACCCGCAGGTCCACCGCCAATTATAACTATATCATATTTTTTCATTTCATCCTCTTGTTTAAAGTTTATTTGTTAAAGTTTCGTTTTTATCTATTAGTATTTTCTATTTAATATTTTCTGTTTGCAAAGATTCATCAATGGCATAAAATGTTTTACCATTATGATCTAAGTGTTTAATAAATTTGTTTTCAATCAGTTCAGTAAGTTTTTCTAATTTGCTGTTTGCAAGTGCAAATGTTTTAACCGCTTCTTCATTAACCGGATGAAGCTCAAGTAATCCAAGAAGTTCATTTTCAAAATCATCTGTAGCAAAAAATTCATCTTTTTCCGGGCAGCACAACATTAGTGAGTTAGAAATATTTTCATTAATAATTACTGATAATTTTTTTAGTGTTTCCGAATCAGGACTTAAAGCATAGTTTTCTGTTGTTGGATATATTGGAGTCATAAAATATGAAGTTTTGCGTTTTAGAGAATTTAAATATTTACCAAGCTGATTAATTTCTTCCGAACTATCATTAATATTTTTTATTAATGTAGTTTCAGTTGTTAAATGCCCGCTAAACTTTTGTGAAAATTCTTCTATCCCTTTCAAAATTAAATCATATTTTAATCTTTGGTGCGGACGATTTATTTTTAACCAGGTATCCTCATTTACAGTATCAACTTTTAGGGAAACATAATCAGCATACATTAAATTTTCTTGAATACTTTCATTCCATAAAAGTGCAGAATTTGTAAACACTGCAATTTTGTATCCAAACTCTCTAAGAATAGAAATTTCCTGTGGAAGATTTGAATCCAGGGCAGGATCACCACTACCTGCAAAAAGAATGTAATCTATATCTTTACCACTTTTTTTGATTTCATCAATTTTGTTTTTTACTGAGAAGTAAAGTTCATAAGGTGATAAACAACTATCTGTACAAATTGAGCAGCATGATCTTTGTCCGTTTGGGCAATAGATACAATCGTAAGAACAAACTTTTTTCTTCATATTATTTATACCAAGAACCAAACCCAATCTTCTTGATCGAACAGGACCGAACACAACTTTGCATTTTAATGTTTTGTTTGAGAGAATAATTTTCTCCCATTTTTTGCAAAGCGATTGAAGTTTTTTACTTATCCAGCTTTGTTTTCGATTTTCCATTTTTATCACTCTTCTATTTATTGAATACAATAAACCAAAAGCGTTCCAATAATTAAATGCTTTTTTTAGACTATTTATAAGGTTTACATTAATGTTGTCTTGCGTTTATGCAATAACTTTTGCATTTAATTGCATTTGTGCATTGCATTGTTTAATTTCTCGCAACAAAAAAAAGAATTATTATGCAAGAAGTTCAAGATATAATTGACAGCAATAAAGAAAGTATGATCATTCCCGATGGTGTCGCTGTTATCAGTAAGGATAAACGAGTAATTGTATTTAACGAAGCTGCTTCTCGCATTACAGGTTTTGATGAGGATGAAATAATTGGAAAATCATTTGGAATACTTTTTAGTTTAGATAAGAATGAAGGAAAATATATTGATGAATCACTTAACAATAATATTTCATTCACCAATCTCTCGATTAACATTTCTGATAAAAAAGGCATGATTAAAAATGTTCTCGCTTCAATAACTCCGATTAAAAGAGAAGAAAATGTTTTAAGTGTGGTTTTTGTTTTTAGAGATACAAAAGAAATGCTTTCACTTGCAGAAGAAATCCAGCAAAAAACTTTTGAGTTGATAGATCAAAAAAATAAACTTGATGCAATTTTTAACAGCAATATTGAAGGCACTTTTACAATTGATAATGATTGGAATGTAACTTCGTTTAATGCCTCCGCAGAAAAAATAACCGGCTACAAAAAAAATGAAGCAATCGGAAAAAAATGCTGGGATATTTTTAATTCAACTCTTTGCCGCAATGGCTGCCACATGGAACAGACAATGCAAAAAGGCAAACCGATGATTGGAAATGAATTAGAGATAATCCATAAAGAAGGCAGAAAAATTCCTATCCGAGTAAATTCCGGAATCTTAATCAACAACAAAAATGAAAACATCGGAGCGGTTGAAACATTTATTGATATTTCTGAATTAAAAAATTTGTCAGCTCATTTATCCGAATTTTTTAAATATGAAAATATTGTTGGCAGAAATAAAGAAATAAAACAGATTATTTCTGTATTGGAAAGTGTATCACAAACTGATACTTCAGTTTTAATAACGGGAGAAAGCGGGACGGGAAAAGAATTAGCTGCGCGAGCAATTCATCTAAACAGCTCAAGAAAAACAGGTCCTTTTATCGCCGTTAATTCCAGTGCATTCGCAGAATCACTTATTGAAAGTGAATTATTCGGACATGAAAAAGGTGCATTTACCGGCGCAATAAAAACAAAAATTGGAAAGTTTGAGCTTGCTCAAGGCGGCACTTTATTTCTTGATGAAATTGGTGATCTTTCAAATGCAGTTCAAACTAAATTTCTTAGAGTTTTAGAAACACGCAAGTTTGAAAGAGTCGGGGGAAACAAAACCATAAAATTGGATGCGAGAATAATTACCGCAACAAATAAAAATCTTTCCGAAGAAATAAACGACGGAAGATTTCGTGAAGATTTATTTTACAGAATAAATGTTATCAATATTCATCTTCCCCCATTGCGAGAAAGAATGGATGATTTTCCTTTGTTAGTAAATCATTTTATTGAAAAATTTAATGCAAAGTTTAACAAAAACATAAAACAGTTTTCATCTTCTGCTTATGATTTAATAATAGACTATAATTACCCGGGTAACATTAGAGAATTAGAAAATGTAATCGAACATTGTTTTGTTCTTTGCAGTGGAGAAATTATTCAAGTTGAATGTTTACCTAAAAGATTGCGAGAACAAAAAAAGGAAATAGTTAATGTCAATCAAACAAATATCCAAAATGGATTTAAAAATGCAGAGCGTGATTTTATAATTTCAGTTTTAGAAAAGAATAATCGCAACCGTACAAAAGCTGCAAGTGAGTTAAACATAAATCCATCAACTCTCTGGAGAAAGATGAAGAAACTTGGAATTGAAATCTGATAAAAAAAAAGCCGGCTTAAACCGGCTCTTCAATCTAACATCCGCCAACAACACGTTTTTGCGTTTTCTTTACCGGTCCTTTTGGTTTACTATTTTCAATCAAGATTGGAATTTGAACTTTAGCTTTTGTTCTGAATCTGTTCTTATAAGTTTCATCGCGTGTTTTTGGATTTTCAATCGGTTTAAAATTTAAAATTTGATCCATAAACGATTTTAATCCGCCTTCTAAAATTCTGATTCTTTTATAACCAAGTTCGGTTGCCATTATCGCAATTTTTCTCTCCGTCAATTCATCATTAGCAATAAAAACATTTACGTTGTGTTTTAGTGTTAAAACTTTATTTGGTTCTTTTTCAAAAAGATTATCTGTAGTAAACAAAGTTGATTTTGGCAAACTCATTTTTAGATATTCTTTTTCAGGTCTAAAATCTATTACCTGCATTTTATTATCTTGCTCATCCATTAAACGATAAGCAAACTCATCAACTGTCATTACATCAAGTTTATAATTAAGTACAAAATTTTTGTTGGATACAAGATCATGCAACGATGCTTTTCTTTCGGGAAAAATAAAAGCAGAAAATGCCATCAATATTCCGATTGATGCAATACCAATGTAGTAAGGTGTAAATCTTATTGAGGATTTTTTAACACCATTAACTTTATTTTCCACAATTGATGCGCCCCAAAATGCTGTTAATGCAAACACAACCATTATAAATGCAAAAACATTTTGTGACATTCCGAGTGTTTCAAAAAATCTTGGATTACCAAAGTTTGTTGCTTTATATAAAGGTTCAAAAACTGGATAGCCTTCTGCAAAAACAAGCACACCAAAAATAGCACCTACAATAAATATCATAGCATCTATTTTGCCTATGGCTGCAGCGCAAACGCTTGTACCGGGACAAAATCCGCCAATAACAAAGCCCAATCCCATTATCAATCCACCAATTACTGCAGACCAAAGAAATGTTGGATTTATATAAACAAGACTAATATCAATCAAGCCGTAATGTTCAAGCCCCATAATACCAATCATAGCTACAATACCTGCGGTAAAGAATACGCGCAGCACAGTAAAATCGTAACCGTAAAATAATCCAACTAATTTTTTTGAAGTTGAAAATCCAGCTTGTTCTAAAATCGCACCGAAAAAAACTCCGATAATTAATGCAACAATAAAATTTAAGTTGGTGCCAATTACATCAGGAACTAATGGTCCCATTTTAAAATCTCCTTATTAAATCCAAAATTTTCTAAAAAAATATGCAAAGACATAAGCACCCGCAAAGATTGCAAACATTGTAATAATTCCCCCGGTTGACATAAGCGCCATTCCGCTTAAAGCAGCGCCGCTTGTACATCCTCTTCCGAGCTGCGAGCCAACGCCCCAAAGCAATCCGCCGATTAGTGCACCTGCAATTCTTATATTTGTAGTCGTGCGCGGACCTTTTTCAAGTTTTAGATCTAATCTGTTGGAAATCAATCCTGATAAGAAAGCGCCAATCAAAACGCCTGTAACTTCAAAAACAAGCCAGCTCATTAATGGGCTGCTGCCGGGATGTTCACTACTATATTCTTTATAATATTTTGTTGATGCTGTATGCGAGGGTGCAATAGTTTCTACAGCCGTAACAGCGTAACTTTTGATTGCGCCGCTTGCTCCAAGTCCCCTGCCTGTTATATAAATAGTTGCAATTAAAAGTAAGCCGAGTAAAACACCGGCTAAATACGGATTCATATATTTTGTTTCTTCCATAAAATCCTCTAATCTAATTTTTGTGTTGATAATTTAGAATCATCAATTTTTTCAACATGCGGATGTTCATCTTCTAATTCTTCATATCCTGTTAACATAGCTTTTAAGTTAGTTGTAACTTTTTCACCGGTTGTTATAAGATATAAATGAGTAATTATAAATGATACCAATAAAAACGCTGCTATTGTGTGGATGATTGCAATGTACTCTAATGATTGAATATTTAAGGATTCAATTCCATGTCTTTGCGGATAACGATACAACATATAAAGTAAACCGGATGTTACGATAACTGGAATAACTAAAATCTTTAAGCCAAAGTAAGTAAGCTTTTGCAGTGGATTTAATTTTGTTAAAACAGTTTTCTTTGTCGGATGAGGTGAATCTTTAAAGATTCCAAAAATGTAATAGTTAAGCTGTGCCCTAATGTTTTTTAATGAAGGTACATATTGTCTCCATTCACCCGTTGAAAAATGCCAGAAGATTGCAAATACAATTAATACAATTAGCATATATGCAGCAATGTTATGATATGTTACAGCTTCTTTAAATCCAAAAAAAGTATAGGAACCATGAATTTCAAATCCGCTAAAAGCGAGAAAGAAAATCAATATAGCCTGCATCCAATGCCAGAATCTTTCAAAAGCTTTATACACATAAAATTTTTTCTTTCTCATTTATTAACTCCGTTTTTCGATTTTAAAGCAACAAAGAATCTTACAGCTCCATGCGCAATTACACCCAATAAAGTCAGTATTAACATCCACACACCGCCTACTTCAACTATTTTGGAATAATCTCTGCCGGGCATATAAAAATCGTTTAAGCCTGCAAGTCTGCTGTTTTCTCTTGTATGGCAGCTATTACATTGAAGTGTGTTTCCTTTAGTTGCGACCATGTGATTAACAGGCCAATACATTTCGGTTTCCATAAAAGATACTTTTCCGCTGAAAGGTAAACCGACATCTTTCATTCCCGCAGTTGAAGCAGTTTGCCAATCAAAATCTTTCCAGAATGCACCTTCACCCTTTTTATCAGAAAAAAGTTTTGGCTGGATAAGAATTCTGTTTATCGGATCAAACGGCTGTTTGGCTATGTGAATTTTTACAGGATATATTTTTGATTCATCATCAGCATAAGATCCGTGCAGTTGATTTAGCACAAGTGGTTTTGTAGTATCTTCAATTATATCGCCTTCAAGATAGTGAGATGCAGTACCGTTAAACCAAATGTAATCCGGAACAACGTTTCGTTCCCATTTAAAACTTCCCTTAATTGATAGATAAGTATGGTTGCCCAGACTATCATCCTCTTCATAAGGTTCACCATCTTTTAGTTTACCTGCGGTTGACCAATCCCAGTACATTTTTGTTGAATTTGCTTTTGCATAAGTTGGGATATGACAAGTCTGGCAAGCTACTTTTATTGAATGCTCATTTAAAATATTTTCTTCGTGCGGAGTAGAAGTATGACATTGCTCGCATGTATTACGATTATGATTCATTGAAGAAAGCGAATAAACTTTACCGGCAATATTATGCTGTTCAGTTGTGTGGCAATCAACACATTGTAAATTCATTCCATCGGAAGCCATGTGCACATCAACGTCC
The DNA here is from genome assembly GCA_963704275.1 of uncultured Ignavibacteriaceae bacterium. Taxonomy (GTDB): domain Bacteria; phylum Bacteroidota; class Ignavibacteria; order Ignavibacteriales; family Ignavibacteriaceae; genus IGN3. The sequence goes on along the minus strand of CAVPHP010000015.1, from coordinate 21,105 downwards.
TCGGTTGGTTCAAACATTGCCATATCAAGATCGCCATGTTTTACATTGTTACCGCCGCCGCCAAAGAAATGGCATACACCACAGTTTGTTCTTTTTGGTTCGCCAACATTTTGGGCAATTTTATTTAGATCTAATGTAGTGCTAGGTAAGCCGCCTTTTTCATTTGCTTTAACATAAGTCTCAGTATTATCGTGGCAAACTAAACAATCGATATTGGTTGAATCGGTATAAACTTTTCCATTTATTGTCATTCCATATCCGATATGACATTTCGCACAGCTTTCTTCATTACCTTTTGTACCGATACAAAAATTATTTATTGCGTTTCTTTTGCCAAGGTAGATAACACCGCGTCCTTTCACATATTCTTCACGTTCCCAATTCCAGTGATTGGCATTCATAACCTGATTTGCGGTCATGTTATGACAGGTTTCGCAAGTTTTGGTTACTTGCTGCGGAGATTCAAATTTCTGCTGCAAAACTGTAAATTTGCTATGATCTACACGTGGTTTTTCTTTTTTGGAATATTTTTCTTTCAACTTCATTAAAGTTGTCGGTTCAGAGTCTTTTTGGGAGAGACTTCCTATGGCTAATACTATCAGCAAACCGATAAAAGCGAGAGTAAGGACTATCTTTTTCATTATATCTGTTCGTTTGGATTATTTTTTAATTGTTTTATAGTATAAACTATTTTTGATTTACCCATTTTCTAAATACATCATTAAGAATTTCTAAAGATGAGGTGATTTTTTCAAGTTCAGAGCTATCAACACTCTCTAATATTCTTTTGTGTAAATCCTCATAGTTCTGATGAAGATTAGTTATTAAAGGCAAAGCTTTTGAGGTAAGATTAACCAGAATAATTCTTTTATCACTTGCATCTTGAACCCGGGTAATAAGTTTTTTTTCTTCTAAAGTGGTTAAAATATGGGTTATTCTGCCAGGTGTTAATTTTAGCGATTCTCTTAATTCTTTTATCGTATATTTTGGCGAGAATGAAAATAACTTAAGTAGTCGTACTTCGCTTGGAGAAAGGTTAAAACTTGCAGCAAAATATTCTTCTTTAATTGTACAATTGCGTGTCAATTCGCAAATTAGCTCGGCTATTGGTTCCATCAAATCAAATATATTAAATAATATTTATTATTTTATACTCTAAACTAAATTGAATATTTGGAATATCCAAAATATTTTTGTGTAGCAACTAATATTTTCACTTATTTGAGACAAAAATCGAGGTTTAACATCAAACTATGCAGCTTGGAAAAAATATCTGTTAGATTTTTCTTAGGTATAATTGTATTCCTGTTACTTAAACAAACACATTTGTTAATTATTCAGCATATTTTTTCATTTTTTGATATATTTGACAATTGAAAAATAAATTTATTGAAATCATTTTTAAACAATGCTTTACGAAGATTTAAACGACAGAGAAAAAACTATTTTGCGCTCAATTGTGCATCAGTTTATTTTAACTGCATCACCTGTTGGCTCGCGAAATATCACAAAAAAATTTAACGTTGGAGTTTCACCCGCAACGGTTAGAAATATTATGTCCGATCTGGAAGATTCGGGATTTATAAATCATCCGCACACTTCTGCTGGCAGAATCCCCACCGATAAAGGTTATAGATATTACGTTGATTCTTTAATGGAGCTACAGAAGCTAAAAAGTTCTGATAAAGGAATTATCGATAGAAGTTTAGATAAAAGTTTATTAGAAACTGATGACATTTTAAAAATTGCATCACAACTTTTAAGTAGAATTACAAAACAAATTGCATGTGTAACTTATCCAACTTTAGATAATGGAATTTTAGAAAAAATACAATTAGTTGAATTATCATCAACACGATTACTTGTTGTTGTAAGCATCAAATCCGGCTTAGTGAAAACCATAACATTGGAATTTGAAAGTGAAGTTGAAAATTCTAAACTGCTAAAAGTTGAATCACTTTTAAATGAAAGATTAAACGGATTAACATTTCAAGAAATTAGAAACACATTTAAAGAAAGATTTGTTGATGTTGCTGAAACTGAAAAACCAATTATCAGGTTGTTTGTTGATTCAGTTGATAAAATTTTTAAGGACCAAAAAAAAGGCGATAAGCTTGTAATTACAGGCGCAACAAATGTTATTCAGCAGCCTGAGTTTGAAGACCCTGAAAAATTTCAAAGTGTTATCGAACTGATTGAAGATAAAGATATTATTATCCATATAATGGAAAAGAAAAATGCTGATAAAAATAGTAATGTTTTAATTTCAATCGGTAGTGAATTTGAAGATGAAAAACTTAATGAATACAGTTTGATAACAAAAGAATATACTTTTGGTGAAACATCTGGAACCGTTGGTATTATTGGTCCAAAACGTATGGAGTATTCAAAAGTTGTAGCGATAGTTTCATATCTCGGTGATATGTTATCAGAAGTTTTAAAAGGAAATAAAAAAGGAGAATCGTTTTAATGTTTAAAGAAAGAGGTAAAAATAAAATGGATGAAAAAATTGATAGCGAAATGGATGAAAATTTAAATTCGGAAATAGAACCTGTTGAAGAAAATAAAGATGAAATAAAAATTAACACCAATCCAGATGTAGAAGAAAAAATAAAATCTCTTGAAGCTGAAGTAAACAAATACAAAGAATCTATGTTAAGAAAAGCTGCTGAGTTTGAAAACTTTAAACGCCGCACTGAGAATGATCAATTAAATCTTTTAAAATATGCAGCAGAATCGCTAATAATAAAACTTCTTCCAACTATTGATGATTTAGACAGATCGCTTCTACATTTTAATGAAGAAACTGATGTGCAAAAAATTAAAGAAGGTGTAAAGCTTATCTATAATAAATTTCTAAAAACGCTTGATGAGCAGGGTGTTAAGAGGATTGATTCAATCGGACAGCCGTTTAATGTTGATTTTCATGAAGCGCTTATGACAAGAGCTGATGATTCAGTTCCTCCGCATACAGTTATTGACGAATTAGAAACCGGTTATATGTATAAAGAACGTGTAATCAGACACGCAAAAGTTATCGTAAGCGAAGCTTAGTATTCAAATCATACAGAAAGAAAAATAAATTAATGACTAAAAGAGATTTTTACGAAATTCTTGGTGTTCAAAAGAATGCGACTAAAGATGATTTGAAAAAAGCTTATCGTAAACTTGCTATGCAATATCACCCAGACAGAAATCCGGGTGATAAAGAATCCGAAGAAAAATTTAAAGAAGCTGCAGAAGCCTACGAAATTTTAAACAACGATGATAAGCGAGCAAAGTACGATAGATTTGGACACGATGGTGTTAGAGGAAGTGGTTATGGTTCGCAGGGATTTTCGGATATCAACGATATATTTTCACATTTCTCAGATATTTTTGGCGCTGGCGGCGGTTCTTCAATTTTTGATGACTTTTTTGGCGGTGGGCAGCAGCGTGGAAGACAACGCGGACGTGGAACTCCCGGCTCCGATTTAAAAGTTACTTTAAAACTTACGTTAGAAGAAATTGCCGAAGGCATATCAAAAAAAATCAAAGTAAAAAAACAGGTTAAGTGTGATAAATGCAGCGGCAGCGGTGCAGAAGCAAATACATCCAAAAAGAAATGTCCTATTTGTAATGGAACAGGAGAAATTAGATCTGTTTCAAGATCGGTTTTTGGGCAATTTGTTAACATAACTGCTTGTGCAAATTGTAATGGCGAAGGTGAAGTAATTGATACTCCATGTAAAAAATGTATGGGAGATGGAAGAGTTAATGATGATGTAACTGTAAAAATTGAGGTTCCCGCCGGAGTACACGAAGGGAGTTACATGACGATACGCGGCGAAGGAAATGCGGGCAAACGCAGCGGTCAAACAGGCGATCTCATTGTTGTGTTCAAAGAAGAAGAACACGAATATTTTATTAGAGAAGAAGATGATATTGTTTATGATTTAACAATTACTTTTCCTGAAGCAGTTTTAGGAACTGAAGTTGACGTTCCAACCTTAATTGGAAAAGCAAGATTAAAAATTGATTCAGGTACTCAATCAGGTAAACTTTTAAAGATGCGTGATAAAGGGATCAAACATTTAAATCATTCTGGTCGTGGTGATCAGATTGTAAGAGTTCTTGTTAATATTCCTCAAAAGTTAAGCAATAAGGAAAAAGAATTGTTGAAAGAATTGGCAGAACAACCAAATTTTAAAACCAGCGATAAAGAAAATGATAAAGGTTTTTTTAAGAGATTTGGTTTATAATTAAGCAGTAATTGTTAACTTTAAAAGTAAAATAAATCAAAGATAAAATTCGCGGGTAAAATGCTCGATGGAATTTCAAAAAAAACAGGATTAACAAAAACTGAACTAAAAATTGTTCTTTTTATAGTTCTGGTATTTTTTGTTGGTGTAATTTACAAAGTGCTTTTTGATGAGGATGAAGTAATCCCCTATCAAGTTCTGGATTATAGTGGAGAAGATGAAAAATTCTATAATTCTGGTACCGATACGATTTTTAATAATTCTCAAAAAAGTGATGATAAAGAGGTTGATTATAAGCAGGAAGTTTTAGATTTTAACACTCAAAGTTTTGATAATATTCATAAAAAAACTTTACCCGCAGAAAAAAGTGTAAATCTTAACTCTGCTAAGCTTGATGAACTGGTTAATCTACCTGGTATCGGGCAAAAAACAGCTCAATTAATTATTGAATATCGTTTAGAACATAAACGTTTTAGAAACATTAATGAACTGTTAGATGTAAAAGGAATTGGCGAAAGCAAATTATCTAAACTTAAAAAGTACATTTATATTGATTAATTTTTAACTTTATATTTTTTCCGGAGGAAAAATGTTTTCCAAAAACTCGAAAAATGACGATCCTTGGTACTTACACGCTGGCTTATATTTAATTGTTGCCATACTTACTTTTCTTTTAATTAAAGTTGCAGTTATAGACCCTTCTGCTGAAGTAAAAGCTGAAAATTATTTTAAAACGGAAACAAGATTAAGAATGACTAATCTAAAAGAAGCTGAAATTCTTTTTGAGAAAAGAAATGGTGCTTTTACCGGCGATCTTGATAAGCTAATTAACTTTGTAAAAAATGATAAATTTGTTGACAGCGTTGTAAACGCTTTTGATTCTCTTACAATGAAATCAGCTAATCCGTTTATTAAATTATCAGATGGTACATTTATACCTGATAGTCTTTACTATTCACCAAAAACCCATGAACGATTTGTAATGAATGTTGATACTTCGGTTGTTACGGACACTGTAGTCAATCCTCGAGGCAAAGTTTTAAGAGTTGAAACAAAAACTGTAATTGGAACAAAATATTATATTGAAGATCCCAATGGATATGGAACAATTGGAAGTATTGATAACGATGCTTTAAAAAATACAGCATCCTGGGAGTAATATAAAAATAATGGCTGGATTTGAAAATCACATAGGGTTTAACATATCCAGTTCTAAACTGCAAGTTGTTGAAGTAAATTATTCAGGCGATCAATTTAAATTGGTTAATGTAGATGAAACTTACTTTAATGATCAGATAGATTTTGAAAATGATAGAGAAACAAAAATTAGCGCCCTTCTACAGGGCGCTTTTAATGAACTGCTGATTAAAAAAAAATTTAACAGTACATCATCATCCTTCACACTTCCCTTTGAACTATTTCACTCAATGCAAATGCCTTACGATACTACACTTTTGTATCAAGATTTACTTGATGAGTTTAAGTGGGAGTTATCAGTAATGTATCCATTCATTTCAACAAAAAATTTGGTTCTTCAGTATTTTGAAATTGAAAAAGGACCATTTAATGAAACAAGCTCTGCACTCGTATTTGCAATTCAGAGAAGGTTTTTACAAATGCTGGATTCATTCTGTAAAAAAAATAATCTTAAATTAAAATTTATTGATAATCTCCACATCGCAGCAGAAAGATCGCTATCGGTAAGCAATGCGATTGTTTATAAAGGATTAACGCTAAGTGTTTACTTCGATAGTAAATTTCTTTCGTTGTTTTATGCACTTAATGGTAAACCTTTATTCTTCAAAGTAATTCCTTTAAACGACGCAGGTGAAATAACGGATCATCTTGTTAAAGAAACATCAAAAACATCACTTCTAAACGTACAGAGCGCACAGATTGAAGCCGCATTTATTTCCGGCGATGAGATTACAGGTGCAGTTATTCATACATTAAAAAAAGCATTAGGTTTGGATTTTATCTTGTTTAATCCATTTGATAAGATAAGACCGGTACCTGATCTTTATGAAAGTAAACTTTACTTGGAAAAATTTAACTCATTCTCTTCCGCAGCAGGAATTGCTTTTAGATTAGCTTAAGAGTAGAGTTTATATGCGAATGAGAATCATATCCGGCATCTTCAAAGGAAGATTGATAAATGTTCCTCAATCAAAAGAAATACGCCCCACAACCGATAGAGTGCGCGAAACACTTTTTAATCTTCTAAATAACAGAATAGATTTTGATGGAATTGAAGTTCTTGATTTTTATTCAGGATCAGGTTCACTTGGATTGGAGTGTGTTAGTCGCGGTGCATTGCACGTAACATTTATTGAAAGAAATTTTCAGATATATAAAAATCTGTTGGAAAATATAAAATCACTTGGTGTTGAATCAAGCTGCAAAGTTATTAAATCAGAAGCCATAGACTACTCTAAACGATCCCCTGAAAAACATTACGATTTAATACTTGCTGATCCTCCCTTTTTTAAAGATGATATTTACGATGTTGTAAAAAACCTTATTGCCAATAACCATTTAAAAGATGATGGAATGATTATTATTGAAAGATCAATCCAAACCAAAGATAAAGATATTACAAATTTGGGAGTCGAACCGTTTAAAATTATTGGTGATGCTTGCCTATATAAAATTCATAAATAATTTTTTTTTATGATTATTATTTCTACTTTTCAATACATCAAAACAGAGATTTAAATGAAAAAAGTAATTTATCCAGGCACTTTTGATCCGGTTACATTTGGACATATAGATATTGTAAAACGAGCAGTTGATTTGTTCGATGAAGTAGTTGTAACTGTTGCAAAAAATCCTACAAAACAGCCATTATTTACCACTGAAGAACGAGTCGAAATGCTCCGTGAATCGTTAATAGAATTCAAGTCAAAAGTGGTTATAGATTCCTTTGATGGATTATTAGTTGAACACGCAAAACACGTTGGTGCTCAAGCAATAATAAGGGGTTTAAGACAAATAAGTGATTTTGAATTTGAATTTCAGATGGCTCTAATGAATAGAAAACTTTCTGGTGATATTACAACAATTTTTTTAATGCCTCACGAAAGATATACCTACTTAAATTCTACTGTAATTAGAAATCTTGCTTCACTTCATGCAGATGTAAGCAGTTTTGTTCCCTTAAATGTACATGAAGCTTTGAAGAAAAAATTTTTAATATAGGCGTTTTATTTTAAAAGCAGCATTTTTTTTGTTTGAACAAAACTTTGTCCTGAACCCTGCCTACCGGCCGGCAGGCTTGTAGAAGGATCACCGACTTTTAATTGGTAAAAATATATTCCGCTTGTAAGATCTAATCGCTTACTTGCCCCTACGGTAAATTCTATCTCATAAGTTCCTGCAGATTTTTCTTCGTTTACAAGCATAGCTATCTCATTACCTAAAATATCATATACTGTAAGCACAACATTCATATTTCTCCCTTCGGTCGAAATTACATCAGGAATTGAATATTTGATTGTAGTGCTTGGATTAAACGGGTTTGGATAATTTTGTTCAAGCACAAAAGTAGTCGGAATCTTCGTTTTAATATTTTCAACATTAACTGGTTTTTCAGGAATGTATTTAAAAATATTACCGTCATGAGCAACTGCAATTCCATGAAGTGAATCAGCAAAAGCAATTGCATTTATGCAAATAGAATCATTTGTTGGTTCAAACTGCCAGGTGTTAAGACTATCAAAACTAACAAAGAAACTCGTATCGCAACCAAGTGTGCACCAAAACTCCCTTTCTGTTCTTTTCGCTATTGACGTAACTCTACCATATTTATCAAGCTCATTATAGACCCAATAATTCTGTTTAACATCAAAATTTAAAACACCAATCGGATAAAGACGTTCGATATCGGCTGTTAAAGTAAAAGCTGTAGTGGAATCTATAAAAATAAAATCATCAAATTTATCAGGAGCAATCCCATAGGCTTTCCAAAGATCTTCAGAATTATTGTAACGCCACACCACACCGGCAACATCTACAGCACCGCCAACTGCAAATCCATAATGCGATGCAGAAAATTTTATTTTGTTGATTGGAAAATTTGAGAAAGAGCCTGTATCAACATTTGCAGGATACCAATTCAAACCACCATCGTCAGTGTATGCTAAATCAAAAGGCTGCCCGCCAATCCATCCGTTTAAACTGTCTTCAAAAAAAATTGTTGTTAAAATAATATTTAGATGACGATAGTTTTCTTTTTCCCAGTTGTTACCGCCATTTGTAGTTCTTAAAATTCTACTTCTGATGTCGAATCCTTCTAATTCAAATGCAACTGCCCAACCTAAATTTTCATCTAAAAAAAATAGATCACTTATATAGTTAGAAACTCCAGAGTTTTGAAATTGCCAATTATCACCCTGATCGTTTGAAAACATTATTATACCGCTATCCCCGGCAACCCAACAATGCAACGAATCCAAATAGAAAATTTTTAAAAGATTAAAATCCGTTGGAGTTTTAATTTTTTGCCATGATGGCTGAGCATAACCTGAATAAGATATAAAAAGCGAGAATAGAATAAATTTGAATATTTTTGTTGTCATTTAAAATAAAATAATTTTTTAAAGTTAGATAAGGTGTATGGAATATCCAAAATTTCTATAAAACAAATTGATTAAGCGACAATTTATACCTCAAATATCTTACTATTCTTTATTATCTTTACTAAAATTTTTCTATAAAATAAGGTGTAGCAATGATTAAAACATTAGTTGGTTTTTTATTTGTATCAATATTATTAATAGTTACCTCCTGCGGAGAAAAAGAACAACCGCAGCAGCAGAATGTAAATCAAAATCAGATGATGAATAATGATGTTTCTGCCGATGTTCACAATGTATTTGTGGAAGAAAAAATTGATGCAAATAATTATTCTTATCTAAAAGTTAAAGAAAAAGACAAAGAATATTGGATTGCTGTAAATAAAATGGATATTGAGACTGGTGAGTATGTTATTTTTTCTAAAGCAATGGAAATGAAAAATTTTAAAAGTGAATCATTAGATAGAACTTTTGAATCAATTTTATTTGTTGATGATGCAAAGAAAAGCGGCAGCGAGGATCAAATTAAATCACCTCATCAAAATGTTGCAACAGGTAAAGATGTATCCATAAATGTTAAACCGGTAAAAGACGGCTATACAATTGAACAGGTTTACAATAAAAAAACTTCACTGGAATTTAAAACTATTAAGGTTCGCGGCAAAGTTGTAAAAGTAAACGAAAACATTATGGGTACAAACTGGGTACACATACAAGACGGTACTGGAACAAATGAAACACACGATCTGCTTATTACTACAAGTCAATCCGTTAAAGTAGGTGCAACAGTAATTGCAGAAGGTAAAGTTGTTAAAGATAAAGATTTTGGATCCGGTTACTTTTATAATGTTCTTTTAGAAAATTCTAAAATTACGGTTGAATAATTTTATAAAACCCGAAGTTATTTAATTAGCTTCGGGTTTTATTTTCGAAGGTCAATTTTTAGATATTACTTCTGATTGAAGTATTTTAAGTTTTTGTGCGATATTCATTTGGTTAATTTTCTTTTGCTCACCAAAATTTTTAATTGCATAATCAGTAAAAAATCTATGGTTAGACAAAAACTCCAATGAGGATTTTAACCAATCAATATCATCAAGTTTTTTAATCCCTTTAATCTCAAATTCTTTTCTTAATTCTGCGGTTCTCTCTTCAAGATCAGTCATACCGAGATGCTGCAAGTCGGCATCACAAATTATTTCTTCTAATTTATTGGAGGGATTTTGAGGTACTTCCGTTGCTTTTATACATGCAATTACTTTATCAATATTTTCTTTTGGATACGATTCCTTATTTAGAAATTCTTTGGCAAATTTTGCACTCTGGTCTTCATGTCCCTTGCAGCAATTGAAATGACCTGTATCGTGAAACCAAGCCGCAATTAGCAAAATCTCTTTATCATCAGAAGATAATCTCTCATCCAAAGCAATTATATCTGAAACTTCAACCACATCTGTGGTATGCGATAAATTATGATATAGATCATCGGCAGTAGTTTTTTTCGCAAAAAGCTCTAATACATGCTGCTCAACTAATTTTAAGATTTTACTTTCTAACATTATTTTTTATCGGGTTTTACTAATATCTTAATAAAAATTGAATTTAATTATTTATTTAAGAAGTGTAATTAAAAGTTGTTATGTAAATTATTTTCAAAACAAAAGTAGTTTAATAGGCATGAATAAAGGGTGATAATTATCACAGTAGTGATCAGTAAACATCATAAATAATCATGAAAAATTTGATTCTGTTAAGACATGCAAAATCATGCTGGAAAAACTCATCTCTTCCAGATTTTGATAGACCATTAAATAGTCGAGGAATAAAAAATGCACCTGCGATGGCTGAATTAGTGCGGAGGAAAAACATTCCGCTCGATTTGATCTTATCAAGTAGTGCAAAACGAACTTCTGAAACGACCAAAACATTTATTAGGATTCTTGATTATAAAAAAGAGGTGTTATTTTTAGATGATCTTTATTCAGCATCAAGTAAAACTATTTTAAATAAAATCCAAATGGTGGATGAAATTTGCAAAAATATTCTTGTCGTATGCCATAATCCGGGAATAACAGATTTAGCAAATTATATTGGAAATACTTTTATCGATAATATACCAACTGCAGGCATCGTCGGATTTTCGTTTGATGCATCTTTGGAAAAACTTGAGTAAAAACCGCTGCGAACTTTTGTTTTTTGAGTATCCTAAGAAGTTAAAATGAGATAAAAATCGTAGTAAAACTTTTGTTCGTTTTAAGTAATAATTATATCAATTTAGTCTTACTAATTACTTAAAATGTTTGGTTTTATTTTAGAAAAACCACATATTTGTCCACCAAATTTTAATGAAATTGTTATAGAATTTGGGCGCTTAGCTCAGTTGGTTTAGAGCATCTGCCTTACAAGCAGAGGGTCCGGGGTTCGAATCCCTGAGCGCCCACGTTAAGAAAAATCCCTTATATGAGGGATTTTCTGTTTTAAATATTTTCTTTTTTATTCAGTTCGGATTTTAGAATTTTGTTTATTGTGGATATTTTGGGGTTCTGCCATAGGCATTCCTTCGGAAGAATCCCTGTGCGCCCACGTTAAAAAAAATCCCTCATTTGAGGGATTTTTTATTTTAAAGGATTTTCTTTTATAGTTTGATTTTTTAACTGCGGGAATTTTGGCAGTTAAAATTCCGTTGCTCAGTTCGCCGCGGTGAATCCCTACTGAGTGCTTATATCTATTACCCGGATAAAAAAAGCTCAGGTCTGAAGACCTGAGCTACGTTAAGTTTTACTTTAATAACATAAGTTTTCTTGTTTGAGCAAATGTACCTGAATTTATCTGGTAATAATAAACTCCGCTTGCAATATTTGATGCATTAAATAACATATCATATCTGCCGGCTTGTTTTTGTTCATTTACTAATGTTATAACTTCGTTACCTAGTACATCATATAATTTTATTGTTACAAAATTATCTGAAGGAATTGAATAACTGATTGTTGTAGTTGGGTTAAATGGATTTGGATAATTCTGTTCAAGTGAATATTCCAATGGTAAACTAATCTCAACTTCAACTTCTTGGGAATATGCAAATGTTCCATCAAAATCTTTTTGCATTAATCTGTATGTGTAATTACCTGCATCAACCTTACTATCAACAAAAGAATATTCATTGATTTCAGTTGTTGTACCTTTACCGTTAATAAAATCTAATGATTCGAATTTACCTTCTTTATCTTTTCTTTGAATTTCAAAGCCAAGATTGTTTAATTCTGTTGCTGTCGTCCAGTTAAGAACAACATCGTTTTTATTTACAGCGGCGCTAAATGCTGTAAGCTCCACAGGTATAACCATTCCAACTACTAACGAAACAGTTCTTTTATGTACCGGCGTTCCATTTGGACCATTTCCTACCACAGTAATTGTATAAGTTCCAACTGAAACATTTCCACTAGTTGTTACTTTCATTGGTATGGTGTCGGGAAATGTTGATATTGTATTACCGTTAGGGAAACTTATATTGATATCACCTGCTGCGGGAGTTGGGCTTATAGTATACGAGAAAGTGACATCAGTGTCATATAATTTTACACTTGGAACACTTACATTGTATGTAACAGAGTCTTGATCATTTCCAAGACTATCTAAGGCAGGGGAAACCAGCATTGCATAATCAGGAAAGAATCCAACATAGCTTCCAAATGATCCTGCTCTAAAATCAGTCCAGACCATTAATGATTGGTTATCAATCGCGGTAATCGCATCATAATCACCTTGATAACGAGGAGTTCCACCACCGCCGCAAGTTGTGCAATTAATTTTCATTTTTGCTGTTGTGATTCTTTGATTCTCTGCCCACGTTATTCCGCCATCATCAGAATAGCTTGCATAAATATGTGCGCTATCGCTCGTTGGTGTATCGCGTGTGTCCATCCATTTTACGAATAATCTACCCGATGTTTTATCACACCAGGTTGAAGGATGCCATTGATGATTCGCAGTTGTATTTGCATCATCATTAATAACAACAGGTGATGACCACGTTGCAGCTTGATCATCAGAATACCTGCAGAAAATATCTGGTTTGTTACCATCACCTGCCGGTGTGTTTGAAGCATAAACTAAATACAATCTGCCTCTATTTGGTCCGTAACTGTTATCCGCCGCAATAAATGGATATGGTCTTGTTCTCATATTCTGTACAGAATTTCTTCCACTCACATTTGTACCAACATAGCCGGAAAAATTTTGAGCGGATTTTAAAGTAAATGATGTTCCACCATTCGTTGAAACATAAAAAGTATAAGTAGATGCAAATGAACTTCCCGAGTTGGTAACTACATAAACACAGCCACCCTGAACATCGCCATTTGGTCCAACCGCAACCATCATACCTGGAAGTGCTTGAGTAGCAAATGAAGTCATACTTGTAAAAGATGCACCATTATTTGTGCTTCTATAAAAACTTCCGCTTCCGCTGTTTGTCATTACAGTGTATAGATAATTTGCATAAGGACCCGATGTTTGATCTGCGGCGATCCAGTTTTTATCATTACCTAAAACTGCAATTACTGATGCGCCCCAGGTTGCTCCATTATCAGTCGATCTGATAACACGACAATTTTGTATTGATCCTGAGCCCGACATATTTTCATAAAATAAATTCCCTAAGCTGTCATAAGCATTTACAGGATCACCATAAACAGAAGCTCCAAATGATGGAGTACTTATCAGCCAGTTAAATGCATCATCTGTACGATATGCAGTGTTTGTATTAAATGAAGTAAAGTACTGTAAAGGATTGTTTGGATTTTGAACTAAGTGCGGCTCAGCAAAAGCAGTACCCAAATTAAAATTATCATAACCGCTGCCATCTGTAATTACAGCATCCAGACCATCGTTATGAGTGCCTTGAATATACTCAATATAATCTATTGGAACATGATCGGTTAAAGGGTTATCAATCTGTGCAAACAGATTTGTAGAAATAATTAAAGCCGCAATTACCCCAAAGAGCAAATTTGTATAGAATGTTGTAGGTATATATCTCACGAGTTCTCCTTGTTTGATGATTAGTTAATTCAGTTAAATACTGATTTGATAATAAGTATATTTTTTAAAAAAACCTTATCGTTTAAGATTTTTTTTTCTACTTATCGTAAATACCGAAAAGTTTTTTAAACTCATCAATATTGTTCATTGATTTTATTATAGCTTCTTCATCGGCGTTTGATGAATTTTTATTGATTTCAGCGACAAATAATTCGCTGGAAATGACGGTTGCAGAACAAACTTTGGCGAATTGTGCAAGATTAGAATCTGATGTAATTACAATAATATTTCTGGGAGATTTAGATTGTGAAACCTGTTTCTTAATTTTTTCATCAGCAGTTAGATTTTCTGAGTAAATGATTTTCATTTTAGAAGAGTTTATCTTTTCATTGGGATGCCCATCTAGATGTAAAGTTACATTTGCTTTTTTAGTGATAAAAAATCGATCAAGTATGAAAACAAGTTTTTCGCGGCTTGCCTGCTTATCTTTATTCTGCAAGCTCTTTAATGAAGCGATTTTTCCAATTAGATTATTTCCATCAATTATATAATTAAGCAAAATTATCTTCCATCATAAAATTGATCGCGTTTGGTTATTTTTAGATCCTGCAATTGCGGAGCTTTAACACGGATTTCAAAATTATATCCTCTAAATGAGCCAATCGGATTCCATGTAAAATTCATTGTCCAGCAATGTAAATCGCGTGAGATTCTTATCTGTGGAGCTGCAAATTCTTTTTGTTTAAGATCGTAACTGCCTGTAACAGAAAATTTCCACTTGGGTGTAAGATTAAAATTTAAACTTCCGCTTACACTTGATGAAGTAAGTTCGTTTGATGGCACAGATCTGGATAAATTGTAATAGTAATTAAGTGAAATATCCCATGGAATAGAAAAATCTGCTTCTTTATCATTGTACAAACCTTGATAAATGCTACGTTCAGAAGCCTGTAAATATTGGTCCTGCTGAACCGTTGTTGTGTTATCTGTTTCGGATGAAGTAATTTTATCACCGGAAAGAGAAAGCGATATTGAAAAGTTAGTATTTGTTAATCTGAATAAACCTTTGCCGTGACTTGCTAAATATCTATCCACTCTGCCGGTTTCATCATAATCATACGGAGAAAAAGTTGAACTTCCTGAAAAACTAATTAAACTGCCAAACTGTGTACGATAACTCAAACTCAAATCGGAAAAGTTATAACTCTTTGCAGCAAAGTTGTATCCCATAGAAGCACTAAGATTTAGAAGTTGAAATTTATTTTCTTTAGCAGTTGTATCGTTTGGATTAACATTCGTTTTCATTTCAAACTGATTACCAAGAGAGAAGTTAATACTTTGTGATTCTTGATTTGTAGGTTTGCCAAATATTTCCTGCTCAAATTTACTATACTCAACAACATTGCCGCTGGAATCTTTGTACGAATCATAATAATCCCAAAAAGGAGTTGAAAAATCCGGAGCGTAATTATAACTGAGTGAAGGAGTAACAATATGTCTTACAGCATTTACACCAAGAGCATTAATATTAAACATTCCATAAAATTTTGTGGATGCAGAAAGCCCCATAGAAAAAGTTCTTACCTGACTAATCTTATTAACATCATCAGTTTTTATATAGTAAGCACCAGTATCATTATAAGCTACAGATTTTGTGATTTGTTTATTGTACCAGCTTTCGTTGTATCTAAAATTAGGAGAAATACTGAAGTAACCAATTTTAGGTGATAAAGAGGCGTTGATGTTATGCTGAATTCCACCACGTATTTTTAGATCGCCATCAACTTTATTTCTATTGTTCTGAAACTGACCTGAATAGCTGTAACCAAAAGTTTCATACCATTCCTGGGTACCTGTATTATCTCTAAATGGGTATTTTTGTGCGAGAGTAAAATTCACACTAGGGAGAACTTCTGTAATATTATTACTTTCAAACTCTTGAACTCGAGAATAATTTATAGATAAACTATTACCAGATTCTTCCCATTGTTTTGTATATGTTGCATTAGATATAGCTTCATTTCTTAAAAGCTCATTAAAATTCGAAATATTTCTGTTGATATTTGAACCTGATACAAATTCTAGCTTTGCATCAAATCTTGATGACGGAGTTATTGATTGATTATGATTCCATCTTAAACTCCACTCGAGCTTTTCAGAAGCTGTAGCATCCGTCGATTCACCATAAAGATACTTACCGTAACTTGCTGTAAAGTTACCTGAATAATCGTATCGTTTGGTATATCTATATCTGCTATCTAATTTATAACTTCCGCGCGTGTAGTAATCTGCAGTTAAGTTCAAATCCATATAATCGTTTATTGCCCAAAAATATCCAAAGCGGGAAAAATAAGTTCCAAGATTAGCATCACTGCCATAAGTTGGTGGAATTATGCCAGATCTTCTTCCTGATTCTATAGGGAAAACCGCAAATGGTAATGGAATTGGCAGCGGAACTCCGCCAAAATTTATAAATATCCATTCAGCAACAAGCTGCTGCTTGTGAATAACTTTCATCTTACTTGCTGTAAAATAATAATGCGGGCAAGTTGAATCATCACAAGTTGTAAACAGTCCATCTTCGATAAAATAAGTGTCTTTATCGACTTTATTAATTTTTTCGCCTGTGTAATAAGAACCATCCATCTCAGTTTTTACAAGTGAGAGCAAACCGCGACCGGATTTAAAATTGTACTTCATCGTTTTACCTTCGTACACTTCGGATCCTTCTTTTAAGATTGGCGTACCGATTAGAATTGCAGGTAAAGAATCGGATGGAATTCCTTCAGCATCAATTTCATTATTGTTAAAATCAATAAAAATATTTGCACTTTTAATTTCTGTAGTTTTATAACTGATATTCCCCTCTCCGTAAATTTTCATCTTCTTATTTTTAACTAAAAAGATCAAAGAATCTTTAGATGAAGCAAACACAGTTGTATCCACATCAAAAGTTTTACCTTCTGGTTTTTCAGTTTGAAGAGAATCAATATTTGTTAGTAATGAATCTGAAGAAATAAAAAGTGAATCGTTTTGCTGGGAAAAACAAATTCCCTGTAATAGATATAGATTGATCAAAATTAAAAATAAGATTTTGAAATTACTTTTCATTTACTACAACTATATAATCCTAGAAAAAGAATAATTGTTTTTTAACCCAGCCTTTGTCAGTCGTAGATCCCTTTGGGGCAAGCATGTAAAGGGAGAAATCGGTAGAATATTACACGCAGATTTCTCAGTCGATGACTCCTTCGAAATGACAAGTTTGGAACGAAATAAAAACATAGTTTATAATAATATTTCATTTATTATTTTGAAATCATCTTTAATTGTGATAAAACACCAGCGATGAAGCGCCTTTTATTCCAGCTTCGTTTTTTAATTTAGCAGGAATAACCAAAACCCTTGGGCGCAGCGGTAAAAGAACTCTTTGTGCAATTGTTAATCTTACAGAATCAAACAATGGTTTTCCAAACCCGGCAACACCTCCGCCAATAATAAATGTACTTATATCCAACAGGTTGCTCACTGATGCAAGTGCAACGCCAAGCTGTTTGCCCATTCGTTCGATTACAAATTTTGCATAAGTATCATTCACCTCAGAAGCTGCCTGGATAATTCTTGGTGATATATTTGATAAATCATTTTTAATCAACTGCCACACTTTTGAATCAGGATAATTTTTTAATTCACTTTTGATCTGTTCTTTTAAATATGAATTTCCAGCATACGTTTCAATACAACCAAACGAACCGCAATTACATTTTTGTCCATTCATATCAATTGAAATATGCCCAACTTCGCCTGCCGCACCAAACTCACCGCGGAATATTTTTTTATTAAAAACAATTCCACCGCCAACACCAGTGCCCAAAGTTACCATTACAAATGAATCTATTTTTTTCCCGGCACCAAATATTAATTCACCAATAGCCGCTGCATTTGCATCATTTTCTACATGAACCGGATATTTAAACTTATCTTTTATTATCGGTCCGAGTTTTACTTTTTTCCATCCGGGAAGATTTGGCGGATCCTCAACAATTCCTTTTTTGATTGAAACAGCACCAGGGCAGCCAATTCCGATGCCCTGAATTTTATACTTATTTTTTACTAAAATTGATTCAATACCTTTGATGATGTTGGCAATAATTTTTTTTGGTCCACCATCGGCTTCGGTTTTTATGGAAATATTTTTTACAAGTTTACCTTTATCGGATACAATTCCTACCTTGATATTTGTTCCGCCTATATCAACACCGATAGCATATTTTTCAGATTTAGCCATAAAGTTATCCTAAAAACATTTACTTAGAAAACTGTGTATCAATTAATTTTAGCTCACCGGGATAAGTGATATTGCCGAACGGAGAACTAACAGTTGGAGTTGCAAACAAAGTTACTTTTGACGATGAACCTTGCGTACCGCCAAGTGCCAAAGCAAGATTTACAATACTTTCATATCCTTTATCTTTAAAAAATTTCATAAGATCAATATTTATTGTAAGCGGAATCGCTGTTACCTCACCTGTACCGGGAACAACTAATGGCTGTGAAAGCTCGCCCGAAATAGTTTCTTTATCATCAAGAAATAATCTCCACTTAAAATTTTGCAAATGTTGCATCAGATTTTTTATAACCGCCGGTTCCATCATTTGGATTTTTTGCATCAACATTTAAAACAAAAGATGCAGGTAACGAGCCTTGTGCAAATCCGCTTGTAAGTTTTAATAAATCTAAAGCATTAAAATCTGAAAGTTTGGATTTACCGGAAACAGGAATTCCGTTTATTTGAAATCCGTTTACATCACCAACTTTAAATTGAAGACGTGAAAGATTGGTAAGTGTTTCATACACACTGCATTGTATTCCGGAAATTACAAGTGCAAGTAGTAATGTAATTGAAAAAAGTTTTTTCATCTTAATGCTCCTTCGGATTGTTCGATTTTTTGAATAATTATTTCTGCAACTTTTAAAGCTCGTAAACCGTCCTCACCGGAAACTACAATTTTTTTATTATGTAAAACGGAATCTACAAAAAGCTGTAATTCATAGTTTAGTGCATTTACTTCTTTTGTTTCGGGCTGTTCATAAATTAGTCTTTTCTTCTTATTACCAACACCAATCTCACCAAATGAAATTGAAGTTGGAAGTGCCGGTTCATCAACAGGCTGCAAACGATAAACCTCCGATGCGCCGGTAACAAAATCCAAAGAGATGTAATGATCTTTTTGGAATATGCGCATCTTACGCATTTTCTTTTGCGATATTCTGCTTGCAGTTACATTTGCAACTGCACCGTTTTCAAATTGTATTCTCGCATTTGCAATATCAATATGATCTGAAACAACCGCTACACCGTTTGCATCAATTTGTTTAACATCGCTTTTAATAAAACTTAAAATTATATCGATATCGTGAATCATTAAATCTAAAACTACTGCAACATCCGTTCCGCGAGGATTAAATTGTGCAAGCCTATCAGACTGAATAAACATCGGATCAGAAATAAATGTTTCAAGTGAAAGTAATCCGGGATTGAATCGCTCAATATGTCCGACCTGAAATTTAAGATTTTTCTCTTTCGCTATTTTAACAAGTTCTTCACCCTGCTCGATGGTGGCAGTGATTGGTTTTTCCACAAACACGTGTATATTTTTTTCAAAACATTTTTTTGCAACTTCATAATGTGCGCTGGTTGTTGCGGCAACCGAAACAGCTTTTACTTTAGAAAGCAGATCATCGATTGAATTGAAAGATTTCACTCCAAATTCATCAGCAGCTAATTTTGCCTGATTCGGATTTGAATCAAATACTCCAACTAATTCACAGTTATCAATTTGTTTAAACATTTTAGCGTGAAGTTTGCCAAGATGCCCAACTCCGATTACACCGATAGAAAGTTTTTCCATAATTTTCATCTCAAATTTTATCTTGTATTAATTTTTGAATAACCAATTATGCGATCGTATCCGCCGTACTCCTGATCGCGATACCATAAAAATATATTATACTCATTTGAAGTTTGCCAATCGTTTCCTTCCAAAACGTACCAATCCTGATTTGTAATATCTGTATAATCACCGTTTACAACAACGTATTGATAATCATAAATACCGCGTTTCAATTCAAGTGTTAACTCAAAATGGTCACCGTTAAAATTCATTTTATTTTTTTCAGATAACTGCCAATCGTTAAATGCACCGACTAAATAAATATCACCGTAAACTTCTGCCGGCGGTTTAATTTCAAATTTTACATTCATATAAGTTGAGTTAATATCTTTTGGAGATTTTAAAGTAAAACTTCCATTATTATCATTACGTGTTTGAAGTAAAAATCTACTATACTCCATTCCATCAAACTGAGCTTTAACATTTTTGGAATTATTAATATTTATATCCGATAGATTTGTTTGTCTGTACTCAGCACCGGGACGAACATCTTTCGCAATAAATTTGAATTTTGATCCGCCATCCCACTCAAAAGCTCTATTTTGGTCTGTAGAATTTCGCAGTACATCAATTGGATTATCCAATAAATGATTTTGCACTATTTCTAATTCATCAACAAAAAAAGGAAAATAATTTTCATTCGGAACGGCTTCAACAGTTATCCAATTTGTATGCCCAAGCTGGGGTGGATAATATGTTTTGTCATCCAGGGTTTCTCTTTTCGCTTTAACGTCTAACTTAACATCTGCTTTTACAACAAAAAATCTTCCTTCAGCAAAAATCATATTTGGATCTTGCGAATCCACAACAAAAAATTTCCATTTACCGGAAAAAGGAAAACTAACATATCCATCTTTATCGGGAAAAGTATTTGTGTAATGATATTTTGCAGCTTCAACGGTAGTTGGAAGTGTAAAATAATTTAAAGTATATGCAGTGTTTTTACCCTGATTTAATAGAAAGATATTATCAGTTGGATTCCAGTTTCTATCACAAAATTTAAAAATGATATTAATGTTTGGCGGATAATCAGATTGAACATCAAAATCGATAATGAATGATTCCTGCGACTCAGATAAAACAGGAATTGAATTCAAATCTTTACTTGTAAATGTTTTTAAAGTCTTAATAAAAACACTTTGAGAAAAGATTAGGGAAGTCTGAATAACAAACAGCAAAACAAATATTTTTTTCAATGATTACCCTTAGAATGAATAAAAATTTGTACTGCAAATATAAGCCTTAAAATTGATGTTAAACAGAGTACTTTGTGGAAATAAAAATCCCCAACCA
>CAVPHP010000014.1:0-521918 GCA_963704275.1 uncultured Ignavibacteriaceae bacterium | reverse complement strand
CTTCAGGAACAGTTAATTCATTTGGAGCATAGTGTTTCATTTTTTTAACTATTTTTTCTTTTTTGCTAATATAGATCTGTTAGTTTTAGATTTTTTAATTTTGTTTTTTAACACTCCAAGCCCTGTAATTTCAAGCTCAATTTCATCTCCATCCTGTAACCAAACA
The DNA here is from genome assembly GCA_963704275.1 of uncultured Ignavibacteriaceae bacterium. GTDB lineage: Bacteria > Bacteroidota > Ignavibacteria > Ignavibacteriales > Ignavibacteriaceae > IGN3. The sequence goes on along the minus strand of CAVPHP010000014.1, from coordinate 521,752 downwards.
GGTTTGTGTTCGCTTCCTTTTTCTTTTGCTTCGATTGCCCACGTGCCATTTAGCTCTAAATAGCAGCCTGTTCCTACCGTGCCCGAACCAATAACATCACCGGGATAAAGTGTAACACCGTAACTTGCTCTTTCAATTATTTCCGCAAAAGTCCAATCCATTTGATTTACATTCCCGCTTGAAATTTGTTTGCCATTATGTTTGGCTGTCATTTCTAAATTGTATTTATTTCCAAATTTAGTTTTCTCTTTAAATTTATCAAGCTCATCTGGAGTAACAAGATAAGGACCAATTGTAGTTGCAAAATCTTTTCCCTTTGCAGGACCAAGACTTAATTTCATTTCTTCCATTTGCAAAACTCTTGCAGAAAGATCATTCATAATCATATAACCAGCAATGTATTCATCTGCTTTACTTGCAGGAATATTTTTTCCTTTTTTGCCGATCACAATTGCACACTCAAGTTCAAAGTCACAGCCCTTTAAATGATCATCTTCAACTTTTACATTTCCTGGACCTGAAACTGCATTGTGATTACCAAAATAAAAAACAGGAAACTGATCAAACTCAGGAATCATTTCAACTCCTCTATTTCTGCGCGCGGTTGAGACATGCTGTCTAAATGCATATCCATCCCGCAAAGAAGTTGGATTTGGAACTGGAGCTAAAATATTTTTATTATTAGATTTTATTCCGGCTTTAATTTTACCTTTTTTTATAGATTCAAAAACTTTTTTAGCAAGTTTCATATTTGCGGATTCGCCCTCAAGAAATTTCTTCATCGTTGAAGGCAATTTAATTTTTAAGGAGGATGCGGCTTTTTGTAAATCAAATACTTTATCTTGATAAAGTATCCCAACTCTGTCTGTTTTTTTTGATAAGTATGATAAAAATTTCATCTAAGTTCTCTTTAATAAATTGTTATATTGTTAAAAGTTATATAGGAATAAGGTATAAGATTATTTATTTAATTTTGTTTTTGTAAAATTAATAAATCCATTTAATGTTCGCTTTGCAGATTCAATCATTTTCTCGCCTTCTTTCTTTAATTCATCATTAATAAATCCTAAATCGCAACAACTGATTAAATGATCTTTTAATTCATATAAAGATGCTCTTGATATTCTGTAAAATTGAATTCCCTCTTGATAATGGAATCTTCCATATCCTTCAGAAATGTTTGCAGTTATACTAATAGCTGCTTTTCTTATTTGAATATCTAAATTGTACTTTTCATCTTTTGGCAAAAAAGGAATGATTCTTTTGTAAAAAAAAAGTTTTATCTCCCTACACTTTTTCCACGCATCAAGGGTTACAAAATCCTTTTTGTCATCATAAAAATCATTTGGTTCTTTTACCGAAAAACTCTCATAATCTAAATCCTGAATATAATTATTATTTTCAGGTTCAAATACTTTTTTCTTACTTCTATTCACTAATTATACCCTATTCCATTTACCATATACCTTTTACCCTATTTCCGCTTTAGCCACGATTGACTATAATCATTTACCATTGTTTCCTTAACATTTCTTGTAACGTGTAATGGTGTAAATGCGTCAATCATAACTGCATATTCATCTGTTTGTTTTTTCCCAATCGATGCTTCTGTTTTGCCGGGCTGCGGTCCGTGCGGAATTCCCATTGGATGCAAAGTAATCGAACCTTCCTGCACACCGGTTCTACTCATAAAATCTCCGTGAACATAATATAATACTTCATCGCTGTCCACATTTGAGTGATAGTACGGAGCCGGAATTGCTTGTGGATGAAAATCATACAAACGCGGAACAAAGTTACAAATAACAAAATGCTGCGTTGTAAACACTAAATGAATAGGAGGTGGTAAATGTATCTTACCAACTTTTGGTGCGTACTCTTTAATATTAAAAGCATACGGATAAAGAAATCCGTCCCAGCCAACAACATCAAATGGATGATGGGGTAATTTGTATTCAAACATTCTATCACGCACTTTTAATCTTAATCTAAAATCCCCAAACTTGTCAATCGGCTTCGTAAATTCCGGGACTCTGAAATCACGCTCGTAGTAAGGAGCTTCTTCAGTTAGCTGTCCATATTCATTTCTAAAATGTTTGGGAATATCAAACGGTGTATCAGACTCAATAATAAAAAGTTTATTCTTTTTATATTCATCAAATTTAATTTGATATGTTGTGCCTTTGGGTATGATTAAATAATCCCACTCCATAAAATTTATCTTACCATATTCGGTAAGCAGAACTCCTTTACCGTGATGAACAAATAACAATTCGTGCATCTGGCTGTTGCGATAAAAATATTTTGTATCCTCAGTAAGATATGCCGTTGAAATAACACAATGTTCATTTTTTAGGAACTCATTTCTTGCTGTTATAATATTTCCGCGAGATTTAACTATATCCGTAATGAAGTGATAGTATTCCAAAGGTGCATCTTTCCAATCATTACCGGACGAATCAATCTGAACTTCATCAATCTTTTCAACCTCCGTGGGCATATAAAGATGATACTTGTTTGAATAGATTCCCGAAAATCCTTTGGTACTAAAAAGCTCTTCTCTGTATAGAGATTTTTTATCTTCCTTATAAAAAGTTATATGGCGTTTTGGAGGAACTTTTCCTACTTTAACATAAAATGGCATTACAAACTCCTAAATAATTTTTTTTTCTTGAACTTGCCTGAGGCAGACAGGCTTAAATATAAACTTGAACTTAATCATTCTTTATCCAAATTTCCTCTAACTGCTTGGTCTCTTTCAATTGATTCAAACAAAGCCTGAAAATTTCCCTGTCCAAATCCTTCAGCACCATCGCATCTTTGAATTATCTCATAAAAGAAAGTTGGTCTATCGCCAATCGGCTTTGTAAAAAGCTGAAGCAAATATCCTTTGCCTTCGACATCACAAAGTATTCCTAATTTCTGAAGTTCATCAATATTTTCTTTAACATTCCAACCTTTTTCTTTTAACATCTTGTAATATGTATCGGGCGGTGTGCTTAAAAACTCAACTCCATTTGCACGCATTGCTTTTATTGTAGTCATGATATCTTTTGTTGTGATAGCAACGTGCTGAATTCCAGATCCAAAATATTCATCAATGTATTCTTCAATTTGTGATTTTTTCAATCCATCAAACGGCTCATTAATTGGATTTTTTATCGGCGCACCTTCACGTGAACGCACAACTTTTGAAAGCAATGCTGAGTATTTAGTTGATATATCGCCCTCACCAAATTCTATAAAGGTTTCAAAGTCTAAACTTTTGTTTAAATAATTTGCCCAAAGATTCATTTCATTAGTTCTAACATTTCCCACAATGTGATCAACACTTTCCAATCCCGTTTCTACGTTTGTAATATTAATATTCTGAACTGGTTTTGCATAACCGGGTTTAAATAATCCTTTATAGTTTTCACGATTTATAAAAACTATTTCTGCATCATCATAAAGTTTAATTGCAGCTTCTTCAATAAACCCAAATTCATCTTCAAACTTTTTTGGATAACGAACAGGGATTCCGCCATTTTTTAAGGATGTTTCAAAAGATTTTTTTACATCATTAACACGAACAGACCACCGTTTAACACCATCGCCATGCCGTTCAACAAAAGATGCAACATCGTAGGTTGAGGGTTTTACTGCCGAAGTAAGTACGAGCCTTATATTATTTTTTTCTAAATAGTATGATACTCTATCTCGGTTTCCTGTTTCAGGTCCAAGATAAGCTTTAACTTCTAAGCCCATTGCTTTTGTATGCCAATATGCCCACATCTTAGCTGAGCCGACATAGAACTCAACAAAATCATAACCAATTAATCCTAAATTGTTAGACATTAAAAAACTCCGATTAAGTTATTGAGGGTAAATATTTGTTATTAAGTTAAAACTTTTAGACGTTAGATAAAAGTAGATTTTCTTGCATGTGCTACAGATTATCGAGCAGCATAAAATCAATCTTTTGGTGTTTTATTTTATCCGACAAATTTTTCTGATCATAAGCACATACTTTTAGCAATGGACAGACGGAACATTGAGGTTTTGCAGGTTTACAAATTTCTCTTCCCAATCTAATCAAATTTGTATGAAAGGAATGTGCAACTCCTTCCGGTATTTTATTAAGTATTTCATAAAAAGTTTTTTCAGGACTGGTCGTTTTCACAATTCCAATTCTATTCAGTGTTCGATAAACATGAGTATCAACCGGACAAATATTTCTTCCAAGTGAAAAAAGCAAAACGCAGCTTGCTGTTTTAGCTCCAACGCCATTGTACAAGGTTAACTCATCCAATATTTCTTCATCATTTTTAGTTTTGATATGATCTAAAGAAATCACTTTCCCTTTTTGTTTTAAAGATTGCAGCAACTCATAAATAGCTTTTGATTTTTGCTTCCCAAGTCCGGCAACTTTAATGTACTTTTCAATCTGACTAGATTTTAATTCTGCAAGCTCATCCCAATTTCTAAAATTATCTTTTAGGTTTCGATATGCTTTGTACGAATTTTTATCATTTGTATTTTGTGATAAGATTGTACCGATAATTGTATCCAATGGAGACGGAAGTTTTTTTGGCCTTGGTGGAATTCCAAAATGTTTAATTAAAAGTGAATCTATTTTTTCGATTTTCTTTTTCATAGTTAAAAGTTTTAATAAAGATAAACATTTAGAGGGTTTTCTAAAAATAATAACTGGTTCATTATATAGTGATTAATTGAATTATTTATCATCCTTAATAAATCGTAAAAGTTTTTTGAAGACCCCTTTTATGATTATTTTTCTCATAGATATTTAAAGGAGAATTAATGTCAACTCTTATGGTTAGTATTTCCGGAATACGCGGGATTGTAGGTGCCGGACTTGATCCTGATGTTATTGTTAAATACACAAATGCTTACGCAGATTTTATTAAAACTGGAAAAGTTGTTGTTGGACGTGATGCACGAATAACCGGTGAAATGGTCAATCAAATTGTAACCGGAACTTTACTTGCTAAAGGATTGGATGTTATTGATATAGGAATTTGTCCGACTCCAACTGTTCAGTTCACGGTTAAAACACTTAGTGCACAAGGCGGTATTGCAATCTCTGCAAGCCATAATCCTAACGAATGGAATGCTTTAAAATTATTAAATAGTACCGGACAGTTTATGTCTCCCGAAGAGCACAATCAAATGAAAAAGTTTTTAGATGCGGATAACTCTTTTGTAAATTGGAGTAAAATCGGTAAACGAACGGTTTATGCGGATGGAATAAAAAATCATATTGAAGCGATATTAAAGCTTCCAATTATTGATTTAGAAAAAATAAAATCGAAAAAGTTTAAAGTATTAGCGGATTGTGTAAATGGTGCAGGTGCGTATTGCATTCCGGATTATTTAAAAATGTTTGGATGCGAAGTTATTGAAATGGATTGTGAAAGAACGGGAATTTTTCCTCGATTACCAGAACCGCTGCCGGAAAATCTAACAGAAACTATGAAAGCTGTAAAAAATCATAATGCAGATTTTGCTGTGGTTGTTGATCCTGATGTTGATAGATTAGTTTTGATTACTGATAAAGGCGAGCCGTTCAGTGAAGAAAACACAATTACACTGGCAGCAGATTTTGTCTTAAGTAAAGCAAAAGGAACTGTTGTTGTAAATCTTTCCACAACGCGTGCAATTGAAGATGTTGCAAAGAAAAATGGCAGTTTAGCATTTCGTTCTGCAGTAGGCGAAGCAAATGTTGTAAAAAAGATGAAAGAGGTAAACGCTGTAATTGGCGGCGAAGGAAGCGGTGGTGTTATTTATCCGGCTCTTCATTACGGTAGAGATGCGTTAGTTGGAATTGCTTTTACGTTACAATATTTGACAGATTCTGGTAAGAAACTTTCTGAAATAAAAGATGAATTGCCCAACTATTTTATTGCAAAGAAAAAAATAGATTTAAAAAATGTATCGCCTGATGATGTTATAAATAAACTTGTAGTAAAATACTCAAAAGAAAATATCAACACGGAAGATGGATTAAGAATTGATTTTCCGGATTATTGGGTGCATTTCAGAAAATCTAACACCGAACCAATTGTAAGAATAATTACTGAATCAAAAACAATAAGTTTTTCCGAGCAGCTTTCTAAAAAGTATTACGATGAAATAAGTGATTTAATGAAGTCGTGATCGCTTTTGTATATAAGTGAACAGCGCTTTATCAAATGGAACTGAAGTGTCTAACAGGTTGTAATCAAAATTTGAGTTTAAACATTCGCGTTTAATTTTATTTGTAAATTCATTCATCGCCTGTTGATAAGCTTTTTGAATCTGATAAGGCTGAGTTGTTAATTCTTCATCGGTTTCTAAATCTTTAAATACTGCATCTTTTCCAAAACCAAAACTTCGTTCCATTGGATCAAGTATCTGGAAAATAATTACTTCGTTTTTTTTATGTGCAAAATGTTTAATGGCATTTAAAGTTTTATCAACATCATCAAAAAAATCTGAAATAATTATTACAAGTCCACGTCGTTTTATTTTTTCGGCTACTTTATTTAACACATCAGATGTATTTGTTTTTGAAGATGCTTTTAATGTAACTAATTCTTTTAGAATCTGCTGCAAATAACTATTTGATGATTTTGGCGGTAAATATTTTTTTATCTCATCGGAATAAATTGTTAAGCTTACTGCATCCTGCTGCTTTATCATCATATAAGAAAGTGCAGCCACCAATGTTGAAGCGTAATCAAGTTTGGATATACTTTTGTTCGAAGAATATTCCATTGATCTGCTGCTATCAAGAATTATATAGCTTCGTAAATTTGTTTCCTCCTCATACTGTTTGATATAATATTTTTCAGTTTTCCCAAACACGCGCCAATCAACACTGCGTAAATTATCTCCCTGCATATAAGGACGATGCTGAGAAAACTCAACACTAAATCCATGATATGGACTTTTATGAAGCCCAACCATAAAGCCTTCAACAACTAATCTTGCTCTTAAATCAAGACTGCTAATTCTGGAAATTATTTTTGGGTCAAGATAACTTTTGGAATTTAAAAACGTATCACTCATTTTTTTAATGCTTCTTTTTTATTTATGATATCATTTGGATCAATACCCATAATATCTAAAGATTGCCTAACAATTACTGCGTGTTTATCATTAGGATATTTTTCAAGAAATAAATTATAAACTCTGGTTGCTTCATCATAATTTTTTAAAGCGTCATCAAACAAAATACCTGCCTGGAATAAAGCTAAAGGGGCTTCTTCACTATCAGGATATTTTTCATAAACTTGATAAAAATACTGCTCGGCTTTTATTATTGATTGTTTATGTGTTAAACCTTTTACTTGTTGGCTTTGATAAACGCCTGCTAATTCAACAAGCGCTTTAGGTGCAAGCTTACTATCAGGATATTCACTTAATAATGTTTCCAATGATTTAACAGCTTCCGGAATTTTGTTTTCCTTTAGAAGTTTTTCAGATTGGGTAAAATAATCCTGATCGGAAGTTTTTGAACAGCTTAAAAAGATTAAAGATAAGATTAAGAACAGAGAATACTTTTTCATACGATTTCCTGATTGAGTTAATTTTATTAGTAAAGTTATCAAAACGATTATGAACTATCAATCCAACAATTATTATAAACACAAAAAAAAGCCCCGCATATTTCAGCGAGGGCTTTTAACTATTAAGTTAATAAGAAAATGATTTTATTTCGTTAAGATCATCTTTCTTACTGAACTGAATTTCTGTCCATCTATTCCATCTGCATCTATTCTGTAGAAATATACGCCGCTGTTCAATGAACTTGCATTAAAGGAAACTTCCTGGCTTCCTGCTGCTAATTGTCCATTTATCAATGTTGCTACTTCCTGTCCTAATACATCAAATATCTTTAAGCTTACCTTGCTATCTACTGCTAAGCTAAAGTTTATTTTTGTACTTGGATTGAATGGATTTGGATAGTTTTGACCTAATGCAAATTCTTTTACTCCTAAAACTGTCAACTTCTATAGCATTTGAATATTCAAATGTTCCATCGAAATCAACTTGTTTTAGTCTGTATGTATAGGTACCTGCATTTACATTCTGATCACGTATAGAATAGTTCTGAACTTCAGTCGTTGTTCCGTGTCCGGCTACAAATCCTACAACCTGATATTCACTTCCGCTGCTTCTTTCGATCTGGAAGCCGCTGTTGTTCAATTCTGTTGCTGTTGTCCAGTTTAGATTTACATTCTTGTTATCTGTTGTTGCTGCAAATGATGTTAATTCTACTGGAACTACATATTCATAAATTACATCCAAAGATGGTGGATTTGTTTGTGCCCAGCCATCAAATGTTATAAAGTATGTTGCACTATTATCTCTTGATGCCATACCCATAGCAAAATAACCATTTGATACTGCTGCCGTCATATCACTTAAAATATTTCCTTCTACCAATGGATATGTTTTTGCACCTGTGGTATAAGTACTTGCTTCATTTGAGTATAAATACGCGGTACCTAGTGCATTACCTGCCTGTATTGCTGCATATATGTTTGCTGCTGTACCTGTTACAGGATCTAATGCCATTGGGGTTAATGACCAATATGGCCAGTTTGTTCCACTTACATAACCATTAAATGTAACACCTGTAATATTTGAACCAGCAGGGATTCCAGTTAAATCAAATTTCATCCAGCCATCTAATGTGTTTTGACCATTTACTATACTTACTTCTGTTTTTGTTACACCATCTGTTGTACCTGTCCAATAATCAAAACTTTGTGGATGAACTGTTATTGTGTCTTGTACTAATAGTGGATTTTGCATTGTGGTAAAATTCCAATTTGCAACAGGAGTTCCACTACAAGTATCATTCTTACATACTACTCTCCATTGATAAGTTGTAGCATATTGTAATGGAGTAGGAATAGTGTAAGAAGTGGTTGGTGCACCACTATAAACTGAAACAACGTTTCCAACTGCACCGAAGAATACCTCTACCTGAGTGGTATTTGCACCGTTAGTCCAAGTCGCATTTCCTGGTGCTGTTATACTAACACCAGTTGTACCACTTGCAGGGCTTGGATTTGTTGCTGGGCCTACAGGACATGGCAACGAACCACTAGTTGTTAATTCATAACCAAATAACACATCAGGCGTACCTTGTAACAATCCTCCTAATGTTACAAAACCAGGAATAATATCTTGTGCTATAAATAATCCACCGGCAATAGCACTAGCATTACCAAGACCAACGTCGGTAGTAGCATCGTGTTGAACACCAGTGTAAAGACCTGTTGTATAATCCATTTGTTGAATAATTTGAGGGAAACCAGCTCCACTTCCCTGACCCCATACCCATAGGAATGGACCACCAGGAGACCATTTGTCATAAGCCATTCCGTAAACACCTGTAACCGCATTTGTTATAGTTCTTAACAAAGTACCTGTCATGCTAAATTCATAAAAATTCAAATTTGGTGATGTCCAGTTACCGCCAATTATTGAACCATTTCCACCATCACCATCAGGATTAAAAGTAATGAATCTGAAACCATTTGGCGCGCCTGTAACAGGAATTGTACCAACAACTGTTCTTGTTGTAGGATCAACAATCTGTACTGTAGTTGTAGATGTTGAATGATAGACAAATTGACCATCAAAGCACATTCCTCTTGTGCCTGTAAACGTTAATGTATATGTTTGATCCAACGTGCCATCAATATTCCATTGATGAATAATACCTGTTCCCCAACGGCTTGTCCAATATTTATTTATTGTAGGAATAAATACTGCTCCAGCGTTTCCAGCAGCACCAGTAATTGTGGTAGCATCATAATTAAATTGTACGTCCCAGGTCGCTTCAGTTATTGGATAGTTAGGTTGGATCTTTTCAGGAAGTAAATTTGGATTAACATCCAAGGTGCCTTCTACTTGTGAGAACGCGTTATTCCCCACAAAAAAAGCAAGAAGAATAGAAAAAGTGAAAATTCTTTTTAACATAAAACCTCCGAATGAATTGTTTGAAATAGTATTAATTAGAACTGAATTCAAAATACGATTAGATTTTAATCAAAAATCTAATTTTACGCAAGTTTTTACTTTATTTTTTTGAAATAAAGTTTTATGCCAAATAATTAATTCTCCTTCAAAGTTAGTTTTTAAATACTTGTACAATAATTCTTCACAAAAAAAAAGCCTCGCATATTTCAGCGAGGCTTTTAACTTTAAGTTAATAAGAAAATGATTTTATTTCGTTAAGATCATCTTTCTTACTGAACTGAATTTCTGTCCATCTATTCCATTTGCATCTATTCTGTAGAAATATACTCCACTGTTCAATGAACTTGCATTAAAGCTTACTTCCTGGCTTCCTGCTGCTAATTGTCCATTTATCAATGTTGCTACTTCCTGTCCTAATACATCAAATATCTTTAAGCTTACCTTGCTATCTACTGCTAAGCTAAAGTTTATTTTTGTACTTGGATTGAATGGATTTGGATAGTTTTGACCCAATGCAAATTCTTTTATTCCTAAAATGTCAACTTCTATAGCATTTGAATATTCAAATGTTCCATCGAAATCTACTTGTTTTAGTCTGTATGTATAGGAACCTGCATTTACATTCTGATCAACGTAAGAATAGTTCTGAACTTCAGTCGTTGTTCCGTGTCCGGCTACAAATCCTACAACCTGATATTCACTTCCGCTGCTTCTTTCGATCTGGAAGCCGCTGTTGTTTAACTCAGTAGCTGTTGACCAGTTTAGATTTACATTCTTGTTATCTGTTGTTGCTGCAAATGATGTTAATTCTACTGGAACTACATATTCATAAATTACATCCAAAGATGGTGGATTTGTTTGTGCCCAGCCATCAAATGTTATAAAGTATGTTGCACTATTATCTCTTGATGCCATACCCATAGCAAAATAACCATTTGATACTGCTGCCGTCATATCACTTAAAATATTTCCTTCTACCAATGGATATGTTTTTGCACCTGTGGTATAAGTACTTGCTTCATTTGAGTATAAATACGCGGTACCTAGTGCATTACCTGCCTGTATTGCTGCATATATGTTTGCTGCTGTACCTGTTACAGGATCTAATGCCATTGGGGTTAATGACCAATATGGCCAGTTTGTTCCACTTACATAACCATTAAATGTAACACCTGTAATATTTGAACCAGCAGGGATTCCAGTTAAATCAAATTTCATCCAGCCATCTAATGTGTTTTGACCATTTACTATACTTACTTCTGTTTTTGTTACACCATCTGTTGTACCTGTCCAATAATCAAAACTTTGTGGATGAACTGTTATTGTGTCTTGTACTAATAGTGGATTTTGCATTGTGGTAAAATTCCAAGTAGCAACAGGAGCAGCACTACATGTATCATTTTTATCAACAACTCTCCAATTATATGTAGTAGCATACTGAAGTGGTGCAGGTATTGCAAGAGTGGTAATTGGTGCGCCACTGTAAACAGAAACTACATTTCCAACTGGTCCAAAAAATACTTCTACATTATTTGTACCTGCGCCATTTGTCCAAGATGCATTACCTGGACTCAGTGCATTCACATTTGTAGTTCCGCTAGCTGGAGTAGGATTTGAAGCAGGAACAACAGGGCATGGAGGACCAACAAGATCAAAAGTAGCAGCAATGTTCCAATTGTAATTTAAAGTTGGAGCTAGAACTGATAATCTATCCCACGCACCGCCGCTATAAATTCTGTCACCATTAAATGCTGCTGGTCCGGCATCAACACCACATGGATAAATGCTAGCACCGTGTGTTACTTCATAACCTATCCAAAGATCTGTTGTTCCAGTTACGATATAAGGTGTTGTTAAGGTAATTGTATTCCAGCTACTAGTAACAGGTGTAAATGCCTGGCTATAAACTTCAGGTCCAGCGATTAAATCAGTATTAGGACCATAAAGCACTAATCTCGCAGATGTTGGTACATCATTTATGTATACTGCAACTGACATTAATCCTTGGGTAGAAACTGCACCAAGTTCTGTTGGAGTAAATCTTGCGGCAACAGAAAAAGTACCACCGGATGTAAGACCGATTGCATCGAAGTTAGTACCATCATCCCATCTTAAAACTGTTGATTCTGTATTTTGGCTTCCCGTGGTGCCATTAGTTGTATATTTACCAACTGTTTGTTTCTGTGATGAGAAATCTTGCGCTAAAATTGGTAAGGAAACCATTAGCACTAAAAGTGACCAAAGGAATGTACGAAATTTGAACATAGAACCTCCGTGAAATAATTTAGTAAATGAGAGTTAGTATAAATTTAATTGTTGTTTTAAAAACAACATATTAATTTCGACGTTACAACACTTTTATAAAATGACTAGTGGGATTACTTTAGATAAAAATAATTACAAAAATCAATATATAGCCAAACAATCTCTAAATGGCTTCAAGATTTTAATGAATATATATATTCTAAGCAAATATTTATCACCTTACTTCTAATTATTAATAAAAATAATTTTATGCCAAAGTTTACATTAACCCTATTTTTTCATTCTTCTTAATTGATTCTTCCGATAATTTCTTTTTGAAATCGATAATTTTTTTTTGAATCTCTACATCTCCTGTTCCAATTATTTGTGCTGCAAGAATTCCCGCATTTTTTGCACCATTAATTGCAACTGTTGCAACCGGGACCCCTGATGGCATTTGTACGATTGATAAAAGAGAATCTAATCCTTCTAAGGATTTAGATTTAATGGGAACACCAATAACCGGTAATGGAGTAAAAGCAGCAGTAACACCCGGTAAATGTGCAGCGGCACCAGCGCCTGCAATTAAAACCTTCATTCCCCTTTCGTGGGCATTGCTTACATATTCTGCGAGTAAATGAGGACTGCGATGTGCTGAGATAATTTTCATCTCATTTGTTATTCCAAATTCACTTAAAATATCTGATGCTTCTTTCATAATTGGAAGATCAGAATCGCTGCCCATAATTATTCCGACTTGAATTGTATTTGACATAATTTACCTTTCTATTTTTTATTTATTTCCAGTTTACCTGTTTTATATTTTTTCCATCCGATTGCAAAAGTACTGCGCCCATTTCATCAGTTCTGTAAATCTTTGAATTTAATTTTTGTAAAGAATATATAACTGATTTTGCAGGATGATTAAATTTATTTTTTATGCCCGCGCTCACCAAGGATATTTTTGGTGTTACTAAATTCAAAAAAGCCAAAGAAGATCCTGTTTTACTTCCGTGATGCCCAACTTTTAAAACATCAGAATCAAGCATCTCTCTAAAATTGGTTGCAAGAAAATATTCCGCCGGATGTTCGCAATCGCCAACAAACAAAAATGAAGTTTTGCCGAATACTATTTTTATTACTCCACTTTTATTATTACTCGAAAAACTTTTATAGGAATAACTGTTTGGATCATTTAAAAAATATATTTTTGCATTGCCGACATCGAATGAATAATTATCATAGCTTTTACTTTTTACTTTTCTATCCTTTAAATACTTTTCTAATCGCAAAGATTTTTTATTTGAATCCGGTCGAGGTCTGAATATTTCGCTTATTCTATCGTTATAAATCAACGAAATAAATCCACCGTAATGATCTAAATCCAAATGAGAAATAAATCCATAATCAATTTTTTTAATCCCAAGATAATCTAATAACGGGATAATTACCCGCTCACCATTATCGATAAACGGATTTGCTTCACCCGCATCAATTAATGCTGTATTACCGTTTGGAAATTGGATAAGAAATGCATCACCCTGTCCAACATCAACCATAAAGATATTTAGTTTATTTTTTTCAAGTATTTCTTTGTTATCAAAAGTAGAATAAATGATCATTGAAAAAATTAATACGATTGGTAGTGAAATTTTTAAATACAGCTTATCCGTTTTTTGGATTACTAATAATATTAAACCTAATCCTGCATAAAAAATAATTGCGTCGTACAAAGTATAATTTCTAATCCACAAAAAAGAAAAATCTAAACTACCGGTATATTTAATAAATGAAATCATCCAACCCGAAATCAAATCGTTGGCTGCAGCAAAGTAAATTGCAATGCTGTATAAAAATAATCCAACAAATACGGTTATAAATGCAATCCCAATTATCACACCGACTGCGGGAATAACAAATAAATTTGCGAAAAGCGCAATTATAGATAGCTTACTAAAATATGCCAGTGTAAATGGCAGCGTTCCGATTTGTGCGCTTAACGATACGCCAATAAATAATAAAATATTTTCTATCCACTTTTGTTCTAAGCGTAACTCATAAATTATTTTTTTGAAATATGGATGAAGAATTCCAATTGCGAGTACCGCAGAGAAAGATAATTGAAAACCCGGATTATAAATTTCATTCGGATTTGTCAATAGTATTATAAACGCTGCGATTGAAATTGAGTTTATAATATTTGTAGTTCTGTTTGAAAGAAAAGCAAAGATGATTACAACTGTCATTAATGTTGCCCGAAACACTGACGGAGGCACACCTGTTAAAAACATAAATCCTAATAATCCAAGTATTGTAAGTGTTGATCGAAGATAGATTCCAAATCGTCCGAAGATAAAAATAAATATTACAAGCACATATCCGACGTGCAAACCAGAAACAGCAAGTATGTGTACAACACCTGAATTTATAAATTCGTTTTTTGTTTCAAAATCAATTTCACTTCTGTCTGCAAGAAGCAATCCGCGTAACAAGCCTGCGGTTTGCTGATTATGCAAATCGTGAATTATTTTATCAATTGACTTTCTAACTGTGAAAAGTAAAGATTTAAAAAAACTTTTTTCTGATGAAAGAATTTTAATACTGTCCGTATCGTATGAAACAAACAATCCCGTTATGCCATTTTGTTTTAGATATTTATCATAATCAAACTCACCAGGATTTCTTCTGTCTCTTCCCTTTTGATATGTGCCTGTTAAAAATATTTTATTTCCGGCGTTAACCTTTTTGTAAAGTTGTTTTCTTTGTTCATCATTACCCCTGAATTTACAAATCAATTTGTCGTTAGCTACAATCAATTTATTATCTATCAAAATTGAATCAGTCTTAACAGTAAAAACTATTTCAAATGATCTTTTGAGTTCAACATCTAAAACTTGAGCATAAAGTTGCGCGTTTTTTTCTTTTTGATATTTGGTGAGTGGAGTATTTATTTGTGTTTGATTTTGTGCCGCAATTAAATATCCAAAAGCAAACATCATCAATAATAAAAGTGATGATAAAAGAATTTTATTAAATCGAAATTTCAAATAATTGAAAATTATTAATAATAGAATTGAAAGCACAAAGTAAATTGATATTTGAAAATAGTTAAAATGGAATTGGAAAAAGTTTGCAGCAAGGATTCCAATTATAAATGCTATCGTAGATTTTATAAATGGATAATTTTTCAAGTGCAATATTTTATTATTGATGGTTTTATGTCGGATAAATCTTTTATGCTCTCAGCTAATTGCTTTGCATTTTTCCCGGCAGTAATCATAAGAGCTGGATTCAACGTATGTGTTTTTACTGACAGATCTTCAATATTTCCGTGATCAGAACAAATAACTAAAGTCAATTCATCTGAATTAAGTTCAGTTAAGATACTAAATAAAAATTTATCCAGATTATTGTAAATCGTTTCAAACTCATCAGCAATTCTTCCGTGTCCCAAATGGTCTGTTAGAAAAAATTCATATAATGTAAAATCATTTTTAGCTGCAACTTTTAATAATCTTCTTGCTGCAATTTCAGGACTAATAATTTTAAGCTGATAATTTAATTTACGATTCCATCTTTCATTTGTAATCTCTGCAGTAAGAGCTGTTTTTCTTCTGATTTCTTTAATCGTATTTAATTTAATGCCTGTTAATCGGCAGCTTAACGATGTTACGCTTAATCTTGTTTTACCGGATTTTAGGTAATCAAAAAAAACTTTTGGAAATGCATTTACAAAGCTTACTTTTTTGTCGCTGTCTTTATACGCTTTAAAAATATTTTCTTTTTCGATTATTGGAATTGTGGTTGAATATGGAAACGGTCCAAAATGTTTTCCAACAAATTTTGGTGCGTTCATTCCGCAGAATATTGATACCTGCCCCGTTCCGCTTTGTGGTAAACCTTCAACACCTAATCTTGCATCGGCAGGAAATAAATAAACTCCATCTTTATTTAAATATTGATTTTCTAAATGTGGAATTTCTCCAAAGATTTTTTCAAATGTTTCAAATCCATATTTGAAAAACGGATTAAACTCAAAATCCTTTTTTCCAATCCCAATGCCGTCAATAAATATCATTAAAACATTATTCAATTTTTATCCGATTTTTTGGATTCAACTAAAATGGTAACCGGACCATCATTAATAATTTTTACTTGCATCATCGCACCAAACTTTCCGGTTTTAATTTTTTCTGCACCGAGATTTTGTTTCATCCGATCGATAAATTTTTCGTAAATCGGAATTGCAGTTTCTGGTCGCGCAGCATCAATAAAACTTGGTCTGTTTCCTTTTTGTGCATCTCCATACAATGTAAATTGAGAAATAATTAAAACTTCTCCATCAACATCTTTTAATGATAAATTCATTTTATCATTTTCATCTTGTGCAAATGCATCCCTTTGGGAAAATATTCTTAAGTTTGAACATTTATCGGCAACAAATAATAAATCGTTTTCAGTATCATCGGATTTAATTCCAAGTAGAATTACAATTCCTTTTCCAATTTCTTCTTTATAATTTTCTTCGGATATGTAAACGCCGCCTTCCTTAACTCTTTGAACAAGCGCTCTCATTTAAGTTCTCCGCAAATTATTCTTTCAATTCCGGCATAATCTTTTGTGATTTTAATATTTGTAAATCCTGCAGCTTCAATCAAATTAAAAATTCTTTGCTGCTGATCTTTTCCGATTTCAAAATATAATTTGCCGCCATTATTTAAAAGTATTTTTGAAGATAAAATAATTTTGTTGTAAAAAGTTATACCATCGCCGCTATCAGTTAATGCAAAGCGTGGTTCATAAACTTTTAGTTCAGGTTCAAGGGTTTCAAAATCTTTTTCAGAAACGTACGGTGGATTTGAAACTATCACATCAAATTTACCAAGCTGATTTAGATCGCTATTTAGTATATCAAATAACTTTAAATCAATTCTATCCTGCAATAAATTTAATTCAGTATTTTGTTTTGCAACTTGCAATGCTTTTTCACTAATATCAATCGCAGTAACTTTTATCATTGGTAAGTTTTTTAGAAGTGAAAGTGAAATGTTTCCGCTGCCAACCCCAATATCCAAAATTTTTAACTCAGCATTTTTATCGGTTTCATTAATAATTTGCTCAACAAGCAGTTCTGTTTCCGGTCGTGGAATTAAAACATTTTCGTTTACAATTAATTTCATTCCGTAAAATTCAACATTACCAACAATATACTGCAACGGAATTCTCAATCCACGCTTGCGAATTGCTTCTCGATAAGTTTGTACTTCACTTTCAGCAAGCGGTTTATCAAAGGCAAGGTATAGTTCCAAACGTTTACATTTCAAAATTTCAGCAAGTAAAATTTCTGCGTTAGCTCTGGGAGATTCTACACCTTTTTTATCAAGATACTCTGTGGAAAGTTTTATAACTTCTAATACTGTAATCATAAATAAAATTATATTGAAAGGTGTTTAAACAGAAAATAATAATCTGAACTTAACTTGAAAATAAAATCTTTTCGCTATTTCAATCTGTCTTTAAGCGTGTAGATATTATCAATCTCACTTGGATCGTAACCACGTAACACACCAACGTAATAAGAAATCCAATCGCCTAAATAAATTAGATCTAACAAACGCACTTTAAATAATTCTTCTTTGCTGTTTAACGTAAGCGTTTCAACTCCGCTTTTTGCAAAAATATCTTTTAAGATTTCAAATCTTTTTACTATCTGCGGATGATAAGTTTCATCAACGATGTTTATAATTTTTGAATGGAATACTTTTTCCTGATATGATTCCCAGCCGATAATTTCATTGTGATTCATTTCCGGAATTTCATTGTGGAAAGCATGAAGTTTGGAATTTTCATTCAACTGACATTTAAATCTGTAACCAACAGCACTTGTAGAATCAGCAACAGAATAGATAACAGGAATAAATCCCAACAAAGATTCTGCAAATTTGTATGCAAAGTTTCCATCCTGTGAATACTCAATACCCTTTTGCTTCCATAGATTAATTATTTTTTCAACAACTTCTGTTTGATCAGCAACAAGATTTAAATGCTGAAAAACTTTTAACAACGAAAAGAAACTTAATCCAAGTGAGTAGCGCGGTTGAAATCCTGTTTGAACTTTTACTATTGGAATATTTTTATTCATTGCAATCGTTTCAACTTCGCCACCGGTTGTAATGCAAACTATTTTGCATCCAATTTCAATTGCTTGTTTTAATGATGAAATAGTTTCCTCAGTGTTGCCCGAATATGATGACGCAATAAATAAAGTATTTTTATTTGCAAACTTTGGTAAGTTGTAATTTCTATTAACTACAATTGGAATCAAAACTTCATCACTCAAAAAGTTTTTTATAAGATCAGCACTGATTGCAGAGCCGCCCAATCCGCTTATAACGATATTTGATAATTCGGATGAGTTTATTCCAGCAATAATAAAATTATTCCTCCAGGCAAACTCAACTTGTTTGTATGTATTAATTAAAACATCAAATTGATTCTGAGGATCGTACTTTGCAGCATATTCTTTTATTTGCATTAAATAATATTCCTTGTCCTTGTTATGTTATTGTCATCAAAAAACTTTTTAACTTTTTTCTGAATATCAATTTCAGTTTTACATTTTAGACATTCTTCAGCCAATGCTTTTGCTTTTTTAAATTCAAAACCACGAATAATTCTTTTAGCATAAAGAAGAGTTGCCGGGCTCATACTTAAAGAATCCATTCCTAAACCAACCAACAGCGGAATTGCAAGTGTATCAGCCGCCATTTCTCCGCAAATACTAATCGGAATTTTCCTGTGCTTTGCAGCTTCTACAATATGATGAATAGTTCTGATAACTGCGGGATTAAATTCCTGATATAGATCAGAAACTAAATCATTACCGCGATCAACAGCCATCAAATATTGTATTAGATCGTTTGTACCAATACTGAAGAAATCAACCTCGTCTGAAAATTCTTTAGCCATAACAGCGGCTGATGGAACTTCAATCATAATTCCAATTTTAATTTGATTATCAAATTTTATTTTTTCTCTTTTTAGATCACTTTTACACTCGTGAATAATATCATTTGTACGCCAAACTTCATCGAGAGTAGAAATCATAGGAATCATAAAGCGAACATTTTTATTTTCACTTGCTCGAAGCACAGCACGAATTTGCGTTCTGAATAACGATTCATTTTCCAAAAGAAATCGTATCCCGCGTAAACCTAAAAATGGATTTGGTTCTTTGTAATCACTTATACTAAACTTATCACCGCCAACATCAAATGCCCTAATGGTAATAACTTTAGGATACATTCTTGAGGCTAGCTTTGAATAAATATTTGCTTGTTCATCTTCTTCAGGAAAAAAACCAAGCTCATTTAAAATTTGTTCTGATCTGTATAATCCAATACCAGAAGCACTGCTTGTAAGTACAACATCAATCTCACCTGTAACATCAACATTTGCTTCTAACTTTATTTCTTTTCCATCCAGTGTAACAGCGGGTTGATCTCTTAACTCCTCTAATCCCTTTTGAATCTCCTGCAGCTTCTTTTGTTTTTCGGTAAAGAAATTTATTTGATCTTCCGTTGGATTTGGAATTATGTAACCATGAAATCCATCAACAATAACGGTATCACCATCTTTAATAAGTTCAGTTGCATTATGTGTTCCAACAACTGCGGGAATATTTAACGATCGCGAAATGATTGCTGCGTGTGAAGTTAATCCACCGTGATCCGTTACAAATGCTAACGCTTCTCTCCTTGAAAATAAAAGCGTATCAGCAGGAGTTAAAAATTCGCTGATAACAATTAACTTAGTTTCAATTTTAGATTGCCATCTTTTCTTTTGCAGATTTCTTATGATACGATTTTTAATATCTTCAATATCGTGTGCACGTTCTTTCATATAGGATTCGTGCGAGATTATCATCAACTCTTGATATTTAGAAATCTCATTCGCAACAATATACTCCGGCTGAATTTTTTCGTTGCTAATTCTATCTTCAATATTTTGGATTAAAATTGGATCATCAAGAATCATTACTTGAGCTTCAAAAATTGCAGCACGAACTTCATCCATTTTTTCGCGTGCAAATCCAAATATTTTATTCAATTCTTTTTTTGAATGAAGCAGAGCTTCACGAAAATTTTCGATTGCTTCATCAACATCGGTTATTGGTGCTTTACTTATATCAAGTTTTTCTTTTGCAAAAAGATAAACCTGCCCTATAACAATTCCGGGTGCAGCAGCAATTCCTGTAATTTTATTTTCAGCGTTCTTGTAAATGTCTTTAAATGATTTCATAACTCGTCAAATCCCCTTTCAAAGTATGCTGATATTTCATCACAAGCTTGTTGTTCATCAAGACCATCAAAAGTCAATTTCAGCTCAGAACCAATTTCAGCCGCAAGTGTCATCACACCAATAATACTTTTGCCATTAATGCTCATTCCATCACGATAAATAAAAAAATCACTTTTGTATTTTGCAGCAAGTTTAACAATTGTTGCTGCGGGACGAGTATGAAGTCCAGCTTTGTTTGCTATCTTAACAGTTTTTTCAATCATTATTTATTTCTTTTGATTAATGAATCGGCAAGCCAGTGGAATATTTCAATCTCACCCTTGTTTGATAGTTTATTAATTGAGTTTAACGCTTTGTTAGTGTAACTACGAATTGCACCTTTAGCATCGTCAATTACGCCGAGCTTTTCGTAATTTTTTTTGTAATACTCAATTTGATTTTCTTTGATACCTTTATTAGCAATTACTTTTAGTAAATCTGCTTTGTCTTTTCCTTTTGCTTTTTCAAGAGCTTTAATAAACAAAAAAGTTTTTTTGCCTTCCATTAAATCGCCGCCAATTTTTTTACCAAACTCAAATTTATCAGCAGTAATATCTAAAAGATCATCCTGAATTTGAAAAGCAATTCCAAGATACTTTCCATAGTTTGAAAGTGCTTTAATATCCTCTTTACTTCCATTTGCAAGATAGCCGCCAAGTTCACAGCACATTCTTGCAAGCGCAGCTGTTTTTTTCTCAATCATTTTTATGTATTCAGGCAGTGAAACATTTTTACGTGTTTCAAATTCCGTATCCAAACTTTGTCCTTCGCAAACTTCAACCAAACCCTTTGTAAATGAATCAAGTGCTTGCTTTGCATTAACTTTACAATCCTTTAACAAAAACTCGTATGCAACTGCAGCAAGAATATCGCCGGTTAAAATTGCAGTATTTAAATTATATTTTTTATGAAGAGTAAGATTTCCTCTGCGTAAATCTGCATTATCCATTATGTCATCGTGAACAAGTGTAAAGTTATGAAGCATCTCAACGGAAAGAGCTGCGTTATAAAATTTTTTATAATTTCCGCCAACAGCGTTTGCAGAAAGTAAAACTAGTAACGGTCGTAATCGCTTGCCGCTGCTTTCTAAAATATAAGATGCCGGATCATAAAGTGAATAAGGATTTCTATTTTTTAAAGATCGTTTAAGTTTTTGATCTATTATTTTTCTTTCTCGTTCATAGAAGGAAGCGAATTTCTTTACTTGGTTTAGATTCAAAACAAAAGTTCCTTTTTAATTAGTTTATTTTTTTTAAGCTGCAAAAGATTTTGTGAACCTGTTAAGTACATTATTTTTTTAAGATACTGGAACCAATTTACAATTAATTTTTTAACAGCTTCTTCATCATTACTCATCAATGTCTGCAAAATAATTCTTGCCGAAGCAGCGATGTCAGAACCCATTGCAAAAGCCATTGCAAGATCATTTGCTGAGTTAATTCCGCCAGACCCGATTAGTGTAAAATTGTATTTCTTTTTTAGCGGATAAATTTCTTTAAGGCAGTAAGATGTTGGTAAACCCCAATTCCAAAAATCATTTTCCATTGATTTATTTCTCAACAATTCAACACCAGCCCAGCTTGTTCCGCCTGCACCTGCAATATCAATTCCGCTAACACCTAAATCTAAAAGTTTTTTTGCAGCCTCTTTACTTATTCCCGAACCAACTTCTTTAATGATTATTGGCACTTTAGATTTTTTAATTAATTTTTCAATTTTTTTTAACAACCCAACAAAGTAAGGTTCGCCTTCCTTCTGCAAAAGTTCCTGCAAAGGATTTAGATGAATAACAAACGCATCCGCTTCCAGCATATCAATTAACGCTAAAATATCTTTCAAGTTTTTTGATTGAACAAGTTGTGCGGCGCCAATATTACCAAGTACGGGAACACTTTTAGCAGTTTTGCGAATTACTTTATAACTATTGTGATAATTTTTGTTTTCAATCGCTTGTCTCTGGCTTCCAACACCGATTGGGATTTTCAAATTCTCAGCAATTACCGCAAGCCGTTCATTTATCTGTTCTGCTTCTTCGGTTCCGCCTGTCATGCAGGAAATAAGAAATGGATAATCAATATTCTTATAAAATAATTTTGTTTTAAAAGATATTTTAGAAATATCAACTTCAGTTATTGCGTTATGGATAAAGTCATACTTATCAAATCCATTAGACTTGGAATTGAAAGCAACTTTGTCAGTTAAACAAAGTTCAATGTGCTCTTTTTTTCTTTTAGAAGTTTCTGTTACGGCTTTAGACATTTCTGAATTGATTATTTATTTGTTTGCAAAATATGGAAAATAAAATAAATATGCTGATGTTGGCGTACACTCGATTGATTATTCTTAGTGCTCTTAATTATATCTTTTGCGCACTTTGTGTTTAAGCTTTTTACCACAAAGGAAACAAAGTTTTATTTAAATTCAATAAACTCATTCTCATCAAGAAATAATTTATTGATAATAACCTCACCACGAACGGAATTTGTTAAAATTATTTTATCAGCTTCAATTAAATCATTTATGTGCAATCTGCGTTCACGAATCATAGAATTATTTTTTAATAAATGTTTGCGGTAAACTCCTCCTAATATTCCTGCGCTTAAAGGCGGAGTTGAAATTACATCATTCTTGTAAATAAAAATATTTGAGAGTGCACCTTCCGCAATTTCATGAAATTCATTCAGATAGATTACATCAAAAAACCCTTTTGAAGAATATTTTTTATGTTCAGTAGTGTAGAGATTACGATTAGTAGTTTTAAAATATTGAAATTTATTTTTTGGATTAACTCGATTTGTAGAAACAATTACATCAATATTTTTAGATAACTCAGATAAGATTGAGAGTGAATATGAAAGTTTACCAAACTTGTTTAACGAAATTCTTAATCGGTATGATTTAGCATCAATATTCTTAATGATCTTTTCTAACTGTTCTTCAATACTTTTTTTATCAAATTTAAAAAGAAAATATTCTGCTGATTGCTGCAATCTGTTTAAATGCTCATCCAATAAAAATATTTTACTGTCTTTCAAAAGCATCGTCTCAAAAATCTCAAATGGTCTTTCTGTTTGTGATAAAAATTTTCCTTTAAGTTTTGTTTCTTCAAATTCTTCGCTGGCAACGCTGTCCCAAACAATTCCGCTTCCAAGACCGATTTCACCTTTACCGGATTTTTTATTAATTGTTAGAGTTCTAATCGGAACATTAAAAGTAATTTTACTCTCTCTGATCAAACCTATTCCGCCTGTGTAAATACCGCGTGTTTCTTTTTCAAGTTCATTTATAATTTCCATAGTTCTAATTTTTGGCGCACCTGTAATTGAACCGCACGGATAAATATTTTTCAACACATCAGAAAGTTTTATGTTCTGCCTAAGTTTAGATTCAATCGTACTTACCATTTGATAAACCGATTCATAGTTTTCAACTTCAAAAATATTTTTAACATTCACAGAACCATACTTACTAATTTTTCCCAGGTCATTTCTTATCAAATCAACAATCATAACATTTTCAGCACGATTTTTTTCACTGTTCTCTAATTCATATTTTATAAGTGAATCAACCGCAGTTTCAATTCCTCGTTTGGTAGTTCCTTTCATCGGCTTAGAAATGATTTTATTTTTTTCAATTTCAAAAAATAATTCCGGTGAAAGAGAAATGATCACATCTTTGGAATTGTTAATTATAGCGATGTACTGCGCTGATTGATTGAACACTAGATGACTGAATAAACCAGAGTATAAACCTTCAAAATTAAACTTTCCTTTTATCGTGTAGTTAACCTGATACGTATCCCCTTCTTCAATGAATGATTTTATTTTTTTTATTGATTTTAGAAATTCATTTTTTGCAGTATTTAATTTGAAATTCTTGATTTGAAATTCCTCTTTAAAATTAAAATCAATTTTACTCGATTTAATTTTTATCAAATCCTTTTTGTCGTAAAAGAAAAACTGTATCAGGTTTTCATTCTTTGGTAAATATCTGTTTAACGTTTTCTCAAATAAATATCCAGCTTCATAATTAATTAACGAATATCCATACAATCCTTTTTCAATCGACTTATCTATTTTTGTTAATTTCTCATCAATATTTCTTAACGATTTTATTGTGATAATTTCTTTAGGTTTTAAGAAAAGATACGAATCACTCTTGCCGTAAATTGGCGGCGTGTAAAAAAAAGCAGCGTGTGGTGTTGATGTTACTTTATTTATTATTTCACGAATAATCATTTAGATTTGTAGGGATCGGTTTGTAACCGATCCAATTAAATTACATTAATAAATTTTATGGATTGTTTTGTCTACGCTCTCAGACTTTTCACACTTTATTAATTGTAAACAGTCCTAACTTATTGCATCCAAAAATCAAATCGGACAATTTAAATTCGAACATTTTTCTGTTTTCACTGTTATTTTGTATTCTATAGTTTGGGTATAGTGAGTTTATATACTTGCAATGTTCAACTAATGCCTCAAACAGAATGTTCGGTTTCAAATTATATTTTGCCTTTAAATAGGCAAACTCCAGTTCTCTTGAATTAAAATAATCGATAGGTTTGAACTCACATCCTGCACTATTTAACCGAGCCATTGTGTAACTCAAATATAATCCTGCTGAATTTTTAGGATTATTTATTATATCCAAGTTTATAACTTTATCTACCTCTGGATTTGATTTCAAAATAAAACCTGCAAATACATTATAGATAAGCTGCAAATCATCATTAAATGATTCCTTAACTTGATCAATAAATTCATCAATCAATATAACGTTTCCCATTCTACTTGACATTTTTAATCCTGATATTTTAACTAAACCTAACCCAATATGTCTTGTATTTGGAAATAGTTTTTTAAGCAATTCAAAATGATTACTTTGTTCTTTTCCTGTCAAATAAAGTGTGGGTGCATTTAGTAGTTCAGCAAGTGAAACATCCTGATAAAAATATGATGTTTGCCCATTGCTTTTTATTCCGACAATTTTTTCTACACCTATTTCAAAAATTTGCGTCCCTTCATAATCTCCTGTCCCGTTTTTCAGTAAATTACCCATGTATTTAACTTCCGAGGCCATTAAAGATTTGTCTACAATAAATTGGAATTTTTTTTGATAATTATTTAAGGATAACACTGCATCTTCTGTTTTCACTTCCCCATCCAAAGTGTCTCCATATATGCTAACTGTTTTTTTGCATACTCCAAGTGATTTGAACGATTTGCTAATAACTAGATTTGAGAAATGGCCGATATGCAATTTCTTATTCAAATTGGGACTAAATCCATCCATCCATTCAAATTGTTCTGCATCTAAAAAAATGTCTGAAAGCTTTATCCCACTTGGAATAATAATGTTAGTGTATTTATCTGCTGAACTTATGTGAAATGAATTGTTATTAATCCATACTTGAACGTCATTATCTGGTTCTCCATAAACGCAAAGTTCAAAACCATTACTAATTAATTTCGGAACTACTTTTATTTTATTTATGTCAATCTTCATAATACGAAACTATATTTTGTAAACTTTGTTATCTAATTTAAAAACCATTTGTTATTTTTCACCACCGTTAATTTAATAATACTCGAGAACACTTATGAACAAACCGCGTCTATCCTTCTGGCAAATCTGGAATATGAGTTTCGGATTTCTTGGTATTCAATTCGGATTCGCGCTTCAAAATGCTAATGTGAGCAGAATTTTTGAAACGCTTGGTGCAAGCATTGATGCTATTCCAATTCTCTGGATTGCAGCACCTGTTACCGGACTTATTATTCAACCAATTATTGGACATTGGAGTGATAAAACCTGGAATAAACTTGGACGAAGACGACCATTTTTTTTAGTTGGCGCATTACTCGCTTCAACGGCAATAATATTTATGCCAAACTCACCAACACTTTGGGTTGCAGCTGGAATGTTGTGGATTATGGATGCTTCAATAAATATTTCAATGGAACCTTTTCGTGCTTTTGTAGGAGATATGCTTCCTTCAGAGCAGCGTACAGTTGGATTTTCTATGCAAAGTTTTTTCATAGGAATTGGAGCAATCGTTGCTTCAGCTTTGCCTTATATGATGACAAACTGGTTTGGAATTGCTAACACTGCTGCCGCTGGAGAAATTCCTGATTCAGTTAAATTTTCATTCTACATTGGCGGTGCTGTTTTTTTAGTTGCAGTTCTTTACACAGTTTTTTCAACAAAAGAATATTCTCCTGAAGAATTAAAAAAGTTTTCTGATGAATGAAAAGAAATTATCACAAACAAAATCGATTAAATCAAATTTAATTTCTGCATAACTCATTTAACAAAAATGGATTTATCTGGATTGCAGTTGGTTTGATTGGTTCTGCTGTTCTTCACTTTGTTCTTCATCAAAATGATTTTGGACTTTATGTTTTATTTGTTGGTTCAATTATTTTCGGATTGCTTCAATTAGCTGCCGGATTTTTTACAAATCAAAATAAAACTTCCGGTGGATTAGTTTCCATCTTAAATGATCTTTACAAAATGCCAAAGACAATGAAGCAGCTTGCAGTTGTTCAATTCTTTTCCTGGTTTGCTCTGTTTGCAATGTGGATTTATACAACTCCTGCAGTAACTCATCACATTTATGGTGCAACTGATCCATCATCAGAATTATACAATCAAGGAGCAGATTGGGTTGGAGTTTTAATGGCTGTTTATAATGGATTTGCCGCAGTAATGGCTTTTGTGATTATGTGGGTTGCAAAGACTCACAAACAGAAAAACAGTTCATATGATTTCGCTTATCATTGGTGGAATTTCTTTCGCATCTTTCTATTTTATCAAAGATCCAAATTTACTTTTAGTTTCAGAACTTGGAATTGGTTTAGCGTGGGCTTCTATACTTGCAATGCCATATGCAATTCTTGCTGGATCTCTTCCTGCAGAAAAAATGGGCGTTTATATGGGAATTTTTAATTTCTTCATTGTAATTCCTCAAATTACTGCTGCAGCAATTCTAGGATTCTTTGTTAAAAACATTGTGGGCGGTGAAGCAATTTATGCACTTCTGCTTGGCGGTGCATCTATGATAATTGCTGGTTTATTTACACTGATTGTTGATGATGTGGATTGAATTGAAATAGATTATTCACAAACCCAGTTCCTCCAAGGAACTGGGTTTATTGAAATAACATCACTTTAACAAAATCATTTTTCGTGTTTGAACAAATGAACCTGCCTGCAAGCTATAGAAATAAACTCCGCTTGGCAGGTTAACTGCATTCCAGTTTAAATTATGTGTGCCTGCTGGTTTTTCTTCGTTAACTAAAGTCTCAATTTCAATTCCAAGTATATCATAAATTTTAAGTGTAACGAATTGCCTACTGCTAATTGCATATTGAATATTAGTTGTAGGATTAAAAGGGTTTGGATAGTTGTTTGAAAGACTATAAGAATATATAGAACTTAAATTTTCATTTACTTCAGTTACTTGAATGTAGGCATATGAATACTTATAACTATTTACCCAATCCGATCCATCCCATGATTTCCAAATCCATTCAATACAATTATTGTTTTCATCATTATTGTATGAATTTTTCCAATCATTTACCCAAATTGAATCATTCCAGGTTCTGTGTATCAATTCAGTCAGCTGATTATTCCAATCATAAGTGTATGAATAATCAGACTCATTTACCCAAACAGAACCATTCCAATTTTGCTTTAACCAATAAGCAGGATTACTATTATCATAATAGATATATGCATTTTTTGAACTATTCATCCAAGCCGTATAATTCCAAGTCTTGACAACAGATTCAATAAGATTATTGCTTTCAGAGTATGTGTATAATTTATAAGAATAGTTTTTCCATATAGATCCGTCCCAAGTTTGTTTGAGTAATCCAGTCAGGTTATTATTTCCATCATAATTGGAAGAGTATTTATACTCATTCACCCAAACACTACCATTCCAAGATTGCCAAAGTTCATCTGTTAGATTATTATTCCCATCATAAGTATATGAATATTTCCAAAAATTTATCCAAGTTAAACTATCCCAATTTTGCCAAAGCCATTCAATAAGGACATTGTTTCCGCTATATGTGTACGAATACTTAAAGTGATTAACCCAAGCCAAATTAATCCAAGTTTGGAGGAGCTTTTCAGTCTGGTTTTGGTTTACATCATATGTATAGAATTCCCTTGAATAATTCTCCCATCCCAAACCATCCCAAGTTCTGTAGATTAGTTCAATCAAGTTATTATTTCCATTATATGTGTATGATTGCTTAGAACCATTAACCCATTCAGAACCGATCCAAGTTTGGCTTAGACATTCAGTTTGATTATTGTTTCCATCAAAGATGTAAGAACTTTTACTCATATTAACCCAAACAGAACCATCCCAATTTTGGTCAATTTGTTCAATTAATAGAAAGAAATCCATTTTTAAGTCGAATTTTGTTTATTGTTGTTCTTGAATCTTCATTATAAAATTCCGCATATCCATCTGATTTTAATTTAAAAATTTCCTGGTTTTTTTCTGGAGTCATCCTATTTGGCAAATATTCTTTGATATTCCTATCTTGTGGAAAAGTATGAAGTGAAAACAAAAAGATCAGGATAGTTATGGCAAGGATAGATTTCATTTTACTCTCCTATTGGCAATCAAAAATTAACTATTCATAAGATAACTATCAAGAATAGTTGAATTAATCACTACTACAGCCTCAACAAAATTATCGCAGCAATACCAACACCAATAGCAATTTTGCCGTAAAGATTTATTTCTTCTTTCCAAATCAAGTAAGCAGCAACTGCGGTTAAAACAATCACACCAATATTCTGAATTGGGAAAACTATTATGGCAGGTAATTCACTTAGTGCTGCTAGCAGGAAATGGATGGCTAAAACATTTGGGAATCCAAGTATCAATCCAATCTTATAAGTTTCTTTATCAAACTTAATTTTACTGATTTGAATTCTTACCAAAGTATATAAGAATGCAAAAAAGAAAATCAAAAAAACAAATGTTCCCTTTTCATCAATTGAAAAATTTTGTTCAAATATTTTCATCGAAAAATCAACAAACCCGATTCCAACTAAAAGAGAAAACAAATAAATATATTTACCCTTTCTTCCTTCCTGCGTTCCGTGATTTTTTAATGATAAATAAAATAGATAAAGCGTTACAATCGCAAGAACAAATCCAAATATCATTTTGATGTTTGGACTTTCATTAAAAAATATGAATTGAAAAAAGTACAGGAATTAAAACAGATAATCTTGCGCTGACAGTCGCTAACGCTGTTCCTGCCAGGCTGATAGCTTTTGAATAGATAACGAATGTTTCTGCGAATAGGACCCCTAATCCAACTGCAAATAAAGTTGCATAAAGCGAAAAATGAAATCCACCCTTAACGAAAATAAAAATTAAAGCAAAAACAGATGCAGTTAAATAATTTCCATTTATAAGTAAAAGAATATTAGTTTTTTTTACACTTCCGTGTTTTAGGATTAATGCTAAACTAGTTGAGCAGAGAATAGCGAGAATTAGATAAATCATAAAACCTTTAATTTAAAATCAATGGGACGCGAATGATACTGATCAGACTGATTTGAACTGATTAGAAAATCACACAAAGTTATATATTAATTAATATTAGTGTCCACCCTTTGGTTGAATAATTTCATCCGCTGTTGATCTTGGTTCTTTAACAAAGAACCAGAAGAAAACTGAGAATGTTATAAACACTCCGCAAAGAATATAGAGTAATTGAAAGTTTTGAGTTTCTGAAATAATGTTTGCAACACCCTGACTCATCATTTGCGGAAGCACAACCGCAAGATTAAAGATGCCCATAAACAATCCCATCTTGTTTTGATTAACTCTTTCGGTTACAATTGAAAATACTATCGAAATAACTGCTGACCAGCCGATCCCTGTTAAAAACATTCCGAAGTAAAAGTTTGCTTCATATCTGCCGAAGAATGCAATATAAAAATATCCAATTGCGCTAAAGGCTAATGCAATTGTATAAGTCCTTACTCTTCCGATATGTTTTGCGATAAGAGAGAGAACCACTGGAAACACAGCTCCAACTGCGTTCAAAATTAAAAACCCAAGTGAGACAATATTGCCTGTTGTAGTATCTTTAGTCTGCATTACACCAGTTAGAAATTCTGCGAATTTATTTGCAAACACATTTGTTAAATCAAGATTTGGGATGATTTGTTTATCAATAAAAAATCCTGACATTACAAACATACTCTGAAATGCAATCCACGTAAAAGTATGAGCAAGCATTATTTTTTGAAATTCATTTTTATCAGATTCTTTTTTTCTTCCTTGAATAATTATCCATGCACCAATTACCATCGTGTAAACTAAACTAAGTATCAACAAAGTATTGTGCATAAATCGTAATTCATTTTGATAGAAATGGAAAATGAGACTGAAAACACCAAAGACTAAAAATCCATACAAAGGAAAAATTGATTTGAAAATATCTAATACCGAGTGAGTTTCTTTATTTTCTTCATCCTGCCCTGTTAATTCTTTTGGTTCTTCAATTAGCAGGATTGGAAAGACAGAACAAACGAATACAAAAGCTGCAGCAATCAATAAAAGAGTTTCATTACCGTAAACCATAGATAGAAAGTAAGCTAACACACCAAACGTTCCTGAGATAACCTGCATCCAAACATATCCCGAAGTTCGCTTCTTCCCTTCCGGTGTTAAATCTGCAATGATTGATCTTGCAGGATTGAAAGTAACGTTAATTGATAAATCCAACATCAAAGCAATTACAGAAGCGATTAAAATTATATTTGTAATTCCAGTGGCTTCAGAAATAACTCCAATTTGCGGTAGAGCCAAAAACATAAGTGCGCCAACAATTCCGCCAATCATTATAAACGGTCTGCGTCTTCCTTTTAAAAACCAAACGTTGTCGCTTATCATACCAACAATCACTTGTCCAAATATTCCTGCAAGAGGACCCGCAAGCCAAACAAACGCAACTTCGTGAATATTTAAACCATATTTTTTACTAAGTATCCAGCTTAACGCAGCAATTTGAGTTGATAGTGCAAATCCAACTGCTGTTGCCGGTAATGCAAGCATTGCGTAAAAAGTTTTAGTAAGTTTTTTCTGAATTTCTAACATAAAATTTGCCTTTAAATTCTGATGAACAATTTCTTTTAATTGTCATTTCGATCTTGATTTATCGGGAGAGAAATATGTACATAGTAATTAAACAGATTTCTCAGTCGAGGACTCCTTCGAAATGACCTTTTGGAATTAGCAATAATAAATCAAGTTGTCATGCTACTTTATCAGCAAAAATATTTCTGCTGATTTTTTCTTAATAATAATTTTTCTGTTTTGTGCAATATCAGTTGCTTCATTTGTTTTGATGTTTTTAATCTCAACAATATTTGATAAAGTTTCTTTGTACTTATTTAGATCAACCTCAAAATCTTGTTCATTTGCATTTACAATTACCATAGTTGATTCATCATCTGTTTTTCTAAAGTAAACATAAACACTATCGAATGGATAGAAATGAGTGAGACTTCCTTCGGATAAGGATTTATAATTTTTTCTTAGTTCTAAGAGTTTTTGTGTAAAATTAAAAATGTCATTTTGATAATCCGATCTGCTGCATTTATCAAAAGTATTCTTTGTATCATTTTCAAATCCACCTGGAAATGGAGAACGAATAGTACCATGACTTTTCTCCCCCA
Source organism: uncultured Ignavibacteriaceae bacterium (assembly GCA_963704275.1). Classification (GTDB taxonomy): domain Bacteria; phylum Bacteroidota; class Ignavibacteria; order Ignavibacteriales; family Ignavibacteriaceae; genus IGN3. Next base: position 489,457 of record CAVPHP010000014.1, on the reverse strand, counting down.
CAATCCCGATTTCTGATCCATACAATATTTTTGGAATGCCCCGGGTTGTGAGTAAAATTGTTAAAGCAACTTTATATTTTTCAACATCACCATTTGCTTCAAATAATCCTCTTGAAATATCATGATTATCAAAAAAAGTAAGAACATTCGTCTGATCATAATAAAGAAAATCCTGTGCAAGAATATTGAATATTCCTTCCAATCCTTTTTTACCGCTAAGGTAGTTGCGGAATGCATCAGATAAGGCAAAATCAGTAACACACGGAAGATTTGAATTGAGATGTTCCCCGAATTTATTTTTTTGTTGATAGGCTGCAAGATAAGGTGGTTCACCAGTCCAGATTTCGCCAACAATATTAAAATTTGGATATTCGGTTAAAACAGCTTTTGCCCAATCTGCCATTGCATATTGATTACAGTAAGGATAAGTGTCTTCGCGTATTCCATCAATTCCTAAATATTCAATCCACCAAATTGTGTTTTGAATTAAATATTTTTTTAAGAAAGGATTAGCTTGATTTAAATCAGGCATATAATCTTCAAACCATCCGTTCCAGGTTAAATCAACAGATTCTCCGGGACTATGCGGGTCGGGAAAAGTCATTTTATGATGATTCGCTGGTAGATGATTTGCAACTGTACCGTTTATCCAATTTGAAAAAGGTAAATCTTTCATCCACCAATGATTTATTCCGATATGATTTGAAACATGATCCATAATAATTTTCAAACCTTTATCGTGTGCCTGATTTACAAGCTCTTTGTAAAGTTCATTACTTCCAAAACGCGGATCAATTTTATAAAGATTGGTTGCCGCATAACCGTGATAACTCATCCACATATTATTTTCCAGCATTGGAGTTATCCACAAAGAAGTTACGCCAAGATCTTTTAAATAATCTAACTTTGAAATGATGCCTTCAATATCGCCGCCTTTTCTTCCATCCAAATCTTTTGAAGTAAATTCATCCAAGCTATCACCAATATTATTGTTAGCTGGATTTCCATCACAAAATCTATCTGCCATAATCAAATACATTACATCAGATTGATTGAAACCTTTGAACTTATCTTTTACATTTTCTCTTATTAAGATTGGATAAGAAATTACGGTATCAGTTTTTCCGTTTGAAAAACCAATTTCAAAATTATAATCAGTTTTTATTTCCGGCGAGATAAAAAGATCAACAAAAAGATAATTTGGACTTTCGGCTTTTTTAACGTTCACAACTTCAATGGGACCGTGCTGTGGAAAAATTTCAACATCACTTAAGTTCTTTCCATAAATCATAATCTGAACTGTGTCGTTCTTCATTCCAAACCACCAATTGGGCGGTTCAATTTTTTCGATGGAAAAATCTTGAGCTGATATACACTGAACTACAAAAAATAAAAGTGTAAAAGTTGTTCGAATCATATTGAAAAGCTATTGATATTTTGGTTTCAAATATATATAAATATCTTATTCCTTCATTGACAAAGTTTAATCAGAACCATTAGAATAATTGTTAAGCTCATTTCTTGCATTTTATCTCATTTAAGTTGATTTTTGTTTTCCAATTTGAACAAAATGAAACAACAAACCGACGAAAAAAATATTGCGGTAAACCGTAAAGCACGACACGAATTTGCAATCCTGCAAACCTTTGAAACAGGAATTGTTTTAGTTGGAACTGAAGTAAAAGCTTTGCGCGAAGGAAAAGCAAATCTTGTTGATAGTTATGCACTCATCCAAAATAACGAAGTTTGGCTGCTTAGTTTGCATATAAGCGAGTATAAACAAGGCAATATTAATAATCACGTTCCAACTCGTGATAGAAAATTATTGATGAACCGATCTGAAATTAAAAAGCTGATCGGAAAAACAAAAGAAAAAGGACTAACATTAGTTCCATTAAGATTGTATTTTAAGAATGGAAGAGTAAAAGTTGAGATTGCCCTGGCAAAAGGGAAAAAAGTTTACGATAAAAGAGAAGACATCAAAAAACGAGATTTCAAAAGAGATCAAGAAAGAAAGATTAAATATTAGATATGAGTACAGTTAAATTCCCATCGCTAAATGAACAAATGGATATCATCAAACGCGGTGTTGTGGAAATTATCCCTGAAGATGAATTAGTAAAGAAGATTGAAAAATCAATTAAGACCAATAAACCTCTAAATATAAAACTTGGTTGCGATCCCAGCAGACCTGATTTACACATTGGGCATTCAGTTGTGATTAGAAAACTTGCACAATTTCAAGAACTCGGTCATCAGGCAATATTAATTATTGGAGATTTTACCGGAATGATTGGCGATCCATCAGGCAGAAATGCAACTCGCCCTGCACTTACGCTTGAAGCAACTAGAATAAACGGTAACAGTTATTTTGAGCAGGCGTCTAAAATCTTACATAAAGAAAAAACAAAAATTGTTTACAACTCTGAATGGCTCAGCAAAATGTCTTTTGAAGATGTAATCAAACTTGCATCAAAATACACGGTTGCAAGAATGATTGAGCGCGATGATTTTACAAAAAGATTTAAAGCGGGTGAACCAATTAGTGTTCACGAATTTCTTTATCCACTTGCACAGGCTATGGATTCTGTTGCGATCGAAAGTGATGTTGAGCTTGGCGGAACAGATCAAAAATTTAATTTACTCGTTGGCAGAGATATACAACGTGAATATGGAATTGAACCGCAAGTAATATTAACAATGCCGCTGCTTGTTGGAACTGATGGAGTTGAAAAGATGAGTAAATCTTATGATAATTATATCGGCATTTCTGATGAACCATCACAAATTTTTGGAAGGACTCTTTCGATTCCCGATAATCTGATTTATCAGTATTTTGAACTCGCAACAAATGTAACAAGCCAAAAACTTGCTGAGATAAAATCACATTTAGCTGATGGAGATGCAAATCCAAGAGATATAAAACGCGAACTTGCAAGAACTTTAGTAACAATGTATCACAACAAAGAAGCTGCAGAAATTGCTCAGCAGGAGTTTGACAACATTTTTATCAACAAAGGTTTACCGGATGAGATTGAAGAATTTAATATTGGAGAAAAAAAAGAAATCAATATTTTAGATTTAATAATTTTAGTAAATTTCGCTCCGTCAAAAGGTGAAGCGCGCCGTTTAGTTTTACAAGGCGGTGTGTCAATTGATGGAAATAAAATTAGTGATGTTCAAAGTAGTATTTCTGTAAGTGCAGGAATGATTCTTAAAGTTGGAAAACGTAAATTCATTAAACTCATTTAACTTAGATTAGAAAGGGTCAGACATTGTATCTACCAACAAAATTATTTTTTACAAAAGGTGTTGGAAGGCACAAAGAGTATTTAAGCTCTTTTGAACTTGCATTAAGAAATGCACGAATCGAAATCTGCAACCTTGTTACAGTAAGCAGTATCTTTCCAATAGGATGTAAACGTGTTTCAATTGATGAAGGCGTTAAATTAATTACTCCCGGACAAATTACACATTGTGTTATGGCTCGTAACTCCACAAACGAACCCAACAGATTAATTGCCGCATCAATCGGTGTTGCAATACCTGCGGATACAAGTGCTTATGGTTATTTATCAGAGCATCACCCTTATGGACAGCCTGAAAAAATCTGCGGAGAATATGCTGAAGATTTAGCTGCTACAATGCTCGCATCAACCTTAGGCGTTGAATTCGACCCTGAAAAAGATTGGAGTGAGAGAGAAAATATTTATAAAATGTCCGGTAAAATTGTTCGCTCTTTCAATGTTACGCAATCAGCAGAAGGTGATAAAAACGGATTGTGGACGACTGTAATCGCTTGCGGCGTTTTTCTACCATAAATAGAAAGCATAATTGTTAACTGAACACACTTTTCTATTTATATTCTCCGCAGTTATTGCGGTAATGATATTTATTGATTTATATGTTACAGACCATAGACGCGGAAGAATTACTTTAAAAGCCAGCCTTATTTGGAGCGGTGTGTGGATTGCCGCCGCTCTCTCGTTCAATCTTTTCTTGTATCTTTATTTAGAAGATGGTCATCAAAAAGCACTTGAGTTTTTAACTGGTTACATTATAGAAAAATCTCTTTCGGTTGATAATCTTTTTGTATTCCTTATGATTTTTAGTGTGATGGGTATTAAACCTGAAAATCAACCGCACATACTTAAATGGGGTATTTTAAGTGCAATCGTTTTTAGAATTATTTTTATTTTTGCAGGTGTTGCATTAATAAATTTATTTGAACCGGTTATTTATGTATTTGCAATTATTTTACTTTTAGCTGCTTATAAAATGGCTTTTGGCGGCGAACAAAAAATTGATGTTGAAAATAATTGGCTTATTAAAACTGCAAGGAAACATTTTAAATTAAACACCGATTATGAGGGTAAAAAATTTTTTGTAAAGATTAATAAAAAGATTTTTGTAACCACAACTTTTTTAACCTTACTTTTAATTGAATCATCAGATATTGTTTTTGCAGTTGATTCCATTCCAGCGATCATTGCAATAACTAAGGATACATTTATTATCATTTCATCAAATATTTTTGCGATACTGGGTTTGCGCGCTTTGTATTTTGCTCTGGCTGGTCTGGTAGATTTATTTGTTTATCTAAAATACGGCGTTGCAATTATTTTATTTTATGTTGGAATTAAAATGCTTGTATCAGAATTTTATAAAATCCCCACAGAAGTTTCACTAATTATAATTTTAGTTTTTCTTGGCGGTTCAATTCTACTTTCTCTAATCAAACAAAGAAGGTTTACTAAATAAACCAATTGAATGAATTATCACCGAGACAAATAATCCAACAATCATCGGCTCTAAAGATTGAAATAAAATTACAGTTGTAAATTCATTTCTTAACAAATACCACACTGAGCTAATAACAACCGCTGTTACAATTTCTAATAAAGTAAAACCGGATAGAATCCTAATCTTTGGATAATACGCACTGATAACAGGCAGAATTATTCCGGGAATAAATAACGAGCCGATCGTGTACCAAATTTCTACAACGGAAGGAATTGAATATGCGATAATGATTGAAATAGCTCCTGAAATAATAATTCCAATTACTGTATAAGATTTTACTTTTTCCTCTTTTGGATTTTTTATGATTTTAAAAATAAAATCACGTCCAATAGTTGTAGCACTTAAAAATAAAAAGCTGTTTAGTGTTGATATTATTGTTGCAAACATTGCAGCGTAAAATATTCCTTTTAAACCTGGTGATAAAACTTTTTCTGCAAGCAAAGGAAAAGCATTAACAGGCTGATCAAGATTTGGAATAAGTGCCCGTGCAAATAATCCGGTTGAAGTGGTAAGAAAATCAAACAAAGCAAAAAAGATAATTGAAATTAATATTCCATTTCGTGCAACATTTCCTGTTTTAGCGGCATAAGCTCTTTGATGAAAGCCGGGATCAGCAAAAGTCCACAGTGCAATTAAAAACCAAACAATTAAAAAAGCAGGAGATGCATCTCCTGTGATTTTAAGATGTGATGATGGAAGATTTTGCTGCAGGAAATCTATTCCACCGAATGAAATCAGACATACAACAAATATCAAAATAAATCCGATAAACATAACAAAAAATTGAAATGCATCAGCATAAATGTTTGAGCGAAATCCACCTTTGATTAAATATGAACCAGAAAGTATTATCCCGATTAGAAGTGATATTAAAATATTAGTATCAAAAACTAACGAGATTAAATTTGCAGACATCAATAAATACGGCGCAGGAGAAACAAGAATGAAAACCACAATTGCAGAGATCAAACCAACTTTCTTTCCATAAACTTCTGTCAGTTTTTCCGGGATTGTAAATAGTGATGCGGCACGGATTTTTTTTGCAAAGAATATCGCGAATAAAAAAGCAAAAAAGTAATATGGAAAACCTTGTGTAAACCAGCTTACCAATCCATAACGATAAGTAAATTCACCTACGCCAATTATTCCACCGTACCAGGTTGATACGCTGATTAAAACGAATAGAAATAAACCAACTTTTCTACCGGAAAGTAAATAATCTTCTGAGGTTGATTTAGTTTTTTTTGATGAGATAAATCCAATTAAAAGAAGTAATGCAAAAAAGAAAAGTATAATAATTATATCAAGCGGACTAAAAGAGATCATACTTTTTCATAAAGTTATAATCACGAATAACAAAAACAATTCCGCCTGTAACTTTTATTTTTATATTATTTTGAATGGCGGCATTAGATGTACTTTCTTTTACTCCAAATGGCAGTGCTGTATTATCTAGCTTATATTTTAATCCGATTGAACTAATTTTTGTTTTATTATCAAAAGCGTAAAGTGAGATTGTTTCTCCAATTTTTGATTTGAAATGAGTTGTTGTGTTTATCGGAATTAAAAAAGATTTTTCTGACACTAATGATATTTTTATCTTATCAAAAAACTTTAGTATAATTCCCAAGTTGCAAATTGTATGATCAAGCCTGTCCCCTGTTACTCCTAATAAAATTACTTCATCATTTTTTTTTGAGATTGCAAACTTTAAACTTTTTTCAACATCCGTATCATTCTGTCTTTTGTATTTTACGATTTTAGATTTGCCTCTAAAATATTTTAATGTGCTTTCAGAGATAGAATCAAAATCACCAACGATAAAGTTTGGAACTACTTCGATTCTTTTTGCAGAATTAGCGCCGCCATCTGCACAAATAATTGTTGAATATCCATTTTTTATAAAATACTTTACAACCGATTTGGCTGGAGGTTTTCCGTTTGCTATGATTAAACATTTTTTCATCTTAATATTTTTCACAATCCGACTTGTATTCCTGCAATAAAATTTCTTTCTGCTGCAGGGAAGAATTCTTTTCCAATTGCATAAGCTGAATATAGATTATCAAATACATTATTCACTTGAATAAATATTTTAGAATTTGTTAAACTATTTAAAAGATTCACTTCATAACTTGCGAATAAATCCACTGTAAAATAAGCATCATTAAGATTATCAGTGTAATCAATAAATCCCGGGAATTGAATTAAATACTCGCTTATCTTTCCATCAAAATTATCTGAATAAAACTTTCCTACATACTTAGAGTTTAATTTTATAAAAATATTATTGTGATTATACTGCAATCCTATATTAAATAGAAATTCAGGAAAGCCGCTTATACTATTGTTTGAAATATCTATTGATTCAGTATCACTAATAAAATACTTACCGTTTGTTATTTTATTTTTACTGTAACTTGCATTTCCAAATAGCTCAAGACCGTTTAATATTTTTAACACAGAACTAATTTCAAATCCAATGTGAGTTGTTTGATCTACATTGCCTGTTATTGGCTGTCCAAATCGATCTACCTTACCATTTTTTACTATTTCATTTTCAAAAAGCATATAATATAAATTAAGATTTAAGGAGAAGAAATTATTATTAAAGGATGTTCCAATTTCTAAATCATTCATGGTTTCTGGTTTTACTAAAGGAGAATTAAAATTATAAGTTCCATCATTGTTTAATTCAAACTGTGGTGTTTCACCTCCGCTGGATTCTGCAGCATCATAATAATTTTTTAATCGTGGTTCACGAGTTACTCTTGCAAAAGATGCAAAAAGATTTTGCTGCTCTGTAAATTTATAGTTTATACCAACTCGCGTATTAAGAAATAAATCATTAACAGAAAAATTATTTCCTAAATATTTTTCATTGAATAATTCGTATTTATGATAAGCTAATTGAAGTTCACCAAGTAAGTTTATTTTGTTGGTAAGATTATAAGATTCGTGAATAAATCCGCTAAAAATATTTTTTGCTCCATTATAAAAATAATATTGGTAGTCTTTCGTAACTCCTGCGGGTAAATTCTCTCCAAAATTAATATTTCCAAAATGTTCAGAGCGATGAATTCTAAACTCACCTCCAATAACTAAATTTCCGTTTGTATGATCGAAACTAAACTTTGGAATCCAGCCAAACTGTTTGTTCTCAACCTGCGCTCTAATTAAAGCATTTGTTGGAATCATAGTTGAGTCGTATCCATTTAACTTTAATCGAAAATAATCATCGTAACCAAAAGCAGGAATTGCCCAGCTTCCATCATAATCAAAAAAACCTGAACCGATCACTAAAAATAGAGCAGAATTTAATTTCATTTTTTTATTTAATTGATACTCATTCAACAACTCAAAATGAGGTTGAGAAAAGTTTTCAATTTCAGTTGGCTTTCTATCTAAAGTATAAATGTAGTTGTTTGCATCTGCTTCCCAATAAGAAAAATTTTGCTTTCTTAGATTTAAATCTTTCACTGCAAACTTAGCAACACCAGTGTAAGCAAGCCCATCTGAAATTGGTCCGCCGTAAAAATTAAATTGAGTTGTAAGTTTGTTATCATATCTAACCGCAGAAAGATGATATGAATTTAATTTTGACCATGATAAATCTCTGTAGCCCGAACTTTTTATTTGAGATAATTTTGCATAGATGGAATACTTGTTATTTATAAGTCCGCTTGAAAAAGAAGCACTGTATTTTTTTGTATTAAAACTACCATAAGATGCAGAAAGACTAAGCTGCGGCTTTTCTGAAAATGGGGATGTGATAATATTTATTGAGCCGCCAACTGCCGGATAACCAACAACTCCGGAACCAGCACCGCGCTGGACTTGAATTAATTCTGTACTTGCAAGCAGATCAGGAAAATCTAACCAATACACGTTGTGATCTTCAGGATCGTTCTGCGGAATACCATTTATTGAAACAGATATTCTTCGCTGATCAAAACCACGAATGCTTAAATAATTGTAGCCAATTCCATTTCCATTTTCAGAATAAAATGTTGTTGATGGAAGCTGTGCTAAATAGTTTGGAATATCTTGCACTACATAATCTTTTTGAATTTCATCTTTATTTATTTTATCAAATGCAATCGGTGTAATTCCTTTTTTGCCCACACTTGCTTCAACCAGAATTGTTTGAGATTGCAGATAAATTTTTTGTAGTTCAGCAATTATTTGATTTTCATTTAACTGTGAGATTTGTTCGCTATAACTTTTATATCCAACAAAACTAATAAGTATTGTATCTGATTCTGAAAACTTACCTGAAAGTACAAATCTTCCATCTTGATCTGAAGTTGTACCGATTGAAGTTCCTTTAATCAAAACATTTGCATATTGTAATAGAGATTTTGATTCGGAATCTTTTACAATTCCCTGAATTGATTTTATCTGCGGAAAAATTTGAGATGAAATAAATAAAAAAAGAATGATAATCTTTTTCATGATAATACTCCAAAAAAAAATAGCCGTTGGAGAAACGGCTATCGAAAAAAAAATCATTCTTAGCCCGTTTTCCTACGCTGGAATTACCCAGATCAGGTTTTAGGGTATTATCTCAGATATCCCACAGACAGCGGGATAACACCCCTAACGGCTCGTTAGTAAATTTATATTTAATTAATTCTTAGTTCCTGCCCTGTTTTTATTTTATTTGATGTTAAACCATTTATTGATTTTAATTTAGCAACAGTAGTTCTATTTTTTTCTGCAATTGAATACAGCGAGTCACCGCTTTTAACAGTATAGTTTTCTGTTTTTGATTTTAAATTTTTTGTAGTTTTTGAAGTTACAGTTGGAATATCATTTACATTTGCATCAGAATAAATTTTTAATGTTTTGCCGGCTAGAATTTTATTCCCGGAAATGTTATTCCAATTCTGAATGTCAGAAATTTTAACTCCATATTTTTCAGCTATACTTCCGATTGAATCACCTGGTTTAATCTTATAATAGTTTACATTTGCTGAATTTTTAGTAGTATTATCACCATAAGAGGAACTGTTTGTGCTGTTATAAATTTTCAAAGTTTTACCAGCAATAATTTTATTGCCGGAAATGTTATTCCATTTTCTAACTTGTTGAGTAGTTACACCAAATTTTTCAGCAATCTCACTAAGATTATCGCCTCTTTTAACTTTGTACTTGTATATATTATTTTTTGATACCGTATTTTTTGTTTCATTTACTGCAATATTATTTGAAGTACCATCTGGGTAAATACGCAAATTTCTACCAGACATTATTTTATTGCCGGAAATATTATTCCAATCTCTAAGCTGATTTACGCTAACGCCGTATTTTGCAGCAATCAAACCAAGATTTTCACCTCGTCTGATTTTATGATAAATCATTGTACTTCGTTTGGTTGTCTTAGTAGTTTTGGTAACAACAACGTTATTATTTGATTCAAGCTCTGTGGTCTTATCCAAAGAAGCATAATAATCCTTCATTTCATCAGGAACATATATGCTAAGTGATTGACCAACCTTGATCGTGGTAGTGTAAGGAATATTATTCCAGTTTCTTATATCACTTACTCTTGTATTAAAAAGATCTGCAATTCCTAAAAGGCTATCATCACTTTTTACTTTATAAGCAACTGAAACAGTTCCTTCAGGAATAGTAAAGGTTGTAGATTCTTCGGTAATATTATCATCTATATTGTTTGAAGCTATTTCTTCTCCAACCACAGTTTCAGAAATAGTTTGATCGTTTGCTTCAATTTCAGCTACAGAAGTTTCAGTATTTAAACTTGCGTAAGGTGAAACATATCCATCATTTATGTTTTGATTATTTTGATCCTGCGCTATTTCAGTATCTGTGTTATCTGAAAAATCATTCACATTAAGATTTGTTAGAACGGGAATTTTTAACTGAACGCCAGCATATAATTTTGATTTTGAAGTGATATTATTAGCATCAGCTAAATCATTTTTAGAAATTCCATATCGATTAGCAATCTTGGTTACAGTTTCGCCTTTCTTAACTGTGTGAACTAAGAAAGTTCTTTTTGCTGATTCAGGAATATTTTTAATATTTGATACAAAAGTTTCTAAAGATCCTTTTGGAATTTTTAATGGATATCCGCCAGAATAATTTGAAGGAGTTGATAACTGAGTCAATTCAGGATTCATTTCCTGCATGGTATTTAAATCAGTGTTTGCACAAGCTGATAAAAATTGCAAATCGATTGAACCATCAACAGTATAAGTATCGTACTCGTATGGCTTATGAAAAGTAATATTTGTAAAACCATATTTTTCGGGTTCCATTGCAATTATACTAACTGCAATGTAAATGGGAACGTAATTTCTTGTTTCTTTTGGAAGATGCGGTCTGACAGACCAAAATGAATTATTGTTTGCTTTTCTAAGAGCACGAGTAACTCTACCTTCACCGCAATTATAAGCTGCTAATGCTAAGTACCAATCACCTAAACTTCCATAAAGGTCTTTCAAATGTCTTGCGGCTGCATAAGTTGATTTTACCGGATCTCTTCTTTCATCGAAATAAAAACTAGATTCTAATCCATATAATTTTCCTGTTGATTTAATAAACTGCCATAAACCAACTGCGCTTGCCCATGATCTTGCAGTAGGATTTAATCCGCTTTCCATCATGCTTAAATAAACTAACTGCTGCGGTACACCAACTTCTTGGAAAACTTTTGTCATCATTGGAAAATATTTGCCTGATCTTTCCAGCCATCTTCTCATCGCACCGCTGCCTTTACCTGTAAAATATGTAACCCACTGTTCAACGTACGAATTTACTTCTAATGGAATATCGGATGGAATAATTAATCTATCAGTTTCATCAACAACAGCTGTATTAAATTCTAATTCAGGAACAGATTCTTTCATCCATTCTTGGTAAGCTGCAAAAGACATCCCTTCGGGCATTTCATCCAAACCATCCACGTACTTTTTATAATCATCAATGATAGATGTTTCTAATTCAACGTAGGCTGCATTGTCATCAATACCTGGGTAATAGCTAAGATTATTAATAATTCTTAGAGCTGATTCATAATTTTCGACTGTTTCTTTTGTACTATTTAATTCTTGTTTCTTTAATGCTAACACGTAATACTGTCTTGCTTCTTCCAGCATTTCGGAAACAATCCCAATTCTATTTGTGTTTTCGGTAACCTCAGTTTGATTTTGATTTGATATCTCAGTTGAGCTTGAGCAGGAGGAGATAAGTAAGGAAACAAAAACAAGTATTGGGATCAGAATAAATCTATTCATTAGAACTCCAGAATTTTTTTTGGCTTATGCAATATATATGTTCAATCTAGTTTAATCAAGTAATATTTTAGATCAATTATGATAACATTAAGTTTTTCAAAGACTTAAATTTTTACAAAGGCATATTATTATGTTTTTTCCGAGGGTTTAAATCTACCTTTTCTTTCAATAAATCAAAAGCATTAATCAATACTCTTTTTGTGGTTTTTGGTTCAATAACATCATCCAAAAAACCGCGTTCAGCAGCGATGTATGGATTTGCAAATTTTTTAATATACTCTTTCAATTTGCGTTCCAATTCTTCATCTGGATTTTTAGAAGATTCTATTTCCTTTTTAAAGATAATCTCTACTGCGCCTTTAGGTCCCATTACAGCAATTTCTGCTGATGGCCAGGCATAATTAAAATCACCGCGAATATGTTTTGAGTTCATCACATCATAAGCGCCGCCGTAAGCTTTTCTTGTGATTAGAGTAACTTTTGGGACTGTTGCTTCGCTGAATGCAAACAATAATTTTGCACCGTGCCGTATAATTCCATTCCATTCTTGTTCAGTTCCGGGTAAAAATCCAGGCACATCTACTAACACCAAAAGTGGAATATTAAACGCATCGCAAAAGCGAACAAACCTCGCACTTTTTACCGATGCATTGATGTCCAAAACGCCCGCCAAAACTTGCGGCTGATTAGCGACAATTCCGACGCTCATTCCACCAAGCCTTGCAAATCCACAAATTATATTTTCTGCATAGTTTTTATGTACTTCAAAGAAATCTTCATCATCTACAAGATTTAAAATTACTTCTTTCATATCATATGGTTTGTTTGGATTATCAGGTATGATAGAACAAAGTTTTCCATTTTCTTTAAGTTGAGAAAAATCAAAATCCAATCTTTCGGGTTTTTCTTTAAAATTCAGAGGGATATAGCTTAGTAATTTTTTAACATTTAAAAGCGTTTCAATTTCATTATCAAATGCAAAATGTGCTACGCCGCTTTTTTGTGAATGAGTATCTGCGCCGCCTAAATCTTCAAACGAAACATCTTCGTGCGTAACAGTTTTAACAACGTTGGGTCCTGTTACAAACATATGGCTTGTTTTGCGAGTCATAAAAACAAAATCAGTGATAGCAGGTGAATAAACTGCGCCGCCTGCACACGGACCAAGTATTACAGATATTTGCGGCACTACTCCCGAAGCCAAAGTGTTGAGTAAAAAAATATCCGCGTAACCACCAAGACTGTTAACACCTTCCTGAATTCTTGCACCGCCGGAATCATTTAATCCAATAATTGGTATTCCAGCTTTCATTGCAAGTTTCATAATCTTAACAATTTTTTCTGCGTGAGTTTCTGAAAGCGAACCGCCGAAGACAGTAAAATCCTGGGCAAACAATGCAACGGGTCTGCCATTTATTTTTGCAAATCCTGTTACAACACCATCACCAGGATAATTTTGTTTATCTAATCCAAAATCTTTCGCACGATGTTTAACAAACATTCCTATTTCATCAAAGCTGCCTTCATCAACTAACAATTCGATTCTTTCGCGAGCTGTTAGCTTACCTTTATCGTGCTGGCTTTTAATTCGCTTTTCACCGCCGCCGAGTTTGGCTGCTTCTTTTTTTTGCGATAGTTCATCCAATATATTTTTCATGTAATTCCTGTTGGATTATAATTTCTATTGTAAAAATGGATTGAATTTCTTTTCTCGTCCGATTGTACTTTGCTCACCGTGTCCAGGACAAATTATTGATTCATCCGGTAGAGTTAATAGTTTTTCGTTAATGCTTTTAATTAAAGTATTGTAGTTTCCGCCCCACAAATCGGTCCTGCCGATGCTGTCAAAAAATAAAACATCTCCCGTAATGCAGGTTTTAATTTCCGGTATGTAAATACAAAATTCGCCAGGAGTATGTCCAGGTGTGAATAAGAAGTTTAATTTTCTTTTTCCAATCATTAATACTTCTTCTTCAGTTATATATTTTTCCGGCAGAATAGAACTTGAAAAATCCATTCCAACCATATCGGCTTGCATTTTTGCGTTCTCAATAAGTGGAACATCTAATTCCGGTGCGTAATAAACTGGATTAAATTTTTGTTTCACAAATTCACAACCCAATATATGATCTATATGACAATGCGTGTTGATAAGAAATTTTGCTGATAAGTTATTTTCATTAATAAATCCGGCTAATTCATTTTCTTCATCCGCATCACTGCATCCGGGATCAACAATTGCACATTCTTTTGATTCATCATCCCAAATAACAAATGTATTTTCAGAGAATAAGTTGAATGTAAATTTTTGTATTTGAATCAATGTTAACTCTTAAAATTGTTTTTAATTCTGTTAAATAATTTTTTGTTGTAGGAATTGTAATTGTCTTTTAACTCTTCCATTGAATCTCCACCAAACTTTTGCAAAAAGAATTTTGCAATACTCCACGCAAGCATAGATTCTGCTATAACAGCACAAGCGGGAACAGCAACAAAATCACTTCGCTCACGTCTTGCATCTACTTTTTTCATTGTGGATAAATCAACACTTTCAATTGGGGACATTAATGTCGCGATTGGTTTCATCGCAGCACGAACAATTACTGGTAAACCGGTGGAAACTCCGCCTTCAATCCCACCTGCCCGATTAGTTCTTCTTTCAAAAACATCTTTCTTTAAAATAATTTCATCATGCGATTTCGAACCGAATTTTTCTGCCAATAAAAATCCTTCGCCAATCTCAACTGCTTTAACCGCGTTTATTGACATAATTGAATGTGCAATTTCAGCATCAAGCTTTGTATCGTAATTCATAAAACTGCCAAGACCAACAGGAACGCCGGTTGCAATTGTGATAAAAGTTCCGCCGAGTGTATCTCCTTTTTTCTTAGCTAATTTTATTTTGTTGATTATTTTTTCTTCTTGCAAGGATTCTAAAACTCTAACCGAACTTTTATCAGATCTTTCTGAAATTGATTTAGCAGCAAAGCTTTTTGGAATTAAATTATTAAAAAGTTTTTCAGCAAAGTTTTTATCCGAATAAACTCCACCGATGCTTTCAACAAAACTTCCGATAGTAATTCCAAATTCTTCAAGTAATTTTCTAGCGATTGATCCGGCAGCAACACGAGCCGCAGTTTCTCTTGCGGATGAACGTTCAATCGAATTTCTTATATCATCAAAATTATATTTGGAAACACCAACCAAATCTGCGTGACCCGGACGTGGAATTGTTACTTTTTGAATTTTTTGATTTATTGGAGTTAACTTGACATTAGTGTTTGCCAATTTTCCCAATCACTATTTTTAATTAACATTGAAATTGGTGAACCAAGAGTTTTACCAAATCTTACTCCTGATAAAATTTCTGCTTTATCAGTTTCAATCTTCATCCGCAAGCCGCGCCCATAACCAAATTGTCTGCGAGTTAATTGTTGATTGATATAACTTTCAGATATTTTTAAGTTGGATGGGAAACCATCCACAATAGTTGTTAGTGCTTTACCGTGCGATTCACCTGCGGTAAGAAATCTTATCATTAACTTTCCTATGCTTTTGGCAAATATAAAAAAAAACGTCCCGATATTTTTATCGGGACGCATAAATAAAATGATTGAGAATTACTTATTCAGGAATTTCTAAACCAACAAACCTTGAGTTGCCATCTTTATCTTGAACTTTTAACAAAACAGCTTTACCTTTTTTACCATCCATAATTTTTTCAAAGCTGCTAACATCATTTACTTTTTTCTTATCAGCTTCAACAATTACCAATCCTGCACCCAAACGCTGATCTGCAGCTTTACCAAAATCTTCAACTTTGGTTATTAAGATTCCGGAGTTTGTATTAAAGCTTTCTTTATCTTTTTCAGATAAATTTTTAACTGTTAATCCAATACTTTCAAAACTAATTGTATTTGATTTGGTTTCAATTTTTGAACTGCCTTCATCCATCATTGTAACAGGTTTTGTTTTTGTATCTTCATCACGAGCTTTAAGCGTTATTTTTCGGTCAATCTCTTTACCATCTCTAAATATTTTTAGTGCAATTGTAGTTCCAGCAGATTTTGAAGCAACATAACTTTGTAATGCATTTGGTTGATTAACTTCTTTTCCGTCAATCGAAAGAATAATATCACCGGATTTTAAATCTGTTTCAGAAGCTGCGCCACCTTCTACAATTCCTTGAATAATTATTCCGCGTGGTCTGTCTAATCCAACAGATTTTGCAAGAGCATCATTTACCTCACCAATGTTAACACCGATGTAACCACGATTAACTTTTCCAAAGGCTATAATCTCCTTTGCAACAGCTTTTGCAAGATTAATTGGAATTGCAAAACCATAACCGATATATGTGCCTGTTCCTTGTGTTGCAATTGCAGAATTAATTCCAACAACTGCTCCTGAAAGATCTACCATTGCGCCACCGCTGTTACCCGGATTTATAACCGCATCAGTTTGTATAAAATTTTCAACACCATAACTATCACGTATCAAACCAAGCGATCCTCTTCCAATTGCGCTCACAATTCCTGCTGTAACAGTTGAAGAAAGTGAAAGCGGGTTACCAATAGCCATTACCCACTGTCCAACTTTTAGATTATCAGAATCACCGAGATAAGCGGTTGTAAGATTATTGGCATCAATTTTTATTACAGCTAAATCGGTTAATGGATCTGTGCCAACAACTTTAGCGGTAAAAGTTCTTCTATCAGATAATCCAACAGAAACTTTTGTAGCCTTTTCAACAACGTGATTGTTTGTTAAAATATATCCATCATCAGAAATTATGATACCACTGCCGGAACCTTGCTGTTCTTTCGGCAGCTTATCATCAAACGGAAAAAAGAAAAAATCCTTATGCGGATTACTTTCTCTTTCTGCAACAACATTTATTTGAACAATTGCAGGTGTAACTTTTTCAGCTACTTCTATAAATGCTTTTGAAAACGATGTTGCATCAGCATCCAAATTTACTGGCGGATTTGTTGCACCAAGATTTATATCTGCCCATCCTGGTCTAACTAATCCAAATCCTGAAACGAGCAAAGCGCCAAATAGAATACCAACAGCAACAAGAGCAACTGCTCCAACTATGCCTTTAACTTTCATTTTTATTCTCCGATATTTTTTTGTTTATAATTAGATTCACTTTGTGATCATTGGTATCGCTGATATCTATAAATCCTCTACTTATAAATTTGAAATGATTGTATTCCTTTAAAATCACTTACGTGAAATTTAAGGTAACGCTCCAATAATAAATTAATCTTGTTCATTAAATCAATACCAAAGTTTTCTGTTTTTCTATTAGATTTTAGACAGAAGATAAGATTAAAAAGTTCCGCTGAAACATTTTCTAAACCGGAATGTGATTCAAAACAATCGGAGCAAACAAAACCGGATTCAAAATCAAATCCCAAATTTTGCTTGGCTATAACTTTGTTATTGCATATTGCACACTTATCGGTTGATAACTCATATCCAAGTTCCGATAAAAAGAAAAGTAAGAATCTTCCAAATAAGAATGCCGGAGCTTCTTCCCTTTTATCAATCATATTTAAGATTTTAATTAGTCCATTAAATAATTTTGTGTTTGCTTCATTCTCTGGAGTCAGATTTTTAATCAACTCGATAATTGCAAATGAATATTTTGTTGAGTCTAAATCTTCTTTAACATTTACAAAATGTGAAATGAGATTAGCATCCGAAAGTAGCTGTACATCTCTGGAATTTTTTTTATAGATAATTATTTGCAGATGATTAAGCGGATCAATGATCTTTCCGATTTTAGATTTTGGAGCCTCTACCGCCTTTTACAATTGCAGAAATTTTTCCATCTGATTCAGTGTAAAGTGAAACAATGCTGCTTGTGTCTCCATAATTAATTTTTGAAAGCACAACGGCTTCAGTTTTAACTATATCGCTCATCTTATAAAATTGTATGGGAAGAAATAAATATCTTCTTCTGTAATTATCCCTTTTACTAAGTGTGCTGGAGTTACATCAAACGCAGGTGAAAAAGTATTGATGTTCGAATCAGCTATTTGACTACCGTTTATTGATGTGATTTCCAAACCGTTTCTGTATTCAATTTCAATCTCTGTACCGGTTGCAATTTTTCTATCAATTGTTGTTGATGGAGCTGCAATGTAAAACGGTATGTTATGATAATTACAAAGCACAGCAAGATTATATGTTCCTACTTTATTTGCGCTATCGCCGTTTAACGCAATTCTATCTGCACCTGTAATTACAAGATCAATTTTATTTTGCTGCATTAAAACAGCAGCCATTGAATCTGTTTGAACTGTAAATGGGATTCCATTTTTTTCAAGTTCATAAGTTGTCAATCGTAATCCTTGCAATAATGGTCTTGTTTCATCCGCATAAACGTGATTTACAAAACCTTCATCAAATGCTTTTTTGATAACTGCAAATGCAGTTCCAAATCCGGCAGATGCAAGTGCACCAGTATTACAATGTGTAAGTACATTAGATTTTTTTGTAAAGATGTTAAAACCATGTGCAGCAATTTTATTAGAACAATGTTCTTCATAATTGTAAATTGCTTTAGCTTCATCAAGCAAAGTTTGATATATTTTGGAATGATCCGTCATTGATTCAAATACTTTTTTCATTCTATCCAAAGCATAAAAAAGATTAACCGCAGTTGGTCTGGTTGATGCTAATCTTTTATAAATTTTATTAAAATTTTCTTTATGATTTGAAGAAATATTTTTAAATGAAAGAGCAATCGCAAATGCCGCAGAAATTCCAATTAAAGGAGCACCGCGTAATTCCAATTTTTCAATTGCAACAGCAATGCGTTCATAATCATCAGTATCAACATAAACTTCCTGCAAAGGAAGTTTTGTTTGATCTAAAAACGATAGATGATCTTCTACAAATTTTATTGAGTAATAATTTTGCTTAATCGTACTTTAGGGAAATGATGTCATTCCCATGTAAGAGCCTGAGTTAAAATATAAAAAGTCATGTCGAGCGAAGTCGAGATGTGAATTTATTAAATAATGCTCGGCTTCGTCCCCGCTCAGCCTGACGATTACAAATTTTCACACAGCCTCGTAAACGGGAAAATAATTTTATTGTGGAGAATATACATTCCTGCTCCTGCCTACCCAAGCAGGATCGCAGAATGACATTAATTTTTTAATACCTTTTTATTCTTGTTCATCAAATCTTGAAAGCATCATAAATTCGCGATAGCGATCCTGAATTTGTAAATACGATAATTCTTCTAATCCGCGTGTGCTAAATTTTTCAACACAGAAAGAAGCCATTGTGCTTCCATAGATAACTGCCCGTTTTAAACTTTCGGGAGAAAGATCACGTGTTTTGTACAAGTAACCGGTAAATCCTCCGGCAAAAGAATCTCCCGCACCAGTTGGATCAAAAATTGTTTCCATTGGATATGCGGGTGCAGAGAAAACTATATCTTCAACAAATAAAAGTGCGCCGTGCTCACCTTTTTTGATGATAAGAATTTTAGGACCAAGTTCTCTGATTTTTCTTGCAGCGCGAATTAAATTTGGTTCGTGTGCTAAGTAATCTTGCTTCGCTGTCATTTATAATCAAGACATCAACTCGTGGAAGCAATTGTAGCAACTCAGCTTTTTTACCTTCGATCCAGAAGTTCATTGTATCGCAAACAACAAATTGCGGATCTTCCATTTGATCCAAAACTTTTGACTGAAGAACTGGATCGATGTTTCCTAAGCAAACATATTTTGATTTTTTGAAATTATTTGGAATAACAGGATTAAAATCCTGAAAAACATTTAACTCAGTTAAAAGTGTATCTCGAACATTCAAATCATAATGATACTTACCAGACCATTTAAATGTTTTGCCACCTTCAACAATTTGTAAACCTTCAACATCAACATCGTGATCTTCCATAATTTTAATGTACTCTTTCGGAAAATCACTGCCAACCACTCCAACTAATTCCACCGGACCGCCGAAATAACTTGAGGAAAGTGAAATGTATGTTGCTGATCCGCCTAATGCATCTACAACTTTATCAAATGGTGTTTCAACTGTGTCTAAACCGAGTGAACCTACAACTAGTAAACCCAAAATGTACTCCTGAATTAAATGTGATTAAATGACATCAGAAAAATAGAAAAATACACGCAGAATGCACAACTTTTTATAATGCAAAATGTTTAATTCTCATTGTTCAACTGATTATCCAGAAAGTCACGGACCATTCTGTGACTTTACTAACTATTTGTAACGGTGCGACCTGATAACCTTTAAATATTATTTTTGATTTAAGAAAAGTCCCCCTTTAGCAAAGGGGGATGCGGCAAAGCCGAGGGGGATTCCTTCTGTATAAAATTTAATGCAAATCCCTCCCTTTTACTTTGTTCGGGTACTCAATTTACTAAAGGGAGAACTTTCGCCGAATTACTTAACCAACATCATTTTCTTCATATCTGTAAAAACGGGAATGTTGCCTTCTCCGATTACTTCGATTCGGTAAAGATAGATTCCGCTTACAATATCTCCGTAGCCTGTTTCAAATTCTATCTTGCCTTCTGCACTTTGGCGTTCTGTTGCGGTTGGATGGAATAACACTTCATAATATCCTGCACTCTGATATTTGTTTACCAGTACTTTTACCTGTTCTCCAAGTAGATTGTAAACCATTACTTTTACATATCCCGGTGCTTTTAATCTATATGGAATTGTTGTACTTGGATTAAACGGATTTGGGTAATTCTGTAAAAGATTATAATGCTCAACAACTATTGGAGGTGCTTCCGGTATTCCTGTTATATTTATGTGTGCTTCTTCACTTGCAGGTGATTGATTATATGCGCTGTCTATTGCTGTTATTTTGTAATAGTAATTGCCTGATATAAATTTCTGAGATGGATCATCATAAAAAGTTGTGTCTGAAAGTACTGCAATTATTTTTGTTGTGTCATAGATAAAATCCGGAACAGTATCCCGATAAACCCTGTAACGAAAAAGATCAGCTTCTGTGTTCTTATTCCATTTTAGATGAACAAGACCTGAATCCATTGATGCAGTTAAGTTTCTTGGTGGTTTTGGTGCTAAATCCTGGTAAGTATATTTCTGTCCCAAAGGACCACCAAAGATACCAATATCGCTTCTGCTTCCATCAACATCAAGAATGTTTGGATCACCTGCATCTATTGCAGGAGAATATTTTTGAAGATGATAATCAAAAGAACCACCAAGAACAGGAATTGTATCGCTGAAAAACATTGGGTCTGCTATAATGTCGTGTTCAGCTAATTGGTCTGTGGTGTTTATATTATTTTGCCAGTAAAGATTGTAATCAGAGTTTGTTCTAGTTGGCCCAACTACTCCAATACTATTTGATGTAGATATATTATTTCGCATATCTGTTTTAGAATTTATTGTATATCCTGGTTGACTGGCATAAGTTGAGATATTGTTTTCTACAATCGCAGTGTCGGTTGCATAACCGTCTATATTTCTATTAAAACCTGCAACAATGTTGTTGTTAATGATGTTTGTGGAGGGATCAAAAAAGGCACCTGTTCTTATTCCTCTATCAGAATTTTGGTTACCAAAAATAATATTATTTGAAGAAATATTGTTACCGGCTTCAATCATAATGCCTCCATTTCCCGAACCAACAGAGTTGTTTAAATAAATTACAGAATTTTTAATTATAGGGTTACAGGTATCTATGTCGCAACCAGTTAAATAACC
Source organism: uncultured Ignavibacteriaceae bacterium (assembly GCA_963704275.1). Classification (GTDB taxonomy): domain Bacteria; phylum Bacteroidota; class Ignavibacteria; order Ignavibacteriales; family Ignavibacteriaceae; genus IGN3. The sequence goes on along the minus strand of CAVPHP010000014.1, from coordinate 467,651 downwards.
ATTTGTAACATTAGTTATAAAGCAATGATCTATAATTGAAGATGACCATAGTAAGGCAATACCTGTATATGCAAAATTTATTCGACAATGCTCCATAATCAGGTTAGCTAAATTCACTCGAATACAGGTTGTGAAACTAGTTCCTTGACCCCTCCCCATAACTGTAAAATAATTAATAAATGCATTAGACTGAAAATTTATTGTAGGATTTGCTAAACCAGTTCCATCAATAACAGTACTATCCATACTACTGCCAATTAGCCATAGGTATTTATTCATTATTAGTGACCCGTGGTAAACCCCGTTTGCAACATAAATGGTGTCGCCATTAACACAAATGTTAATGCACTTTTGTATGCTGTCTGCAGCTGTTTCCCAACTTGTGTAGGGTGGTGTGCTTGTGCCGGTTTTGCTTACGTAACGGATAGTCGCTTGCGCTTCAATGAAAAATGTACAATTTACAATGTACAATGAAAGGAGAAGAAGTAAGAAGAATTTTAGTTTCATTTAGGTTTTATCCCAAAAGACTTTTTTGTTTATTGAAATTTAAAAATAAAAACAGCGAGATGCGAATAGAATTTTGTAGGGAATGGACTCCTGTCCATTCCGATTGTTTTATTTTTGTAACGATCTATAAATATATCCATTATTCTTTAATACATTCTTCGGATCGGTCGGGAGACCGATCCCTACATTTCGATTTCAATAAAATTTAAAAAAGAATTTCTGTTAAGAAAATAATCCACAATAACATCAACAGATTTTCGTTGTCCATCCCACGCAAGTAATTTTTTGCTTCTTCCGGATTTACCCACTTATACTCGGTGTGCTCTTTACTTAGTTTAATTTCTGAATCATAACTAACTTTTGCCGCAAACACTGGTAACAAACAAATGTTATCTTTATCCGGTGCATAAAATGAGTTAACCGTTGGTGCAACCCAGAATTTTTCTGGAGTTAAACCTGTTTCTTCTTTTATTTCTCTGATGGCTGTCTGATAAGCTGTTTCACCATCTTTAATTTTACCAGAAACCATTTGCCATAAATTTGGATAGTATTGTTCCGGTGATCTTTTAAGAAGGAGAAATTCCAACTCTCCATTTTTCTCACGGAAAATATGTGCTTCAATTAAGTTTGAGATTATGTTCATTAATGTGTTTTTCGTTTATTGTTAATAATCATTTCATTCAATATCTTTTTATTTGTCATTTCGATCCCGATCTTAATCGGGAGAGAAATCTTTCTATAGAATTTAAACAGATTTCTCAGTCGAATCCGCCGCGGCGGACTTCGAAATGACTAATAGTGTTTTCTACAATTGTTAAAATTATATTTTCTTTCAATTGTAAATTGTACATTAAAAATACGCTCTTGCCTCTGCGCGTGCAGTGTGTATTACTTTATTTGCGCCTTGCACTCTTCCATCATAACTAATTGTTGTTTGCAGAAATGATGAAAGTTTGTAATCAAAATTTAAGCGCCAGTAATAATTTTTACCAATCTGATTTCCGTTTGTAAGTTCGTATGGAATAAAATTTTCTGTTGTGTTTGCATTTAATTCATTTCGTTCAATTTCAATTCGTAATCTGCCTGTTCCAAGAAAAGATAAGTTAAATCTAATTAACTGCGAATTTAAATTTATTACTGTTGGTGTTGCAGGATATGTATCTTCACTTCTGCCGGCTTTAATTCTAAATCCAACTTCAATGTTTTTATCAGGTCGATATGAAAATTCAGATATTACATTATTAGAATTTATTTGTCTTATTCTATTTGAATTAATTGGTGCACTCACATTATCGATTTGATTAACTAAATCTGTTTGATTTGAAATTTCTTTTATCATTTTAAATTTAATTCTTAAACTTCTTTCACGATTGTAATATCGTTCGTATCCTGAACTGAACTCATTAAGTGCGGTACGCTGAGTATATCTAAATCTAAAAGAAAGTTCCTGATCATTTTCAAAAAGAAAAAAATCCTGCTGTAAATAATTTGATCCGCGAATGGTGGTATTTTCATTCTGGAATGTTGAAAGCTTGAGCAAATAAATATTTCCGTAAGCTGTTTCTCGGCTGTTCTCTTCAATTCTCCAATATGTTTCTGATGAAATCGGGCTGACAATTTTTCCAATCAAAGTTTTAACATCTACCAATTCAGAAAAATTTATTTTCCATCGAGTACTTGTCTTCAAATCAATAACCGGAAAAAGTTCATCTGTTGGCAGAGTAACTTGAATGAAATCTCCATCATACAAAGTTGGTTCAAATTCATTTTCATCGGCTATACCGTTATTGTTTAAGTCGCCAAGATAAATATAATTACCAGTTCCCTGCTCTACGCGTACAAAAACTTTTTGAAGCTTTGCTGATTTTTGAGTTGATACTTCATAATATAAATCACCATTTAATAACCGCTGCCATAATGCAAATTTTGTTCGCGAACGGATTAAAATTGTTTCGTTATCCAAAAATCCTTTTAACTTAAAATCTTCTGTGTAAGTTTTATTGCGGAAAGTTAAAACAAGGTTTGTATTCACTTCTCGCACACCGCTGTAATTCATTTCAAGCGAGTAAGTTTTTGAATTTGATTCCTGAATCATCACACCGTTTTGAGGCAGATAATCATCACGCATAGAATATTTTGTTAACATTTTAAAACCGGAAATTTCCAAAAGTTCTAAGTATGGTGAATACTCAAAATATTTTAAACTGCTGTTTAGTAATGAATCTTTTTGTGTTTGATTGTCCTGTTTATCTTCTGCAAGAAATTCCATTCCGGGTTTTAACTGCCAAAAAGTGTAGAACGCATTTCCTTTATGTCTTAACCAATTGCTTTTTAAAGTGATGTTTGTTGATTTAACATAATCAAGATTGTAATCAACACTAAAAGTTTTTGAATCAGAAAATCTTAAAAAATTATTATATCGATCTGAAGAAAAGTCATCACCTTTTCTTAAAAAGCCTGCTGTGGAATTAATTGTAAGTTCTTGAATCGGTTGAAGCGTTATTCCAATTTCACGAAGCGTTTCATCTTTTGGAATAGTTTGATTTGCAGAATTATAATTTCTGTTAAACTCAACATCATCAAATCTATCTAAAGAAGTAAATTTGCCTTGTATAAATCTATCGCGAAAAGTTAAACCTGCTTTTCCAAAATCTAAATCTCCGATTAAAATTTGAGAAGGTACAACTTTTAAAGAAATGTTTCTTGCATAGCCGTAATTATCTCCATCATCCAATGTGGATAATCTATTCTTGTCCCACAAACTGCCTGCGTACTCTAAACTTAATGTAACATTTTCAAATGGATTTACATCAACAACTATATTGCCCATTTGTTTTAACTGTGGTAGTGGTAAAAACAATATTGGTAAATAACTTCCATTACCTATTCCGACAAAATTGTAATAACCCAAACTCTGTCTTGTGTAATCACCCTTACCTTCTCCCACATAACTAAAACTTACAGTATAAAGTGAAAGTGAATCACCTGGATTGTAAACATAAATTGAATAAGGCTCTGCATTAAATATTGTATCAACTTTTGTGTAGATGCCTTTTATAATTCCAAGTGAATCCGGTACAGCGAGTTTAACACCTGATTTTACAGCTTTATTTCGATCATCACCGGCAAGTGATAAAGTATTTTTATCTTCTTCACTTAATGAAATATCAATTGGAGAGTCCTGATCATCACCTTCCCGCATGTACTGAACTTTTAAACTTAGTTTATCATTTAAAAGTTTTGTAGATGTTCCAGCACCAAAAAAGCTGCGCGCAAATTGTCTGTCTGTGTATTCAAAATCAATGCTAACCCTGCTTGCAGAAGTTATTAAACGATTTGGTGTAAATGTGATAGTTGCGTTTGAGTACTCAACAGTGTAGTCATTATTTTCGCCGCGGTTTAACTCTACACCATCCAAAAAAACTTTTTCTGTTCCTGCAATCATGATAATATCGCGTTCATTATTCAATCCGCTTAAACGATAAGGACCTTGCACTCCATCGGCACCATTAAAATTATTTGTATTAAATTTTCCGCGTGAGTTTGCAATTGATACATAACCGTTTACGTCTTCAAAATTAAATTCGCCCATTAATCCTTGCAGTTTACGATCGATAACACCAAACTCACCAATTTTTTGCTTTACTTGATAATCGCCAAAAGTTCCGGTAACATTTGGATGTTTAACCTGAATAAAAACTTTATCAAGTTCTTCGAGTCGTTCTGTATTTCCTTCCGGTTGGATAGGAGTGTTTTCATCAGTAAGTGCTGCGACAATTTCTATATCTTCAGCGATCCTTCCGGAAAGTTGTAATCTTAATCCGCTTGAAAGTGAAAAATCTTTTGTAGTTCCAACAGTAAACCCGCGCACAATCGTTCCGCTTTTTTGCATATCAGCACCAAAAATAGATTCGGGAGAAAATGCATTGGTTGATGTTAAAACACTTACAGTATCACCAAATTTTTCATCATACTTTACAACCAAACTTCTTTTTTGATATTCTTTTTGAAGTGAAAGTTTAAAAGATCTGTAAGTAACAATTAGTGTATCAAAAATTGAGTAAGGCAGTGAATCCGAAAGAGTAAAAAATGATTTTGAGTATGTAAATGAAAAATCAAAAGAGTTAAGTTGCTTTGATTTTATAAATATCATCTCAGAGCCGGGAATAATATTTACAGATGAAATCGGATAATAATTTTGAAAATTAATTGCAATTGTATCTGCTACAATTATAGAATTATAATCATTTTGTGCAGCGGCTTTATCAAGCCAAAGACAGCATAATAAAAGTATTATATACAGATATTTAATCGATTTCAAAAAGAAGTATATTTTTTTTTGAAAACTAATTTAAGGTAAATGTTTAATCAAGGCTAAATAAATTATTCGAATTATCCCTCAAAGCAACCTAAAGACGTATTAAATAATTTATTTGTTAAAAAACAACTGAACAATCAAGCAATTGAATATGTTAATATTATTAAGCCGATACTTAATAATTTAGATTAATATTCATTTTCTTAGTAATTTTGATTGAATAATTTTTCTATTTAGTTTTATTAACGATTACAAGTAAAATTTTTCAGAATTGATAAAGGGAATATGCAAAGTTCAAAAATAGAATTTCTTGGTAAATACAACGAGTTAATTCAAACGGCAATTCGCTCCTCGGTTGATTTTCCTGCACAGTTATGCGATTTTATAGTTAAAGAATTTGAATTAGAAGCCGTCGTACTTTTTAAGATAACTAACAATAATAGTCTTGAGTTGATCGGCAAATCATCATCAGCAAAAAAAAACATAACCAACGAAACTCAAATATCCTGCCCCAATTGCAAAAGTATTTTAGAAAATAATCAGGTTTGTAAATTTTTTGTTCAATCTAACTGTTCATTTAATATTACAGATCATATGATAAATGAAGGCTGTGTTTTAATTTACGTAGCTGATGAGCAAACTGCGCTTCTTAAAGTTGCTAAGAAAACCAATTTTACAAAAAACGAAATCGACAATATTGAACTTATAAGTGAATGTGCAAAAAATCTTTTAAAGTTATGGATTGGCAGCAAAGGGATATTAAATAATTCATTAAGTACCATCATTTCAAATATCGCACAAGAACTAAGAACACCAACTAACAGTATTATGGGATTTGCCTCACTGTTAAACGAAGAAAATCTTTCGCCATCACAAACAGAATATGTCGGTACTTTAAAAGATAATGCGTTTGAACTGCTTTCTGTTATAAATGATTTGATTGATTTAAGCAAACTTGAAAGCGGAATTACAAAAGTAAATCTGACATCTGTAAATTTTAAAGATTATTTGAATGAGGTTGTTTCATTATTTAGCTCTAAAATTGAAAAATCTAAAATTGAATTTGTAATTGATATTGATTCCGGCATTCCCGATAACATAAAAATTGATACGCAAAAATTACGTTACATCCTTTTAAATATTTTAACTAATTCAGTTAGATTAACCGAACGTGGAAAAATTTCACTTTCAGTTTCAGCACCAAACAATAAAAAACTTGTTTTCAGAATTTCTGATACAAGCCCCGGTTTGAATGTAAAGAAGAGCACAGAGTTTTTCCAGCCGTTTGCTTTAAACGAACTTCAAACTTCTAAGTTTGGAAATTTAACCGGACTTGGTTTATCACTTACTAAAAAATATATCGAATATCTTAGCGGCGATATTAGTATTTCAAGTGGAATTGGAAAAGGAATAACTTACACTTTTTCAGTTACAGGAGAAATTCTTACTTCAATTGAAGGACAATTATCTGAACTTCCAAAACCAGTTGGAACAAAAAATAAAGTTCTTGTTGTTGAAGATGATTACGCAACATCAAAACTGTTAAGTAATTATTTATCAAAATGGGGATACGAACCCACAATCGTAAACTCTGCACAGCAAGCTATGAAGATTGTTGAAACACAGCAATTTCTTGCTGTTATTATGGATATTATTTTACCGGATGCAAATGGATTTGAACTGTTAAAACAATTCCGTGAAAATCCGTTTACTAAACACATGCCTGTTATCGTTTGCTCTGTGGAAGCAGAACAGCAAAAGGCTTTTATGATGGGCGCTGTAGAATATTTTGTAAAACCCATAAACTATAAATTTTTGGTTGAAGTATTAACAAGTTATAAACTTAAAAAAGATTCTAACATACTTATTGTTGATGATGATATCCCCACACTTAATCTTATTAAAGAAGCGGTTGAACAGGCTGGATTTAATGCAATTGCGGAGCATCAATCTGCTAAAGTTATTGGAATGATTGAAAATCTAAATCTTGATCTTGCAATTATTGATTTGGATATGCCTGTTGTAAACGGATTTGATTTAATTAAGATGATAAAATCAAATAAAAGCTTTTCAAAACTTCCGATTATAATTTATACCGGTAAAGAATCTTACCAGGATGATCTTAAAAAGATTGATGGATTGTTTGCCGATTTACTACATAAAAGCAGCACTAACATCGAAGATCTTGCAGAAACTGTAAATGCAATGATAAACAGGTACGACGAGCCTTCAACTCCCGAGGAAGTTAAAGAAGTTAAAGATTCTGTTAAGATATTGCTGGTTGAAGATTACAAACATTCCCAAATAATTGTAACACGATTACTTAAGAAAAATAATTTTGAATCAATTGTAGTTGTTGAAAATGGATTGCAGGCTTATGAGCAAGTTCAGGAACAGCATTATGATCTTATCTTAATGGATATGCAAATGCCTGTAATGAACGGATTTGAGGCGACACAAAAAATTCGTGAGCTTGATGATTACAGAGAAACTCCTATTATCGCACTAACAGCCTTTGCAATGAAAGGTGATCGAGAAAAATGTTTGGAAGCAGGTGCAACCGATTATATTCCAAAACCAATTGACAGCCAGGAGTTTATAGAAAAAGTAAAATACTACACAGAGAATAAAGTAACTAAAAAGTAGTATCTGCTTTTCCCCGCTCTACCCTATTCAGAAATATAAAAGTGATTTTGTATTTTTATTTATTCAATTTTAGGAATTCCAAAAATGATTAATGAAACACCACGCGTACGTTTTGCACCAAGCCCAACTGGTTATTTACACGTTGGTGGATTGCGTACTGCACTTTATAATTATCTGTTTGCAAAAAATAATAACGGCACTTTTGTTTTAAGGATTGAGGATACTGATCGAAATCGTTTTGTGGAAGGCGCTGTAGAGAATTTAGTAAATGCACTTAATTGGGCGGGATTAAACTTTGATGAGGGTCCTGAGGCTGGTGGAAATTTTGGCCCTTATATGCAATCCGAAAGATTGGATATTTATAAAAAGTATTCAGATGAACTGGTTGAAAAGGGAAAAGCTTACTATTGCTTTTGTACGCCGGAACGATTGAAAGATTTACGCGAAGAACAAGAAAAACAAAAACTTCCGCAAACAAAGTACGATAAACACTGTTTACATTTATCCAAAGAAGAAGTAAAAAAAAATCTTACATCTGGAGTTGCAAATGTTGTGCGGTTAAATGTAATTCCAAATCAAACAATCCAGTTTGATGATATAATTCGTGAACACGTTGAATTTGAAAGTAACAACGTCGATGATCAAGTTTTAATTAAAAGTGATGGCTATCCGACTTATCATCTTGCAAACGTAGTTGATGATCATTTAATGAAAATCACTCACGTTATCCGCGGTGAGGAATGGCTTTCATCAACTCCAAAACACGTTCTACTTTATGATTCTTTTGGATGGGAGCGCCCAATTTTTGCACATCTTCCACTTCTGCTAAATCCTGATCGTTCTAAACTTAGTAAAAGACAAGGCGATGTTGCTGTTGAGGATTATCGAGATAAAGGATTTTTAAAAGATGCACTAATTAATTTTGTTGCCTTGCTTGGATGGAACGCCGGTGATGATAAAGAGTTTTATTATATGGATGAACTGATTAAATGTTTTTCTTTAGAAAGAGTTAACAAAGCCGGAGCCGTTTTTGATTTGCAAAAGCTTAATTGGTTAAACGCTGAACACCTGAGAAAGAAAAGTTCGGATGAATTGCTAAGCCTTTTAAAAGATGAAATTCAAAAATCAAAATTTAAAGATCAGAATTTTTCTGATGATTATTTAAAGTTAATTATTGAATCAATGAAAGAACGTGTTTCTTTTGTAAAAGAGTTTATTGATACTTGCTCTTATTTTTATGAAGCGCCAACCGAGTATGAACAAAAATCAATCGAGAAAAACTGGAAACCTGAAACTCCTTCTCATTTAAATAAACTAAAAGAAGGATTTGAATTACTTAGTTATACGTCTAAAGAAGATTTTGAAAATGCTCTCGCAAAAGTTTCTGAAGAGCTAAATGTAGGGAAAGGAAAATTAATTCATCCGTTACGATTAGCTGTCTCAGGTCAGAGTACTGGACCCGGAATGTTTGATTTACTTTATATTCTTGGTAAAGACGAAGTGATTAAAAGGATTGATACTGCGGTACTAAAAATTACTGCCTAATTTTTTAGTTCAGATTACCTAACAATTTAGTTGTTGCAAAAGCTATTATAATTCCTACTGTAAAGCTTAATAATGTGCCGATTAAAACGTACTCAACCATAACTTTATCGTTTTCATTTTTAATCTCTGCATATCGCAGTATTGATTTTGCAGTTATTAAAAATCCCACCACAGCAGGCAGCTCAGCTAGAAACAAAACAAGAATAATAATTCTTTCTAAGTAACCGATAATTCTGCCGGTTTTTATTTCATCTCTATTGTTGTTCTGTGCTTTAAATATTTTAGCTTGAAATGGTTTGATTATGTAACTGATTATTATACTGCTAAACTTTGTTGTTAGTATAACTGCAGTTATGATAATTAGTACTTTTAAATAAGCTTTTCCAAAAACACTTAACCAAAATAGATTATTGCTTTCCATCCTTGCATTATTTTGCATGTAAAACGATAACACAAGTATTACTAAATAATGCGCTGCTTGATCTCCGAAGAAAATTGTTAATGAATCTTTTTTGAAAGTTTTTTTTAATAAATCAATTATTGTATGGCTAAATAAAATTGCTGCTGGAATTAGATAATTACCCCAATCTCCTACTAATAAATAACTGAATACGGTAACAAACACGATATGTTTACCAAATATTAGAATACTTTGTTTTTTCTTAACGTCTTCATCGGTTTGCAGGATAAAATCAGTAAGAAAATGTGCTGTTAATAATGGGATAAGAATTTGAATAAAAATATTATCAATAATAATCATATATAATTCTTTCAATTATTTGATATAGATATAAGCTTAAAAACTTATATCATCTATTTTTAGTTTTATTTGCTTATACAACCTTAAAAGGTTGTATATCCATTATACAACCTTAAAAGGTTGTATATCTATAATACAACCTTTAAAGGTTGTATTGCTATTTTTTAGCTTTAAGAACATATGAAGTATAAAGCAAAGCATGTTTGAAATAATCAATATTTTCAGCAACAATCATCCATCCTGAAGAATCTATCTGTTTAGAAACTGCCTGCTGAGAAATACGAAGTTTAGATGATATAGCATTCTGATCCATATTTTGCAGTGCAAGTAAAACTATATTGCTTTGGCGGCTTGTCCATTTAGAAGAAATATAATCAGTATTCTGAATAAGCAAATCAATAACATCTGAATTTGGGATAACATCAGAAACAAACCGGATTTTACGTTTACCTTTTTTATCTAATGCTTTTCCGGAAATCTTATAAGCATTTCCAACACCGAATGATGACTCAATAAAATCAACAGTACCAATAGAGATAGCCATTCGCGCATCGATAGAGCTAAGCTGCATCTTAGATTTTAGATACGCACGATAAAACATAGCTATGCTTAAAGCCAACTCCGGTTGTTTAATAAGAAGCTGCCAGCTATCACCGCGGAATAACTCTGGTTGATATTTTAAAGTATTGGGAAAAATCTTAGAAAGATCTTTGGAGGAATTTTTCATAACCTTTACTAAGAGCTTATGGTGCTCTAAAGATAATTTTGATGATTTAACTATATCTCCGGTAATAACAGAATACAGTTTTTTAGTTTTTTCTTTTGTCATAATATTTTATCTTAAAAATAATTTTATTTTTTGCCGCCTGTTTTAGCCCAGGTATCTTTTAAAGTAACTGTACGATTAAAAACAAGTTTTTCATTCGTAGTATATTTTGTATCAACACAAAAATATCCCTGTCTTTCAAACTGAAAACGATCGCCGGGTTTTGCTGATTTCACAAATGGTTCTAACTTTGCATTTGTAATTATATCAAGTGATTTTGGATTAATTAACTCTTTATAATCTTTATCTTTTTCACTTGCAGGGTCTTCGACTGTTAATAGTCTATCATATAATCTAACTTCACAATTAACAGCGTGATTTATAGAGACCCAATGAATTGTACCTTTAACTTTTTTTGCACTTGTGCCCGTTCCGCTTTTTGTTTCAGCATCATAACTGCAATTAAGTTGAATTACTTCACCGCTATCATTTTTAACAACTTCATCACATTGGATAATGTATGCATAGCGCAACCTAACTTCTCCACCAGGAATTAATCTATGAAATCCCTTTACCGGATTTTCCATAAAATCACTTCTCTCAATGTAAAGTTCTTTTGCAAACGGTACTTTCCGATGCCCCATTTCAGCATCTTCCGGATTGTTAACAGCTTCAAGTTCTTCTTCACCGGTATAATTTGTTATTACAACTTTTAATGGATCAAGTACAGCCATAACTCTTTGAGTTTTTTTATTTAAATCTTCTCGAATGGCAAATTCAAGTAAAGCAATCTCAGTCATTGCATCACGTTTCGCTACTCCGATTGATTCTGCAAAATTCTGAATGGCTTCCGATGAATAACCTCTTCTTCGGAATGCAGAAATAGTTGGCATTCTTGGATCATCCCAACCATCAACAAATTTTTGTTCAACAAGTTCGAGTAATTTACGTTTGCTCATTACAGTAAATGTTAAATTCAATCTTGCAAATTCAATTTGCTGCGGATGATATATTTCAAGTTCATTCAAAAACCAATCATACAATGGTCGGTGTACCTCAAACTCTAATGTGCAAATGGAATGCGTAATTCCTTCGATAGAATCTTCCAATCCGTGTGCCCAATCGTAAGTTGGATAGATACACCATTTACTTCCTGTGCGATGATGTTCCGAATGAATTATTCGATACATAACAGGATCACGCAAAAGCATATTGGGAGAAGACATATCAATTTTTGCACGCAAAACTTTCTCACCGTTTTTGAACTCACCTTTTCTCATTAGCTCAAAGAGATCAAGATTTTCTTCCACAGAACGATTACGATTCGGACTTTCTTTACCGGCTTCATTTACCGTTCCACGTAATCCGCGCATAGTTTCGGAGTCAGAATCATCAACATAGGCTTTACCTTTTTTGATAAGCTTTACAGCCCATTCGTACATCTGTTCAAAATAATCAGAAGCAAAAAATATTCGATCCTGAAAATCGCCACCGAGCCATTTTACATCTTCAATAATGGAATCAACATATTCCTGTTCCTCTTTTGTTGGATTTGTATCATCAAATCTTAAATTGAACTTACCCTTGTAATCACGCGCTATTCCGTAATTGAGGCAAATAGATTTTGCATGTCCGATATGCAAATAACCGTTCGGCTCAGGGGGAAATCGAGTGTGGACTCTGCCATTCCATTTATTAGTTTTAAAATCTTCATCAATAATTTCATAGATAAAGTTTTTAGATTTTTCTTTTAAAGAATCGTTCGGGTTTGAAGTATTATTTTCCATAATTCCAATGTTTGTTATTGGATACAAAAATAATGAAAGCTTGGTTAAAGCGTAAGTGTGCAGGTAGAATAAATTAGGAAGTTAAAAGGAAAAGTTAGGGACGAGTAAACTGAAGTGATGAGAATTAAACTCGCCCGGAAACTTTATAGATTTTTAACATCTGTAAAAAATATTCTATTTTATTTCTATCAATAAGATTTGGAATTCTTTTAAAATTAGAATACACTTTTGTAATTCCAGTTAATCTTCCAAACTCATTTACCATCTTTTGGATGACTTTACCATCATCATCGATGTCGTAATGTCCATCCTGTCCAATGTACGTTTTGCTCATAAAATTTAACGCTAAATAATTAATCAAAAATAATGTTATCTGGTTTTTCTATCACTTCTATGTAAGAAATTTCAGGTATATGGTTTTCTTCAAGAAGATCTTCAATTTCTTCTTCAGAATAATTATCAACATTATTCCAATTGCTAACTAACAAATAAACATCTGTAACTTTCTGATGCTTTTTGTTTTTTGTTCTGTAAATATTTTTCATCATGACTCCTTTTTAGTTTAGTTGATGTTAAACAATCATTGTGCCACAGTTTACTCTTACTTCATTATCGAATAAATGTCTCAAATATTTATACCATAAAGAGAGGAATCTTTTAATGATGCACAAAGTTGGTTAGTAATTTTTAGTTTTTTATCTTTTGCTCTGAAATTTTAAGGTTTGTGAAAAATGCAGACGCTTCTGCTATGTGAAAATATTTTTATCAAAACAAAAATTTTTACACGTTTTACAAAACTTCTTTGAAATAATTGCCGAATTAGCTGGAAGCTGGCTGCCGTCTGGCAGGTTGATAGACGCTTAGTTACTTGATTTTTTTGAGTAGAAATTTAAAAGAGTTATACAATACTTTCTTTGAAATGATTGCCGAAATGGCGGAATTGGTAGACGCGCTGGACTCAAAATCCAGTGGGGCTTACACCTCGTGCCGGTTCGAGTCCGGCTTTCGGTACACTGCCTCCTTTCTTGGGAGGCTTTTTATTAAATACTTGTAATTTTGGTGAATAAAAATCAATCCGTAAAAAAATATTACAACAATTGAACCTTAACTTTTCTAAAATATTTTTTATTGTTCTCGTTTCGATAATTATTTCTCTCATTTATAATCACTTCAATCCAAAGGGCTTAAATATTATCCGAGAGGAAAAAAATTTGAGTTGGGAAACTGATTCACTTTCCTCCTTTGAAATAAAAGACACTTTAATCGTTGATTCAACTCTATCAGAAAATAAAAATATAATAGATACTATTGTAATTGATACAAATACAGAAAAGACCCAAAAAATTGAAGCTTTCAATCAGCCCAAAGCAATCAAATTAGACTTTGCATATAAATTATTTAAACAAAAAATTATATTTATTGATGCCCGATCGCCTGAGGAATTTGCGGAAGGACATATTAAAGATGCAATAAATATTCCCTTTTACGGATCTGAAAATTATTCAAAGACCATCAACAACTTAAATAAAAACAATATAATTGTAACTTATTGCAGTGGTGCAGATTGCGATATTGCCGAACTTTCGGGTGAAGAACTTTTTGAAATGGGATTTAAAAGAGTTTATGTTTTTATCGGTGGTTATGATGAATGGACAAAAAATAATTATCCCACAAACTTTAAAAAGTAATGAAGAGTTTTTTATCAAATAAATACCTGCTACTGATATTAAGATTTTCAATCGGATTTGTTTTTATATATGCGGGTGCAGAAAAAGTATCAAGTCCAAATGAGTTTGCTATTTCAATATCTAATTATCGATTGTTTCCTGTTTCGGTTATAAACTTATTTGCAATTACTTTACCGTGGATTGAAATAATTGCGGGAATATTATTAGCGTTTGGAGTTGCAGTAAAGGAAAATAGCTCTATAATCTTTTCCTTACTATTTGTATTTACATTAGCGATAGTGATAAGTCTATTCCGTGGTTTAAGCATTGATTGTGGCTGCTTTGGTAAGGGGACTCAAATCGGATTAATGAAACTTGGTGAAAATATATTAATGATAGTTGGGTCGTTTTTATTAATTACTTTTGGATCGGATTTGCTGAAACTAAAGTTAGAATGATTATTTTTATTTTAAATATTTGAAAGCTTTATCAGCAATGTCTTTCCTAAAAGTTATTCCATTAAAATGGATTTTGTCAATCGCTTTGTAGGCAATCTCTTTTGCGGATTTGAGGTCATAATTATTAATAACGGAGGTAACACCCAGAACTCTTCCACCATTTGTTAAGATTGTATTATTAGATTTTTTAGTTCCAGCATGATAAATAATCACATTTTCATCCGATGAATTTAAACCTTTAATCTCAAAACCCTTTTTATATTCATCAGGATAACCACTTGAGGCAGCGACTATACAAACAGAACTTCCACCGGAATATTTAACAGAATTAACATCAAGATTTCCTTTCGCAGCAGAATAAAGCAGTTGCAAAAAATCTCCCTCCAACAGAGGTAAAACTACTTGTGTTTCGGGATCACCAAATCTGCAATTAAACTCAATTACTTTTGGACCATCTTTCGTGATGATCAATCCAGCATACAAACAGCCGATAAATTTATTCTCCGATTCACGCAATTGATTTATAGTAGGTTTGATTATTATTTCTTCAATTTGTTTTTGCAAAACAGGGTTAATAACCGGGGCTGGTGCATAAGCGCCCATTCCGCCTGTATTTTTTCCAGTGTCTCCATCCCCAATTCTCTTATGATCCTGAGCCGCGGGAAGACATACAAATATTTCGCCATCGGTTATGGCAAAGATTGAGGCTTCTTCACCTTCAAGAAATTCTTCTATAATCAGCTTGCTCCCTGATTCCCCAAATATATTATTCTCAAATATTTCCGCAATAGCGTTCTTAGCTTCTAATAAATTTTTGCAAATAAAAACACCTTTACCGGCTGCCAAACCATTTGCCTTAATTACTGTTGGATAACTTATTTGATTGAGGTAGTTTAGAGCATCTGACATTTGATTATTATTGAACTCTATATAAGTGGCAGTTGGAATATCTGCTTGTCTCATAATCCTTTTTGCAAATGTTTTGCTGGATTCAATTTGTGCTGCATTTGCAGAGGGACCAAATACTTTGAAACCGGCAGATATTAAAATATCTGCGAGCCCATCAACTAAAGGTTGCTCCGGACCAATTACAACTAAATCAATAATATTATTTTTACAAAAATCTACAACGGATTTCTTATCGCTAACTTTTAAGGATAGATTAGTTGCAATACTTTCTGTTCCGGGATTGCCAGGTGCACAGTATAATTTTGTTAATCTTTTACTTTGATTTATTTTAAGAGCAAGTGCATGTTCCCTTCCACCTGAACCAATTAATAAAACCTGCATTAAACTTCCGCTCTTAATTTTGATTGGAATTGTTTTGTGAGTAATTCGGTCAAATTATCACGTCTGAACTTTTCTAAAATTTCCTCCGAGGGGATTGGGAGTGTGTTACTACTATAGTGCTGATAAACTTTTAGAATAGTGTTTTTGATTTCATCTATATTATCAGGACTGCATACGAATCCAGCACCGGATTCTTCTACAGCCATTTTCGCGGCACCATCAGGAACACAAGCAAGAATGGGTTTTTTAGCTCCGATATACTCATAAACTTTACCAGGCAAAATGGCATCAATGTTTCTCCTTCTGCCTACCATAAACCATAACACATCAGCAGATTTTAATTTAGCAATTGATTCATCATGATTTACATAACCATGATCTTTTACGAATGATTGAAGGCTGAGTTTACGAATAAGCTTCTGATTTTCTTTTCTTAAAAATCCTACAAAATGTAGTTCAATATTTGATGCAATATCCGGGCGCTCAATAGTTAGTTGTTTAAATGCTTTTAAAAAATACTCAGGTGTATTGTACACCATAAAAATTCCAGAGTACATAAGCACCATCTTGTTCTGGGGTTTTGGCTGTGCTTCTATTTTATCAAAATCATCCTTATCGTAACCGTGAGAGATAATTACGACATCTTCAAAAGTTAAAAACGGATATGTGTTTAATAATTTTTCTTTGATCTTTCTATTTGTTACGATAATTCTATCAGCAGCTTTTAGCGCGTTGTATTCCTTTTTTTTATGAAGAAGCTTATGGAATGGAGTTGGATAAAAGGCAAAATAACTTTTGTACCAAAGGTCTCGATAATCAGCAAACAAAGGAATATCGTGTTTCTTTTTTATTTGTGATATAACATCAAAGGCAGAGAAAGGCGGACAGGTGATGAACAAAGCATCGTACTTTTCTGTACTTAATATTTTATCAATTTTTTTGTATGCAAGTTTTGACCATGAAATTTTATTATCCGGAATAAAAAAAGTCTGGCTCAGCTTATCAAAAATATTTCTAACAAACTCACTTGGAAGTTTCATTGTACCAAGTTTTGCTAAAACAGAATTTGGTTCTTTGCTGCCCGAAATTCTTATTACTTTTATGTCTGTGTCCTTTAATTCTTTTGTAAGAGATTTATCATGAGCAAAATAAGCAACATTGCCGCTTGTTATAACTGTTGGATTCCAGTTATAATTTTTCATATACTTAACAAACTTTAAAGTTCTCTGGACACCGCTTAATCCCATAGGAGGAAAATAATATGCAACAACTAACACTTTAAACATTACTTATTAAAACCTATTTATGACTATGATAATTTGGAGCTTCCTGAGTAAGAATAACATCGTGTGGATGACCTTCTTTAAGACCCGCAAGAGTAATTTGCATAAACTTACTTTTTGATTTTAGCGCTTTAATATTTGCATTTCCGGTGTAACCCATAGCTGCTTTTAATCCACCAACTAATTGATAAACGGTATCTTCGAGTGGACCTTTGTAAGGAACTCGTCCTTCAATTCCCTCGGGCACTAGTTTTTTAATATCATCTTCAGTATCCTGAAAATATCTATCCTTACTTCCCTTTTTCATTGCACTGAGTGAACCCATTCCGCGATATAATTTAAAACTTCTCCCTTCATAAAGTATTTTTTCGCTAGGACTTTCATCAACACCTGCAAATAAACTGCCAATCATAACAGAGTCTGCACCTGCGGCAATAGCTTTTGGAACATCACCGGTTTGTTTGATTCCTCCATCAGCAATTAGTGGGATACCAAATTTTTTACTTGCTTTATAGGTATTTGCAATTGCTGTTATTTGCGGAACCCCAACACCTGCAATAATTCTTGTTGTACAGATTGAACCTGGACCAATACCAACTTTTATTGCATCAACTTTACAATTTATAAGATCAAGTGCTGCTTCATAAGTTGCTATATTACCAACGATTAGTTGTATGTATCTGAATTTTTTTCTAATTTCATTTACAGTCTTTATCACTCCAGCTGAATGACCGTGTGCAGTATCTATTACTATTGCATCTGCCCCTGCATCTGTTAAAGATTTTACTCTTTCAACTGTATCGTAAGTAACTCCTACACCTGCTCCAACTCTTAATCTGCCATGTTCATCTTTGCAGGCGAATGGATGTTTTTTCTTTTTAAGTATATCCTTGAAGGTAATTAATCCTTTCAAAGTTCCAGATTTATCTACAACAGGAAGTTTTTCAATCTTATGCTTTTGTAGTATATGTTCTGCTTTCTCTAAAGTAGTGCCAAGCGGTGCAGTTATTAAATTTTCTTTTGTCATTATATCTGAAACTTTAAGGTTTTTATTAGGCTCAAATCTTAAATCTCTGTTAGTTAAAATCCCAACTAACTTACTGTTGTTGTCAACAATCGGTATTCCAGATATGCGATACTTCTTCATTAATTCAAGTGCATCACCAATAGTTTTATTTGGCGTAAGAGTTATTGGGTTTCTAATCATACCGCTTTCAGATCGCTTTACTTTATCAACCTCATTACACTGATCTTCTATTGAAAGATTTTTATGTAAGATTCCAATACCGCCTTCTCTTGCAATTGCAATCGCCATTGCGGATTCTGTAACGGTATCCATTGCGGCGGAGATAATTGGGATGTTAAGTTTTATTTCCGGTGTCAGATAAGTTGAAATATCAACTTCACGCGGAAGTACTGATGATTTACCCGGTACAAGTAAAACATCATCAAATGTTAATCCTATTTCGAAAAATTTTTTATCTAACATAAAACTCCTAAAGTATCAAAATCAAAAATAATCTATTACTCAAAAGCCGCAAATCCGGTTATATCTTCACCAATAATTAAAGTATGCATTTCGTGTGTTCCCTCATAGGTAATTACAGATTCTAAATTGGCAGCGTGACGCATTACTGGATATTCATCTAATATTCCATTTGCTCCCAATATCTGACGTGACATTCGAGCAATATCCAAAGCGATCTCACAATTGTTACGTTTTGCCATCGAAACTTGATTGAACTTTAATGTACCTTTATCTTTTAATCTACCTAATTGTAGATTTAATAACTGAGATTTAGTAATCTCTGTAACCATATAGACTAGCTTGTTTTGGGTCATTTGATATGCAGCAATAGGTTTGCTGAATTGTTTGCGTGATTTAGCATAATTCAAGGCCGAATCATAACAAGCCATCATTGATCCCACAACGCCCCAGGCAATTCCGTATCTCGCTTGATTTAGACACATCAATGCATTTTTGAGCCCCTCAGTTTTTGGGAGCAAGTTCTCATCCGGTAGAAATACATTATCAAAAATCAGTTCCGAAGTTATAGATGCTCTTAAAGAATGTTTTCCTTTCATTTCTGGCGCGGTAAATCCTTTCATTCCTTTCTCAACTAAAAAGCCTTTTACAACACCATCAAGCTTCGCCCAAACAACGGCAACATCTGCAATTGTACCATTAGTAATCCACATTTTGGCGCCGTTTAGTACGTAGCCTCCATCTACTTTTTCAGCTTTAGTTATCATTCCACCGGGATTTGAACCATAATCAGGTTCAGTTAGTCCGAAGCAGCCAATCTTCTCTCCTTTAGCCAATGCAGAAAGCCATTTATCCTTTTGTGATTCACTGCCAAAAGTAAAGATAGGATACATAACTAAAGCACTTTGCACAGATGCAAAACTTCTAATTCCACTATCGCCTCTTTCAAGTTCCTGCATTATCAAACCATAGGCAACATTATTTAACTCTGCACAATCATATTTTGCAGGAAGTGTTGGGCCAAACAATCCCATTTCTGCCATTTTTGGAATAAGATCCTTTGGAAATTTTGCTTCCCTGTTATAAGATTCAATAATTGGTATTACTTCGTCGCTTACAAATTCACGCACAGTATTCGCGAATCATTAATTCTTCTTCCGAGAGCAAAGAATCTATGTTAAAATAGTCTACACCAACAAATTTGTTCATCTGTTCTTTCTAAAAATTGAATGTTGAAAATTATTAAAAGGCTACTAGAGAAACAATTTTAATTTAATAAATCATACTTTAATCACTCAGGTTAAATTAGACTTGATAAACTGTTAAAATAATACAATCTTTGATCGTGTTAAAATTGAGTTATAAAATAAAAAGATTTGGAGCATATTTAGCTTTAATCAGTTATCTGATTATTATCTCACTTAATGCTTTCCATCATCATAATATTGATTTGGGCAGAACTGCTTCAGTTTCGAATTCAACTGATAAAAGTAATCTCTCACACTCATACAAAACTGATGCATCAACTTTTTGTCCAATCCAGACAGCATATAACACACTACAAAACACTGTAATATCTACAGCAAATCCTTACTTAAACTATGAACTGAAAACCGATCTTATACATCTTCAGATAGTTTCTGTAAAACCGTTAAAAGCACAGACTCTTCATTATTCTCTCAGAGCTCCACCTAGTTCATTCTTCTCTTAACTTATTTTAATAACATTTAAATTTACTTCAAAGGAGAAGAAAATGACTTCATTCTTATTAAGGTATGCGTATATCTTTTTAGCTTTATTACTAATAGTTATCTCTACAACAAGCTGCAGTGATGAGACCGATCCTGTAATTCCACCTTCTACGCATTTTGAACCAGAAGGTTGGGTAATTAGAGATGCAACAACTAGACCAATTCTTGTTGTATGGCAAGGTGTAATCCAAACTAACTGGAATTCCACTTCTGTTCCGGATACACTTTATGCACCACTTAATGCACTATCGGATCACTTTACAATTAAGTATCTGGATATCAATAAAAATATTATAAATCCTCCAAGCGATGCCGATCATCAGTTTGGTTGGCTGATTACTGATCCTTCAAAACTATCAATTCTACAAGATAGTCCTACAGATTGGGCTTTCCATCTCAAAGGATTAATTTCTGGCTCTACTACTCTTGAATTGCAAGTATTACATATTGGGCATGTAGATGTAAAAACACCTAAGATTCCTGTAATTATTCGAGAAGATACAACCGCTTACGGCGAACCGATTGGATTAAGATTAAGTTATGAAGAGAATGGAACAGTGCTGGCTTCAGCTACTGAATTGACATCATCCGGGTCATTAGATGTTGAGAAGGATTCTCTAACCGATCATATTGAAATTGAGTTTTATGATGACCAGAACAGATATTACCAACCTGAATATCCTTTGCACACACTTGATTTTACAGTTGCGAACCCATCCATAGTACAAATTCTCCCCGAAGCAGGTGAACCCTGGGTAATTAGAGCAAAAGGTTTAGCGACAGGATCAACAACTGTGACCTTAAAATTGATGGTAGCCGGAGTTGCAGAGTTTATTTCTTTTCCAATAAATGTAAATGTACAGTAAATGCATAGAATAAATTTATTTGATCATCACCTTTTACTGGTGATGATCATTCTCATAATTTCTTTTAGTTCTACTTTAAATTCACAATCTAGAATTTTCGGAACATTAGAGGGCATTGTATTGGATGGCTCTTTAGATCAACCATTAGAAAATGCGGTTGTTAAAATAATTGAGCTGGATAAATTTGACGTAACAGATAAAAATGGAATTTTTGAATTCAAATCAATTCCGTTTGGAGATTACAATATTGAAATATCCTATGTAGGTTATAAAACTACAAAGACATCAATAAAGATTAATAGTGAAATCAATACTGGTTTGTTAGTTCATTTATTCACTCTCCCGTTTGAAACTTCAACAGTTGTTGTTACAGGATTACATACCAATACAAAGTTTGATGATATGAACGAGTTTATAAATGTTCTTAAGGGAAAAGAGCTGCAACGTGAACTCGGTTTAACTCTGGCATCAACGCTAAAGAATGAAACAGGTTTAGCAATCAGAAGTATGGGACCCGCACCAGCCAGGCCTGTTATTCGCGGATTGGGCAGTGATAGAATTGCAATTACTGAGGATGGAATACAAACAACCGATCTATCTGCAACCTCTCCCGATCACGCAGTCTCGGTTGAACCATTTACTATTGATAGAATTGAAGTTATTCGCGGACCAAAAGTTTTATTAAAAAACCCAACGACAATGGGTGGAGTAGTAAATATCGTTAGAGATGAAATTCCGAAAGAAATTCCAATATCTTTTTCAGGAAACGCGGGGTTCTATGGTGAATCAGTAAATTCTGGTTATCTTGGTGGAATGGTCGCCCAGTTGCCAATAGGAAAATTTGTTTTACGAGGTGAGGCTACTAAAAGACTTGCAGCTGATATAAGAACACCTCTAGGCACTCTTGCAAATTCAGATATAGCTACTGAAAATTTTAGTTCAGGTCTTAGCTACATTGATGGTTGGGGTTACACCGGAGTTAGTATTAGAGAATTTAAATCTGATTATGGAGTTCCAGGCGGCTTTGTAGGTGCTCATCCTAATGGGGTAGATATAAGTATGCTTAAACGTCAGATAAACGGAAAGATTAATTATCAGATAGATTCCGAATCATTTGAAAATATAGAGTTCCAATTATCACGCGATTATTATAAACATACCGAATATGAAAGAGCGGATATAATTGGCGCTCAGTTTGTTATATATAATCTTCGAGGAAGTTTAGATATTTCCAATAGAAAGTTAGGATTTTTAGATTTTGGAACTACCGGATTATCATTTGAGGCCAGAGATTTTAATATTGGCGGATACGTATTTACACCGCCAACAAAATCTTTAAAACTCTCTGGATATTCTTTTCAGACTTTTGAGTTATCTGATTTTAGTTTTGAAACCGGATTTCGAATCTCATATGATGAATTTAATCCTGATGATACAAATCCAAGTACTAATAATGAAGTAATAATCCATCGAAATTTTTTAAGCTATTCCCTATCTCTCTCAACACTTTATTCTGTAAACAAAACTATTTCGCTTGGAATAAATATTAGTAAAACTTCAAGAGTTCCAACTATTGAGGAACTTTATTCAGAAGGTCCTCACCTGGCAGCATATTCATATGAAATAGGAAACCAGAACCTTGAAAGTGAAAGTGGAATCGGAGCAGAGTTATTTTCTTATCTAAAATCTGAAGATATATTCTTAATGTTAACTTTCTTCAGGAATGATTTTTCATACTTCATCACTCCTCGAAATACTGGAATTATTAATAGCCAGACCCTGCTTCCTATTTATCAAACCGAAGGTGTTAATGCCATATTTTATGGATTGGAAAGCTATTTTGAATTAAAGCTATTGGAATATTTTACCATCTCAAATTCATTTAGTTATACTTATGGCAATTTTAAGCAAACCGATGATCCCCTGCCGCAAATTCCACCTATTAAAAAATATTATTCAGTTAAAATATCTCAACGGAAACTTTACAACTGGGATTAGCTCTGAAATTGCGGGTGCTCAAAATCGAGTAGATATATTTGAAAATCCGAACAGCAGGATATGCTGTTTTTAATGCCTTTATTCAGTTCTCATTCGAAATTGGATCGATGATCCACAACATATCATTAAACGGAGAAAACTTACTAAACAAAGAATACAGAAATCATTTATCTCGTGTAAAGGTGATAATGCCAGAAGCCGGAATAAGCTTTAAATTAAGCTATAGATTGTATTTTTAATATTAGCTGTAAAATATTATCTTTGCCCTGCTAATTTTTCAGCTTTGGAGAGGTGGGTGAGTGGCTGAAACCAACGGTTTGCTAAACCGTCGTAGGGGTTAAACTCTACCGCGAGTTCGAATCTCGCCCTCTCCGCAATTAAAGCTTCCTATCATGGAAGCTTTTTTTTATTTTTTAAATTAAAAGATTGTAGGTGTTAAACTCTACATCTAGTTCTTTCATTGGGATGGCTATACCCACCGTATTAAAACTTCCAATCCTGAAAGCTTTTTTTATTTATGATATTCTAGATTTGAATATGTTTAGGTTCATCTCTAATATTATATTTTTTGCCGTAGGTAGATATCCAGACCTGCCCTCCCTTTCGTAAATGAAAGGAGAAACAGGACATGTCCGGCTCTAATTGTATTTTATATAATATTGGGAGGGAGATACACTATACAATTATGCTGTCCCTCTTTGGAGTCTAATAATTTTATTAAAAAATATTCTTAAAAGTTTTGTTGAAAGCGAAAAATTGTTTTAACTTATAGGGAAACAATTTTCTTTACTTTCATTAATCAAGGAGAAGTGTTATGCCTAAACAAGTTGCACCATTCCATTCCAAGACCGGCGAAGTATATCATATATACAGTGTCTGTTCATCCGGTAAGTTTATTGTAAAAGGTAGAAAAGTAGCTGGCAAGGGAAATAAAAAACTTTGCAAAGCATGTGTTGATATCAGAGCAGGAAAAAGAGATCGTTAGTGGCATTATTTTTTACCTGATCTTATGGTTCTGATTGTTAATTTGATTATATGAGTCTCCTCCGCCCTTACAAGTAGAGGAGATTTTTTTTTGCTAGCTCTAGAATTGCATTTGTACTATTTGATATTTAACAACCATTAAAACTGTAGTATTTATTTTGATGTAATTTCAACACCAAATTAACGGTCTTACAAAAATACTCTGATGCAAAAAAAATTATACAGAATGACAAATAGAATTTGATTTATGACAATCCGCCCAACCCGGTAATTAGTTTCGCCAAATTCGAACTAAAAGTAATTTACTAAAACGAAGCTATCTGTAATCAATACACTATAATCTCAACTATTCAAGGAATTTATAATTAGTTTTATTATTTTTCTCGCCAGCTAATAAAAGATCCGAAAAGAATAACAACCGATTCATATTAAATTAAATGGAATTCTTATTTTATGAAAATGGTCTTTCCCCTATCTAAAGAAAAAACATTTTTCTTAATTGCAGTAACAATGTTTACTATTATTGGCTGTGATAAAAAAACTGAAAGTGTTAAGCCCAACTTAAATGCAGAATTTAGTTTTAATCAAGCTGAGTATGAAGTTGTTCTTAAACATTCTTTTAGTTTTTCTGATACTACCGATCTGTTATATCAATCAATAAAGGAAAATTTAGATACCTTAAAATCGTTTTATTCGAATAATAATTTTAAACCGATTTTTATAAAAAGTTATGAATCAAAAAGCTTTGTTGATTCTCTTTTAACTATTATTGGAAATGCTGAAGAGCATGGTTTAAATCCGGGAAATTATAATTACACAAAAATTAAAAATGAATTCTCGGAATCAATAGACCCAAGGACTTATAATAAAAAGAGATACCTTCATCTTGCAAACGCTGAGATGCTTGCAGCAAATACAATCTTAACTTATTCAATGCATATGCGGCATGGCGTAGTTAATCCAAGAAAAATATTTGCCGATTCATATTATTTACCTGTAACGGATTCGCTTAATCAAAAGTTATTTGAACCATTTGAACAGGAAAATATCATTGAGTATCTAAAAAATATCCAGCCAAAAAGTGAGAAGTACAAAAAGCTGCAGGCAGCTTTAAAAAGATTTGAGGGAATTAAAGGTTTAGAGTGGACTGCTATTCCGGTTACAGATAAAAAAGTAGAGCCGGGGAATGTGTATTCTTCAATTGATTTAGTTATAAATAAACTAATCACTCTTGGTTTTTTGGATACCAGCAAGGTAAAGATTAATGATTTAGTTTTGTATGATACCTTGTTAGCGGCGCCGATAAAAAGTTTTCAAAGGGCTAACGGTTTAAATGATGATGGTATTATTGGTAAAACGACCATCGAAAGATTAAACATAACGCCAATGGAATATGTTGACAAAATAAAATTGACTTTAGAAAGATTCAGATGGTTAGATTATTCTGATACTGCTAAATACATAATGGCTAACATTCCAGATTTTAAAGTTTACGCAATCGAAAACGGTGTAGAGAAATTTAATATTATTATCTGTGCAGGCAGAAAAGGGAAATGGGAAACTCCGAATCTTTACGGACAAATATCTTACATGGTGTTAAATCCCACCTGGTCTGTACCAAAGAGCATTATACAAGAAGAGATAGTAAGCGGCTTACGTCGTGATTCGTTATATCTTAAGAAACGGTACTTCAAGGTTTATAAAGCAGGTGAACGCGTAAGTCTGGATGGATTAACAGCACACGATCTTTCTTCATCAAATCGTTACAGTATTGTACAGGATCCCGGAGCGGGCAATGCTTTGGGTAAAATAAAGTTTATGTTCAAAAATCCTTTTGGTGTTTATCTGCATGATACACCAACAAGGGCGCCGTTTAAATATATAAATAGGGCTGTTAGTCATGGTTGTTTGCGTGTGGAAAAACCGATGCAGCTTGCGGAGTATTTACTTAATAATAATTCTAAATGGACAACTGATTTTATAAAAATTGAAGTCGGGCAAAAGGTGGATAACCCAAATGTTGTTGAAGAGTTTAACATTAAGAGAAGTAACTTAAGAAAGAACCATAGTTACGGTGTTACAACAGAAGTAAAGTTTGATAAATACGTTCCTGTGTTTGTGGATTATTATACTGTGTGGGTGGATGAGAATGGTGTGTTTAATTATCGGGATGATGTTTATGGCAGGGATAAGGTTTTAAGACAATACTTTTTGGAGTAAATGAATCTTACCAACGAGTACGCAAAGTAAATCAAATAGTTAAGACGCAGCGAATTTTATTTAGGTTAATATATTATTACTTTTACAAATAAATAATGCGTAAGTATTAAACGGAATGATTCGATTTAAAACATTAACAAAGTATGTGTATATATTTTTAGCGATTGTAATTATTTATAATTCGTTTGGATATGTTATGCTCTATATTCCTGCTTCATCAATTATAAAAGCTGTTGTTAGTAAATCGATTAAAGACAAAAAGATAAAGATTGAGGATTTAAGTGTACTTGTTTTTAAAATAGTTGATCTTAAAAATAATAAGTATGATTTTATCTGGGTAAAGCCGGGCAAAGAGTTCAGGTTTAATGGTAAGATGTACGATATCGAGGATAAGAAAGAGACAGAAGACAGCGTTTATTTCATCTGCTACTACGATCACAAAGAGAATATTATTGAAGAAATATTTTCATCACAAGTTGCTAATCATAAAAATGATAGAACAAATTTTACACAGCGTGTAATTTTGGTAGGATTATATTCCGAAAACATTGATTGTAATTATTCAAAACATTTTAATGATGACATAAAAAATATTCCGCGTCTTATAAAAGAAGCCGTAACACCTAATCCAATTGAAGATATACCTACACCACCCCCGCGATTAATCGTTTAACTTTTCATACTTTAAAAAGCTCTAGGAAAAATTAATTATTTTCTATTCTCAGAGCTATAAACAAAATAATCAAAGGTTACGTATATGAATCTTATTAAGACGATTATACTGTTTACTTTCCTTTTGACATTATTTGCAAATATTTCAAATGCACAAAAGAAAGATTCAGTAATATATCTGATTCCAATTGATCAGATTGACTCTATAAAATATGAAACGGATGAGGTAATAGTAACGGGAACAAGAACAAACCAAAAAATAATTGATATCCCCTACTCCGTTGTTAGAATCAGTCCTACTCAGTATAAATATGATAGAAAAGTTTCGATAAGTGATGTATTGAATGCTGTACCTGGCGTTTTGATGCAGTCGCGTTATGGTAATCACGATGTTAGAATTTCTATACGCGGATTTGGAAGCCGTTCTAATTCGGGTATCCGTGGTGTAAGAATTTTGCTTGATGGAATTCCTGAATCGGAACCGGACGGGCAAACCAGAATAGAATCGATAGATTTCAATTCAATTGGCAGCATAGAAATAGTTAAGGGAAATTCATCTTCACTCTATACAAATGCACCGGGTGGAGTTGTAAATTTTATTAATGATATAAATTTCAGTAAATCATTTATAACCCAATTTAATGATTTCGGTTCTTCTGAGTTAAGAAGGAATGGATTTAAAGCAGGAATACGGACAGAAAATTATGGGCTTCTTAATACATACACATACCATAATTATAAAGGATATCGCCCGCACAGTGAAGATTATTGGCATATTCTAAACACAGTTCTTGAAACTACACCGGGCGATAATACTAATCTTCAATTCCTCGGATATTTTGCTACCGGATTGATAAGATTGCCTGGCTCTTTAACAAAAGCTGAATTTGATGCAGATCCATATCAGGCAGCACAACGAGAAGTTGACTGGGATTTCCGAAGGGTATCAAAAAAAGGCAGAGTTGCCGTTAGATACACAACAAAGTTTGGAGAAAAACTAAACAATGAAATTGAAGTTACCGGCTATGGAACCGTAAAATATTTTGAGCGTGCCGCAGTTAACTCATTCAGAATTTTCGATCGTTATGGTTTAGGCGGAAGTATAAAGTATGTTAATAAATCGAACATCCTGGATAGAGAAAATAGTTTTACGATTGGTGGTGATTTATTTTATCAGACTGGACCAGTGTCTGAGTTTAACAGCATTGGTGGTGCAAAAGGCGATCAGTTATTAAATTATCTGGATGAAACAATTGGCAACACTGGTGTGTACATCTTAAATAATTTTGAATTGTATAATAAACAACTTTACTTTTTAATGAGTGGAAGATACGATAATGTTTATTTTGATCAGATAAACCGACTGCTTGGTGTACAAAGCGATAAGAGAAGATTTGAAGATTTTACTCCAAAATTTGCACTTAATTACAAAGTAACTCCTTCAATTGCTTTTTATACATCATTTGGATATAGTTTTGATTCACCTGCTGGTAATGAGCTTGATAATTATCCCACAAGCACAAATCCCGGCTCATTAATGAATCCTGATTTGAAGCCGCAGCAATCAACTAATTTTGAACTTGGTGTAAAAGGTAATTTAATAAATAGTGACGATGATTTTTTTAGTAACACCTTATTTGAATTCACATTCTTCAAAACACAAGTAAAAGATGAAATAGTACCATTTGATGTTTATGGGAACGCATTTTTTAGAAATTCCGCTAAGACAAACAGAAACGGATTTGAAGCCGGTATAACCTCTGAAGTTTATAATGGATTAAAAGCAATAGTATCATATACTTATTCTGATTTTTCTTATGATGAGTATTCGGCTATTGCAATAGCTCTTGATTCTGTAGGAACGATCACAACTTCTACTGAAGATTACAGTGGTAATATTGTTCCAAGTGTGCCAAAACATAATTTATTTTTGTCATTGGAGTACAAACATCAATTAACTCCAATGTTAAATGGATTTATAAAAGGCGCATATCAAAGCCTAAGCGGTATGTATGTAAACGATGCTAACTCAGTTGAAACTGAGGGTTATCAAATTCTAAACTCAACTTTAGGATTAGAAATGTTTGCGGGTAATTTTAATATACTGCTATCGGGAGGTGTAAATAATATTTTAGATAAAACTTATGTAGGATTTATTAATATTAACTCATCAAACGGCAGATTTTATGAAGCAGGTGAACCACAAACATTTTTTGCATCTTTAAAATTGGGATATCAGTTTTAAGTTTAATAAAAGGGAATCATGAAAAAAAATATTAAAATTTTATTCTTCAATCTCTTATTTATTAATGCCGTCACCTTTGCACAAGGAGGCGGTATAATTATCGGAGATAACTATAGAATCTTTCCAAGTTCTACTTCTCAATCCGAAGTGTTTATAACACAGCATCCGTATGATAACAACATACTTTTTTCATCCGCAAATACTGTGCAATTAGCGCCAACATTTTTTGTAAGTGAAGGTGTGTACGTAACAACAGACGGCGGAGAAAACTGGTTTGGCAGTGATACTTGCAACGGTGCAAATATCTTTTTTCATGGCGGTGATCCTTCGATAGCAATTGATAAAAATGGTACGTTTATTTTAACGAGAAAAGGATCGACTACTTTTCCTGGTGCGTTTTCTCATTTTTCAACTGATAAAGGTGTGAACTGGTCAGCACAAAAATCAATGACAACAGATGATCTTGAAAGAGTATCAATCGTATCAGATTCCGATCCAAACAGCAGCTACTCTGGAAGAACTTATGCAGTTTGGGCTAAACTTACTCCTCCCTATCCTATAAGATTTGTATCCACAGATGATATAGCTGGAAACTGGAATACTGTATCCCAAATTAATAATCCATCAACTCGCAATGCCGGCGGTGAAATTGATCTTGGACCTGAGAACCAGGTTTATGTTTGCTGGGCTGGTGTTACAAGTAGCTCTCCTTTTACAGAAGTTTTTGTAGGATTTGCTTCTTCTACAAACGGTGGAACAAATTGGAATGTTAATGAAAATGTTTTTCCGATGAATGGAATTGTTGGGATATTAACAAATAAGCAAAGTATAAGAGTTAATGGTTTACCAAGAATGGCTATTGATCTTTCGAACACAGCAACACGCGGAACAATCTATATAGTCACATCTCAAAAAAATCTTTCACCCGCAGGTAGTGATCCTGATATTATTTTAAGAAAATCCACCAATGGTGGTCAAACTTGGTCTTCGGCAATCAGAGTTAATCAGGATGCACTTAACAACGGCAAATCACAATTCTTTACCGGTATAACTGTAGATGATTTTGGCGGGGTTAACATAATTTTTTATGATGATAGAAATACAACAAATGATTCCTCCGGTGTTTTTCTTGCACGATCAACAGATGCAGGCAATAGCTGGGCTGAATATGAAATTAGTGATCACAACTTTAAGCCTATAGCTATTGGCGGATTAGGGCAGGGCTATATGGGTGATAATATTGATATTACTTCCGTTGGCAATAAACTTTTTCCCGTATGGATGGATAATTCAACCGGCACATATCAAATATGGTCTGTTCCTATTGAGATCTTGTCTGTAGGTGTTAATGGTGAAGATTATGCTTCAATTCCTAAGGAGTTTAATCTAGAACAAAATTTTCCAAATCCATTTAACCCGACTACGAATATTGAATTTAGTTTGCCTTATAACTCTGATGTTTTATTGAAGGTGTATGATTTAACTGGAAAAGAAATAGTTACACTTATAAATGAACCAAAAACTACGGGTAACCATAAAATTAATTTTGATGCTGCTGAATATAATCTTTCAAGCGGCGTCTATTTTTATAGTTTAACAGCAAATGGATTTACACAAACAAAACCAATGATGCTGCTAAAGTAATTTTATTTTAGCAGAATCATCTTTTTAGTCTCAACATAATCCCCTGCTCTTAACTGGTAGAAATAAACTCCGGATGCTGGATTCTTGATACTTGATTCTGGATTGAATTCAATCTCATAACTTCCCGCATATCTTTCTTCGTTAACTAGAGTTGCAACTTCATTTCCAAGAATATCATAAACCTTTAAAGTTTGCCAACTGCCGACTGGAGACTGCCAACTGATTTTTGTACTTGGATTAAACGGGTTTGGATAGTTTTGGGGTAAAGAAAATTTAGTTGGGGCATCAATCTCAACTTCAATTTTTATTGAATATTCAAACGTTCCATCAAAATCAATTTGCTTTAATCTGTATTGATATTTTCCAACTGAAAGATTTTTGTCAATAAAAGAATAGGTTTTTGTTTCTGTTGTTGTTCCATTACCATTTACAAATCCAATTTTCAACCAGTTTTTATTTAATTTTTTTCTTTCAACTTCAAATACTTGATTATTTGTTTCCGTAGCAGTTTTCCAGTTAAGAGTTACATTGCCATTGTTAACTAGTGAAGTAAAGGAAATTAGTTCGACAGGTACAGGTATTCCATCTTCATCATAAACTCCAACACCGCCATTGGTAGCAATCCATATATTATTTAGAGAATCTACAGCAAGTGCATTGATATTATTACGATCTATAAAATAACCATACATGGTTGCATACCCATTTGGTAAACCAGAATTATTACTATTAAAAAAATGCCAATCATTACCATATTTTTTAAATAAGCCATAATCTGACCCGATATAAATACGATTTAATTTGTCGCAGACTAATGCAGATACATTATCATAAATAAGTGGAGAGTTTTCAGAATTATAAACAATCCAATTACTCCCATCAAATTTAGCTAACCCGTTAAATGTCCCTATCCAAATATTATCTTGTTGATCAATTGTTAATGAACTTAAATTATTGTGTGGTAATCCGGAATTTGATGTTGTATATAAAGACCAGATATTGCCTTCAAGTTTTGCAAGCCCATTTGAACAAGCAAACCAATATCCATTATTTGATTTCAAGATTTGTCTAATTTCAACACAAGGAGAATTAGTAATTTCAGTCCAAATATTGTTCTGATACTTGTAAAGAATATTCCAGTTTGAATAATAAACCCAAAGTATTTCACCGTCGTGAAATAAATAACTAATTTGATTGTTAAATGGGGTTGGGATTAAATTCCAGTTTATTCCGTCAAATCGATAAAGATAATCATTACTAAATACTTGATACGGTGCTGCATAAATATCTCCATCGCTAGAAATAGTGAAGGTATATACTCCAAAATAAAATGGCAAGTTATTCCCGTTATACAAACTCCAGGTTGTATCGTTCAGAATAGAGAAAAAACCTGGATCAATGCTCATTCCGCTTAAAGGGATGTCTCCGTAAGACGAAAAATATTTTTTATTTGTCTGCCTGTCTATATGCAAACCTAAAATTTGGTTGTGTCCGAATTTCGAGTTTGAGATTTCAATTGTTTCAGTAATTTGATCTTGTTTAGCAAACCCATAATTAGTGCCAAACCATTTAATATTTTGAGAATCTATATAAATTTCATTTACCCACCCCCAAGGTAAGTTTATACTTAAAGCCTGAATAGAATTATCTAAGGAATCAATTAAAAAAAGTCCGCCTCCATAAGGAGGATCAAAATAATTAGCTGCAATCCATTTATTGTTATTGCTATCGATTGAAATGGAATAGACAGAGTTGTAATTTCTATTTGGACGTGAAGGCATTAAATTTATCCAGGTTACATCATCAAACCTAAAAACTCCGCCATTTGGATTTTGATAATTACCACTAATTACGCCAATCCATTTTATATTGCCATCCATTTTAATAACAGAAATATTATTAATAGTAAGCCCTGAATTTGAAGTATTATATGTTGTCCAATTAAAACCCTCTTTCTTCACAAGCCCTTCTGTTGTCCCAATCCATAAAGAGTTAGCGTTTTCAAATTCAAGATCATTTACAATATTGGAAGGGAGATTTGAATTAGCAGTATTAAAAACTTCCCAAACTACCCCATTAAACTTTCCTAGACCACCACCTCTAGTTCCTACCCAGATATTACCAAGTGAATCAATCTCAATTGTTCTTATATCATTCTTGGGAATTCCGGAATTAGTCGTATCATAAAGAATCCAATAATCATCCTTGAATTTTATTAGTCCTTTAAATGTAGCCACCCATTTATATCCTTGCTGATCAACTTTTACATCAAATATTATATTAGAAGGCAATATAGAATTCCCTTTATTATAATATTCTTTTTCATAAGTAAATTTATTCAACCTGGTCAGGCCAGCCTGAGAGCCAATCCAGACAAAGCTTCCTTCTTCTGCAATCGCCTGCACAGATTCGCTATTTAAATAATTTCTCCATTCAGGATTTGTTATCTGCTGAGAGTATAGCGTATTTGAGAAAACAATGATAAGAAATAAAAACTTTTTCATAAAAACCCCTAAATGAAAAATGGATAAATATATTAACTTCAAACGAACGAAATAAATTTGTTAAAATCAAAAAAAATTACTTTAGAAGAATCATCTTTTTTGTCTCAACATAATCCCCTGCTTTAAGTTGATAGAAATAAATGCCACTTGGTAGAGACGCATCGCGATGCGTCACTACAGATGGAAATTCTATTTCATAATTTCCCGCCGGTTTTTCTTCGTTCACAAGTGTTGCGATTTCTTTACCAAGAACATCATAAATTTTTAAAGTAACAAAATGCGTACCTGCCTGTCCGGTAGGCAGGCTGGTTATTGCGTACTGAATACTGGTACTTGGATTAAATGGATTTGGATAGTTCTGCTGTAATGTAAATCTATCGGGAATAATTTGTTCTGTTTCAACATCTGTTAATCCTGTAATAAATGAAGCAAATCCACTTTCAATTCCCCAACCCACCTCATTATATGCACTAACTTTCCAAAAGTATTTTTTATTAACATTCAGATTAAAAAGAGTCACTGTTGTATCTGCGATTGTAGTATCTGTAATCGTGCTAAATAAGGAATCTTCTGAAATTATAAACTTGTATTTAGTAACCAAAGGATCTGAAGAATTCCAAATAAATTTAACCGTATCACTAGTAACTTGCTGATTGTTTATTGGATAAGACGGTTCTGGGGCATATGGAAGTTTATTTAATAAATGAGGCGTAAGTGTTTTATAAATTCTGCCACCACTATCAACTGCATAAAAATATCCAAGACTATCGGATTCAACTATTTTTATATTTACATTTTCAAGTCCCTCAATACTTGGATACCACTTTATACCATCAGTTGAAATGAAAATCTTGTTGTTATTAATAACAATAAAATGATTGTTTTTATTATAAGTTACATTTGTAATATTGTTTAAGTTGTGCTCTGCAAAATATTCCCAGATGAAATTCGTTTTATTTAATTTATAAATTTCTCCGTCTATAAATGCATATAGATTAAAAAGCTTATCAATTGAAATGGCATTTAAAGAAATATCAGGCAATCCCGAATTAGATTCAATCCAACTTATACCAAAGTTTTCAGTTCTGTATATTCCAAGTTGTTCATTATTCCAAAGATCATAAACATAACAATAAACTAAATCGCCAGGCATGGTTCTGATATTTGAAAATATTTCAATAATATTTATGAAATTGCAATAATTCCAACTAGCCCCATAATCTGATGTGTATCCCATTCTACTAAAAGGAGGATTTGGAGGAATGCTTTGGGCGAAAAAACTGGCAAAAATAATGTTGCTTTCTCTTAAAAATGACATTCCAAGATTGGAACCTAAATGACTGCCCGTATAATTCCAGTTTTCTCCATAATCTGTAGAAAGGTAGAATAGACCACTTGCTGATTCAGTAAAATACACACTATCTTTTGAAATAAAACCGCAAGGGCCAAAAAAAATATTTGGATCAATTTCTGACCAATTGTTACCTGAATCAAATGATATAAATAGCCCTGTAGAACTGCTATAAATCAAATCTGAATTTGAAGTTGAACTTATGCTTTTAGGGGTCATACCGTAAATACCCGAAGAGAAGTTAGTCCATTCTGTAGGTTCAACCTTATAAATCCCCGAAGAATTAGCAATTAAAAAATCAGAACCACAAAATTGCAAATTCCTTATATCCCTTTGAAAATTGTAATTATTAAAATGACTCCATTGATTGCCATAATCTGTTGTATAATAAATACCTGACGATGTGCAAGCGTAAATGCTGTCATTCTGCATAATCAAATTATTTATTTTTTTTGAAGTGTTAACTAAGCCCGTGTTTCTTGACTGCCAAGTATTTCCCTTGTCAGAACTAAAATAAACACCGTTATCAGCCCCAACAATAATTTGATTTTCATTCATAAATATAATTTGATTTATTCTTTGTGATCCCAGAATTCTATTCCCATATTTAATCCAAGTATTTCCAAAATCTTTTGTACATAAAATGGAATCATCAAGCGCGATAAAAATTGTATCAACAACAGAAACCATTGAAGTTGTATGATGCCAACCTGTAACCCAAGGCACAGAGAAAGAAATCCAGGTTTTGCCAGAATCTAATGATTTTGCAAAAGCGGAAGAAAGCATAATCCCTGATTGAGTATTGGCAATTTGTTCTCCACCTCCATTATTTGTTACTTGCCAGTTCAATCCAGCATCTGAACTATATAATATACCCCTATCATAAGTACTAACGAGTATATCTTTATTAGAATTAAAAATCATTTTGCGAACGCCAATATTACTGTTGTTGTTATTACCAATCCAAACTTTGTCCCAACTTTGCCCGGAATTACTTGTTCTGTAAAGTGAACCATTTTGAATTCCACAAATGAAAATTAAATCACTTACTTTAAAAATATTAGTTACATCAGCTCCACCTGGTGAATTTAAAGGAACCCAATTACTTTGGGGATAAATTGGAATTGAAAGAATTAGTAAAAAAGTAAGAATAATGTTCTTCATAAGAACCTCTTAAAAAATTATTTTAAATAAATCATCTTCTTAGTTTCAACATAATCCCCTGCTCTTAACTGGTAATAATATATTCCGCTGGCTAAGTGAGATGCATTAAATTCTGTTTCATAATTGCCAGCACTTTTTTCTTCGTTTACTAGCGTGGCGATTTCTTTACCAAGAACATCATAA
Organism: uncultured Ignavibacteriaceae bacterium; assembly: GCA_963704275.1. Lineage (GTDB taxonomy): Bacteria > Bacteroidota > Ignavibacteria > Ignavibacteriales > Ignavibacteriaceae > IGN3. Next base: position 431,556 of record CAVPHP010000014.1, on the reverse strand, counting down.
ATTTTTAATGTAACATATTGTGGACTGCCTACTGTGTACTGAATACTGGTCATCGGATTGAATGGATTAGGGTAGTTCTGTGAAAGATAAAACTTCTCGGGATATATATTGACATTATTAGGATCATCGATAGATAGCACAGTTGAATTTCTATAAATTCCATTAGTTGCTGCAATTACAAGATAACCATCTCCTACTTTTTCAATCGTGCGTATCCCATTGGCGTTTGATGGTCCTGGTATTGTATGCCATAAGCCTCCGTTATTAGTAGTAAGATATAATTTATTATAATCTCCAACATATACCTCGTTGAAATCTATCACTTTAATTGTATAGGCGTTCAGGTTTGTTATCCCGTTATTAATTTCTTCAATTGTATTTCCTCTATCAGTCGTTCTGTACATTTTGGAACTCCCGAAGAATACATATCCGCTATCATTATTAGCAAGATTTTCCCATGTATTAAACAAAGTCTGAAAAGAAATGAAGTCATTAGTCATTATTGTTTTATTATAATAATAATTGGGATAATATCTATAATCCACACTCAGATAAGCATCATTATATTTATCAATAACAAGACTAGTTACCCTTGTAAAATCTCCGTAATTTATTTGTGCAAGAGAATCCCAGGTATTTTCTTGATTCAGCTTTACAATATATTCATCCCAGTAAGATTGTCCGTAATTAGCATAAATTTTATCATCATACGAAAGTGCAAGCTTCCACAAATCCGGCGCAAAATCAGGAGGGGGGATAAGAGACCACGAATTACAGTTATCAGAACTTTTATATGTGCTGTAATTACAATTAATATAAATTTCTCCAAATGAATTTATTTGAATATCTGAGGCACCAATTTTTAAAGGACCTTTTCTTTTCCAGGAGTATCCTTGATCGCTTGAAATAAAAATGCCAAAATTATAGGTGCCAGCTATCCATAAATTCTTATCCTTGATTTTAAAAGATGATACATCTTCGGGAAGAAAGGGATGGATAAAATAATCTTGAAAACTGTTCGCACTATCTGAAGAAACGAATAATCCTTCTGAATAAATACCAGCATATATTCTGTTATTGAAAATGTTAAACGACATAAACCAATCGGGAAAGGTATAAACTGTGTCCCAGGTCGTACCAAAGTCATAAGATCGCAGTAGTTTTTTGTAAGTATCCTGCCTTAAATAAAAAACATTATTACTATCTATTAAAAGTTCATCTATTGAAGGAATATAAGCTCTCTCAAACCACTGATTGCCAAAATTGGATGAATTAAAGAGTGATGAATGATTTATGGTATATAAAGTATCTGCTCTACATAAAATGGAATAGGTTGGAATATAATTGCCCAACGTAGGCAATCCCTGATTTTTTGGATACCAATTATAACCTTCGTTAGTCGTCACATGAATGCCCTGATCAGTGGCGACATATAAAGTACTGTCAGTCACCACTTCTATAGCAAAAGTTCCCGGGCTTAATAGTCCGTTATCATATAATGACCAAATTGCTCCATTGTTTGTTGACTTATAAAAGCCTGAATGGGTAGCTACAAAAATGTGACCTAGTGAATTAATTTTGATTGCCCGAACTTCATCATTATAAATCATATTCTGCCAGGTTTCACCACTATCTGTACTTCTGGCTAAACCGTATATAGCAGCAGCCATTCCTGCATAAATAGCACCATTCGGGGCTTCCGCCATACAGGTAATTCTATCACCATTTAGTCCGCTATTTTTTAATTCCCAGGTTTGTCCACCGTCAGTTGAGCGGAATAAGCCCGTATTATCAGTTCCAATAAATTGAGTTCCGTTACTTGTGATAAGGAATGAAAATGGAGTTGCTGGATATAAAGGTCCATTAATTTTTTCCCAGGCTATTTGTGCATATGTAAAACTAAACCCGATTATTTGTATAAATAAAAGTGTGCTGTAAAAAATTTTCATTTCATTCCTATTTTTATTTCTACTTAACCAAAATCATTTTTTTAGTATCAACAAATTCACCTGCTCTTAGCTGATAATAATATACTCCGCTTGAAAGTGTGCTGCATTAAATTCTGTTTCATAACTGCCTGCACTTTTTTCTTCGTTTACTAATGTTGCAATTTCTTTACCAAGGATATCATAAATCTTTAACGTGACAAATTGCATACTGCTGATTGCAGACTGCCTACTGGTGCTTGGATTAAACGGGTTTGGGTAGTTTTGAAAGAAATTATGCGAAAGCCTTCATTTGTATTCATCAATGCTGGTAGGGTTTTTACCTGCACCACTTAAATAGATTTTATGTTTTCTCAAATTTGAATAGATAGATATTGTATCCTTATAAACACCTGAAAAGTGAGGATTAAAATTTAATTCAATAGAAGTGACCAACAGAACAATTTAACTGAAATGAACTCTGAATTATTGAGTGTTTTAGGTATCAGACTTAGTTCTGGTCTATGATGATCTGTTAAAAATACTGGATTATTTAAAGAATCTAAAAGAATTGCCATAATAAGTGACTCAGTTGAATAAATATCTGGGCCTGCCGTACTTTCAAAACTATTTGAAAATGGACCAATTTTTCCACCAAAAGTCTCTTTATAATAACCATAAGTGTAAGCACCCCACGACAACCCTTTATTTTAGTATCATTAAAAAGAATTGTACTACCAGCAAATACAGTAGCAGTAAAATTATAAGGTGGACCCGTATAATACAGAAATGTACCATTTGGGGGTAACTTGAAATCCATATAAACCCGATCTGAACCAGTTTACCAGATCCATATTTTTTTATCATTTTCAGAATATCTTACCCAATCATTTCTATATAATATATATTCATTGTTTTGAATAACGGTATCTATTTCAATTTCTAATGAATTGAGTTGATAGTGGTGAACATCTACTCCAACTAAATGCATTGAATATTGTAGTTTTGCTCCTTTTTTGAGTGGAAAATAATTATTGCCCACATAAACTGGTGGTGGTGGAACAGATGGGTCATAACTGTATACCCCACTATATGTTGCAAGTAAGATTTTATCCTCATAAGTTAAAATACTTTGAACCCATTCTGGCCCTCCCATATCTACCCACGTTAAACCATCATCTGAACTTTTATAAACTTTTCCAAATGCATAATAAATATTATTTAAAGAATCTATTCCTACAACAGAAGATGATGTTGGATTACCAAAAGAACCATAGAAATTCCAGGCCAGTCCAAAATCAGTTGAAATCCCCACACCTTGATCACGCCTACTTATATACAGGCTATTAGAAGAATCTGAAGCATTATTTCATGCGGACCAGTTAACCGCAATTTCTGCCCAAGAGCCACCATAATCAGTTCAAGTAAATAAAGGTCCATACTCAGTGTTGAACTATTTGCTTTGCGGATTATATAGATTTTATCATAGCCCAAATCTAGTTCCATCCATTATTGAATAGATAAATTGAATTAATAGTAAATCATTTCCACATGAACTTTGTGACAATATACAGACCAAGTAAGACCGTAATCAGTAGATTTAATAATTTTGGATCCAAATACTAACCAGCGACAGCATACAAATTGTCCTGTCTATCAGAAGTAATCTGATAAACTTTTTCTCCATCAAAAGCTATTTTCTTGCCAGATCGATGATTGAATTTTGCTATAAAAGTAAAAGATAAGAAAATAATGGTAATTAAAACTATCTTTTTCATAAAACTCCCTGAATGAAAAATTATTAAATATATTCACTTCAAACGAACTAAATAAATCTGTTAAAATCAAATAAACCTTTGGCAATTTATTATTTTATTTTTTTTAGAAATGATTCAAATAACCTTGCCTTTCTTACACTGTGCAAATAATTTAGAAGAGTTAATTATAATAATTATTTTCACACAATTAGAGGTTCTAAATGAGTCTCAGTCTTATCGCAAAATCAATCAAAGCCTCGCCCACTTTAAAGCTAAATGAAAAGTTTGCAATCTTAAAAGAAAAAGGTGATCCTGTAATTCATCTTGGCGGCGGTGAACCTAAAACCAAAGTGCCGATGGATGCAATACTTGCAACTGTTGCACACGTAAATACTGGCGAGGTACGCTATGCACCTGCAGATGGTATTCCTGCACTTAAGCAGGCTGTCATCAGGTACACAGAAGAATTTTATGAAAGAAAAGTTAGACCAGAACACGTTATCGCATCTGGTGGAGCTAAGCAGGCAATTATGGTTGCGCTTCAGGCAATATTAAATCCGCAGGAAGAAGTTTTGTTCCCTGCTCCATATTGGGTAAGCTATCCTGATATGGCAAGAATGATTGGTGCAATTCCTGTTGCAGCACTTCCGGAAGATGGAACTTTTTATCCAAACATAAAAGATATTACAGACAGAGTTGGTTCGTACACAAAAGCAATTATCATTAATAGTCCGAACAATCCTACCGGCGCTTTTTACAGCGAGGATTTTATTGCAGAAGTTGTTGAGTTCTGTGAGAAAAAAGATATCTGGCTAATAATGGATGATATTTATCATCGCTTGTTGTTTGATGGAAGAAAACCAATCAACTGTTTTAAGTATGCAAAAAAGAAAGATGAAAATTCTAAAATAATTGTAATCAACGGAGTTTCTAAACAGTATGCTATGACGGGATTTAGAATCGGCTGGGCTGTTGGAAATAAAAAAGTAATTGAAGCAATGAGCAACATACAGGGACATCAAACTTCCGGTCCATCTGTGCTGTTACAAAAAGCTGCTGTTGCCGCAATAAACGGAATACAATCCGGTGTAGAAAGTTTGCGTGCAACTTTAGAAAACAACAGAAATGTTATGGTTGATTTGTTAAGATCATTTGAAGGTGTTAAAGTTTCTAAACCTGATGGAACATTTTATTGTCTTGCAGATTTTTCTGCTTATATGAAAGACTCAAACAAGCTTTCGGAATTTTTAATTGATAAAGTTCAGGTGCTAACAGTTCCCGGTAAAGAGTTTGGCTTGGATGGACACCTAAGATTAAGTTATTGCGGATCGATAAAAGATGTACAGGATGGAATTGAGAGAATGAAATGGGCTCTTGATCCAAATTCACCAAATGAACTTTATATTGGCGACAGAAAATTAGTGAGGGATTGGTCATGAAATATTTAGAATTTAATACACCTGCAACAAAACAGGCAATGGAACTTGCTTCTGATTTTAGATTAAAGAACCAAGGCTTAACTGATCTTGATCGTGTGTTCTGGAATTTACCTGATGAAGCATTATACGAAGAAGCAATTTTTAGAAATGAAGCTAGACTCTCAAAACAAGGGCCGCTTGTTGTAAATACAGGCAAACATACCGCAAGAGCAGCAGCTGATAAATTTATTGTTCAGGAACAAAGCACGAATGATAAAATATGGTGGGGCGCTTATAATCGTCCATTCAGTTCAGAAAAATTTAATCAGTTAATGGGCAGAGTTCAAGCATACTGCCAGGGTGAAGAATTATTTGTACAGGATTGTTATGTTGGTGCTGATCCAGAATATAGAATGCCAATCCGAATAATTACAGAAAAAGCATGGCACAGTTTGTTTGCAAGAAATATGTTCATTACAACTGAAGATAGAGACGAACTTAAAAAGTTTGTCCCCGATTTTACTTTAATTTGTTTACCCAGCTTTAAAACTGAACCAGCAATTGATGGGACAAGAACAGACACAGGAATCATTTTAAACTTTGCACAGCGCACAGCCATAATTGCAAATTCTCTTTACGGTGGTGAGATAAAAAAATCTGTATTCACACTTCTAAATTTCTTACTAACATTTGAGGATGTTTTGCCGATGCACTGCTCAGCAAATGTTGGAGATAAAGGTGATGTTGCATTATTCTTTGGATTAAGCGGAACCGGTAAAACTACTCTTTCTGCAGATCCAAAAAGAAATCTTATCGGCGATGATGAACACGGCTGGAGTAATGAAGGCGTATTTAATTTTGAAGGTGGATGTTACGCGAAAGTCATTCGTCTTTCTGCAGAACAGGAACCGGAGATTTATGCAACTACAAGAAGATTTGGAACGATATTAGAAAATGTTGTTTACGATCCTGTTAGCAGATACATTGATTTAGATGATGATCATATTACAGAAAACACTCGTTGCTCTTACCCCTTAAGTTTTATTCCAAATGTTGTCCCTGATGGTTATGTAAGAACACATCCAAAAAATATTATCTTTTTAACTTGCGATGCTTCGGGAGTTATGCCTCCAATAGCAAAACTAAATCCTGAACAAGCTCAATATCATTTCATAAGTGGCTACACTTCCAAAATTGCCGGAACAGAAATAGGACTTGGAATAGAACCTCAAATAACTTTCTCCGCTTGTTTTGGTGCACCTTTTATGGTTCGTCATCCATTTGAATATGCTGCGATGTTAAAAGAAAGAATGCTAAAGCATAAAGCGAATGTTTGGCTGGTAAATACAGGCTGGGTTGGCGGTAGATTCGGTGTTGGAAAACGAATCAGCATTCGCCATACAAGAAACCTTTTAAATGCTGCTCTAGAAGGCAAGCTTGAAAAAGTAAAATTTAGAAAGGATAAGTTATTTGGATTTGAAGTTCCGCTAACTTGTCCTGAAGTGCCGGAAGATGTACTTGAACCTTCAAATTCGTGGGGTAATAAAGATGAATACTGGAAAAAGTACGATGCGCTTGCAGCACGTTTTGTTGAAAATTTTAAACTTTTTGAAAAAGATACTTCTGATGCAGTAAAAGAAGCAGGTCCAAAAAGAATGACAAAGTAATAATACAAAGGCGAGTTAATGCTCGCCTTTTTTGTTTAACTGTCCCTATTCAACAAAATAAATCTATCCAGTAGATTGATTAATAAAATCTTTTTGAGTACGTTATCACACGATAAAACTGAACGTTCCTATAATTACTATAATTCAATAATCTTAAATAAAGGAGTGTGCTATGAAAAAAATTGTTACAGTTTCTACGTTGATTCTGTTCTCTGCTCTCTTCACATTCGATGGTTTTACTCAAAGTTTTTTTACGGGTAATATTGGTATTACACAAAGTAACGGTGGAAGAACAAGAATCTATTCTGATAATCTAACAACCAGACAGTTTGAAAGAATTTCTATACTTGTTGGAGTTAGTACATCCGCTGTTTTTGATTACAATGAGGATCAGGATTCTCAAGTTCCAGCTGCGACAGTAGCTACACCACTTTTAAGTGATTTTGAAGTTACATCCACTATAAATAATTCTTACTCCAATTTACCTCCGAATGTTCAAGTAAGTTATAATATTTATGGATGGAATAGTGGTTCATATTTATTGTTTAAAGCAACAGTAAAAAATAATGAGACAACTGCAATAAATGCTGTGATTGGTTTAGAAGCAATTCCAAGAATTAATGGAACTTATGAAAATGATACTCTTCAATGGGATGCAGCTTCACAATCATTATTAGTTCATAAAGATGCTTATGCAGGGATTAAATTTCTATCCAGTTCACAAAAATCTTTAAGACTTATTGATTGGACAGACCCTTATGCAAACGATTCTTTGTATTATACGTGGTTAAAACAAAATTCTTTTGATCCAGTGCTGATTGCAAATGCACTTGGTGATGGTGCGGTTGCAGTTCTTGGTCAAGATCCAGTAGCAATTAATCCCGGTGATTCAGCAGTTTTTTATTACGGAGTTTCGATCGGTGCAGATAAAAATTCTTGTTTGTCAAACATGGATTTATGCGCAGCGAAGTATGCTCAAGTAACACCTGTAGAGTTAACTTCATTCACAGCAGTGTCACAGAATCAACAAGTTACATTAAACTGGATAACTGCAACCGAAATAAATAATAATGGATTTGAAGTTCAAAGAAGCGTTGCAAATTCTGATTTTGTTACAGTTGGATTTGTTAAAGGCGCTGGTACAACTACTGAGCAAAAAGCGTATTCCTTTCTTGATAAAAACTTAAGCAACGGTTCTTATACGTATCGCTTAAAACAAATCGATTATAACGGTTTGTATGAATATTCTGAAGCAATTGAGGTGGATGTAAGAAGTCTTGACACTTATACCCTCGAGCAAAATTATCCAAATCCATTTAATCCAACAACTAAGATTGGTTATGTATTGAGTGCGAAAACAAATGTAAAAGTTGTTGTTATGAACACAATTGGTGAACAGGTTGCTATTCTAGTTAACCAAACCCAGGAACAGGGTTACCATCAATTAGATTTTAACGCATCAAATCTTCCAAGCGGTATTTATTTCTATTCTCTTCAGACAGAAAATTATTCAGAAACTAAGAAGATGTTATTAATGAAATAGAAGAGGAAAGTTTAATAACAACGCACAATAAAAACCGCAGCTAATAACTGCGGTTTTTTATTGCTTGATTAAATTTTTATATTAAATACCAGTTCAGTTTGTTTAAACTATTTCAATACAATTATAAAGGAATAAAAATATGAGTATGATGAAAGAATTCAAAGAATTCGCTATGAAAGGTAATGTTGTTGATATGGCTGTTGGTATAATTATCGGCGGTGCATTCGGCAAAATAATCTCTTCTTTTGTTAGCGACGTTTTAATGCCGCCAATCGGCTTGATGCTGGGTGGAATGGATTTTTCAAAATTAGCATTTACATTAAAACCTGGCTCTGAGGGTGTAGAACCTGTTTTACTAAAATATGGTGTATTCATTAACACTTCAATTGATTTCATAATAATTGCATTTGCAATTTTTATGGCTATCAAGGCTATGAACAGCTTGAAGAAGAAAGAAGAAGCTGCTCCTGCACCGCCTCCGGCACCAACTAAAGAAGAAATTTTACTTGGTGAAATAAGAGACTTACTTAAAAAGTAATATTAATAATTTCGAAAAAGCCATCTTGTAACAGATGGCTTTTTAATTTTATTTCATCAAATTATCTTTAAAGAAGTTTAATGTTAATTCTTTTGCTTTGTTTGTAGCATCCACATCAAACTTTGTATTGCTTGGGTTTGCAAATGCGTGATCAGCATTAAAACTTTTTATAGTAACTTTTTTTCCAGCAGCTATTAAATTCTTTTCAAGATTTCCATAAACTTCGGGAGTAATCCATCCATCTTTTTCAGCAAAAATTCCAAGCACAGGTGAATTTAATTTCTTGAAAGTCTCTGGATATTTTCAATTATTCCATAATACATAACACAAGCTTTGCCCTGTTTACCAAGTATTATACTTGCCTGTAAAGACCATCCGCCGCCAAAGCACCAGCCAAGTGTTCCGATATCAGCATCTTTACCTGCAAAATCAATTGCCCCTTGGATAATACTAAAGGCTCTATCATCTTTTACCGATTGCATAAATTTAGCAGCATCTTCCCTGTTTTCGGCTACCTTTCCATCATAAAGATCAATAGCTAAAATATTTACATCACCAAGTTTTGTTTTAAGTTCATCGGATTCTTTTTTGATGTAATCATTCAAACCCCACCATTCGTGGAAAAGAAAAATGTATTTGCTGGATTGTCTTTCTGATTTTATGAAATATCCATTAGCAGATTTACCATCCTTAGTTTTAAATGTTATCATTTTCCCTTTTGCCTCTTTTAATGTAAATGCAGCAGGTACTTGATGTATATCTCTAAAATCACTTTGTTCTGAAAAAGATGTGAACGAAACTGATTTTTCTGTTGAACAGCAAGACTTTTTTTCCTGTGCAAGCGAGAAAAATTGAATACAAATAAAACAAATCATCATAAAAAATACTTTTATCATAAGTGCTCCTTTTTGTTTTTGATTGATTAAACTCAAAACCTATAAATAAGATAATAACTTCCATCCTTAAAATCATTGTAAAAAAAACATTTTGGGTTTAGATTAAGTTCATTCAATTATAAACTTATTACAATTATGCTTAAATATTTTATTACCTTGTTTTTAGGGTTTGTACTTATTATTTCCTGCGCAAGTAAAGATGAAAAACTTCAAAATTATAAAGACTATATCAAAAAAATCTCTGATGAGATTAAAGTTGAAGATGGAGTTAAGGCAATTAAAGTAATTGGGGAAAGAAGATTCAATTTTCAGTTCATACTTTATTAATGATGATTTAGTTTTTATTAATGAAGATGTCAGTATTGGTAATCGCGGTTCATCAGCAAACCAATATTACTTTAAGGACAATAAATTAATAAACTATAATCAAAGAACACTTTTGATGAAAGATGATTCATTGAACATCACAACAAAAACCATGATAAATCTTGAATTATTTTTAGATGGAAAAGAAATACTCGAATCTCAGTATTGGATTGGCAGTGTTCAAACTGTAATAGTTGAAAAAGATGTCGATAATATTCTTGATCATGCAGAATTGCTAAAAGAATTGGCAATTAAAAATCGACCAAGGAATAAATAAGTTTCACGTTCAAAAAGATTATTAAAACTTTATTTTCAAATCAGCATATTATATTTTCTCAAGTCTGATGAACAACATTTTCCCCAACTTACTAAAAAAAGGAGTTACAATTTGGTATCTGATAGAGTAAAAGAAATAGGTGCATCACCAACAATGATGGTTGCAGCCGAAGCAAAGAAATTAAAATCTGAAGGTGTTGATGTAATTGATTTAAGCATGGGTGAACCTGATTTTCACACTCCTAACAACATAAAAACTGCAGGTATAAATGCGATCGAAGAAAACCGGACACGTTACACACTCAATCAAGGTACTAACGAATTAAGAACTGCAATTTCTGCAAAACTTAAACGCGATAATAATCTTGATTATAATTTAAATGAACTAATAGTATCCAGCGGCGCAAAGCAAAGCGTTTATAACAGCATACTTGCAACTGTAAATCCTGGTAATGAAGTTATTATTCCGGCACCCTATTGGGTTTCGTATCCTGCAATGGTTTCACTTGCTGGTGGAAAAAATATTGTTATACAAACTGATGAAAAAACCGGATTTAAAGTAACGCCTGAGCAGTTGCAAAAAGCAATCACACCAAAAACTAAAATGTTGATTCTATGTAATCCATCAAATCCAACTGGCTCTGCTTATACAAAAGATGAACTTACTGCTTTGGCTGAGATAGTATTAAAACATAATTTCTATGTTCTTGCAGATGAGATTTATGAAAAATTAGTTTATGATGATTTTGAGTTTGTAAGTTTTGCATCACTAAGCCCAGAAATAAAAAAGAAAACAATTCTTGTAAATGGTATTTCAAAAACTTATGCGATGACAGGCTGGCGAATTGGTTATACAGCCGCACCGGAAAATATTGTAAGTGCAATTAATAAAATTCAAAGTCATACAACATCTCACGCTTCATCAATTTCTCAGCACGCCGCTATTGAAGCAGTTGCAGGTCCGCAATACGTTATACACGAAATGCTGGAGGAGTTTAGAAATCGAAGGGAGTATTTTTATAGTGAGTTAACATCCATAAAAGGAATAACTTGCTACAAACCTGAAGGAGCTTTTTATCTTTTCCCAAATATTTCACACTATCTGCATAAAAAATCAAATGTATTAAAAATAGAAACCTCATTTGATTTTGCAATGCACCTGCTTTACGAAGCACATATTGCAGCGGTTCCGGGCAGTGCTTTTGGAAGTGAGGGATATTTGAGAATGTCTTATGCAACTTCAATGGATCATTTGCACGAGGCAATTTTTAGATTGAAGAAAACTTTAGAGAAAATTCAATAAACTATTTTGTAACGTATAGCAAAAGTGATTTATAAACTTTCTCTGTCGGAAAATCTTTTCCAGTCCAAAGTGTAAATGATTTTGAAGCCTGCTGCACTAGCATATTCAAACCGTTAACTGTAATTGCATTTTTAGATTCAGCTAATTGTAAGAATTTTGTTTTGACAGGATTGTAAACCAGATCAAAAACAATCTGATCTTTCACAAAAACATCTGCAACAGTTAATACGCTGTCATCAATTGCAGGATACATACCCACCGGTGTTACATTAACTATTAAAGCACAATTATTAAGAATTGATATTAAATCAGGCTGCTGTAATTCTTTAGGAATTATGTAATCACATTTCATTTTAGATTTGAAGTGCTGTCTAAGAGTTTCTGCATGCTGCTCTGTACGATTAACTAAATATATTTTTTTGGGTTTAAAATTTCTAACAAGTGTATAAATTAGCGCGCGGGCAGAACCCCCGGCACCAATTATGCAAACTTCATTTTCACCAATCTGAGTTTTATAAGGTAAAAGTGATTCCAGAATTCCATTTACATCGGTATTGTATCCAATCAATTTTCCATCTTCAATTACAACAGTATTAACTGATCCAATAAAATTTGCTTCTTCGGATACTTTGTTCAGATATTCCACAACTTTGACTTTATGCGGAACAGTAACGTTAAATCCTTTTAGCCCTAAAGCAACTGAACCAATTACAGCATTTTTTAATGTAGTTGAATGTACTTCGAAAGGCAGATAGATTAATCGCGTACCTGTTAGTTCGGCAGCAACATTAAATATAAATGGAGAAAAACTTTGTTTGATAGGATAGCCAATTAAGCCAATCACATCAGTGTTTGAATAAAATGAATTTTGCATAAGATAAAATTACTAAATTTTTCTAAACTTATACTTCACCAATTAATCTTTTAAATAGTTTGGATGATTTAATTTCCGGATACTCTTTTTCAAATTCAGTTCTAATTGTCGGATCAAACTGGAATGCCGATTTAAGACATTCGATTGCTTCCTGCGTTCTGCTTAAAACAAAATTAGCTTTTGCTTTGCCATAATAAGATGCTGCATCTTTTGGATTTATTCTTATACATTCGTCAAAAGCTTTTAGTGCATCTAACCATTCACCAATTTCAAAATAAGTTTCAGCAAGATTAAACCAAACTTCTGAATTATTCGGTTCTATCTTTGCGGCTTCAGAATAACTTACTATACTATCTTGAATTTGTCCCAGTGAATATTCAAGGTCGGCTTTTGCATACCATGCTTCAGCACTGTCTTGGGAAAGTGAAATCGCTTTATTAAAATCTTTTAAAGCTAATTGATATTTACCCATTGAGTCATAACAGAATCCGCGTGAAAGATAAGCATCATAATATTCATCATTAAGTTTTATAGATTCTGAATAATATTTTATTGCTGCCGGTAAATCATCAAGTTCTTCATAAATATTTGCAATGTTATAAACTGCGGCTTCATCATGTTTATCAATTTCAAAAGACTTTCTAAAACATGTTATTGCGTCCTGCAAACGACCGAGATCTGCAAGTGCATTGCCTTTATTAAACCATGCACTTGAAAAATTTTCTCGAATTGAGAGTGCTAAATCATAACTGTTAATTCCCTGCTCAAGTTTTTCCATCTTTACTAAAACAATACCACGATTGTACCAGCCATTTGGATTATAGGGATCAAGCTCTAAAAATTTGTCGTAAGATTCCAATGCTTTATCAAGCTGTGCAGAATTTTCGTAACAAAAACCAAGTTCATAGTAAACTTCAGAATACTCAGGATCTCGTGCAACAACTTTATTAAAATATTCTATCGCTGTTTTAAGATGTGCTCTTCTTTGAAAAAGCAACCCAAGGCTAAAGAGTGCATCATCATTTTCGGGATCAAGCTGTAAGACTTTTTCTAACGATTCCTGTGAATGATCATACAATCCAAGATTTTCTTCTGTTGCAGATTTATCGATCAGCGTTTCAATATCGTTTGGATTTAAAGATAATGATTGTTCATAAGCTAAAAGTGCTTCACCAAATTGGAATAATCCATTAAGTACAATTCCTTTTTTTAACCAGTACTCGGAATTATAAGGAAAGATTTCTAAAAATTTATCAAGCAAAAATAGAGCATCTTCATATCGATCAATATCCATGCACATTTGAATAAGTTCTTCAATCCTTTCAACCGAATCATAAACATAGCCGCTATCAAGAATTTTTTTGCACGAAGCTATTTCTTCATCAATATTATCTTCGGGCAAATCGAATCCCTCTTCATTAGAAAATTCGGAATCGAAAAAAGACATCAAGTTCTCCTAACTAAAAATTGTTTCAGGAAAAAATCTATAACTAATAAAATAGAAAATCAAGATGAGTATAATTTGTTAGTTAATAAATTTTTTTATAATGAAAATATTAAAACCGCCTTTAATATTATTTTGTATTTTCTTTCTTGTCATTTCGACTGAAAGGAGAAATCTGAAAGTCGTACTATAAAGATTTCTCAGCCTGCCTGTCCGGTAGGCAGGTCGAATCCGCCGCGGAGGACTGAGCTACAAAAAAAATAAATTTAATTTACTCTTAAAACTGCAGTAACTTTTTCAGCAGCTTCCTGTAAACTTTTAGCTACTTCAAAATGCAATTCAGATTGATCTAATAAATCAGCAGCTTCTTTTGCATTTGTTCCTTCCAATCTAACGACAATAGGAATTTTAACACCAATCTCTTTTGATGCATCAATTACACCTTGTGCAACTCTATCACATCTTACAATACCGCCAAAAATATTAATCAAAATTGCTTTAACGTTTGGATCAGATAGAATTATTTTAAATCCATTTGCAACTGTTTCTTTATTTGCTCCGCCGCCTACATCTAAAAAGTTTGCGGGTTCACCGCCGGCAAGTTTTATAATATCCATCGTTCCCATTGCAAGCCCGGCACCATTAACCATACATCCAACATTTCCATCAAGTTTAATGTAATTAAGATTAAATTTTGATGCTTCAATTTCCAGCGGATCTTCTTCATCTAAATCTCTGTATTCCATAATATCAGGATGACGATAAAGTGCATTGTCATCAAAATTCATTTTTGCATCAAGAGCTACAACACGATCATCATTTGTAATAACCAATGGATTTATTTCCAACATCGATGCATCAGTTGCTTCGTAAGCTTTGTACAGAGCTTTTATAAAAGGAATAAAACTTTTGAAAGCATTGCCTTCAAGTCCGAGTGCAAAAGCTAATTTGCGGGCTTGATATGATTGCAATCCAACACCAGGTTCAATCCATTCTTTAATAATTTTTTCCGGAGTTTCTTCGGCAACTTTTTCTATCTCAACTCCACCTTCTGTTGAAACCATAATTACATTTTTAGAAACTGCGCGGTCTAATAAAATACCGAGATAAAGTTCTGTTTTGTAATCCAATCCTTCAGTAATAAAAAGCGTTTTAACAACTTTTCCTTCTGCGCCGGATTGATGAGTAACTAAAACATTCCCAAGAATTTTTTCAGCATATTCAGCAGCTTTTTCAGGAGAGGTTGTAAATTTAACTCCGCCTTCAAGTACAACTAAATCTCTGTTCCTAATATCGTAAACAATTCCCTTGCCTCTTCCGCCTGCGTGTATTTGTGATTTTACTACAAACTGATTTATACCGCGCTGCTGAAGTTGAGCAATCGCATCATCAAACTCTATCATACTTTTAATTGCAATTCCATCCTGAACAGGAACACCAAATTTCTTTAATGTTTCTTTTGCCTGAAACTCATGTATTTTCATTTATCTTCCTCAATATATTGTTATTACGATACTGTCATTTCAAAGGAGTCATCGACTGAGAAATCTTTTTCCTTTTAAATAAAGATTTCTCTCCCGATTAAAATCGGGGTCGAAATGACTTCATTATTTTTATTTACCTTCTTCGCTCATAAACGGATAACGCCAATCTTTCGGGGGATCGAAAGTTTCTTTTATTGTTCTTGCTGTCATCCATCTCATTATGTTCATAGCACTACCGGCTTTATCATTAGTACCGGAAGCTCTTCCTCCGCCAAATGGCTGCTGTCCAACAACTGCTCCGGTCGGTTTATCATTTATATAAAAATTACCAGCCGCATTTCTAAGCCTGTTTGCCATCATAACAATTGCATTTCTGTCCTGCGCAAAGATAGCACCTGTTAGCGCATAAGGAGAAGTTTCATCGCAAAGAGATAGCGTTTCATCCAGCTTGTTATCATCATAAACATAGATGGTCATAACAGGTCCAAAAATTTCTTCTTCCATTGATTTAAATTTCGGATTTGTCGTTACAATCGTTGTTGGTTCGATAAAATAACCTTTTGAGTCATCAAAATTTCCACCTGTTATTATCTCTGCATCCTTAGATTCTTTTGCATACTTAATATATTCTGTTATCGTTTTAAATGCACCTTTATCAATTACAGCACCCATAAAGTTTGTGAAGTCTTCAACATCACCCATTTTTATTTTGCCGACTTCCGCAACATACTTTTCTTTAAATTCTTTCCATAAAGATTTTGGAACATACATTCTTGAAGCAGCAGAACATTTTTGTCCTTGATATTCAAAAGCACCACGTAAAGCCGCAACAACAAGTGCATCAACATCTGCGGAGTTATGAACAAAAATAAAATCCTTACCGCCGGTTTCACCAACAATGCGCGGATAGTATTTCATATTTTTTAGATTATCAGAAATAGTTTTCCACATATTCTGAAAAACTTCTGTTGAGCCTGTAAAATGAACTCCTGCAAGATGTGGATTTGTAACTGCTGGTGTCCCAACCTGTCCGCCTGAACCCGGTACAAAATTAATTACTCCTTTTGGTAAACCTGCTTCTTCAAATAACTTCATTAACCAATATGCAGAATAAACAGCGCTTGACGCTGGTTTCCACAAACTTACGTTACCAACAATCGCAGGCGCGGTTGGTAGATTGCCTGCAATAGATGTGAAGTTAAACGGTGTTACCGCAAAAATATATCCTTCAAGTGGGCGGTATTCCAAACGATTCCACATTCCTGCACCAGAATATGGCTGATCTTGCATAAGCTGCGCCATGTAGTAACTGTTAAAGCGGTAGAAGTCAATCAGCTCAGCAGCAGCATCAATTTCTGCCTGGTAAACTGTTTTTGATTGTCCTAGCATAGTTGCAGCATTTATTGTAGCTCGCCAAGGACCGGCTAATAAATCTGCGATCTTTAGGAATACAGATGCTCTATGTTCCCAAGGCATTTCTGCCCATTCTTTGCGCGCTTCAAGTGCGGCTTCAACCGCCATATCAACTTCTTTTTTGCCGGCTTTATGATAAATACCAAGAACGTGACTATGGTTATGCGGTATCACCATTTTTTCGGTGTTGCCGGTTTTTACCTCAACACCACCAATAATAAGCGGAACTTCTATTTGTTTTGATTTTAACTCTGCTAATTTTTTCTTTAATTCTTCTCTTTCCGGGCTGCCCGGTTTGTATGATTTTACTGGTTCGTTTATTGGTTGTGGGACTTTGAAATATGCGTTTGACATTTTACATCCTAAAAATTAAAAATTGTAGTGTAAAAATTAAGGTTTTTAGGCGGGATTATCAATTTGGGTTTAATGTAATTAAACACACAATTATTATAAATTTGCTGCAGTTTTAGCACAGAACCGCTCCCGTTTGTTCTGTGCTTTAAATAAATATCTGGGAAGTCACGGACGATTCCGTGACTTTATTTGAACACGTTGTATTGTCACGGTGCGTCCGTGACAGCCTAAGAAAACACACAAAAATGAAAAATTTGTAACATGGAACGAGCTCTCGTTAGTTCCGTTGGCAAGTTGTTTTAATTGCAAATAAATATAAAAAGATATTGGTTTAAACATATCCCAAACAGATCCATCGCTGTTCGACTTCTGCAATTGGATTCATTGGGATTCGATTTAAATGGGATTTTCTTTTTTGCTCTTAAACTTTTTGATGCTATTTTATCATTAGATAATTATTGCTGTCACGGAATCATCCATAACAGCAAATTTAAAGATTAGGCTTACTTAAACTAATATTGGATTCCGGGGAAGAAATCCTACACTTAAAAAGGAGAGAGTAAATTTATGGCTCAGTTAAATTACTTAACCACTGTTCCCCGGCTATATCAGCATCTTACCGAAGAATACAGCAAAGAAACAAATAATTTTGTTATTAAGCATAAAGTTGATGGCAAATATGTTGGTGTTACTTACGATCAACTCAAAGAAGAAACAGATGCATTTGCATTTGGTCTGGCTTCGCTCGGAATAAAAAAAGATGATAAAATTGCAATCATTGCAGAAAACCGTCCGGAATGGGTTTACAGCGATTTTGCGATTTTAAGTTTAGGTGCGATTGATGTGCCGCTCTATCCATCGCTTACTGCGGAATCTGTTGAATTTATCTTAAATAACTCAGAATCAAAAGCAATTATCGTTTCAACAAAATTCCAGCTTAATAAAGTGATGAAGGTTAGAGATAAATGTAAATCCTTAAAGTTTATAATTTTACTAAATGAAAAAGATATTGACGATAGCAAAAAGGATATTTATGCTTTTAGTAAAGTTCAGGAATTAGGAAAATCTTTTAAGAAAGAACATCCAAATTTATTAAAGGATAATCTTGCTCTAATAAAACCAAACGATGTTTGTACAATAATTTATACTTCCGGAACAACCGGCGAGCCCAAAGGTGTAGTGTTAACGCACTATAATATTTTATCAAACGTTCAAGCTGCGTTAGATTGTTTTCCAATCGGCAGCACCGATGTGTTTTTATCTTTCCTACCCTTGTGTCATATCTTTGAACGAATGGCGGGATATTACACTGCCTTTGCAGCAAAGTGTACCGTTTGTTATGCTGAAAGTATTGAAACAGTTGCACAAAATCTTGTTGATATCAAACCAACAATTATGACAAGTGTGCCACGTTTATTTGAAAGAATTAATTCTAAAATTATTAAAAATGTTGACAGCCAGCCTTTATCCAAACAAAAAATATTTTATTGGGCAATGGATGTTGGAGTTAGATATAGCGATGCAAAGAAAAAAGGAGATATCCCGCTTGCACTGTCTTTAAAACATAAATTAGCAGATAAACTTGTTTATAGTAAACTAAGAGAGAAAACGGGAGGCAATTTAAGATTTTTTATCTCCGGCGGTGCAGCACTGCCATTGTACTTAGGAAAGTTTTTTGAAGCGATTGGTATTATTATAGTTGAAGGTTACGGCTTGACTGAATCTTCACCTGTAATTTGTGCAAACAGGGTTGATGATTATAAATTTGGCTCTGTGGGAAAGCCTTTTCCCGGAGTGGAAATTAAAATTGCAAGTGATGGTGAGATACTTGCAAAAGGTCCAAACATTATGCAGGGCTACTTCAAAAATAAAAAAGAAACCGATGCAACAATTAAAGACGGATGGCTTTACACCGGTGATATAGGCGTGTTTGATGCCGATGGATTTTTATTAATAACTGACAGGAAGAAACATTTGTTCAAAACCTCTGCGGGTAAATACATTGCACCTAATCCAATTGAAAGTATGTTTCTTGCAAGTAAATATATTGATCAGTTTGTATTGATTGGTGATAGACGAATGTTTTTGACTGCACTTATCGTACCTGATTTTGAAGCTGTAAAAGAATACGCTGATTCACATAAAATTCCTTATGATAAGGTTGAAGACTTAATAAGAGATGACCAGATTTATAAAATGCTTGATAAGGAAATGGATCAGTTTCAGAAAAAACTTGCAAACTACGAGCGTGTAAGAAAATATGTTTTATTGGATAGACCATTTACAATTGAGTCCGGCGAAATTACACCAAGCCTAAAAATTAAGCGTAAGTACGTTGAAGAAAGATATCAGGATTTGATCGAGCAGATGTATCAAAGTTTAGATAGGTCTGTACCGATTAATTAATCTTAGATAGTTATTGCGATCGAGTCTTCGAGTGAAGTAATCGATAGATATTATAAAGATTGCTTCGGCTATTCACCATCGCTATGACAAAAAATAAAAGAATTGTATAAAATGAAAATCATCTTAAAAATATTCTTATCATTAGTTTTAATATCTGCAATTCTGCTTTTTATAGATTTATATCTGCCTTCAATACTTGCAAAAAATTTACCAAAAGCCGATAAGGTTATTGTAAATAAATCTGAGCGTAAACTTTATTTGATGAATAAAATTTCTGTAATAAAAAGTTATGATATCGGACTCGGTAAAAACCCGATTGGGCATAAACAAAAAGAAGGCGATTCTAAAACTCCCGAAGGCAATTACATTTTAGATTACAGAAATCCGGAAAGCAGTTATCATCTTTCACTTCACATTTCATATCCGGATAAGAATGATATTCAAATAGCAGATAGTAATAACTATTCGCCTGGAGGAGATATTATGATTCACGGTAAACCAAACTATCTTGGCTGGCTTCCATTTGTTTACGATAAAAAGGATTGGACAGATGGATGCATTGCGGTTGGCAACGTTGATATTGAAGAAATTTGGAATGCTGTTGAGGACAGCACAGAAATAGAAATATTACCATAAACCGGTTAATATCATTCCGTTCGCCGCAGCGAATTGTTTCGGAATCTTTAACATTAACCAAAGAACCTGAAACAAGTTCAGGTTGACCAACTAAATCTTCAATCCATCAATCATCTGTTGATGGATTTTTTTATTGCTTGCTAAAATTTGTGGAGAAAAAATATCAATTTCATTTCCAGAAAAATCTGTTACAATTCCACCGGCTTCTTCAACAATTAATTTTCCGGCACACAAATCCCAGGGTTGTAATGAAACTTCCCAAAATCCATCAAATACTCCACGTGCAACGTAACAAAAATCAATTGCAGCAGAACCTAATCTGCGTACTGCCCTTGCTTTTTTAGTTAAGATTTCAAATCTCTCAAAAGCATTATCAGGATTTTCAGCAATATTGTATGGAAAACCTGTAACCAAAACTCCCAAACCTAATTTATTGTTATCGCTAACATGTATTTTATTTTCATTTGCAAAACTGCCGCTCCCCTTTTCAGCGGAGTAAAAAACATTTTGCATTACATCGTAAACAACTCCGGCAATTATTTCATCTTTTTTCATCACACCAATTGAAACAGAAAATATTGGCAAACCATGTGCAAAGTTTGTTGTCCCATCAATCGGATCAATAACCCACAAATAATCCGAATCTTTTTTATACTCACCCGATTCTTCTGTTAATATGTTGTGTGAAGGATATTTTTTAGAAATAAAATCAATAATCGTATTTTCTGATTTTTTATCTATTTCTGTAACAAGATTTTTTTCATTTGTTTTAAATTCTATTTGAAAATTTTTTCCAAAACCTTCACGGATAATTTCTCCTGCTATTCCAGCTATTTCTTTTATGTCATTAATCATAATTCTTTCTATTTTAAGTGCAAATATAAAAACTCTACATCACACGCCTAAATTTGTGCTTTTTCTATTCCTTGATAGCACATTTGTATTTGGGTATATTTGCTCACAAAATTGAGTGAAAATAAGGAGAGAAATTGAGCCAAACTGATGATTTAGGTAAAAAAGAGTCTAAAGAAAACAATCTTGTTGATGAGATTCCATCAATCTTACCAATTCTTCCATTAAGAGATATTGTAATTTTTCCGTATATGATTTTTCCAGTTCTTGTTGGACGCGAACAATCAATTAACGCTGCAAATTTTGCATTAGAAAATACTAAATACATTTTTCTATCCACGCAGCGAAAATCAAGTATAGAAGATCCCAAACCTGAAGATTTTTATTTAGAAGGCACGGTTGCAAAGATTGTGCAGATATTAAAATTACCGAACGGTTTACTTAAAATTTTAGTTGATGGTTTATTGCAGGCAAAAATAGTTACGTTTACAGATCGTAAAGAATTTTTTGAAGGTAAGATTGAAGTTGTAATTCCTGAAACGATAGTTGATCATGAAATGAACGCTCTCGTTAGACAAATGTCTCAGTTGTTTAAGAATTATGTAAAGATCAGCCGCAACGTACCAAATGAAACGATTGCTGCATTTGATAATATCGAAGAACCGGATAGAAAAATCTTTTACGCTGCCGCAAATATCAATCAATCAATTGATATCAAACAGAATATACTTTCAAAGTACATTTTGAAAGAGCAGTATTATGAGGTTATTAAAATTCTAAATTCTGAAATTGATATTCTGAAAATTGAAAAAGAAATTGATAACAAGGTTCAGGAAAATATTGCAAAGTCACAGCGCAAGTTTATCATACAAGAACAAATAAAAATTTTGCAGGATGAGTTGGGTGATGATGAAGAATCAACATCTGAATTTGCAAAAATTAAAGATCAAATTGTAAAAGCTAAAATGCCTGCAGAAGTTGAAGCAAAAGCTCTTGAAGAATTTAACAAGTTGAAGAAAACTCCAACTATGTCTCCGGAATCAACTGTGATAAGAAATTATCTTGATTGGCTTGTTGATATTCCGTGGTTTGAAAGAACTAAAGATAATTTAAGCATAAAACACGTTCAGAAAATTCTGGATGAAGATCATTTTGGGTTAGAAAAACCAAAAGAAAGAATCATTGAACACATTGCTGTGCTTAATCTTGTTAAAAATATGAAGGGACAGATTTTATGTTTTGTTGGACCACCCGGGGTTGGTAAAACATCTTTAGGAAAATCTATTGCCCGCGCTCTTGGTAGAAAATTTATAAGAATAAGTCTTGGTGGTGTGCGTGATGAAGCTGAAATCCGTGGTCATCGTAAAACATATATTGGTTCAATGCCGGGAAAAATTATTCATTCAATGAAAAAAGCCGGAACAATAAATCCAGTAATTTTATTAGATGAAATTGATAAGATGAGTATGGATTTTCGAGGCGATCCATCATCTGCGATGCTTGAAGTTTTAGATCCTGAACAGAACAACACATTTAACGATCATTACATTGAAGTTGATTATGATTTAAGTCAGGTTATGTTTATCACAACAGCAAATGTAAGATATAACATTCCCCTTCCTTTACAGGATAGAATGGAAGTTATTGAATTACCCGGCTATCTTGATTATGATAAACTTGAAATTGCAAAAAGGCATATCTTACCAAAACAGCTTGTAGCACACGGAATAGAAAATAAAAATGTAACTTTTTCTGATGAAGCAATAAAAAAAATAATTTCAGAATATACACGTGAATCTGGAGTTAGAAATCTTGAAAGAGAATTGGCAACAGTTTGCAGAAAAGTTGCACGCGATATTGTTGTTAAAGAATCAGCAAACGGAAAAGTTAAAAACCCACACAAACAAATTATTGATGAAAATAGAATTGAGGAATATTTAAAAACTCCCCGGTTTAGATCTCACAGGCACAGCAAATCAAATAAGGTTGGAAGCGTTACAGGTTTGGCATGGACGAGTGTTGGCGGTGAAATTCTTACTGTTGATGTTACAATTATGAATGGCGGTGGAAAGCTTACACTTACAGGACAGCTTGGTAACATTATGAAAGAGTCTGCGCACGCTGGATTGAGTTATCTTCGTTCAAGATCAAAACAGTTGGGATTGAATCCTGATTTCTTTAAAGGAAAAGAGATTCATATTCATCTTCCTGAAGGTGCAATTCCAAAAGATGGTCCCTCTGCCGGAATTACAATGGCAATGGCAATGCTTTCTGCAGTTAGTGGAATTCCTGCATCCAACAATATTGCTATGACAGGTGAAATAACTTTAACAGGTTCGCTTCTCGCAATCGGTGGATTGAATGAAAAGCTGCTTGCTGCAAAGCGGAACGATATAAAAACAATTCTTATCCCAAAGGATAATGAAATTGATTTAAAGGAAATGCCGGAAAAAGTTAAGGAAGGATTAAAGATAATTCCTATAGCAAAATTGGAAGAAGCAATTCCTTATGTTTTTCCTGATATGAAAAAAATTAAGCCAACACCAACTAAGAAAGTTATCAAGGCAAAGAAAAAGAAATAATGTCTGAATCATTATTTATGAATAAAGATGCTTCTGTTGATGAACAATATCAGCTATTAGTTAAGCAGATAAAAAGTCTCTTGAATAAAGAAGATAATCTGATTACTAATCTTTCTAATTTTACTGCGGCTCTAAAACAAACATTCAGCAAAATAAGTTGGGTGGGATTTTATATTTTTGATGGATCAAAACTTTATCTTGGACCGTTTCAGGGAAAAGTTGCATGTACAGAAATAAAAATGGGCAGTGGCGTTTGCGGAACTTCGGCGCAAAAAAGAGAAACAATTATTGTTGATGATGTTGATAAATTTCCTGGACATATTGCTTGCGATGTTGAATCAAGATCAGAAATAGTAGTGCCGATAGTTAAAGATGAAAACCTGCCTGCCGGTAGGCAAGAACTTTTTGGAGTTTTAGATTTGGATAGCACTGAGTTTGGTTCATTTGACGAAAAAGATAAAAAATATCTTGAAGAATTAGTAACTTTTTTAAGTAAAGAAATTATTTAAAGTATATGGCATATCAAGTAACTGCAAGAAAATGGCGCCCGCAAAAATTTGAAGATGTTGTTGGACAGGAACATATAACATCAACTTTAAAAAATGCAATTAAAACTAATCGTATTGCACACGCATATATTTTTACAGGTCCGCGCGGTGTTGGTAAAACAACGACTGCAAGCATACTTGCTAAAGCTTTAAACTGTGAAAATCCAAAAGACTTTGAACCTTGCAACGAATGTGCAATGTGCAAAACGATCAATGATTCCCAAACAATGGATATAATTGAAATTGACGGAGCGTCAAATCGTGGTATTGATGAAATAAGAACATTGCGCGAGTCTGTAAAGTATGCACCAACACGCGGCAAGTATAAAATTTATATTATAGATGAAGTTCACATGCTTACAAAGGAATCGTTTAACGCATTCCTGAAAACTTTGGAAGAACCACCTGCACATACAATTTTTGTTTTTGCAACAACGGATATCCACAAAGTTCCACTTACAATTATTTCTCGCTGCCAGCGATTTGATTTTAGAAGAATTCAACTAGAGACGATTAAAAGCACACTAAGTAATATTGCAAAAGAAGAAAAAATTAAAATTGATGATAAGACGCTAACATTAATTTCAAAAAAAGCTGACGGCGCACTACGCGATGCACAAAGTTTATTTGATCAAGTAGTTTCTTTTTGCGGAGATAAAATTGATTCTGAAACAGTTGCTAAAATGTTAAACTTGATTGATGATGATTTATTCTTTACGATTTCGGATGCGATTCTTGAAAAAGATTTTAATGTTGTATTTCAAACAACGGATAAAATTTATCAAAACGGCTGGGACTTTATAGATTTTAATGATGGATTGCTTGAGCATTTTAGAAATATCTTAACAGTAATCTTAACTGAAAGAAC
This sequence comes from uncultured Ignavibacteriaceae bacterium, assembly GCA_963704275.1. Lineage (GTDB taxonomy): Bacteria > Bacteroidota > Ignavibacteria > Ignavibacteriales > Ignavibacteriaceae > IGN3. The sequence goes on along the minus strand of CAVPHP010000014.1, from coordinate 406,406 downwards.
TGAACTTGTTGAAACCGCTGAAGTTTATCGAACTAAGTATGCAAATTATATTCAAACCTTTTCTAAAGGTGATTTGCTAAGAATTTTAAATTACTTAAGCAAACTACAGCAAGAGTTAAAATATTCGAACAATCAAAAACTTAAAATAGAAATCGCATTAACAAATCTTGTTGGATTAGAAAAATCGGCTACAATTTCTGAAATAATTTCAGGATTAGAATCTGGAAATATCGAAATCAAAACTTCCACTTCAACTTCTATTGCGAAAGAAAATAACACAGCAAGTTATTCTCCAAAACAATCTGCCCCTGAAAAAAAAAGAGAAATTAAATCAGAGCCTGCTGTAAAAACTGAAGCATTTGTTCCTCCAATTAAAGAAACACTTTCCGGAATCCAAACAGATTTGAATTTTGAATTGATAACCCAAAAGTGGCAAAGTTTTGTGGAGAATGTTTGCAAAGAAAAATCATATTTACTTACACCGCTTTTTAATAATGTAAAACCAATAAATTTTGATGGCTTAAATCTTCAATTGGAATCAAGTGATCCAACTACTGAATCTTCCTTACTTCTTCATCAGGAATATATTGATAAAAAATCCCGTGTTTTTTTTGGTAAAAAAGTAAACATTAAGTTCGGTAAAAGTGAGACTCCAAAAGTAAGATCCACAGTTGCAAAAGAGTTAAAAACCGCAAAAAATGTAAAAACTTCCAAAATCCTCGATCCTTACGAAAAAATCATAATCGAAGAGCTTGGCGGACGGGAATTGGACTAAGATTATCCGCATTATTTCTAATCTTTGAGTAACTCTAAACGTTTGATAATTAAATAGTTATACATATTTTTGTGCCCTATGTCAAAAAACTTAATCATTGCCATAGACGGACCTGCAGGATCCGGGAAGAGTACAACCGCAAAACTTGTAGCTAAAAGATTAAATTATCTTTACATAGATACAGGTGCGATGTACAGAGCGGTTACGTTATTCGTTTTACGAAATGGTTTGATGGGAAAAACGAATGAAATTATCGAGCTTGCAAACAGTTTACAAATTGTTCTAAGTTTTATTGATGGCGAAACTAACATTACTGTCAATGGAGAAGATGTTTCTAAAGAAATACGCTCCTTTGAAGTGAACAGTAACGTTAGCGAAATAAGCTGTATCGAAGCTGTAAGAAAAATTCTTGTAAAGAAACAGCAGGAAATGGGAAAAGACGGCGGCGTTGTTATGGAAGGCAGAGATATAACAACTGTTGTTTATCCAAATGCTGATGTTAAAATTTTTCTTACCGCAGGTATTGATGAACGGGCTGAAAGACGAGCAAAAGAATTTTTTGAAAAAGGAAATGACGTTCCAATTGATAAAGTTAAAGAGAATTTGAAAAACAGAGACTTTATTGATTCACACCGCGAAGCAAGCCCTTTAACTAAAACTCCGGATTCGATAGAAGTTGATACATCTAACACAACAATTATAGAACAAGTTGAAGTGATTTTAAATCAAGTAAAAATTATTGCTGATAAAAAAGGAATTAGAATTTAAGCCGGCTAAACTAATGTTAAACTAAATAGTCTGTTCGACTGAGCTATCCGGCTGAGACTCAGAAAAACAGAAAAATATTTTAGGAGGATTAATGTCCCAAGAAAAAGAAACGACTCTAAAAACTGTGACTCCCGATGAGTATGAAAAAGCCAAGAATAAATTTAACGATGAAGAATACTCTCAAGAAGAGTTTATGGCGCTTGCCAAACTCTACTTAGATTCATTTAGAGATGTTAAAGAAGGCGAGATGATTAAGGGGAAAGTTGTTAGAATTATGGGCGATAATGTTATTGTTGATGTTGGTTTTAAATCCGAAGGTACAATACCAAAAAGTGAATTTTTTGAAGGTGTTGATTTAAAAGTAGGACAAGAAATTGAAGTTGTACTAGAAAGTGTTGAAGATCAGGAAGGTAATCTTGTTCTTAGCAAACAGCGTGCAGATTTCTTGCGTATCTGGGAAAAAGTTCTTAGAGCGCACGATACTGGTGAAATTATTGAAGGTAAAATTGTTAAAAGAATTAAAGGCGGAATGGTTGTTGACCTATTAGGAATGGAAGCATTCTTACCAGGTTCACAAATCGATATTCGTCCTATCAGAGATTTTGATGCATTTGTTGGTCAAACAATGGATTTCAAAGTTGTTAAAGTTAATGTTCCTACAGAAAACGTTGTAGTATCACACAAAGTACTTGTCGAAGAAGAAATTTCTGATCAAAGAAATGCAATACTTACAAGCTTAGAAAAAGGTCAAATACTTGAAGGTATCGTAAAGGCAATTACGGATTTTGGTGTATTTATTGATCTTGGCGGTGTTGATGGACTTATACACATTACGGATTTAAGCTGGGGAAGAATCAATCATCCAAATGAAGTTGTAAAACTTGATGAAACTATCAAAGTTGTTGTTACTGATTTTGATGAAGAGAAAAGAAGAATTTCACTTTCTCTTAAAAAACTTCTTCCACATCCTTGGGAACAAATTTCTGAAAAATATAATCTTGGTGATAAAGTTTCAGGTAGAGTTGTTTCTCTTACCGATTACGGTGCATTCATCGAGATCGAAAAAGGAATTGAAGGTCTTATCCACAATTCTGAAATGAGCTGGACACAGCATATCAAACATCCTTCACAAATAGTTGCAATGGGACAAATTATTGAAGCAATTATTTTAAGTCTTGATAAAGATGAAAAGAAAATTTCTCTTGGTATAAAACAACTTGAACCGGATCCTTGGGAAACTTTAATGGCTAAATATCCTGTTGGATCAAAACACTCAGGTGTTGCACGTAATCTTACAAACTTTGGTGTGTTCGTAGAACTTGAGCCTGGAGTAGATGGATTAGTTCACATTTCAGATTTATCATGGACAAAGAAAATCCGTCATCCCGGGGAAGTTGTAAAGAAGAACGAAAGAATAGATGTATTAGTTCTGGGTGTTGATGTTGATCAAAGAAAAATATCTCTCGGACATAAACAAATTATGGATAATCCTTGGGATACTTTTGAGCAGGATTACTCTGTTGGCAAACTAACTACTGGTAAGGTTGTAAGAATAATTGAAAAAGGAATTATTGCTGAACTTCCTTCTCACGTTGATGGATTTGTACCAACAACACAGCTTTCTACATCAAAGATTAAAAATATTGCTAACCACTTCCCTATTGAGTCAACAATACCATTAAAAGTTATTGAGTTTGATAAGGAAAGCAAGAAAATTGTTTTAAGTGCTATCGCAGCTCTTAAAGAAAAATCTGATGAAGAAATTGAACAATACATTAATACGTATAAATTAGAACGAGTTACTGTTCAAAATATTCAAAGTGCAGAAATGGGAACTATTGATTCTTCAGAATTCCCAATCTTTGAAGTTTCTGAACCAGAGGTATCGAAAAAAGAAGAGACTGAATAATTTCTCTTAAATATTCTATATTAGAGCGGGAAAATATCCCGCTCTTTTCATATCAAATAAAACTAAAAATGCCCCAAACAGTTGCATTACATACATTAGGATGTAAACTCAATTTTTCAGAAACATCTACAATCGGAAATCATTTTTTACAAAATGGTTTTTCTGTTGTGGATATGAAAGATAAGGCTGATGTTTATGTTTTTAACACTTGCACTGTTACTGAAAATGCTGAAAAAGAATGCAGGCAGCTTGTAAGAAGAGTTTTAAGAACAAATCCTAATGCCTACGTAATTGTTACAGGATGTTATGCACAATTAAGAGCAGATGAAATTGCAGCTATTGATGGTGTTGATGCTGTACTTGGAAGTAATGAAAAGTTTGAAATATTTTCACTCATCAAAGATTTTAATAAAAAAGATTTATCCTGCATTTATGTTTCCCCAAAAGATGAACTCAATAAATTTGGATTAGCCAGCTCAACCGATGCTGACAGCAGAACAAGAGCTTATTTTAAGATTCAAGACGGCTGTGATTACAAATGTACTTTTTGTACAATTCCTCTTGCACGCGGTAAAAGCAGAAGTATGAATCCTGATCTTGTAGTTGAAGATTTTAAAAATCTTATTAAGCAAGGTTACAAAGAAATTATTCTTACTGGCGTTAATGTTGGTGATTATGGAAAATCTTTCGAATTAGATTTTTTCTTGCTGCTTAAAAAACTGATTCAAGTTGAAGGTAATTTTAGAATTAGAATTAGTTCAATCGAACCAAATTTGCTGACAGAGGAAATTATTAATCTTACTGCTAAATCTGAAAAATTGTGTAAACATTTTCATATCCCTCTTCAAAGCGGAAGTGATACTATTTTACATTCCATGCAAAGAAGATATAATGTTGATGATTATAAGAATATAATACTAAAAGTTAAAGAAATGATTCCAGATGCTGGAATTGGAGTTGATGTTATTGTAGGATATCCCGGAGAGACTGAAATAGAATTTATGGAAACTTATAATTTCCTTCTCGATCTTCCAATTTCTTACTTACATGTTTTTACTTATTCTGAAAGACCTGATACAAAAGCAATTTTAATTGCTGGTCAAGTTGAATCGGCTGAAAGAAAAAGAAGAAACAAAATGCTAAGAATATTAAGTGATAAAAAGAAAAACTATTTTTACAATCAAATGATTGGAAAAATAGTTGATGTACTTTTTGAATCCGAAGATTCCGATGGAACCGTTAAGGGTTTTTCGTCAAATTATGTTAGAGTTCAAAATACAATTGATAAAGATTTAGAAAACCGAATGTGTAAAGTTAACATTGAAGGCATCAGAAACGGTTTACTTTATGGTGAGATAAAAGAGATAAAAAATTCCGTTGCATTAGAATTATCCTAATCATATTATTCAAATAAAAAAAATGAAAAATATCCTCATTCTTCTTATCGTGCTCACTTCACAAATATTTTCTCAAAACAGTGAATCATCATTCTATTCCTTAAAACAGAAGGCGATTTCTGAAATCTCACAAATGGAAGATTTAAATCATAGTTATTCAGTTGATGATATACAGAAGAAAAAGAGCAGCGGATTGGCTATTGTGTATTCATTGCTTTTGCCTGGCATGGGCGAGTTATATGCTGATGCTTATGACAGCGGAATTTACTTTACCGTGGCTGATGGTGTTCTTTGGGGCAGCTATATTGGAATTAATGTTTACGCAAACTGGCAAAAGGATAGATACGTTACTTATGCTCAAACCAACGGCGGTATCACAACCGCAAATAAAGATGATAATTACTACGCAACTATTGGTCAGTATTTGAATATAGCTGATTATAACGATGAAAAAGCTTTTGAAAGAAATTTTGATGAAATGTATAACTCTAATACTTATTTCTGGAAATGGAATACAAGTGAAGAAAGAAAAAGTTATAGAGAAATGTGGGTTTCTTCTGAGCAGTCTTTTAATAATTTAAGATTTGTTGTTGGTGCACTGGTTCTTAATAGAGTGGTTAGTGCGATCAACGCTGTAAGGTTAGTTTCAAAATACAACAATAAATTAAAAGAAGAAGTTGGATGGAATGTTTCTGTTGGAGTTCAAAATTATCCCGATAATACTTCAGGATACAATATTAATTTTATAACATCTTTCTAAAAACAAAAATGCTGTGTTTAGAGACAGCCTCTTTATATATTTTCGATTCTCATCTCATTAAAACCATTTTTTTAACAGCTTCCGTGTTTCCAAAATTTAATTTATAAAAATAAACACCGCTTGATAGATCGTTTGCCTTAAATTCAACTACATAATTTCCAGCAGATTTATTTTCATTAACTAGTGTTTCAACTTCGTTTCCCAGAACATCAAATACTCTTAGTTGCACGCGAGACCCTTCGACTCCGCTCAGGGTGACATTTGGCACACTAAATCGTATTAGAGTTGTTGGATTAAACGGATTTGGATAATTCTGTTCCAAAATAAATTCTGCTGGATTAACTATTTCAACTTCTACAATATCTGAACCGTCCTGTCCAGTAAGCAAGAATTTAAATGAACCATCAAAATCAATCTGCTTCAATCGATACTGATATTTACCTGAGCTTAATCCTTCATCTAAAAAAGAATATGATTTAATTTCAGTTGTTGTACCATTTCCATTTACAAATCCAATCGTCTCCCAAGTATGATGTCTCTCTTCCGCCTGCCTGCCGGTATACAGGTTCGAAATGACAGTACGGTCAATACTAAAACCCATATTGTTTGTTTCTGTCGCGGTAATCCAGTTATAGTAAAACATTATTCCTATCCACTGAAGAAGTGAATGAAAGCAATTCCACAGGTACAATATTTTGATAAACAGTAATCGGAAACTTCGGACCGAAATTCCATCTATCATGAAAATCAGGAATACTATCATATACAAGACTTAATCCACAAGAATATAAAGTATCAATTACAACAGAATCCGGAGCTGTGTAAGAGAACATCCAATAAATTGTATCTTGCGGGGTAGGAAACAACAAAGGGAATGCTTGCGTTAATTCATTAGGTGAAGCAAAATGCCAATAGGATAAGGTATCAACGACCGACATAATTCCAAATCTGCCGGCAACATTGTAACCACCCGCTTCTGCGGGACCGTTTGCGAGAAACATTTTATAAATTCCTGTTTGCCCCATTGCTAAAGAATCAGGTCCTTCAATCCAAACAGTAACAGATGTATCGCGCTCAACTGTGTGACAAACGCAGCCGCTTCCGTTAAGTTGAGTACCGCCTAATAAATCGTATTCAAACAAACCTGAGTATGCAAAGGTTATGAATGAAACGAAAATAATAATTAGAATTATGTAATTTTTCATCTTATAAGTTCTTTATGGGATTTCCTTGCGGCAAGATATAAAAATTGGATGTTATTCAAAATAATAAATGCGGAAAGTCGAAAACTTCCCGCATACAAATATTACTGAAGAATGATCATTTTTTTTGTTTGAACAAAGGAACCGGCTTTTAGTTGATAAAAATATACGCCGCTTGCAATCTTTGTTCTTGAATCCTGACCTGCATTAAATTCAACTTCATAATTTCCTTCAGGTTTATAATCATTAACTAAAGTAACCACTTCATTTCCGAGTACATCAAATACTCTCAGTATTACGTTAATATTTCTCCCTTCGGTCGAAATGACATTCGGTACACTATACCGTATTAGAGTTGATGGATTAAATGGATTTGGATAATTCTGTTCCAATGAAAAATTAATTGGATTAATAATTTCAGCATCAATAATATTCGAATATTCAAACGATCCATCAAAATCAATTTGCTTTAATCTATACTGAAATTTACCTGAGCTTAATCCTTCATCTAAAAAAGAATATAATTTTATTTCTGTGGTAGTCCCACTTCCATTAATAAAACCAATTGTTTCCCAGATATTATTGTCTTCTGAGGACTGCGGACTGGAGACTTGTTTTCTCTCAACATTGAATCCCATATTATTTGTTTCAGTTGCAGTCGTCCATTTTAGTGTAACTTTGTTTATATCTATTAAAGCTGTGAACGAAATTAGTTCTACTGGAATAATGCTTGAAACAAGTTGTACATTTAGTACAGAAAGTGAATTATAAGAGCTAACAACTACATTGCTAATTGTCTGTGTATAATAATTTGGTGCTTCAAATTTAAATGTATATGTACCCGGGGAAAGCATCCGTAAATAATAACCAGTTGAATCTGAAAATACTTCTGAATTATCTGTATCGTGATTGAGTACCGTTACTTTTGCTTTAACAAGATTTCCGAGTGTATCTGTGATTATTCCATTAACTCCTTTTGTAACAGTTTCCATATAGTTTAATAAGGATTTTCTATTGTAATACCAATGTGCCGGAAGCTGCGAAGCAGGAATAAGTTTTGTATCAGAAATCTCAATCGTTACTTCCCTGCCCCATCTATAAAAATTTGTGTAATCCTGCCTTCCATAACTAATAACATACCAATCACCGCCGTTTGTAATTCCGTCATCGTAGCCATTCATATAATTTGATGGTGAATTCGCCTGGCAAGTGTCAGCATACAAATGAGAAATATATTGATACCATGCTTCATCGGGATGATGACGATTATCAGGAGGAGTATTTGTCCACGTATCCCACGGATAATTTACTACTTCTGTTCCGCCATGAAAATTAGCAACGAGTGCAAAATTATTTGTCTCTGCAATATTTCTAAATCCTGTAGTTTCAATTTGCTGACTGGAATTAACACCAAGAATTGGATCAGGAAAATTTCTATTCAAATCATAGTTATTATAATTATATCTCGTAGCTCCGCTTACAGTATTATTTCCGCTTCTGTAAGTTCCATCTGGATTTGCGAGTGGATTAATCCAAATCTCTGCATTATTAACAAGTTGTGTAATTCTTGCATCTGTTCCGTAAGTTGTTAAAAGAGAGTCAATCAATCGTAACATTAAAACATAACCTGTTAACTCATCACCGTGCATAGAGGAAGTGTACATAAATTGTGGTTCAGTTTCACGCTGAGTTATATTATCCGAAATAACTGCAAATAATATTTTTCTTCCCTGCACAGTATTTCCTGCATCCACAATTCTGCAAAGGTTTGGATAGTTTGATTGAAATAGATACATCATATTTATGTATGCATCATAAGTTGGATAAACATCCCAAGCCGTTATTCCTAAAATATTGGATGACATGTCTGGTTCAATCAATTTTGAAGGATGAGTTAAAACAGTGTAGGGATAATTTAGCTTTTCAAATTCACGCAATTCATTTTCATTTGCATAAGCATAAACGGTATTCTCTTCAATATTATCGATTGATATAATGTTAGTGAGCGCTCTTAACTCAGCCCGTTCAGAAATATTAAACTTAAAATAAACTTCGTGATTTTCTTTAAAGTACTGCTCATCTAAAACCTGAGAAAAAGTTATTGATGTAAGAATAAAAACTAAAAAGACAGAAAAGATTTTTTTCATAAATGCCCCTGCATGAGTGTGATGTGAATATACATTTTGTGATAATTTTGTTGATGTAAAATTAAGAATAAATACTTTAAAACTATCGCATTCTTATACAGTTTTGTCATTTACATTTTGGTTACTATTAGAATAAAAATAAGCGGTTTATCTTAGTTGGATTATATATCACTTTATCAAAAGTAATTTGATAATTTCTAAAGTAAGTGGAGCTGGTTCATTAAAAATTACAAAGTGTAATCGGGACCTCAGTCTATATTTGGAATGTGAGTATGAATTTAGAGCGAAGTATAATTATTTATTTCATAACAATGACTAGTTCTAGTCTAAAATGAATAGATTTCTTAAGGAGTTAAATTCTTATTATTTGAATCAAAAAAAATAAAATCTTTATATTGGAGATATTATGAAAACATTATTAATCTTTTATTTACTAGTCCTTATGGCATCTACATCAATCGCACAAAAAGGAAATCAAACTGTACTCAATTTTACTAAGGAAATTTCGGTAATTCTATCCGCAAATTATCTTCTCTATCTTCCAAAAGAATATTCTACAAATGAAGAATATTTTCCATTGGTTCTGTTTTTACATGGTGCTGGAGAACGTGGAACCGATTTGGAAAAAGTAAAAATTCACGGACTGCCAAAATTAATAAATGAAGGCAAAGACTTTCCCTTTATCGTGGTTTCGCCGCAATGTTCTGAAAATAAAATATGGGATACAGAGATTCTTTCAGCTTTGTTAGATGAGATTGAATCAAACTATCGTGTTGATAAAAATAGGATCTATGTGACTGGATTGAGTATGGGCGGAAATGGAACGTGGTCAATCGCACTTGCAGAACCGGAACGTTTTGCTGCTATTGCACCTGTTTGCGGCTGGAGCTTGCCATCTGATGCTTGCTTGCTGAAAGAAATACCAATTTGGGTTTTCCACGGAGCAAAAGATAATGTTATCCCTTTAAGATGCTCAGAGGTTATGGTTGAAAGGCTCAAATCCTGCGGCTCTGATATTAAGTTTACTGTTTATCCGGGTGCAAATCATAACTCGTGGACAGAAACTTACAATAATGAAGAATTATACAAATGGTTTCTTGAGCAGTCTTTGAAAAATAGAAAATAGAATCATTTAATTTTAAGGAAGATCCTCATATAAAAATTCAGCATCGATTTTAAATCAAATCCAGTTAAAATAACAAAGGCTCAGTTACCTGAGCCTTTGTATATCTAACTAACTACTAACTAACTAATCAATCAATCAAATTATTTCATTAAAATCATTTTTTGAACCTTAACAAAATTACCAGCTTCAAGTTTGTAGAAATAAATTCCTGAAGAGTAATTTGAAGCATTCCATTTAACACTGTATTTACCAGCAGCTTTAACACCATCAGCAATTACATCAACTTGATTTCCGAGAGCATCATAAATTACAATCTTAGCATTTGATTGTTCTGGAAGTGTAAAATCAATCGTTGTACTTGGGTTAAATGGGTTTGGATAATTGTTTGACAAAGTATAATCTGTTGGAAGATCTGATTTAAGATCATCAACACTTACAATGCCGCCCAATTTACCAATTGACAAATAAAGAAGTCCAACAGTATAGCGAGGATTATGCATACCCATACTTCTGTCTTCTTCTATTTGTGTATAATTGAATTAAGCACCAGCCATATCAAGAGTATAAGCTGCTATCAATTGAACCAACTGTTGGTTGACCAACCGGTGGTAATAACATTGCTAATTGATGCAACAAACCTTCAACTTCTAATTGTAAGCCTTCAGCAACACCATTTTTATCAAGATCAGCGCTACCATTTAAATATAATTTCTTTTGATCAAAGTCTGTTCCTACATTACCATGACAATCAGTACAGGCTTCAACATTATCTTCACCTAAACCGTTAACCATACTAAATGTATGTCCACCAACGCTTGTTTCTGGATTAAGAGGAGTTGCGTTTTGATACATGTGGCATCCAATGCAAGAATTTTCAATTGCTGCAAAGTGAGGCGATTGATCTAATGTTTCGTCCCAAGTGTAAGCATTCGTTCCAATTAACATATCACTTTGTGGACCGTGATGAGGACCAAAACGACTGCTTATATTGCTTATATAATTATCAACGTAAGGAACTGCATCTACTCTTGATTGATGACAATTAATACAAAGACCGCCTAAACCGGCATTGTCAACTAGTAATCCGTTTTTAAGAGTTGCTGTAGTTATACGAACTTGATGTAAATTTGTTGCATCGTGTGGATCGTGGCAAGTAGCACAAGTAATAGCAATATTAACCTGAGCACTTTGTGGATATCCTTTTGCAAACTCAACAAATCCCTGACCGTTATGGCAAGGTGTACAACTGTATCTGCTGGCACCTGAATAAAGATGAGTTTCAGCAGCATGTACTGATTCATCCCATTGCAATGGTACGTTATGATGTGAACCTTCTTTATGGCAATAAGCACAAACATCTGAAGATAATGAAACTTCAATTTTAGCATTATCTATTTGGCTTAAGTGATTGCTTCCAGGACCATGACAAGCTTCGCATTGTATATTTGCTCTCTTCATTGCATCTGGATATAATGTTAAATATTGAGCATAAGTTCCGGCAACTAAAGTATCAGGAAATACGAATGGGAAATCGTCAAATCCGTCATTTGCTGCGTTTGCATCATAACCGGTTGAATGACAGGCTAAACAAAATTCTTGAAAGTGACTGCTAAGCACTCCATCCAATCCCAATTGTGTATCAATAGCATGATTTGTGTTTACCCAAGTGTTGTACACTGGTGGAACATTATTGATTGTATTTTGATGGCAAGTTTTACAAGAAACTGCTCCGCCTTCAACACCAAAATAAACTGCTGCATTGATTACTATCTCTGAGCTTTTTGTTCCAGAAGTAAAAGTAACTTTATAAGTTCCCTGTAAATCCGGAATAAATGTAATGAGTTGGTTTGAAGTGTCAATATCTTTTACTAATCCAAATGCAGCATTAGAACCAGCTGGTTTTTCGGTTATGCTCCACGTAGGACCAACAAAAGCTGCCGTTGAAATACCTTTTAAAAACATTTTAGTATTGGTACCGACATTTTTTAGGCCATTATAAGATCTATCAAAATAGTGTCCGGCGGATGAATCAACGGTAACATCATACGGCGCAACACCATAGGTTTTAATAGAAACAGTCTGCGCGAGAGTCAAAACTGTTCCTGTAGTAAATAAAAACAGAACAAGTATTAATTTTTTCATAGAACTTTCCTCAATGAATTATTGGTTTGCTGTGTTTTCTAAATCAAACTACGTTCCAAAGATTGGCAAGACGCAATTATTCCATTTCGCAAAAATTTAGGGTTTTTGAAGTATTTTAAATTGTCAATCACCAAGTAAACCAAACTAACTTCTCACAATTAGGAAATAGATTTTTTATCCTTTTCAGATTTGAGGGATGTTTTATAGTTAGCAACTAATAATAGTAGAATTATAATTGTATTAACAACAGACAGCTAATTAAGATTTTATTTTACATACTCTAAGACAAAATTCTGAAACATCATACTCATCGATTAGAAATCGATTAATTATCAGTTTTTACTTAGCATCTTTATGGTTAATTTTGTAATAAAACGAATGGAAAATGAGAACAATATATCTTAAGGTAAAATATAATGGGATTATCAGAAAAGTCGGAATCGATATGGCTTTTCTAGCATCTCACAAACAAATCAGACTGCCAAAATACTACTTTGAAGAAGGTCTTTATCTTTCCCATAAAAAAAATATGAGTGAAGAATTAATTGAAGATTACTATCTGTCAAAAGACAAAGTAAAAAAGGAAGATGGGGATTTTTATTACTTCGATTTTCCATTTAAAGTTGAGCAAGTCTTCGATATCTCAATTTAGATTTTTAATATAAATTAATCATATATAAATAATAGAGGGTTCTATTCATGAGGAAACTATTTTTAATATTTTTTATTGCAATCTCTTTTAATTCATTTGCGCAGGAAATTCCGGATTCATTATTAAAAACAGGATGGAATATGACCGGAGTTGTTGGATTGAATTTAAGTCAGACTGCTTTTTCAAATTGGGCACAAGGTGGTTCAAACTCTTTAGCATATGCGGCATATACAAATTTAGGAGCTATTTATCATAGCTTTCCATGGAAATGGAAAAACAGATTAAATATAATTTACGGTAGAACTAAGCTTGAAGATGTTGGATACAGAACAACTGAAAATGATATTTATTTTGAAAGTGTTGGTTCAAGAAATATTGGATGGCCTGTTGATCCCTATTTAGCGGTTACTTTTAGAAGTGCAGTTACCAAAGGATATGATTATTCAGTAGCCGATACAAGCATACAAATTGTAGATTTTTTTGATCCTGGTTATTTGACAGAAGCCATCGGTTTTACTTATGATCAAAACAAAATAATTACAACAAGACTTGGATTAGCTTTTCAACAAACGTTTGCTAATAAATTTGCAGCTTTATATACTGATGATCCTGAAACACCAAATGAAATTGAAAAATTTAAATTTGAAACAGGTATTGAATCAGTTACCGAAGTTAAATACGAATTTTTACCAAACATCAATTACTATGGTTTTTTAAGATTGTTCACAAGATTTGATGCTTTAGATGTTTGGGATGTTAGATGGGATAATATCATTACTGCAAAAGTTAACGACTATATTAATGTTAATTTCGCAGTTACTGTGCTTCACGAAGTTAGCCAAACAAGAAAAACACAGTTAAGAGAAGCTTTGCAGCTTGGTTTTAGCTACTCATTGTTTTAACAACACTTTTTAGACGAAATTTAAATGGACTGGAAAGAATTAATACCTGAACTTAAAAAGTACATCACAGATTTTGGTGTAAACATTATTGCAGCAATTGTAATTTTAGTTATAGGTTTCTGGATTACAAAGCTTATTACAAAAATTTTAAACAAAATTTTACGTAAAAGAGATGTTGATCCAACTTTAACCGGATTTTTAACCAGTGCATTAAAATCTACTCTATATCTTTTTATAATTATTGCTGCTGTTTCTCGTCTTGGAGTAGAAACCACTTCATTTATTGCATTGCTAGGAGCTGCAGGATTGGCTATTGGACTAGCATTGCAGGGTTCACTTGCAAATGTAGCTGCAGGACTTATGTTAATATTGTTTAGACAGGTAAAAGTAGGTCAACTTATTGAAAGCGTTGGAATACTTGGCACAGTAGAAAAAGTTGGGATTTTTAATACAACGCTTTTTACAATGGACAACAAAGTCATTTACATTCCAAATGCTAAGTTGATTAATGATAATATTATAAATTATACTGAAAAAGATACAAGAAGAGTTGATTTGGTATTCGGAATAAGCTATAAGGATGATATTGATAAAGCAAGAAAAATTATTATTTCGATTTTAGAATCTGATCCAAGAATATTAAAAAAACCTGAGCCTATGATTGTTGTTGGCGAACTTGGTGATAGTAGTGTTAATCTTTTTGTTAGACCATGGGTAAACACACAAAACTTCTTCGATGTAAAATTTAAATTGATTGAAACAATCAAGAAAAAATTTGATGAGGAAAATATCTCCATTCCATTTCCACAAAGAGATGTTCATCTTTATCAAAGATAATTTTACTTTTTATACTTAATAAGAGGTTGTCTTAAAAGCTGCAAATAAAAGGCAGCGGTAACTTTCAAGTTGCTGGTGTGTTAAATAGACGTAAGCTAAAATTTACGGTTACTTTTCAAATTAGAGTTTTAAGATAGCCTATTTTCTTTTTAAGATTTTTAATGATAAAACAGGATATAACATGAGCGTCGCAGAAAAATTTATTGCAGAAATTACTGAAGGTTATACATTTAAAGGTGATTCAATAATTATCGGCACTGCTATTTATAACGATGAACCAAAGCAGAATCTTCACATAAAAATTCCGCTTAGTACAATTAACAGACATGGTCTAATTGCCGGCGCAACAGGTACAGGCAAAACAAAAACAGTACAACTATTCGCTGAATCCTTATCAGAAAAAAGCATTCCGGTTTTACTAATGGATATTAAAGGTGATTTAAGTGGTATCGCTGCTGCTGGAACTTTAAATCCCAAAATAGAAGAAAGACATTCTAAAATTGGAGTTGCATATCAACCAAAAAAATATCCTGTAGAGTTTCTTACATTATCAGAAGAAAAAGGGACAAGATTAAGAGCAACGGTTTCTGAGTTTGGTCCAATATTAGTTTCAAAAATTTTAGAGCTAAATGATACCCAAGCTGGTTTAATTGCAGTATTATTTAAATATTGTGATGATAATAATCTTGCTTTACTTGATATAAAAGATTTAAAAAAAGTACTACAGTTTGCTGCTGCTGAAGGAAAAGATTCTATTGCAAAAGATTATGGTTCAATTTCAACCACATCTTTAGGAACGATATTAAGAAAAGTTGTAGAGCTTGAACAACAAGGCGCTGATAAGTTTTTTGGTGAAAAATCTTTTGAAGTTGAAGACCTGCTTCGTATCGATGAGAATGGAAATGGAATTATTTCCGTTTTGCGTTTGATAGATTTACAGGATAGACCAAAACTTTTTTCTACTTTTATGCTTTCTATGCTTGCAGAAATTTACTCTACTTTTCCTGAACTTGGTGATAAAGCCGAACCAAAATTAGTTATTGTAATCGATGAAGCGCATCTAATTTTTAAAGAAGCGAGCAAAGCCTTGTTAGATCAAATAGAGACCATTATTAAGCTTATACGATCTAAAGGTGTGGGGATTTATTTCTGTACACAAAATCCAACTGATGTTCCGCAAGCAGTGCTTAGCCAGCTTGGATTGAAGATACAACATGCATTGCGCGCTTTTACTGCTCAGGATAGAAAGATGATCAAACTTACTTCAGAAAATTATCCTTTATCAGAATACTACAAAACAGATGAACTACTAACTTCACTCGGAATTGGTGAAGCAGCAATTAGCGCACTTAATGAAAAGGGTGTTCCAACCCCATTAGCAGCTACTTTACTTTGTGCACCGAGATCAAGAATGGATATTTTAACCGAAGACGAACTAAATGCAAAAATTAACTCATCAAATTTGATTGGTAAATACAATCAAGAAGTTGATAGAGAAAGTGCGTACGAAATTCTAAACAAAAAATTAGATAAAGCTCGCGAATTTGATTTGCCGGTTCCTGATACAAAAAATAAACCTTACGATTCAATTCCAAAAACAAGCACACGTAGAAGTACAAGACAAGAGAAAAGTACAATGGAAAAAGTTATTAATAGTCCATTATCAAAACAAGTTGGAAGAACTCTTGTTAGAGAAATTACGCGTGGAATTTTTGGAGTGCTCGGTATAAAAGGAAGAAGATAAGTTTTGAAATATATTTTTATTCCAATTATTTTTTTTGTTAGCCTATTATGTAACGCACAGTCAATTTCAATTTCGGGCAATGTAAAAGATATTTTAACAAACTCCCCTCTTGAAAATTCTAAAGTTCAAATTAAAAATCTTCAAAATGGATTTGTTGATTCAGTTTTTTCTGATGCTGCCGGTAACTGGCAGTATAATATTGCAACTGCAGTGGTAAATGAGATTCAATATCTTCCAACTTCAATAGAAGTAATGCAGAATTTTCCTAACCCTTTTAATCCATCAACAAAGATTAGTTTTCTAATTCCTGCTGATAACAATGTAACTATTCAAATTCATAATATCCTTGGTGAATTAGTTGATATAAAAAATACTTTTCTTTCAAAAGGTAATTATGTAGTTGATTGGTTCAGCAAAGGCGGCGCTGGAGTTTATTTTTACACAATTACTTATAGCAACCAATCAATAACAAAAAAAATGATTCAGCTTGATGGAGGAAACGGAATCGGGCTTGGAGAAATAAGATCAGGTATATCAAACAGTTATAAAAGTTTGAATATTACAGAAGATGTTAATGTTGAAATTGTAATCACGAAATTTTCTTACGCAGCAGATACAACTATCACCACTATTAGCGGCGGTGAAAATTTTACAACTTTACTTCAAACAATTCACAATAAATATACTTTAATAGATTTGCATAACGATGTACTTGAAGTTATGGTTGATGACACAACTTATCACCTTGCAGAATTACATAATTATAATCACACGGATATTCCACGATTGCAAATTGGCGGAGTTGATATTCAGTTTTTTTCTATTTGGGTTAGTCCAACTGCTTATACGAACTATTATCAGCAAGCTTTAGTTATGCGCGATTTATTTTTTTCAGAACTTGCAGCAAATCCAACTACTATTGAACAAGCAACTAACCTGCAGGAAGCTGCGGTTGTAAATGCTCAAAATAAAATTGCCGCAGTTATTGGTGTTGAAGGTGGACATCATATTGAAGAAAGTTTGGTTAAACTTGATACGCTTTATAATGCCGGTATGAGATATCTAACTATTACCTGGAACAACAGTGTCAGTTGGGCAATTGCAGCTGCAGACAGTCGCACGCTGACACAAGGCTTAAATAGTTTTGGCAGACAGGTTATAAGAAAATTAGATTCTCTTGGTGTTATCATTGATGTTTCTCATACCGGAATCAAAACCATTCAAGATATTCTTCAAGAAACTTCAAATCCGATCGTTGCTACTCATTCGGGTGCGCGTGCTATAAAAAATCATACAAGAAATTTATATGATTGGCAGATTCAGGATATTGCAAATTCCGGTGGTGTGATAGGAATCGTTTTTTATCCACCATTTCTTAGCACTTCTTCTACTGCGTCAATCGCAGATGTAATTGCACACATTGATCATATTGTGAATTTAGTTGGATCAGATTATGTTTCTATCGGATCTGATTTTGATGGTATTGGGACAAATGTTGTTTTAGGTTTGGAGGATGTTTCTAAATATCCTGATTTAACTTTAGCATTATTACAACATGGATACACTGAATTAGAAGTAGCGAAATTTTTAGGTGGAAATTTTAAAAGAGTTTTTGAACAGGTTTGCGGTAACTAATCATTATCTAATCAACATCATTTTTTTATTTTCTCTAAAAATATTATTTCCGTTATCGGAAGATACATTTAGGGAATAGACATATACGCCCGATGCCAAATTATCGGCAAAGAATAACTCGTGATAAATACCCTTACCTCTTTGTTGATCTACAAGTGTTGCAACTTCGCGTCCAAGCAAGTCGTAAATTTTTAACTGCACATAACTGCTAACAGGAATTTCAAATCGTATGGAAGTGGAGGGATTAAAAGGATTGGGAAAGTTTTGTGCAAGGTTAAAATCGTTTACATGCGGCTCATTCTCCTCAATTCCGTTTGGTGGATCAGCATTTACTATTTGACCTGCGCCAACAGTAACTACTCTTGTGTAGCCCATTGTGGGTGCTGTAATTGTATAGGTACCGGGTTTAACATCTCCGATAGCATAATTTTCTTGATAAACATCATCGGATCCAATTTTTGTATCTGCAAATAAATATGTTAATGAATATCCATAAGTTGTATAAGGTGGTCGAGGCTTAGGATCAGGAGTAATATTGACACGTGTTTCATCCGGTGCATTTGGAACTTTACCATAAATCGCACCCATACCCGTAATACCACACCAAAGTTCAGCATTTCTTTTATTTCTATAACCGCTGCTTTGCGTTCCTTTTCTGATTTCAAAATGCAAATGCGCACCGGTGGAGTATCCCGTATTACCAGACAATGCAATTGGCTGTCCCTTGCTAACAGTTTGCCCTAAAAAAGTGTAAGGCTGCGTAAGATGACCATAGAGAAAATAATAATCCGAGTTGTTCCAATTAGATTTAATAAAGATATAATTTCCGGCGCCGTTTGGTTCGTATCCACCAAACTGTCCTGTATCAGCAGGATTATATCCAACAAAACTTACAATTCCATCGGTGGCAGAATAAACAGTATCCCATCTAACAAGAATATCAGTTCCATTATGTGCATTACCCGGATTTGAAATACTACCCTCTCCATAAAGATAAGAGCCATTCGTTTGGATATTATCCGGCACAGGTCTATCTATACGAAAGACCTGTGCCGTTGAAAAAGTTGCAATAGTAACGATTATTAAAAGCAAATGCTTAATCATAAACTGTTAGAAATTTATTCCAACCGAGAAATAGTGTACTTGCTCTAATCTGCCGAAATCCTGATAAGCATAATCTAGTTTAACTTTAATCAGATCAACTATTCTGTAGTGCAATCCAAATCCAAGAGTTAATCCTTTTTCTGTATCCTTTTCAAACAAAGAATTATAACCTGCTCTTAGATGAACTATTTCATTCCATGCGTATTCCAATCCTGTATTAAGATATTCAGTATGATCATTTGGATGAATTGCATCAACAGCGACCGTCAAGCGGGAATCACCTTCTTTAACAACATCGGCAGAAAGTCCAAATCTGAAAAGTAACGGAAGATCAAATTTATCTAACTCGATATTTGAGTTAATTAAATTACTGCCGCTGGAGCCGGATGCAAATATTACTGTAGCATCTCTTCCCGAGAGCTGCATTTTGGTTCCGAAGTTTGAGATACTGGCTGCAATTCTTAACTCATTAAGTACAGGGATTTTATATAATGTTCCAATATCAACGGCTATTCCTGTGGCGTTCATATGCCAAAGATTTTCGCTGATATATTTTACATTAAATCCGATTGAAAAATTTTCTGTAAGAAATCTGGAGTAGTTTAATCCGATAACCAAGGTATTGTAATCAAAATACTCGCCTGTACCTTCAGGATTTTCAATTGTTCTAACCAACATCTCGTCCATTGAAAGTACAGAAACAAAAGCACCGACAGTTCCTAAGCCTGAAAGATTTGTAGCATAAGCTGCAAAATCATGTCTAACATCTGCATATAAAGATGTATGATTAAAAAATGCTTCGTTAGAAACTATGTTTGCCGTTCCGCTGGGATTCCAATACAGTGCAGTAATGTCATCTGAAACAGCGGTGAATGCACCGCCCATTCCAATTGCCCTTGGACCAACGTTAAATTTTAGAACTTGAGTAGCGGTAGTACCGGTTTTAGTTGTTTGAGCACTCATATTGATTGCAAAAATTAATGCAAATGAAATGCTCGCTAAATAAATTATTTTTTTCATAAATTTCTCCTGCATTTCCTTACTTAATTAAAGCAAACTTAATTAACTTTTCACCAACGCCCGGTGCATCAATGTGTGCAAGGTAAACACCATAAGCAACACTAAAACCGTCGTGGTTTAACAGATTCCAAAACTCTCTTCCATTATCCACACCAGTATCGTGATCTAATGTAGTAACAAGTTCGCCGCTTAGAGTGTAAATTCTTATCGTGCATTTCATAGGAAGATTTTCAAAATAAATTCTTCGTTCACCACGATTTTGCCCGGATAATTTATTTGCCGGTTCAATCTCGTTTGCACCTACATAAGGATTTGGAACAACATAAATGTTATCAAGATTAGAAGAGGCTAAACGTGTATCAATATATCCGGCTTTTGTTTGCAGGGTGAATACATCTGCTTTATTGAACGGGCGAGTAGTATACATTAAATATGCATCCCCGGGACCAGGTTGAACTGAATCTGTTTCTGTTGAACGGTTAACTGTAAATCCCCAGGTTAGCGTATCCGTATTAACTCCTGTGGCACCAGGCAAAAAGAAAATTATCTCGTCGCCTCTTGTCCAAGCTGAATCATTGTTTGCCCTCTCTTCAAGCAATGTGATGATTGGAATAGGAATACCTGTTGATACTTCTTCTACTTTATAATTAACAGGAATAGTAATTAGTGTTGACCCTGATCTCTTTTTTGCATTAGAAAGCGGCTGATCAGAAAACGTAATTATATAGTCCCCGGGATATAATTTTTTACGAGTACCAATCGAAGAAATCAGCACAGTAACAGGAATTTCTAAAGAAGAATTTGACCATTTAGAAAGTGTGGTGTTAAAACTTAATGCTGGTGAATCTTTCACCTTCAGCAGAACGCCATCAAACACAGGGTTAGAATCTTCATTATTGAATGCCGTGCTTTGATAGATGGCATAACTTTTATAAGTAATAAAATATTCTGTCCCTTCAAGCATGGGGCTATTGTCTGTTCGCTTGATTGCTCCCTTTACAAAGTTAAGCTCATAATCAACATTTAATTGATAAACTGTGCCCGCTGCATCCTTAACTTGTAAATTGGCATCATTAATAATATTGCCTTTTAACAAACTTGCAAATTTAGTTCCATATAAATAAAAAGATTCTTCATTTAGTTTCTCTCCAAGTACAGAATAATTTTTTGCAGCAATATTACCCTCAGGACTGTACAATGTATCATTAAATGTTAAAGTATAGTTATCATCCTTTACATCAAGGTCATTTATAACGCTAAAGTTTACTATTCCATTACCAAGTCCATTTGAATGCCCAACATCAGTAAGTTCAGTAATCTCAGGTGTATCATAACCGGAAGCTCTTGGTCCTGGAGTTACTTGAACTGTATTGTCATCAAAAGTAAGGAGACTGGTAATTGGGTCAATAGAAATTTTCTTACTGGTTTCAGATGGCGGAATTCCGAGCGAATCACCGTGGTCGTAAGCTACAACTGCATAATAATATGTCTGTCCGTTTCTAACTTCATTTGAATCAACAAAAGTATGCCTAAGCCCTGAATTTACACCCAAATAGTAGTTTATACCTCTTCCCTGAAATGGAACGGGATGATAACCAATCCAGTTGTTATTTAAATCCCATTTAGCTTCAAAGCCGTCAAGACCTTTTAAAGGTTCATATAAAAATTTTGAGCCTCTGCCATCAGTTATATTTTGAATATCAGCAAAATCAGCACGCGTGCTTCGATAAATTACGTAGCCTTCAAAATCTTTTCCGGTAATCGGATCAATACTATTTTCGGAATCTGTATCCCAATATAAAGTTACTTTTTTATCATCAGGTACCGCAGTTACTTTTGGCAGGCTTGGCGGTTTGAAAAACTGATAATTTTTATTATAAATATCCTGCACTGTTTCTGCAGTTAGTAATAGATCATCCAGATCTTCACCAAATAGGAATGCCATTGATATTCTTTTTGTTTCACCCGGAGCTAATGAGATATGTCCTGAACCATAAATAAATACGATATCTTCATCATTTGTAATCTCGCTAAAACTGCCGGGTTGTATAGCATTCCAAACATCCTCATCGTAGCCAATTCTTAAATCTGTTGCCCACTGTGAACTTTTAAAACTTGTTAATCCAATCTGATCTGCTTCATCCAAATCAGTATAACCAAAATTTGGTTCACCTGGTTGTAAAGGATCAGGTCTTCCATCTGCAAGTCTATTTCCTAAAGTAGGTACTCCATCACCTTCACCAAAATCTGCTGTGCCGGCAATTCCATCTACACCAACATCATCGGTTTCTGGATTCCAATCACCATCTTCATCAATATTATTATCCTGTCTTTCATCGATCAAACCATCACCATCATTATCAATTCCATCATTTGGATTTCCGGGTGATTCAAGAAATTTACAACCAAGATATCCTAATGACCTTCCCTGATCGCCAATCCCATCAGGATCAAAAAAGTAAACCATATTTCTTGAGTAGAGTGGTATCGTAGTGTCAAAAGGTGAGATAAAAAGTCCGTTATCATCATCGTTATCTACACCACCAATATCCGGATCACCATAAACACCAAATACAACTGAATCAAGCGGTGTATCACTTACATTTGTAATAGACCACACAAAGAAAATTGCATTTGCTGCGAGAGAGTTGCTCCACTGAAAAGCTCGACCATCAATCTGAACACCAAGTCCTTGCTTGGTATTATCATTTGTATATGGATAGTATGGAAATTCTTTGTTATCTCTATCGTCCATAGCAAAGAAAGCTTCTAGATCAGCATTGTTCTCTCCTTGTACTAAATAACCAGGCCAAACATATTGTCCTAAAGTTTGATTATACCAATCTCTCGGCCAGCTATCTGGTTTACCGTCGCGGTCAGAATCAAATGCAGGATTTGATGCAATGTTCGGTTGATTTGGATCTGCATAACCGGGCAGCGGCTGCCATTGCCATTTCAAACCAGTTGCCAGATCGATTTCTCGTAAACCAGGTCTATCCCAATCATTCATACCATCTGTAATGATGTGAATTCTCTGTCCTGCAGTATCAACAACTGAAGCTCCTACTATTGGGCAAAACTGAAATATGTAAGGTGCGTCGCGCCAGATCAGATTTGTAATTTCTCTAATTCCGCCAAAGCCGGGTCCAATACCGCCGTAATTTTCAATTTCAACAGCGATGTTATTTCCATTCATAAATAACGATTTACGATCAACATCTGCATTAGTTTTTTTAAGATAATTTTGCTGCGAATATTTTAGCGCACCCGAGTTGGATGGATTTGTGCTAGTAGGCGCAGATAATAATTTATTGTATAAAAAATCTTTTACTGCCTGATGTTCGATTTGTCTTCTTTGTTTTACTTCTTCCGGTTGAGCATTTATTGTCATAACTAGAAAAGGTAAAATCAAAACAACAGCAATAAAATATTTTAGTCTAATTCTCAACATATATTTACTCCATAATTTCATTAATATTCTATTGTAAGCCCAAGTCTAACTTCTCTTGGAGCAGAATAATAGTTTGGTCTGTTAAAATATTCGGTTGCAGATTTAATTGCCGGATACAATTTTGAAATTGCATTTGTAGCCTCCGGTCCGCCTCTTGTTTCTTCAAGTGAATAAGTTGCTCTACCAGTATCATCATAAACAAACCGTTCGTTCTTCGTATCAAACAGGTTAAACACTTTTAGAAATATTGTTAGTGTTGTACTTTCAATAATAAATGATTTATCAATTAATAAATCAACATTAGTTTGAAAAGGTTTTCGTTCGCTGTTTGCTCTTAAATAAATCTGCTGCTCATAAAGCTGCGGTGAATAAGGCAAGCCAGTACCAAGCGCACCTACAATTGTTACAGTCCAATCTCTATCACCGCCAAATGTTATAACACCATTTAGTGTGTGAGATTGATCCCAATCTAAAGGTACAGGAATTTTTTCACTCTGTCTTCCGGATTGCAGATCGATAAAAAATGCATCGGAACTTGTTTCGTTTCCTTCAGCAACCTGAAATGTGTAATCAACAGAAGCGCCAAAAAGATCATCTGGCATTTTTCTTTTTGATAATGAAAATGTGATACCTTTTATATTTCCATAATCTTTGTTTACGTATTTCTGATAAATTGAATTGCTGCTGATTCTGATTTGCTGAGTTGCTAAAAGATCTCTAACATCTTTATAAAATCCGGTAACATTAAATGCAAGTGATTCATTCAATTGCTGCTGTAATCCGACTTCATAAGTAATTGTTTTTTCAGGATTAAGATTTGCATTTCCGTAAACAGGTAATGCTGCGATGTCTTCAAATTCAGGATTTGTATAAAGATATCTAAACGGCGGCAACTGATAAAAGTGGCCGTATGAAAAATGTATTATTCCCTCATCCGTTATTGGAAAGGAAATACCGAGTCTTGGACTAAACGTAAGTTTACCTTCGGCATCAGTTAGGTTTGATGTCGGCATAAATGGATCAGGAGCATACAAAGTATTTGATTTAAAGTAATCTAATCTTAAACCGGCGTTTAAAATCATACTTGTAAATTCCATTTTATCCTGTATATAACCGGAAAATTGCAGAGGTGAACGAGAATAAATATCAATTGCACTAGCCTCAGAAACAGGATCAGGAATAGTTGGAATAACGTAAGTTGTTTCATCTTTTAATACATCAAAAAATACAAAATCCATTGTATCCCACTTACCTTTTAATCCAAACTTAACTTCGTGTTGATTTGTAACCTGGCTTGTAATATCAAATTTTACTTCTGAAGTGTAAGAACGTTGATAGAAATGTTCAGATTGAGTTCCGCCGGAAACAAAAGTGTAACTGCTGTAGCTACTACTTTTTTCAACAGGTTGATATCTTGGATCAGCATGTAATCCGGCTAAACTTTTTCCAGGATTAAATGAAACTTCATTTCCCGAAGCATCAAGCAGCGGATATAAATATCTTTTAAAATCATAAACACTATATGAACCTTTTAATGAAAAGAATGTACTGTTACTTACAGCGTGTCTGTATTCCAAAGAGTTTATCAATCCCCAATCCATCCTGTTATAGTTAGCATCAGGATTGTATTTATAATCATGAGCATATGTTTGATAATCAGAGTTTGAATAAACAAAATCGTAATTAATTTTAATTGTAGGAATCGGTTTGTAAGTAAACTTTGCAGTTGTATTTAAATCTTTACTTGGATTCATTGAAACAATTGAGTTGTCCCCAGTCTGGGCAATTACAAGAACCGGATCTCTATCTAACCAATCAAATACTGTATGCTGTCTTATTCCGTACAAGTACCCCTTATCATTGTTGTATCTGCCTGAAAAGAAAAACGTAAAATTATCTTCAAGCAATGGTATCGGACCGCCAAATGTTCCTTCAATAACCTGATTATTAACAGGATCAACATCATCAATGTTATAAAAAACATCGGTTGAAGAGCTTAAATAATCACCTGTATAATAAGATAAAGTGGCTGTGTATTTTGAACCGCCTTCTTTTGTGATTGTATTAACAACGCCGCTAAGTGCGTTTCCATATTCTGCGTTAAAAGTACCGCTAACAACTGATAACTCTTGAACTGCGTTGGTAGATATTTGGACTGTTCTTCCAAAATCAAATGGGTTAATTGCAGATACACCGTTAACGTTATACGCAATTTCTGTTGATCTTCCGCCGCGGATATGAAGCTCACCACTAGAGCCTTTTGTAATACCGGCTTGCAATGAAAGAAGTTGATTAATGCTTTCAACAGGTAACGATCTAATCTGCGAATCATCGATTGAAGTTTGAGAAGAAGTTAAATCTTTTCTGACCATTGGTCTTGTTGCTTCAACAATAATTGTTTCAAGTCCAATCGCTTCTGATGAAAGCTGTATATCTATTGTAGTTGTAAAATCACTTGCAACCCTAACATTTGTTACAATTTTTTTCTGATATCCAACACCGCTAAAAATTAATGTATAAACACCGGGCTCGATGTTATTGATGATATAACTACCATCAATACCCGTTGCGGCGCCTGTTGTGGTTCCTTCAATCAAAACATTAATACCTATAAGCTCTTCCCCGGTTTGGGTATCTGTAACCTTTCCGGCAATCTTACCGGTTACACCAGCATACAAATATGTTTGGGAAAAAAAGATAATAATTAAAAGAAAAGAAAAAAAAGAGAGTAAATATTTTTTCATCGTGACCTCTTGTGGCAAAATTTAATGTAAAGAAATCGAGTTTTGTACTGCCTGTTTTGGGTCTGTTAAAAGATTATATCAATTAACAAATAATATAAAAGAAAAGGGCTATCAGAATAACAATCTATCAGCAAATGCTGAAAAGATAGACGGTATTCGGATAACCCTTAATAACATAAGTCTAACTATTTAAGTAACTGCATCTTTCTGGAAACCGTATTTGCACCTGCAGTCATACGGTAAACGTAATTACCACTTGCAAGATTTGATGCATCAAATTTAACATTATACGTACCAGCACTCATATATTGATTACTGATAAGAACTGCAACTTCTCTTCCGAGAGCGTCATAAATTCTTAAATCAATATTAGCAGCTTCGGTTATACCAAACTTAATTTGTGTAGAAGGATTGAATGGGTTTGGATAATTTTGATCTACATAAAATTGTGATGGAACAACATCTGTTTCTTGTTCAACAGAAACTGGTGTTGTCTGAAGATCAAGAAGTATAATTGGCATTGGTGCATCAGTTGGATTACCTCTGGTGTAACCTTGTGTATATAAAACTTCATCTGAAGCATCTCCATCAAGATTTGCTACAACAATAACGTCCATATCACCATTATTATCCCAATATGCTGAATCAATTATGGAAGTTGTATAACTTGATGCAGGATTTGTCTTATCGCCACCTTGATATTCTACTCTGAAAATTGGAACTTTTGCAGTATTACCTACCATATAACGGGCTCCAAAAACCATATCTGGATTTCCATCATTATCAAGATCGCCAACACCTGCACCATTTAATCTAACTGCATACGGAGCAAAATCAGCAATTTTATAAGAAATTAAAGTATCTGCATTAGTATCTTTGTCAACCATATAGACTTTACCACTTAACCAACTACCAACGTAAACAGCTGTGCTATTGTCTGAAAATGTTGCAATAACAGAACCTTTAAAAGATGAATTGTTTTCCAGCTAACACCGCTTTGAAGTGCGTGTTGTAACATAATTTCCAGCTTCATATTTTAATAAAGATAGTGACCATTACTATTAATTAAAGCTATTATATTATCAACAACAACTAAATCGTATGGTGTTCCAGCTATGCTCAGATTACGGCAGTTCTCGCTGCTAAACTCCGTTGTCCAAGTTTCAAAGCCACCACCATTATCTGGTATATCGTCAACAGATAGAACTCCAATATGCCAAGTTCCAGCTCTATCACAAAGATTAATTCATCTGTACTATCACTGTCAGGATCAGCAACAACAAATTTTACTGGTCTTAAATTGAAACCTGGGTCAGAGACAATAGTTGTATTGCATTTGGTTCAAATCCACCAAATCCATCATGAACACCCATATTGTCACTTCCATCACCCGCATACTCGTAAACTAAAACTCTTGCCTATTCTGGATAAGGTCCAATGTTGTTTACGGGACCCCAATATAATTTCAGCTTGTCATCTTTGTCCAAATCGCCCCAGGTAAATGCAGGCCATGTATTTTGAGTTCTCGAGTGGGCTACTGCTCCCCAAACAGAATCCCAAGTAGATGTTACTGTGTTCCATTCAAATTTATAAATTTTGGGAATTAATTCATTTGGTCGATCGATCATATTGGTATTACAAGCATATATTTCTGGTAAACCGTCACCATCAAAATCAACACCAGCTATCACTCCACCAAATCCACCTTCTTCAAAACCTGCAGGATCACTGATTTCTGCAACACGTGGAAAAGTTTGAGCTTGAATATAAGAAACTGATAATAACAGTAGTACTGTTAGAAGAGTAAGAAGTCGGTTCATAAAAACCTCCTAAGATTTTTGTTAGTAGTTATTAGATATTAGTTAAATTAAATTTTTTCGACTAAACTTGTATAAAATTACTGATTTGTAGCTGTTTATGCAATTATAAAATAAAATATTTTTAAAGCAATTATCCTTCAATAGCCTTTCGTACAAAGCCATCAGCGGCTTTTAATCTTTCCTTAGCAGTCTTTAAATCTACATTTGCTTTTATCATTACAAGAGCTGTTTTTACATGTCCTTTAGCATTATCAAGAGCAACACCAGCTTCATCATAATTAAGTCCTGTTATTGTCATAACAATTTTTTTTGAACGTTCAACTAATTTTTTATTTGTCATTTGTAAATCGATCATCATATTTTCATATACTTTTCCAAGCCTAATCATAGCGGTAGTTGTAAGCATATTCAAAACTAATTTTTGCGCAGTGCCGCTCTTCATTCTTGTTGATCCCATAACAACCTCAGGTCCAACGTAAGGACAAATTGCAACATCAACTTCTTCAATATCAAAATCTTTTCTAGGATTAGTAGTAACGTACAAAGTTTTTGCTCCAAGTTGTTTAGCCTTTTTTACTGCACCAACAACATAAGGAGTCCTTCTGCTGGCAGCAATTCCACAAACAACATCTTTTGCAGTAACTTTTGCAGCAGCAACTTCGCTGGCACCGCTTTCTTCTTTGTCTTCGGCTCCCTCTTGCGCACGAAACATTGCTGCCTGTCCACCTGCAATATAACCTTCAATCATTCCGTAGGGAGTTCCAAAAGTCGGCGGACATTCCGAAGCATCAACAACTCCAAGTCTTCCGCTTGTACCTGCACCAAAGTATAAAAGTCTGCCGCCGTTTTTAAGTGCCTCTACGATTATATCTACAGCCTGCTCAATGTAAGGTAATTCACATTCAACAGCATAAGGCACAAGTTTATCTTCATCATTAATTATTTTTAATATATCGGCAGTGGATTTTGCGTCAATTTCCATCGAGCGTGGATTGCGCTGTTCTGTGGTCAATTTACTTATCTCTTCAAAAAATGTTTTGGATTCTTGAGATGAGTTCATAATATTTTCTTTTATTGATTTTTAACTAAAAAAAATTTCGATGTAAATTTACATAAAGAATCTTTAATTATTTGATCTTAATTTGTGATTGCATATTGTTTAAATACAATTCTGCCTTCAGTATATTTAATTTGTAATTATATAAAATATTTAGCCACTTAAATAAATAACTAAAATGATATCTAAAGTTGAACAATATTACCTCGCAAAATCACAAAAAGAATTAATATATAAACCCACTGAAAAAATTCCTGTAATCCAGGTTGCAAACTTTCCTGAATTAGGAAAGATGACTGCATTAAGATTTATAGAATGGATGCAGCAAAATCCCGGAGGTGTTGTTTCTTTACCGACAGGTAAAACTCCTGAACATTTTATCAAATGGGTTGCTTATCTTTTAAAAAACTGGAATAAAGCTGATGTTATTGACATATTAAAAAAAGTTGATCTTGATTCCGGAAATAAACCTGATATTGCAAATCTTCGTTTTGTTCAGATTGATGAATTTTATCCAATAGATTCGCATCAGCACAATAGTTTTTATTACTACATTCAAAAATATTATTTCAGCAATTGGGGACTGGATATTAAAAAAGCTTTGCTGATGAATATTAATGAAATACCAACTGCAAATAATTTAACGTTTGCGGAAATTTTTCCTGATGAAAATATCGATCTTTCATTAAGAACACGCTGGGCGTCTACAACTTTAGAAAGATATCAAAAACAAACAATAGAACTTGTTGATCAATTTAGCACAGATTATGAGAAGAAGATTCGTGAAATGGGCGGCATTGGATTTTTCCTTGGCGGCATTGGTCCCGATGGACACATTGGTTTTAATGTTAAGGGCAGTGATCATTATTCTACAACACGATTAATCCAAACTAATTATGAAACCCAGGCTGCAGCCGCAACCGATCTTGGCGGAATTGAAGTTGCAAAGAAAAGATTGGTAATTACAATCGGACTTGATACAATTACTTACAACCCGAATGCAACTGCAATTATTATTGCCGCAGGAGAAGCAAAAGGAAATATTGTACGAGATTCAATTCAAACTCCAATATCAAATCAATACCCAGCTACAGTTTTGCAGAGATTACCTAACGCAAGATTTTATTTAACGGATGGAGCCGCTTTTAGATTAGTTGAAAGAAGATACCATGATGTTCTAAAGGAAAAAGAAATCTCTGATGTTTCTGTTGAAAGAGCTGCGGTTAATCTTTGTCTGGATAGAAATAAAGCTTTATTAGATCTTAGTGCTGAAGATTATAATTCTAATAAGCTTACAAAACTAATTCTTGAAAGGACAAAAAAATCTCCTCAGCAAATCGGCAGTAAAATCCATCAATCAATTATAGAAAGATTTAACAGAGGAATGGATCCGGTTTCAAATCAGGTGATACTCCATACTGGTCCTCATCATGATGATATTACTCTTGGCTATCTTCCGTATATAGCGCATCTTGTTAGAGATGCAAGCAATGCACATTATTTTGTTACAATGACAAGTGGATTTACTGCTGTTACAAATTCTTACATGGTTGGTTTGTTGGAAGATTTAAAATACTTTTTAGGGCAGCCTGATTTTATTTCGCGAACGACTACAAATTATTTTGACCCCGAATTTCAGGAAGGTAAGGATCGTGATGTTCATCTTTATCTTGACGGTTTGGCAGCACACAGCAAAACGATTCGTAAAGAAGCAGTATCACGCAGGCTATTAAGAAACATGATGGAGCTTTATAAAGAAGAACGAGTAGATGAGTTAATAAACTATTTCAAAACTCAGTACCCGGGTAAAAAAGATATTCCCGAAGTCCAAAAACTAAAGGGTATGATGCGAGAGTGGGAGGAAGAACTTGTCTGGGCATTCTTTGGAATAAATACAAATTATGTTGCGCATATGCGTTTGGGTTTTTATCAGGGAGATATCTTTACGGAAAATCCTGAAATGGATAGAGACGTTATACCAATATTTAATCTGCTTAAAAAAATAAAACCAACAGTTGTATCCGTTGCCTTAGATCCGGAAGGAAGTGGACCTGATACACATTATAAAGTACTGCAGGCTACTGCAGAAGCACTAAAACTTTATGAGAAAGAAACAGGAATAAATAATATAAAAGTATGGGGATATAGAAATGTTTGGTATCGTTTCCACCCTGCTGAAGCTAATATTTTTATTCCGGTTAGTTTAAACTCTATGGCAATTATGGAAAGTACTTTTCTCAATAGTTATGAATCGCAGCGAGCAGCAAGTTTTCCAAGCTGGGAATATGATGGACCATTTTCTCGCCTTGCACAGCGCATTCAGGTTGAGCAGTATCAAACGATAAGATTATGTTTGGGTAAAGATTTCTTCTTGAAACACAATCATCCAAGAGTGCAGGCTGCGTATGGAATGGTTTATCTAAAAGAATTATCACAAGAAGAATTTTACGCTCATTCATCTGAATTAAGAAAGTTGACGGAGAATTATTAAAAAGAAGGGCTTCTTTCCGGCTCTCTCATAAGAGGAGAATGAGTGAATATATTTTGCGAAGAACTTCTAATAAAAGTCATTTCGAAGTCCGCCGCGGCGGATTCGACCTGCCTACCGGACAGGCAGGCTGAGAAATCTATTTATAAATATTATCAGATTTCTCCTTTCAGTCGAAATGACGTACCAAAATTATTGAATAACATTTAGGTCAGATTTATGAAACAAAACAGAAAAGATTTTTTTAAGACTAGTGGAATTTTAGCTGCGGGATCATTCGCAGCCTCATTTCCGGTTTCAACATTTGCATCCAGCATTATCAAAAATAAAGGCTCAAAGATGAAATTTACTTTTAAACCTTATACACTTGAGTTAATACATGTTTTTACAGTTGCTGTTAATTCAAGAACTACAACACCCGTTATGTTAACGGAAATTGAGTACGAAGGAATTAAAGGTTATGGTGAAGCTTCGATGCCGCCGTATCTTGGTGAATCACAAGAAACTGCAACGGCATTTTTATCAAAAGTAAATCTTGAACAATTTAATGATCCTTTTGAGATGGAAAAGATTTTGGATTATGTAGATTCAATTGCAGAAAAAAATACTGCTGCAAAAGCTTCTGTTGATATTGCTTTGCATGATCTTGTCGGAAAATTAATGAATCAATCCTGGTATAAAATCTGGGGATATGATAAATCAACAACTCCGTTTACAACCTTTACAATTGGTATTGATACTGCTGAAGTTGTAAAAGAAAAAGTTAAAGAAGCCAGCGAGTTTAAAGTATTAAAAGTAAAACTCGGAAGAGATAATGATAAAGAAATGATTGAAGCAATTCGATCAATTACAAATGTTCCGCTTACTGTTGATGTTAATCAAGGCTGGAAAGACAAACATTTTGCTCTTGATATGATTAATTGGTTGAACGAAAGAAACATTGAATTTATTGAACAGCCTATGCCTAAAGAACAAATTGATGACATTGCCTGGTTAACACAGAACTCTCCCCTTCCAATAATTGGTGATGAATCAATTCAAAGAATTCCAGATGTGATAAAAGCGCATGGAGTTTATAACGGCATAAATATAAAACTAATGAAATGCACAGGAATGCGTGAAGCACATAAGATGTTGGACCTAGCTCGTTCATTAGATATGAAAGTAATGATTGGCTGTATGACCGAAACAAGCTGTGCAATTTCTGCAGCATCCCAACTTGCACCAATGATGGATTGGGCCGATCTTGATGGAGCGTTGTTAATTAAAAATGATCCTTACGAAGGTATGCAGGTTGTTGATGGTAAAGTTACACTGACAGATTATCCGGGAATTGGATTAAAGAGTTAAAGTGATTGTCATTTTAGGGAGTACTACGACGAGAATTCTTGGTCTTTCTATTATAAGATTTCTCTCCCGATAAATTCAGGATCAAAATTAGAAATCCTAATTAACAAAAATAAAAGATTTCTCCCTTTGGTCGAAATGACGATAAGAACTCCTATTTTATTCCCAAATATTTTAACACAGATTTCATAACTGCATTCCGCTGAGTTTCTCCAAGTATTGTTTCAAAGGGAAAACCAATACTTACAACTCCATATTTATCCTTATATCCAACAGCGGCGCTAAAATTATTTTCTTTGTAACGTAATAAAACTTCACTGCCGTTTATTTCACCAAGTTCATCGGGAGCTTCAACTTTATAAATAGAATCTGTAAATGATGTGTTAAATTCAAAGATATTATTTATCGGATAGAAATTGTTATTCGTAGAAAAAACTTTTCCGGTTTTTACTGCGTGTCCTGTTTTAAGTTTAAATTTCAAAACATTATTTGCAAACTGAATTTCAGTACTGTCCTTATCAGAATATAAATCAGTACCGAGATAAGCACCACTTAGAAATATTTTTCCACCGCCATTTAGGTAGTTTGTTATTTTATCTCTTAAACTGATAGGGAAAACTTCAAAATCAATTTTGTTTTTATACTTTGGCAGAGATGTCTTTTTCTCCTCGCCATAAATAAAGTCCACCAATTTAAATTTTGCAAGATCAACATCCCCATTCATTATTGATTCATCACTAACAGAACAAAAAGAAAAACCATTTTCCTTAATTGCTTTTCCGTGAACATAACTATAATCAAAAGTATTGCCTGCAATAATTTTAGATTCATAATCAGAATGGCTTGCACCGTGTCCGGGATTATCATCAGTTTCCCATTTAGAATCAGGGTTGAAATTGAATTGAGTTCCTGTAAATCCAAGCTCATATTTATCCGGAACACCTTCGTCTTCAAAATTTGTAAATCCCGAAAAAGTTGGGGAATCAAAAGCTGCAGGAGCAGAAATACGATCAAACCCGTTTACAATCAGCACTGGCTCCGAAGAATTCTTTATCCAGCAAACAGAAAGTATTTCTGAGGGAAAACTTTCTCCTCCGTTATTAACTGCAGTAACTCTATAGCTGTAAATAACACCTTGCTTTAGATCGTTAAGAATTATCTTATTTGTTTCAATCAATCTTCCGTTGCCAAACCCGCCATCGTTTTGTCTTGTGTAAAGTATATATTTATCTGCAACGGCAGTTGGCTCAGTTGAATCAATTTGTGGTTTCCAATTTAGTTCGGCTTCCCCATTCGGTTTTAACTGTACAGAAAAATTTGTTGGCGGCAGTGGCTGCACAACATAATCAAATCCGTATTGAGCAGATAAAAATCTTAACATCCCTTTGTAAATAGATCTAGAGACATCAAACCTGAATCTCGGATCAAGAGCAAATTTGGTTTCATAATAATTTTGATGCGACAGCAGTTCAAGAAGCATTGCAGGAAAATTTGGTCTTGCGGTTTCACTGTAATTTGCATCCATTAATTGTCTGCGGGTCCAGGCTGAATCATATTTTAATCTTATATCATTAACCAGCTGCGTCATCACAATATCAGACAGATCACGATTAGCTAAACGAGAAACACCATCAGGAAAAATCGTTTGTGAATCAAAAGATGGGATGCTGTAGATCATTAGCGTACCAATTGCTGTATCATTTCTTGTAATACCCGCATCTGTATGAAATGCTAAAGAAATATCCATTGGAATTCCTAAACCTTTTTCATCTCGTTTACGATTTGGTCCGAAGGGTGCGCCGTATAAATAATTTCCATACTCTGCGCGAGATTGATAATCATCTTTATAATCATCTGAATTATTATTGAGATTGTACGTCAAAGTATCAGGCATACCTGCATACTGCATCCAGTAACGAGAACCTTCTGCAAACTTCGGTTTACCGCTTGTTGTACCTTCGCGTTCAACTATTCCCATTCCGCCGCCAAATCTAACAGCATCAGCGGAAACTATTTTATTTTCATCCTTGCTTTGATTGGAAAGCACAACACCCTGCAATTTTTTATTTCCTTTATCAAAATTAAAAGTTCCAAGATAAATCCAGGTACCACCTCCAATAGTTTGATTTACAAGAAATTCAGTTTCACCGCCGCTGTGGATAATTTTATAATGTGCATCAGTTACATTGCTGTCGGAAGCGGAATAAGAAATATAAACGGCGTATTTACCTATTTGTGGAATATCAGGCAGCCAGCTTGCAGTTGCAAGCGGATTGATCATTGATTTGGTATAACGGCTTGTACCCTGCTTAAAAGGATTTTCATCTTCTTTTATTGTCGGATTTTTAAGAGCAAAACCTTTTTGTGATGAAGTTTTCCAGAAACCTTTTTCTGAAAAGATTTTTTCTTGATAAGAATCCTTATTACTAATATCATTATCAACTATTACTTCGTTCAATTGTATATCACGTTCTCTTGGAACGAATACGTTTGCACCTGCATTTTCAAGCATCGGAATTAAGTATGGAATTGTAAATGCAGTCGGTCCTAAATCTTCAACCGTTTGAAATAATCTTGCTCGCTGCCACATCCAGCGTTTTTCTTTATTGTTGTAGTACCAGCCGTGGCTGTGCCATAACAAAATATTTTTACCAAATAACCCATTAGTAACTTTTGACTGTTTACTTACATTCTGTACTATTGGAATTATCTCATTCTTTTTAACTGGAAGTTTTGAAGCATCAATAGTTGTTTTATCTTTTTTATAATAATTTGGAATTAGATTTTCGATCGGGTAACCAAGAGAATTGATTATGAAAATAATAATCTTTAAAATTTTCTCCATAAAAGTTTTGGTACGAATTATAAATCTCTTTTACATTTTCATCACGTAAAGGAATTACAGCAAAATTTTTATTAAAGCTGATAGAAATAGATTTATTTAAAGTATCCATTGAAACAGATTCTATTTTCGTACTTGTCGGAAGCTTTAAATCCTGGTTTAATGAATCAATACTTTCTAAAATCAAATCTGTTTTATAATCAAATTCATCATTCAAAGAAATTTCTTCAACAGTGGAGCATTTGACAAAAAGTAATGAAGTAATAATGAGGCAAGAAATAGATTTTTTTTTCATTGTATATTTCTAATCTGGATTAATCCTTTGGCAAAAAATTAAAATCAATAACTTTTACATGATTAATAAAAAAGTCCCTTCCCTTTATGAGGTTGCGTGAAAATTTGTATTCCTCAGGCTGAGCGGACCTGCCTGCCAAGCCTGTTGCATAACTCGAATAAGTCATTTCTGCCGAAGGCATTCCTTCCGAAGAAAGGACTTTAGTGAATTTTTACACAGCCTCCTATCGGAAGAGGTTAAAAGAATAAAATTTATTTTTTTATTTCATCAAAATCATTTTCTTTGATGCAGAAAAATCATTTACTCTAATTGTGTATAAATAAATTCCACTTGATAAACCTGAAGCATCGAATCGTACATCATAACTTCCGGGACTCATGTATTCATCAATTACAACAGCAACTTGCTGCCCGAGTAAATTATAAATTCTTAATGTTGTAAATCCTGCTTGCGGAATGCTGAATCTAAAATTAGTAGTAGGATTAAACGGATTGGGATAATTTTGATCTAAAGCATATTGTTGAGGCATCAAGAATTCATCATCAACACCTAAAGGATTAACAGTTTTAAATCTCCAAACTTCAGACCAATTACTTATTCCAAATGTATTGTTCGCTCTAACTTTCCAGAAATGAAAAGTATTTACATTCATACCAGCAACAATAATACTAGTATCGGTAATACCTTGAGCATTAACCACTATTGTATTGGTAGCAAAATCAGCACCACGCGCTAACATCAAATCATAAGTAACTGCCGAAGGTGATGAATTCCAATAAAGAATAGTATCCACAGGAATAGAACCAGTATTATTTAATGGATAAGCTAGCAAAGGCGTAACTGGAAAACCTGTGGTAAAACTGAACGCATTAGAAAAATTACTTGTGCCACCAGCGTTAGTTGAACTGACTCTCCAAAAATATTGCTTCTGTCCTTCTAATCCGGTAATAACTTTAAATGTGTCAGCAAGTCCGCTTTCACTTAGAAAAATTCCTGAAGCAAAAGCAGGATCTGTTGCAACCTGTAATTTATAAGAAGATGCTAATTGCGGATAATTCCATTTTAATATTACTGTATCTTCAATGTTTACTGCATTGTTATTTGGAAACGCTAAAACCGGTACAGGCGGCGCATCAACTTGCAGAATGCTGCTCATTGTGCTTTCATTATAATTTCTATCCAACGATGTTACAACAAAATAATACGGACCAGATGGTGTTGGCGGTTCACCGGGAATACTTTCACGAGAACCTTCTACATTAAAAATATTTGCTGCATTTTCTAAATCTGCCGGTTGGATATTTGAATAATCAAATCTATACACAACATATCGATATGCGCTATCACCATCACCTGCAATTTGCGGAAGATCCCACTTCAAACCTGCTTGTCCGTTTGCTAATCTTTCAAATGTTAAATTCTGTATCGGGTTGGGCGGCACAACATCCTTCCAACTCATAATTGGTAAAATTGATGTGTATCTATAAAGATCATTTCTTAAAGTATCTGTTACACCCAGTGGATTTAAACCAAAATGCTTAGCACTAAAAAAAACACTTCCCTGTACTTTAGGATTATTTCTATCAAATCTTATTTGATTTGGCATTTCAGTTGGATTGAACCAAGATGTAATTCTATAATAAGCATGTCCTGGATAAAAATGTCTCCCGTTTGCATAAACGGAATCAGCCCACCAGGGTTGAAGTTTTGCATAATCCTGCCCCCCACCAAAAGGCCAGTAAAGTTGTGGCGTTAAATAGTCTATCGATCTATTTTGCAACCATGCTATAGCATCACAATAAATATCATTATAAGCTGAAAGACCTGTTATACCAGAGGGAACACCGCTCTTCCAAATCCCAAATGGACTCATACCAAATTTAACCCAAGACTTGACTGATTGTATTGTATCATTTACCTGAGCTATAAGTAAGTTAACATTATCCCGACGCCAATCTGCAAGATTTGTAAATCCTCGTGGGTAAGCAGCAAAAGTAGCCGCATCCTGGTTTGTAATTTGATCTGGTGGATATGGATAGAAATAATCGTCTGCATGAATTCCGTCCACATCATATCGGCTAACAATATCATAAATAACCGAGGTCACATAATCTCTTACCATAGGCAACCCTGGGTCTAAAAATTTAAAAGTTGAAATCTGTATTACCCAATCAGGATGCTGAACAGTTACATGATTAGAGGCTTTTGGATAAGAACCACTACCACTTACTTTTCTATCTGCTCTGTAAGGGTTAAACCAGGCATGTAATTCCATACCTCGTTTATGTGCTTCTTCAATAGCAAACTCAAGCGGATCGTAATAAGGGGATGGCGCTGTTCCTTGTGAACCTGTTAACCAGTATGACCAAGGTTCAATTGAGGAACTGTACATTGCATCACATTCTGATCTCACCTGAAAGATTACAGTATTAATGCCATCTTGCTTCAATTCATCTAACAAATTTTTCAATTCTTGTTTTTGAACTTCGGTTGATAATCCATTTAAGGATGGCCAGTCAATATTTGTAACTGTAGCGATCCAGGCAGCCCTTACTTCTCTTTTAGGTGGAATTGATTGTGCCAGTATTGTTGTTGAAATAAAAACGGTTAAAATAAAAATGGTAAGATTTTTCATGATACTATACTTAAAAAATTAATAAAATAATTTTATAACTAAAACTAAACTAATTTAGTCAAAATAAAATGTTATAATCCATAAGGATTATTCTTAAATCATTTAGATTAAAAAACTATTCCCACATCAAAATATTGAATATCTTTTAATCTTCCGTAATCAGCATAACCATAATTAACTCTTAGAACCAGACCGCTGCCAATCTCATAATTAATTCCAAAGCCAAGTGTTAAGCTTTGCTCACTGTCTGCTAAAAATAAAGATTTATAACCAGCTCTTAAAAATAGTAATTCGTCGTAGGCTACTTCAATTCCGGCATTTACATATTCTGTATTATCATTTGGATGGGTTGCATCTAATGCGGTTTTAATTCTGATGTATCGGGTATTGAGTACATCCATCGAGAAACCAATTCTAAATGTAAGCGGTAAATCATAACTATCCATCTCATAGTTTGCCGGAATATTATTTGGACCTGAACTTGATGCTCCATTTGGATCAGTATTAAATTGAATATCTCTACCATCCAATTTCATTTTGGTGCCAAAGTTTGAAACGCTTGCACCAATTACCAAATCGTTAAACGGAGTTATATAATAGGTACCAACATCTAAAGCAAAACCACTTGCTGAACTATTCCAGATCGATTCTTGAATATACTTAGCCTGAAAACCGATGGAAAATCTATCAGTTAAATTTCTTGCAAATCCAAACCCGAATGATACCGAACCAGCATCCCAAAATTGTCCGTTACCCTCCGGGTATTCAAAAGTTCTAACTTTATCTTCCGGTACATTTAGTGCAGTAACAGAAGTAAAAAGTGTACCAAGTCCTTCAAGATTAATTGAAGCTGCAGCAAACTCATAAGAGATATCAGCGAGCCATTGTGAGTGATTAAATACAGCCTGACCATTGCCTTTATTAATTGCAACTCCTGCAGGATTATAATAGACTGCATAAATATCATCACTAACACCTGCATAAGTTCCACCCATTGCTAAAGGTCTTGCGCCAGGTCCAATTTTTAAAAATTGCCCTACCGTTGTACCAACTTTAGTAATATCTCTAAAAATTTGAGGGTATAAATTACTTTGGCTTAGAAATACTATGATGCCTATAGTCATTAGTATAAAATATTTTCTCATACTTAATTATCTCCGTCCGATTCTAAAAAAAATGTTAGATATATTTTGAGCATTAACATTTATTGAAACTATTTAATTACTGCAAACCTTCCAATTTTTTCACCAGCCTGCGGAACATCTACATGGAAAATATATATACCGTAAGCTATTCGCATTCCTTCAGAACTTAACAAATCCCAGCTAGCCATACTTGTATTATCTTCTTTCTCAATAGTATCAACAAGCTCGCCTGTAATTGTATAAATTCTGATAGTACACTTTTGTGGAAGATTTCTAAATTGAATTTCCCTATCTCCTCTTTTTGATATAGTTCTTCCGGGATTTTCAGAATTACTATATGCTACATACGGATTTGGAACAACATAAATATCACTTAAACTTTGCTTCACAACATCATTACTTACAACTGCTTTTTTAGTTTCAAAAGTAAAAATATCACCTGGATCAAAGGGCTTTCTAGTTTTTATTTGAAAAACATCACCATTTGTTGGCAGTTTTATTATTGGAGCTGATTTATCCAACGATAAGATTACTTCATAACTTGTTGCTGCGTTTGTTGCTCCTTGAGGCTGTAATACAATGCCCTCACCCCAATCCCAACGTTTATTATTTTTTTTGAGGGGAACCAATTCATCAATTACAAAGGTTGCCGGTGCATTGGCTGTTACGTTAAAGATTTGAAATGGCAGCGCAAAATTACCAGTAAGTGTAGTAACTGTATCGGCATATTTCCAGCTACCGTCTGATAGAGTGTCAGTGTCATTCCAGCGAATTTCCCAATCCGCACTGATCTTAGTTCTTAGGTTAACAACTCCAATTAATGCTGGATAAAAAATTGTATCAAGAACTGTTACATCGGCATTATGAATAAACTTAGTATTTTCAGCATCAAAGTGAAGTGAATCATTTTGAACGAAAACTCTTAATCCATCAAATGTTGGATTTCCATCTTCACTATTTAATAGAGAGCTGTTTAGAACAGGGAAATATCTGTAATAAACTTTATATGTTTTTCCTGCAGCAAGATTACCCGTTTGACTTCCTGCTATTTGACCTGATATATGATTGACAATATAGCTGGCAGGCTCAACTAAATTATTGTTGTCATCAAATACCTGAACACTTCCAAATTGAAGATTATCATTCGGCAGACTTACTAATATTGTATCTTTTGAAATAAACGAAGTTTCAACACCTGTAGAATCCAAAACACTATATTTTGTTGCTTCGTTAAATTCAATTTTATAATATTTGTCAACAACACTTAAATCATCTAATACTTTAATTAATATCTTACCAGTGGCATCAGAGTTTATAGAAGTTGGGGAACCATCCATACCAACTTCCGGAGATAGTATTCCTCTTGATTTTGGACCGGGTGTTACAGCGGCTGTGTTAACATCAAATATTAATTCGCCGGTTAAAGGATCTTGTTGAATAACAGATTGTGTTTCTGTTGGTGGTAAATCAGGGGAACCATGATCGTAGGCAACTACAGCGTAATAATATGTAATACCGTTTTGAACCGTTGAATCGACATATTCATGCTTTAACCCTGTATTATCACCAAGAAAGTATTTTACTCCTCTTCCATCATATTCCCGTTGTGCTAAACCAGAGTACTCGTTAATCAAATCAAACTGTGCTCGCTTGCCTGTATTTGGATCTTCAAGAGCCTGTCCTAAAAATGGGACTCCATTTGCATCTGTTATTGTATAAACATCAGAAAAGTTAAAATCTCTGCTGCGATAAATCTTGTATCCTTCAAAATCCTTTTCTTGAGTCAAAGGATCAACTGAATCTTCCGACTTTGCATCCCAATACAATCTAACTCTTCCATCTTCTGCTACTGCTCGAACGATTGGTTTTGCAGGCGGTTGAGCAAATCTATAATCAGCCTCAAGAATTCTAACGGAAGTTATTGAATTTAATATTAGATCATTCCTGTTTTCACCCATGATAATAGCCATTGAGAACCTTTGTGTTTCACCTTTCTTCAAAGACATTGGTCCGGTTGAAAAACAGAAAATATTATCTCCTTCTTCTCTTAACAATTGCTGTTCAGGATCAATTTCAGGTTTATTAAGCCAACCCCAAACAAGTTCATCTTCTTTCGGAAAGTTAGGAGAGCCGTATCGCGCTGCCGTAAAACCAGTCAAACCTAACATATCAGATTCAGAAATATCTCTGTATCCAAAATTTGGTTCTGAACCAGCCCACTTGTATCCTGGAAGCTGAACGTCGCTTAAAGTACCAACTTCTCCCGGATCATAAACGCCATTACTATTTAAGTCAAGATAAAATGCTTGTGATGGTGCTCCATCACCTTCTCCGTAATCAGCTCCTGGATAGTTTGGAGATTCAGTACCAAT
The DNA here is from genome assembly GCA_963704275.1 of uncultured Ignavibacteriaceae bacterium. Lineage (GTDB taxonomy): Bacteria > Bacteroidota > Ignavibacteria > Ignavibacteriales > Ignavibacteriaceae > IGN3. The sequence goes on along the minus strand of CAVPHP010000014.1, from coordinate 364,090 downwards.
TCCATCAATACCGGTATCGTGTTTTTCCGGATCCCAATCGCCATCCTCATCGCCTGACCATCTTGGTTTTGGATCACCATAAATTGCAGTGTACTTAATAACATCATAAATACCATAATCGACAGGGGTAAGAACACCATCTATAAAAAAACCTTTGTCATTAAACGGGCTCTCATCTACAATACCGTCGTCGTCGTCGTCTATTATATTATTATCAAACGAAGGAGATTCTAAAAACTTCCATCCAAAAAATCCAGGAACTTTTCCGCCAATTCCACTAAAATCTGCATCCCATGCATAAACCATACTTCTGGCTCTTTGGTCATACCCAGCAGCCAACTCGCCTGTCGGTGGTATAAAAAAGGCACGATCATCCAAGTAATCTGCTGAGCCGCCAACATGCGGATCGCCAAACATTCCAAAATAAACTTTATCTAAATCTTTATCAGATGCGTTAGTTATTTGATAGACCATAAAAATTATGTCTTCTGCCATAGGATTATTAAACTGAAGAATTCTTACAGTAGATTCTAATCCCAATCCGCCTTTTGTAAAATCATTATTAAATGGCTGGTATCTGTCTATAAATTCATAATTTGTATAATCATCAATTGCATAAAAAACTTCTTCATCCGGTGCGGTAGCCTGATCGCCAAGAAAAGCGGGCCACAAATATTTACCTGCGCCAGGTGAGTACCATTCCTCAGGCCACGAATCCGGTTTACCATCACCATCGTTATCTTCAGCTCTTAGTGAAGCAACGTGATCTTGATTTGGATCTGAATATCCAGCCCTGGGAAGCCATCCATATTTTAAAGATGCATCAGGGCTATAATCTCCTTCAGTTGACCTAACATGCGAATCGCTTATCATATGAAGAGTATCACCATTAACATCAATAACTTCTGCGCCCACTATAAGACCAAATTCAAATCCATAGCCTAATCCATTCCAAACTAAATCCTCAACATTTGATAATACACTGGGAGCACAAACAGAACCATAATTATACAATATGGTTGTAATTTTATTTCCTTTAATAGTGATGTCTTTAATTTCTCTTTTATCACCAGCTATTTTATTTAACTTATAACCTTTGATCGGACCGAAAACTTCTAATGATTGTTCGGGGGTAAGATTTTTATAGTAATATAAGTCTGTGCTGTCATTAACCTGTGCTATAGCGGCTGCAGTAATGAATAATGAAAAAAGATAGACTAATAAATATTTTTGTGTCATTATAATTATCCTAAAAACAAAATTAATTTATGAATAAAGTAAATCCCAACCGTACTTCTCTAGGTCTGTTAACTCTTTCAGGACGCTGTGAGTAATAATTATCAAGATAATTAGAGCCTATCATACCGGCATCGCCTCTGTTAATTCTTGTGCGTAATTCATTAAACTGATTAGCATTTAATTCCTGCTCAACGTTTGAAAGTGCTTTGCCTGAACTTGAGTAAACGTATCTATCGTTTTGTGTATCGAACACATTATTGATATGAACAAAAGCTGAAAGATCTATTGATCCAATTTCAAAATATTTTTCAAATTTCAGATCAACTTCCCATTGCATTGCCTTAGTTGATGAATTTTGTTCGTATGTAATAGTTGATAAACTTGGCGGCAAAGCTGGTGTATATGGGGTACCAGCCTGTATGTTATATACAATTCCAAGTGTCCAGGAATTTGGCTCGGTTAATACAAATGTACCATTTATTAAATGTGCACGATCAAAACTTAATGGTACTAAAAATGTTTCTGATTGTTTACCCGAAGCCTCACTAAAGAATAAATCTTCTTCCGGTTCTGTCCTGTTTCCTTCAGCAACTTGGAATGTGTAATCCAATGTTGCAGAAAACATTCCACCGGGCGATCTGCGTTTTAGAAAAGAAAGTGTAATACCGCGTACATTTGAGTAAGCCAAATTTGTTAAAACATTATATTGTCTTGCCTTTTCAGTGTATATGGTTTGGGTAAAAATATAATCACGTACATCTTTATAGTATGCGGTTAAATCAAATTTAAAATCATCTGTTAATTGCTGTTGAAGTCCAATTTCATACTGTATGGATTTTTGCGGATTAACATTTGCATTTCCAAAAGTTGGAATTGATGAAACATTTGCAACCCATCTTAAATCGTTTTCGTACAAGCTGGATAATGATCCTATTTGATAAAAGTGACCGTAAGAAAATCTTATTACACCTCTATCGGTTATTGGATAAGAAACGCTGAACCGAGGAGAGAACATATGTTTTACTTCAGCAGGTTTTAGGTAAGCATTCATATATCCTGAAAGCGAATCAGTAATGTTTTTAGAAAGATCATAATTGTAATCAGAAGCGGCATCAAAGAACTCGTATCTTAAACCGATATTTAAGATTAAAGTTTTAGCTAATTCCATTTTATCTAAAATGTACATAGAGCCTTGAATAGGGTTTTTATCATATGTCGATACACTACGCAAACCGCCGCGCAAAATTGTTAATGCGGAATCGTATAAAACGTCATTAACGCTTAACGATGTAACTGAGGGAATTCCATTTATTTCTTTGTATTTATAAAATTCTAAGGTTATTCCGTCTCGTTTAACATTATGTCTTCTATATTCGAATCCTGCTTTTACTTCATGTGTACCAAACATTTGTGAAACAATATCACCTTTTAAACTGTATGTAGTTGTTGATCTGTTAACAATGTCATTATCAGTTCCACCCGCCCAGTATGATGTATTACCAATTGTCTTGCGATAAAAACTTGGTAAATATCTTGGGTCGTTTGGATTTTCATATAGATAAAACTCTGCTCTATTAAATGAGTAAGAACCTTTAAGGGTATAAAAAGTTTTATCATTAAGCGTGTGTGTTAAGTCTAAAGTATTTATTACACCTCTGCTATAGTCATAACCAGCACCGTCAGGATTAAATCTATAATTTCTATCGTAAGATCTAGATTTTGCTTTATCGTAAACAAACTCATATTTTAATTTTATTAATGACCCGAATTTTTGACTGATATTAAACTGTAAATTCAAAGTGTTGTTTGGGTCCATAGCAACATATTGTGAATCACCGGTTGGAAGACCATTACTATTTTTTTGGTATGGATTAAAAAAATATGGATCGGTTGCAAGTCCATTTCTTTCATCTGTACTTTTAAAATTATCGGGTGTCAGGTATGAATCAGTTGGATTATAAATTCTCTGTCCGTAATAAGTTCCTTTATAATTTTCATAAATGCCTGATAGAAAGAATTTTGTCGATTCTGTAATTGGAATTGGTCCACCAAAAGTTGCTTCAAGTCTGCCTCTGTTCAAAACATCAACATCATCAACGTTTGTAAATAAATCTTTTCTTGAACTTACAAAATCGCCGCCGTAACCTCTTAAGCTAAATGTATATTTGTCTGCACCTTCTTTTGTAACATAATTAACAACACCACTAAGTGCATTTCCAAATTCCGCACTAAAAGTTCCTGTAGAAACAGATGCTTCCTGCACTGCATTAGAAGCCAATCCAACAGATCGGGAGTTCCCATAAGGATCATTTAAAGATAAACCATTAAGTGTATAAGCAACTTCATTGCCATATCCGCCTCTTACGTGGATACTTCCATCATCTCCCGTTACAACTCCAGCTTGTAATTTTATTACATCGGAAATATTATCAACAGGTAAAAACTCTAATGACTCTGAAGTAATAGCAACGGTTGGATTTGTTAGATCTTGTCTAATGAGCGGATTTCTATCACCCTGTACAATAACTGCTTCTAAAGTTACTCCGCCTGATGAAAGTTTGAATTCTAATGAAGTGGTAAAACCAACATTAACGGTTATGTCTTTTATTGTTACTTTTTGATAACCAATATAAGAGGCGGTAACACTATAAACGCCCGGTGAAATATTTAGAATAACAAAATTACCTTCAACATCAGAAGCGGCACCTATTGTTGTTCCCTCAATCATCACATTAGCAAATGGTATCCCTTCAGATGTTGCAGCATCTGTTACTTTGCCCATAATTTTTCCGGTGGACTGAGAAAAAGAAAAGTTGGATAATATTATAATCGAGATAACAACAATAAAAATTGTATAAATTCTTTGCATTAAAGCCTCATTGGTAAAATAGGACTAGCCGATTTAAGAGATATAAAATTGTTCAATTACGTAGAACCATTATGTTAAACTATTAGAGGATTATTTTCACAAAAGAAAGACTGGTTCAATAGCTGATTACAGCTACTGATCCAGTCTAACATAAAAGAAACTACTGACTTATTTTAGTAAAGTCATCTTAATTGATTTTGAAAAGTTGCCAAATGTTAGTGTAGCAATATAATTTCCGCTTGCTACGGATGAACCATGGTTATTGGTACCTGACCAAGTTGATTCATGATTACCCTTTTCTAAAAGTTGACGATTTACAAGCGTTGCCACTTCATTGCCGAGCATATCATAAATTTTTAGTGATACCTCTTTCTGTATCGGCAAACTAAACTTGATACTTGTAGAAGGGTTAAATGGATTTGGATAATTGTTTTCCAATACATAATCATCCGGAGTTATGATATTATAGTTTTCATCTTTCAATCCAACTGTACCATCATACTCAAGCACTCTAACAGTTTTACGATACTCATTAACTATTTTAGTGCTTGCAATTAAATCTCGTTCCCATGAATGAGTTGAATCAACCCATTCATAATGTATAATTTCTGTAGAATCATAAACACTTTGCTCTGATAATACAATTTCGTGTCTGTTATCATTATCAAGATCAACACTATCAGCGTAGATATAAGCTGTAAATGGGGCTTCTTCTCGAAGTGTATCGGTTACAGAAGGATTAAATTGGTATGTTGTATCTAATCCAACAACAACAGTATCAATTCTGCCGTGATAAATTTTTATCTTAGCAAAAACATCTCCGCCAGCGCCACTGTATACTAAATTCTTGGTATAATTGTTACCATCAAGAACACTACCTGTTCCATTATACTGTAGTGCTATTAAGTTTACGCCTCTTCCACCACCAGTATAAATTTCATCTTTACCATCTTGATTGACATCGCCGGTAACACAAGGCCAAAACTCGCCTGTAGTTTTACCGCCTAAAGCAGCTAATTCTTCCCTAGTTGCAAGAACTCCAAATCGATCAGCAACTGCAGTTGGATCACTTGAAAAAAGATTTGCAGATACATCCGCATCTGTAAAATCAAACAATACCAAATTAAATAAATCCTGATAAAGTGTTCCTGCTATTTCGTCCCTTCCGTCACCATCAACATCAACAGCAGCCATACCAAAATAACTTACACCATCATTGCCAATAGGTGAATATCTGTTATAAGCACCAGGAAGTGAAGAATCAGGGTACGAATATGAATCAGCTCCATTTACCTGAATAGCCCACATTCCACATCTATCCCAATGATTATTAATGATTTCATATTTACCGTCACCGTCAATATCAGCAGGGGTTGAACTGAAATGCGATCCAGTAGCCCAATCAAATCCATTAGTTGAATTATCAGGATGACCACCTTCGATTACCAATGAAGCAAATCCAGGGAATTGACCATCGATACCTAAAATATAAACGTCTCTATTACTATTTCCGTAGGAGTGAGGAATAATTTCAGATTTTCCATCACCATCTAAATCTCTAACTGTAAGAACTTCGCGATTAAATCGAAGAGTGTTACCAGATGTAACAGGCACTGCACCTGCAGCTACAAACATATCATTGGTAATTTCAAAAGCTGGTGTGGTACCCCAGGACACTCCATCCCATTCATATAAAACAATTTTTGCTTCGCCATTTTGTTCAAAAATAATTTCCGGCATTCCGTCTCCATCACAATCTCCAACTTGCGGAAATCTTGGTGTTGATCCACTAGATGAAGAAAATACCGGTGAAGACCAAACTATTTCTAAATTTCCAGCGCCATCATATTCCATTACATGTACACGACCACCATTAGAATAATCTGTGGCTAAAATTTCTTGATCTCCATCACCATCTGCATCAGCAACAATAACTCTTCTAACACCTAAATCTTTGTAATATGGAACTGAACTATCCGGTGCAGAACCGGAATAAGCATTGAATGTTGCCATATTAACAACAGTTATTGGATCTTGAGCATGCAGCGAAGTAACAACAAAAATAAGCATTGCAAAAAGTAAAAATATTTTTTTCATTGAACTAACCTTTCTTTTATTAGTAGTTATTAAATATGTTCAAAAATAAGTAATTGTGATCTAAACTCATATATTTTCAGAAGTTTTCTGGTAGAAAATAAAATCATTTTTTGTTTGATAATATAAAAATATTATTAAATAACAAATTTAAAAATAAAAAAGGCACGATTTCTCGTGCCTTAATAAGTTAACAAATCCTCACACTTCGACTACGCTTAGTGTGACAAATATTATTATTTTAGAAGAACCATCTTATTAGTAATTCTTGTTCCATTAACATTAAGTTGATAAACATAAGTACCTGAAGATAAATTAGCTGCATCAAAATTAACTGAATGTGAACCTGAAGCTAATTCGCTGCTTACCAAAGTTGCAACTTCACTGCCAAGCATATCATAAACTTTTAAAGTTGTATAACCACTTAATGGTAATTGAAAACTGATTTTGGTTGTCGGGTTAAATGGATTAGGATAGTTTTGTGATAATGCATAACCATTAACTATATTCTGTCCTTCTTCATCAACTGCAGTTACTTGATTAAATCTATATAGTCGATTAAATGCAGTACCGAAAAGACCTACATAAGCAGTTTTCCCATCGCTACTAAAAGCAATTCCTCTAGGTAATTCATCCAGAAAACCAGTAGCGGGAAAAGTAAAGCTATCAACAATGGCATAATTATTAGTAACATCAATACCATACCATGTTAAATTTGAAAACATTGTATTGCCTCGACTATCATTAGATACCCAAAGTAAGCCAGTTCCAGGCTGCCAATCAACTGATTCGATAGACATTCCAGTGGTAGCACCCAATGATCCTGTAGTAAAAACAGAATCAGTAAGTTCAAATGGATCTAATTCACTAGCACGGCTATAAACCGTAATACCCATTTGACCAGTAAATGCTGTCCAGTAAATTGTTAACCCATCTTTTGAAACCGTCATTGTTCTTGCAATTGACGGGGGACCTACAACTGCTGGTCCTAAATAGTTAAAATCAGTATCATATGTAGAAATTTCAGTAGTACCACCACCAACAACAGGTCCAACATATATGGTACCATCATCAGAAACGCCGGGGGCAGTTGGTGAAGAACCAATATTAGTCAGCAGTACACTTCCCATTCTGGCGCGCGTTTGATAGTTAATTTTTATCATTTTACTAGGTGACGCCTGAACGTAAAGAATATTTCCATCTTTATCAGCCCTCATACCGCGTAAATTACCTGGGCTAAGTCCCAGCGTATCGGAACCACCAGCACCAGTTACAATACCTAATGTTTCAAGAAGAGAACCATCAGGATTAAAAATATATATAGGTCTAACAGTAATAGTATCATTATCTGGGGTTATCCAGCTTGATGGATAATAACTGCCTGTCCAGATTTTACCGTCAGGATCAACCACAATACCATGTGTTCCACCCTTATAATTAGTATCCGGCCATGCTCCCTCAAAAGTCCACTGCGAAAAAGCAGTAGTGCTTAAAAAAGCTACCATCAAAAGTGTAGCAAGTATTCCTTTTTTCATTTTACGAACCTTTCATTTAGTTAGTTATTAGTAGATTACTTTTTAATTAAACTATTGTGTGCCCAATTTTTGCATATCTATTTTAAAAATTGTTTTATTAATACTTGCAATAGTATTCGTCATATAAACAAAATTTTCATTTCCCCAGACAAGAGAGAAAACAGAAGAGTTTATAATTCCCGGATAAAATGATTCAAATGAAAAATCCGGATGAATAACAAAAATTGGATCTGCGTCTTTATTTGTGCCAATATATAAATCTCCATCCTGTGCGTAAACAATATCAACAATTTTTATTACACTATCAATTTCAGACGTCACATCAAAATATAATTCAGGTAATCCTAAACTATCCGCTGAAAAGATAGGCACTTTCCAAATAACTTCTTTATTATCTGAAGTTGAAGCAATGAATAAATTATTTTGAACAACTTTAACAGAATTAATATTACCGTTAATATTAAATTTTTTAACGCTTTTATCAAGAGTAATTCTGTAAACTATCCCAGTATTACCTCCTGCCCAAAGAACATTTCTGGTCTTATCAAAATTAATGCTGTTTATGTTATCCGTTACGCCCTGTGCAGATGATATAAAAGCAGCTGGACCAGCATTTTCAGATACTTTGTAAACACCTTTGATCCTTTTAACCGCATAAATTGAATTATCAGAAGCAAAAGTCATTGAAGTAAAAAAAGCTGTTGCTGTTGTTCCTGTAGCAAAATCACTTATGTTCCCTTGAGGATCGATCTTTTTTGTACCTTTGCTGCTTAGAGAAACATAAACATTTTCTTGAGCATCAACCGTTATAGCATTTGGGGTTTCATCTTTGCTCGGATCAAATTTATATATTTCTGCCAGAGGAGGTAATAATTTATAATTAATTATATTACTAAAGTTTTCACTTTTATAACTTGCTACTTTAATTTCTACAGAATCTGCAGGAGCATTTGCGGCTCTCACTTTTATTTCATTAGTTGTTACACTTAAAATTGTACCTTTAACACCATTAAAAGTCACTGAGACACTATCGGCACCTGGGGCAAAATTAGATCCGGTAATCGTTAGAACAGTTACACCAGCTAATGCAACATTTGCCGGTTCGATAGAATTTATTACTGGTGCAGGAAGTCCGCCTGCAGGAATATCCATTAATGTTGGTGCAGGATCATCTGCACAACTGATAACGAACATCAATGTGAAAACTATAATGGTATTAAAAATTTTGTATTGTATTTTCTTCATAATTCTTTCTCTTCGAAAAAATTTATTAATAAGCTAAATTAATTGATATTCTGTGAACATTATCGAATATCCCAAAGGGGGTATAAGAATAATCTATGGCAAATTTAATATCCGTAATTGATTGTTTAAACCCAACACCTAAACTAAACTCTTGTTCATCCGTTGGAAATGTATATCCGCCGCGGAGTGAAAAAGAATCCATAAATAAATACTCTGCACCAAAAGATACCTGCTCGGGATAATCCCGTGGATGTGAGGCATCAACAGCAACCAAAAGTGAATGCATTTTTTTATCAATATCAATAAAATCAAAAGCATTTATAGAAATACCAATTTTAAACGATAATGGTAACTGAAAATCTTCATCTTTATATTTTACTTCAGTAGCAAAATTTCTTATACTCATTCCAAAGTCTAAACTTTTAAAACCGGTGTGATAAAGAATTCCAAAATCAAAGGCAATCGCATCAACCTTATTATCTTCAGTTTTAGCATTTCCATTTAGATCAAACCCGGTTACTGCAGTACCTAAAGATTGTCTTGCATATTTAATATTACCGCCAACTGAAAATTTTTCTGATAATTTATTTGCATACCCGATACCAAATGCAAACGAAGTTGGTTTGAAATTACCAACCTCCAGAAATCCATCACCATTTGGTGCAACAACGGTTCCAATAAATTCTCCATAATCAACTGCAACTAAAGAAAGCCCGAATACGCCGTACTCCCCATCAAATAAATTAAAAGCTGCAGTACCATAAATATAGTTTATGTCAGCTATCCATCTTGTTGTACCGAATGAAAAGTCAGAGTAGCCTTCAAGATCAGTCATTATTGCCGGATTATATAACATCGCAGCAGATTTAGTAAAGACTGCGGTTGTTGCATCACCCATACCGCTTGCACGCGGATCAAGTGAAACGCTTAAAAACTTCATACCCGTTTGCGCAAGTTTTTGATTTTCTTGGGCAAATGAAGTTTGCGTTCCAATCTTAAATATCAAAATTATTAGGACGATTGTAAAACTTAATTTTCTCATGTATTACCTATTTGCTTTATCTAAATTAAGCGAACAAATTATTTTTTATTTTATTAATCATTTAACTAAATCAACTGTCATAATAGCGTAACCGCCAGTTAATACTTTATTGGTTTGATTTAAGTTATAACTTATCCCGCCTTGAGCTGCAGAGGGAACGTTTCCTTCTAAAATAATTATAAACGGAGCCGAACCATTGGTTCTCCCATCATCATACTCGATACTTACATATACCTTAGCATTAGAAAGATCTAATGGAAATGTAAACCCTGCAGGAGGATTATTTAGGAAATCTTCACCAGGGTAAGTAAATCCGGGTAAACTTCCGCCATATCCCGAAAATAAATCAGCTTTAGTGGGATCAGCAAAACGCCCTGTTGATATTAATTGTCCATTAATATCAACCCATCCTTCATAAACCCAACCGCTGTATAATTCCGGTAATTTTTTTAATCCACTTACAGGTCCTGTGGATATTGAATCAACAAACCAAACGCCGCTCAATTCATTGGTATTAATTGAATCGGTTGGTGTTGCCAGATTAAATAAACCATCTATATTTTCTAAGTCAGCAGAGTTTTCGCTAATTGTAAGATTTGATGATGCATAGGAGAAAGAACCCGAAAGAAGTTTTCTATCACTCGGCACTAAACCTGAATCGTTAGCAACTGCTTTTCTTTCTGCAGTTATATAAAACAATTCTGCTCGTTGCAATGATAATAATGGTTTGTCTGAAGCGTAGGAAATAGCACCATTTTGATCAGCGCCAAGTACAAAAACTCTTTCAGCGATCTTAAGAAGCGTTGTTTTATTCTCCCATTGAAACCATCCTACGTAGGTCATAGTATCAGGTAAAACGGGAAGACCGCTAATGGTAGTTTCAAATTTACTGACGTTAAGAGTGTCTCCATTATCAAAATAGTCGCAACCCGTAATAAATAAAAAGAATGAAGCAAATACTATTAGTAATTTAGTATTCATAGTAAATACCTTTTTTAAAATTGTAATTTCATGTAATAAATTATAATAAGTCATTTTAGTCTATCTAATAACGACAAATTTAGCAATATGATTTTCACCGGTTTCATTATTTGAAACAACGGCAATATAAATTCCACTTGCAACAAATTGATTCGATGAAGTAATAGAATTCCAATAAGCATCACCGCTGCCATTTGTATGTTCTATTGTATAAATCAGTTCTCCAAGTTCGGTATAAATTCTAATCGTACAATTACCGGGGATATTATAAAAAGCAATTTTATCCTCATCAATAGTTCCCGGAAACCTTACAGATTCATCAGAATTAATAATATATGGATTAGGAACAACACGAATTTGATTCATCGATGTTCCCGCAGGTCTTTGAAGATTTGCAGCACTGTATGTTTGCGTATAAATTCTATTACTTTCTAACTTACCGGCAGGTGTACCAGGTCCACCTGTTTGATCAGGACCAACAGCAGTGACATAGTAAAAATAATTAAAGCCTCTAACTAAATTTACATCGTCATAATTAGTAGTACTTGCAGGAACTTCGGCAATAAGTTGATAATCCGCATCGTAATCACCCAAGGCTCTGTAAATCTTAAATGATGCGGGTGGATTTGGATCATTTCCATCAACAGTCCAGTTCAATGAGATTCTGTCACCACCGCTATTAACTTCAAAAATTAAAGGCGGTTTTGGCGGTAAAGGTATATTCCAACCAGATTCAAAATTTTCTTTTGCTCGTTGAAATGTTGTAAATAAAGAGTCTCTTCCTTTATCAAGTACTAATTTATTTTTATTGTAAGCAGTTAAAGTTCCATCTTTAAATTGTCTGCCGTATAAAATTTGATCAGCCCTATTCATACCGGCAGCACCTTCAATAATTACAATTTTAATGCTTTCACCTGCGAGTAATGTATATGGACCGTAACCATTATTAAATGAAAATCCGCCGGAAGAACTAAGATTTGGATTTACTGTCTGGGCAGCAAAATCACCACTAGGAGTAACAAGATCTGCATGCCGTGGATATTGATGTCCTTTTGACATAAATAAATATTTTTTTTCCATATCCGTAGTGTTAAATGCATTTGTGCCGGCTAAAAAATGCTCTCCATCAGAATCTTCGTATGAAGTAGTACTCGGCTGTAAAGGGTCATCAATTTTTTCCGTTGCAGATTTATCTGCGTACAAGGTAGATACTCCAAGAAATTGTGTGCCGCCTAATCTGCCGATTGTATCACTTTTTGCATTCCATTTTAATGCGTTTGTATTAAGTGTCCACATTGGTCCGCCAATATTATCATAAGCCACATCTTTTTCGGTAGTGTATCCATGCCAGGAAAACTGGCATCTAAACTGTTCACCAATTGGATCTGGTTTGCTTGGATTACCATCACCGCGTGCATCATTCATTGTATTTTTTCCCCATCCTGTAGAATTACCAATAACAAATCTTACAGACTGATTTACGGCATTTCTATAAGTCCAGAAAGTGTACATATCAGTTATGGTATTATTTGGTAATTCAATTGTTGTTGTATCACCATCAGTATCACCTGTGTTAGTAAAAGTATATTCATAGACAATATAATTATCATTGTACTGTTGACTGAATTCAAAAATTCTTCTTTCCATTGTAACACCGAGTTGCGTAGCAACTTTGTTGATTATCATTCGATCCCATTTCATATTTTCATCAAATCTATCAATTACCAAATCTTTACCCGTCGATGGAACACCATCCACAGTAACTATGGTCGGTTCAAATCTGGAAACCATTTCCATCGAAATTGGGTAAGCAGCAAAAAATTGTGGATTTCTTGGTCCAACTGTTACAACTTTATAGGGAAAACTAACACCCTTTTCATCTGTAAAATTTTTACTACCAATCCACCAGCCTCGTGCAGCTTGCATATCCTGCGATCTGTAATAAGCAGGCCACTGCATACCATATTGTTGATAAAGTTGATAACCTTCCTCTAATTCTGACCCGATTGAAGAATACCAGTTATGTAGTGAACCAGCAGCCATCCAAACATTTTTATACTGCGCCTGTACACTAGTGATAGGAATAAGAATTAAGCCAAGAAGTACTATAATTAAATTACTTCTTAAAAACTCTTTACCAATTAGTTTCATTATTTCCTCTGCTTTAACTTCATTCAGTAATATTATAGATTAATATTAAATTTTATTCCAAAAAATACATCTCTTGGATTAAGAAATGTCATGTAACTTAAATTCGGCATATCTATATAGGCTTTATTATCTAAAACATAATCCATTCTAGAGCCGCTTACAGCTTCCCATGCACCATTTGTCCATTGATAGTATCCTCCTGATACTGCATCATAATAGTAAGCACTTGTGCTAGGACTTGTAATTGATTCCAACCCATTTACATATTCTATGGGCTGATATGGTACATCCAAATTTCTAAAATCACCCGGCGTATCATTACCAGGAATATTAGAATAAGATTCAGGATCAGAATCATCCTTAGAAAATTCACCTACTTTATCATCAGCCATATGCAGCGATTTCATATATTTATCATAATCGTCTAAGTTTCTGAATCCTGCTCTATCATAATTCATATATTTAATATTAAATACATTGTAAACATCTACAAAAAGTTCTAATCCAATTGGACCAATATCAACTGATTTTGAAAGTCTTATATCAACATTAAAAATATCATTCCATTTTAAGTTATTTAGAAAACCGGCTATGGTTGATCCACCACCAGTCCAAGTAATGTAACGACCGGAAGACCATGATGATAAGACACTTAGTCTCAATTGATCAAAAACGCTTACTCCGCCAAGTTGTGGTCCCCAGCCCGTTGGAGTAAAAATATCAATATTTGCTCTTGCATACGGCTGTGGAATTGGTTTGTTTTGTTCGATATTACTTTTGTTTGCATTTTCATAAGTCTTTTGATCAATTGGATTTTCATAAGAAGTTAAATATCCAAAATACCCTGATGAAGAAACCATATAAGTATAGTTAACAAAACCCGTAATCCATTCACCGCGATTCTTTCTAACTTCTATTTCAAATCCTCTGATATCAGCATAACTTATAGGCTCCGGAGTAGTGTAGTTAACGCTTCCATCTCTGCTAATAAAAGTAACTAATCTTGATTGATCTTTAACATCTTTATAATATCCTTTTAAGCTCAAAAGAAATTGATCAAAAAGATTCTGCTCATATCCTAATTCATAAGCAACTGTTAACGGTAATGGATTTGATGGATCTGCAATTCGTGTAATATTATTAAATGCCTGACTCTGTCTTAACAAAAACAAATCTTCAGGAGTAGGTATTGATCTAAAATGTCCGTAATTAAAATATAGTTTACTGTTAACTGTAATGGGAAATGCAATACCTAATCTAGGACTAATGTTAAACTGCTTTTTAACTTTTGTTTTAGCTAATAAATTATCTATCTCAGATGCAAATTGTCCGGATAGAGCTTTATTATATGGATCGAATTCGTACCATTCACCGCCTGGATCAGAATAATCTAATCGAATACCGATATTAGCTATCATTCCTTCAAATTCAAGTTTATCTTGAGCATACAAAGCAAGTTTTTTTGGAAAAGTCTGCCATACCGATCTTGCATTATTAGTTGGTAAGGATGGTTCAACTAAAGCATAGTTAACATTGTTATCAGTATAAATAAATTCTATACCTGCTTTAACATAGTTAAATTTATCAACCTGACTAACAAAATCACCCTTTAAAGTGTATGTAGCCAACTTACTTGAGTCTCTGGAATTGCTCCAGCCTAATCCCATATTCATTGAAGATCCGATACCGCCAGCAGTACCGCTAAAATTACCAAACGGCGCTTCATTAAATCCAACGCCGCCAAAATAATACATTGTTTGTGTATCTCTATATCTTCCCGGATTTGTATCATATTTTGAAGCAACTCTGCTTCCAACGATTTCATAAAATGTTTGAGGTGATAAAACGTGAGTAAGTTTAAAGCCAAGCATATTAGTATTAATTCTGCTTGGTGCCCAATAATCATACGAGTATATTTCTGCATCTAAGTAAGAAAGACCTGAACGAAAATCTAATTGATTAGCTATACCTGCAACTGACTGAAATAGACCTGGACCGCCGGAACGACTACTTGCGGTTCCTGTTTGAACACCTGATAGTCCTTCAATTGATAATTTAATACCTTCGGAGATATCAGTCGTAACTTTAAGTTGCAAATTATAGTCACGATAAGCATCTGTAGATAGCGGCACAAGGTACATGGTTTGAGTTCTTCTGTAAGAAAGTGCAAAACGCAAATTACCTAATTGTTGTCCATAAGGTACTGGACCGTTAAAATTCATATCCACATCAAAATCAGGACTCTGGATATCCATAACTTTTCTATGCTGCCATAAAAAAACTCTTTGTGCAGCTTCGGGTGTCAAATCATCATCAGGATTATCATTACTTAAAGTCTGCTGCGAAACAGCATTCCATCCACCTTTAAATTCTTGATATTGATTTTGAGTATAACTATCCCAATTACCATTATCAGTTCCTGTCCATGCAACAGCATCGTCAATATAAGGTTTTATCCAATAAGAGTTTGGAGAATTGAACGCATCACCAGAATGTTTTCTTCCAGCAGGTCTATATCTGCCGATAAAAGAAAAATTATATTTATCTCTTGTACCTTCTTTGGTAACCACATTAATTAATCCGGATCTTATATCGCCGTATTCAGCATTAAAACCACCTGTTTGAATCTGTATATCACCAACCGAAGTTAAACTAATACCAGTATAAGGTGTATTGTCTCTCGCATCTCTAAGTGTAATTCCATTTACAACAAATGCTGTTTGATCACTTGCACCACCACGGATGGTTAAACCTTGCACACCTGCTTGCAGACCAATTACAGACGATACACTGGAAACAGGAAGGTTTTCAATTTCTTTAATATTTAGATTTATTACGCTCGCAGAAACATCCTGCTTAACAATTGTTTGAACTGCAACAACAACAACTTCTTCTGTTTCAAAAGTGCTTGATTTTAGGCTTGCATTTATTTCAGTGGTAAGGTCAATATTTACTCGCACATCTTTTATCATCTGCGGCGTATAACCTATCATCGAAATTTTTAAATTATATGTGCCTGGTGATACGTTGGTTATTGAATAATAACCATCAACATTTGTTGCTGCACCGATTGTTGTGCCTTGGATGAGTACGTTTGCACCAATTAGGTCTTCATTAGTTGATGCATCTTTTACAACGCCGCTAATTTTGCCAACCTGTGCAAAGGTTTGAATTGAAAAAATATTTAGTGCGAGTATGCCAAGAAGTAGCAATTTTCTCATAGAATATTACTCCTAATTTAAGTCTCAAATATCTGGGGAGTAGTTCTGATAAAGAATAAATTTAATATTCTTTTTTCTCAGACAATTATTAATCAGAACAAAATTAAAATTGATTAAATTTTCGTACAAAAAGTATATAAATTACTTTCTAAAGTCAATTGTTTTTATTGTTTGAATGTTTACTCTGTTTTATTAATTATTCAACTTCAGAATTTAGTTTTTTACGAGCAAGCAGCTCAAAGGTTCTTACTCTATCTTTATAAATATTGTTTGCATTCGTTCTTACTATATCCAATTGTGCATCTGAGTTTCCTTCCCACCTACGGCACATATAAACTGAATGATATAGCCTTCCGATCTTGTAAGATCTGCTGATTGCCAATCCTGCAGAATAATCTTCGCCATAGCTTACATTTGGAATTTTAATAACACGCAAAATGGGAGTGTAGAATGCACGCGGCGCGCCAAGTCCGTTTATGCGTAGTGCGTTGTTCGGTCCGTTATCGTTCGTCCATTCTTTATGATCTATTAATCCCGGTGGTAATTCTTTAAGATTAAAATCTGTTATCTGATATGATCCTATCACCATCGCACATTTTTCTTTATGGAATAAATCTACTATTGATTGCAAAGTGTTTTCATCTTTATAAATATCATCGCTGTCTAACTGCACAGCAAATCTTCCACATTTTTGATGATGTACTCCCGCATTCCAGCAGCCGCCTATTCCAAGATCGTTGCGATCTGGTATAACGTGAATTATTCTTTCATCTTTTTTAGCGAATGAAGAAACTGCTTCTGTTGTTCCATCGTTCGAGTGATTATCAATAACAATTAGATTAAAATTAAAATTGGTTTTTTGTTTCAACACTGATTCAATTGCATCGCCGATAGTTTTAATACGATTTCTAACCGGAATTATTACGGATGCTTCATAATCAAAATCTTTTGTAAGGGATAAATCAATTTCTTTAAATGGCGGATGAACGTAAGCTCCAATATCTATCAAATGCTGTGTAACAACTTTTTCCATTTCAATCTGTACTTCTCTGTTTTTAGGATCAACATAACTAAAATGTTTATCCTCGCTGCCAACTTCTTCAGTGCTTTCAATAGTATAAAGATATTCTGGAATTCTAACCACTGCTGCGTACTGCGAAAGTTTTAATCTTAAATTATACAAGCCTGCAAATTTTAAATTACTGTTATCGTTTAACGAGACATTTTTTAAATATTCGGTTTTTACAAATAATAATTCACCAAAATCAAAATCATCACGTAAACTTCCCTCCTGATAATCGATGACAGGGTGAGTGATTTGTTTGCCCTTATCTTCTTCGTAAAAATCTGAATAAACTAATGACGCACCTGTATTTTCTGCAACCTGATAAAATCTATCTAAACAAAACTGTCCGGGTTTTACAGATTTTTCAGTTTGTATTATTAATGTGTAAGCTGTTGATGAATATTTTGAGATAAGATTTATTGAATCGCTGCTTTTAAAACTTTTGCAGAATATAACTTTTGCATTTTCAAAAGATGAAAATTTTTCATCACCGGAAATCAAAATAATTTCTTTTATTAATGGTGATTCACTGAATCTTTTTATGGTTTTTTGGTCTTCTTTAGGATTACCTTGTTGCAGAAATAAAGTTATTAAGTTTTTCATGTTATTCATTCCATTTGATTTTAATTGCCTCTAAAATATAACTACATTATATAATAAAATAGACTGTATGTATGCTATTTTTTTTTTATTTTAACAACAGAAAAAGCATATAAAACGATGTGCTTTCAATTATCAATTATATAACAGGCGTTTAGTAATGAAAAAACTATTATTAATACTTTCTTTGCTCTTTTCGGTTTCAATTTTTGCACAAAGCAGCTACCAGCTTCTTATAAGCGGAACGATGGAAGATGCGGTTTTAAGTCCCGTATTTTCTCCCGATGGCAAAAATATTGCTTACACAAAAAATAATTACCAGGGTATCTGGATTTATAATCTTCAAACAAATAACTCATTTCAATTAACAGATGAAATGGCTGCAGGATTTGCATTTAAATGGTCATCGGATTCAAAATCAATTTTATCACGCGTTGCAAAGTATGAAGATTTAAAAAGATACAATGCAGTAAAAGTTTTTGATATCGCAACTAAAGAATCAAAACAACTTACCGATTACAAAACCATGATGCCTTATTTACCGCAATGGGCAGATGGTGATACAAAAATCTATTTACCGGAAAAAACAAAGGATGAAATTTTTGCAACGGATAAATCAAAAAATAATTTAAATCAAAATAGTCTAATTGTGTTTGAAAAAAACAACAAGCTGATTGTAAAAAATTTAATTGATAATTCAGAACAAACTTTTGAACCGATTATAGATGCACAATATATTAGTCTTTCAGCTTCACCCGACAACTCCAAAATAGTTTTTAAAGTTGTTGGCGGAAGTTTATTTACAATGAATATTGATGGTTCAAGCCTTACTAATCTTGGGCAAGGCAGCTCACCCCAATGGTCACCTGATAGCAAAAAAATAGTATATGAAATTACAAAGGATGATGGATACAACTTTACGGCATCAGATATTTTTTCTATCAATGCTGATGGCACACAAAAAATAAATCTAACTAACACTAATAATAAAATTGAAATGCATCCATTTTTAGCCCCAGATGGAAAAGCGATTGTCTTTGACGTTGTAGATGATGGTTCAATTTATTTAATGAATATTGAGTAATGGAGAAATTAAAAATGAAAAAAAATATATCAACAAAAATTTTAACAACAGGTTTCTTAATTGTTTTATTCTCCATATTCTCAAACTTTGGATTTGCACAACAAGTTACCGGTCTTGCAGGCTGGAATATTTATTTAGATCCGGGTCACAGCCAAAATGAAAACATAGGAATATATGGTTATTCTGAAGCAAAAAAGAATTTGCGCGTTGGGTTGAACTTAAGACAAATGCTTTTAGATTGGACTGATATTGACACAGTTTATATTTGTAGAACTGATGATCAACAAGTAGTTGGTTTAAGTGATAGAACTACACAGGCTAATAGTTTAGGAGCAGATCATTATCATTCAATACATAGTGATGCTGCAACGATGGGAAGCTCTGCAAACAGCACTTTAATTATGTGGGGACAACTTGGAATTGGCGGACCCGAAAAAACTCCTTATGGCGGTAAAAAAATGTCTCAAATTATGATTGGTTTGCTAACCGCTGGAATGAGAACAACAACGCGCGGTGCCATAGGCGATAGAGATTTCTACCAAGTTGCTGGCTCAACTCCCTACCTTTCCGTTAACAGGCTCTCAAATATGGCATCAGAATTAAGCGAAGCCGGATTTCACACAAATCCAAAACAAAACCAATTAAATATGAATGAAAATTGGAAAAGATTAGAAGCTAAAACAATGTTCTGGACAATACTTAGTTACCACAACATTCCACGACCTTATGTAGGAACATCCGCAGGAATAATAACTGATTTCGAGTCTGGTTTAGCAATAAACGGAGCAATAGTTTCTTTAGAGGGTCAGGTTGATACAACTGATACTTACCAATCACTTTTTTACCAGTACTCAAGTGATCCTAATCTTTTAAGAAATGGATTTTACTATTTTGAAGGTGTTGCCCCAGGAACACATACTTTACAAGTTACGGCACCGGGTTATGATCCTTTTAGTGTAGATATAACAATGGCTGATACATTTTTTACATTTAAAGATGTAAACTTAAATTCAAATATTCCTCCGCGGATTGCATCAACGGTTCCTGCACAGAATGATAGTTTGTATCCGGCTGTTGAAAATGTTGTATTAAATTTTACAAGACAAATGAACAAAACTTCTGTGGAAGCTAATATTACAATAACTCCTGCAGTATTATACACAACTGCTTGGAGCAACTCAGATCAAACTTTAACAATCAACACAAGTAATTTTACTTTTGATTCGCAATACGATATTACCATCGGTGGAAATGCGGAAGGAAAGTTTGGACATCTATTTGATGGCGATAGCAATGGCGTTGGCGGCGATCCATTTACATTAACTGTTAAAACAAAAGTTGCAGATCTAATTGCACCTGATGTTACTGATGTATATCCAACTCCGGGCTCAGCTGATGTTGAGTATAAACCTGTAATTAATGTATCGTTCAGTGAAGCATTAAAAACATCAACAGTATCAAGCAGATTTAGAGTAGTAAGAAATTCTACACAAACAAATGCAAACGGAATTTTAAGATATTATGTAGTGAACGGTAAAGGTGTTTTAAACTTTTTTATAACAACACCTTTAGTTGAAAACGAAGCTTATACAATAAATGTACAAGCTGGTATTGAAGATATTTTTGGCAATGCAATAGCTTCTGATTACAATGTTGAATTTACTACGGGAAATTCAAATTATTTTTCACAGATATTAATAGACAGTTATGAAAACGGAATTTCAAACTGGTGGCAGCCAACTGCGTCTGGCAGTACTATGGGTGTGTTACCAACAGGAAATACAATCCAAGTATCTACTGCGGTTTTGAATGCAAACACCGGCAGCTCAAAATCCTTGCAGTTGGATTATGGCTGGGATACATCAGCACCAGACTGGTTGATAAGAGAATACTTTTCTCCTTCAACTCCTACATTCCAAACAAATACTTTATTGCAGGTTTTTCTATTTGGTGATGGCTCAAACAACAAATTTAGATTTGCTGTAAAAGAAAACTCACTAAGTACTTTTGAAGTAAGTCCCTGGTACGATGTTGATTGGATTGGATGGAAAATTGTTACATGGGATTTATCACTCGGACAAACAGGTAACTGGATAGGCAATAATATATTAGAACCGCCGCTAAGTTTTGATAGCTTTCAAATGACTTATGAAACTGGAAATCAAAATACAGGTACATATTATTTTGATGACTTAAGAACTGCGTCATTCAGTCCGACTGATGTTGAAGAAGTTAGCGGAATAACTCCAACTGAATTCACATTAGCACAAAATTATCCGAATCCATTTAACCCAAGTACTCAAATAAAGTTTAGTGTTCCACAAACTTCAAATGTAAAAATTATTGTTACAGACATACTTGGAAAAGAAGTTGCAACGTTAGTAAATGATAATCTTGCTGCAGGTAATTACTCTGTTAATTTTAATGCAAATAATGTATCAAGTGGAATTTATTTTTATACTTTGTTAACTGATAATTTTAAGCAAAGTAAAAAAATGATTTTAATAAAATAAAAAAAATACTCCACCTGCCTACCGGCAGGCAGGCCCCTTCCCTAAAGGAAGGGGTTTTTTTATTGTTCTATATACTTGGACGTGGTTTGTTATTAATCTTAAATCGTACGTCTCCGTCATCTCGAGCGAAGACGAGAGATGAAATAAAAAAAGGAATTTATCTTTGAAAAAACTTTTTATTTTATTAATAATATCAGCAAGCTTATCAATTGCAC
Source organism: uncultured Ignavibacteriaceae bacterium (assembly GCA_963704275.1). Taxonomy (GTDB): domain Bacteria; phylum Bacteroidota; class Ignavibacteria; order Ignavibacteriales; family Ignavibacteriaceae; genus IGN3. The sequence continues at coordinate 342,235 of CAVPHP010000014.1, read as the reverse complement.
AAACTAATTTTAAGTTTGCCTGGCTTAGTGATATTCACGTCGGCTATCCAACTGCAGCAGAGGATCTGCAAAGAAGCGTTACTGATATTAATTCATCAGATAGTATTTCGTTCACAATAATCTCAGGTGATATCACAGCAACAGGAACTTTAGAAGAATTAACTCTTGCAAAACAAGTACTTGATAACCTTGAAAAGCCTTACTACATCATTCCGGGCAACCACGATACGAAATGGTCGGAATCCGGTTGCACAGATTTTATAAAACTTTGGGGCAATGATCGATTTAATTTTGAGTTTGATAGATTTCTTTTCATCGGATTGCATGAAGGACCACGAATGCGAATGGCAGATGGACATTGGGCGCCGGAAGATTTACGATGGTTTGATTCGCTGAATGTTTCATTACCGAACTCAAATCAACCAATAATTTTCGTAACTCACTATCCGCTTAATGATGAGATAGATAATTGGTACGTAATGTTAGATCGATTAAAAAATGTAAATACTCAGGTTGCATTGTTTGGACACGGACATAGAAATAAAATTTTTGATTTTGAATCGATTGCCGGCGTAATGGGTAGATCAAACCTAAGGGCAAATGAAAAGACTGGCGGATACAATATTGCAGAGATTAAGAATGACTCAATGTATTTTTATGAAAGAATTCCATACTCATCAACTTCACATTGGCATCAAATAAAATTACAGCAAAGAAATTTTGAAGCGCTTGTAACCGAGCAGCCCCGCCCTGATTATTCGATCAATCAAAAATATCCGGATGTAAAATCCCTCTGGGAATTTAACTCCGGTTACACAATAGGATCATCAGCCGTGGTAAAAGATAATTCCGTTTTTGTTGGCGATGCTTCAGGATATTTTTATTCTTTAAGTTTATTAAACGGTTCAGTTAAATGGAAATTCAAATCACAAAATGCTATTTATTCAACACCAGCCGTTAAATGTAATTATGTTGTTTTTGGAAGTGCGGATAGTTCAATCTATTGTTTGAATACAAAAAATGGAAATCTGATTTGGAGTTACAAAACAAATGCAGCAGTTCTCAGCTGCCCGTTAATTGAAGATGATATTGTTTACATCGGGGCGAGTGATAAAATATTTCGAGCAATTGAGTTGGAATCAGGGAAACTTGTTTGGGAGTTTAAAGGTTTGAACGGATTTGTAGAAACCAAACCTGTTTTTTATGATGATAAAATTTTATTCGGTGCATGGGATGAACATTTTTATTGTCTCGATTCTGAAACCGGAAAACTAATCTGGAAATGGAAAGGTGATCGCGCCGGAACATTTTATTCCCCCGCTGCTTGCTGGGCAGTTGCTTCAAATGGAATTGTATTTTTTGCTGCGCCTGATAGAAAACTTACAGCACTAAATATCAAAACCGGAAATGAAGATTGGCGAACAGGTAAATATCAAGTAAGAGAAACTGTTGGATTGTCTGAAAACGGTAAATCTCTTTTTATCCGCACTATGAATGATACAATTCTTGCTTTACCTGTTTCCGATAAGCTTGAAGAACCTATATGGATTACAAATTGCGGATTTGGTTATGAGATAAGCTCAGCGCAAATTGTTGAAATGGATGGTGTAATATTTTATGCAACAAAAAATGGAATGATTTATTCTCTAAATGCTGAAACTGGAAAAATTCTTTGGCAACACAAAATTTCTAATGGATTTATAAACACAGTTACTCCAATTAACAATCATCAAATCATCACAACAGATTTTGATGGAAAAGTTAGACTAATTCAAACTTCGGAATAATCTGTTTTTCAAATTGTGTACACTGCCAATCCAAGTCTGGTTGAACTGAGAATTTAATTACGGAGTTCATCTTCGAACCTGGCTAGCGCAGGCAGGTTCGCACAGACTGACAATAGTAAATTCTGCATATCCATAAAGAACACAAAGGTTTTTATAATATTGAAATGAATTATCCGGCTCGTTTATACTTCATTTTTGAAAATGGATTTATAGACGGGAACAATAATCATCTGGAAGGTTTGTGTTTGTAATTATAGTTTTATCTTGATTTGAATTAAACAAGAAATCAATTTCATTTTTGCAAATCTATTTTCAAACTCTGTATCTTCATCAGAAAATAAGCGTACATACAATATTAATCTGTTAACATTCGCTCACAATAAATTTTATCTTTAAAATAAAACTGCCTGAAAGTATTAAAACTTTCAGGCAGAATAAAATCAATAAAAAAATTATTGAACTACAGGTAAATTTTTAAATTCTATAGTTTCATCCCATTTGGTACCTGGATTAGCATCATAAAACAAGTTATTTGCACCATAAAGTAATGACTTTGCATCATAACCTAATGTACGAAGATAGGGTGCAATAATTGATGAACCATGACCAGTATAACAATAAACAACAATTGTTTTATTTGTTGGTAAAGTTTTTAAGAATTGAGCAAATTTAAGATCATTCTGAGGAACATAATTAACAGCTCCTTCAATATGTCCTGGCGCTAGGTAGCGAGCTTCCGGCCAATAGTTAACTATATAATAGTTTGATAGATTTGCATAAAGAGTATTTCTGTCAATACTAGATAAGCCAAAACCCTCTGCTAATACTGCCGCAAGTCTCACATCACTGATTTCAGCACCAGTTGTTTTACCGGTTGTAAGTGTGGGTAATACTCCAGCAGCATTTTTAGGATTAGAAGTAGTCTGAAGTGTTATAGGATTATTTTGACCATTTGTTTTAGCAGTATTCCATCTGTCTGGGTAAGCCCAACTGCACATTCCCCATTGTAAATCAAATGCATTAGAATATCCTTTTAATCTAAGAATTGTAGCTGCAAATCCTGCTGTTTGTCCGGTATAGCATACAATTACAACTTTAGTTTTTGAAGATAAATTATTTGCAGTATAATAAGTTAAAAGATCTGCTAGTAGCAACATTAATTGCACCTTGAATATGGCCGACAGCATAATCTGTAGCGCTTCTAATATCAAGTATAGCAATATTTTCTGCAGTTGAAATTGCAGCATTTAAATCGACAGCTTTTATAAAATGCGAAGCGGTATTTATAAAATCACCATTTGCTTCATAATATTTAACTAATTCTTCACTCTCATTAACGGTAACTGGTGGTGTAACTGGTGTTGTTTCGTCATCACTACTACATCCTACGTTAACGAACATAATAGTTGCTGTAATAAATAGGTACAGCAAGTAAAAAAGTTTTCTGTCTTTCATTTTCTAGGTCTCCTTAAGTTTTGTTTAAGTGAATTATTATTATTTTCTAATTTGCTTGCCAGCTTGCCGGCAATTTTCCATCTACTACAATACCCGTATTTGCCTGTTTTTCCCACGGCAAACAATCTGAATCAAATAAGTAAAGTTCTTTGTTTTTAAAAGTTCCATCAGGATTCTTTTTGATGTGGCAGCCTTCTGCACAATTTGTATATGTTACCCAATTTCCGCTTCCATCTTTATAACCTGTGCGTGTTGTAATTTTAATTATTCCATGCGGTGTTGTGTACTTGTAAGTAGGTTTTACATCAAAATTTACAAGATTAGGAATACCATAATTTTGCCAGCTATCAGGCGCCATTAAAGATTGTCTTAAAAGCGCAAATTCAAACTGCGGTCTTGTATCTTTTATTGGATTCATTCCGATTTTATATCCCTGGTATGAATGTATTCTAGCACCTTCTTCACTACCGATATGGCAGCTTCCACAATTGTTATAATCTTGTGAATGACAAGTATTACAACTAAATGTATCTATATGCTTTGTGTGAAAAGCATTTGATGTATTGATATTTGTATGACAGTTTGTACATTTTGGTAATTCAGGATATTTGTAACGCTGATCATATAGATTTCCATCACCATGAATTTCATGTTTTGTATGACAGCTCATACAATTAAATCCAGCTTGTGACAAGTGAACATCAGGAACTGTTCCTGCACCTACGCCAAAATAAGCATGTCCGCCGCGGCTAACATGGCATGTTGTACAGTGATCAACCATATTTGGTGTTTTAAAGAAACTATGCGATTTATACAATCCGCCGCCGCCAGCTACCGGACGATTTACGTGGCAATCTCCGCAAGTTGCATGGCATTTACCACAGTTAGCGGTGTAACCATCTTTCATAACCTGGCTAAGTGCATCAAAACCGTTGGGAACATTTCCAACTCCTGCACGTAAGCAAACCATACTTTTTTGTCCCCAGCCTTGATGAATATTGTTTACGGATTTACTAGCAATATCGGCATGGCAGCTTCCGCATTTATTAACAGCATCGCTTGTAGGTTTTTTAATAAAATCACCGGAGTGCGCTACTAATTTATCTGCAGTTTTGTCAACACCATTATGGCAAGCTGTACAGGGAATTTTTCCATGAACATCGCTTTTAAAATCTTCATAACCAGTGCCGCCCATAAAAACTCTATCATAAGGTTCAATGTGTGGTGCTTCGCCGCCGCAACCGCCGCCGCCGCCGGAAGGTGGATCAGGTGTGTAAACTTCTTTTAAGTGTGTATAATTTGTGTGGCATCCTTCGCACGATGCAACGCTTTTGTTTGTTGGGTCGGTTGGCTGAATTTCGTCTTTATCTTCAGAACAACCAATGATAAATGCTAAGAAAGGAATCATTAAAAGAGAAAGAAGCTTTTTCATCATATTTTCCTTGTTTTACTATTACTAATTAGTGCTATTGTTTGTTCAACCTTTGTGCCACTAATTTTTGTGTATAACAAGCTTTTTTTCTATCAAATATCAAACATACCGTTCATTGTTATTATCAATGATGGGAAAATGATTTTAGATTTGATAAAATTTAATTGGTATGATTTGTTCCAACTAAACAGCAGTGAAATAAATTGCTTTTATTTGTTCAATTAAATGATTTAGCACTCTTATGATGGAATATTGGCGTGAGAAATGGAGGAATAGAGGAATAGAGGAATAGAGGAATAGAGGAAAAATCCAATATTTACTTTTTAATCTCTAATTTTTAATTATTAATTGCAGTTTATTGAACAGACATTTCAAAATCTTTTTTATTGTAGCCTTGTTCTTTTAAGATTTGAAATATTTTATCCATTGTTTCCGAATCTAATTTTGGAGTTCTGCTTAACACCCAGCCGTATTTTCTGTTTGGAGTTCCGATAACTGCCCATTGGTAATTTTCATCAAGTCCAATAATCCAGTAATCACCCCAAAATGGTCTCCAACCAAGAAAACTTACAAAACTAACTTCTAATTTTGCGTTCGATTTTTTATCAACAATTCGAGCAACTCCATCAGCATCATCAACCTTTCCATCTTTATCAATACAGGAATTTATTACCGCAATTTCTCCATCTTCTTTTAAAATATATTTTGCAGTTGTACCCTTTATACATTGATCCTGAAAGCTATTAGGAATTTTTGTAATCTCATACCACAAGCCAACATATTTTTTTAGATCAACATATTTTACAGTTGTGGGAGGATTTTGCTGAGAATAAATGTTTACTGCTAAAAAAAAGAATGCTATTAAAATGTAATTCATAATTTAAACCTTTATAAAAATTTTCTTCGCGTATAAAATCCACATCAATCCAAGCCAAACTAAAATATAAAATATTGCCCAAGCAAGAGATGCGTTAATTGGTTCAAGCCAGGAAAGAAAGTAATTATCAAACAAGTAACTTTTAATTGTAACAACATTTCCATTCAAGTCGTTCCATTTTACCATATACATAATTCTTCCAACAATTCCGGATAGGAAAAAAACTGTAATGGCATTCAATCCATAAACTTGAAATGGTTTTATCCACCATGTAATTTTTTTAACATCAATAAACCAATAACAAAATGCAAGAAAGTTTAATGCTAAGCCGGCTGTGTATAATACATAAGAGCTTGTCCAGAGATTTTTATTGATCGGAAACCAACCGTCCCAAATCCATCCGGCAACCATTAAAACTCCGCCCCAAACAAACAGCCAAACGGTTTTTGTAGTTTGATCTTTTTCACTTCTCAGCCAGTTACCTGTAAAAATTCCAAGCATTGCAGAACCTATTGCAGGCAGTGTGGATAATATTCCTTCCGGGTCCCAAAACTTACTGCCAGACCAAATGTGATTTCCAAGTATCAATCTATCTAACCATGCAGAAAGATTTGTTGTTGGTTCAAAGTTAGCGTATCCAACTCCGGGTACTAAAATAAAACTCATTAAAATTGCATAGATAACAAGTATAGAACCTGTAAACCAATATTGGAATTTTGTATTTGTTGATAAAAACAGGATTGATGAAATCATATAAACGATTGCAATTCGTTGAAGTACTCCGGGAATTCGGATTGTGCTCCAAGAAAACTCGTGCCCAAATAAAAGTCCGAATGGAAACCCGGCAAGAATAATACCTAGTGCAAATAGAATTATTGTTCTTCTAAATATATTTAGATATAAACTTTTCATATCGCCGCCTTGGGCTTTTCGTTTTGATAGCGAATATGATATTGCAACGCCGACTATAAAAAGGAAAAAAGGAAATATTAAATCCGTTGGCGTGCATCCATTCCATTTTGCATGTTCAAGCGGCGGATAAATAGCGCTCCAGGTTCCAGGATTATTTACGAGTATCATTCCCATAATTGTAATTCCCCTGAATACATCAAGTGAAAGTAATCGCTCGGAAGGTTTCATAATGGTTCCGCAAATGTTTGAAAATTATTATTTCAAAAATAAGAAATGTTTGATGAATAATGATAAATAGATTAATTTTCTGGTGTCATTCCCGCGAAGGCGGGAATCTATGTTTAATAAAATTTATTGAAATGAAAAACGAATACTTTGTTTATATTTTAGCTAGTAAGAAAAATGGAACTCTTTACCTCGGTGTTACAAGTGATATTAAGCGAAGAGTTGGGGAACACAAATCAGGTGCAATTGATGGATTTACAAAAAAGTATTATATAAAAATGCTTGTAGATTTTGAAGTACATAATAATGATGATGAAGCCATTATGAGAGAAAAAAGATTGAAGAAATGGAATCGTGAGTGGAAGATCAGACTTATCGAAGAAATGAATCCTGAATGGAATGATTTATATGAAGATTTATTTTAATGATAAAATCAAGAATAATCAGATTCCCGCCTGCGCGGGAATGACAATTAATTGAGGAACAAATGAAATTAATTCTCATCATAATTATGCTAACAACAATTATAAAAGCTCAAACGCAGTTCGATGAAATAAATAAACTTGAGCAATCTGGAAATTTTACTGAGACTGTTAAGATGATAGACGAAAAACTTTTGACTGGAAAACTCTCTTATGATCAAACTTTTGAACTTCAATTTGAAAAAGAAAGAATAGAAAGAATTAAAAAAGATTTTAATAAAACTTCAGAAGATGTTTTGAAGATTGTGAACAAATATTATCCAAATGCAAAAGATAAAGATTTAGAAAAATGGGAGAAGGATGGCTCACTTGAATACAAAATTATTGATGGAAAAAAGTGGTATTTCTCACGTGCTGCATCAAATCTTTTTAGGATAAATAAAGAAGCAAAAAAACAAAAAGAAGTAGTTGATGGATTTCAAAAAGATCCGCTTGATGCATTTTTAGAAAATTACATTCCGCAAGTTTTAGATGAATCAGCAAACGGACAAGTGAGTTTGGTTAAACCTGTAAACTTCAAATTAAATTATACTGTTACTGTTGATGCTAATGCAGTACCCGATGGTGAAATTATAAAATGCTGGCTTCCCTTTCCTCGCGAAGGCCATCAAAGACAGATTGATATAAAATTATTAGCTGTAAATAATGATGAATATGTAATTGCAAGCAATGAAAATCCACAGCGAACTTTATTTATGCAAAGACCTGCGATAAAAGATCAACCAACAATTTTTAATATGGTACTTGAAGTAAAAAGCTATAATAAAGTTAATTTGATTTTACCAGAATTGATTAAGCCTTATAATAGAGAATCCGGATTGTATAAAAATTACACGATGGAAAGAACTCCACATATCGTTTTTACAGATAAGGTTAAAAATTTATCAAAGGAAATTGTTGGCGATGAAAAGAATCCATACTTAATTGCTAAAAAAATATTTACCTGGATTTCAGATAACATTCCATGGGCTGGTGCAAGAGAATATTCCACGCTCGAAAATATTTCTGATTATTGTATTACTACCGGACACGGTGACTGCGGCATAAAAACTTTATTATTTATGACACTCTGTAGATACAATGGAATTCCTGCTAAATGGCAAAGCGGCTGGATGCTTCATCCCGGTGAAGTTAATTTACACGATTGGAGTGAAGTATATTTTGAAGGTTACGGCTGGGTTCCCGCAGATCAGTCATTTGGATTAGTTGAATCACAAAATGAAGATGAAAAATATTTTTTTCTCGGAAGCATTGATCCATATCATTTAATAGTTAATGATGATTTTTCAAGACCTCTTTTCCCTGAAAAAACTTTTCCAAGAAGTGAAACAGTAGATTTTCAGCGCGGTGAATTGGAGTGGAGAGGCGGCAATCTTTATTTTGATAAGTGGGATTATCACATGGATGTTGAATATAAATAAAAACGGATTACATTATGAAAAACTTTTTAATACTAATTTTGATCACAGTACTATCAATTAATATTTATTCGCAGAGTGAAATGGAAAAAGTAAATTCTATCCTAAAAGAAATAAAAGAAAAATTTGCGCCCGATAAACGAGTTGCAGTTTTTAATATCGAATCATCTGAATTGGATGATAAGGTTTTGTTAAAAGGAGAAACAAATCTTCCACAAGCAAAGTCTGAATTAATAAAGTTGTTTGCTCAATCGAAGATTAAAATTGATGATAAAATAGAAATACTGCCATCGGAAAATCTCGGCGATAAAAAATATGGTGTGATTAATCTATCCGCAGCAAACCTTAGATTAAAACCAGATCATCCTGCTGAGCTTGTTACACAGTCCATTCTTGGAACTCCTATCAAAGTTCTAAAAAAGGGAGAAGACGGATTTTATCTTGTGCAAACTCCAGATGGTTATATATCCTGGTTAGATAACGATGGGTTTGCATTTATGGATGAATCCGAACTGAAAGATTGGTTATCATCACCAAAAATTATTTACACAAAAGTTTATGGATTTTCATACTCAGATGCAGATGAAAACTCTCAACCTGTTTCTGATCTTGTTGAAGGAAATCTTTTAAAGATAATTAGCGAGGAGAACAATTTCTTTCTAATTAATTATCCTGATGGCAGAGTTGCTTACGTAAAAAAAGATGAAGCAAAATTATTTAATGATTGGTACAAAGCGCTTAATCCAACCGGAGAAACTATTTTAAATACTGCTTATCACTTTATGGGTATTCCCTATTTATGGGGTGGAACATCTACAAAAGGAATGGACTGCAGCGGCTTTACTAAAACAGTTTATTTTTTAAACGGAATTATTTTATCCAGAGATGCATCTCAGCAAGTTAATACTGGGGAATTAGTTGATACGAAAGACGGTTGGCAAAACCTGCAAGCCGGAGATTTGCTTTTCTTTGGACGTAAAGCAAATGCTGATAAAAAAGAAAGAATAACTCACGTTGCGATCTATATAGGAGATGGAGACTTCATTCACGCAGCAGGCAGAGTAAAAATTAATAGTTTCAATCCATCAAAATCATACTTTAGTGATTACAGAAAAAGTGGATTTATTCGTGCTAAAAGAATTATAACTTCTGTTGGAAAGAATGGGATTGAAAGAATTTTGGATAATAACTTTTATAATGTAAAGACGACTCGGTGAGTCGTCTCTTTTTGAACAAACTGTAATCCTAATTTTCTTACTTTTACTGCACCCTAAGAGACGAGCCACCGGCTCGTCTTTACTTTATTTATTATACTCATCAATTTCCCACTTCAAAGGATTTTGCTGTATATATTTTCTGATGTTTGTAAGAGATTGTTCATTTCTAATAATATGTTCATAAAATCTAGGTTGCCACGAAAATTCAGTAAACCAGCCTTACGTATTTTCTTAGTAGAGATAGATTTAAATTGTCCAATAATTGCCCCTAAAGAATTTGACTGCAATGTACTTGCTATTTCCACATTACTATCAAGATATTCTTGGAAACGATTAATTATGATCCCGTGAAAATGATTAGGCATAAGAACATATTCATCAAGTTCAATATTGTTTCGGATAATTGCAGTTTTCAACCATTCCTCAATAACAATTTCAGCAAAGTTGTTAAGAATTAGTTTTCCATCTACTACATCTCCAAAATAATGCTCTCGATCTTTTGTGAGTATTGTTACAAAGTAATATCCAGCGTTCCGGTAGTCCCAGGTTTGTAATCGTGTTGATTCAATTCGGTATTTATCTTTGTACTTGGTCATCGATTCTATTTAATTATTGTAAAGACGACTCGGTGAGTCGACTCCATATTTGTACACTTTTTAATTTTTAGACTTCTAACTTTTAATGCTATCATTGAGACGAGCCAACGGCTCGTCTTTACAATATCATCTTTAATTATTAAAACCCAATCTTTGAATTAATGCATCGGTTTTTGGTTCTCGCCCTCTGAACTTTACATATAAATTCATCGGGTCATCACTGCCGCTTTTTTCTAAAATATTTCTTCTAAAGCTTTCTGCAGTTGCTTGATCAAATAATCCATTTTCTAAAAATGCACCGAATGCATCGCTGTCTAAAACTCCGGACCACATGTAACCGTAATAACCTGCTGAGTATCCATCACCACCAAAAATATGATTGAAATTTGTACTTTGATAACGTGATGCAACTTCATTTATCAATCCAATTGCATCTAAATTTTCTTTTTCAAATTTATTAACATCGATCTCATCAACAATATTTATTGTGTGCCAATCCATATCCAAAATAGCTGCAGCTAAATACTCAACTGTTTCAAATCCTTTATTAAAATATTGTGAGTTAGTAATTTTTTGAATTAACTCATCAGGAATCGCTTCACCGGTTTGATAATGTTTAGCATACATCTTTAACACTTCAGGATGTGATGCCCAGTTTTCCATAATCTGTGAAGGAAGTTCAACAAAATCAACTGGAGATCTTTTTGCACCGGGATATACTGATTTACCGAACAATCCGTTTAAGCCATGTCCAAATTCGTGAAACAAAGTATTAACTTCATCAAAACTAAGAAGCGCAGGTTTACCTTCTGTTGGTTTTGAAAAATTGCCAACGTTTACAACAAGCGGAGTAATGAACTCACCATCAATACTTGATTGACCACGGAAGTAGCTCATCCACGCACCTGCACGTTTTCCGTTTCTAGGATAATAATCCGTGTAGAGAATACCTATGTGTGTTCCTTCAGCTTCTTTAACTTCATATACTTCAACATCAGGCTGATAGACTGGAATATCGTTTCTCTTTACAAACTGGATTCCAAAAAGTTTACTTGCAACATCAAACGCGCCTTTGCGAACATTTTCCATCTGGAAATATGGACGAAGCATTTCTTCATCGAGTGCATACTTTTCTTTTTTTACTTTTTCTGAATAATACCACCAATCCCATGGCGCCAATTTAAAATTATGTCCTTCAGCATCAATAAGATTTTGTATTTCTGCGGCCTCTTCTTTGGATTGCTTTAAAGCAGGAGTCCATAAATCTGCTAAAAACGTATTAACGGTTTCAGGAGTTTTAGCCATATTTTTTTCTAGCTTAAACTCTGCATAAGATTTATAACCAAGCAGATTTACTTTTTCATTACGCAAAGAAATGATTTTTTTAATAATCTCTTTATTATCAAACTCATTATTGTTGTTGCCACGCATTAGATATGCTTTGTAAAGTTTTTCTCTCAACTCTCTTTTTTCGGAGTACTGTAAAAAGGGAGTGAAACTCGAACGCTGTAAATTGAAAGCCCACTGCCCTTCCAATCCGTTTTGATTTGCAAGTTCTGCAGCACCTTGAATTGCTGCATCCGGCAATCCAATTAAATCATCCTTGTTATTAATAAATAATCCAATTGCATTTGTTTCTTTACGAAGGTTATCACCAAATTTTAAACTCAGCATACTAAGCTCTTCGTTGATCTTTCTTAATCTGGATTTTTTTTCTTCATGAAGTCCAATTCCATTACGAACAAAATCAGTATAATAATTATCAAGTACTTTCAACTGTTCAGTTGTAAGATTTAATTTTTCTTTTTCATCGTTGATTGATTTTATTCGCTGAAATAATTTTTCATTCAGATAAATATCATTATTAAGTTTTGATAATTCAGGAGTTATTGTTTCAGCAACTTTCTGCAAATTATCATTTGAATTTGAACCGTTAACATTAAAGAACACACGTGATACTTTTGTGAGAAGTTCTCCGCTTTTTTCTATTGCTTCAATTGTGTTTTTGAATGTTGGTTTTTCCTGATTATTAATAATCGCATCAAGTTCGGTTCGTTTAACATTAATCCCCTCTTCAAAGGCAGATAAATAATGTTCATCTTTTATCTGATCAAACGGCGGAGTTTGAAAAGGCGTCGTGTATTCTTTGAAGAATGGATTATCGTTATTCATAGTTTGTGCTTGCATATTAGCAGACATCACTCCAATGGATAGTACAACTGAAAAGATAAAATATTTCATTTATTTTGCTCCCTTGATTTGAATTATAAATCATAAAAAATAAATCTTCGTTTTAAACTTTTACTGGTTCTTCTTTTTTTATTCCAAACTCAGCATTGATTTTTAGTTTTCTTGTAATAAAAAATCCTGGAATCATTGTTAGTAAAATCCAAACAAAGAAATGTGGATAACCTAAAAATTCCTGAATCATTCCTGCAAATATTCCAGGTATCATCATACTTAACGCCATAAACCCTGTACAAATAGCATAGTGTGAGGTTTTAAATGCACCATCGGAAACGTAAATCATATAAAGCATGTATGCAGTAAAACCAAAACCATATCCAAATTGCTCACCTGCTACTGCAATATTTATAAGAGTTAAACTTTCCGGCTGAGCATATGCCAAGTAGATATATAAAACATGCGGAATATTAATTGCAGCAAACATCCACCATATCCATTTTTTTAATCCACCTTTTGCAACTAGAAAACCGCCTACAATACCGCCAAGAGTTAGAGAAATAATTCCCACAGTGCCATAAACAAATCCCACTTCTCCCGTTGTAAGTCCTAATCCGCCAACATCACGCGGGTCTAATAAAAATGGGGATGCAAGTTTAACTAATTGCGCTTCACCAAATCTATAAATCAATAAAAATGCAAGAATTAATCCAATATCCTTTTTCTTAAAAAAGATGGCAAACGTTTCTAAAAATTCTTTACCAACTTTTTTAGAATTTTCTTTTAATGCTGCAGAATCTTTTGCTGGAACGGGTAAAATAAATAGATGATAAAGAAAGAAAATCGCAAACATTGCAGTTAAAATATAAAACGTAATTGACCAAGCCCATGGAATATTACCGGATAATGCAATAAACGAAGCTTTAGTTTCAGTTTTTAGTTTAGGGTCTAATTGTATTACTGCAAAGGCAGGTTTATTCCAGTTTGATTTATTAAAAACAAATCTTGTTCCTTCAATTATGGAAATGCTTTTATCACCCGAATCAAAATCAAAATTTACAATATGTTCACTTTCATCTTTCGGCTCTAATGATAGACCAATTTTTACAACCGCTATATTTCCCACAAATTTTTTATAATCATCTGGTTGGGTTTTTAATTCATGTAAAACAGGTTTTTTATTCTTATCAGCATAAAATCCGTTTTGAATATTTTTTACCTGAACAACATGTATAACTGAATCAACTTCTGCTTTTGTTCTTCTTTTTGTACCAAGCGAAAACGAATTACTTTCGGTAATAACTTTTAAAACAGTATCTTGATTCGTACTGATAAATGAATCATCAATAATTATTTGTTTATTCGATAGTTCAGGTTTACCAAATATTTCAACTGTTGATGTAGGCAATCCGCTATGTATCTCTAAATAACCGGCGATAATTATTAGCAGCCCCTGTCCGATGATCATTGCAATTCGATAAAATGTACTTCGTATTCCCACATAAAATGCCTGCTGATGTTCTGTAAGTGCAAGCATGTAAAACCCATCTGCAGCTATATCATGAGTGGCTGAGCCGAATGCAAGTATCAAAAAGAATAGTAAAGTTATTTGTAAAAAATTTGAAAGTGGAATTGCAAATGATACAGCTGCCAAACACAGTACTACAATAAACTGCATTACAATAATCCAGAATCTTTTTGTTTTAAAAAGATCAACAAAGGGTGACCACAATGGTTTGATAACCCAGGGCAGATAAAGCAGGCTCGTATAAAATGCAATTTCAGCGTTTGAAATTCCCATTCTCTTGTACATAATTACAGATACGAGCATTACAACTACATAGGGAATTCCTTGAGCAAAATATAACGTTGGTATCCAAGCCCATGGATTTCTAGTAGTAACTTTTTTATCTAACATAAAACTCCATTTTTGTTAGTCATGGTGAATTCCGAAAGGATGAAGCGATCTGCTTTTTGCAGATTGCTTTACTCAACACCTGTCTTCCGACAGGCAGGCTATTTCGCAATGACTTATTTTGATAATTGTTTTGCCAATAATGCAGCGCCAAACTCAGGTGAGTGTTCTGCTTCCATAATTTTTACATCGTTAAATCGTCTAACAACTTTTTCATTAAATAGATATGAAAAATAATTAGGGGTTGTAAGTATGCTGCCGATTAACGAAACTTTTAATAATTCTACATTTAATTTTATTTTCATTGCCGTAACGTGAAGCAAAAGTTCATCAGCTTCATCTTCAAGAATTTTTTGCGCAGTAATATCACCACTTTCCGCTGCATCAAAAACAATCGGTGCAACAGCAGCGATGTTAAAATTATTTCTATACACTTCGGTAATCAATTGCTCCGAAGAAGCGATAGAAAATTCCTGCGCAAGCAGATCAGCAATTTTTGTTGATTTTGATCTTCCGTCAAAATATCGTGCGACTGCATTTAATCCTTTTCTTCCAATTCGGTAACCGCTTCCCTCATCACCAATGTATCTTCCAAATCCGCCGACGCGATAGATCTCTGCATTTTCATCCTTACCAAACATTATTGAACCTGTACCTGCAATTAAAATACTTCCTGCTTTCCCGGAAAACGCTCCTTCAAGCGCTATTCGTGCATCAGATTCTACATTAAATTTATTTATAGTTAAAGATTTTTGTTTAGCATCTTTAATTATTTGCGATTCTAAAATTTCAGCATCACTTCTTCTTCCGCCGCCTGTTGTTCCAAGTACAATTGCATCAATATCATTGGAAGAAATTTTTTGAGATATTGTTATATCATTAACAAGATTAAGAATTGTTTCGGAAACTTTTTCGGTTCCGATCACCAAAAAGTTAGATGGTCCGCCTGTTGTTTCAAATATGATTTTTAAATTAATATCGACAAGAACGCATTTTGTTTTTGTTCCGCCGCCATCCATTCCGATTAAATATTTCACGATATTTCCTATTAAAATTTTATAAAAATCTTTTGCAAGATAATCTTTTTGGACAAACCATAAACCCTTTAATTTATTTTAATGCATTATAAATCCAAGTACCAAATAAATTAAAGCTGTAATTGCACCGGCAGTAAGAGCATAAGGTAATTGTGTTTTTACATGATCAATATGATCGCTTGCTGACGCCATTGATGAAATAATTGTTGTATCAGAAATAGGCGAACAATGATCTCCAAAAACTCCGCCACCAAGTGCAGCCGCAATAGTTAGATATAAATTAGCATCAAGCGCCTGAGCCATTGGAATTCCAATTGCGATCATAATAGCAAATGTTCCCCAAGAAGTGCCGGTTGAAAATGCGATAAAGCAAGCAACAAGAAAAATGATTACCGGAACAAAGTTTGGCGAGAGCCATTGCTTAGAAAGTTCAGCTGTATATAAACCTGTTCCTAGTTCTCGGCAGACTGTTCCAATAGCAAAAGCAAGCATCATTAAAAGTGCTAATGGAATCAGCCCGCTGATACCTTTAAATATCAAATCAATAGTTTCTGAAAAAGTAAAAATCTTTTGTGAAATGTAGAGAATTGCACCAACAATTATTGAAGTAAGAACTGAATACAAAACTGAAGTTGATCCGGACCCTTTACCAACTGCGAAAAATATTTGTTCATACCATGGATATGAAGAAATATTTTCCACTTGTCCCCATCCGGTAAAAAGAAGCATTAACGGCATCATACCAACCATTACTGCAATTGGAATAATCATGTTAATCGCACGCTCTTTTACGTTTTCTTTTTTCTCAAGTGAAACCACATCCGCAGATATAAGCGGAGTTGCGCCATCACGAATTACTTTTCCTTCTTTAATTGCGCGCTCCTCTGCTTTTTTCATCGGACCAAAATCTTTGCCCGAAAGAATTATAAACAAAACCATCGCCATTGCAAGCATCGGGTAAATGTTAAATGGAAAAGCATAAACTAAAATTGTAAGAGGATTACTGAATCCCTGTGCAGCGATCAAACCCATTATATAAGCACCCCAGGCATTTAGAGGAATTAAAATACAAGTTGGTGCAGAGATTGAGTCACCAATGTATGCAAGTTTTTCTCTCGGGATTTTTAGTCGATCAAAAATTGGTCTGAATACTGTGCCAACTGTAAGTGTGTTAATACTTGATTCAACAAAAATAGCCGTACCCGTTGCCCACGCTATTAGCTGAACCATTTTACGGCTTTTGCCAATCTTTTTCCTTTCAAGAAAGAGAAGAAAATTATTGATGAGATTTACAAATCCCGCAACTCCCCCCGATCTTTGAATGAATGCGATCAGTGCACCGACTAAACAGCTAAACATAATCGTTCTAGTGTTACCTGAATCTTTAAAAACATCTACAAGTGCTTGAATTGTTGCAATAGTTCCGGTTAATAAATTTCCACCGCTAAGTATTATCCATCCAAGCCAAATTCCAAAAAGCAGTGAAACAAAAACCTGGCGCGTTTTTATTGCAAAGATGATTGCAAGAAGCGGAGGCAAGAGAGACCAGAATCCATAATGTTCCATAAACCAACTTTATTTGTTGCAAAAGATAATTATGAAAAAATTTAATACACGATTAAATAAACAAATCTAAATTAAAGCTAACGAATTGAATATCTTCGAAAATTCTGATGCTAAAATATTGAATTTATTGTGCAGATAAAACAAAAATAAATTGAAGGTAAAACCGTTTAACCGTAAATTAACTGGGTAAATTTTTAATTTTATGTTCATCTTTTTAGATATAATTAAATTTAGTCTATCAGCTTCACATAATTCAAATCATTTACTCATCAAAAAGTTAAATATAATTGATAATCTTAAATAAAATTATTATTAGTTAAAGGAATATTATGAGAACATTAATTAACATTTCTCTTTTTTTAATGAGTGTATATCTTTTCGGATGTTCCACATCGCAGCAAATAATTAATGTTTCTGAACTTGACTATCCAAACGATTTAAAAGTTATTTCAAGAGCAAATTGGGGTTGGATGCCGCTTGACAGAGCTCTTCCGCAGCACTCAATTAACAAAATAACTATCCACCACGGCGGTGAGGAATTTGCTGAAGACAAAGATATGATTCAGTATCTCCGCAATCTGCAAAGCTGGAGCAGATCAGAAAAAAAATGGATTGATATTCCCTACCATTTTATGATTGATCTTAAGGGAAATATTTATGAAGCACGCCCAATAAATATTCCCGGTGATACTAACACCGATTATGATGTAACGAGACACGCTTTAATTTGCGTTGTTGGAAATTATGAAGTGCAAAAATTAAGTGAGGCATCTTTAAAATCTTTAGTAAGATTAACTGCATTCCTAAAACAAAAATATCATGTTGATTTAAAGGATATTAAAACTCATAAAGATTACACAGAAACTCTTTGCCCGGGAAAAGATCTATACAAGTATTTTGCAGATGGATCATTTATTATGATGGTTGAGGCTGAATTAAATGAAGAAAAAGTTGTTACTACTTCAAAAGTAAAAACCGGAATTGAAGTACTGCGTGATAGAAATTTTGATATTTTAAAAGGTAAACGAGTTGGCTTAGTTACCAATCCAACCGGTGTTGATAGAAATCTGAAATCAACAATTGATATTTTATTTGAAGCAAAAGAAGTTAATTTAACTTCACTTTACGGTCCTGAACACGGCGTGCGAGGTAATTATTCTGCCGGAGATTTTGTTGATTTTTATATTGATGATGAAACAAAGCTTCCAGTATATTCTCTTTACGGAAAGACTCGTAAACCAAATTCCGAAATGTTAAAAGACGTTGATGTTTTAGTTTTTGATATTCAGGATATCGGAAGCCGATCCTATACTTACATCAGCACAATGGGATTGATGATGGAAGCAGCAGCAGAAAACAATAAAGAAGTTGTAATTCTGGATCGTCCAAATCCGCTTGGTGGAAATCGAATTGAAGGCAATGTAGTTGAGGATGGATATTATTCTTTTGTTAGTCAGTTTTCAATTCCTTATGTGCACGGTTTAACAGTTGGCGAGCTAGCAAAATTATTAAATGAGGAGGGTTTACTTGAGAACAAAGTAAAATGTAAATTAACTGTTGTTCCAATGGAAGGCTGGACACGTGAAATGTATTTTGCACAAACTAGTTTGCCATGGGTTTTAACTTCACCGCATATTCCGCATAAATATTCACCTTTTTATTATACAATTTCTGGAATCATTGGAGAGCTGCGCGGAGTGCTTTCAATCGGAGTTGGATATACAATTCCTTTTCAGACATTTGCAACGGAATGGATAAATGGAGAAGAACTTGCAGCAAAATTGAATTCGTATAATTTAGAAGGTGTAATTTTCAGACCAATAACTTATAAACCTTATTATGGATTCGGTAAAGATAAAATGCTGCATGGTGTTGAAGTATATATAACAGATTATAAAAATATCAATTTAATGCCAATCCAATTTTATTTTGCACAAGCTATTAATGAACTTTATGGAAGAAATATCATTTCTGAAAACGAAGGACGCTTTGATATGTTTGATAAAGTTTTGGGTACAAGTAAGATCAGAGAACTTTTTATGCAGAATTTAAAAGTAGATGATATACTTCCCTACTTGAATAAAGATGTTGAGAATTTTAGAAAGTTATCTAAGAAATATTATTTATATAACTAGTCGTTGTCATCCCGAACTTGTTTCGGGATCTAAATAATTTAATAATCGGATGCTGAAACAAGTTCAGCATAACTAAAAAAGATAAAGTATGCACTACTTAGAAACAGAATATATTAAATACAAAAACAATCATCTTTTTGTTGAAGAACTAAAAGTTGAAGATTTAGCAAAAGAGTTTGAAACTCCTCTTTACATTTACAGCAAAAATCATTTCATCAAACAGTATAAAGATTTTGAGAATGCTTTTAAGAATGTAAATCATAAAATATTTTATGCCATGAAAGCCAATTTTAATCTAAGTGTGATAAACACTTTTGTAAAACTCGGCAGCGGTGTTGATGCAAACTCTGAAGGCGAATTATTTCGTGCTTTAAAAGCCGGAGCTGATCCATCAAAAATAATTTTAACAAGCGTTGGCAAAACAAAAAATGAAATTAAACTTGGCTTAGAACATAATGTTTTAATGATCAAAGCTGAATCTGAAGAAGAAATTGAACTGATAAACAGGATTGCAGCTGAACTGAACAAAGTTGCAAGAGTTGCAATACGCGTTAACCCTGATGTGGATGCAAAAACTCATCCATACATTTCTACAGGTTTATCATCAAATAAATTTGGTGTTGATTCTAAAACTGCATTGACTATTTATAGAAGAAGAAAAGATTTCTCTAATATCCAATTCACTGGAATTGATATGCACATCGGATCGCAAATAACATCTATCGATCCCTTTGTCGAAGCTGTTCAAAAATTATCTGAATTATATTTTGAAATTGAGAAAGACGGTTTGAAGCTCAGTCATTTTGATATCGGTGGTGGAATTGGTGTTAATTATAATGATGAAAAATTATTTACCGTTGATGAGTTTGCAGAAAAAACAATTCCACTTTTTAAAAAATTAAATTGTGAAATTATTTTTGAACCGGGTAGATTCTTAACAGCAAATGGTGGAATTCTGATCACTGAAGTTTTATACAACAAAAAAAATGGTAATAAAGATTTTATTGTAATTGATGCAGCAATGAATGATTTATTACGCCCGAGTATTTACCAGGCTTATCACAATGTCCAGCCTTTAGAAAAGTTTAATGCACGAAAAGAAATAACTGCCGATGTTGTTGGTCCTGTCTGTGAAACAGGTGATTACTTTACTCGTGATAGAAAAATAACTGAAATGAAATCTGGCGAGTTTCTCTCCGTAATGTCATCAGGAGCATATGGAATGGTAATGAGTTCAAACTATAATGGTCGCCGACGCCCTGCAGAAATTTTAGTTGACGGTGATAAGTGCTCCTTGATTAGAAGTAGAGAAACTTTTGAGCATCTGATTTGGGATGAGAAGATAATTTAACCCCTCTTTTTTTCTCCCCTTTGGCAAAGGGGAGAATTTGCAATAGTCATTTCGAATCCGGCTTTCGTCCGTGCGAAATCTTCTATATTTTTAAGAACAGATTTCTCTCTTCGGTCGAAATGACTATTAAGAATTTTTATTTTGACTCAATAATCTTTTTATCAATGTAACCGGATGAAGCACTTCAACATCAACATTAAACTTTTTTGTACCATGCTTTATTTGCCCCATGCAGCCGGGATTTCCGGTTAACACAATTTTTGCTTTTGTGTTTTTAATGTTGTTCATTTTTCGTTCAAGCTGCTTAATGGAATCTTCATAACGTACCACATTGTAAATACCCGCACTACCGCAGCACCAGCTTGCTTCTTCAAGTTCTGTATATTTGATTCCAGGTAAAGATTTTATCACTTCGCGCGGCTGCACTGAAATTTTTTGGGCGTGAATTAAATGGCAGGCATCATGATAAGTAACATTTTTAAGTTCAATATCAATTTCATGAGTCTCTTGATTGTCATTTCGACCGGAGGGAGAAATCTGTTTCAAGTTCATATTACCAGATTTTTCAATCGAAGACTCCTTCGAAATGACAGAATTAAAATTCAATTTCGGTTTTTGTTCAGCAAAAAACTCCATCACATCTTTTACCTTTGATGAAAACCTTTTTGCTTTTTCAGCATACGCAGGATCGTCTTCAAGTAAGTGCGAATAATCTTTCATAAATGCGCCGCAGCCTGCAGAGTTTGAAATCAAAAAGTCATATTCGTGTTTTTCAAAAGCGTCAATATTCTTTCGGGCTTGCTTCAGTGCAAAATCCATATCACCGTTATGCCCGGATAACGAGCCGCAGCAAACCTGATCTTTTGGAGTAATTATTTTACAGCCGCATTCTTTTAAAACATCAATCGTATCCATATTAATATCAGTAAACATTGTATTCATCAAACAGCCGAAGTGAAAAGCCGTTTTGTATTTTACTTCTCCTTTCGGCATTTCAATCTCATTTATTTGAGTATCGGAAAATTTATCAGCAATTACTGGGGCAAGAGTTTCAATCTCCGCTAAATTTTTAGAAAAGATTTTTAATACTCCAGTTGCTCGAATTAATTTTTGTAAACCTATTTTTTGATATATCCGCAGCAATCTTGAAACAAACTTTAATCCATTTCTTGAAGCAACAACTTTTCTAAGAGCAAATCTTTTAACAGTAATTCCGATTCTCGATCCATAACCGGCTTCATCCACAATAACACGAGCTGTTTCAACCATTCTGCCATACAATACACCTGCAGGACATGCGGTTTCGCAAGCCTGGCAATCCAGACAGAAATTCATTTCATCGGCAAATGTTTCGCTCAATTCCATTTCGCCGCGTGCAACAGATTTTATCAAAAATATTCTGCCGCGTGGTGACGAGCGTTCCATCTTGGTTAAATCGTAAGTTGGACAAGTAGCAAGGCATAATCCGCAATGAATACACTGCTGAAGAATATCATCATGCGGAAGAATTTTTTGTAATTCTTTTTGTGTGATTTGTTTAGACATGAAAATCTTTTATCTGCTCTCGGCTGATTGGTAAACTTCCTTCACATTTGGGTGAGATAGTAAAAATCTTACCGGGATTTAAAATATTATTTTGATCAATTGCTGATTTAATTTTTTTCATCATATCAACACCTGCAGGACCCGCAAGCTTCTCAAGAAAATGTTTCTTCGCTAAACCTGTACCATGTTCACCTGTAATCGTTCCGCCTAATTTAATAGCTTCATTAAAAATAAAATCAAATGCGCGATGAGCTTTATCAATTTCTTTAGAATCTCTTTCATCAGTTAAACAAGTTGGATGAAGATTTCCATCACCGGCATGACCAAAATTTCCAATCATAACATCAAACATCTTTGCAGCTTTAGCAACTCTTTCAATCATTACAGGTAATTCGCTCCTTGGTACAGTTGCATCTTCTAAAATTGTTGTGGGCATACGTCTTGCAAGCGCACTAAATGCGGTTCGTCTTGCAGTCTTTAAAACATTTGCTTCGGTTTCATTAGCTGCACCTTTTAATGCCGAAGCATTATTTTTTACAGCAATTGTTCTTATCGTTTCTGCATCTTCCTGAACGATACTTCCCCTTCCATCAACTTCAATCAATAAAATCGCTTCACTTTTTCTTGGCAATCCAATTTTAGTGTAATCTTCTACGCAGTTAATTGTTGTATGATCCAAAAATTCCATCATCGATGGGACAATGTGAGAAGCGATAATATCTGAAACGGTCTTCCCTGCATCTACAAGCTTATCAAAATAAATTAATAGAGTAATTGCTTGAGATGGTTTTGGAATTAGTTTTAATAATACCTTTGTTACGATTCCAATCGTACCTTCACTGCCGACAATAAAATCGCGGAGATTATATCCTGCAACATCTTTCATATTCTTTCCGCCGGTTTTAAGAAATTCACCGCTTGGCAGTATCATTTCTACACCTAGAACATAATTTTTTGTAACACCGTATTTTAGACCGCGTAAACCACCGGCATTATTTGCAACATTACCGCCAATGGTACATACATTTAAACTTCCAGGGTCAGGTGGATAAAACAATCCGAGTTTTTCAACTTCCTTTTGCAGTATTCCTGTTACAACACCAGGCTGAACCCAGGCTGTTAGATTACTCTTGTCCACTTCAAGAATTTTATTCCATTTAGTCATTACAACAACAACAGAATTTTCAACCGGTATAGAGCCACCGCTTAATCCTGTACCTGCACCACGCGGAACAACATTAAATTTATCTTGATTAGCTAACTTTAAAATTTTAGATATCTGTTCTTCATTCTCAGGAAACACAACAGCTTCGGGTAACTGCCTATAAATAGGAGTGCCGTCATAAGAATAAACAAGTTTATCTTCTGTTGAATCTAGAAAATTTTGTGTGCCAACTATCGATTTAAGTTCTTGTTTTGTTATTGAGTTCATTTCTTTTCCAATTTTACTACTGCAAACTTACTAATTTTGGTTAAATATTTTTTGAGATTAATAAATGATATTATTAATTGATTTTGAGTATTAGAAAATTTAATGCTGTTAAATCCAGGCAACTGCCACAAGAGTCATTTGCACTTGTTTGTCCCAATAAAATTGCTAATCCACAAACATTGATTTTTATCACAGTGGCTGATATTGGGGATAATCGGAATAACTTTTACATGTTTGTTGATTAGATTTGTAACGTTAGTTTTTGATTATTACCATATCAATAAATATTTTTGAACCTTAATTTTTATAATTTAATCCTTGCACAACTTTTAGAGAATTTAATGAAACATAAGACTCCCTTATTTCCACTCAACATATTTATTTCATTTTTTTTAGTCCTAGCAATTCAAATTTTAACTTCTGCACAAACTAAAGTTTATACTTTAGATGAAGCAATAAATACAGCGCTTAGCAGCAACAGAGATATTACTATTTCTGTAATGAATGTTAAAAAAGCTGGAGCCGCAGTTGATGAGGCATTTGGCTATGCTTTACCAAGCTTAGATCTATCGGGCAGCTTTTCTCACTTTCTCGAGAAGCCCAAAATGTCTTTTCCGGATTTTGGTTCATTACTGCAAAATGCAACCTATTCAATTCTATTTGATGAGAATGTTCTTCCAAGAGATGAAAGTAAATTCAAACCTTTGCAAAATGTTTTGCAGTCGTTTGCACAAACAAATAATTATTCCACAAGCCTAACTCTCTCGCAGACATTATTCAGTTCGGCTGTGTTTAAAGGCATCGGCGCATCTCAGATTTATTATGATTTAGCAAAGGCAGATTTAAATAGCACTGTTTCTAATACTGTTTTATCTGTTCAAAAAACATTTTATGGTGTTTTATTTTCCAAAGAAGTTTTGGATATAACAAGACAAAGTTTTGAAAATGCCGAAGCAAATCTTAATGATGTAAAAGCGCTTTATAGAGAAGGACTTGTTTCAGAGTTTGATATGCTGCAAGCAGAAGTGCAGGTTGAAAATATTCGCCCGATACTTTTACAGATGGAAAACAATTTAAAATCTGCAAAAGATGGATTAAAAATTTTACTCGGTGTAAATCAAAATGATGAAATTGATGTCAGTGGTGAGTTTGTTTATCAGCCTCTTGAAATTAATAACGAACAAGGACTCATCAGTGAAGCATTAATATCTAACTTCGAATTAAAAACACTTGATCTTAAAAAACAAGTTGATGAAGCATTTGTTGAACTTGATGTAGCTAATTATTGGCCTAATATTGCCGCCTTTGGTCAGTATTCTTATGCAGGCTCATCCGACAATTGGGATTTTAACAACTACTCTTCTGCTACAGTAGGAATCAGTTTTTCAATGAATCTTTGGCAAGGCAACAGAACTAAAAACGCGGTTCAACAATCAACAATAGCTTACCAACAAACCGAAGAGCAGTTAAAACAATTAAAAGATTATACACTGTTAAATGTAAAAACTAAAATTCAGGAATTAAAAAGAGTTAGCTCTCTTATTGAAGTTCAGGAGCGGACCGTAGAAGTTGCCAAACGAGCATATGATATTGCTAAAGTTAGATATAAAGAAGGTGCCGGAAGCCAAATTGAATTGCAAAATACTGATCTTGCATTAAAGCAGGCAAGATTAAATAGGATTCAATCAATGTACTCGTATTTAATAACAAAATATGAGCTTGAGCAAATTCTTGGTAAAACAAATCAGGATTATTTTTTAAAGTTTGAAGAATAAAAAAACATTTAGATTTTTAATAAGCATCAGGAGAAATTAATAAAATGAAAAATAGATTATTTAGAACAATCCTCTTCCACTTAGTATTTGCTGCATTGTCCATAACATTTATAGTAAGTTGTGGTGATGACAATGCTGATAGTAAAAACAAAGAACAAATGGGAGATAAAGAAGTAATACCAGTGCGAGTTGAACAAATTAAATATCAACCATTTGAAAAATATTTAACTTTCTTTTCAAAGCTAACAGGTGTAAAAGAAACAACAAAAGGCGCAATGGTCGGGGGAAATATAACCGGTGTAAATTCTAAAATTGGTGATTACGTTAAGGAAGGACAGGTTGTTGTTGAATTCGATACTGATAATCCTGCACTACAATACAATCAAGCTAAAGCAACTTTTGAAAATGCAGAAAAAAATTATCTGAGGTTAAAAGCATTGTATCAAGCAGGTGAAACTGCTCTTGCATCATTCGAAGGTGCAGAAACTCAGTATCAGGTTGCCAAAAGGAATTATCAATCTTTGAGAAGAATGCTTTTTATTGAAGCTCCATTTGATGGATACATTGTAGATCTTAAAGTAAATTCCGGAGACGGATTAAAAAGCGAAGCACCATTATTTACAGTAGCACAACTCTTCAAAATGCGCAGCAAAATTTGGGTGTCAGAAAAAGAGATAGTTCAATTTAAAAAAGGGATGCAGGCAGTTACAGAATTTGGCGGTCAAAAATTTATAGGAAAAATTGTTGAGATAGCTATGGCAATGGACCCTGCAAAACAAGCCTTTTATGTAGAAGTTGAATTTGATAATCCACGGGGAGTTTTAAAAAGTGGAATCACTAACGAAATTAAAATTTTAACTTATGAAAATCCGAATGCAATTATTATTTCCAGAAATTTAGTAATGCAGGATGAAAATGGTTCTTACATTTACATAGTTTCAGACAGTAAAGCATCCAAAAGATACATCTCAAACGGAAATGAAAGCGGCATGTTGTATGAGATAAAATCTGGGCTAAATGTTGATGAGCTGCTCATTGTAAAAGGCGCATCACAATTAGAAGATGGAAGCAAAATTAAAGTTATTCAATAAAAGGAAATCAGATGTTTTTAGCAAAAGTATCAATTAATAGACCAGTACTAACTACAGTTGGAATTTTAGTTTTCCTTATTTTCGGTTTGATAGCATATTTCGGTTTAAATCTTAACCTTCAGCCGGATGTAGAAATACCTTACGTAACTGTTCGAACAATTTATCCAGGCGCAGGACCAAAAGAAATTGAAACCCTTGTTACCAAAAGAATTGAAGACGCAGTTTCTACAATCAGTCAGATCGAAAGAGTTGAGTCATATTCGCTTGATGGTGCCTCTATTGTAATTATTGAGTTTCAGCTTAGCAAGGATGTAAACGTTGCAAGTCAGGAAACAAAAGACAAAGTTGATGAAATAATAAATGATCTGCCTGATGATGCAGAGAAGCCTGTAATTCAGAAAATTGACATTAGATTGTTCCCTGTTGTGGATGTAATACTTAGCGGTCAGCTAAATCCACGCCAGCTTTATGAAATTGCAGATAAAACCCTGAAGGACAGATTTTCTCAAATAGACGGTGTGGCAAACGTTCAGATTACAGGTGGGCAGGAACGAGAAATCCGTGTTTTACTTGATAACAAAGTTGTTTACGAAAATAATATTTCACTTCCGCAACTTACTCAAATCCTTCAAATGCACAATATGGATATCCCAGGCGGATATTTTCAGATTGACAATCAGGAATATACTGTAAGGCTGCAAGGACAATTTCAAAACCCCGATGGAATTGGTGAGCTTGAAATCCCAACTGCTTATGGTCCAAAAAAAATCAGACAAATTGCTGAAGTTAAAGATGCTGGAAAAGATATTAGGCAGCGTGCTACTTTTTATAATGTAAAAGAAAACATAAGAAATGAAAATGTTGTTCGTCTTGGAATTATAAAAAGCACAGATGGAAACGTTGTAAAAGTTGCGGATGCGATAAGGAACTCACTGCCTGAAATCCAATCTATTCTTCCTGAAGGCGCAAAACTTGAAGTCGTCAATGATGCATCAACTTTTGTTCAGAGCAGCTTTGATGATACGATGAGTAACATTTATTTAGGTGTGTTTTTTACAGCTATTGTATTGTTCTTATTCTTGCATGATTGGCGATCTACTGTTGTTGTTGCTATGTCAATGCCAACATCAATCATCTCAACATTTCTTTTACTACAGGCTTTTGGTTTATCTTTAAATATGATGACATTAATGGGACTGTCGGTCTCGGTCGGTGTGCTTGTTGCAAACTCAGTTGTTGTGCTTGAAAATATCTTCCGATATAAGAAATTGGGCCTTTCAATACGACAGTCAGCTTATAAAGGGACTTCAGAAGTTACAGTAGCAGTGCTTGCTTCAACCCTTACAAACATTGTAGTATTTTTACCAGTAGCTAATATGTCTTCTATGGTTGGATTGTGGCTTAAAGAACTTGCGCTTGCAGCTGTATTTGCAACCATTTTTTCATTAATTATGTCTTTTACTTTAACTCCCCTGCTTTCTTCGCTTATTCTTTCTAAGGAACATAAAACCGGAAAACTTGCAACGTGGTTTAATAAGTTTGAAACTCGGCAAACTGAAATATATAAAAAGATGCTTGGTTATGTACTTAATTCCAAGATGAGAAGTTTTCTTACGCTGTTGGGATCAATAATTCTTTTTATTTTTGTGGTGGTGTTATTCGGTCCTAAACTTGGGTTTGAGTTTATCCCACAAACAGATGATGGAAAGGTTTCTATTTCAGTTGAACTTCCTGCTGGTTACAACCTTAAAGAGACCGCAGAAACAGTTCGCTTGGTAGAAGACAGAGTAAAAAAACATAGTGAAGTAAAACATATACTTACAAACCTTGGAAAACTTAGTGATCTTGATGTTGGCACAAACATGGCAAACATTAGCGTTCAGCTTTCGGATGCAAAAGATCGAGATTCAAAGTTAATGGACGTAATTTCTATGCTAACTGCTGAGCTTAGCGATATTCCAAATGCAAAAATTAAGGTTGATGTCGGTTCACGTATGGGTGGACAGGAAGCCCCGATACAATTTTTCCTTATGGGACAGGATCTTGAACAATTAGAAACATTTAAAAAACAAGCGATTCAAAAATTTAAAGACGTTCCTGGTCTAATAAACTTTGATAACAGCTCGCGTGCAGGTAAGCCTGAAATAACTATTTATCCAAGAAGAGAAAAGCTGACTAATGTGGGATTAACTATAACGGATCTTGCATTTTCACTTCGTGCTGGAATTGAGGGAATTCAATCGTCAAAATATCGAGAGTCAGGTGACGAATATGATATAACTGTAACTTTAGATGATGAATCAGTAAACTCACCTGAAAAAATTGGCAATATATCCATTGCGTCTCCATACGGGTCATTTCGCCTAACTCAACTTGCTGACGTAAAATTTACAAATGGGTTTACAAAAATTTTGCATCGTGATAAATACACGACTATTATGTTTACTGGTGCTTCTGCACCTGGTGTTCCTTTAGGAAATGTAACAAATGAAATTGAAAAAAGATTCAGTGAAATAGATTTACCGCCTGGTTATTCTTTTAAATGGGGTGGAAATGTTAAAATGATGAACGATATGATTAATGATATGTCATTTGCTTTTTTACTTGCTGTGCTTTTAACATACTTGCTTCTTGCTGCTATACTGGAAAGCTTCTGGCAGCCTGTAATAATAATGATTACAGTGGTGCTTGGTTTAGTAGGTGTTATCCTTGCATTGTTCATCACTGATACAGCATTCAGTATCACTTCTCTAATGGCGATAATAATGCTCATCGGAATAGTAGTAAACAATGCAATTCTTATACTCGATTATACAAATCAGCTTAGAAGAGAACAAGGCTATTTATCTAAAGATGCTCTTATGGAGGCTGCGCCAACTAAACTAAAACCACAGTTAATGGCATCGATTGCAATTATTCTTGGAATGCTTCCACTAGCTTTAGGGATTGGGGATGCCGGTAAGGAAATGAGAATGCCGCTTGGTATAGTTGCAATTGGTGGTTTACTTGCCTCTACTGTATTAACGCTTTTTGTGATTCCAGCATTTTATTACCTTACTTCAAGCAAAAAACATGTTGATCCATCGAGTAAAGAAAAAGTGGGGATAATAGAATTATAATATTTTCATTAAAGGCGAGTTTTGCTCGCCTTTTTTTTCCCCTAGTCTTCTGCTTTCGGGCATCTATGAAATTTTCAAATTCAGTTAGCTTTTCATTGCCCTAAAATCAAACCCAACAACTTCAAATATCCGCTTACTTTTTATTGACCCTTTATAAACAAAGTCTTCATACTTATCTCATATATTATCCACGAGTAAAATATTAGAAAGTATCAAAAAAAATATTATCAGAACTTTAAGAAGGTATAAAGTTTTTCATTTTCAATCCGATAATAGACTTGAAATAGTTAGTTATAGCACAGGGGTAATCTAATTAATAAAACGAGCATTTGACGGTTAAGGTTATTCCCCAAGCCTTCCGTCAATGCTGGTTTCCCGGTGCTTAGGTACCGGGTTTTTATTTTTTAGTCTGATTTACTACTGCCATTCAAAACGAAACTTAATAATTCAAAATAATTAAAAAGTAAAACAGTGATCAGAAATAGAATATTATTATTAAGGACTTGATAGGTAAATCTTTAGTTAACGAAGAGATGTTGTTAAAACAAATTTTAAACACACACAAAAGCTCTGAGATATTTGGTCTTGGAGCTTTTTCTATTTTATTTTGATATGAACCATTTAATTAAAGAGTTTAATAATAAAACAAAAGCCTGTAATAAAACTATCACAGGCTTTAAGTTTAGATATAACACAGTTTAGGCAAGCGGCAGAAAAACCTCCAAGGTTTTAAGTACCTTACTTCTAAAATTGTGATTTTAGCCAACCATTTTATTTGAAATCTTGGAACTTCCAAATTTTTTGTAAGTTGAATCCGTAAGTAACTTCAAACTAATTTAATTAAATTATTCTAGTCAATCTTACCTCAATAATATCATTTTTTTTGTCGCAGTATAGTTACCTGCTTTTAGTTGATAGAAATATATTCCACTTGTAAGAGCAAGTCGCCGATCTGCATCTACGGTATTAAATTCTACTTCATGATTCCCTGCTTCTACAAATTCATTAACCAAGGATGTAACTTCATTTCCTAAAAGATCATAAATTTTTATTGTTTGCCAACCGCTTACAGGCGACTGCCATTTTATTTTTGTACTTGGGTTAAATGGATTTGGATAATTTTGTTCAAGCATAAATGTTTTAGGTAATCCTAAATCAACAGTAACCGCTTTTAAGTACTCAATCGTTCCATCAAAATCAATTTGCTTAAGACGATAATAATACTCGCCGAAGTTTACTGATTCATCAACGTAACTATAAACATTCCTATTTGTCGTTGTTCCATTGCCGCCAATAAAAAATATTGTTTGATAATCCGATCCGTTCTTACTTCGTTGGATTTCAAAACCCGAATTATTTGTTTCTGTAGCGGTGAACCAATCAAGTTTAACTTTATTATCTACAATAGTTGCTGTAAAAGAGACAAGTTCCACTGGAACTATAGTTGGAATAAATCTATAAATTTTTCCATTGAATGAAACAAGATAAAGCTCTTTGTTTTCATCAACTCCAAATGATGTAATAGAACCAGCAGCAGTTGTAATTAGTGTATTCACTGCAGGATTAACTCCATCATAATCGATTGACCAAACTTTAGCTGTTCCGTAATCACCATAAATATATTTTCCATAGAGTTCAGGAACATTTTGTCCGCGATAAACATATCCACCAGTAATTGAATATCCAAGTGAGTGTGAATATTCCCAAATTGGTGGTTCGTAAACTCCATTACAACCGCTTAAATTATAAGGATGATTGCCTTCATAACATCTCCAGCCATAATTTTTTCCATTCTGAATTATATCTACTTCTTCGTAAGTGTCTTGTCCAACATCACCAGCCCATAACCATCCAGTATTCGGGTCAAAACTGAAGCGCCAGGTATTCCGCATTCCCCAAGCAAAAATTTCTTTTCGCACATTAATATTTGTGCTATCTACAAATGGATTATCCGAAGGGATTCCGTAATTTAATGGAGGCTGTGGATTATTTACATCAATACGAATTATTTTACCAAGTAATGTTGTTATGTTTTGTGCATTGCCCTGCGGATCTCCGCCTGATCCACCATCGCCCGCTGAGGTATATAAATAACCATCATTTCCAAAAGCTACGCAACCGCCATTATGATTTGAATATGGTTGATCATAAGTGAGTAAAATTAATTCTGAATTTTTATCTGCGGAATCTGGATTAGATGTCGAGACTTGAAATCTTGAAATAACAGTATGCAATGGATTTGGCGCTGTGTAATTAACATAAAAGTAACCATTGTTTTCAAAGTTTGGATGAAATGCTAATCCAAGTAATCCCGTTTCACCTCCTGCAGTCACTCTATCAGTAATATCTAGAAAAAGTTTGGTAGAGTTTACATTTGTTTGGTTTTGAAAAACTTTTATTCTGCCATCACGTTCAATAACAAATAATCTGTTTGAACCATCGCCGGCATTTTGAAGATCAAGTGCATTGGAAAATGTTAAATTTGGAAACGCAACTTCAAAATTATATTGCGCAAATAATGAGAGTGGTAATATAATCAGTAGTACGAGTAAAGTTTTTGTTTTTGTCATCCTGGTTTTGCCTTCCTTTTTGTTTTTGTTTTTTTTGTCTTCGATAATTTCTTCTTTGTTTTAGTTACGGTATCTTTTTTTGTAATTACTTTCTTCGTTTTTATTTTGTCCCCTGTTTTCTTTTTGGGTGTAATTTTCTTTGGAACAGTTTTCTTTTTTGTATCAGTCTTTTTTATGGATTTAGCTTCAGACATTTCAATAAGATTTTCAATTTTATACTCACTTTTAGATATTCTATCTAAAACATCTACATATTTTAAATAAGAAATCTTAAGTAATTCGGAAAAAACTTTTTTAGAAGATTTTTCTTTACTTAAACTCTCAGAAGAATTATTAATTATGGATAAAATAAAATTCCATTTTATAAATTCTTCAATTCTTTCTTTGTTAAAATATTTAATTCCCTCATATTCATTCACCTGAATAAATGCACTTAAATAAATCACTTTTAATCAAACTATTGAAATACTCGTTTAATATTTCAGTTTCTATTCTATCTGTTTTTGATTTAACTGTTTTAACATTCGAAACATCATTCTGAAAATAAATTAGGTTTACAGTATTAAGAGTTTTAATTAATTCATAAAACTTTCCAGTATCATCAAAACCAAAATGAGCAAATATCTCAAATAGCGGTTTCCAAAGTAAAAGTTCATCAAATGTTTTTCGGAAAGTATTTTTGTCCCCGACTGATCTGAAAATGTTAAATAAAATTTTATTTAGCAATAAAAAAGATAACTTTTTTCTATTAATGAGATCATCATCACTTAATAGGATTGCTTTTATTCCACCAATCCATTTTGCAGGACGTTTTGTTAATGAAACCTCATCAAACAAATCAAAAAAATGTTTTACTGCAGAAAGATCAGTTCCAATATTTTCGGCTATTTCTTTTCCGCTTTGGTCTAATTTTATAATTTTACTCAGATCACTACAGATTCTAATAATTTCTTCATCAAGATTTGGAATTTCAATTGCATCTTCACCTTTACTTTCTATCGATAAAAGCAAACGACTAAATTTTATAGAAGTAAAAAGATGGATTAGTGAATTATGAAACGGTGCAAGATTCATTTCATTCAAAGCCCGTTCAATTGAATCAACACCTCTACCATTTAGTTGATCACAGAGAATTTTATACCTGCCATCAATATCATAAACTTCTTTAAAGTCTAACAAAACTTTTCTTTGATAACCCAAAAGATGAAATGAAAATCCGGTTGAAGCTATTTGACTGCCATTAACAATGTATTCAAGCTGCTGTACATGGTCTTTGTAAATGTAGTAAAATCCATAGCCTGAATTTATCCCCAGAGCTTTATCAATATTAGTTGTACTTGTTCTGCCTTCTTCACCATAAACTCTTTCAGCGTTCGCATTAATAGAACCAACGGTTTCGTAATAAGAATTATTATAAACAACTAATGCGGCTTCCTTTCCGCTTCTATTCGTAAATGCAAAAACATTTTCGTTGCTTATTCCGTTTGGATCTGAGAAATCATATAATTCAAAATTATCAACCTGACTAAATAAATATCTTTTTTTAGTTAACGGAAATATTTCTTTTTCGTGCCGCTTGATTAGGTTATCATCAGCAAACTCAGTGTAATAAGCGCGTTTATATTCCATACCATACTTTTCAGAAAGCCCTTCAACCTGTCCATGAGCAAACATTGGTAAACCCGGAAGCGTTATAAGCATTGTTGCAACACCAAAATATTTATCACCTTTTCCAAATTGATTTATTGCTGTCTCCTCATCTGGATTGCTCATAAAATTTACATAACGTTTTAATATTTCCGGATTAAACGTCAAAGTGTTTTTTATAAGCAGCTTGTACTTTTCATTTTCTTCTTTCATAAACATGTGCATAAAAGCACTGTTGTAAACACGATGCATTCCAAGTGATCGAACAAAATATCCTTCCATCAACCAAAACGCTTCTGCAAGTAAAAGCGTGTCCGGCATTTCTGCATTAATTCTATCAACAACTTCACGCCAAAATTCTTCAGGCATAATAGAATCAAACTGTGATCGAGTCATTGCATGTTCTGCACGTGAAGGAATTGCGCCGCCGGAACCCGGAATTGGAAACCACAAACGTTGAAAATGTTTTTTAGCGAGCGTCATCGCTGCATCAAATCTTATAATTGGAGTTTTGCGGGCAACATGCATTATAGTTTGAATTAACGATTCACGCACTTCTGCCTTCATCAAATCGAGTTGAGCAGTATCGTTCCACGGCATATTTGTTCCATCATTGCCATGATAAATGTATGTTCGATCTCCAGTAAACTTATCTAATCTTTCAAATACTACTGCTGCATCTGTCCGTGAATAATATTGATCTTCTATCCTTACTTCAACACGATTATCATCTGAAAGATTAGGACCTGTAAATTTATAATTTGGATATGGGGGAACTGAATTTTGAATAAAGTAACCCGGTTTTTCAGTTACCCATTTAGAATATATTCCGGTATGATTTGGAACCATATCGCTTGATAGCCTTATTCCACGCTGCGAGGCACGTGCTTTTAAATTTTCAAAAGCAGATTCGCCGCCAAGTTCGTTTGCAATCACATAATCGAATAAAGAATAAGCGGAAGATGCAGCTTCTGAATTTCCCATCATCTGTTTTATTTTTCTGGATGCTGAACTTCTTTCCCAAATTCCGATTAACCACAATGCATTAAAATTCCATCGTGCAAGTGTGTCAAGTTCTGCATCAGGAATTTCATCCAATCGTTTAATTTCTCTTCCGTATTTATTTGTTAGTTGATGCATCCATACAAAAGCATTTTTTGCAATCATCACAACTCGCGGCATCCAATCAACATCAACAGTAAAACGATTTACTTCTAATTGATAGTACTCATATTCTTCTGGTGAAAGTTTTTTGCCCTTTGAAAGTTTTTGTTTCAAAGATTCAAAATATTTATGATCAAATTCATAAGATGGAACAGGCGGAGTTGCCTTTTCTCCACCACCGTGCTGTACAAATAATTTATAATCTTCATGAATAAGATCTTTGCCGGAAAGTATTTTTGCTAAGATCGTTTCATCAATAAATACACTCCAGTTTGAGCGAATAAAATCAAGCTGTTCTTCAATGTTATACGGACTTTGAATTATCGGTTTGCGCAGAAACGATATTAAGTTAAATCCGCCAATTTTTGGTTCACTTTCAAAAAATAATTCTGTTTGTTCAATTATCTCTTTGTATTTAGTTTCATTAGCGAGTTTTTCATCAGTGTAAAGTTCTTTTAATTGGTGAGTTGCAGGATTAATATTTTCAAGATTTAATATTATTAATTCTTCAAGAATAATTTCTCGATTTTCCTTATCCTCAGTTTTTCCTTTTAAATACTCAATTGGTTTTACTTTGTTTTGATAAACGGGAAGCGGAGGGAATTCTTCAACAAATTTTAAAAGTGTTTTATCTAATTCTGTTTCTGTAAGATTATCTTTTAAAAAATCCAAACTACTTTTAAATACATTTTTACTACTGCCCTCCTCGTACTTACGAATTAACAAATGAAATATTTCGTGCAGCAAACCGAGAGCATTTATTTGTCCTGCAGTAACCTGCAATTTAAATTTGCCTTCATCTCTTCTAACGGAGTTTATTTTTTCTGATAATAATCTTGCAGTTCGGAAATCTGAAATAACAAGATTACCTGATGAAGAAAACAGATTTTCGTCAATCTTATATTTAATTCTTGAGTCTTTTGTAACGTGAAAATAATAAGTAATCATAATGTTTCATTAGAGGTTAAAAGTTGAACAGAACAACACTGATTTGATCTGAAATATAACAAATAATCGAATTAAAATTGATTGGACTACTGTGAAAGTCTAAAAGATTGGACTACTTTTTACAAGTAATTATTTACCGCGACAGCACAATTTTCACCATCAACAGCGGCAGATAATATTCCACCAGCATATCCAGCACCTTCACCACACGGAAACAATCCCGTAACTTCCGGATGCATTAATGTTTCTCTATCACGTGGAATTCTTATCGGTGAACTTGTCCTTGTTTCAACTCCGACTAACACAGCTTCTTCTGTATAGTAACCGTGCATCTTTGCATCAAAATTAAAGAGTGCCTTGCGTAATCTTAAAGCAATAAATGCAGGCAACTCTTTATGCAAAGCCGCAGGTGTTATACCCGGAATGTAAGAACATTTTGGTAATGTAGATGAAACTCTTTCTGCAACAAAATCGGTTACACGCTGTGCAGGAGCGCTTTGTGTCTGATTTGCAAGTTCAAATGCTTTTTGTTCAAGTTCTTCCTGTAACATTAACGCTGCAAACGGTTGAAAGCGTTCATACTTTGTCCACTCCTGTTTTGTTACTTCAACAACAAAACCGGAATTTGCAAATGGTGAATTTCTTCTTGATAATGACATACCATTCACAACAATTTCGCCGGGTGATGTAGCAGCGGGAACAATGATTCCACCAGGACACATACAGAATGAATACACTGCCCTTTCTTCAACATCTGTTACAAGAGTATAACTTGCAGCTGGAAGATTAGGATGTAATTCTTTTGTATGATAACGCATTTCATTAACTAATGTTTGCGGATGCTCTATTCTAACGCCCATTGCAAACGGTTTTGGATCAATTCTAATTTCTTTCTTATTTAGTAAATAATAAATATCTCGTGCCGAATGTCCGGTTGCTAGAATTACTGCATCACCAAAAATTTTATGCTCAGAATTAATTTTAACTCCGATAATCTTTCTATTATTTAGAATAAAATCATCAACTTTACTATTGAAATGGATTTCACCTCCGTTGTCTAAAATAGTTTGTCTTATTGAGGCAACAATTTTAGGAAGTTTGTTTGATCCAATATGCGGATGTGTATTAACGCTAATTTCCGGGTTAGCACCATGCTGAATTAAAATATCAATAATTTTTTTTATATCACCGCGCTTTGTTGCTCGTGTGTATAGTTTACCATCGCTGTAAGCACCTGCGCCGCCTTCACCAAAACAATAGTTAGAATCAGGATTTACTAAATGATCTTGTTGAATAGCTCTAATATCGCGTCTTCGCTCCTGCACATCTTTACCACGTTCAACAATAATTGGTTTGATTCCAAATTCAATTAACTTTAATGCAGCGAACATTCCACCTGGTCCAAATCCAACGATAATAACTTTTTTAGATCCGTTTACCGGATTGTAAGTAATTAATTTTCTTTCTTCCGGTTTTTCATCAATATAAACATCAACCAAAAACCTAAAAACAATGCGTTTACTTCTTGCATCGATTGATTTTTTTAATGGGATTACTGCTGAGATTTTTTCTAGATCGATTTTTAGATCTTTTGAAGCTTTGGCGGATAAGATTTCCGGAAGATTTATTTCATCCGGCGTTATTTCTAATTCAACTTGTTTTTTCATGATGTCATCAACTTATGAAATCGTTTTTAAAACTATGTCCATCAAGCTAAATGAACATTTTCAAAAATATTCTCAGCTCGACTGCCTTGGTATGAAGATTTCTTTTTATCACCTAATCTGTTATGAACAAGTTTAAAATTAAAATATTGCTCTTGTTGATCCTCCATCAACTTGAATTGTTGTGCCAGTAATATAACTTGCTTTTTGTGATGCTAAAAATACTACCATTGCTGCAATCTCTTCGGGACCACCAAGTCTGTTAAGCGGAACATCCTTCGCCATTTCAACTAAAATCTCTTCGTGTGATTTACCGGATGTTTTAGCTCGATTTACTGCAAGTTCATACAATCTGTGCGTTAGGGTATAGCCGGGGGCCACATTGTTAACTGTAATATTTTTATTCCCAAATTCATTACTAAGTGATTTTGCAAATCCGGTTACGGCAGCACGCAGTGAATTTGAAAGCATTAAATTATGAACAGGCTGTTTTACAGCAATTGAAGTAATATTTATAATCCTTCCCCACTCCTGATCAATCATATTTGGAATAACAAGATTTGAAAATCTTACAGCACTTAGTAAAACTTGCTTATATGCCTGCTCCCAATCTTCTTCAGAAAGATCGTGAAAAAATCCGGGAACTGGTCCGCCGCAATTGTTAATAAGAATATCAACTTTACCAAATTGATTTTTTACAGCATCGTAAAAATTATCAATATCTTTTTTCAGATTTAAATCGCACACCCCCCAAAATGGTTCTATGTTAAATTTATTTTTTATATAATGAGAAGTTTCAATCAGCACTTCTTTTGAACGTGCACAAATTGCAAGCTTACATCCTTCTTCAGCCAAAGCTTCTGCAACGGCTTTTCCTATTCCTGTGCTGGAAGCAGTAACTAATGCTATTTTACCTTTGATTCCAAGATCCATAAATCAACCTTTGGAATTATTATTAAAAAATATTTTTACATTTCAGAAACTATTTTTGCAGTATCAAGTGCAATTACCAATTCTTCGTTAGTTGGAATTCTCATCACAGAAACTTTTGAGTTCTCTTTTGAAATAATTTCATCATTGTTTTGATTTTTCAAATCATCAATTTGAATTCCTAAAAATTCCATTTCTTTACAAACTTCTTCACGAATCTCTTTTGAATTTTCACCAATTCCACCTGTAAATACAAGCGCATCGAGACCACCCATTGCTGCAGCGTATGCACCAACATATTTTTTTATTCTGTAACAAAAAATCTCAAATGCCCATTTGGATCTTTGCTGATTATCTTTGACAGCAGTAAGAATTTCACGCATATCGCTGCTCTCACCACTAATTCCAATCAATCCACTGTGTTTGTTAAGCAATGTATTTGCTTCACCAACTGTTAATCCTTCTTTTCCCATAATAAATAAAATTAATGATGGATCAAGATCACCACTTCGTGTGCCCATCAATAAACCTTCAAGCGGCGTAAATCCCATTGTGGTGTCCATTGATTGTCCATTTTTTACAGCAGCCATACTGCATCCGTTACCAAGATGTGCAGTAATAATTTTAAGATCCTTTATATCCTTATTTAACATGCTTGCTGCACGCTGCGAAACATAAAGATGTGATGTACCATGAAAACCATATCGTCTTATCTTATATTTTTTATATAGCTCATAAGGAATTCCGTATAGATAAGATTTTGGCGGCATGTGTGAATGAAAAGCCGTATCAAAAACACCGCATTGTGGAACGTCCGGAAGTATTCTTTGACAGGCTTGAATACCTTTTATGTTTGGTGGATTGTGAAGCGGTGCAAGTTCAATATTATCCTGCAAAACCTTTACAACTTCATCTGTAATAAAAACTGAGCCGGAAAAAGTTTCACCACCATGAACAACTCTGTGTCCAACTGCTTCAATATCTTTTTTGTCATCGATAACACCATGATTTTTACTAAGCATCACACCAAGCACATACTCTACCGCTATCTGATGATCAAGAATTTCACCAGCTATTTTAATATTATCGCCATCATAGCGTTGATGAGAAAGAACTGCACCAGCCATTCCAATTCTATCAACCAATCCTTTTGCAAGCGCAACTTTTTTTTCCGTATCAAAAAATTGATACTTAATTGAAGAGCTGCCGCTGTTTAATACTAATACTTTCATAATCTATTTTCCAATTTTATTAAATATTCCCCGCAACAATTAATTTATTTTATTTCCGTGTTCGTCGTATTTAAAAATCCCTTCGCCGGTTTTTTTACCAAGCCTTCTTTCGCGTACAAGTTTTCTGATCATTGGGTTTGGTCTGTATCGTGGTTCGCCAAGAGTTTTCCATAAAGTTTCCATCCAGGTTAACACTTCGTCTAATCCCATAGAATCAGCCATCTCAAGTGGTCCGTATTGAAAATTATATCCGAGTTTTAAAGCTGTATCAATGTCTTTGGCACTGGCAACTCCTTCAAGTAAAATATGCATCGCTTCATTAATTAAAGGAACGATCGCACGCGTTGTAATAAATCCAGGATATTCGTAAACCTCAACTGGCGTCTTACCAATACGTGAAGCAAACTCTTTTACTTTTAATACCGTTTCGTTAGATGTATGAAGACTTTTTACCAATTCTACCATCGGAATTTTTGGTACAGGATTTAAAAAATGCATTCCAATTACCTTGCTTGGTCTGGAAATGGATTCAGAAATGTTTGTTAAACTTAATGTAGAAGTATTTGAGACAAATATAGTTTCCGGATTTGCTATCTTATCAAGCATTTTAAACACACTAACTTTAAGATCAAAATCTTCCTGCACAGCCTCAATAATTATTTCGGAATCTTTTACGGAATTAACATCAGTTGACCATTTAATTCTGCTAAAAATTGCTTTCTTATCAGATTTTGTCATTGCCCATCGTTTAATTTCACGATCAATGGTTTCGGTTAATTGTGCTTTGGCATTTTCCAATTTATCAGCATCAACTTCAACAATAGTAACTTCAAGTCCCATGCCTGCAACAGTTTGAGCAATTCCTTGTCCCATTATTCCTGCACCAATAATAGCAACATTATTAATTCTATCATCGTCGTTAACTGAGTTGGAAGATTCTAATAAATCTTCTAATCTTAATTTTTCTACTT
The DNA here is from genome assembly GCA_963704275.1 of uncultured Ignavibacteriaceae bacterium. Lineage (GTDB taxonomy): Bacteria > Bacteroidota > Ignavibacteria > Ignavibacteriales > Ignavibacteriaceae > IGN3. The sequence continues at coordinate 301,558 of CAVPHP010000014.1, read as the reverse complement.
GCATAAAAACCCTTAAATATTTTTTATAAACTTATAATTTTTATTATGATTTAATAATTGAGAAAAGACAAAGAAAAATTTTTACCGCACAGCCATTAGTAAGCAATAATCTTTGGGTATGTTGATGAAGTTTGAATCATTTCCTCCCTGATGTTAGACTAAAGCTAAACTGTTTTTGATTGCAAAATTTTTATTCTATTGTCTCTTCATTTAATACTTAACTTAATCAATTTTTCACAACCAAAATTAACAATAAAAAAGGGGCTGTCCAAAGGATGATTGATTAACAGAAAATTAATTCTGCTGTTTTTTCAATCAGTCTTTTTACAGCCCCTAATAACTTTTTGTTTTGCTATTTAAGCAAAATTAGTTTCTTCATTTCTTTGTGTAATATGCTCTGGTTCTGATCTATCACCTCAAAAGCATAAAAGTATATTCCTGAAGCGAAATTTGTTCCATCCCACTGCACCGAGTAATTTCCTGCACTCTGTACTTCATTCACAATTGCTTCAATCGATTGTCCCAGCGAATTGTAAATATCAATCCTTACATTCGCTTCAACATTTAACCAGTATTTTATTGTGGTTACCGGATTAAATGGATTTGGATAATTCTGTGATATCGATATCTCTGTTGGTATAAATTCTGCTTCTACTGCTATCACATTTGAATACTCAAATTCTCCGTTATAATCTACTTGCTTTAATCTATAAAGAACTGTTCCATTATACGGTAAAGATGTAAAATCATCCTCATAAAAGTAGTTTCTATATTCTGTAATCGTGCCTGCGCCCGCAACAACATCTAACTTTTCCCATTCCTGATTCTTGAATTTTCGCTCCACTTCAAAATGGCTGTTATTTGTTTCTGTTGCCGTTTTCCAGTTCAACACTATTTTTTTATCTTGTTGATTTGCAGTAAACGATACTAACTCAACTGGAATTGTAAAATCTACAAATGCTTCATAAACTCCTCTACCGTGTGTGCCGGCTCTTAACATTTGATTGCTCGGTGAGTAATCAAGATGCATTACTACTGTATTTGGCATTCCGGTACTTATTTCAAACCAGTTTGCCCCATCATTTTCTGTTAAAAATATTCCGATATCTGTTGCAACAAAAAATGTATTTGGATAACCTATGTTGCCTGTGTGAACATATAAATCATTTACAGGTGAATCCGGTAAGTTACCGTTAATCGATACCCAGTTTGTTCCGCCGTTGGTTGATTTATAAACTTTATTTGTACCAAATCCTGAGAATGTTAAAAACACAAGATTTTCATCCGTTGGATAAACTGTAACTGAGGTTATTGTTTTATTTGGCAAACCACTGGTAACACTTGCCCACGTTACACCTGCATCTGTTGATTTGAATACTGAGCTGCCTGATGTTGCAAACATTATTGATGCATTTGATTTACTGATTGCCATTTCTCTTACTGCACTGCTACTATTTACATTGCCTGATATTGCTGTCCAACTTCCACCATAATCGGTAGATAAATAAATACGCTGGCGTGCAGTAAAGAAATAACTGGAAATATTTGGATGTTTAATTATGGGTGCAACCCATGCTACATTTTCGCTCGTATTTATACCAGTAGTTGCGTCAAGCCAGCTTGTACCGCCATTTGTAGTGCGCACCAAACCACCATTTTGAGATTCACCTAAAATATTCTGATCATTAGCAACCATAGGATTAAAACAAACCTCGCCTCCATCGCCACCAAATGCAGCCGCCCAGTTTAATGCTGAGTAAGTTTGCTGTGTTCCGTTATCTTGCGTTCCACCAAGTATTCTGCTTGGTGTAAAAGGACTTGCTGCTATTCTATAAAACTGTGTTAGTGTTAAGTTTTGATTATAATTTGTAAATGAGTCTCCGTTATTTGTTGTTCTATAAATTCCACCATCATTGCAAACAAAAAAAGTATTTTCCTGCGTTGGATGAAAAAACAAATAATGCTGATCAACATGAACGCTGCCACCAGCATAACCGTTTGTTATGTTTGTAAAATTTGTTCCATCGGTTGATCTATAAACATCAATCGTTCCCACATAAACTTTATTTGGATTTTTAGGATTAACTCTAACATACAAATCATACCAGGCTTGGCCGCCTTGGGACTGAAATCCTGAAGTAGTTGTTAATTGAGACCAATTTGCTCCGTTGTTTGTAGATTTGTAAAGAGTTACAGTACTACTACTATACACAGCCGCATACATATAAGCAGTATTTGAAAGACATAAATCGAAATGTGTTCTGGTTCCAGTAACTAATCCTGTTCCGAAAGCGGCAAACGTCGCACCACCATCAATTGATCTTCTTAAACCGCTGCTGCCTCCAACGGCAAAAACAGTATCACCCGAAGGAGTAAAAACAACATCATCAATTCTTCCGGATAAAGTTTGCGTCCAGCTAACTCCGGAATTTGTACTACGATACAATCCGCTATTACCAAGAGCGGCAAGTAATTGAGTGCTATTATTCGGTCTGATCTTTAAGCGTGAAAAATAAGTTGAACTGGGTAAACCACTCGTAATATTTGTCCAACTGCTTCCAGCATTTGTTGATTTTAATAATCCTCTTCCGTAATAAGATGCACCACTGTAAGTAGCTTCACCGGTTCCTGCATAAATTATGTTTGTGTTTGTCGGATCAATCTCAATTGCACCCATTGATAAAGAAACTTCCTGATCTGTTAAAGGAATCCAGGTAATCCCGGCATCTGTAGATTTCCACACGCCGCCATTTGCTGGTCCAATGTAAATTACATTTGCATTTGTCGGATCAAAAGCACCGCTCACAATTCTGCTTGAAATATTTCCATAATTAAAATACGCACCGGGCGTTGGTCCTAGGCTTACCCAATTAAATGTTGGGATATTAAAACTGTTATCAGTTAATTGTAATTGTTCATTAGTTTGTCTTAATATTTCTTTTTGATCATTAGAATTTTTGTACGCGTTCTCTGGAATCATATCTTCGGGATAAGAGCGCTGTTCATAAAACCACCATTGGCGCATAAATGCTTTGCGGGATTTTACCTCAGTTGAAGCATCAGTAAAAACACTTTGCGGTTTTAACAAATCAGTGTATTGCTGCTGCGCCGGAACGAAAATCGAAAATGCTAAACTGCTTAATACTAGCAATTGAATGTAAAGCTTTTTCATAATTACCTCATAGATTTTTGATAGCATAAAATACTACAGAAATCATTCCAAACAAGGATCAAATCATTGAATCTTTTTTAGTATTTTAATAATGGATTTAGGTAAATATTACTATTTACAATAGAAAAACACCGCTTGTTGCATTCTTAAAATTAAAATAAATAAATGACCACATTAGCTGCTTTAGCAAAATATTTTAGTTATAAAGATTTTAGATCGGGACAGCAAGAAATAATTGATGAAATAATCGGTGGAAAAAATGTTCTTGCAGTGCTTCCAACCGGTGCCGGTAAGTCAATTTGCTTTCAGATCCCCGCATTAATAAGTGATAATTATTCTATCGTTATTTCTCCCTTAATTGCTTTGATGAAAGATCAGGTTGATTCACTCAATCGATCAACAGAGATTTCAGCATTTATTAATAGCACGCAAAGTTACTATGAAACCGAAAAAGTTTTACAGGATATTCATTTCGGTAAAATTAAAATTGTATATGTTGCGCCTGAACGACTTGAAAATCCTGAATTTGCCGCACGACTAAAAAATCTAAATCCCAAATTTTTATTTATTGATGAAGCACACTGCATCAGCGAATGGGGACATAATTTTCGTCCAAGCTACACAAAGCTAAAAGACTTTATTGAGTTTACAGGGATAAAAAATATTTCTGCATTTACAGCTACTGCTACACCCGAAGTTGTTAAGGATATTGTTAAGCAGCTTGGGCTAAAAAATGCTAAAGTTATTATTAAAGGATTTGAACGTGAAAATCTTTTTGTAAATGTGGAATTAACAAAACAAAAAAAAGAAAGATGTTTACAGCTCGTTCATCAATTCAAATCACCAGCAATTATTTATACTTCATCACGTAAAAAAGCGGAAGAGCTATCTGAATATCTAAAACACAACAAAATTAAATGCGAATATTATCATGCCGGAATTGATCCAATTATCAGAAAAAAAATTCAGGAAGATTTTATTGAAGATAGATTGCCGGTAATCATCGCAACCAATGCATTTGGGATGGGTATTGATAAAAAAGATATTCGATTAGTTATTCATTTTAATTCAACTGGCTCGATTGAAAACTTTTATCAGGAAATTGGGCGCGCCGGCAGAGATGGTAAAAACGCTCACACCTTTCTCTTGTTTGATGATTCTGATATTTATATCCACGAGTATTTTATTTCCAATTCCTATCCAACCAAAGAGATAATTAAAAATATTTACAATGCGGTATGTGATTCTGCACAGATCGCAATTGGAATGAAATCGGATAAACAACTACAAATAAATCTATCATATATAAAACTTCATGCCAAACAGGATATTTCAAATGCAATATTAAACTCTGCATTAAAATATTTAGAGGATGCAGGTTACATAAGCATTAACTCCGCTTATAAATCAGCAAATAAAATTAAAATTCTTTTTAGTGAAACAAGATTAAAAAGCTTTGTAAAAAGTACATCAAACGAGTTGATGCGAGATGTGCTGTTGCATATTATCAGAAATTATGGAAAAGATATTTTTACAAAACTAATTTCTGTTGATTTGAATAGTCTTCAATCAGAAACAGGATTAACAAAACAGGAAACAAATGAAACATTAGTTAACCTTGAATTTCTTGGTATTCTTGAGTTTTCAAAAGCCGATGGTAAAGAATCAATTTCGTTAATCAAGCCACGAGTTAAAGCTGATGAGTTAAAACTTAATTATAAACTTATCAACGAACTTTATATAAGCTCTAAACAAAAGCTGGATAAGATGGTGGATTTTGTTTACACTAACGATTGCCGCTTCAAATATATTTTAAAATATTTTGGTGAAGACGCTGCAGAATATAATTGCGGTAAGTGTGATAATTGTCTTAAGCTCAATGGAATTACTGATAATTCAATTTCATACATCAAAGAAAAGATAGAAGATCTTTTAAGCGATAATTTAGTTGGGTTAACAGAAAAACAAATTTGTGATATGCTGCTCGGAAGAGGTAAAAACATTGAACAAAAGAATAACCAGCATTTTAATTCGTTGGCTAACTATAAAAAAGAAGATATTGCCCTTGCATTAAGAATTTTAATTAGTGAAAATAAAATCCAGCAAAAATCCGAAGGCAGACATAAATTATTTTTTGTTGTAAGAGATAAAATTATTCAACCTGCAATCGAGGAAACAATATCAGTAACTAATTCAGCTTTTGAAAGGAACATTGAGTTGTATCATGCCTTGCGAGAAGTACGGGAAAAGGCATCAAAAAAATTCTTACAATCACCAAGCATAATTTGTCCCGATGAATTATTAGCCAAAATTTCTCAGCTAAAACCAAAAACTAAATCAGAACTTTTTAGCATTGCAGGATTTAACGAACGGATGTTCAATAAAGTTGGAAATGATTTTCTTGAAGTACTAAATTCAACCGAAAATATTAAAACTGATATTAATAAAACAGTGGATAAGCATATTCCTCAAAACATCCTTGAGACTTATAATCTACTTCAAAAAAAATATTCGCTTCAAGAAATTGCAAAACTCAGAAAGCTAAATGAAGCTGTAATATCAATGCAGATAGAAACTATAATTGAATTCATACCGCAAACAGATATATCATCCATAATTATAAATGAAAAACTTAATTTAGTTAAACAGAGGTTTGATGAAGGAAAAAAAGGGCTGAAAGAACTTAAAGAATCTTTACCTAAGGATTTTTCATATCCAATGATAAGGATCGCTTTGGCAAAGATTTTACATCTGAATTAATAGTTGGAGTAGGTTTTAATTTTTCAATGTAAACAATCGTGCTATCAAAAAACTTTTGCCATTTTTCAGGATCACTGTTATAGTATTCAACTGTTGCATCGTAATCAGTTTCTTTAACATTAAACTTTTTTAGAACATTTTGTTTGATTATAGATTGCGAGAAAAAGGAAGTATCCTGCATAAAAATCATATCAGCATAAATTTTAATAAATTTTTTCTCATCAATAGAAGATGATTTTTTACAGGATTGAATTCCAATAGAAATTATTAAAAAGAAAATAACATAGAAAACTGAACTGTATTTCATTTCATTTTTTTGCTTGCTTGAAATAATATTTTCTTTTCATGGTCAGTAAGATTTTGATAACCTGACTGACTTATCTTATCTAAAATTTTATCTAACTCAGCTTGGCTGACTTCAACATCTTCTTTTTTATTTAGATCATAAAACTTTGCGTCTTCAACATCGCTTTTATTGTGAGATGTATTACTGAATGGATTTTTAAAGAAATCATTATTTGAACTTGATTTATAAAAATAAGATCTTTTAAAAACATTTTTTAGTGACACATAACTATTCTTATCAAACATTATATAAAGAAAAGCAAAAAATGCTCCGCCAAGATGTGCGAGATGCGCAACGCCGCTTGAGGCACTATCAACAGCAAAAAATTCAATCACAACTAAAAATCCAATTAAATATTTTGCTTTTATCGGAATTAAGAAATAAAGGAAAATCAAATTATCAGGAAAAAACATTGCGTATGCAATTAGTACACCAAAGATTGAACCTGAAGCACCAATTGTAACTGCTGATGCTGCGCCTAAAATAGGGGTAATAAATAACTGGAATAACCCGGCACTTATACCCGCTAATAAATAAAAGATCAAAAACTTCTTTGAACCAAAAATATCCTCAATGCTTCCTCCAAACATCCAGAGTGCAAACATATTAAAAAAGATATGTCCAAATCCACCATGCATAAACTGATATGTAATAAGCTGCCAGATTTGAAAATTAAATGGTTGTCCGTTTAAATCATTCCCTGAAATGGGATTTAGAGCAAACCATTTATTAACAACATACCATCCTGGTAAACCACCAAAAGAAATATTATCCAACAATAGCTGAGCGAAAAAAACTATTCCATTAATAATAAGTAGATTTTTTATAACTGGTGGAAATGATAGAAATCCACCACCATAACCTCTTGGTCGATAAGAATTGTTCAAACTAAACCTTTATTTATTTAAAATCATTTAAAGCAACAACACCGGGTAAGGCTTTGCCTTCAAGAAATTCAAGAGAAGCACCGCCGCCGGTTGAAACATGAGAAACTTTATCTTTTAATCCTGCTTTTGTAATTGCTGCAGCAGAATCTCCGCCGCCAATTATTGTGATTGCGCCTTTAGCTGTAACATCAGCTAAAACCTGTGCAATGGAATTTGTGCCTTTTGCAAAATTATCCATTTCAAAAACACCCATTGGTCCATTCCAGACAATTGTTTTTGCATTTCTTAATTCATCGGAAAATAGCTTAATTGTTTCAGGTCCAATATCCAGACCCATTTTATCTGCGGGCATTGCATCAACACTTAAAACTGTTGAAGGCGAATCATTTTTAAACTCTGCTGCAACAACAACATCAACAGGCAGCATAAATTTTATTCCTGATTTTTTTGCATTAACTAAAACTTCTTTTGCAAGATCAATTTTTTCTGCTTCAAGTAATGATGTTCCAATCTCTTTTCCTTCAGCTTTGTAAAATGTAAATGCCATTCCACCCCCAACTATAAGGGTATCAACTTTAGTGAGTAGATTATTTATTACATCAATCTTACCGGATATTTTTGCACCGCCAAGTATTGCAATATAAGGACGTTTAGGATTTGATATTGCACCGCCAAGATAATCGAGTTCTTTCTGCATTAAATATCCAGCAGCAGAAATTTTAATAAACTTTGTAATGCCTTCTGTAGATGCATGTGCTCTATGTGCGCTTCCAAAGGCATCATTAATGTAAACATCACCAAGCTCTGCTAATTGTTTTGCAAATGCCGGATCATTTTTTTCCTCTTCCGGATGAAAGCGAACATTTTCTAAAATTAAAACATCACCATTTTGCATTGCATTAACCATAGCTTTGGTTTCTGCACCGATGCAATCAGGTGCAAGTTTAACTTCTTTGCCAAGTAATTCACTTAAGCGTTTTGCTGTGGGTGCTAAACTGTATTTTGGATTCGGACCGCCTTTTGGTCTTCCGAGATGACTCATTAAAATTGCTTTGCCGCCTTCTGCAATAATCTTTTTGATTGTCGGAAGTGATTCGGTGATTCTATTATCATCTGTAATATTTAAATTTTCATCAAGCGGAACATTAAAATCAACACGAACTAGAACGCGTTTTCCTTTAAGTTCAACTTTATCTATAGATAGCTTATTCATTTTTCTTCCCTACTAAAATTTTATTGGATTATTAATATATTATAGATTTATTAGTTATTTAATTTAAATCTTGTAATAGTGTATAGTACCTGTCATTTCGACCAAAGGGAGAAATCTGAATACTTTAACTTATTGGATTTCTCGGTCGAGGACTTCCTCGAAATGACTAATAAGAACTTATAGAACGAACTATACCTGTCCGGACTATTTAGAATCTAAAACTATTTTATCACACTAATTAATATTAAAAAGGCGATCTAAAAAAGATCGCCTTAAAGTGATCAATTACATTTTTATTAATTTGATTAATAAATCAACGCATCTGTTTGAATAACCCCATTCATTATCATACCAGCTAACAATTTTAAAGAATCGTTTTTCATCTTTAAAATTATTTTGAAGCGTTGCTAATGAATCATAAATGGATGAGCGTTCATCGTGATTAAGATCAGTTGAAACAAGTTCTTCATCACTATAACCAAGTATATCTTTTAAATAAGTTTCTGACGCTTTTTTAAGTAAGCCATCAATCTCTTTTATGGATGTATCTTTTACCGTTCTAACTGTTAAATCAACAACAGAAACATTTGCAGTTGGTACACGGAATGACATTCCTGTCAATTTACCTTTTACTGAAGGTAGAACTTCGCCAACGGCTTTTGCTGCGCCTGTGCTTGATGGAATGATGTTAACTGCAGCAGCTCTTCCACCACGCCAATCCTTTTTAGATGGACCATCAACAGTTTTTTGAGTTGCTGTGTATGAATGGATTGTTGTCATAATTCCAACTTCAACTCCAATTCCCTCTTTAAGTAAAACATGAACCACCGGCGCCAAACAGTTTGTTGTACAAGAAGCGTTCGAAATTATTGTATGCTCTGGTTTCAATTCATTATCATTAACACCCATAACCACAGTTTTAACATCGCCTTTACCTGGAGCAGAAATAATAACTTTCTTTGCACCTGCGGCAATATGTCCTTTTGCTTTTTCAGAATCAGTAAATAGTCCGGTAGATTCAATCACATATTCAACGCCAAGTTCTTTCCAAGGTAATTGTGAAGGTTCTTTTGAAGCGATAATACATTTTGTCTCTTCGCCGTTGATAACGAGAACATCGTCGTGTTCTAAATCAGGTTTACTTTTCTTTGATGTAATTTCACCATTAAATTTGCCATGAACTGAATCATACTTTAATTGGTATGCAAAATATTTAGCATCATTAGTTACATCAACAAGTGCAACTATATCCACTTCTTTACCTAAAACTTTTTTATCTGCCATTGCACGTAAAACGAGTCTTCCAATTCTTCCAAACCCGTTAATAGCTACTTTAACTGCCATTTTATAACTCCTTAATTTAAATTTTAACTTTATTATAAGCTCATACAAAATTAGCTAAAGAGTGTTTTATTATCAATTGAATTTGCCTTTAATGTGTGCACTTTAACACAATTTTAATAAATAAATAATCAGCTAATTTGCACTAAATCATTTATATTTGATTTAAATATTTCTGAATAAAAAAATAATAAATCGAGGTAATTATGCTTACTCCCAAAATGCAAAAGACACTAAACACACATCTGAATGAAGAACTATACTCTTCTTATCTTTATTTATCTATGGCTGCATATTTTGAAGCAAAGAACTTAAAAGGTTTCGCAAACTGGATGAGGCTTCAATCAGCCGAAGAACAGTTGCACGGAATGAAATTTTTTAATTTTATTTTACAAAAAGGCGGTAAAGTTACATTAACGCAGATTGCAGATCCAAAAGTAGAATGGAAATCGATTTCTGAAGTTTTTGCAGATACTTTAAAACACGAACAAAAAATTTCTGGTTTAATTAATAAACTTGTTGATGTTGCGATGACAGAAAAAGATTATGCTACAAACACATTCCTACAATGGTTTGTAACCGAGCAAGTTGAAGAAGAAGCTAATGTTGAGGAGATAATTCAGAAAATTGAAATGATTGGAGATAACAAAAGCGGTTTGTATATGTTGGATAATGAGCTTGGTTCAAGAGCCGCTGCTCCGGCTGGTGAATAATTATTCATCCAACTTAATAATAAAAAATCCTCTCAGGTTTTAAGAGGATTTTTTATTCATACAAATATATATGTGGCTACAGCGAATAAAACTAATAACATAAATATTCCAAATATCTCAATCTTAAAATCTCCTCCATCCTTCATATATTCTTTAGGATATTTTCCGCCTGAAAAGAACTTGAGAAAAAAATATCCAACATTGTAACCAACGAACACAAGAACAATTTCAGCAAAAAAATCAAGCATATCTCTTGCCTAATTAATTTTTTATTTCCGCTAACGGAAATTCTGTATGCCTCATCGAGTGAACTTTATTTGCGATTTGCAGATTTACTTCTTTGCTAACTCGCGCTTCAAAATAATCTCTGAATCTTGTAACCATAAATCTAACCGGCCAGGCAGCAGCTTCACCTAAAGCGCAAATTGTATTCCCTTCAATTTGACTTGCTACTGTAATCAATAAATCTAAATCGCTTACTGAGCCTTTGCCAGCAAGAATTCTTTTAAGAATTTTTTCAAGCCAGCCTGTTCCCTCTCTACAAGGCGTACATTGTCCGCAGCTTTCGTGATGGTAGAAATGAGCAATCCGAGCTAAAACTTTTACGAGATCAGTATCTTCATCCATAACCATAATTCCACCGGTTCCGATTGCAGATCCAGCGGCCTTTAATGATTCAGCATCCATCTTAACACCTTCAAGTTGATCCCCTCGAAGAGGAGGCATTGAAGAACCGCCAGGAATTACACAAAGAATATTTTTATTCCCCGGAACGCCGCCAGCATAATTATAAATTATATCAGTTAACAAAGTTCCGCTCGGTAGTTCATAAACTCCAGGTTTATTAACGTGCCCGCTAACACCAAATAAAATTGTGCCCGGATGTTTTGGTTCACCAATTTTTGAAAACCATTCCCATCCTTTAGTAATTATTGGAGGAATGTTTGCAATAGTTTCAACATTGTTAATTGTAGTTGGACATCCCCATAAACCATTTTGAGCAGGAAACGGAGGTTTAACTCTTGGGTAACCACGCTTGCCTTCAAGAGAATTCATTAAAGAAGATTCTTCACCACAGATGTAGGCGCCAGCACCTTTATGAATAAATATATTACAGAAAAATTCCGTTCCGAATTTTTCTTTCATTGCTTCACCAACGTATCCAGCAGCATAAGCATCGTCCAAAGCTTTTTGCATTAGCTTTACCCATTTGTGGTATTCGCCGCGAATGTAAATGTAAGCTACTTTTGCACCGATAGCATAGCAAGTAATTAATATTCCTTCAATCAATTGATGCGGATTATATTCAAATATTTGTCTGTCTTTAAAAGAACCGGGTTCAGATTCATCACCATTTATGCAAAGATATTTTGGTTTATTGGTGGTCTTTGGCATAAAGCTCCACTTCAATCCTGCAGAAAAAGCGGCGCCGCCTCTACCGCGTAAACCAGATTTTTTAACTTGATCAATTATATCATCAGAAGTTTGAGTAAATGCTTTTTTAGCAGCAGTAAATCCACCATTCTGAACATAAACATCAAGTAAGTGAATATCTTTTATTTCAGGTAAAACAATTTTTTCCATTTAATCAGACTACTTTAAGGAATTGATAATTTCTTCTACTTTTTCTTTTGTAAGATTTTCATAATAATCTTCGTTAACGGCAATCATAGGTGCAGTGCCGCAGCTTCCCATACATTCAACTTCTTCAAGAGAAAATTTTTGGTCCGCCGATACTCCCATATTATCCAAACCAAGTTTTTCTTTTACTTGATTCCAAATTTCATATCCGCCACGAAGCATACAAGAAACATTTGTGCAGACTTGTATATGATTTTTTCCCATAGGTTTTTGAAAGTACATCGTATAAAATGTAACAACACCGAGTACTTCTTCAGAAGTCATATCTAAAATTGCTGCAACTTCTTTGATAACCTCATTGGAGATATAACCATTTTGTTCCTGCGCAATGTACAATGTTGCCATTACTGCCGGCTGTTTTTCGGGATACTTTAATATCTCTTTATTAATTCGTTCGATATTTTCTGGTGTAAATTTAAATTCCATATTTTGTGTTCAAGTTTAGGTTCAAGTTCAAGTAATTTAATTAAATATTAAGCAATGTAATCTTCGCTATCTTCATAAACTCTATCTGAATTACTTTTTATCAAACCGATTAACATTGAAACGATTTCAAAAAGTAAATCTTTTCCTTTCGCGTTTTCTTCTATCGAGATTTTATTTTTTTTAACATAACATCTAAACAAGCTGCGCTTTCGACTGCGGATCCGCGAGCAATATCATAATATCTGTTTTTATCTTTTGATGTAAACTTTCCAGTACCTTCTGCAATATTTAGCGGAATCGACGTTGAACTTCGGTCAATCTGATCATAGACGTTTAACTTATCTTTAAATCGTGATAAAAACGTTTCAACAAACTCAATAAACTCCAATGATCGATTATAAACAATTAATTTTTCGTGGCTAAACTTTTTATCCACTAAAGCATCTCATATCTAATTCTACAACTTGAACTTGCTCTTGAACTTAAACTCACTTATCCGCCTCTCCCATTATCGGATCGATACTTCCGATAATTGCAACAACATCAGAAACCATGTGACCCTTAATTAAGTGTGGCAAAGATTGAATGTGAATAAACGATGGTGAACGGATTTTGCACTTCCACGGATGACCTTCGCCTTTGCTTACAATATAAAAACCTAGTTCACCTTTTGAACCTTCGATTGCGTGATACACTTCTCCAACAGGTGGATTGATTCCAAAATTAATAATCATAAAATCGTGAATTAGTTCTTCCATCTTTGAATAAACCTCTACCTTTTGCGGTAGAACCGATTTGGGAAGATTAGCTTTGATTTCACCTTGTGGCATTAACTGCAGACACTGTCTTACAATCTTTGCACTTTCTCTAACTTCATCAGTTCGTACAAAATAACGAGCTAATGAATCACCCTCAGTGAATACCGGGATTCTAAAATCAACTTTATCGTACTGTAAATATGGAGTTGCTCTTCGTAGATCAAACTCAACTCCGCTTGCGCGTAGGTTTGGACCAGTATAACCATAACTTAAAGCATCTTCTTTAGAAATTACACCTACACCATCAAGTCGTTCAATAAAAATTCTGTTTGTATTTAATAAGCTTTCGCATTCAGAAAGATTTGCATCAATCTCATCAATAAATTTTTTGACAAGTGCTAGCGCTTCAGGTTGTGCATCATTTGCAAGGCCGCCAATACGTGTGTAGCTGTTTGTAAATCTTGCGCCGCAAAGTATATCCCAAATATCCATTATTTTTTCACGTTCGCGAAGAGTCCAAAGGAAAACTGTAAGTGCTCCGACATCCATAGCAAAAGAACCAATTGCAACAAGATGTGATGCGATTCTTGCAAGTTCAGCAATCAACATTCTAATGTATTGTGCACGAACAGGAACTTCAATTCCTATCAATTTTTCTACAGCTAAAACCCAGGCAACATTATTTGCCATTGGTGAAATGTAATCTAATCTATCTGTATGAGGAATAAATTCGTGAAAACTCATGTTCTCAGCCATCTTTTCATAACCTCGATGCAGATATCCAACATCCGGAACACAGCCGATAACTGTTTCGCCATCAAGTCTTAATAACAGCCTTAACACACCGTGAGTTGCGGGATGCTGAGGACCCATATTCAAGATCATCTCGTTTTCTAAAGCATCTTCAACTGTGATGTCTGTATCTTCTAATAATCTTTGAAGTATTTTTGGATGAACGTCGTCTTTTGTTAATCTATCCATAAATTTTATTTCTTTGGTAGTGGTAGTGAACCCGGAATGCCCATTAAAGGAAAATCTTTTCTAAGCGGATGATATTCAAATTCTTCCGGCATGTAAATTCTTCGCAAGTCAGGATGATTATTGAATTTGATTCCGTACATATCATAAACTTCTCGCTCCTGCCAGTCAGATGTTTTCCAGACAGAAGAAACTGTATCTATGTTACAATCGTTTTCATCAACATCTGCTTTAAGTACTAATCTGAATTTATTTTTGAGTGAAAAGATATGATAGACAACAGTAAATCTGTCTTTTCTTTTTGCCCAATCAACTGCGGTGATATCTTCACAAAGTAAAAATTCTAATTCGGTATCTTCTTTTAAAAATTTACAGATTGGATTTATAAATTTTTTATCAAACTTAACACTAAACTCATTTCTAAATTCTGAAAACTCAAATTCGGCATTAACAAAATTAGATTTTAATTTTTGCGAGAGTAATTCTTTTAATTCCATAATCAATTATTCTGGATTACATTCAATTCGGGTAATTTAATATTTTGGAAATCGCTGCCGCGCGTTCTTCCAATTTTATTTTGGATTTGAATAAGTGCATTTAAAAGATTATCCGGACGCGGCGGGCATCCTGCTAAATAAATATCCACAGGTAAAAACTGATCAATTCCCTGCACAACAGAATATGAACGATACATTCCGCCTGTTGATGTACAAGCGCCCATTGCAATTACCCATTTGGGATCGGGCATTTGATCATAGATTTTTTTTACAACGTGAGACATTTTGTAAGTAACAGTTCCGGCAACAATCATCAAATCGCATTGGCGCGGAGTAAAGCGCATAACTTCAGATCCAAATCTTGCAATATCATATTTGGGATCTGCGGCAGCCATCATTTCAATCGCACAGCAAGAAATTCCCATCGGCATTGGGTAAACAGAATTTTTTCTTGCCCAGCTAATTACCGCATCAATTTGTGTAACAAGAAAACCATCACCACTTAATTTTGCTTCTAATCCCATTTGAATCCGCCTTTTTTATAAACATATAAATATCCAAGCTCAAGCACTATTAAAAACACTAACATAGAATAGAAGACAGAAATTCCAAATTCACTAAATAATCTTTTAAACTGTACAGCCCACGGATAAATGAATATCACTTCTAAATCAAAAATTATAAACATCATCGCAACAAGATAATATTTAAGTGAAATTCTTTCTTGAGTTGTTCCAACAGGCTTCATCCCACTTTCGTAAGTAGAATTTTTCTCTTTGTTTGGTCGTTGTGGCCCGAATATAACGGAGGACATAACTGTTGCAAACGCAATTACAACTCCGATTGCAAGAACAATTAATATTGGGATATATGTTTCAATCATACTTTTTTATCAAAAAATTGTTGTGAAAGTTATCCAAAAACTCGCTGATTGTCAATTTAAACTAACACCTTCATTTCTTCTTTTCTAACTTTTTTTGATTTTATTCTACCAAAAGTTAGGTGGTTTATTGTTGTCATAAACATTATAATTGTCAAAGAATTTTGAACAAAAGTGAATAAACAATTTTTGAAACTTCGTAAAATAAAATCTAACACTTCCCTTTTATCTTTCTGCGCTTTTGTTGTAGTTATTTTTTTTCTTATAAGTTCTATTTCATACTCTCAAACACGAGTTGATAGCCTTGAATTTATTGGCAGAATTCCAAATTTCAATTTTTTTTATACTTCTTTTGACAAACAATTAAACACTTTTCATCTTAATTCCCAGTTCCAGATAAATCAAAAATTTGATAATCTAATTATTCGGCTTAACGAAAATTTTGGCTCAACATTTATCCGCAACGATTCAAAGAACACAAGAGACGAACAGCATTTTAATCTTACTTCAAAATATATGTTTAATAAAGATGCTGCTGTTGGAATTACAGGCAGCAGTTCTTTGCTTTCAGATAATCGCTCTCTAGGAATAAATGAATCCGCAGTTAATTATGCTGCTGTGTTTAGCGAGCTTAAACCGATCAGCAATATCAGTCTCAGTCCTTTTGCTGGATACTCAAGCAACAGACAAATTGGAGTAACGGATAATGGAAACCTTTATGGAATTGAAGGAAGTTTGGATAATCTAAATTTGTCTGATGTAGAAATTAATTCTGAACTTCGATTTAGAAATGAAGACATAATCCCCAGAAGAAACTTGATAAGATATTATTCTTTATCAGTTGGAAATTATTTTGAGAGAAATATTTCAAATAAAATACAGACATCTTTTTCGCAGAATAGAAAAGATTTTTATTTTGAAGCTGATTCAATTACCTCTGCACAATTTAATATCAACAACAACATACAGAGCAGAATAGAAACCGCTTACCAAATTTTTAATAGACTTTCTTACGATGGTTTTTTGGATATTTTTTCACTTGATCTTTCAGGTGGTATAAACTGGAGAACTATAGATCGTGAGAATCGATATAAATCTCCGGAGCTTTTAAACAATGTTTTGTATGATTCAAAAATTGATGAACTAAAACTTGAAATTGATGCTGTTACCCGATACGCTTCCAAATCTTTTGATGGAATGATAAGATTTAATTTTTATGAAAGGGATGAAAAGCATTTGGTGCAAAGATTTGACGGAATGAGTGAATCGGTTTATGAAGTAAAATCAGATTTAGAAGAACAAAAAAATAATAATTCCAGTCGTGCAACACTTTCACTGCTTGGTAATTATAAAATATCAGAAACTGATTTTTTTACATTCAGTTTGTATCAGAGCAAGTTAATTTATGATACAAAAAGTATTGCTAATGATGATGATCGCGATGAACTGCTTTCAATTGTTAGAGTAAGATATTCAAAATTTATTACATCTTATTTTACGGCATTTATAAATGCCGAAGCAACTTTGGGGCATACTGTTTATTTATTTGCCAGCCGTAGTTCAAATAATAATCAAAACAGAATTATAAGATTACGTACCGGCGGTGATTATTTGGGAAGCAGAATAAGGTCATCTAATAGCTTTGAAGTTTCTGCCAACTACACAGTTTACGATTTTGAAGACATTTCTACTAATTATCAAAGCTATGCATTCAGACAATTTACAGCTATCGATTCTACAACAATACAACTTACTGATGCAGTTGCGTTATTTAGTTATGGTTATTTAAAGCTTTCTGAAATTGGTGATTTTAAATGGGATGATTTTTCACAAAGACCAACAAGATTTTTGCAGGAGTTGTACATAGAACCGCGATTAATTTTAAATTATCATAGAACAATTTTTTCGGTTGGATTAAGATTGTTTTCGCTAAACACTTATAACTATGAAAATAATATAAAAACATTGGCAACTGAATATTTAAGTTTAGGACCAATTGCCTTAATTGATTTGCTTGCGTGGAAAAATCTTAATGTTGTGCTTAGAGGATATTATGAGTTTGTTACAAATACAGATGTTCCCGGTAAACAACAGGCAAGTTTATCGATACGGGTTAATTGGAAATTTTAATTGAAACCAATATATTCACACAACTTAAATAATAAAAAATTAACCGAATTGGCTGAACCAAAATATTTTTTAGAAATTGAAAGCACTCCAAATAATCTTATAACTGTTGAAGAATTTGTAAATTATTTTTCAGTTGAATTAGGTTTAGATCAGGAAAAGATCAACGGGCTGCTATTAGCCGTAACTGAAGCTACTACAAACGCTATCATACACGGCAACAAAAACAATAAACTTAAAATGGTTCGCATTTCTGTTTTTGTTGAAGGTAAAGACATTTCAATTGTAATTAAGGATGAAGGAAAGGGATTTGATCCTTCTATTATTCCTGATCCGACTGATCCAGAAAATTTACTAAAGGATTCCGGACGCGGTTTATATTTAATGCGTGTTTATATGGATGGATTAAGTTACAATCAAACCCCCGAAGGAACCGAGACTATTTTGAAACTTAAAATGTAAAGTTTTTCGCTCAATCAATTAACTCCAATATCCCAAAACTCCAACTCTCTATTTTTATTTTTTGCATCTGCTTAATGTCTTATCTATTTTTAAACAAATGATATTCACAATTTTATAAAGGAGCTAATTATGGCACGAAAAAAAATTGCATTAATCGGCGGTGGACAAATTGGCGGCGTTCTTGCTCAGCTTATTGCATTAAGACAACTTGGTGATGTTGTTCTTTTTGATATAGTTGAAGATCTGCCTCAGGGTAAAACTCTTGATATCGCAGAAGCATCACGAGTTGATGGTTTTGATTCATCTGTAAAAGGCACAAACGATTACAAAGATATTGAAGGATCTGATCTTGTAATCATTACTGCAGGCTTACCTCGCAAACCCGGTATGAGTCGTGATGATTTACTTGTTACAAATGCTAAGATTATGCAATCTGTAGCAGAAAATGTTAAAAAGTTTGCGCCAAATTCAATCGTTATTATTATCTCAAATCCTTTGGATGCAATGGTTACTCTTTTCAAAAAGGTTACAGGATTTCCTGCAAATAAGGTTATGGGGCAAGCTGGCGTTTTAGATTCATCACGATTCTCATCATTTATTGCATGGGAACTTGGCGTTTCTGTTAAAGATGTAAACGCAATGGTTCTTGGCGGTCACGGTGATACAATGGTTCCGATTGTACGTTACGCAAATGTAAACGGAATTCCTGTTATGGAATTACTTGAGAAAAAGTATAATGATAAAACAAAAGCTGCCGAAGTTATGAAGGCAATGGTTGAAAGAACAAAAGCTGCCGGCGGTGAAGTTGTAAAATTATTAAAAACCGGATCAGCATTTTACTCTCCTGCTTCCTCAGCAATAGCAATGGCAGAAGCAATTATTTATGATGAAAAACGTGTATTGCCTGTTTGTGCTTTGCTAAAAGGTGAATTTGGTATTGATGGATATTATGTAGGTGTGCCTGCTGTACTTGGAGAAAAAGGCGTTGAAAAAATTATAGAGTTTGAACTCAATGCAGAAGAAAAAGCATTGTTAGATAACTCAGCAAAAGCAGTTAAAGAACTTGTTGCTGATATGGAGAGATTGGGGTTTTAAAACTCATTTCCATAATTATTAAAAAGGCGATTTACTTGAATCACCTTTTTTACATGATACATTTAAACAAAAAAACCCGATTCAAAAATGAATCGGGTTTTTTAATATCCAATATTTTTAAAACTTAACTAACAGGATGAACGCTAACAAATTGTCTATCACCGCGTTTAGTTTCAAACTTTACGATTCCATCAGCAACTGCAAAAAGAGTATCATCACTGCCAATTTTTACGTTAGTGCCAGGATGAAATTTTGTTCCTCTTTGTCTAACAATAATGTTACCGGCAAGAACATTTTCACCGCCAAATCTTTTAACACCAAGACGCTGTGCGTTACTATCTCTACCGTTACGTGACGAACCCTGACCTTTTTTATGTGCCATTATTAAATCTCCTTTTATCCTATCTGGGTAACTTCAATTCTTGTTAATTGTTGTCTGTGTCCGTTAAGTTTTCTGTAGCCTTTTCTTCTTTTCTTTTTGAAGACTATGACTTTTTCATCTCTTAAATGTGAAAGAACCTTAGCGGTTACTTTTGCACCTTTAACAACGGGACTGCCGACTTTAGTTTCTTTACCATCACTTAATAATAAAACCTGATCAAATGTAATTTCTGATTCCGGTTCCTGATTTAAACGTGGTACGTAATATTTTGTATTTTCGGAAACTTTAAACTGTTGTCCTAAAATATCAACAACTGCAAACATTTTTTCCTCATAAATTCTAATTTGAGGGCGTAAATCTAATAAAACAAAGGTTTTATGTCAAACTTTTTGGCACATTATTTTTTTTTGAAATCAAACCTATTTCTTCAGTTTAAATGAAAAAATACTGCCTTCGCCAAGTTTGCTTTGTACGATAATCTTTGAATTATGAGCCTCAATGATGTGTTTTACGATTGCAAGCCCTAATCCAGTTCCACCAACAGCTCTGGAACGGGCTTTATCCACACGATAAAATCTCTCAAAAACACGGTTTAAATCTTCATCCGGAATTCCAATTCCGGTATCCCTAATCGCAATGTTCACAAATTTCTTTTCCTCTTCAAGCAAAATCTCAACAGTTCCCTCGTCTGTATATTTAATTGCGTTCTGAAATAGATTAACAAAAACCTGTCTAAGTTTTTCTTTATCTCCAAAAACTTGTAAGGATTCTTTGGCAGGATTAAAGAGCAGTGTAAGATTTTTTTCTTCAGCCATCAAAGAAAATTCTGAGAGAATATTTTTGATAAAAAGATTAATATCAAAATATCTATAACTCATTCGCATCTCACCGGATTCAATCATAGAAATATCGATAAGATCATTTAACAAATTGCTAAGATTTACGGTATGCTGATCCGCTTTTTGCAGAAAATGTCTATTAACTTTTGGATCGTCCATCGCACCGTTTAAAAGTGTTTCAAGATAACCTTGGATTGAAAAAATAGGTGTTCGTAATTCGTGTGATACATTTGCAAGAAACTGGCTTCTCATTCTTTGTAATCGTTCAAGATATTCAATATCGTTTTTAGCTTTTTCGAACATCTCTTTAATTTCATTTTCAAGTCCGGAAAGGTGTTTTGATAAAACAATTTCTTCTGAAGATTGATATTTACTTTGTCTGATTAAGGATATAATATTTTTTATTTCATCAATTTCTTTAATTCTTCTTCTTCCTATAAGATTTAGAATAATGATTCCAACGACTATTAAAAGTAAAATTAATGGGATACTTAGTGAGAGTTTTTCTATCAGCAAAAAGATTATAATTATAACGAGTATGAGGAAGAGAATAAATTCTCTAAAAAAAACTAACGCAGAATAGATATTGGATTTAATTTCACTCCACACTTTTTAATCTGTATCCTACACCTTTAACAGTTTCAATTATATCGGCGTGATTGCCCAATTTTTCCCTGATTTTTCTAATGTGAACATCAACAGTTCTATCAACAACATAAACATCTGCACCCCAAACTTCTTTTAATAATATCTCTCTGCCAAAAACTCTTCCCGGATTATTTATTAGAAAATAAAGCACTTCAAATTCTTTTCGTGGAAATACTTTTTTTTCACTATCTATAAAAACTTCATACTTTTCTTTGTTAATATCAATTGGACCATACTTAATTTTTATTGGTTCGGATTTTTTGGTGATATAACCTTCAGCTTTTCTAAGATTTGACTTTACACGAGCAATTAATTTATTTGGTGATATTGGTTTTTGAATGTAATCGCTCGCACCCAAGTTCCAATCCTTTAATCTCATCAATCTCACCGGCTTTAGCTGTTAAAAATACTATTGGAACATTTTCAAAATCCTTATTTTCTCTCTGATTCGTTTACAAGTTTCAAAACCATCAAGTTTAGGCATCATAATATCAAGTACGATAAGATCAGGTTTTTCAGAAAGTTTTTGTAATGCTTCTTCTCCATTATAACCAACTATTACTTCAAAATTTTGCAGTTCAAGATTGTACTTTAAAAACTCAACTATATCCGGTTCGTCATCAACTAAAAGAATTTTTTTCATTTGTCTATAATTTTATTTCCTGCTTCTTTTCAGCAGAAAGATACATTGCTTCAATTATTTTCATTCGCTGCATTGCTTCTTCTCCGGGAGAAAAAACGGGGTTCAAACCCTTTATTGCACCGATAAAACTTTTTAGTTCGTTAAGATAAGATTTTTTGAATAATACTGTTGGGTTATCCACCTGAGTTGGTGTTAAATTAATGTAATCATTTTCAACCTTCTTATATAATTTGAAGGGATTTGATGAAAAACTTCCTTTTGTTCCATAAACATCTAAGAAAAAAATGATCTTTTTCCACCGGTAGCGACCAGCTAACTTCCATATTAATAACAGCAGAGTTTTTACATTTCACACAGGATATTGAAGTATCTTCTACACTTTTTGTGTTGTGATGAAAATTTTGTGAAGATACTGAAGATATTTCGGGATAATCAAGAAGCCATAATGCCAAATCCAAAATATGAATACCCAAATCTATTATTACACCACCACCTGACTCCTCTTTTTTTGTAAACCATTTTTCGCTGCTGCTTTGTTTTCTTATCCATCCGCATTTTATATAAAAAGGATCACCAATTTCATTTGTGTTTATAAAACTTCGCAACAGCATTGTATCAGGTCTGTAACGAAGATTCATTCCTACCATCAATTTTCTTTTATTCTTTTTTGCTGCATCTACAATTTTTTTTGCTTCTGCGTAAGTTCTTGCAAGTGGTTTTTCGACCAGAACATCTTTACCAGCATTCAGACAATCAATTGCAATTTCTGTATGGGTACTTGTTGGCGTTGCGATTATCACTGCATCGATATTACTTTTCTCAAGCATTTCTTTATAGCTTGAAAATTTTTCTTTGACATTAAACTTATCAGAAATTGTTAGAAGTCTGTTTTTGTTTACTTCGGCAACTGCAGTTAAATCAGCGCCAGAAACTTTTGCAAGATTTGGAAGATGCACTAACTGTGCAACACCGCCTAATCCGATAACTCCAATTTTAACTTTCTCCATTAAACAGAAACCTCACTTTTAATTTTATTTAATTGAGTGAATGTTTTTACTCTCTCGACAATTCCATCAGGATCAATTCCGAGTATGTGATGCAATTCTTCCTGCGTTCCGTGATCAACAAATTTATCTGGTAAGCCAATAAACTGTAAATCATTTTTATAATTCTTTGAAATAAAATATTCCGCCACTGCGCCGCCAAATCCGCCGGGTAAATTATTTTCTTCAAGTGTAATAATTTTATTAAATTTTTTAGCAACACTATCAAGCATTTCTGAGTCAAGTGGTTTTGCAAATCGCATATTAATTACTTCACATCCAATACCCTGCTCTTTAAGTTTTGCCGCTGCTTTTAATGAGTAATCAACCATTGAACCAAGTGCAAGTAATGCCACATCATCGCCATCAATTAACTTTTCTGCTTTACCTATTTCAAGTTTTGTAAAGCCTTGTTTAACCTCTACGCCCAAAGCAGAACCGCGTGGATATCGTAAAGCTATTGGACCATTTTTATATTCAACAGAAGTATAAAGCATATCACGTAATTCTGCTTCATCTTTTGGCGCCATAATTACCATTCCGGGAATCATGCGTAAATAAGAAATATCAAAAACTCCGTGATGTGTTGGACCATCAGCACCAACTAATCCTGCTCTATCCATTACAAAAACCACATGCAACTTTTGCAAAGCTATATCGTGAATTATCTGATCAAACCCGCGCTGTAAGAATGTTGAATAGATTGCAACAACCGGAATGATTCCTTGGGTAGCCATTCCCGCCGCAAAAGTAATTCCATGTTCTTCAGCAATTCCAACATCAAAATAATTTTTAGGATAAGCTTTTTGCAAATAATCTAATCCGGTACCATCTGGCATTGCACCTGTAATTCCAATTACTTTTTGATTTTCTTTTACAATTTCAACTAATGCTTCACCGAATATTTTTGTATAAGATGCCTTTCCTCCAGATTTTTTAATTACTTCACCAGTAACCTTATCAAAAGGAGTAGAAGCGTGAAGACGTTGACTGTGCCCTTCGGCAGGTTTATACCCTTTGCCTTTTTCTGTAATAGTGTGAATTAAAATTGGTCCCTTTAACTCTTTTATTTGCTCAAATATTTTAACAAGCTGATGCATGTTATGCCCGTTCACAGGACCAAAATATCTAAAGCCTAATGCTTCAAATAACATCCCCGGAGTTACAACAGCTTTAATTCCGCTTTCAAGTCTTGCAGCTATTCTCCTAAGTCTATCTCCAAAATGATCAAGTTTTCCAGTCAAATCCCATATTTGTCCTTTAAACTTATTGTAATCAGGATGCGAAATCATTTCGGTAAAGTAATTTGAAATCTGCCAAACATTTGGTGCGATAGACATGTTGTTATCGTTTAACACAACAATCAAATCGGATTTTAATATTCCTGAATTGTTCATCGCTTCGTAAGCCATACCGCCAGTCATTGCTCCATCACCAATAACTGCAATTACTTTTCTGTTTGGTTCACCATTTAGATCACGAGCGGCAGCCATACCAAGCGCGGCGGAAATTGAAGTTGTAGCATGACCAGCGCCAAAAGCATCGTATTGACTTTCACTTCTTTTTAAAAATCCGCTGATGCCATTTAGTCTTCTAATCTTTTTTAAGGCTTCTTTTCTTCCTGTTAAAATTTTATGCGGATATGCTTGATGCCCTGTATCCCAAACAACAAGATCATAAGGGGTGTTAAAAACTTTATGAATAGCTACAGTAAGCTCCACAGTTCCTAAACCGCCGCCAAAGTGTCCGCCAATTTCGGATATAGTGTCAACAAGATATTCACGAATATCCTTGCAAAGCTCTTTTAATTCAGCTACATCCATCTGCTTTATATCTGATGGATAATTTACTTTTGAAAGAACGGGATATTTTACTGCTTCAGACATTAATCGTCTCCATTTTAAATCAAAGTTTTAATCTTCATCTAAATTATTAATTTCGTTTAGATCTTTTTTTAATACTGTAACTTTTAGTTCAGCTTTTTCAAGCACAGATAAACACTCTTTAGATAACTTTACACCTTCTTCAAAGAGCTGGATAGAATCTTCTAATCCTACATTGTTGTTTTCTAATGCATTTGTTATCTCTTCAAGTCGTGCGAGTTTATCTTCAAAATTTTCGGATGATTTTTTTTTACTCATTTTATTTTAATCTCTCCATCATAAAATTTTATTGTTGAAGGCACTGCAAAATTAAAATTATTTTTGCGAGTAATAAATTTTGAATTTTGTTTGATTAGTGCAAATCCTTTTTTTAAAGTCTTGTCAATATCGTGTGCTTCAATTGTTTTTGAAATCAAAGCAATTTTGTTTGATAAAGCCGAAACTTTTTTCTCAATCTCCTTAACCATTTTATAAGAATTCATATCTAACAATTGCGAATACTTACGGATTTTTTCTAACGGATATCTAAAAGCGTAGGACGAAATCTGTCCCTCAACTTCAATTCGATAATCTTCTAAAGTTCGCTCAATTATATCACAACTTAATGAATAAGAATTTATTATAAAACCTTTTATTTCTTCAATATCCGGTGTTGCAAGTTCCATCGCAACAGAAGGTGTTGGCGCGCGCAAATCAGAAACAAAATCTGCTATAGTAAAATCAACCTCGTGCCCAACTCCGCTTATTATCGGAATTTTGGATTTAAAAATAGCTCTTGCAACAATTTCTTCATTAAAAGCCCAAAGGTCCTCAATGGAACCGCCGCCGCGAGCAATAATTATAACATCAATATTGGTTAAAGAATTCAATTTTTTTATGTTATCTGCAATATTTTCTGCAGCGCCCGCACCTTGAACTTTTGTAGGCACAACTAATAAGTGTACCAACGGAAATCTTCGCTCGGCAACAGAAATCATATCTTTAACCGCGGCGCCTTCTGCAGCAGTTATCAGCGCTATTTTTTTGGGAAAGGTTGGAATTGGTTTTTTAATTTCTTCATCAAACAAACCTTCTTCAAAAAGCTTTTTCTTTAGTCGTTCAAACGCTGCCTGAAGTTCGCCAACGCCGGAAGGTTTCATCGCACGCACATCAATTTGGTAGCTGCCGCGCGGAGGATAAACTGTAATGCGCCCGGTTACAATTATTTTCATTCCATCCTCGGGTGTAAAGAAAACTGAATTGTTTACACCTTTCCACATCGTACAATTAATTACAGCACCTTCATCTTTTAGATTAAAATACCAATGCCCCGAACCGTGTGCTTTGAAGTTAGAAATTTCACCTTCAATACTAATTCGCTCAAATGTTGATTCAAGAATAAACTTAATTGATTTTGTAATATCGCTTACGGAATATATTTGATTTTTTTCTTCACTCATTTGCAAAACTATTCATTCATATTTTCAATTTTATTTTTTTGTTTATCTATTTCATTATAATCTAATTCAGAACCGAGAACGCTGTGCGGAATAAGATAAACTATAAACATTAATACGGAAGCAAAAATTATCCAGTGTTTTGGGTTTGCAGATTTTTTAATTGCCACCAATGCAATTATCCAACCTATTACAGCGACTAATGTTTTGTTATCCGTTAAATCTATTCCGAATGGAACACCTGTCCAGAAAGCACCAAAAGCATATTTTTGCATAATTGGTCCAAAAATCATTCCACCAAGTATTAACAAACCGAAAGTCCAGTAAGTAAGTTTTTTATAGTTCGGTTCTTTATTAAAAATTTCAAGTCCCGTTCTTGTTGAAAACAGCATTGCCATAAAAATTAAAATTACATGAGGAATAATTATAAAGATCGGAACATCACCTTTAAATCTTATAACAACAGGATGATTTTGATTAAGAACCACTTTCGCAGAGTTTTTTTGTAAAGTAACTATGTACATTAATTTTCCAGCGGGCGGTTGATGTGGAAGATTGGCGGTAAGAAATCCATTATTAAAATTCATCCCAACAGAAGTCCAATCATCATTAGTTTTGTAGCGCTTCCACTCGAGCAAGCCGGTTATTTCTTTATCCTCAGTTTTAATTTTTATTTGATGATCTTTTTCACCGCCATGGCTTCTATCTAAAGAATACTTTATCGTTTTGCCATTAAGATTTGCTGTACCGGAAAGTGGATAAGTTGGACCTGTCAATCGTTGATATGCAGCAGTTAAAACTGTTAAAACAAAAGCTATTATCCACAATAAAATTGATCTTTTCATCCTTACTCAAAACAGATTATTGAAAATTTTTGTGGAGAAATTTACAAATAAATTAGGCTAAAATTTAACGCTTACGCCAGCGATAGTAATAAAAAAGGGAATCACAGCATTCACTGTGATTCCCATTAATAAACAACTAACTGTTATTGATAATTATTTTACCATCAACATTTTTTTAACTGAACTAAAATCTTTTGTTCCCTCCAAAGATTTAGCTTGTATTGAATAAAAGTAAATTCCTGAAGCGACATTAGGAGCATTCCAGGTAACGTTATGATATCCAGCCTCTTTTATTCCATCAGATAAAATTCCAACAGATTCGCCAAGCATATTAAATATTTCAACCTTTACATTACTTGTTGATGGTAATGCAAATTTAATAGTTGTACTTGGATTAAATGGGTTTGGATAATTTTGGTATAGTGAATATTCATTCGGTGTAAGGTTAATATCAACTTCAATCTCATTTGAGTATTCAAATGTTCCATCAAAATCAATCTGCTTTAGGCGATAAATGTATTGCCCTGCCTCTAGATTAAAGTCTGAATATGAATATGATTTTGATTCAGTTGTTGTACCAAATCCGGAAACATATCCGATTTTCTGAAATTCACTATTTAAAGATTTTCTTTGGATTTCAAATCCCTGATTATTGATTTCAGTTGCTGTACTCCAATTTAAAACAACTCCACTACCTTGAATAGACGCAGTAAATGAAGTTAATTCAACTGGAATTATCAGATTTGAATTTTTCAATACAAGTCCGGTGGAACCACCGATGTAAACAGACGAGAAACCTGTACTTGATTTTTCGATATGGACTGCATAAAGAGTGCTACTTGCACCTGTACTTTCAAATAACCAGGTAGCACCGCCATCAGTTGTTGAATAAGTTCTGCCGGTGCTTCCAACTGTTATTCCATTATTTTCATCTCTAAACTGAATATCATATAAAGCTGGGGATGTATTTCCAACATCAACAGTTGTCCAAGTTGCACCGCCATCTATAGTTTTCCTAACTCTTCCGGAAGACCCGGAAGCATATCCAACATTAGCGTTTACCATATATACGGTATAAATCGTGCTTGTGTTATTTGAGTTTAAAGCTGTAAATGTTGTACCGCCGTCAGTTGTCTTTGAAATCGTACCTGTTGCACCGCAGATAAACCCATTGTTAACATCCAAAAAGTGTGAGCCGTATAAAGTTCCTGTAATACCTGTTGTTAACGCTGTCCAGGTTGTACCGCCATCAGTAGTTTTATAACCAAGGCCGGCTTCGCCAAAGACATAACCATTGTTTTCATCTA
Organism: uncultured Ignavibacteriaceae bacterium; assembly: GCA_963704275.1. Taxonomy (GTDB): domain Bacteria; phylum Bacteroidota; class Ignavibacteria; order Ignavibacteriales; family Ignavibacteriaceae; genus IGN3. The sequence goes on along the minus strand of CAVPHP010000014.1, from coordinate 273,236 downwards.
AAAATGATGCAGTTCTTAAATCGGAAAGTGATACGATTGGCTGTGTTACTTGAATCCAACTTGCACCACCATCTGTTGTTTTATACACATAATGATCTGCGCAAGCAGCATATCCAACTAAGGAACTAACCATACTTAATGAATAAAAAGTAACCGCTGAGGAAGCATTTGTAGCAATAGCCCAAGTAATACCACCATCTGTTGAATACATTGCTTGATCAAAAGTAACACCCGATATACCTGCTGAGCCAACTAATATTACTCTTCCAGTTGGACTTTCTGCCCATATATCGTAGGTGATTCCTGCTTTTAACCATTTACCAAAAGCAATAGTTGAATTGGGAGAAATTATTGTTTTATTTACAATACCATAAGAACCTACTGTTACAAATTCATTATCTGATATAAATCCGCTTTTAAACGTTCCGGCGACCCAAGAACTACTTGGATCTGTGTAGTCTATCGCATTCCATGTAACACCTAGATCGGTTGTTGAGTAAATATCATATGAATCACCTGTTATATAAATCGTATTTTGTCTAATATCAATATCAAAAAAATCTGATGTAGCAGGTATTCCGGTGTTTCGTAAAGTCCAGGTTAAACCAGCATCCGTTGTAACAGCGATTGGGGCATCAATTCCGACAACCATTCCGGTATCAGCATTCACAAAATTAATATTCCAGATTAGACTGGTACCAGCAGCATAAATCGTTGACCAGCTTGTGCCGCCATCAGTAGACCTAAGAATATTTCCAGTAGTTGAGCCGAGCAGTATCAAATTTTCATCAAATGCGTAAATACAATATGACGAACTAGGAAGAATTGTTGGAATCTGTGTCCAGGTTTGACCAGCATCCGTTGTTTTTAACAAACCGATTGTTGCAACACCACATGCATATCCAACAGTTGCATTTAGAAAAAATATATCATAAATAAACCCGGTTCCGGAATAAACAGAACTCCATGTTACACCTGCATCTGTTGTTCTGACAATTACACCGTTTTCACCGCAAGCTAAACCTGTATTCACATCGAAGAAGTACCCTCCAAATAAATTATTGCCGGCAGCAACAGATGATAATCCGCCTACATTTTTATTAAGAAACCAAGTTGCACCTGCATTTGATGTTCGAAGAAAAGAACCGCCGTATCCTAATGCACACCAGTTATTTGCATCAAAAACTTTAAGAAATCTTAAATTGTTTCCCTGTGGTGTTGGGTGCATCCATTCCCAATCCGAACCATAGATCGGTTGTGAATCAAAGTCATAGCTGTTATTTGAATTCTGATCGTATAATGGATTTGCAATTATGGAAACTTCGCTTTCAAACTCTTGAGCGAAACCAATAAAGCATCCAAAAAAAATGAAAAGAATAACCGGTAAAGAAATGTTTTTCATAGTAACCTCCGTAAATGATTGGTTAAGAAAAATAAGAAAACAGAATGGTATTTGTCTTTTTTACAAAACTGTTTGGTTTATTATGATAGATATGTAGTGAGGAAAAAACCCAAATGTTGAAAACAAATTAAGTAAGTTAGAATACATATAAAAGTATTATTAAAAATCACTTATTAAAATTTAACACTTACACCAAAGGTTGGCAGGATAGGAAACATATTATTTTGTTCTCTTCCAAGTGTTAAATCATTCGTGATATAATAATCGTAGTTAACAACATTCTTTCTGTTGTAAACATTAACTACATCAAGATAAAACACCCAGTCAAGATTCCAGAAATTTGTAATAAAATTAAATCTTAAATCCAGCCTGTGATATGAGGGTTTACGCGCGTTTAATTTGTTATCCCCAAAATCAATATCGTAAACCACTTCGCCTTCACCATTTGGATCGTTAAAACTTTTTCTTGTAGATATTACAGGAGTTTCAGGAATACCATCACCATTTTGATCTTGTAATATTATTCTTGGTTTTATACCAATAGGTTCGCTGTAAGGAAATCCCGAACCATATTGCCAACGCAGCCCAACATTGAACCAATTGTTAAAATCATAGTTTAAAACAAAATTAAATGTGTGTGTCTGATCGAATCGGAAAGGTAATTTTTCTCCATCTTCAAATCTGTTGGCGTAAGCCAGTGCGTAAGAAATCCAACCGCTTAATTTACTGTTGTTCATTACATTTCTTTTGGCTAAGAAAAATTCAAAGCCATAAGCTTCGCCGTAAGAATTGTTAACAGGAATTTGCGTGATTGAATCCCCGATTACAGGCACTGGTCTTGTCCAGCTATTTGGAGAGTGTGGATTTCTGCCAGGAATAAGTTCAGTTACAAACGCAGTTCCATCAAGTTTTTTTTGTACGATTAGATCTGTAAAATCTTTGTAGTAAGATTCAAAACGTAAACTCCATTCGTTAGTTAACCATCTTTCAATTCCGACAACGTAATGAATCGCTTTTTCTGCATCGAGCGGTTTTGTGTAAACATCTGCAAGATCAAAAAGAATATTTTGATCACGTAGTTTTTCGTATCCCGGCGATTGATAATAGATTCCCCAAACACCGCGCAAAGTTGTTATCTCATCAATCGCATAAGAAAAAGAAAGTCTGGGTGCGATGTAACCTTTATTTAGTATATCATAATAATCAAATCTTAAACCGGGATTAAAAAATAGTTTTTCGGTTAATTTAAAATTATTTTGTGCATAGGCTCTGTAACGATTATATTTTTTAACATCTTTCAAATCACTTAGCGCCGCACGGAACTGTGGATTGGCTGCAAATATAGCCTCAAGCGCCGGATCGAGATCAAACTTAAAGTTCATGGTTGTTTCCATAAAATCAACACCTGCGCCCGCTTCAAATGTATTTTCATTCCACAGGTAAGTAAACTTGTCATCAATTGTAATTTTGCGGTAATCAAAATCGCCATTGAACTTAAATCCCAACAAGTATGGTTTTATTGTATCGGGAATAGTTTCTTCAAAATCATTTCGGTTTAAAGATGGATCGAGTATTTGAGAATCAAAATCCGTTGTACCATTATTTTTATACCACGAAACGATCAATTTATTTAAATAATTTTTAGTCGGAGCAAAATGCCATGCTGCAGAAACAATATCATTTCTTGAAATATTATAAACACCAACGCTATCCGGTGTGTTGCGTTCTTTTCCGCTAACTACATCAACACCATCGCGAGATAGAATTCCATTAAGAAGAATTTTGTGACCATTAAAAGGTCCAAAGACAAGCTTTGCTTGAAAATCATAAAAATTTGGAAAAGATGTATTGTCATCAACCAGGCCTGCGCTTTTTACAAATGGTTCGATGATAAGATCGTAATAAGTTCTGCGTGAGTTTATTAACCAGCTGCCTTTTATGTTAAAAGGATTTTTACCTTCAAGCACAATATTCGCATCAACAATAGAAGTATTAATATTTCCCTTTAAACTTTTAGTGTTGTCGCCTTCGCGATTTGTAACATCTAAAACTGCGGAAAGCCTATCGCCGTACTTTGCAGGAAATCCACCAGATAATAAATTAACATCCGAAACTGCATCCGGATTGAACATACTAACAACTCCATAAAGTCTATACGGATTAAAAACTTCAACATCATCCATTATAATTAAGTTTTGATCCGGACCGCTGCCGCGCACAACAAGTTGTGATGAAAAATCATTCGGAGCCAAAACTCCAGGCAATGATTGCAGTGTGCGTAAAACATCTTCTGCAGCACCGGGTAAAATTTTTGCATTACGAGGATTAAGATCTATTAAACTTGTTCGTGTATCGCTTTGCTCTTGAATTTTCATTCCTGTTACTTCAACAGATTGAATTTCTATAATAGCCTCAATTAAAGTAATGTTAAGTTCAGTAGTTTTATTTGGATAGATTATAACGTCAACAACTTTTGTTTGATAGCCAATTGCACTAAATCTAACTTGATGCGCTCCTGGTGGTATGCCTGTAATTTTATAATTTCCATTTACATCAGCACCAGCGCCAATGTTTGTATCGATTATAAATGCATTAACTGCCGGAATAGCACCGTTTTTATCAGTTACTTTTCCCGATAGATTACCGGTTTGAGCAGATATAATAAGATTTGATAATAAAAAAATTGTAAGCGCTAAAAATTTCATAAATTATTTTTGTTTCTTATTGTAACATAAGAAATAGAAAAATCATTCCATTTGTTAGAAATCAACGTGTTATAGATAAAGAGAAAAGAAGCGGGTATAAAGTCCCAAATTTATCTCGTGAAAGTTCGAGTTTGAATCATTTGGTTTGAAGTTGTAACGATAACGAGTGTAAAATGTAAAAGTATCAAACAAAGTAAACCATCCCAAAGAAACTTCCGGAGCAAATCCATTTTGACCTGAAAAGTTTGTATAAGCCGTAGCGCCAGCTGAAATATATTCGATGTAATCTATTGGAAATATTTTTTTATAACCGAGACGTGCAAAGTTTTTGTTTTCAGCATCAAAAATATATGTGTACTCAAACGCTAAATAGCCTGATGGATAATTTCCTTTTTTCGCTCTGAATGAAACGATAGGAATTTCTTTAGTTAAGCTGTAATAGTGATTTCCATTTGCAATAACATAACCGGGCATCGGTAGAACAAAAACGGAACCGGCAAACAGACACAACGTCCAGATGCTTGAACCCTCGCTTATTTCAGGTTCATAAGGCAAATCAAATTCAAACTCTTCAGATAAATTTTTGTTACCGAGTGAATCAATTGTTTCGATTACAAAGTTTACATTCTTATCCAAAAATTTCAAATCAGAAATATCAATCTTTGCGGAATGCGCTTCACTCAATCCACTGGAAACCAGATATTCATATTTGCCATCAATGATTACATTGCTTAAACAAACTTCACTTGTGTAAAAAGATAAGATAAAAGTGTATGGCGGTTCTTGTTTTACATAAGCATCAATTAAATAAACTTCTATTCCAACAGAATCAGTTACAGTTTCAAAATCTTCCTGAGAAAAAGCCGGGAGTGAAGAAGCAAGAAAGAGTAAAGAAAATAGAATTATTTTTTTCATCGATAATTATGTATTGTTAATTGATAAGTAAAGTTAGTAAAAAGGATTTGATTTAATTAATACAGCCAATCAGAATCTGTTTTATTTATTTATCTGCTTCACTAAACCTTGAAGCAAGTTTTTTAGTTGGGCAGATGAAAATGGTTTTGAAATGTAATGTGAAAATCCTTTTGCTAAAAACTCTTGTTTATCAGATTCAGCAGCATACGCCGTTACAGCAACAATTGGGATATTTGTGTAAGCAGGAATTTTCCTAATCGTTTTCATTAGTTCAATTCCGTCAATTCCCCTGCCCAAATTTATATCTAACATTAAAATATCATAAGTAAATTTATTAACAAGCTCTAATGCAAGATCAGCTGTAAACGCAGTTGTAATTTTATATAATGGATTGAGAATTTTTTCAATATACTTCAAAGCAATCATATCATCTTCAACATATAAAACGTTTGCTGTACTTGATTCAGAAATCGTTGCTGGGGTTTGATTAATTTCAATAGTTGATTTTTCAGTATCATCACTTATCTTTGAAAATGTTACAGGCAATTCAATTGTAAATGTAGTGCCCTTTTCAACTTCGCTTGATAAACTTATTTTCCCATTCAACGCTGTTACATATTTTTTTATAATTGTTAAGCCAAGCCCTGTGCCTTCAAATGATCTGTTAAATCCTTCGCTGGCTTGTCTAAATTCCTGCCAAATTACTTCCTGCTTTTCTATGGGAATTCCCACGCCGGTATCAGAAATATTAATCTTAAGAATATTTACTTGATCTATTATTTCGAGATTGCAAATAATATCGATAGTACCGTTGTGAGTATATTTTACGGCATTATTAATAAGATTTGTTAAAATTTCTCCAAGTAGTTTTGCATCAGAATTTATTACAATTGGTTTGAATAAAATATTTACATTCAATGTTGTATGATTAATTTCTGCGGATTTTTCAAACAGTTTAGAAAGTGTTTCAATCAATTCTACAACATCAACTTTAGTTAGATTTAATTCTAATTTATCAAATTCAAGTCGGGTTACATTTAATATTTTATTTAAAGTATCAGTTAATCTTTTTGATGCTTTAAGAATTTGTTCAGCCATATCTTTTGCTTCAGGATCTTTTAACGAATCAGCTAAAAGTTCCGAGTATCCTTGAATACCTACGAAAGGAGTTCTGAGTTCGTGACTCATATTTGCAAAGAAAAAGGTTTTGATTCGATTCATCTCTTCTGCTTTTTCTTTGGCTTCAATCAAATGATTAAAAAGTTTTTTACGCTCTGTTATATCTCTAAAAAAGGATTGATAAGTTCCATCCGGCATTTGGCGTGAATTCATTTCAACAACAATTTTTTCCCCATCCTTTTTAAGTAAAGAGCGCTCAGTCTTAAAAGTATCACCACCCTTAAGCAAATCATATCTGAACGGAACTTCTTCCAAAGTATCATCTGCAAACAAATCTTTAATATTCATTTTCAATAAATCATCTTTAGTATAACCCGTCAATTCAATCGATTTATCATTTATCGTTATCAAATTACCGTTAGCATCACCTTGAAAAAAAGCATCGGAAGCAAGCTCAACAAGCATACGATATTTCTCTTCATTCTTCTTAAGACTTTCTTCAGATTTTTTACTTAACGTTATATCTTTAACAATCATTAAAATAATTTGTTCACCAGCAACTTTAATAATCTCTGCGGATAGTAATCCGATAAGCATCTCACCATTTTTTCTACGACCGACCGCTTCAAAATCTCTGGCTCTTCCTTCAGCTTTTAATTTAGAAATTATTTTTACCCTATCCTCCGGATCGGTCCAAACATTTAAATCAAGTGTGGATTTTCCTATAACTTCATCTGGGGAATAGCCGAAGACTGTTAAAAATCCGTCGTTAGCATCTATTATTCTGCCTGTTTCTAACTCAGTTAATGATAATGAGTCAGGTGAAGCTTGAAATGCTTTATAAAATTTTTCTTCGGAGTTTAATAAACCTTCTTGGGCAGTTTTTATGCTTGTTATATCGCGCCCGACTCCAATTATGGATTCAACATTTCCCTTTGAGTCTAAAATTGCGCTATCAGACCAGGCGATCCAACGCCAACCTTCAACAGTCAACGCTCTTTGTTCCACATAACATGTATAAGGTTCACGATACAATTTCAACATTTCCTTTTGAGTCATTTCAATATCATCCTTGTGCACTAAAGGCATAAAGGATTTACCAAGCAACTCGCTTTTACTTTTTCCAAAAAGCTTACAATAACTCGGACTAACAAATATTAATATTCCATTTTTATCAATCTTAACAACTAAGTCGGTTTGGTTTTCCACAAGCAAACGATAGTTCTCTTCACTTTCTTTAAGCTTTGTAATAAATCTTTTGTTTTCTTCTTGATCAAATAAGATTTTTCCAATTACAACTGTAACCAATGGATAAACAACTAAAACTGTAAATGTAACTGTTTTATAAGCATTTAAAATGTTTTCTGTTGGAAGGGTCAAAACTAAAATTAACATTGCAATGTGTACAAGAATTCCAAACCAGAATAATTGAAGATTGGTAATTCTATTTTCAGCAACTTGTTGTTTTTTGAAATAGAAAAACAAACCGATAATCAACGAAGATAATATGACAAGCGTACCCATCATAAGACCATTGCCTCCAATACTTACTCTAAAAACAACAGCCATAAGTGCTGATATTATTCCTGCAACTGGGCCAAAGAACAGCGCACAAAGACTAATTACGATTGATCTTCCATCAAAAATAATTCCTTCCGAAAAAATAAATGGGTTAAGCATTCCAATTATGGCGGCAGTTCCGAATAGTATTCCTTGTAAAATTTTATTGAGCAGTAAGCTTCTATCGTATCTAAGATTTATAAATCCTGATAAGACGCTTAATGCAACAAGTGCAGCTAAATTATATAGTAGTTCAACAATTATCATTTTTATATTCTAAATTTAAACAATTATTCTTTTAGATATTGTTATATCATTAACTGAATTGGTTTTTTTTCACTAATGATCGCAATCATTGATAAATGGTTAAGTTTTATTCTTAAAATATTTCCAATATTAACTAATAGGAATTGACTGCATACATAATTATCCTTTTTAAAAACGATAGAATTTATCTTAAATAATAAAATAAAACAGAGGCGATCATGCTTTTAAATAAATTGAGATTACTTTAATATTACAACAAACAAAAAAGAGTTTATTCGATGAAAAAGTTTTTAAAGATTAGCATTCCTGTATTAATATTAATTCTTGCAGTTGTTTTCTGGTGGCGATATTATTTTGTTTTTGGTGAAGGTGTAAAAGCCGGCAACTTAAATTTTGTGGTTAAAAAAGGATATATATTTAAAACCTGGGAAGGCAGAATCATTCAACAAGGATTTAAAACTCCAACTCCAAACTCAATGCAAAGCAACGAATTTGATTTCAGTATTTTAGATGATCAGGTAGCACAAGTACTTGAAAGATATAGCGGAAAATTTGTTGAGCTTCGCTACAAAGAATATTTAAATGCAATTCCCTGGCGCGGTAACAGCAATTACATTGTAACAGAAATTTTACAAGTGGAAGATGCAGCAGAACAAAAAACTTTACCTTATTAAAGGAGTCTGATAATATGTTTAAAGAATCATTAGTTGAAATATTTGAACGCGATTTAAATAAACTTAAAGATGAAATCAATTTATATAAAGATGATAATTCTCTGTGGATAATAAAACACGGTATCAGCAACTCAGCTGGTAATTTATGTTTGCACTTATTAGGCAATCTTAACCATTTTATTGGAGCTGTACTTGGTAAAACCGGTTATGTAAGAGATCGCGAAAATGAATTTACTGCGAAAAATATTTCTGCAAAAACCTTAATAAATTATATTGAAAATACTATTGAAATTGTTAAGCATACATTAGAAAAATTATCCGATGAGGATTTAGCAAAAGATTATCCTGAACAAAAGCATGATAAATCAGTTAAGACAGATTTTATGTTGATACATTTGCTAACACATATTAATTATCATTTGGGGCAAATAAATTATCTCAGAAGATTAATTGGTTAGCATATTGCGTTTTACTTCAATGCTTGTTCTACATCTGCAATTAAATCTTCAACATCTTCTATCCCAACAGAAAAACGAACAAGACTTTCTGTCAATCCCATTTTATCCCTATCTTTTTTCGGAACTGAAGCGTGTGTCATAGAAGCAGGATGAGAAATCAAACTTTCAACTCCGCCAAGACTCTCTGCAAGGGTAAATATCTTAACATTGTTTAAAACTTTTTTTGCTGTTTTTATATCACCAAAATCTGCAGAAACCATTCCGCCAAAACCACGCATTTGTTTTTTTGCCAAGCTCATGTTGAGGATGATTTTTTAATCCCGGATAAATTACTTTTTTGGCGTAACCAGATTTGCTTAAGAATTTTGCAAAAGCATTTGCATTTATTTCGTGCTGCTTCATTCTTACCGCAAGTGTTTTTGTTGATCGAAGTATCAGCCAGCAATCAAATGGTGATGGAACTCCACCTGCTGCATTCTGGATGTAACGAATTCGCTCGTGAATCTTTTCATCGCTTGTAACTAATATTCCACCAATTATATCACTGTGCCCGTTTAAATATTTGGTGGTGCTGAATGAAGAACAATATCTATCCCAAATGTTAAAGGATTTTGAAAATATGGGCTCATAAAAGTGTTATCACAAACCGTAATTAATTTATTTTTCTTTGCAATTTCCGCAACACCTTTTAAATCTGTTAAGTTTAACATTGGATTAGTTGGAGTTTCAACATAAATCATTTTTGTGTTTGGACGTAATTGCATTTTCAATATTTTTCAGATCACTGCTATCAACCCAGGAAAAATCTAATCCATAATTTTTCATATTTAGTTCGTATAGTCTGTAAGTACCGCCATAAACATTGTTGGATATAACAACGTGATCACCAGCTTTTAGCAAACTAATTAGAGCGTGAGTAGCTGCTAAACCTGATGCAAAAGCAATTCCATAATTGCCTTTTTCTAAAGTTGCAATATTTTTTTCAAGTGCCTGCCGGGTTAGATTGTGAGTTCTTGCGTACTCGAATCCAGTACTTTTACCAAGCTCGTACTGTGCATAAGTTGAAGTTTGATAAATTGGTGTTATTACTGCTCCGGTTGTAGGATCAGGAATTTGTCCCGCGTGAATTGCATCTGTTGAAAAGCCCATTGTTTTTTACCTTAATTTAATTTGATTATTAGATTGCATTGAACATCTAACGAAAATATGTGCTGAAGTGAAACAATCACTTGTGGAAATGTGATCGTTTCATTTTTTCTTCGTGTTTCTATAGTTTTACAAATACTTGAATCAGTTTTGCATTCAATATAGTCTTCCATTTCATTTTCTGGGTTATCGACTTTTAGATCATTTCTCAGAGCGACATCGATTCTTGAGTTCTTTAGTAAATTTATTAGAATAAACCAATTCGAGGTTGTGCATTCTGAGCTTCACCATAAGCAAGGCAGATGCTGTTCCGCTATTCGATTTTCCTAAGTGTGATTACCCCTGTATTATTAAGATTTTCTGTGCATTTGTATTATAAGAACAAAATAATCCTTCATAAGTTTTATTTCTCATCCTTCAACAAGTTCTAGCATGACATTAATATCTATCTTATTCCATTCGATCAATCAGTGAATTATTGTTGAATATTTATCAAATCATATCTTGTTATAATATCAGTTATCAACCCAAAATCACTAACAAGAATTGCTGAATTATTTTTTAAATATTTTTTTACTTCATCAATTTCAGTTTTTGCTTCAAGGATTGGCAATGATTCTTCCATTACTTCTTTGATCGTTAAGTTATAGACTAATGGATTATCAACTAACTTTGTTAGTAAAACATTTTCTCTAACACAGCCAATTGATTGTCTTCCATTCATTACAGGAATTTGTGAGTAACCTGTTTTGCTTATCAAGTTCAGTACATTTTTTACAAAATCTGTTTCCTTAATCGAGGCAATTTCTTCAACCCCTTTTTGTTTTTTGATGTCTGATAAATCGCGTAGTGTTCTTACTTCCGGCTCAAGCATTCTGTTTTGCTTCAGCCATTCTATGTTATGAACTTTTGATAAATACCTTTCGCCCGTATCACAAACAATAAAAACTATCACATCATTTTCATTACATTCTTTGGCTACTTCTAATGCAACGTGAACGATTGTACCTGTACTTCCGCCGCAAAAAATTCCTTCTTCTTTTGTTAATCTGCGTGCTGCTGAAAACGATTCTTTATCACTAATATTTACAATTTTATCAATGTACTGAAAGTGAACATTTTTCGGCAAACAATCCTGTCCAATGCCTTCAACAAGATATGGTGTTCCTTTAATCAACTCGCCTTTTTCTTTATAATGTTTAAAGATAGAACCAAGAGGATCAGCAGCGATAACTTTTATTTTTGGATTTTTTTCTTTTAAATATCTTCCCGTTCCACTTATAGTACCGCCTGTCCCGATGCTGGAAATAAAGTGTGTAATCTTGCCATCTGTCTGATCCCAAATTTCTGGTCCAGTTGATTGATAATGTATTTCTGGATTTGACGGATTAGAATATTGATATGCAAAAAATGAGTTTGGAATTTCTTTATTTAAACGCTTTGCAACATTCACATAGTATTCCGGATGTTCGGGATCAACAGAGTTAGAAACAACTATAACTTCAGAACCGAGAGCTTTTAAATAATTTATTTTTTCATCACTTACTTTATCTGTAACAACAAAAATTGATTTATATCCTTTTACTAAAGCAGTAAGAGCAAGTCCAATACCTGTATTGCCGCTTGTGGCTTCAATAATAGTTCCTCCGGGTTTTAACTCTCCGTTTTTTTCAGCATCAACAATCATAGCATAACCAATACGGTCTTTAACGCTGCCGCCTGGATTTGCGGATTCTAACTTTGCAAATATCTGCGGCTTTAATCCTTTATTAATTCTGTTAAGTTTAATTAAAGGAGTATTTCCAATCTGCTCGAGAATGTTGTTTTTATATTTCAATTATATGCTCTTTGTTTGGATTAGCTGATACTATTTTAAAGAAATGATTTGAATGATGAAAGAGAAATGTTGTAACTAGTGATATGTATGACACACGAAAGATGATAAAGCTGTTTGATTTTTGACTCTAATTAAACTTAAACCCTCTCAAAAACTCCTCTATGTTCATTTGCTTCTTCCCTTCCTGCTGGATTTCCAAAATTCGTAAAGCATCTTTTCCACAGCCAATTAGCAATTCAGTTTTTGTTTGATGAAATTCGAATGGTTTAAGATTTATATCTTCTACAATTTCTGTTTTGTAGATCTTAATAACTTTATTGTTATAAATAAAAAATGCGGCTGGATACGGTGATAATCCCCTAACCAGATTATGAATTTCTTTTGCGGATTTATTAAAATCAATCGAGCAAATTTCTTTTGTAATTTTCGGAGCGGGAGATGCAAGAGAATCGTTTTGCTGATTTAATTTATAATCTCCATTTTCAATTAAGTTAACGGTTTTCAAAACAAGTTCAGCACCAAGCAAACTCATTCTATCGTGCAGTGTTTCAAAATTATCCTCAGGATTTATTTTTACTTTTTCCTGCAAATAGATATTGCCAGTATCAACTTTTTCTGCAAGTTTAAAAGTTGTTAAACCTGTTTCTTCATCACCATTTATTAAAGCCCATTGTATAGGTGCTGCGCCGCGGTATTTAGGCAGATATGATCCGTGAAGATTGAATGAGCCGTATTTTGGAATTTCAAAAACTTCTTTTGGTAGAATTCTGAAAGCAACAACAACAAATAAATCCGAATTAAGATTTTTTAAATCGTGAATAAAACTTTCATCCTTCAACTTAATCGGCTGCAGAACAGGAATATTATTCTCTATCGCAAATTGTTTAACTGCTGTAAAAGTAATTTTTTGCCCGCGACCGCGTTCTTTATCCGGTGTAGTTACAACTGCAAGAATTTCGTGATTATTTTCAAGTAAAATTTTTAAGGAAGGAACTGAAAAATCTGGAGTGCCCATAAAAACAATTTTCATTACAAACCTTTACAATCTACATTATGCGGTATTCTTCAGATTGGCTGATTGGATAATCAACTTCAATTTTTCTTTTTTTAATTTTGTTTAGTGGTTTCTTTAATCTTTTTTTTGTTTCTTCATCCACAAGATCTGTAAAAAGAATTCCAAGTAAATGATCATACTCATGCTGCATTACGCGAGCGAGCAAATCATCAGCTTCAATTGTGTGAGTTTTTAAATTTTTATCCTGAAACTCAATTGTAATTTCTTTTGGACGTAATACATCTTCCCGCTGATCCGGAATACTTAAGCACCCTTCTTCAAAAATTACTTTTTCTTCAGACTTAGCAATAATTTTTGGATTGATTAAAGCAAGCGGTTTGGTGTCCTCATAATCTTCAACTTTAGAAATATCAACAACAAAAATTTGCTTGCTAGCCCCGACCTGATTTGCAGCAAGACCAATTCCGTTTGCGTTGTACATGGTTTCAAACATATCATCAATCAGTTTGATAATTTTATCATCAACCATTAAAACTTTTGCTGCTTTTTTTCTTAATATTTTATCACCCCAAATCGTGATGGGTAATATTGACATTACTTTCCTATTTAATTATAAATTCTTTGCTTCGTAAAAATATAAAATAGGGAGCTAATTAGAAATACTTAAAATTATTCCATTGGTAAAAATTTAGATATGATTTTTGTCTTTCCCACTGCCAAGGTATCTCTTCGGGAGAAAGTGGGATTCCATTTTGATATTTAAAAAGTATATTCTTGCCTGTGCGGGAAGGAAAGTAAAAATCAAACCAGCAATTTTCCATCTTTCATTATCATTCTGCCATCCATCCAAACAGTGGGTTTCTTTACAACACCATCTAAATGAATTGGAACATTTACACTGCCGCCCATTGATACATTATTTCCGAGAGCAATGTGAATTGTACCCATAACTTTTTCATCCTCAAGTAAAACTCCGCTAAGCTTTGCAGAATCATTTGTACCGATTCCAAACTCCGCAATGTTTCGAGCATCTCTGCCAACTTTATCCAGCATCACTTTAAGTTTGTTAGCTAATATGCTGCCGGTAATTTTTGTTGCATAACCATTTTCAACTTCAATTTTAATACCTGCCTGCCGGATAGGCAGGTTTGCATTTTTTATTAGACCTAAACCTGCCATTGAACCATCAACAACAAAAACTCCGTTTGAGCTGCCTTCAACAGGGGCTAAAAAGGCTTCACCCGTTGGCAGATTTCCGCTTTCACCCCGTGCGTGAAATAGTCCCTTGCTTGCATAAGCTTTTCTTCCTGCAATTTTAAAAGTAATATCTGTTCCGGCTGGAGCAGTAACACGAATTTCTTTTCCTGTCTCCAACAAGTTTGCAAGTTTAACTGTTCTTTTTGAGATGGTTTTATAGTCTGCATTCATTCCGCGAATCATAACATCTTTTGTAATGCCGGGAAAAGTTGCAATGCGGACGCCTTTTGCAGATGCGCTTCTTCTTGCATCTGTATGGGTTAATGATTTTGCTGTTGGACAAAATACTACATCAAACTTTTGCATTAAATCAGCAACCGCTGCCGATGGCTCTTCTCCATTTATTTTTCCTGATTTCATTTCGACAAGTAAAGATTCGTATCCTAATCTGATTGCATTTTCATGAAGTGATAAACCGATTTCTCTTTTTAGTTCATCTGTGATAACAAGAATTTTTTCATTCTTCTTTGCACCCATACAATCTTTAATTGCAATAGTAGATGCAGAATCGAGTTTGGTTAGTTTTTTCATTTTCTCTCCTGTTATTAAAGTGGAAATCCTAAGTTTAACTGAAGCGCTGCATTAAATCCGCCGGTGCTGATAAATTTTTCTGAGCTTAATACTTTATTCGGGTTGTAAACTAAAATGCTGCCGTCTTCATTAATCATTTTATCAATCGTAATTTGGGAATAGCTTGCTACGCCCTCAATACTTATATAATTTTTAACTATCTCAAAAATAAATCCTGTACCAACGGAGTAACCGATTTCTGTTTTTTCGTTATTGTATTTATTTACGTCTGTTCCCTGTGTAGAGTTTATGGTTTCAGTAAACTTAGCGCTGTTTAACAATACACTGCCATCAACAATTTTCCAACTAAGAAATGAATTTATCGGAATTCCGATATCTAAACCAATCCCCCAAGATTTTAATTTTAAATCATAATTATAATCAATACCAATTGCTGTTTGATAAACTAATGCATCGTGCTGTTCGCTTAGCTGTTGATAGTAACCTTTTGCGGTTATAAATAATCCGGTAAACTTTGCACGAAAAAAATTTACGCCAACTCTGTAACCACTGGCTTTACCAAAATCGCTCATTTTATTTTCAATATATTCTGAGTTAATTGAATTAAAGTTAGCGGCATAAGCGTTAAGTCCATCAGGCTTGTACTGCTGGTGACTGTATCCGCCAAATCCTCCGACAAATCCCAGACAACCGAATCCAAACGATTGCGGTAGAATTGGGAATGAAAAAATCAGAATAAGAAAAAATATTTTTTGAAATAGTTTGAGCATAAATTGAGTTATTAGAAAAATGGTATTGCAATATTTAATTGAGCAAACGCAAATAATCCTCCGCCATCGATAAAATTTTCCATTTTTTCATTGCTGTCTTCATTCTTAGCAAGAAACTGTCCGGATGATTCAAATTGCATTTCATTAATTGAAAAGTAAGAATATCCAACACTTGCTTCAAGGGAAATATAAGGTGGCAATGGATAGTAAAGAAAACCGGTGCTTATCTGTCCACCAATACTTGCTTCAGGATCTTTTAAAACCTGTTCTGTTGATGGATTTGTACCTTCTGTATATCTATTTATAAAGTTTGCTTTATTCCAGTTCACTCTTACATCAGCAATTTTGAAATCAAAACTTTTATTAATTACATAAGAAAATGAAACTCCTATTCCGTAAGAAATTAGTGTTAAATCATATTCTCTTTTTACCGGAATATTATTTAGTAACATTGCTGCCGCCTCATGCTTTTCTTTAATTTGCTGATAAAAAACACTCAGCCCGTAAAACATATTATCATCTTGTAACTGAATTAAATTTATACCGGCTCTCCAGCCATGTGCAAAACCAAAATTGTCCATTTTTTTTGTGAGTGCAGGACGCTTATCATTGTAAACTTTTATGTAATCATTTAAACCTGCTGCAGAAAACTGTTGTGCACCATAGCCGAAACTAACACCAGATTGCAAAAGAACACCCGCCAAATAATCCAAACCACAACACGCACTTTGGGCAAACAAAGTAGATGAAGAGCTAACAAACATAAATAACACAAAAAGTACTGTAGAAAGTTTTTTCATATTCTCTCCGAATAGATGAATTGATTTTGATCCCCTGCCGATGTTAATTAAAAACTATTTTAACATACCTTTTTCAAGTCCGTGTGTGTTTGGTCCCATTTCAGATTTTCTTAACAAGAATGCAAAAATCAATCCTAAAAATCCGAGTGCGGAAAATATCTCATCGATCATTCTTTTTCAACAACACCTGTCTTAGTTGTAATTGTTTCCAAACCATGTGCATTTGGACCATTCTCAGTTTTCCAGAGTAAGAATGAGAACAGCAATCCTAATGAAGCGAGTGAAGTAAAAATCCACATTCCTGCAGTATAGCCTTCCGGGTTATCCGGTCCTGCTTTGAATGCATCATTTGTAAATCCAATCAGCCATGGAATTGCCGCCATACCAACCTGCTGACAAAGCGTCATCAAGGAGTAACCTGAGCCTAATCGTTTTTGATCAACAATATAAGCAACCGAAGGCCACATAACAGCGGGAATCATTGAAAAAGAGATTCCAAGAAGCAACATAACAATTAATAGGGTCAAAGGGATTGCTCCGCTTCCGATGTAGGGTATCGAAAGAAAAATTAGTGGGCCGGGAGGTAAATATGTAACTACCAGAAACAGTGGAAATAATATCATAGTACCAACAATCATGAACACAGATCGCTTTCCAACTTTATCCACCCAAAGACCAAATAAAGGAGTGGCAATCATGGCAGCTAATGGTAATAAACTATTCAGTAAACCAGCTGAATTTCTTTCCAACCCATGGGCTTGCTGAAAATAATAAATTGCAAAGGCTCTAAATGGAAAAACTGTAGAATAAAAGACAACACATAGTGCAACTATATACCAATAAGATTTACTAAATGAATACAAATCTTTTAATTCCAGTTTTTCAGTTTCACCTGCAGTACCTAAATCATATTTCTTCTCTGCCTTATTTTCCATGAACCAGTAGAGCAATGCACCAGCAACTGAAACTCCTGCAATTGCGGTTGCTAACCACAGCGGATCCTGCCATCTTTCGTAGAGCGGGCTTGCCCAGCCAGTAGAGGTATCAGCTGCCCAAGAGCCTAATCTTGCGATCATCAGGTTAATACCGAAAGCAAGACTTAATACTTTTCCTTTAAACCATTTTGCAAGTGCAGTCGTAACGGCAACAATTAATGGTTCAGCCCCTAAACCAAGTACAAATCTGCCGATTAACATAACGTAAAATTCAGGTGAAAAAGCTGTTAGAAATGCTGCGAACAAACAAATTAGAGAGAAAATTAAAACGGTAACCTTTGTACCAAACTTATCAATTACATAGCCCCCAAGTAATAAAACTATTATTGCAGCTATACTATAAACTGAATATAATAGACCTAACTGCTGATCAGTGTAATTGAGTTGGGATGAAAGTAAATCGAAAATGGGGGCAATGCTGTCATAGATATAATAATTGCCGAACATTGCAAGACTTATAAAAATCAGCACACTCCATCGGAACAAGGCTGATGGTTCTTGTTTTACAACTAGTTGGTTATTTTCCATTATTGCTTTCAATTAAATAAAAAAAGAGCAGACACAAACATTGCATCTGCTCCATTAAACACTATTTCTATTTTGCCGGAATGTTTTTTAATACAGTTTTTAACTGATTATAAAATTCCGGTACAGTTGATATTTGTAATTTTTCATCTGGTGAGTGTACATCCTGCATTGTTGGACCGAAAGAAATCATATCCATATCAGGATATTTTTCTTTTATGATTCCGCATTCAAGTCCTGCATGAATAGCAGTTACTTCAGGTTCTTTACCGTACATTTGATTAAATGTTGATTTAAATACTTTTAAAATATCAGAATTAATATCAGGTGCCCAGCCTGGATATCCATCTCCGTAACTAATATCTGCACCTGCAAGATTTAAAACTGATGTAACCATACTTGTGATATCAACATTTTGTGATGCAACAGGGCTGCGCTGACTTGTAACTATATTAATGTTCTTACCAACTGTTTCTACAACTGCAAGATTTGTTGATGTTTCAACTAAACCCGGAATATCATTGCTCATTTTAATTACACCATGCGGAATTGCATATAATGCATTTACCAAACGTTTTTGTGTTTTTTCATCCATTACTTTTTCTGGTACCGCATGTTTTTCGGCTGAAACAACTACACCTGCATCTACCCGCTCATATTCTGCTTTTACAGTATCGTTATATTTTGCAACAAATTTTTTGAATTTTTTCTCATCATTTTTTGGAACGAGCACAACTGCAAATGCTTCACGTGGGATAGCATTATGTTTATTACCGCCGTTTATTTCAGACATACGAAGATTATTTTCCTGCGAGTAACTCCAAATTGCTCGGTTAAGAATTTTTACAGCATTGCCTCTTCCAACATGAATTTCAAGTCCTGAGTGTCCGCCTTTTAATCCTGCAACTTTTAACTCAAATGCAGAATAATTTTTAGGGGTTTTTTCCATTTTAGCTTTGAATGTTGCAGCGGTATTTTTTCCGCCGGAACAACCGATAAAAATTGTTCCAAGTTCTTCTGAATCCATGTTTATTAACATATCAGCTTTAAGCCAATTTTTCTTTAAGCTTGATGCACCTGTTAATCCGGTTTCTTCATCAAGAGTAAATAAACATTCTATAGGACCATGTTCAATATCTTTATCTTCAAGAACAGCAAGAGAACACGCAACACCGATTCCATTATCAGCGCCAAGTGTTGTGCCTTTAGCTTTTACCCAATCACCATCGATGTACGGATAAATTGGATCGTTATCAAAATCGTGTTCAACGCCTCTGTTTTTTTCGCATACCATATCAATATGACCTTGCAATGCAACGGTTTTTCTGTTTTCATGACCTGGAGTTGCAGGTTTGCGAATGAGAATATTACCAAACTTATCTTTCTCAGTTTGAAGTCCTAAACGCTTACCGACTGAAACAACATACTCAGCAATCTTTTCTTCTTTTTTGGAAGGACGAGGATATTGACAGATTTCTTCGAAATAATGCCAAACCAATTCTGGTTTTAAATGACCTAAAATTTTTCCCATAACAGACTCCTTTAATTTAGTTCTTTAAATGTGATAAATCCTTTGTGATACAATTGAAATATAAATTTCGCAATACGATCAGTCTCTTCTTGCAATTCATCGCCAAACTTAGCCTTAATATCTTTAATGATTTGATATACATTTGATTCATTATCTATTCTAAACCAAACAGCTGAACCAAATTTATCAAGTTTAACTCTAAAGTGATCATCATTTAGTTTTGGCGCAATATATTTTTTTAATAATGTATTTTTAAACTTAGGTATAAGAATAGTGATAAGCCCACTTTCATCTTTTTCATCAGAATAATTTTTAGTGGGAGTAAGATCAAGCGCGTTAGTGCTCTTTAATATCTTTTTTTGTTCTTTAATAGATAATGGCATAAACAAGATGGAGCGTTTATTATAAAACGCTCCAATAATAAAAATGAATTTTTTGGATATTTAAATCACAACTTTAAAATAAATTATGATTCCTTACTTGTTGCAAATTTGTACAGTATTAAAGCCAAGCCTGCAAATAAAGCAAGTGAAATTAAATCACCAGAAGCTCCTAAAGATTGACTGATACCTGTATTCAATTTATCCATAATGGAAATATCTTTACCAGAAGCATCAGTCCCAAATGGAGTACCAATTAATATCGCAATCAAAATACCGGTTAAGGCACCGCCGGCAATTAAACCAGAGCTAAATAATGCACCAGGTCCAATTTCAGATTCTTCCACTTTTGATTTTTTCTTTTTGTCAACAACCCATTTTACTAATCCACCGATAAAAATTGGTGAAGTAGTAGAAAGAGGTAAATAAGCTCCCACAGCAAAAGGTAAAGAACGTACACCGCTTAATTCCATAACAGCAGCTATTCCCATTCCTACAAGTACTAATGCCCAGGGAAGATTTTGACTTAACAAACCTTTAATAACCGTTGCCATTAAAGTCGCTTGTGGAGCTGGTAATGGATTTGGATGATTTTCTGTAATTGCACCAATTCCTAATGTATTGTTTAGTAATAAGAGGGTATAACCAATGACCACAACTGAAGCAAGTACACCAATCAACAAACCAATCTGCTGCTTAATTGGTGTTGCGCCTACGATGTATCCAGTCTTTAAATCTTGTGAAGTTGCACCAGCATTTGCAGATGCGATACAAACAATTGATCCAACTACTAATGCTATAGGCTGATATACATCACCGGTCCAGCCCACACCAACAAAAATTAAAGCAGTTGCCATAAGTGTAGCGATTGTCATTCCCGAAATAGGATTTGATGAAGATCCTATTATACCTACTATTCTTGAGGATACTGTTACGAAAAAGAAACCAAATACTACGATCATAATGGCTGACATAAAGTTAGTTGGTATATTTGGGATCAGAGTCATAAATAATACTAACAAAACACTACCGCCTAAAACAAATACCAAAGGAATATCTTTTTCAGTTCTTAATTTTGAAGTCTTTGTATTGTTTTTAGTATTAGCACGATTCTCTTTTAGATCAGCAAAAGAATCTTTAAAAGCACTGATAATAGTAGGAAAAGATTTTATTAATGTTACGATACCACCGAATGTAACTGCACCAGCACCTATATATCTTATATAATTACTCCATATTTCTGATGGAGACATTTCAGAAATTAATTTTGTAGCAGGCGGATAAGCTGTTATAAGTTGATCGCCTAAAAGTGTGATGAGTGGAATTAACACTAACCAGGACAAAACACCGCCGGCGACCATAATACCTGAAATTTTCGGACCGATAATGTAACCGACACCAAGCAATTCCGGGGTTATTTCACCGTTTATTGTGCCATTTGGTAATGCAGATTTTCTGCTAAAAATATATGCTGGAACATCTTTCCAGAGACCAATTATAGACATAAAAAATTTGTATAGGAAGGCAACACCTAAACCATAGTAAACTTTTTTTGCTAAGTTGCCGCCCTTCTCGCCAGCTATCAAAACATCAGCACAAGCTGTGCCTTCCGGGAATGGAAGGATTCCATGTTCTTTAACAATCAAAGATCTTCTTAAGGGAATCATAAAAAGAACACCGAGTAAACCACCCGCTAAAGCAAGGACAAAAATCTGGAAATATTGAAAATATGCTTCTCCCCCTGGTAGAAATAGAAGTGCAGGAATTGTAAATACAACACCCGCCGCCACCGATTCGCCGGCGGAACCAATTGTTTGGACAATGTTGTTTTCAAGAATAGTTGATTTTCCAATTTTTTTGAAAACTGCAATTGCAAGTACAGCAATTGGAATGGATGCACTAACTGTTAACCCAACTTTCAGACCTAAATAAACTGTTGCTGCACCGAATATTATTCCAAATATTGCACCAAGAATAATAGCTTTAGGTGTAAACTCAGGGATAAAATCGGAGGGTGAAATATAGGGTTTGAAATTGGATTTACTTGAATTCGTATCTTCCATAGCAAAAGAACTCCAAGATAATTTTGTGAATAATATTATACTGGCTGCTTGTTGTTCTCACAACGCCGTCCGATTAATTAAAGATCTATAAAATTAATACGATAAAGTTAAGCAGGAAATCCTATCATTCTCAACACTTTTTTAATTTTTTATCGATATAATTAAAAAAAAAATTGATTCAGCAAAACATCAATTTTTTGTTAGAATAATTTCAATTGTAGTTCCAACTCCGGGTTTACTCTGGATATTTAATTTACCGCCAAGTATTTCGATATATTTTTTAGTAATTGTTAATCCCAAACCCATACCTTCAAATTTTCTGTTTAGTCCTTCGCTGCCCTGTCTAAATGGTTCAAAAATTTGAGCGAGATTTTCGTGTGGAATTCCAATTCCGGTATCTCTTACTTTTATTTTTACATTGTCTGTCGTTTCACTTATGTTGATGCTAATTTCACCCTCACTTGTATATTTAACAGAGTTATCAACTATGTTGCATAAAATTTTATGCAGAATATTTTGATCGGTATTTATAAAAACTTTTTCTTGATCTGCATTAACACTGAATTTTAAACCCTTTTTATTCATCGTATCCGAGAATACGTACTTACATTCCTGTATCATTGTTATAAGCTCAATATTACTTAATCTTAAATCCAACTTTTGTGATTGTAATTTTGAAAGGTCAAGAATTGAGTTTAAAGTTTCATTTAATCGCTTGCCGCTTTTGTGGATTATCTTAGCCATCTCACGATGATTTTTATTATCCATTTCTGATAGCAGTAATTCTGAAAATCCAATTATGCCGCTCATCGGTGTGTTAAGTTCGTGACTCATATTTGAAAGAAAAGTTGTTTTAAGTCTATCCATTTCCTCCGCTTTATCCTTTGCAAGTATTAAATCCAAGCTCAAGTTTTTTTCTTTCAGTATTATCTCTTACAATTGCCAAAAGTATTTCTTCATCACCCTGCTTAATCAGTTTGGCACTTATTTCAACTGGAATTCTTGTTCCATTTTTTCTTTTATGATTTGTTTCAAATAAAATTCCTTCAGGGTTATTTATTGATGCAAAAATTACTTCAACATCTTTTTTTCTATCGTAACTTAAATCAAGCAAATCCATTTTAAGCAATTCATCTTTTGAATATCCATAAGTATTAAATGATTTTTGATTTGCTTCAAGAATCTTTCCATTCTTATCAATGCTAAGAATCATATCATTTGCATACTTGGTTAAAGAAGTATAGCGCTCCGTTAGTGCATCTTTTTCTTTTTGCAGTGTAAAAGTTCTGGTTAAAAAATGTAATCGGCTTCGCTTCCAAATTGCATAAGTTATACTTGCAGCAAGAATAATTAGCAGGAAGGAAATTAATGAAATTAATATCGCAGCATTCTTTGTGGATTCAGCAACCTTTTCTTGA
The DNA here is from genome assembly GCA_963704275.1 of uncultured Ignavibacteriaceae bacterium. Lineage (GTDB taxonomy): Bacteria > Bacteroidota > Ignavibacteria > Ignavibacteriales > Ignavibacteriaceae > IGN3. The sequence goes on along the minus strand of CAVPHP010000014.1, from coordinate 249,868 downwards.
TTTATCTTCGCCAATAAAATCCAATCTGTACCTGGAATTTCATTTACTGATGCAAATATTTTTGATCCTTTGAACTTTGCATCTTTAAAAAATTCTTTACCTTTTATAAAAGATTCAAGCTCCTTTTTATCTTCTTTGCTGACCGGAATAGTGCGGATTTTAAACTCATCATTTTCCTTCACATCCCTTAAAATAAATCCCAAGTCACTTTGCTTTTTAAGTAAGATATATTCAACATCTTCTGTTTCTTGTTTTGTGTATGATATTATCGGATGCAGATATTCAAAAAATGAAACTTCAGTCCAGATGTATCCAAGAATTTCGCTTCCGTTTCTTACCGGTGTAATTATCGCCTGCAGAAGTTTTTTATTTTCGGTTAAGTATAGATTTGAAAGTGCGGAGGAATCTTTTTGGAGAAGCACAACTAATTCGTGTTTTAAAAAATGATCGTAAATACTTTTGGAGGTATCTGTCGAAAAAAGAAGATCTGCATTTTTATTAAAAATATTTATGCTAACAAAATCAAAATCATTTTTTAATTCGCTAGACCATTTTTGTATGTTTTGTAATAAACCCGGTGTTTGTCTTTTTGTAAATAAAGTTTTCAAATCATTTTTTACTGTTGGAAGTAACAGAAAAGATGAGATTGATTTTCTCCTTTGAAGCTGTTCTTTTTCAATCTGTGCAAGTTTGATATCTTTAATCGTTGCAACGTGCCGGTAAAGTTCGTCTTCAATTGCATTTTTTCTATCATTATAGATAAGATATCCTAAAATGGATATTAGAATTGTAACTGCTAAAAAGTACAATAAATATTTAAACGGAAAATTATCTTCTGATATTTTTTTCATTTATAAACTTTCAAACTTTATATGGTGTTAAACTTAAATCTTTAATTTTCTTATTCCAATATGGCAGATGGCAAAATCATATTTTATTGGATCAACTGCATCAAACTTTTTAAGGTTTTGTGTAATCTCTTCCGCCATTTTCCAATTTGCAATTTTGCTTTTTGTAAGTTTTAATTTTTTACTAATCCTTGCAACGTGCGTATCAACTGGTATAACAAGTTTAGATGCAGGAATTTCATTCCACAACCCAAAATCAAGTTCATCTTTTCTAACCATCCAGCGCAAAAATAAATTCATTCGCTTGCATGCGCTGCCCTTTTCCGGTAAAGGAAACATAAATTTTATGCCACTATTAACTTCACCAAATGTTTCTAAAAATGAGTTTAAGAAATGAATTGAGAAGTTTGAAATGCCGTTTTTTACATTGAAATCAGAAATAATGTAACCTTGTAAAAAAATTTGCTTGATTGATTGATGCTTTTTTATTTCTTTACTCAAAACCAAAAACAATTTTATAATATCATCTTCTGTATAAAAACGATGTTTAATTCCTGCTAATTTCTTTAAATCATTTTCAACAGAAAAATTTTTTATAAATAAATATGGTTTGCCATTAAAAATTAAAATGAATTTCTTTATAGTGTTTTCAATTTGTTTAATATTTCCGTATGCAAAGATAGAAGCAATCAATCCAACTAATTCAATATCTCTTTCATCTTTAAATAGATGAAGAAACTGTAACGGATCAGGCTCAAGTTTTTTTCTATCAAAAGAGTTGTAGTGTAAATCTAATTTTTGTTTGAGATTCATTTAAAATGATTTTTCTTTTACAATAATAACACTAAAATATTACCCTAAAACACTCAAAAAGTAGTTTGAAAACAATTTTGCAAAAAATTAGAATAGCCAATGAAACCCAATCAACCATTCACGGGAGGTACTTATGTTATTCTTTACAAAATTTTTTGCGATACTTTTACTGTCAGTTCCGTTGTTTGCAAACGGAACTTTGAAAGGAAAAGTAACAGACAAATCCACTAACGAAGCACTAATCGGTGCTAACGTTATTGTGTTAAATCATTCCTGGGGCGCAGCTACGGATATTGATGGTTTTTACGAAATCAAAAATATTCCTGCCGGAACATATACCATAAAAGTAACTTATGTTGGATATGCTCCATTTGAAAAGAAAGATGTTGAAATTAAAAGCTTTCAAGTTGTTGAATTAGACTTTGAGCTTGAATCTGATTTTACTTTAGCTGAATGTATTGTGATTGATAAAAAATATTTTGAACAAAGTTCAACAAATACCTGCAGAGTTATTAGTTATGATAATATAACAAACTTATCAGTCAGAGGTATTGATGGTAATTTAGCTTTATACTGTGGAGACTATGATGCAAATTTCAATACAGAAGAATACTCAAAGATAGATGAAAATATTTTTAAAGATGTTTTTAAAAATCCGCTTTCAACTTTTTCTATTGATGTTGACTATGCATCTTACAGCAATGCAAGAAGATATTTGTTAGATGGATTTCTTCCGCCTAAAGATGCGGTGCGCGTTGAGGAGTTTATAAATTATTTTCAGTATGATTATCCAAAACCAAAAGGCAAAGACCCTTTAGAAATTTATACAGAAGTTTCTAAATGCCCATGGAATGATGAAAACTTATTGGTTCACATCGGAATAAAAGGTAAAGAGTTAGAAGTTAAAGATCAAAAAAAATCTAACTTAGTTTTTCTTATTGATGTTTCAGGTTCGATGGATGAGCCCGATAAACTTCCTTTGCTTGTTAATGCATTTAAAATGTTTACTGAACAATTAAGAAATGACGATATAGTCTCAATTGTTGTTTATGCAGGTTCAAGCGGATTAGTGCTTGCGCCAACATGCGGTAAAAATAAAATAAAAATTATTGACGTGCTTGATAAATTAGAAGCAGGCGGTTCAACTGCTGGCGGTGAGGGAATGCAGCTTGCGTATAAAATTGCCGAAGAAAATTTTATAAGTGATGGAAACAATCGGGTTATCTGGGCAACAGATGGAGATTTTAATGTAGGTGTTTCAAACACAGGTGATCTTGTAAGATTTTTAGAAGAAAAACGAAACAAAGGAATCTTTTTAACTGTACTTGGTTTTGGAACTGGAAACATTAAAGATAATCGGCTTGAACAATTAGCAGACAAAGGAAATGGACATTACGCTTACATTGATAATTTACTTGAAGCTAAAAAAGTTTTAGTTGATGAAATAGGTTCAACACTTTACACAATTGCAAAGGATGTTAAAATTCAAGTTGAGTTTAATCCAGCTAAAGTTAAAGAGTATAGATTAGTGGGATATGAAAATCGCTTATTGAATACGGAAGATTTTGAAAATGATAAAAAAGATGCTGGTGAAATTGGATCCGGGCATTCTGTAACTGCGCTTTATGAAATTGTTCCACAGGATGATGATGATGTTTCCGATTCAAATCTTCGATACCAAGTTGCATCACTAAAAGATTCAAAAAGTTACGATAAGGAAATTGGAAATATAAAAGTAAGATACAAATTGCCTGATGAGGATGAGAGTAATCTTATAACAAAAGTTTTATCAGCAGATGTTAATGAGATTGCTCGAACTTCAGACAATTTTAGATTTGCATCTTCAGTTGCAATGTTTGGTATGCTTTTGCGTAATTCTGAATTTAAAGGTGATACAGATACAGATTTAATTCTTGAATTTGCAAAAAATAGTTTGAGTGATGACAAGACCGGTTATAAATCTGAATTTATAAAACTTGTTGAGCTATCTGAAGATTTGGATCAGTACGCCGGAACGATTGGAGAATAATTTTATATTTTTATTATTACGTCTGTAACAGTAAGACTTTCGAGGTTTCCGAAACCTCGAAGGTTTATTTATTAAATATCAGCGTTTAGAATCAAGAATTATTTTAGCAAGAGCATCTTCCTCGTCTGTTCAAAATTTCCAGCGGAAATTTTATACATATACAATCCACTTGGTAATGAAGTTGCATGCAATGTCTCTACAGCAGAAAAATTTACTTCGTGCACTCCTGCCGGCATTTCTTTATTAACTAAAGTTACAATTTCTTTGCCAAGTACATCATAAACTTTTATAGTTACGAATGTAGATTGTGGAATTTGATATTCAATTGTTGTGCTTGGATTAAATGGATTTGGATAGTTTTGTGAAAGTCTAAAATCATTTGCAAAAATAAAATTAATATCTACTTCGTTTGAATATTCAAAATTTCCATTGTAATCAATTTGCTTCAACCTGTAAGAATACAAACCAGTTACAATTGGTTCATCTATAAAACTGTAATTATTTATTTCAGTTGTTGTTCCATTTCCGTTTACAAATCCAATTGCATTCCATCCCTCATTGCCAACTGAAGACTGCGGACTGGAGACTTGATTCCTTTCTATACTAAATCCACTGTTGTTTAATTCACTTGCAGTCTGCCAATTTAGATTTACTTCTCCATCATTTACATTTGCAGTAAAACTATTTAACTCAACAGGAATAGAAGCTGCCGAATCATTTACTATCGCGGCCCAAACTGAAAGAGCATTTCCATCTAATCTCGTCCAAATAGGATAAACCATTTTATTTAATGCGGCGATATTTGTGTAATCACCAAAGAATACACCCGAATTAGGATTAAACGAAGATTGGCTTACTTTAAAATTTGCAAAAGTTTCACCGCCATCGGTTGAGCGCGCCATATAAACATCAGTTAAATTATTTGATGTATTTCTTCGGTCATAAAACACAAAGTATAAAATTCCTGTTGTTTGATCGATTGTCATCCACGTAAAAAACTGGTGTCTTGTTGTATTATCATCATTAACTTTTTTTACTGCGCTCCAAGTGTTTCCTCCATCTGTGGATTTTGAAAGAAAAATATCTGTGTTCCCTGTTCCATTTCTTTGATCAGACCAATTAATATAAATGCTGCCTCTAAACGGCGATTGGCTTGTATCGCAGGCAGTAATTGGCAAACCGTTGGCTCTGGAAATTCCGGGAATACTGTAATCCCAACCGCCGGGAATGCTTGAAACGAAAACATCAGTACCCCAACTTGTTCCGCCGTTTGTTGATTTATCAAACATCAAACCTAAAGGACCAGCCCAGCTAACATAAACTTCGCCATTTGGTCCAACACACGGAACAGCTCCTTCAACAGTATTATCTTCATCAATGCAATTTCCACTTACATCGCTAATCGTAATTGCAGAACTCCATGTTAAACCTTTATCGGTTGAACGAGAAAATTTTATGCGTGATGAATCACTTACAACACCGCTTCCATAATCGTCAAACTCTGTCCATGTTGTATAAATATTTCCTTTGTAAGGTTGGCTATGCATATCAACACCAAGCCATTCTTTATCCTGATTTTTAGGATTTATAAAACCAATTCCAGCACCATCATCCCAGGTTAAACCGTTATTTGTAGAACGTTGAACAACAATTCTATCAATCCAATATCCGTTTAAAGGTGGATTAGAAAGATGACCGAAATACAAATAACCTAACTCATCGTAAACCACGCAGGGGTCGCCCCAAACTCCATAAGAACTCGAAGATAAAAAGCTCGTATTCCATGTTAATCCGGCATCAGTGGAGCTAAAAAAATGATCAATGTTCGCTCCAGCAGAAATGAAATTTGGGTTAGTTGGATTGATTGCAATTGAGACTTCTTCCGGCTGACTTGCGCTTGGTCCATCAACCCTAACATTTAAATATTGCGCAGATGTTAGTGCAGTTATAATTATAGTTAATAAAACGATTAGTAATAATTTTTGCATTTTAAACTCAATTTATTTGATTTACACCTTTAAAGTTAAAATCATTTTTTAATAAACAAACATTTTCTTAAAGTATTTTTTCAATTTCTGATAATTAAAATTTTTCAAGTCAATCTATATTGCTAATTTTAATATTCAAAATAAAACTAAAATGAGATTAGAATGATTAAAAATATTAAGCTAAAAATTGTTATTGAATATTGTGTAATTGCCTTTGGCGCCGCAATTATGGCAATTGGAATTGGAATCTTTCTAGTTGATGCCAAAGTTGTACCCGGCGGAGTTAGCGGGCTTTCAATGAGTGTTCATTATCTTACAGGCTTACCTGTTGGATTGATGATCTGGGTGTTAAACATTCCACTTTATATTTGGGGTGTAAAGGAACTTGGTAAAGAATTTGGAGTTAGAACTTTTTTTGGTTTTACACTTAACTCTTTTTTTATTGATTTTTTTAGAGGTGACATACCTGGATTTAATTTTATCAGATTGCAGGATACGCCAACAATAAAAAACCTGCAGCAAAATGATTTTATGTTTTTAATATTAATAGGTGCTGCTCTTTTAGGAATGGGATTAGGTATAATTTTTAAGTTTAAAGGAACAACAGGTGGCTCAGACATAGTAGCAGCTATAATGCAAAAGCGATACGGAACTAAGCCCGGAATGGCAATTATGATTACAGATTTTTTTGTAATTATGCTTGCAGGCTTTATAATTGAATTTAAAGGAATTGCCGGCGATCGTTCTGCCGTTACATTAACTTTTTATGCATTATTCCTTTTATTTATTTCCAGCCGTTTAGTTGATGTTATAATTGATGGATTTGATTATGCACGATCGGTAAATATTATTTCGGATAAAAATGATGAAATAGCAAAAGCGATTATGGATGATCTAAGCCGCGGCGCAACAGCATTAAAAGCACGCGGTCTTTACAGAAATATTGATCGTGAAGTTTTAACAACCGTTGTAACTCTAAAAGAATTATCAAAGCTATTAGCCATAATTAAAAAAGTTGATCCTAAAGCTTTTGTAACAGTTAGCAATGTTCACGAAATAATGGGTGAAGGCTTTAGAAGAAGAATTTGATTCAGAGTAGATTGCTCTCGTGATATAATTCACAACAAGTTGTATCTAAAAAAATAATCCTTATCATGACATTAAAAAAATAAATAATGGAACATTAAATAAATGCAAGAATTACTTAACTACTCAATTTTTGGTAACACAGTTTTAAAATACTTAATTGCTTTTGGCAGCCTTTTCATAGGGATGTTAATTGTTTTCATATTTAAAAAATACATTTTAAGCCGATTAAAAAAATGGGCAGATAAAACAGACACAAACCTTGATGACCAGCTTGTTAAAGTAATTGAAAAATCTTTAATCCCAATTATCTACTTTGGAATTTTTTACGCAGCAATTCATTCTTTAAAACTATCTGATGATTTTAAAGTCGGACTGAATATTGCAAGCACAGTTATAATTACTTTCTTCGTTGTAAGATCAATTATATCTGCAATAAGTTATGCACTAAGTTCTTACGCTAGAAAATCTGATGATTCAACACGACGTGAAGCACAATTAAAAAGCATAAGCGGTCTAATCAATTTGGTTATTTGGGTTATTGCACTGCTTTTTATTTTGGATAATTTTGGTGTACAAATTTCTGCGGTGGTTGCGGGACTTGGAATTGGCGGTATTGCCGTTGCACTTGCTGCTCAAGCAGTTCTTGGCGATCTCTTTAGTTACTTTGTTATATTTTTTGATAGACCTTTTGAAATTGGTGATTTCATAATCGTTGGCGATAAAGTTGGAGCAATCGAAAAAATAGGGATTAAAACAACAAGAATCCGCGCAATCGGTGGTGAAATATTAATTTTTTCAAATACGGATTTAACAAATTCAAGAGTTCATAATTTTAAAAAGATGGAACGCAGACGAGTTGTTTTTAAACTCGGCGTAACTTATCAAACATCTGCAAAACAATTAAAAATGATTCCGCAAATAGTAAAACAAATTATTGAAGAACAGCAAGATGCAACTTTTGATCGAGGACATTTTGCAAACTACGGTGATTTCAGTTTAAACTTTGAATTTGTTTATTATGTGGCAGGTGCGGATTATATCAAGTATATGGATATTCAGCAATCAATAAATTTAACTATCTACGAAGCATTTGAAAAAGAGGGAATTGAATTTGCATATCCAACTCAAACTCTTTTTGTAACCAAAGATAATTCTGAGAAGTAAAGGTAGCCGCAACCTTTAGGCTGCTATTTTATTTCGAGCGCAAACCATAATCCATCGCTGCGGTGGACTGCGGCTACCAACTGCAAATATTTAATTATCTCGCATTATGTATTTCTCTAATTTTATTTGCGCGAGGTTTGTAAAGAGTATGATACAACACATCCAAATAAGCATTCATTTCACTCATCTCAATTTTTGAAGTGAAGTTCCAGAATCCATATATCTTTGATAGTGAAAGAAGCTTGCTTGCATGCAGTTCCCAGTTAAAAGCACTATCAACTCTTTTAATGCCGTTTTCAGAAATCGAATTCCAATAGTTTTTATCTTTTTTACACTGCTCTAAAAATGATAAAATTATTTTCTGACTTTCTTTTTCTTCAATCGGATCAATTAAGAAACCGGATTTTTTATCTTCAATAATTTCTAATGGTCCGCCGTACAGCGTTGCAAAAGTTGGAAGACCGGAACGCATTGATTCAATAACAGTCAAACCAAAGCCTTCAAATAATCCACACTGAACAAAAATTCCTTTGCGATCTGCAACAACTCTGTAAATCTCACCGGATTTATCTTTACGCAAAAGTTTTCCAATCCATCTTATTTTATCGTGCAGTTTATATTTTTCTATAAGATTATGCATCACCTGTATCTGATCTTTTTCTTCAATGTCCGGTGAATCATCCGGATTTATTTTTCCTGCAATCACAATAAGATTTGACTGCTCGTTTATCTTTTTATTTTCACCAAACCATTTTACAAGCGCTGTAATGTTTTTAATCTTATCCAATCTGCCCATCGTAAAGATGGGAGTTTTATTTGGATCTTTTAGTTTTCCGATTGTATCAGGGTCATCAATGTTTTCAAATAACAATGAGTTAAGTTCTTTTTGGATTTCTTTAAATCGTGATTCTTTTTCCGTGTAAGGAAAAAATATTTTTTTATTAACACCTGGAGAAACAATATTAAACTTTGGATGGAATAAATTTATACCGCCAGTTACACGATACAATCCTGGCATAGAAAAATTAAGGTAAGATTCGTACTGCCCTATTCCAACATCTGTACCAGCAATTTCCTGATAAGATGATGTGAGAATAAAGTTTGCAGAATTCATCGCAATAAGATCAGCAGTAAACTGAATTGAAAAATGATAATCATCATCCATTTTATCCCAATACAATCCGCTGAAAAGATATTTACATTTTTCTAAAGCATGCGCAATGTTGCACTGTGTTGTTTTAAATTTCTTGGATAATAAAGTTGCAACCATGTTTCCATCTGAATAATTCCCAATAACTAAATCAGGTTTTCCACCAAATTCAGCAAGTAGTGCACGATAAGAATCGTCTGCAAAGTCTTCCAGATAAGGCCACATTTCAAAACGTGAAATCCAATTGTCTGTTACTTTTTTATTTCCATCCCGAAACGGAACTCGTAAAATATATGTGTTCTTTGTATCAAAAACTTTTTCAAGTCTCTTGTTGCAGGTTGTTCCTTCTGCATTTGGTATTAATCTTGTAAGGATTAAAATTTTCGGATTTGCATTTACACCGGAATTTTTAATCGAATTCATGAGCGCTTGCTCTAAAGCTTTTACTTGATCTAAAATATAAACAACCTGCCCGCCTGTGTCAGGTTTTCCAAGAACACCCTGTTGCCCAAAATATCCGTGCGGAGAAACTGCAACAATATTAAATATCATCGGAATTTTTGAAAGAAAACCTTTTAACAATTCGTGATCTGGTTCTTGCATAAGTTCACGCAATTGTTTTAATGAATCAGTAATTAACGCTGCGTTATTTCCCAAACCAGGTTCAAAACCAATTTCTTGCAAAGTGTTTTTAAATTTTGGATATGGCTCGTTTGGCTTTTTATCTTTTAGAAATGATAATGCTTTATCAATACGTTTAATCAGTTCATCGTGATTCTTAATTCTATCATTAAGAATTAATTGCTGCGAATTATATTTATGAACAAATAAAAAATCAAACAATGCTTTTCTAAGATTATCCGGCTCAGTAAACATTTTGCTGGATAAGTAGCGATTAAGATATTCAAATCCTTTACCGATGCTTTTGTAATCACTTACACTTGGAAATTTTCTGTAAAAAGTTTCAAAGTTTAAAGTAAGTTGATTGTTATCTAAATCCGGCTTAACATATTTTTCTTTTGCAATAAGATAATCTTTGGATGTTATCTTTTCATAAATAAACTCTTCTACGTTAAACAGGTAATGGTGTGATATACCAATCACTTCCCTCAATTCAATATAAACAACATTGCCAAGCGTAACAGATTCAGTAATGTGTTTGATTATATCTAAGATAATTTTGTGATTACCGCTCTTTTCATTTTTCTTAAACTGTTCTAATATCTTTATATGATTTCCTTTTACACACAGCTTTTCCGGTGCTGCAACAACTCTGTTTAGATAACTAAAAAAATCAGTTTTGTTCTCTTCAATCAATTCTAATATGGATTTTAACTGCATCTAATACCTTTCTTTTTACATAAAGTTATAATGATTTATTCCGTCTATTATACCCGCCGCAAATTTTTTGTCTGAAAAATAAATTCGACGAGATCCTTTTAAATTTTCAAGCTCAGGACTGTAGTTTGCCACAACAACACCAAGCAATTCACCTTTAAGCATTTCCATATCATTACCGGAATCACCTGCTACAAGAACTTTTTCAAAAGGAATGTTCCAACGATAAGCAAGATATCTAATTGCTTTCCCTTTTGATGCACGATACGGCAGTATGTCAAGAAACTGTCCGTGGCTGTAAATAAAACTGCACTTAATTTTTTTATCAATTAGTAACTGTTTGACCTTATTAATGTTTTTTGGATTATCCGGTGTGTAATAACTTATTTTAAATTTTCTTTGATTTTGTTTTTCCTGGTATTTCAAAAAACCAAACTGTGATAGCAGTTCAACAATTCTATCACGATTCCATAAATGCGAAATATGCGCATCCCAACCTGTTGAATAAACCAACTCATCTTTACGTTTGTAATAAATTTCCGATCCAACAGAAGTAATAAAAAAATCCGGCATCGAAATTTTATTTTTTTTAATTGCTTCAATTGCTGATTCGACAACACGTCCGGTTGCAACTCCAAATCCAATATTTTGCGGCATTTGCTTTAAGGTCTTTTTAAAGTTGGATAAAGCAACATCATCACCAAGCAAAGTATAATCGATATCTGAGACAATCATTTTTTCCATTTCAAGTAATTTTTTTCCTGATGATACAAATAAATCTTTAGTGCTTGACTGTGCTTTTAAAATCTTATTTGCTTCATAAAAATATTTTTCTGTGTGTGCCTGCCACGAGTAAAACTTTTTAACATTTTTAATTCCATTTTCAGAATACGCACTCCACAATTTTTTATCGTCAAAAATTTTATTAAGCGCTTTAGAAATATTCTTTGGATCGGATACATCAACTTTAATTCCGTTTTTACAATTTGCAATAATATCGCGAGGTCCGCCGTCTTCGGTAGCTACCACAGGAACACCTGTAGCGGCGGCTTCAATCAGTGTTAATCCAAAAGTTTCGGACAGTGCAGCGTTTACAAAAACACCGCCGGTTTTTGCGGCTAATCTGTAAAGTTCCGGTACTTCAAAATCTGTATCGTGTTTTTTAGGGATTGCCATCTTGCCGTAAAGATTATATTTATCCATTAGCAATAAAATTTCTGTAAGCACTTCGCGCTCATTTTCTTCCATTGTTGCTATGTCATCTCTTACTCCAGCATAAATTGCAAGATTAGCTTTTTTCTGAAGTTCTTTATCTTCGCCATAAGCGGTTATCAATCCTGAAATGTTTTTTCTTCTATCAGGTCTGCATAATGAAAGAATTATTGGTTTATCATTTGTTACAAAAAACTTTGTGTATTCCTGATTGATATGCTTAAGCAAAGCTGCGGTTTGTGAATCCCATTTTCGCTCTTCATTGTACGGAAAAAACTTTTCAAGATTTACACCAGGAGGTATAACTTTAAATTTAGATTCTGAAACATTATCGTAATGCCTTAAATGATTTTCAATCTCGTGGCTTGTGCTTGTTACAATCATATCAGCGAAGTAAAAGGTTTTTTCTTCACTCTCAATTCTTTGGGATATTTTGTATCGCTTCTCGATCATCTCTGGAGAAACGCCATCTTCAGTAAGTTTTTTAAGTTTGTCTTTACCAAGTGAGTGCGAGGAATGGAAAAAAGGAATTCCAAAAAATTTTGTTAATTCAGTACAAACGTATCCTGCATCTGCATAATGACTGTGAATAAAATCCGGTAATCTTTTTTTTGCTTTTAGATATTTTATGCTTTTATCACTAAACTCTTCAAGATAATTCCACAATAGTTCTTTACGAATATATTTTCCCCCACCAGCTCTAATTCTAACTATATCAAATTTATCATTAACTTTTTCAATCGGAACAGAATAATCCGGGGAAACTTTTTTATCGTATATCCATCTAGTAACAAGTTCAACCTTTTCAACTTCAGGAAAAGTGCTGAGCATGCTTGCAAGTTCAAAAACATATTTTATTTGTCCGCCTGTGTCTGCATCGCGCCCAAGTTCAAGTTCTTTACCTCGTATTAATCCGTGTAAGCTGTATAATTGAATGTATAATCCTTTTTTATTTTCATTAGACATTTAATAGTACCTTTATAATTTATTTTTATGAGTTGCACAACAAGTAAAACGCAGATCTTTTTTGTTTCATCAATAAATAAACTTAAAAAACCGATATTTGACTATATAGTCTTCAGCTTCATAAAATAAGATTTTTTTGATGAATCGCAAGTTTTTTCAGTTATTCTATTTTAAGTTTGATCTGACGCATAGAGATAAATTGATACAAAAAAAAAGTTATTACTGAAACAACAGTTGATGCTAAAGATAATTTACAACACTCAGATGTAAAACATACAAGATTTATAATTCAACAATCCAAATCTATTTTTCTATATTTGCACTCAAAATCCGAGACAAAAAAACAATGTTTTTTAAATCAAATAGAAATCTAATTACAATCTTCGTGGTAGGTTTTATTATTTATTTGTTATCCTGCTTCGGCTTGTTTGATGGACTTTCCGCAGTTGTGGCTAATACACTTTATCACACATTTGGATATACAAATAAATGGTCGCATACTTTTGGACCTCCCTGGTTTGTTGGAATGGTTGGAAATGTTTCAGCACTCGGAAGCAAAGAACTAGTTATGATTCTTTCTATATTTATTTATTTTTATCTGAAGTTGAGTAGGAGAAAAAAAGAAGCCAAAAATTATTTATTTATAGTTGGAACCGGAATTATTTTAATCCTTGTAGTCAAATCAATAACATCAAATCTTGCAGAAATAAATTTCAATACGTATACTTACAGAATCTTTATCCAACTTTCCGAGCGGACATACATTTATTGCAACTGTAATGTATCTGGCAATGGCTCGTTGCTTAAGCTCAAGTAGAAAGGAGCCACTTGTCAACAAATATTTATTTCTTTCAGCAGTTATTATTATTGTAATGGTTGGCATAAGTAGAATTGTAGGCAGCGGCCACACAGTTACAGAAGTTATTGCTGGATGGTCTTTAGGATTATGCTGGTTTACTTTTATTCAAATGTTTTTAAGATTAAATCATAAAACTATTTTTAATAAGTAAAATGTTTTATCGGTTCACCTTTATCACCAAGTTCTGTCATTGCTTCAATTCCAATTTTAAGATGAAGATCAGCAAATTTTTCTGTTACGGCTTTATCTGATTTTTCTGTTTTAACTCCTTCGGGAATCATTGGAATATCTGAAACAAGCAGCAAGGCACCTCGCGGAATTTCATTAACCAATCCGACAATAAATAGTGTTGCGGTTTCCATATCGATAGCAATTGTAGAAAGTTTTTTTAAATACTTTTTAAATGCTTCATCCCACTCCCAAACTCTTCTGTTGGTTGTATAAACAACACCTGTACGGTATTCCATTCCACGCTCAATAATTTTATCCGAAACAAATTTGTGAAGTTTAAATGATGGAAGAGCCGGAACTTCTTTTGGCTTGTAATCATCACTTGTTCCCTCACCGCGTATTGCAGCAGTTGGAAGAATAAAATGCCCAATTTCCGTTGAATGTTTTAAGCCGCCGCACTTACCAAGAAACAAAACACCTTTTGGTTTACGTGCAATAAGTAAATCCATTATTGTTGCAGCATTTGCAGAACCCATTCCAAAATTTATAATTGAAAGTCCATTTGAGTTTGTAGCAGTCTGCATTGGTCTTCCGATACCTGTAACATCACAATTAAATCTTTCTGCAAATTTATCAACATAATTTTGAAAGTTTGTAAGAAGAAGATAATCACCAAAGTCATCGATGTTTGTTCCTGTGTAACGCGGCAGCCAGTTCTTTGCAATATCAAGTTTTGTTTTCATAATTCTAAAAATTCTTTTTGTTTGATTTTAACTAAACGAAATTAAATAAAATCCTGCAAACACTTGTAATTGAAAGAATAATTTCTTTCATTTGAGATACACTTTTCATCAGGGAGTTGAATTATGAAAAAGTTAGTATTTCTATTCTTCGCATTAAGTTCTTTTACTCATCTTTACTCACAACATTTACCACTGCAAATTGGTAATCAATGGCACTATGATGTAACTGGTTTTTCTTCTGGACCTAACTATGGAGCTGTTGCTGCTGATACTATAAATATTGATAATAAAAAATATTTTAGGATCGAGCATAGACATTATTTAACTGGAGAGTTGTTATCATTTACTTACGATCGTATTGATGGTGATAGTTGTTATTATAGAAGAATTAATAATCAGGATAGTTTATTAATTAATTTTAACTGGCAAACTGGATACACACAAATAATTCCAATAGATTCAAACTGCATTGAACTACGTGTTTATAGTAGAGGCAACTGGAATTTATGGGGAATTAACACTGATTTTTTTGATATTACATTTGGATTTTGGTGTGCGGGTGATCCTGATACAGCTTGGGTTTTGACTTCATATAATATTACAAAATATTTTGGATGTCGTTTAGGTAGCGATGGTTGGTTGCAAGGGGCAAAAGTTAATGATACAACTTACGGAACTCTTCATCCACTTCCTGTAGAACTTCTTTCCTTCTCTTCTTCTGTTAATGAGAATGATGTTACTTTGAATTGGTCAACCGCAACTGAGACAAATAACTCTGGATTTGAAATACAAAAAAGCCCATCCCCAACCCCTTCCCTAAAGGAAGGGGCTTTAGACAATTGGAAAAACATTGGTTTTATAACCGGATACGGAACAACAACAGAACCACAAACATATATTTATAAAGATGAAAACGTTTCTGCTGGCAAATATCAATACAGATTAAAGCAAATAGATTTTGATGGAACATTTGAATACTCGAAAACAATTGAAGTTGATATAAATCCACCAGCAAAGTTTTCTTTAGAACAAAATTTTCCTAATCCGTTTAATCCCTCTACCAATATCCAGTATGCAATAGCCAGTAGGCAATTTGTTTCACTTAAAGTTTTTGATGTTTTAGGAAATGAGGTTGCAATATTAGTAAACGAAGAAAAACCTGCGGGCAATTATGAAGTTAAATTCTCCGCCACAAGCGGACCAGAATCAAGTATCAGGAACCTGCCTGCCGGTAGGCAAGGTCTAGCATCAGGAATATATTTGTATCAATTAAAAGCCGGTGAGTTTAATCAAACAAAAAAGATGATTATAATTAAGTGAGGGTGAAAGAATGAAACAAGCTTATTCTTTTCTAACAGTTTTTTTAATAGTTTCTAACTTTTCACTTGCTCAAAATTTCTGGCAGGAGATTTATTCGGGTGATCTTAATAATAGGTTCTCACTCAATATCAGCAGTAATGGATATCTATACTTTATTTCGGATACATTTTTAATTCGCTCTACTGATAGTGGTATATCCTGGCACAATATTCATACTATCCCATCCAATCAAAGTGCATTTGGAACATCTCCTACCGGAGTGATTTACCTTAATTCGGACTCACTTTTAAAATCTACGGACGAAGGAAATTCGTGGGAAAATGTCTTTTGCTGCTATCTGCCATGGTTTATTATTACAAATAATGATGGAGATATTTTTATTGAAACCGGATCATTGATCGGGGGAGGTGCAAATCGTTCAACTGATGAAGGTAGTTCCTGGATGCAGATTGGTATTCAACCTTATTTTTTGCTTGATATAGTTTTTAAAAATAATCTAACATTTGCTAGTTTTTTTGATGGTTTTGGAGGACAGTTATTTAAATCAACAAATAAAGGAGATAATTGGGAGTTGGTTTCCACCGCACCTGCAAACCTTGATATTTTATTCGTCTCAAAAAACGGTTATCTCTATGGCGGAAGATCATCAATACAACCTGATTTTTTATTCCGTTCTACCGATGACGGTTTAACATGGAATTCTGTTGGGCAAAGTGTATTTACAAATCGTATTGCAGACATTGAAGAAAACCAATTGGGCCATTTGTTTGTATCATCTCCAGGTCTTGGTGTTTTCAGATCAACTGATAATGGTGATTCGTGGTTGGCTATAAATTCAGGTTTTTCAAGTTTAAATCCCTCTAAGATTGCTGTTGATTCATTAGGATATTTGTACGTAATCAATGACAGTTTTCAGAAATTATATAGGTCTATTCAATCAACTATACCTGTGGAATTAATTCAGTTTAATTCTTTAGTAATTGATAATTATGTTCTCCTTAATTGGATTACTGCTACTGAAACAAATAATTCGGGATTTGAGATTGAGCGCAACACACCCCTTAATCCCCTCTCGAGAGGGGATGCCGAAGGCAGGGGTGTGTGGAAGAGAATTGGTTTTTTAAGTGGATCAGGAACTACAACTGAGCTACAAACATATTCTTATAAGGATGAAAACCTTTCTGCTGGAAAATACCAGTACAGACTGAAACAAATTGATTTTGATGGAACTTTTGAATATTCAAAAACAATTGAAGTTGAAATAAATCCACCTGCAAAGTTTTCTTTAGAACAGAACTATCCAAATCCGTTTAATCCTTCTACAAATATTCAGTATTCAATAGCCAATAGGCAATTTGTTACACTTAAAGTTTTTGATGTTTTAGGAAATGAAGTTGCAACATTAGTAAACGAAGAAAAACCAGCGGGAAATTATGAAGTTGAATTCAATCCAATTAATCTTTCAAGCGGCGTTTATTATTATCGACTTAAAGCTGGTGAATTTATTAAAACAAAAAAGATGATCTTATTAAAATGACATTTAAAAATACAATCACTTTTTACCCACATATTATAACTGAGGGTTCAATAATTGAACGGCTGAAGCGTGAATTTAATTATCCGCTCGATGAATTATTGTCTAATTCCAAAATGATTTATGAGGATGATGGTAAACTTCTATTGGAAAAAATTTATCGTGAATACATTGATATTGCACAGTCTTCAGACCTTCCGATCATGCTTCTAACTCCAACCTGGAGAGCAAATAAAGATAGAACTAATACTGCGAAAGTTGATATGAAAAAAATCAACAGCGATGCTTTTCATTTTGTTGATCTGATTAGAAAATCTTACAGAAATTTTTCTGATAAAATTTTTATAGGCGGATTAACAGGTTGCAAAGGTGATGCTTACAAACCGGAAGAAGCTTTGAGTGAAACTGAATCTTATATTTTTCATAAAGAACAAATGCAAATTCTTGCGGATGCTGAAGTAGATTTTCTTTTAGCTTCTACCCTTCCAGAAATAAATGAAGCAAAAGGTATTGCAAAAGCGATGAGCGAAACGAATAAAGATTATGTAATAAGTTTTGTTATTCGTGATAACGGAAAATTACTTGATGGAACCTTATTAACTGATGCAATAAAATCAGTTGATTGTTCTGTTTCTAATCCGCCATTATTTTATTTAACAAATTGTATTCATCCTGATGTGCTGCACAAATCATTTGCAAATATTGTGGATAAAGAAAATATTTTACAGAAAAGATTGTTTGGTATTCAGGCAAACGCTTCCAGCAAAAATCCTGAAGAACTTGATATATTACAAGAACTCGATGCTGATTCACCAACAGATTGGGCGCGTGGAATGGTTGATCTAAACAAAAAGTATAATCTTAAAATTCTTGGCGGCTGCTGCGGTACAGATGCGCGATTTATTTCCTCGATTGTTGAGCTACTAAAATAAACTTTGCGCCTCTGCGTCTTAGCGAGAACCAAAAACTATTTTCACGCAGAGACGCGAAGACGCAGAGCGTAATTACTTTGTATAACTTCCAATCACTTCCTTAATTGCTTCTTCACAAACTTTGCAGAATGGTTTATCACCTTTTGAAAACATAATGCAATCAAGCATTGGGCGATAAATACCTTTTGGCTGATATCCTGCACCTTCAAATGCACCAACTTTGTTCCAGTACTTACTGCTCATTAAATATCTATCAACTTTTCCGGATTGCTTTTTATCTTTCATCGCATATTCTTCTTCGGCAGCTTTAATTTCGTTTTCCGGTGCGCGATTTCTTTTTAGCTCAGATATCCAGCTATTTAATCTGTTCCTTTCTTTCAGCCATTCATAACTAAATCTATCAAACTCTTCTTTTTCCCAGGGAGTTGGAATTTCAATTCCCGCACTTAAATATTTTTTCCATTTAATATTTGCCGGATCAAGAAGTGCAGTAATGTTTGGCTCAACAGGTTCAACAGTTGGTTTGAAGAAATCATTATAGGCTACATCTGATGTGTAATACTCGTCTGCAAGTCCGGTAAATGAATGACCGAACTCATGTGTAAATAAATATTTTGCAAACTGGTTATCAGTTGTATAGGTACAATACTGATTATAAATCCCACCGCCGCCGTAACGTGGATGATTAACCTGTATATAAATTGCATCATAGGGAACATGAGCTGCAAGATTACGCATTGATAAATTATCTTCAGTCATTAAATATCTTTCTGAACCCAGTGACCAGAATGTTGTATTAAGAACTGTGTTTACAAAAATATCTGCTCCCGGTAAATCTGTTCCGCTTTCTCCCGATGGCTTGAAAACACCATAAATATTAAAATTACTTTTTTGTGATTTGTATGGTTCCTGTTCAAAGAAATATCCTACAAAACGATTTAGATCTGATTCAAATTTTTGCTTTTCATTTTTTGTGTAACCCTCAGATAGAATTACAATATCAACTTTATTATGCGGATCGCCACTTTTTACAGGTTTAAATATCTCTACTGTTTCATCGACAATTTTTTCTTTAATTATATAAATACTATTTGGATCAACTAAGGTTCTGAATAATTCTTCCAGCTCATTTTTATCATTTCGTTTTTCAAGTGCAAAAGCAATTTTATTTTTTGGATAAGGAATAATTGCAGTTTCGTGAAAACTTTTTGTAACTCCATTTACTCCGTCATCACCAGAAGCATACTCACCAAAAAAAGTATCAAATCCTTTTGAATAAATTAATTTTCCGGAGTTATAATCATAAATTTTAAGATAATATTTCCCGTTATTAAAATTATCCGCAAGATGCGTTAAACTTCCTGCCCAAATTCCATAGCGAAACATTTTATCAATAGTTATCATTTCTGTTTTTGCATCACCTATATGAAAATAATCTATACGCAGAGTTTCATCAACGAAGTAATCATCAAAATTGATTTTACTTTGAGCAAATGTTGTAGCAATAAGTATAAAACTTAAAAAGAATATTTTCATTTTTTCCTCGCTAATTTTAGCACTAAATTTATTTTGTGGTAGCAATTTAGTAATCTTTTAAAGAACTTTAGAATGTCAATATTGATTAAAAATGATCGGATTTAAAATGCATTTGTTTACAAGAATTTTTTCATTGATAATTTTTTTCTCTCTTCTGTTCTCATACAATTCTTTTTCACAACAGGATGAGAGCTGGAAACTTTATGATGACTCACAGGTAGCAAGGGTTGATGTTACAATTGATCCTGCTGCAATTGAATGGCTTTATCAAAATGTGCAAAGTGATTCTGAGTTTGTAGCATCATTTCATTTTCAAAATGCATACATTAACGAAACTGTTGATTCAATTGGATTTAGATTAAGGGGAAACACATCCCGTAACTCTGCTAAAAAATCTTTTAAAATATCGTTTAATACTTTTATATCAGGTAGAGAATTTTATAACGTAGATAAATTAAATCTTAATGGCGAGCACAACGATCCTTCGATCATAAGAAGTAAACTATGCTTTGATCATTATCAAACGATCGGCATGAAAAGTACTAGGGCAAATCATGTTGAAGTTTATTTAAACGGACAATATTATGGATTGTATATTTCTGTTGAACATATTGATGATGAATTTTTAAATAAATATTTTGCTGATGATTCTGGTAATCTCTGGAAGTGCCTATACCCCGCTGATCTAAATTATCTTGGAAATGATCCAAATACTTATAAAAATCTTAATGATAACGGAAGACCAGCTTATGAGTTAACCACCAACGAATCCGAAAGTGATTTTTCCGAACTCGTTCATTTGATTTCCATCCTGAATAATACTCCTATAGCTTCACTTGCTGATTCACTTGAATCTGTGATAGTTGTTCCTGAAGTATTAAAATATTTTGCTATGAATATCCTGGTTGGTGAATGGGATGATTATTGGTCGTTGATGAATAATTATTATTTATACCACGAACCAACTAAAGATATTTTTCATTTAATCCCTTACGATTATGATAACACGTTTGGAATTGACTGGTTCAATATTAACTGGACAAATGCGAATCCTTACAACTATCCAAAAGTTTCCGGTGGTTATCGGCCGCTTGCTGAAAGATTAATGCAAGTTCCACAATACAGAAATTTGTATACCCACTTTTTAGAATTTTACAGAACACATGTTTATCAACTTTCAAATTGGCAAAATAGAATTGATAGCATAAAACAATTGATTACAACTTCTGCGATTGCAGATACTTTCAGAACTTTGGATTATGGATTTGATGTAAGTGATTTCAATAACTCTTACTCAGAATCAGGTTATAACAACCAACATGTTAAATACGGATTAAAAGAATTTGTAAACCTAAGAAACTCATCGCTCCCTGCGCAATTATCTTATCAAAGTTCAAAGCCAATCGTTTATGAAATAAATTTTGAGCCCAAAAATCCGGGTGCAAATGATTCTATATATGTTTATGCTTCAACATTTGATAACGATGGTTTGAATGAAGTTTCAATCTATTATCAAGAAGTAGGTACTTCAAATACTCAAATCTATCCAATGAGTTTTTCTCCGATATCAAATACAAAAATTATTGAAGAAGCAGACAGATGGGTTGGAGTTATTCCTCCGCTTGGTGCAGGTAAAACAGGTATGTTTTTTGTTTATGTAAAGGACGCTCTAAATCAGTCACAATTTTATCCAAGAAAAAAAGCAATTGAAATTAAAACTCCTCAAATTGTAACTGATGCAATTGTTGTGAATGAGTTTATGGCGGATAACTCAACAACAATTGCTGATCCAAATGGTGAATTTGACGATTGGATTGAGCTTTACAATCCTACCGCAAATGCAATTACATTGACTGGAAAATACTTAACGGATAAAAAAGATAATTTAACTAAATATCAATTCACTCAACAAAACTTAATGTTAAACCCAAACGAGTTTTTATTAATTTGGTGCGATGAGCAGCAAGAACAACAAGGCATACACACAAACTTTAAGCTAAGTTCTGGCGGAGAATTTATAGCATTAGTTGATGCTGACGGCGTTACTGTAATTGATTCTCTTTCATTTGGTCCTCAAACAACCGATATTTCATTCGGCAGATTTCCTGACGGCACAAATAATTGGTCATCGTTGTTTCCAACCCCGGGCAACCCAAATAGTTTAACTTCTATTGAAGATGAACAACTGATTCCAACTGAATTTAGTTTGAGCGCATATCCAAATCCATTTAATCCTTCTACTTCTGTTAGATACACCATCCCAAATGTCATTTCGACCACAGGGAGAAATTTGAATATCAAATTAATTGTTTATGATGTACTTGGAAACTTAATTAAAACTTTAGTTGATGAAGAAAAATCTGCCGGTACTTACGAAGTTGTTTGGAATGGTAAAAATAGTTTTGGTAATAATGTTAGTTCAGGAATTTATTTAGCAAGGATTCAAGTAAATCAACAATTTGAAAATTTAAAATTGATGTTGTTAAAGTAAATATTAATTCCCACCAACCTGCCTGCGGTAGGCAAGAGTTGGAATACATTTTATTGCATTATTTTTATTACTCATTTTCAGTTGATATTCAATAAGAACTAAAATGTTGATACAATTCGAAAAAAAATATAATTTTATTTAAAAATATTTTCTAAAACAATAATCAATTTTCTTGTCCTAATTAACTTAAACGCACTTTTTTAATTTCCAGTCATTAAAAGTAGCCTTTCAATACTATTAATAGGACTAATGAAGAGGAAACTCTTGTAAAATAATATTAGATTTGTAACAATAATTTTATTCAATATCATAAAAAATGAATCAAATAATTTTCATAAAACAACAAAATCTAAAAGCACAAAGGAGAGTATTTCTATGGCTCGTAAGAACGTGTTGATAATGGGCGCTGCTGGACGCGATTTCCACAATTTTAACGTTTACTTTAGAGACAACAACGACTACAATGTTGTTGCATTCACCGCAACTCAAATACCCAACATCGATGGCAGAACCTATCCAAAAGAACTTGCCGGCAAACTTTATCCAAACGGAATAAAAATTTATGAAGAGAAAGAACTTGAATCATTAATCAAAAAATTAAAAGTTGATGAAGTGGTTTTCTCATACTCAGATGTTCCTTTTGAATATGTTATGACAAAAGCATCGATTGTAAATGCTGCAGGCATTTCCTTCCGTTTACTTGGTGCTGCAGAAACAGAAGTCAAAAGTACAAAACCTGTAATCGCAGTTTTAGCTGTTAGAACAGGCTGTGGTAAATCTCAAACATCACGTAAAATTGTTGAAGCATTAACAAAAGCAGGAAAAAAAGTTGTAGCAATTCGTCATCCAATGCCTTACGGTGATCTTGTAAAACAAAAAGTACAACGCTTTGCAACTTATGCAGATCTTAAAAAACACAAATGCACGATTGAAGAAATTGAAGAGTATGAACCACACGTAGCAAGAGGCGGAGTTATTTATGCAGGTGTTGATTACGAAGCAATCTTACGCGAAGCTGAAAAAGAAGCTGATGTTATTCTTTGGGATGGTGGTAATAACGATTTTTCATTTTACAAAGCCGATGTAACATTTACAGTTGTTGATCCGCACAGACCAGGACACGAAATGAATTATTATCCCGGCAACACATCTTTAAGATTAGCTGATGCTGTTGTAATAAATAAAATTGATTCTGCCGATAATGCTGGAATTAATACAGTAAGAGATAATATTCGTAAAGTGAATCCAAAGGCAACTATAATTGAAGGTGCTTCTCCCGTAACAGTTGAAAAACCGGAATTGATAAGAGGCAAGCGCGTACTTGTAGTTGAAGATGGTCCCACACTTACTCACGGCGAAATGAAATACGGTGCTGGTGTGGTTGCAGCACAAAAGCTCGGAGCAAAAGAATTAGTTGATCCAAGACCTTATACTGTAAAATCTATTACTGCAACATTTGAAAAATATCCAAACATCGGTGTGCTTCTTCCTGCAATGGGATATGGTAATGCACAATTAAAAGATCTTGAAACAACCATCAACAATACAAAATGCGATGCTGTTGTAATCGGAACCCCGATTGATCTTAGCAGATATATTAAAATTAAAAAACCAAGCACACGGGTTAAATATGATTTACAAGAAATTGGTGCAGTTACAATTGAAACTGTTTTAAGAGAAAAGAAAATTATTAAGTAGTATTCTATTTTATCTATTGAGGTTGTCCCAAGAATCAAATAAGCAAAGTTGTCATTCCCACGAAAGTGGCAATCTATTTTGTTTTAAGTGTTTTAGATTCCCGTTTTCACGGGAATGACATATAAATTCCGCTTAAAAGACAGCCTCAGTTTTAATATGAATTTTTCAACACTTTTTGTTAGGGGCTTTATGAAAAAGTTAGTTTTGATTTTCTCGTTTTGATTTCTTTCATAATATCCTTTTCACAAACTTCAAATGAATTTATTCACTGTTTTACCTCAAGGCTATGGAATCAGTCTATTAAACTCTTCCGGAACTTCCTCCATTTTTAATGATGTTTCAAATATTGGATTTATGAATCCTGCAAGCATATCCGGGTTTGAATAATTATTCTTTTGGAATTTCATATCAAGCAAGTACCACAATTGATGAAGCTTGGATTGCAGATTTCGGAACAAGTCGTGTTTACAATTTCTATCCTCAATCTGCAGGTGGAATTGTAAAATGGAATGATTTTACTTTTGGCTTAGGGTTTGGACAAAAGTACAATGGAACGCTTGGATACCGATCCCATTCTGGTTACAACAGTTCAAAATCCCGATAGTACTGGTGATTACATAGACTCCAATTTCAGGAAACAATAATTCATAGTTATTCTTTTTCTGTTTCTTATTCCTTCAAAGATTTTTTTCAAACTTCAAATAATTTTTCACTTGGTTTTAAAATATAATTTAAATCGTTATAGGCGATATGATGAAATTTGGGATCTAACAGGTAACGCAACTGACTACTTTGGAAATTTTGCTTTCGGATTGTATTCTAGTTTTAACTTAGACGATGCAAAGAAAATTATTATTAGGTTTAAGCTATGAAATGAATTCAAATTTAGAGCAAAGATTGAAATTGATGGAGTTATTATTAATCGATATTGATCCAAATAGACCACCCAACTATGTAAGGTTGATCAATATTACTACGGGAATACCCCACCAGAATTAAAATTTGATTTGGCAATTGATGCAACTACAAAATTTAAAATTTCTAAGTAAATCTCACCTCTGTGTTTTGGAAAACTGAAACTAATGATCTTAAAGATCAAATTGAATTTTCTGTAAGCACAGTTTATAAGATTAATGAAATGTTTACAACATCAATCGGTTATTATAATACTAATTATCAATATGAAAATAATTATTACTCCCAATTAAATAGTGAATTGAATTCTTTTTTCATTACAGCAGGATTAAGATTAAATATTCAAAATTATTATGTCGATTTTGCAATTGCAGACTCACATCTCTTTTCGGGTGATTTTAGAAAACAAACAATCGGTAAACTAGCCGTCGGAATTACTTTATAAGGGGATAAAATGAAAAAGATTAATATTGTTTTTGGTGTTTTCTATTTCTTCAAGTTATTACTCACAATCAACAACTGTTGATGCACTTGTTCCTCCACAAGGATTTGGAATTAAATTGCTTAACTCTGCGGGTAATTCTTCAATTATTAATGATGTTTCAAATTTGGGATTAATGAATCCGGCAGCCATTTCAAATTTTGAAAATTACACTGTTGGAATCTCGTATCAACTTAATTCTGATATTGAAAATGGCTGGATTAACGATTCAAAAGTAATCAGGAAGAATGATCTAATACCTCAATCAGCAGGCGCAGCAATAAAATGGAAACAGCTTACTTTTGGAATTGGATTTGGGCAAAGCTACAATGCAAATGTTGATTTTATTTGGAACTCATTCAATCCTGGCGAACAATATATTACTGAGTTCAAAGGACGAGTTTATTCTTACTCTTCTGCAATTGCATATTCTTTTAATGAACTTTTAAAGGATTCAAAATTGGATATTGGTTTTAATTATTCTTTCCACAAAGTTGATTTTTCTAGCAGCGATTTATATTCTGCAACCAATTTAAAAGATGAAGCAGGAAATTTTTCATTTGGTATTCAGTACTCTAACAAAAGTCAAACAGGCAAGGAAACAAAAATTGGTTTTAGTTACACCTTAGACACTGATTTTGAATCTGAATATACTTATTCAAGTGCAACAATTATTGTAAGAGATAATAAAAGTATAAACAAAACATCTGCTTTCAATTTGATTACGGGTAATATTCCAGATCAATTTAGTTTAGATTTTTCACGTGATTTATCTGATCAATTTAAACTTAATGGTTCCTTAATGGGAGTGTTCTGGCAAAGAACTAATAATAATTTAAAAGATCAACTTGAGTTTTCAGCATCTATGATTTACAAAGTAAATGAAATATTTTCTCCTGCTTTTGGATTTTATTACATTGATAAAAATTATAAAGAAGATATTTTTAACTTAAATGAAAAGTTTACCGCGGTGTATTTAACCGGAGGTTTAAAACTTGTTACTAAAATTTTCTACGCAGATTTAGCTATTGCGGATTCACATTTATTTTCCGGTGATTTTAGAAAACAAACAATTGGTAAGCTGGCAATTGGAGTTCACTTATAAATTTTTTAGGCAGTCACGAACCACTTCGTGACTGTTTAGAAATATTTTAGGGTAAAATTATTTAGATATTTCTATAAAGTTGGTTTAAAGATTTTTGCTATCATTATTAAGGGTGAGTTATGAAAACAACCAAAGGTTTGATCTTTCTCGTTATATTTTTCCTTTCAATTTCTGTACGATCACAAAACGCATTATACGAAATAAACTCAATTATTGCTGTGCAGGGTTATGGATTAAAACTACTCAATGCAAAGGGTAATTCTGGAATTTCAAATCACATTTCAAATCTAAGTTATTTAAATCCTGCAGCCCTTAACGAATTTGAGAATTATGAACTTGGAATTTCTTATCAACTGAGCTCAAAGATTGATGAGGCTCATTTTGGTAGAATTGGAACTGAAAGAATAAATGATTTCTTTCCTCAGTCAGCAGGTGGAATCCTAAAATTTAGTGGCTTCAGTTTGGGTATTGGATTGGGGCAGAGATATAATTCCAAATTAGACATTGGTCCCGTTCTAATAACAACTCCTCAAGATCCCGATGGAACAGGTGAATTTTTTCAACTAGAATATGAAACTTCCGTTCGTAATTATTCAGCTGCCCTATCTTATTCTTTTAAAGAATTATTTAATTGGGATAATGATTTAATGTTTGGTATCAGATACAATCATAACAAATTACACTACTTTGAGGACTCTCCATTTTTTTCAATTAATGAGAATATTACTGCGGATAATTGGGCAATAGGATCGCTTTACAATATTATTTTTAAGGATAATAAAAGTTTTAAAATCGGTCTATCGTACGAAAGCATTACTAAGTTTGAAAAAACATTTGGGACGAGTTATAGTCTTATAACCAGAGATTCGGTTTTAATGCCGGTATATTTTTATTCTAAATTAATTGATAAGATTCCAGCAGAGTTGAGACTTGATCTTTATACTGATCTGGTTCCAGGTTTTGAATTTATGACAAGTTTTACAAATGTTTACTGGAATAAAGTTTCAAGCAATTATAAAAATCAATTTGAATTTTCAGGCAGTGCTGTTTATCAATTAGACGAAATGTTTCAGACTTCACTCGGATTTTATTATACCGGACGAGATTTTGTGGAGGATTTTTTTGAATCAAATTCGAAATTGAAAGCTTTTTTTCTAACGGCAGGAATCAATTTTAATTACTTATCTCTGAATACGAATCTATCTCTTGCTAATAGTAATTTATTTTCCGGTGATTATAGAAAACAGACAATTGCTAAACTTGCTATTGGTGTAAATTTTTAAAATATATTTAGGGTAAAATTTTCTAGATATTTCAATAAAGTTGGTTTAAATATTTTTGCTATCATTATTCAGGGAGAGTTATGAAAACCACAATCATTGTTCTTAGTTTTATTTCAATTCTACTTTTTACAAATAAATCTTTCTCACAGGGAGAATCTGCTGTTCCATTTTTACTTCTCCAACCTTCACCTTCACTCGCTGCAATGGGGCAAACTGGTACTGCACTTCCAACAGAAGACCCGTTTGGATTTCTTTGGAATCCTGCACAATTAGGCTATACAAGTCAAAAAAATAATTTTTCATTCATATTCTATCCATCAAAATTAGAATGGCTACCTTCTTTAAATGCAAATTTGGAAGTTAAAGGATTAGCATTTAATGTAGGTTACAACCTAAAAGATATAATAAATTTTCCATTAAGTTTTGGATTTGGGTATTCCAATGTGGAGTTTGATTATGGGACATTTATTATAACGGGCCCTGGGGGACCCGAACCAATTCGAACCGTTAAATCCAAGGACTATTACGATGCTTATTCAATTGGATTTGGAATTGATTATTACGCGCAATTTAATTTAGGTTTTACTTATAAAAGTATAACTTCTATTCTTTCAGATCAACCAACTGCGGAAGAACAAGGAAGTGGAACCGCAAAGCCAACCGTTGTTGATTTTGGTTTGCTCATAAACGTTCCGGTTCTCAAACTGATTGATAAAGATTTAAGCTTTGAGTTAGAAAATGAAATGCATTTAAAACCTGATTTTAATTTTTCAATTGGATATTCAAAATCAAATATTGGTGATGAAGTTTATTACCTTGATCCTGCTCAGGCTGATCCATTGCCAAGATTTGATAGAATTGGTTATGGAATTTCTACAGGGTTTAATTTGATTTCGGATAATTTCCAAATTAAACCAATAAACTTTTCTTTAACTGTTGAAGCTGATGATATTTTGATTGGATGGGATGGAAATAAAAAGTTTTACCAATCTACACTAAGCGATCTTAGGTTTGTGAAAAATTTAATTAATATTGAAGGCACTAATGAGATTGTATCTCACGTCGGATTAATGTTTGATTTTGTTGAGACTGTTTCTTTAAGCACTGGGCATTTTTCTGGTCGTGGATTTTTTGAGAGTAAAACCAATGGATTAGAATTACGAAGCGAAGGTTTATTTAAGCTATTGGCGTTAATGGTAAATGATCCAATTATCGATTTTCTTCGCGATCACATTGATTTAAGATATTACAACACAGACTATTTCGCAGATGATTGGCGTGAAACAAAAATGACTGGGTTAGCTCTTTACGTACATAATATAAATTCTTTATTTTAGTTATAACTATAAGAGAAGCAATTAAGCAATAAAAATATGTCGTCATTCCCACGAAAGTGGGAATCTATTTAGTTTAAAGTAATTTGGATTCCCGTTTTCACGGGAATGACATTAACAGAAGAGGTAGCTGGAATGATAATAGATAAACTCTCAAACTCGCATCTTTATTCCGGATTAGGAGAAAGAATTAATACCGCATTTACGTATTTAAAAGAAAATGATTTCTCCAAAATAGAATTGGGCAAATATGAAATTGATGGTGATAATATTTTTGCGTTAGTAAATGAATACAACACAAAAGATGAAAGTGATGGAAAACTCGAAGCACACAAAAAATATATCGATGTTCAATTTGTTGCAAAAGGAAGTGAGTTAATGGGATACGCTCCTTTAGAAAACCAAAAAGTTATTGATGAGTACAACGAACAAAATGATATAACATTTTTTAGCGGAGAAAAATCTTTCACTCAGGTTGATGAAGGAATGTTTGCAATCTTCTTCCCCACCGATGTTCATTTACCCGGAATTAAAGTAAATAAAAGTGCATACGTCAAGAAAGTCGTAATTAAAGTTAAGGTTTAATTTGCTTTTGGTTTTTGCCGCCAAACCTTATTTTAAGTTATGACTAAAAGAAAATTATTAAAAGCTTTAAGACGCGTTCAGCACTTGCCAAAAGGAATTAATCTTTTAAGATATTCCAACAATAAAATCCAATCCTTGCTTCTCGCAAAATCAAAAAGTCTAAAAGTTGCTTATCCTTCTTCTATAATGATTGAGCTAACAAATCATTGCAACATAAAGTGTATTACTTGCGCTCGCGAGTATGCTTACGGCGATCAAATGGATAAAGGATTTTTAGATTTCGAAAAGTTCAAATCGATTATAGATGAAATTCATCCATATGTTGATGCAATTGGATTAACCGGACTTGGTGAAACTTTTTTATACAAAAGAATTGACGAAGCAGTTGATTACATAAAAGGTAAAAGTAAGGGAATAATAATTTCGTGTTCGATTAATGCACATCTTCCCAAAAGCATTGAGATCGCAGAAAAGTTAATTGGCAAAATTGATACAATTCAGATTTCTATTGATGGCATCGGGGAAGTTTATAATGAAGTTAGAAAAACTGCAGACTACAGTTTCTTTCTTAAAAACACTCTCGGAATTTTAGACAAAGCCAAAAACAGCAGCACCGATATTATGTTCAATATGGTTGTGCTAAAAGAAAATTATCATCAAATGTCCGATATGTTAAAATTGTGTGATGAAATTGGCGTTAAGTATTTAAATATCAATCCGATGAACATTGTTGCAAGAACTGATCTCGATAATTCTTATTATGATTTTTATCTCTCAAAAGAATTTAAAGATGAGTATTTCAAAACAAAAGAGTTAGCGGAAAAATATCCAAATGTAGAATTAACTTTTTATGATTTTGAATCACAAGCAAGTTTTAAAAAGTGCAGATTTATGTGGAATTATTTTTATATAACATGGGATGGATTTGTGCCACCGTGCTGTGCAAAACCTTTTCCAAAAGAAAAACATTTTGGAAATGTGTTTAATAAGCCATTGATTGAAATTTTAAATACAAAAGATTACCAGGATTTTAGACAGGATTGGTTTGATGAAAAGAATCCTGAATTCTGTGATAAATGTTTTAATATGAATTTACCAGCAATTACAAAAGAGTAAAAGTAATGAATGACTTTCCTGAATATCGCTACAAAGGCGCAAGTGCTTTAGTAAAACTTCATCAAATACATTTACAATCATTTTATGAAACTTGGAAAGAAGCAAAGAAACTAAATGTAATACTTCCAGATACAGATGATCCATATTACAAATCATTAGATACATTGCTATTTCATCTTCTACGCTCAGCCAGAGGTTATATGATCTGGATTTGTGATAAACTTAAATTACATGATCCTAAGATAAATGAAACTCCTCCCGCTGAAATAATAAAGGAAAAAGCTGCTGAGCAAATGGCACATTTGTTCGAAAGATGGAAACTTCCCCTCGCGGATGTTGAACCGGAATTATTTGAAGATAAAGTTTACAAATCAAATTGGGGTGTTGAATATTGCATAGATGCAATGTTAGAACATGCAGTAATGCATCCAATTAGGCATGAGTTTCAGTTGAAAAACCTGATTTTAAAACATAAATCAGGTATCTAGCAATGATATCGCATAATGTAGTAAGTAAAACTCTGATAGTTATTAGTTTATTATTGTTTTCTTGCTCTTCTCTAACGAAAACTAGCAATCATGGCAGTTCTGTATACTATTTAAATTCTAAGTACGCAGATCATAAAATAACTGATGTTTCTTTAGGAATTGTTTTCCAAGATTTTAAACTAGATACAATCAATATAGAAGACAAAGATCCAGAATTTATAAGAAGATATTTTTTTGCAAAAGATTTTTTAGAGCAGTTACCTAAAGGGATAGTCTTATTTTCCAATTTTAGTAAAGTTGATTGGATTTATTTTGATTTTCAGATCGATCAGCAACCTATAGAAAACAAATTTATTATTGAGGACGGGAAAGAAGTATATGTATATCTACCTTATACAATTAAAACACTAAGTATTCAAAATAATTATGATTACTTAATGTTTTTTCAATCTATAAACATTTCTGAAATTGAGCCTCTTAAGGATGACAAAAATCCAAAATTTAAAACTAAAATCACAGCCCAATATCAAATATGGGATAATAGAACGCTTGACCTAATAGCGACAAATGGAGTTGAAGTTAAAAGCGAATTTGATAAGATGCCAGAGAGATGGCCTTACAAAAATGTGCTTATAAAATTTTCAGCAATGATTATTGATGACCTTCCAATGTTTAAAAAATAAATTTACTGTGGTGCATCAGCAGTGTATTTCTGCTTAACCTTTTCTTCGGTTTCAATATTCTTTCACACCAGAAATTCTTTCAGCTAAAGATTTTCCATCAAGCTTATGAAATTCCAAAACTTCCAAGCGGTGTTCCACATTCGGGATATTCTTTTAATCCAAAATTTGTAAACTCTTTTCCTGCTATCTCATCAATTTCTACTAAAGCATTAAGCAATCTATCGCCCAATCCTCCAACTGCAGAATGATCCTCTAAAACAAATATCCTCTTTTGATCTCTGACAATATCTTTCAACCATTTCTTATCAATTTTATTCAGCCAAGGCATATTTACTACTTTTAAATTAAATCCAATTTTATTCAAGTAATTTGAGGCAACTAAAGCTTCGTGCAGCATTACCGGTCCGTAACTGAAAAGGATGGCATCATTTCCTGTAGGTTAAGTTTGTTCCAATTCCAACTTTAAATTTATAATCTTTTGGCAATTCAATTTTTTCTGGAGATGGACCAATAACTAATCTTAACATACAATTTTCTTCTGCCTGATTAACACAATATTCTGTTGCCCATTTCGTTTCTTCACCATTACAAGGTTGAATAATTGTAATATTTGGGAGTGCTCCAAATAAAGAAATATCTCTAACACTTTGATGAGATTTTCCAGGTCCGGCCGGAATCATTCCTGAAAAATGGCAAGTGTAAATTACTTTAGTTTTTTCTCCCGCATTATTATAAATCTGTTCATTGGCTCTTGCTGCAAGAAAACTTGCAAATGTATTTACAACAGGAATCAATCCCATTCTTGCTAATCCGCCAGCCATCGAAACCATATCCTGTTCCGCAATTCCATTTTCTATAAATCTGTCAGGATAAGTTTTTTCAAAATTACGGAGTTTACAATCAGCGGAGAGATCTCCATCCAATAAAACTAATTTATTATTTGTCTTTGCAATTTCAACTAGTGCCTCGCCGTAGGCTTCTGTAACAAATTCTTTATCAGATTTTGATATTGGCTTTCCCTCAGCTTTGTTTAGAGGGATATCAATTTTTTCAATTTCAAGTTTATTGGAAAGTTCGGTAATCTTTTTACTCAGTTCACTCAATCCTTTTATATAGCTTTCATCATCAGGTGCGCCGGAATGCCATTTGTAAAGTGTTTTACCTTCGAAAGTCTCCGTTAGAGGTTTTTCCATAAAAGAAACTCCCCGCCCTTTAATTGTATCCGCAATTATCATTTTAGGTTTATCTGTAACCTTCTTCAGATCATCAAAAGTCTTTTTCAAAACATCGTAATCGTGTCCGTTAATTCTTACAACATGCCATCCAAATGATGAAACTTTTTCCACAACATCTTCAATATTATTTACATCAGCAACAAGCATATCTGTTTGATATTTATTGTGATCCATAATTGCAGTAATATTATTTACTTTCTGGTGAGCAGTTGCTTGTAGTGATTCATAAATTTGTCCTTCCTGAAATTCACCATCTCCGGTAAGTACATAAACATGTCCTTTATTTTTCAGATAATTTTTTGCCCAGGCAAATCCTTTACCTTTTGATATTCCCATTCCAAGTGAGCCTGTACTTGCTTCAATTCCATTTTGTCTAACTTCCGGATGACCATCAAGACCATGTAATCTTCTTAACATTAAAAGTTTTTCTTCGGGAATAATTCCGAGCGCATAAAACAATGAATACAATCCGGGAACATCGTGTCCTTTGGATGAAAAATAAATATCACGATCAGGTGATTCAAATCCAACATCAAAAACATTCATTTCATTTAAGTAAAGATAAGTTGTAATATCCATCGCACTTAAGCTGGAGCCAAGATGACCCGACCCTGCTTTTTTAACCGCAATGAGAGTGTTGTATCTGCACATATCTGCAAACAATTCCATTTTAGTAGCCCAGTTTCCATAGTATGATTTTACTCTATCAAATTCTGTTTTTTTTATTAGATTGTATTGCACAACAAACTCCAATTGTTTTCATTACTTAAAAAGTGGAAATACTGTGAGAAAAATATTACTATCTTTTGAAAAAAGATAATTAAGAAATTATTACGTGACTAATAACATTTGATCCTTTAAAATAAAAAACCCGGTAACCGAAGCTACCGGGCGCGTCCTAACAAAAGGTCTGGGGGTTAACCTTCTGCTAGCGACATCCCAAACTTAAACCAGAATTATTTATTAATCAAGAGATTGCGAGTAGGATCACATGAAAAACATATTTAATGAGTTATTTTTTCCTAAATTAATTGCAAAAAGAAATTATCAACAAAGGGCAAAAGAAATAATTTGGAAAATCTAAAATTAGAAGTTCGGAATAAAGTATCAGAATTCAATTCACTTGTAAATATTGCACTTGCACTAAGCCTGATAACAATATTTTATAACATTGCTGAGGGCGTAGTTTCTGTTGCGTTTGGTTTTAATGATGAAACACTTGCACTTTTTGGTTTTGGATTAGACAGTTTTGTTGAAGTTATTTCCGGAATTGGAATTTTTCATTTGATTATTAGAATGAAAAATAATCCAATTGAAAAAAGAGATAATTTTGAACGTACTGCGTTGAAAGTTACTGGATTTAGTTTTTACTTGCTTGCGGCAGGACTTGTAATTGCATCAATTCTATTAATAATAAAAGATGTAAAACCTGAAACAACAATTGTTGGAATTATCATCTCTCTAATTTCGATCGTTACAATGTATGCACTCGTGCATTACAAAATTAAAGTTGGTAAAAAGTTAAACTCCGATGCGATTATCGCAGATGCAAATTGTACTAAAACTTGTTTTTACTTATCGTTTATTCTGCTTGCCTCGAGTTTGAGTTATGAGATTTTTAAGATCGGATATTTAGATATCGCTGGCTCGCTTGGAGTTGCTTACTTTGCTTTTAAAGAAGGTAAAGAAGCTATAGAAAAATCTAATAGCGATAAACTATCATGCTCTTGCGAGGATGATTGTCACTAACCTTTTCTGATAAGTTCAAACATTTCTTGAACAGCTTGTTTAATGCCTACAAAAACTGCGCGGGCAATAATTGAATGCCCAATACTTACTTCATCTATATCAGTCAGTTCTCTAAATATTTTTATGTTTTGATAATCCAAACCGTGACCCGCATTAACACCTAAGCCTAATTTTTTTGCATGCTTAACAGCAGTTCTAATTATTTCTAATTCATCAAATTGTTCTTCTTCAGATTTTGCATTTGCAAATACACCGGTATGAATTTCTATAAAATCACTTTCAATTTCTGCAGCAGCATCAATTTGTTTTAAATCCGGATCTATAAACAACGAAACTTCAATATCATATTTGTGTAATTCTTGAATTGTTTCTTTAATTAAAGAAATATTATCAATTACATTTATTCCGGCTTCAGTTGTTAGCTCCTGCCTTTTTTCAGGAACAAGAGTTACAAGCTCTGGTACAACATCACAGGCTATTTTAATTATTTCTTCGTTAGCAGCCATTTCCAGATTAAGTTTTGTTGTGATAAGCTCACGAAGTAAACGTACATCCCGTTCGTTTATGTGTCTTCTATCTTCTCTTAAATGAACAACAATTCCATCTATACCAGCTTGCTCAGCGATTAAAGATGCGGTTACAGGATCAGGTTGAATTTCTGCTCGCGCATTCCTAAGTGTTGCAATGTGATCAACATTTAATGATAGTTTCATTTTGTAATCCTAAAAAATTTGTTTGATAATATTTATAAGTGATGTAATTCCAATACCGTAATCATTTGCTCTAAACCGCAATGATGAAATTATATCTATAGAGTACATAACGCCAATATGAATGATTACACAATAATAAAACGATCGTGTTCTTAATGCAAGAATTCCAAGCGCTATCCCGCCAAAAATTGCCCCGAATGTTTCTAAAAATGGTTTGCCGTTATGTAAAATTACAAAGGGAATCATTTGGATAAGTACTGAGTAATAACCAAACTTTTTTTCTAAACCAAACAGCATAAATCCGCGCCAAACAAATTCCCACGCAAACATATATAGCAGCATTCCGGCTTCGTAAATCAACAACAAATTCCAATCGGATCTTGCCCCAGTTAAATGCGGATATTTTTCAGCAAATGCTGGAGTTGCAGATACAAACCAAACGAGAATTATCATAACAGAAAGAAAGATAGCAGAAAAAGTTAAACCAAGTTTCACGTCACCAAATTGTAAGCCATAATTTTTTAGCTTTTCTTTAAATCCAAACTTGATGATGATAATTCCAAGAATAAAAAAAGTAAAAAAATCTCCTATGAACCAATACAGGTATTCAATCAAATATGGATCGGAAGAGTTTTGGAAACTTTCAAATAAATTTGCTCTAAAAAATCTGCGCGAAGTATAATAGAATGATATAGTTTGCAGGATTGCAACGGATAGAAAAATTGCAATAACTTTTTTATCTAACGATTTTACTACAGTTGTAAAATTTTTTAATTCTGTTTTTAGGTTAACTTTTAGCAAATCAAAAATGTTTATTACTATTTCCAAAATTAAGCATTTTATATCACATCAAAATAAAAAATATTGACAAAATTTTTAATCCTGACTATATTAGCACTCATCTTTTGAGAGTGCTAATTAAATCAAATTAATCAAATAAAAGGAGCGAAAAATGAGCGAAATCAAATTAAAACCACTCGGTGACAGAGTTGTTGTTCAACCTGCTGCTGCTGAAGAGAAGACAGCCGGCGGAATTATTTTACCAGATACAGTAAAAGAAAAACCAGTTGAAGGAACTGTTGTTGCAGTTGGTCCAGGCAAAATTGCTGATGATGGCAAAGCAATTAAAATGGAAGTAAAAGTTGGCGATAAAGTTCTTTATGGAAAATACAGCGGAACCGAAGTTTCCATTAAAGGTGAAGAATATTTGATAATGCGCGAGAGCGATATCTTTGGAATTTTAAGTAAGTAAATAATAACAAAAATTAGAGGAAATATTTTATGGCAAAATTAATTGTATATGACGCAGCTGCGCGTACTGGTTTAAAAGCTGGTGTTGATAAATTAGCGGATGCTGTTAAAGTTACATTAGGTCCAAAAGGACGTAACGTAATTTTAGAAAAAAAGTTCGGAGCACCAACTGTTACTAAAGATGGTGTTTCTGTTGCAAAAGAAATTGAACTTGATGATCCGATCGAAAATATGGGTGCTCAAATGGTTCGCGAAGTTGCATCTAAAACTAGTGATGTAGCTGGTGATGGAACAACTACTGCAACCGTTCTTGCACAAGCAATTTATCGTGAAGGATTAAAAAACGTAACTGCAGGCGCAAATCCAATGGATTTGAAACGTGGAATTGATTTAGCAGTTACTAAAGTTATTGAGTACTTAAAATCAGTTAGCAGAGAAGTTGAAGGTAGAAACGAAATAGCTCAGGTTGGATCAATCTCCGCTAATAACGACAAATCAATTGGCGATCTTATTGCAGACGCAATGGAAAAAGTTGGTAAAGATGGCGTTATAACTGTTGAAGAAAGCAAATCTGCTGAAACAGTTTTAGATGTTGTAGAAGGGATGCAATTCGATCGCGGTTACATTTCTCCTTACTTTGTTACAGATACAGAATCAATGGAAACAGTTTTAGAAGATCCATTCATTCTTATCCACGATAAAAAAATCTCAGCTATGAAAGATCTGCTTCCCGTACTTGAAAAAGTTGCTCAACAAGGTAAAGCGATGGTTATCATTGCAGAAGATCTTGAAGGCGAAGCATTGGCAACATTGGTTGTTAATAAAATCCGCGGAACTCTAAAAGTTGCAGCAGTTAAAGCTCCTGGATTTGGTGATAGAAGAAAAGCAATGTTAGAAGATATCGCTGTACTTACAAACGGTACTGTAATTTCTGAAGAACAAGGATACAAACTTGAAAACGCTACTTTGGAATATTTAGGTAGAGCTAAAAAAGTTGTAATCGATAAAGATAATACTACAATCGTTGAAGGCTCTGGTAAAACTGAAAACATCAAGAAGAGAATTAATGAAATTAAAGCTCAAATTGATAAATCAACATCTGATTACGATAAAGAAAAATTACAGGAAAGACTTGCAAAACTTTCAGGTGGTGTTGCAGTACTAAAAATTGGTGCTTCTACAGAAATTGAAATGAAAGAAAAGAAAGCAAGAGTTGAAGATGCTTTACATGCAACTCGTGCTGCAGTTGAAGAAGGAATTGTTGCGGGCGGTGGAGTAGCTTTAGTTAGAGCTTCCAACGTTCTTGATAAATTAAAAGGTGAAAATCCTGATCAAACGACTGGAATTAAAATTGTACAGAAAGCACTTGAAGAACCATTAAAACAAATTGTTGAAAATGCAGGAATTGAAGGTTCAGTCGTTCTCTGGAAAGTTAAAGAAGGTAAAGATGATTTTGGATTTAACGCAGCAACTGAAAAATATGAAAACCTCATAAAAGCTGGTGTTATCGATCCAACAAAAGTTACAAGAACAGCTCTTGAAAATGCAGCGTCAGTTTCTTCATTATTAATTACAACTGAAGCTGTTGTATTTGAGAAGAAAGAAAAAGAACCAGCTATGCCAGCTATGCCTCCAGGAGGAATGGGCGGTATGGACGGAATGTATTAATAGCATTCCTTCTGTTATTTTTACAAGGCGAGGTTTCCCCTCGCCTTTTTTGTTTTAAATCAAACATATTTTGGTGGCAAGGTATTTGACTAATTCCTATTAAATGGTTTTTATCATTCATTTTAGTAGTAAATAAATGAAATCAAATATTCCGAATGATTTGAAATCTAAAGAAATACTCACAAGGGGAGTAAAATCTTCAGAAATCTTAAAAGGAAAATCAAATCAAATGAATCCGGGAAGTGGCAATTACTTCCTAAATGCAAGTAAATTTGAAATACTTTCAGTAAAGATGTTTGATCTTGAAGAAAGTCTTCAATCACAAAAACGTAATTTTCTTATACAGTTTGATCATTCCAGAACAAGCTACATCGCGGCTGAGATAACAATTAAAAATCCTATCGCAAATTCAAACGAGGCAACCTTAAGAGGTTTAACAATTTGGTATTTGGAAGATGAAGAAGTTGGCAGAAATGATTTTAATCTTGAAGTAAAAAAAGATTGGGAACTTGTTGAGTTTGTTCAAAGCTGGGGAACACCTGTTCCAGGTTTTTGGAAACATGGTGAAGGTAGAATTGAAGTTTTATTGGAAAACAATTTAATGCTAAAACAGGTTTTTCAAATTTCAGATTCAGAGATAATTGATTTT
Source organism: uncultured Ignavibacteriaceae bacterium (assembly GCA_963704275.1). Taxonomy (GTDB): domain Bacteria; phylum Bacteroidota; class Ignavibacteria; order Ignavibacteriales; family Ignavibacteriaceae; genus IGN3. Next base: position 210,732 of record CAVPHP010000014.1, on the reverse strand, counting down.
TGTGTTGAAGAAAAATTTAAAAATGAAAATCCAAATAAACTTATTACACAACAGCCTAAAAAAATTGAACATCTCAACAAAACATTATTAGAAAATTCCTCTCTCTCCTCTTTGTTTGAAGAGTTTGATAGTTTTATTGGATTAAAAAATATAAAACAATCTTTAAAAGATTTTATTACATATTTGGATTTTGTTAACGAACGTAAAAAGCAAGGTATCGATACAGAAGAAAGCTTATCAGCAAACTGTATTTTTCTCGGTAACCCTGGAACCGGAAAAACTTCAGTTGCTCGTTTGCTTGGAAAGTTTTTTAAATCAATTGGGATATTGGAAAACGGTCACGTTGTTGAGGTTGATCGCGCACAATTAGTTGGCGAGTATGTTGGTGAAACAGCTCAGAAAACAGAAAAAGTTATCAATCAAGCACTTGGCGGAATTTTATTTATCGATGAAGCATACACTTTAAAACGTGATAAAAATGGACAGGATTTTGGACAGGAAGCGATAGATATAATTTTAAAGCGAATGGAAGATTATAAAAATAAATTTTTTGTAATTGCTGCTGGTTATCCTGAGTTGATGCAGAATTTTTTAGAATCAAATCCGGGTTTAAAATCCCGCTTTATTTATCAATTTACTTTTGATGACTATTCCGCAAAAGAACTTGCTGAGATTTATAAAATTTTTGCCAATAAGGAAAAATATTCACTCAAAGAAGCAACAGAATTACTATTATGTGAAAGATTAGAAAATAAAAGCAGTAACAAAGAAGCAACATTTGGTAATGCAAGATTTGTAAGAAATCTTTTTGAACAATCTAAGATAGAATTGAGCAAACGTTATCAGCTTTTGGATGAAACTGAAAAAGATTTTTCAGCATTAAATACGATAACTAAAGATGATATACAATCAGCTTTTTCTGTGATTGAAAACCGAACTGATGCAGGTGCTTTAGAAAGAAAAGTTGATAAATATTTAAATGAATTAAATCAGCTAGTTGGACTTGATGATGTTAAAATTACTTTTAATAAAATTATTACATCACTAAAAGTTGATCGACTAAAAAAAGAAAGAGCAATTTCATCAATTCATAAAAATTTAAATTCAATATTTATTGCGGAGCATGGATCTGGAACAACAACTGTGGCACGACTTTACGCTAAAAGTTTAAAAGAATTGGAACGATTAAGTAAAGGACAGTTGATTGAAATTGACAGTTCAACATTTTATGGATTAAATAAAATTGATTCTTATTTAATGATCGATGAATTGTTTAAAAAATTATTGGGAAATGTGATTCTTGTAAACGATGCTTCTGCTTCTCTGCAGTGCACAAACGATTTTAGTGATTCGTTGCTTCAATACTTTTTGAAAAAGCTTTACTTAATAAATGATGATGTTGTGGCGATTTTTTCGGGTTCAGCAGCAGAAATTGAAACGCTAATAAATAATTTTCCTGTGTTAGAAAATCAATTCCCAAATATTTTTAATTTTGAACCTTATTCAACCAGACAGTTATTAGAAGTCGCTTTAAATATCTGTCAAAAAAATAATTATCAGCTTGATGAAGGCGCGTGGCAGCAATTGCTGGAATTGATTGTGGAATTAAAAAAAGAAACACGCAAGAATTTTTATAATTCACGATCAATTAAAGAAATAATATTTAAAGCAATTTCATTTCAAGAAGATAGAATTCTGTCCGTAAAGGATATTAAGGAAAGTGATTTGATGATGATAACTTATGATGATCTTACAAAACTGCGTGCATCAGGAATTTAATATTGATTGAAGTCCTTTCTATATTTATTCTAATTCATTTATAAATATTGCAATAGATAATAATGCTTCAAATTAAAAATGTAACAAAAAAATTTGGCTCTTTTACTGCTGTAAATAATTTGAACCTTAATATAAAGGCAGGGGAATTTTTTGGATTTCTTGGTCAAAATGGCGCTGGAAAAACAACTACAATTAAAATGATTTCCGGTTTGTACAACGCTACTTCAGGCAGCATATCTATTGGCGGTTTTGATATTTACAAAGAACCAATCAAAGCGAAATTTCTAATCGGATACATTCCGGATCAGCCATTTATTTATGAAAAATTAACGGGACGCGAGTTTTTATTTTTTAGCGGTGGATTGTATTCAATCGAAAAAAATAAATTAAAAAAAATCATTGATGAAATTATTGAGCAATTGGAAATTGGTGATTGGGTTGATAAAAGAACAGAAGAATATTCGCTGGGAATGAAACAAAGAATTACAATTGCATCTGCACTTCTTCACGATCCAAAACTTTTACTTGTAGATGAACCAATGGTTGGGCTTGATCCTCAAAGCGCTGTAATTGTTAAAAATATTTTAAAAGAAAAAGCAAAAAATGGCGTTGCAATATTTATGTCAACTCATAGCTTAAATGTTGCAGAAGAAATTTGCACAAAAATCGGAATAATAAAAGATGGTAACATGATTTTTTCTGACGACACAAAAATTCTTGAAACAATAAAAGGTTCAGACAATCAAAATTTAGAATCGCTGTTTCTGCAGCTTACTAAATAATGAAAGAAGTAGCTCACATACTTTATTATAAAATTCTGATCTTCCTAAAAGCAAACTCCCCTTTTAATTTTTCAGCAGTTGTTAAAAGCATCGGTTCGACAATTGTGTATTCAATTTTTGCTTACGGCTGTTTTATAATGACTTACAACATGATTGATTACTTACTTGTAACAGTAAAAATCGGATCGTTTTTACTCCACCGATTCGTTCTCGTTGTGCTTTTTATTTTTTTTATAGCAATTAATGTTGGCAACATGGTTGTTTCGTTTTCAACACTTTACAAATCAAAAGAAGTATTTCATTTAATTACAAAACCAATTTCATTTACAAAACTTTTTTTAATAAAGTTTTTAGATAATTTTTTTTACAGTTCAACAACACTATTGCTAATAGTAGCTGCTGTGTTACTTGGATATGGATTTTATTTTAATTTAAGTTTTTGGTTTTATCCATTTGCTTTATTCTTTCTCGTATTACCATTTATGTTTACGGCTGGTTCTGCGGGAGTTATTGTATTATTGATTGTGCTTAGATTAGCCGGTAAATGGGGCTTAAAACGAGTTTTAATATTTATTGGTTTGATTTATTCAGCGAGTGTAATTTTATTTTATTTTATCAGCAATCCGATAAAACTTGTTGAGAGAGTTTTTGATTATTATCCAAACATAAATCAATACTTTGGATTTTTAGAAAGCAGTTCAGTAAAATTTTTACCCAACTACTGGATAGCTGAATCACTTTATTGGATTTCTGAAAACAAAATCGATAGAGCGATTCCTTTTATTTATGCAAATCTTGTTTCTTCAATATTTGTATTTGGGGTTACACTCTTCCTTGCAAAGAAATGGTATTATCAAACCTGGCTAACATCGCTTCAAGTAAATGCAGAATTAAAGAATAAGAATAAAAGTAAAATTCAGTTTTTTGGATTTCATAAAAAATCTATACTAAACGGATTTGATGAATCAATTTTGAAACGAGAATTCTTTTTGTTTTTTAGAGAACCCAGCCAATGGCTTCATCTTTTAGTAATGATTTTTCTTATCACGATTTTTATTTCCAGCATTTCCGGCATCGATATAATAATATTAAAAGCATATAACGAATACTTAAAAACAATTATTTATTTGATTGTTTCGTTGTTTAATGTTTTTCTTGTTGCTTCATTGTCTTTAAGGTTTGTATTTCCGTTAATAAGCCTTGAAGGTGAAGCTTTATGGAAAATACGAAGTGCACCAATAAATTTTAATGATTTACTCATCAAAAGGCTTGCAATATATTTTTTGTTGATCTTCTTTTTCGGACAGCTAATAAGTTTCTTTTCAAACTTTCAATTTCCTTTAGCTCTTTCAATCGTTGCACAAATAAACGCAGCACTAACCACTGTAACATTAATAAGTTTAAATTTTGGTATGGGAGGATTGTTTGCAAACTACAAAGAAAAAAATGCAATTAGATTAGCTTCATCGCAAGGAGCTTCAATAACATTTTTATTTACCTTATTATACTTGGTTCTAATAATTGCGATACTTTTTATTCCTGTTTCAAATTATTTTTACGCACTGGCTCACGGTGTAAATATTTCAATTTGGAATTTACTCTCATCAAGTATAATTCTTCTTGCATTAGCTGTTGTGATATCCTCAGTTTCAATCAAACTCGGTTTAAAATCTTTTACAAAGGATTTTTAATTATTAAGCAATAAAAAGTTCATCCCACAAAAGTGAGATGAACTCTTGAATTATAATCAATATAAAATTCTATTACTTCATTAAAGTAAATTTCTTAGTTGCAGTAAAATTGTCTGTAGTTAATTGATAAAAATAAATACCACTGCTTAATCCAGTTGCATTAAATCTTATAGAATAATTTCCTGCACTTTTAGTTTCATTAACAAGTGTAGCTACTTCTTTTCCAAGAACATTGAAAATTTTAAGTGACTACATTACTTGTAGTTGGCATTGTAAAACTGATAGTTGTTGATGGATTAAATGGATTCGGATAATTTTGATTTAATTGAAATTCAGAAACTGTATTAAAATCATCTTCAACATCTGTAAGCATGTTAGCTGCACCACGAGTTCTGGGAACTAAAAGCTGCCAGTTTGCGCTTCCATCAGGATATCTACCATACGAAGCTGCTGTATCCGTAACTGCGATTAAATCCACACTATCGATTAATGTACCGCCAGCATTTTCAAACCAAACTTTTTCTCCACCGCTTGATAACCCAAAACCACTCGCTGCGGTATCATCAACAGTAATTGCTAAAAATCCATTTGCTGGAATAACAGAACCTGCTGGAAATTCTTTTTTAGGTTTTGAACCAGATTGTCCACCGCTATCGTAAATTTTGTATCCAGTAATATCAACCGGTGTAGCTGCAGGATTGTAAACTTCAATCCAATCAGGCTCTGAAGCTATACCTCTTGAATACAATTCATTGATAACAACATCAGCCGTCGTTCCACCGTTAGATGTGCCGCGAGTTCTTGGAATTAAAAGCTGCCAGTTTGCGCTTCCGTCCGGTAATCTTCCGTAAGAAGCTGCTGTATCAACTACCGCAATTAAATCAACACTATCGATTAAAGTACCACCAGCATTTTCAAACCAAACTTTTTCTCCACCACTTGATAATCCGAATCCGCTTGTAGCGGTATCATCAACAGTAATTGCTAAAAATCCATTTGCCGGTATTGTGCTTCCAGTTGGAAATTCTTTTTTTGGTTTAGATCCTGATTGTCCGCCGCTATCGTAAATTTTATATCCTGTAATATCTATTGGCGTAGATGTTGGATTGTAAATTTCAATCCAATCTGGTTCTGTAGCAATACCTCTTGAATATAATTCATTTATAACAGGTGATTGTGCAAAACCGGTTTGCATTAAAACGAAAGCAAATAATGGAACAAATAAAAGTAAGTAATTTTTTTTCATAAGAACTCCTAAATAAATAAAATAAATTTTTCTATCACTAATCTAACTAATTGGGTCTTTGAAACACATATAATTTTCCATCTAAATCATTTACAACATAAATTTTATCGTTTACAATTGTAATTCCTTCACCTTTTGTAAATGGGATTTCCCACTCTTTAATTAAATCCCCTGTTGATGAAAGTTTAATAATTTTTTGTGATTCATCACTAATTATCCAAAAACAATTTGTAGAATCTTCATAGTAAATATCGGAAATGTCCAACGTGTAATCAATTGTTTTTCGCCAAATTTCTGTACTGCCGTTAAACTTCAGTATCATTCTCGGATTTTTTTCATTTATTACAATTAATTGATTAGACGTTTTATTAATAGTTATTCCTTCGAGTGCATTATTATCAATTGTTGCTACATTCGCGGAAAAGGATGTTAGCTTGGTTCCATTCAGATTAAATGAAGTTACGAGTTTTTTCTTTTCTTCAACAACATAAATTGTATCGCAATTTTTTGAAAGAGTGATGCCTTCCATATCGGAACCGCTGGCAGGGATTGTACTTAAAGTTATGCCGGTAAATCCTATCTCATATATATCTGGTCTTCCATCAGAAACTACCATAAACAGAATTTTTTACTGAATTGTATGCAATACCGGATGGTTCGGAAACTGTAAGTTGATACTCACTTAACGGAAATATTTTATCGATAACAACCGGCGGTTCAGTAATAGTTTCAGGATCATTTCTTCCACATCCTAAAACTAGATGTTAAAAGAATTGAAATTAAATAAAGTATCTTTAATTTTTTGTTGAACATGAATCCTTTTCAAATTGATGAGAATCAAAAATTATTTTTGATTCTCATCGCAATATCTTTAATTATTATTGTTGATTAGGTGCATTTTTAGTTATTGTATTTGAGATAAGCCAGTTCGCGCTGCCATCAGGAAATCTAGCAGTAAGAAGTTGTAGCAACCGGCATTGCAGGAATTAACTGATTGTCAATTACTGTTCCGCTTGGATTTTCAAACCACAGTTCATCGCCGCCGCTGCCAATACCAAAACCGGCTGGATCTTGAATATCAACAACTATAACATAATATCCATTTGCAGGAACAAATGTAGCTGCCGGAAATTCCATTTTAGGTTTTGTTCCTTGATTTCCGCCGCCATCATATATTTTGTAGCCTGTTAAATCTACCTGAACAGGATTTGGATTATAAATTTCTACCCAATCAAAATCAGGATCAACACCGCGAGAAAATACTTCATTCATTACAAGCGGAAGTGTTGCACCGCCGCCGCTGCCATTGGTTGCACCTTTAGTTGGAGGTGTTAAAAGTGCCCAGTTTGCTGATCCGTTAGGGTTTCTACCGTAAGTTGTATCCACACCCATTGCAGGAAAAGTTATGCTGTCAATCAAACTACTTGCAGCATCTTCTAACCAAATTTTTTCTCCTGATGATGATAGTCCAAATCCGGTAGCTAATGTATCATCAACTACAATTACAAAAAATCCACCAGCAGGAATTACTGTTCCTGAAGGAAATTCTTTTTTTGGTTTGGCTCCACTTTCTCCACCGCTGTCAAAAATTTTATAACCACTAATATCCATTGCAGAAGTTGAAGGGTTATAAATTTCGACCCAATCTTCGTTACCTACAGTTCCGCGTGAGTATATTTCATTAATTTTAACTGTTACCACTTCAGGTGGTGGTGGTGGCGCAACAAATGGTTCTTCTCTTGAACAAGAGATGAACATTGCAGCAATAATAAATAATGCTAAAAAATAAATTCGTTTCATTTTAATCTCCTTTTTTATAATGATGCTTGAATACGCATTTGAACAAATGAGTGATCATCACCACCAAGTAAATTTCCTTTTCTTGTTGCAAATTCATCTACATTAACGATAGAATAATTGAACTGAAGTTTAATATTTGGATTTGGATAATAATTTACACCAAGCATAATCTGGTTTGATTGACCACCATGAATATCAGTATCAAGATCGTTAAGATTTGTAACACTGTAACGTGCTGCTAACTCAAAAGCACCACACGAATTTTTAGGAGCTTCAATTGGACCAACTTCACCTTCATCAACATAATAGTATCGATTTTCACCTGTAATCATCCAAGCTGCCATTACATATCCGCCTTTTAAGTTTACTGTTGGTTTTCCATACCATCTATAAATACTTGTTCCCATAAATTCTGATTGGAAATAAAAAGGACCATTTATATACATTAGCTCTGCACCATAACGATTGTAGTAATTAACATCAGCAATATCCCCTGTGTGTAATAAGCTTTGGATTTGCAACATAACTTTCTGTGCGTGCACTAATTTCAATTGTGTTTGCTCTTAATTCAGATGTAACATCAGGAATTTTGTATGAACCTGAAAGACCAAAATGCAAATTCTCACCAAAATTATTTATTGGTGCAACTGAAACACGTAAGTTAGTTGAGAAACCTTCATCACGCTGTCCTTTATCTACTCGTGTACTGGTTTCGTGCCCCATAATTGCGGCTGTAACCTGGGCATAATCAGTCCAGTATCTTGCTGAAACTCCAACTCGTCTGCCCATAGGAATTGCATTTGAAATTGCAGAGCGCTCTAAGAATGTTAATAATCTTGAACTGTTTAATCTTTCCATACCAAATGGTTCTTTAAAGTTACCTGCTTGCAGTGAAAGATTAAATTTTGGGAAAGTATATTTTATCCACATATCTCTTAGTTCAACCTGCGATTTTGTAGAAACAGCTTCTGCAAAATCAATATCAACTTCAGCTTGCCAGTCTCGATAAAGCAGAGCTTTAACTGCAAAAGTTGCTCTTCTTAGATGAACACCATTACTCATTGCGTTTTTATTTTCAAAATAAATTGCACCATCAAATTGGATTCTTGAATCGAACCACCAGCGAAAATTTCCATCTTCTGATTCAAAAACAAGTTTACCATTGCGCATCTCTGCGCCAAGCGGAACTGTTTTGATCGCCACCAGGTACCTGAGCCATCAATTCATTCAATCCAAGAATTGAAAACACAGAGATCAAAACAACGAGCATACAAGATTTTTGTGTTATTATTTTATCTCCTTTAAGTTTTATTTTAATATTATTTACTTGAGTTTTCATTTTTTATTGAAATTCTAAATAATTGTTCAATCACAATTCTCTTTTCCGTTATTTCTTTGTCTTTAAGTTTATTACCTGATAACGTCCACATAAGTAAATCATCAAAAACTACTTCTTCAAAATCAATTTTATGATTAAACGCCTTTCCGTGTAGCTCTTTCAACTGATATTTTTCAGCAATAGTAAAATCATATTTCTTGGGCAGCGTATTTATTAATGATGAATCAATTTGAAAACTATCGATAAGCGAATAATTAAATATGGAATAGATTTGGTTACTGTTATAATCATATCTTTTTTTTAGTTCATTCAGAAAAGATTTATTACTATAAAATCTTTGATCTAAAAGATTTTTTATTTTTTCTGTTTGGATGCCTTTCGAATTAAGTTTTGTTAATACCGAATTTGTGATTTGATATGGAACAGGATTAATTACTTTCTGTTCAAAAACATTTTGGATAAAAAATAAAGAAACAAAAGTTATTAAACCTGCTGTTAATGGAGCAACAACCCATCCAACGCCTATCCTGCCTAATACTTTAAAATTAACTGATGAAGCATCTTTAGCAATACCAACACCAACTATAGCTCCGATGAAAGCTTGTGTTATAGAAAGCGGAACCAATGGAAATGCTGGTAAATTATTTTTCAATAAAAATGATTCAAGTGTTTGAGATGTAAAGAGAAACAAAACAATAAATTGTGCAAACACAATAACAAAACCAGTGATTGGGGAAATTTTATATAAATCAGTACCAATCGTCTTCATCACGTTTTTGCCGTATGTAAATATTCCTATTGCAATTGCTGCACCACCCAATAAAAATAATTGCTGAATGCTTGAAATTGTTATAATGTTTCCAATGTTTAAATCTTTAAATAATGGAGCGGATACAAACATTCCCATTACATTTGCAATATTATTTGCCCCCAAAGAATAAGATGTAAGAGCGCCAACGATAATTAATCCTATTCTTGTGTAATTGTCCAATCTAAGAAGATGAATTTTCCATTTGAGAATAGTATTTTTTACAAGCTTAAAAAATAAAAATCCAACTATTGCTGCAATAACAGGTGAAGCAACCCAACTGAATAATATTTTTGTAAGTGAATTATAATCTGTCGGTGAACCTGTAAAAATATTCCAGCCGATAATACCACCAATTACTGATTGAGTAGCTGAAATGGGAAGTTTTGCTCTTGTCATTAACGTAACTGAAATTCCGACTGCCAGAGCAACAGAAAAACTACCGGCTATTGCGTTGATAGCACCAAGATCATTTAATGTTTTTGTTGTTCCTGCGCCGCTTAATACAGAACCAAGTATTACAAATATCCCTGAGATTATTGCTGCTGTTCTAAAACGAACCATCTTAGAAACAACGGCAGTTCCAAAAAGATTTACTGCATGATTTGCACCGAGAGACCAGCCAAGAAACAAACCGCTGCTAATAAAAAACCAAACTGAAATATCCAATTCTATTCTAACCTTTTGATTGTGGCGATTGAAAGCCTATCACAAACATCTTCAGATTCCTCTGCAATTCGCTCAATGTGAAAAGTGAAGTACCGAGTATGAATTTTAAAACTAAGTTCACGATCTGTTCTAAAAACCGTTCTCTTTATTCTTTCTGCAATTTTATTTGTTTCTCTTTTATAAAACTGAACTTTAGTTACATAATCTCTAACAGCATCAATATTTTTGAAATATGCTCTGATACCGCTTACTGTATTTTCAAGGCAGGCAATTGAACTTTCAGAGATATCTAAAAAATTATTTTTAAGTTCAGGTAAAAGCTCGGGTATTTCAACCGAAAATTCTAAAAGAGTTTCTTCGGTAATGTTTAATACTTTATCGCAGCTTTCCAACAATCCAAGAACATCGCCCCTTGATTCAGGAATTAGCGTACGAGTATATAATTTTATTTCAATATTTCTTCGTAAATCATCTGCTGCATCCTCAATTTTTCTTAAATCCGTTAAGTGTCCTTCAAAGATTCCATTTGATTATCGAGGTAAGCTCTTATTCCAAGTTTAAAAATAAGACCGCCTTTTATAACTAAATCAAGATATGCATCTATTTGGGTTTCAAGTTTTTTGGTTTTCTTTAAAAACATAGTGCAATAATCCCTTTCTGAAATACTCAGAATATTTTCAAATAATTTTTACTAACTAATTATAATATAAAATCAAAATATTATAAATACACCGTGTGTAATAATTTCTAAAATCTAAACCATGTTTCCCCTGCAACTATAATCAGAAGCCACGAAATAACCATCATTGTAAAACCATATTTAAAAGTATCCGTTAAACTGTACTGATCTGTTTCATAAAGTAACGCTGCCGGTTTGCTGTTAAATGGCAAAACGTAAACATGTTCAATCATAAAAGCAACTGGTAAAGCAAGACTAACAATATCAAATCCAAACCTGTTTGCAACACCAATTGCAATTGGAATAAATATCATTGCTCGCATTGTTTTAGATTGAAAAATTAGTGCGCTAAAAACCATAACTCCTGTTAACAATAAATATAACATCCAAAAACTTGTGTGATCTCCAATTCCTAAATGATCAAAAAAAGCATTTACAGAAATAGATGGCAAATCAGTTTCATCCAAACCGGCGCCTAAAGTATATGCACCTGCGGAAAATAACATAAGATGCCAGGGAATATCAACATCATTCCATTTTACAATTCCAATTTTTGGCATCAGTGCAACGATTGCTCCGCAAAATGCAACCGCAGTTGCACTAATTCCGTGAATGCTATCGGTTGCCCACATAGCAAGTATAGCAATAAATATTATTGCGGATTTTATTTCTAAAAAAGTAATCTTACCAAGTTTTTGATATTCTTCTTTTAATCTTTCCATACCACCTTCAATTTGAGGTAAACGTTCTTCCGGTGATAGTGGAAAGAAAACTTTCATCGCTAAAAGATATCCGATAAACATTAAAGAAACCATTACAGGAAACATTGCCGTCATCCAATCTGAAAAGAAAATGTTTCCGCCAATTGCACCACCAATTATGAGCCGCTGCAAGTAAATTTGCACCTGAGCCGGTTACAAATGCACCTGCGCCAATGTTAATGTATAAAAGATTTTGAAGCACAATACTTCTTCCAAAATTGTTTCTCTTCTCACCTGTTTTAGCACCGTAAATTGCAGCTATAACCATAAATATCGGAAGCAGTATTGCAGCTTTTGCAGTTGTTGCAGATATAAATGCGGAGAGAACAAGATTGATAATTAGAAAACTGATAAATATTGTACTGGCATTTTTTCCAAACTTAACTATAAGCCAAAGTGCAAATCGTTTTGCAAGTCCCGTTACAACTAACATGCTTGCAAGAACGAACGACATAATATTTAACCACATTACAGGATGCCCAAGTTGAGCGTAAGCAACTTTTTCGATAAGACTCCTGTTAAAACAAGACTTATTATTAGCAGAAGTGAAGTTAAATAATTTGGAATCGCTTCAGTCATCCAAAGTATTATTGATGCAGCAAAGATCGCAAGCATAAATTCGTTATTTCTTATAAATGCTGCTGAACCAATTTTATCAAAAACTTTTTTTGCGGATTCCGAAACTAAATCTGAAGAATTTATCGTTTCTAGAAATGGAAGTTTGATTACAAACGCGAACAAAATAAATGCAGCAACAGCAAGGATGGTCCAATTATCGCAAGCCACTTTTCAACTTTTGATTTATCTCGTTTAGGTAGTTTCTCGATACGATAGTTATTCATATCAAGCGGATCAAGCTTTGTCATATCAACTTCAGTTAATTGTAAAATATTTTTAAATAATTTTACTCTCTTACCATTTTGTAAATGGATTTTTCATAAGCATAGAATTATAATATTTAGTGTCTCCTGTTACTTCATCGCCTAACCATGCGGGTTTATCAAATGTTTCTGATTCTGAAGCTCAATTCAATCTCTGCAACAACAAGTCCTTTATTTTCTCCATAAAACTCATCAACTTCAAAAGTGTGATTACCAACTTTTACTAAGTAACGTATTTTATCGATAACACCAGGCTCACATATTTTTAATAATTCCTCAACTTCGTTTGTTGGAATTTCTTTTTCCCATTCGTATCTGCTTGCACCGGAAGCGTTTCCTATTCCTTTTATAGTGATAAATCCTTTATCACCCTTTATACGGACACGAACAGTACGTTCCGGAATTGAAGAAAGATAACCTTGCACAATTCTGGTTTCCTTGCTTGCAAGATTTTTAAATTCGCCTTTAACTAAAAATTTACGTTCGATTTCATTTGCCATAATTTTATTCCTTAGTTCATTCCAACAAGATTTTTTAATCCGCGTAAGTAATTAAGATTTGGGAAGGTATTAAGTTCAAGTTCTCGAACTGTTTTAATTACAAATGCCGGGTCTTCCATTTCAACTGCAGCAGTTTTAATAACTTTGCCATCAACTGTTACTTCTGCAATTTCCACAATTGTATTATTGATTGTGTAGCCTGTTCTTTTCTTATGCACATTTACAGCTTTTAATAATTTGGATGGAGCAATAACTTCTTTAAGATATTGTTCAAAAGTGTATTCAGTTCTTTCAAATTTTGGAAGAGCAACTTTAAAACATTTAAATACTTTTTCAATTTCAGAAACCGGAAGCGGAAAAGTTCCTTTCATAATCGGCAGCCATTGTTCTAATCTATCTTCATTAACCTGCTGTAAAGTTTTTATATCCATCAAATCATCGCGCACTTTTGTGTTATCCATACTAACTTCTGAAAGAATATAAACTTCATCGCTTTCACGAGTTTTTCCTTCAGGATGTTTTTTTATGTTTTCTTCTGCTTTTCCAAGATCGTTTGTAAATGTTCGCCATTCCCAGCGAGGTATGATATTTTCCATTTGAACTCCTTTGTTTGAAATAGTTTCAATTTTTGAGCAAGGATAATGCCCTAAGAAATTGATTTTATAAGATACGAAAAGTTTGATAATTGGTTAAAATCAAACTAATTATCAAACTATTAAATCTATCATTATCGTAAATTGTCAGTTTTTCGTCGTCAGTGTGGCGATTATTCGTCGTTTTATTTAGGTTTGCGTTGAAATTAAAAATAAATCTGCAATGTTAATTAGGACTGAAATTTGAAGTTACGATTGTAAAAAAATATTTAGATAGTTCTTCCTTTATGTTCAGAAAAGAATTTTTAATTTCGCTTTTAGTTTTTATTGCAGTTGGATTAGCTGCAACATTTTTTTTCTATAAATCTGCTGTTGATATCTCAACAAAAATTCCTGTTGAAAAACAAGAATCAGTTTCTTTATCCGAAAAACAAAAACCAACTGTTTACATCGGAGTAATTTCTCGCTATCCGCCAAATATTATTTTTAAAGGTTATCAACCGATAATTGATTACTTAAATCAAAATGATAAATATCACTTTGAATTAAAACTCAGCACTTCTTACACAGAAACTGTAAATCAATTAATTCACGGTGAAGTTGCTGTTGCGTTTTTTGGATCACTGCTTTACATAAATGCGCACGAACGTTATGGAATCGTACCAATCTTAAAACCTTTGAATGAAGATTTTAAACCGTTCTTTAAATCCGTTGTGTTTGTAAAAAGCAGTGATAAAATAAATTCTATAAAAGATTTAAAAGCAAAACGAATTGCCTTGCCATCCGAAGAATCATTCTCTGGAAATTGGTTAATCAAATATGAATTGCTTGAAATACAATCTCCTTGAAAAAGATATTAAAGAAATTAAGAATTTTGCTTATCATCAAAATGTAATTTATCAAGTACTAAGCGGCAGTTTTGATGCGGGTGTTGTTAAAGACCGAGTAATAAGAGAGTACAACGATAGAGGAATAAAAATAATTGGATCTCTCTGAGCCTGTTCCGGGCTCACCTATTGTTGCTGCAAAAGATTATGATGACTGATATAATCAATACAATAAAATCTCTTTTATTAAAAATCAATTTAAAGGAAACAAAATATAAAGAGCTTGTTAAATCGTGGGATAGTGAATTTACTTTTGGCTTTGTAGAGGCTAAAGACAGCGATTATGATTTGATTAGAAAGTATTCGGGGAACACAAAAATGATTCCCATCCAGCACAGTTTAAAAACACGCATTCTTTTTGTAACCGGTTCAGTTATTCTGCTAGTTATGATGCTTATTTCTTTAGCAATTCTGTTTCAATGGCGAACGATATTAATTGAGAAAGAAGTTATACAACGCACAATCTGTTGTTGATGCTTTTACTGTTCCGGCTCTTGATGCACTTATTTACGCTGAACAGCGTGAGTTGTTAAAAGATGATTTGCTTGAAACTTACATTGATAATTATATGCAGAGAGTTACGAGTATAAAGTACATTGAAATTTATGATAACAATAATGAAATCGTTGCAGGAAAGGATAAAAACGGATTAACATCTTTTTCGAAAAATAAAACTGATGAAAACTTAAAATCAAATAAATATCAAAGTATCATTTATAAGTCTGATGAATACGGCTGGCTGCTTGATGCTTATGCGCCGTTAAAAATTGCTAAAAAAAAATGGGGTGTTGTAAAAATTGGGTTTGATGCTGAGCCAATCAGAAGCGAGATAAACGATATTTTTTTCATTCTGCTTTCGTTAACAATTCTTCTTTCAATTGTAACGCTGACTGTTTTGTATTTTCTGATTGATAAAGTAACTTTCAAACTTAATAGTCTTGTTAATCAGATTGATAAAATTGATTTCAAATCCATTGAAGAAATAACACTTAAAGGCAGTAAAGATGAAATTGGATTTCTTATCAATCGTTTTGATGATTTGTTAAAAAGATTAAAATTATCAAAACAGCAATTAGCCGCTGCTCAAAAACAGGTTTTTCAATCCGAAAAATTAGCATCAATTGGAAGGCTTGCTTCCGGTGTTGCACACGAAATAAATAATCCTTTAAACGGAATTAAAAACTGTTTGTACGCTATCCAAAAAGAGCCTGATAATAAAGAGCAAACCACAGAATATTTATCATTGATAAATGAGGGAATGAACTACATTGAAAATGTTGTAAAAAAACTTCTTGGATTTGCAAGACAACAGACTCAAATAACTGATTCACTAAACATTAACGAAATGATTTTTAATGTTTACAAACTTCTTGAGTATAAATTAAAACAGAAACAATCCGTTGTTAATTTAGATTTGTTCGAAGATATTCCCACGATCAGCGCTGATAATCAACTGATTCAAGAAGTAATTATGAATATTCTAATCAATGCTTACGATGCTATTGAAGAGCGTGGAGAAATAAAAATTAAATCAGGAGTTCAAGACAGCAAGCACATTTTCTTTTCCATCAGCGATAATGGAATTGGATTAAATGGAAATGAATTGGATAAAATATTTGATCCATTTTACACAACTAAAGATCCCGGCGAAGGAACAGGTTTAGGTCTTTGGGTTAGTCTTGGAATAGTTGAAAATCATAACGGACAAATCGAAGTCAGTTCTATTCCAAACAAAGAAACAACTTTTACTGTAATTCTACCAACAGAGGTTAAGTATGAAAATAATGTTAGTTGAAGATGAAAAGATTACAAGAAAAACTTTAACTGATATTCTTAAAAAAGAAAATTACGATGTAAGCAGTTTTGGTGATGGAACTGAAGCTCTTAATTCATTAAAGAATAATAAATACGATGTAGTTGTAACCGATTTACGTTTACCCGGAACAAACGGTCTTGATATTTTAAAATCAGCAAAAGAATTAGACGCAAAAACAGTAGTGATAATAATTACAGCTTACGCAACAGTTGAAACTGCAATCGAATCACTAAAACTTGGAGCTTATGATTATTTATTAAAACCGTTTTCACCCGAACAGCTTTTAGCTATTCTAAAAAATATTGAGCAGCTAAGTAATGTTCTTTCTGAAAATGAAAAGTTAAAAAGCAGAATAGAACTTTTTGAAAAGAAAAATATTATTGGTTCATCTGCCAAAGTAAAAACATTTTTAGATATGATTAAAATGATTGCGCCGCAAGATCATACAATTTTAATACAGGGTGAAAGTGGAACCGGCAAAGAACTTTGTGCAAGAACAATTCATAATCTTTCTACTCGAAAGGACAAAGAGTTTATTGCAATTAACTGCGCCGTAATACCGGAAACATTAATTGAAAGTGAATTATTCGGACACGAAAAAGGCGCATTTACAGGCGCTGTTAAAAGGCATATCGGTTATTTTGAAAGAGCAAACGGCGGCACGCTTTTACTTGATGATATTGACGATCTTGCATTGCCAATGCAAGTAAAATTATTGCGCGTGCTTCAGGAAAAAGAAATCTCGCGTGTTGGCAGTACAGAAAATATTCCTATTGATGTAAGAATTATTTGTGCCACAAAAGTTGATCTTAAAGAACGTGTTCAGCAAAAACTTTTTCGCGAGGATCTTTATTATCGATTAAATATTATTCCTATTGTGCTTCCTTCATTACGTGAGAGAAAAGAAGATATACCTGAATTACTTATACATTTCTTAAAAAAACATGGAGCAGAAGATAAAATTCAATTTATTGATGAGAACATTTATAAAACACTTAACCAATATGATTGGCCCGGAAACGTAAGAGAACTTGAAAATATGACTGAACGAATTATTGCTCTGTCGCCGAATCAATTTTTTAATACAACTGTTCTTGATCCGCTTATAAATAACGCTGATGATAAAAAATCATCCTCAAATTCTTTTAAAGAGTATGATGGATTTGATAAATATATTTTATCAAAAGAGAAAGAAATAATTAATTGGGCATTGGAAAAATCCGGTAACAATGTTTCAGCCGCTGCAAAAATATTAAGAATTCCACGCACAACTCTTAGAAGTAAAATGGATAAACTGTATATAAAAAGTATTTCGGAAGAATAGAAATTAAGAGATTAATAAATTCTAAAGCTGATAAATCCAGTTTTGATTAACATCAGCAATAACAGATTTTTCCTCAATGATCTCAATGCACTTATTATCATCTATAATAACAGCGGTTAATTTATTATTACCATAAGCTGTTGTATCAATATATAATGTATTACTACTGTTATCGTGATAAATATCTTTTCTATGAGTATGACCAACAACTTGAAGTTTTTCTAAATTAAGTAAACTACCTCGTGTCCATAAAATGCTGTTCTTATCGTCAAGTTCTTTTTTAAACATCGGATCCAATTCTTTATCTGATGGAATACCATTCATAAAGAATTGTTTATACTTATTTGAAACTCCTGCATGAGATATAAAACAATCCTCTAAATTATAAAAAAGCGGCTCAGAGATAATAAAATCAAGATGCTGATCCATAAGATTAATTTTTTCTTTGTAGGAAGCTACTGTGGTTTCTGCCCCATTATAATTCCACGATTTTGCCATGATACTGAATGGATCGCGCATGTTGGAATAAAACATATAATCATGATTGCCAATTACACAATTAATGTTTTCTGATTTTACAAACTCAATTACTTCACAACTAAAATTTCCCCGATCAACCAAATCACCAACACAGTAAATAGAAATATCCGGATACTTAGTTTTTATTTTTTCAACTAACTGCTTTAAAGTGTAATAACATCCGTGTACATCTCCAATTACTGCTACCATAATGTTCTAAATGTAAAAAGTTTCTTTTGCATACTTTGTCAACTCATCCCGGAATTTTGGATGCGCAATTGAGATTAAAGCTTTTGCACGTTCTTGAATTGTTTTTCCCCAAAGATTTACTGCACCGTATTCGGTAACAATATAATCAACATCTCCGCGTGATGTAACAACACCCGCGCCGGGTTTAAGTGTTGGAACGATGCGAGATATTGTATCATTTTTTGTAGTTGCAGGTAAGGCAATAATCGGCTTGCCGCCCTCTGATTTAGAAGAACCTCGAATAAAATCCACTTGCCCGCCAATACCGGAATAAAATCTTGTACCGATTGAATCTGCACAAACTTGTCCGGTTAAATCAACTTCTAATGCTGAGTTGATTGCAACCATTTTATTGTTTTTTGAAATAACAAATGGATCGTTCACATATTCCTGCGGGTGAAATTCACAGACAGGGTTGTTATCAATAAAATCATAAACGCGTTTTGTACCGAGTACAAACCCGGCAATTATTTTTCCCGGATGAAGAGATTTCTTTTCACCGTTTATCACTCCTGCATCAACAAGATCAATCATTCCATCAGAAAACATTTCTGTGTGAATTCCTAAATCCTTTTTATCAAATAAATATTTCATAACAGAATCCGGAATTGCACCAATGCCCATCTGCAATGTAGATCCATCTTCGATAAGATTAGCAACGTTTTGTCCAATCTTATCAAAAACGGCTAAAACTTCCGGAGCTGTGTTTGGATCAACTTGAGGCAGCTCTTTTAATTCTTCATCATGCTCAACAATATAATTAATTTTATTTATGTGGATAAAGCAATCACCCAAAGATCTTGGCATGTGCTTATTTACTTGTGCTATAATTATTTTAGATTTTTCTGCCGGAGTTTTAATCGTACCAACATCAACACCGTAACTGCAAAAACCATGTTCATCAGGCGGAGAAACATTAATCAGCGCAACATCTGTATTTATTCTGCCGAGTTTAAATAACAGTGGAACTTCGGATAAAAATATCGGAATAAATTCTGATCGTCCTTCGCTAATTGCTTTACGTGCATTAGCGCCAATAAAGAAAGCTTTATGTTTAAAATGTTTTTCCATTCCCGGCTGCAAATACGGCAGTTCACCAACGATTAGAATATGATAGATTGTTACATCTTCCAATTCATCTTTTCTGCGAACCATTGCTCTAACTAATTCAGATGGAACCGCACAGCCAGGCTGAACAATTACATTGTCGCCCGATTTAATATGCTTAACTGCTTCATCAGAACTAACTAATTTTTGATTATAAATACGCAACAGATTTGTTGGTATCAGATTTTTTGTTGTTGTAATTTCTTCAGTTGTTGTCATTTCAATTTCTCGTTTCTAAAATTCTATTCGAATTCAGTTTAATATCTTTTTCTAATTACTGGAAAAAATATGAAGTCTTCTGTACTCAACATTAAAAGTATGTGCAATTGACTCATTACAGCAATATCCATTATAAGTGCAAACACCTTTTGATAAGCCTGGATCACCAAGTAACGCATTTGACAAACCATTTTCCGCTATATCCTGAATGTATCCGAGCGAAGCATTGTTCAATCCATAACTTGCTGTGCGCGAAACTATTGCAGGCATATTGGGTACACAATAATGAATTACATTATGCAAACTGTAAACAGGATCAGATTGTGTTGTGATTCTGCTTGTTTCGATACATCCACCCTGATCAATAGAAACATCTACAATTACAGCACCATTTTTCATCTGTTTAACCATTGCTTCGGTAACAAGATTTGGAGCTTTTTCTCCTTTGATTAATACAGCACCAATTAGCACATCAGCAAATTTAACTCCGCGGGAAATAGTATAAGGATTTGCCATAACCGTCGTAATTTTTTTTCTAAAATGCGTGTCTATAGTCCTAAGTCTGTTTAAATCTTTATCAATTACAATAACCTGTGCACCTCTTCCAAGTGCGGCACGAGCGGCTGTAACGCCTACAACGCCTGCACCAAGAATAACAACCGCAGCAGGAGCAACGCCGGTAATTCCACCCAACAAAATTCCTCTGCCGCCTTCCGTAAAACTTTCAAGGTATCTTTCTGCAACCTGAATAGAAAGCTGTCCTGCTATTTCACTCATAGAATGTAAAACAGGCAGGCGTTCTTCTTCTTCGATTAACTCATAGCCGA
Organism: uncultured Ignavibacteriaceae bacterium; assembly: GCA_963704275.1. Lineage (GTDB taxonomy): Bacteria > Bacteroidota > Ignavibacteria > Ignavibacteriales > Ignavibacteriaceae > IGN3. The sequence goes on along the minus strand of CAVPHP010000014.1, from coordinate 190,256 downwards.
TTGCTGTAATTTTTTTCTTTAATAATAGTTCGATAATATTTTTTTTACCGATTGCGAGATGGAGAAATGAAAATAAAGTTTGGTTGTCTTGCAGCATTTCAGCTTCGGATTCAGATAAAGGAGCAACTTTTACAACAACCTCTGCTCGTGCAAAAGCTTCTTCGGCATTGTAAACAATTTGTGCACCCGTTTTACGATATTCCTCATCGCTAAAATGGCTTCCCTCGCCCGCACCGCTTTGAATATAAACTGTGTGACCGGCTCTTACTAAAGCATCTACTCCTGCTGGAGCTAATGCAACTCTCTTTTCTTCATAAAGAGTTTCTTTTGGTATTCCAAATCTCATTTAATTTTTCTCTTTTTTGTTTCAAAATTAACAATGGCATACAAGATTAGCAATCAATTTGGTTGGATTTAAACCGGAGTTAAAGCTCGTTTGCCTGATAAAACTGTAATAATATTTTTTGCTGCAAGCAAAGACATTTTATTTCTTGCTTCTGTTGTTGCGCTGCCAATGTGAGGCAAAAGAATTACATTTTCAAGTTCATAAAATTCTTTTTGAATATTTGGTTCGCCATCATAAACATCTAATCCGGCTGCAAATATTTTTTTAGTCTTTAACATTTTAATTAATATTTTTTCATCCACAATTTCTCCTCGAGCTGTGTTTATTAAAATTGCAGATGGTTTTAGCAATTTTAAATTCTCTGAATTAAGCAAATTTTTTGTTTTACTATTTAATGGTAAGTGCAGTGAAATAATATCTGATTTTTTTAGGATAGTTTGAAGCGAAACTTTAATTGCGTTTAATTCATTTTCAAGATATTGGTTTCTAGAATTTGAATAATATAAAATTTTACACCCAAAAGAATGCGCACGTTTTGCAACCGCTGTTCCAATTCTTCCAGCACCAAGAATTCCAAAATATTTATTTCGTAATTCAATACCCAAAAATAATTTAGGTTTCCATCCAACAAATTTTTTATCTCTTACAAATTTTTCAGATTCAGGAATCCTTCTCGCGCACGCTAAAACTAATGCCATTGCTATATCCGCGGTTGAATCTGTTAGAACATCTGGTGTATTTGTAACAACTATGCCTTTACTTTTTGCGTAATCAACATCAATATTGTTATAACCAACAGCGTAGTTTGCAATCACTTTGCATTTTTTCATTTGATCAATTACTTCTTTATCAATTTTATCAGATAACAAAGTAATCACACCATCGTAGTTTTTTATTTGGCTTAATAATTCTTTTCGGGGAATTGGATTATCTTTTTTGTAAACAGAAACTTCAAATCCCTTCTTCTCTAAAATTTCTTTTCCTACAGACGGAATATTTCTAGTGATAAAGATTTTCATTAGATATTCATATTTTCTTTTACGAAGGTTGAATAAATTCAATTTATCCAATTCACGAAACATAAATTGCTTTTTTACTTACCGTTCACGATTATTTTCCAAATTCTCACCCAAATAAAAGTTTAACAATAAACAAAGCACCAAGCATTCCTGCAACATCGGCAGCTAATCCAGCAGCTAAAGCGTGACGAGTGTTTTTAATGTTTACTGCGCCAAAGTAAACCGCTAAAACGTAAAATGTAGTTTCAGAACTTCCAAAAAATGTTGAAACTAATATTCCGATAAATGAATCCGGTCCGTGAACGGCAATAATATCTGCCATAACTCCAAGTGAACCGCTTCCGGATAGCGGACGCATCAACGCCATTGGAAGCGCTTCTGCGGGCATTCCAAGTGGATCTGTAACAATACGTAAAATTGGAATTAACCAGTTATCCATTGCGCCGCCTGCTCTAAAAATCGCAATAGCAACAAGCATCGCAACTAAATAAGGAATAATTCTTATTGCAATATTAAATCCTTCTTTTGCGCCTTCAACAAAATGCTCATATACTTTTACTTTTTTTATTACACCATATCCAATAAAAACAAAAATGAAAAACGGAATTGCAATTGTTGATATAATCTGAATCATATCTTTAAAAAATGTTGGCGGTAAAAAACTAAATGCGGAACCAATTGCGGATGATAATCCCGTTGCAAATGTTAAAACTAAAATTGAGATTAATGAAATTACAGTAATAAAAAACTTAAGATTACTTTTAAACCAGTTTCCAAATCCATTTTTTTCGATCGGAAATTTTTCAAATAGTTTTGCAACAGTAATTCCAACTATTGTTGCACAGGTTGAACCGAATAATGAAGTAGCAATAATAATTGTTGGATCAGCACTGCCGGCAGCAGCACGAACTGCAATTGCGGTTGCTGGAATAATAGTCATTCCCGCAGTGTTAATTGCTAAAAAAGTAATCATCGAGTTTGATGCAGTTCCTTTATTTGGATTTAAGTTATCCAATTCTTCCATCGCTTTTAATCCGAACGGCGTTGCGGCATTACCAAGCCCAAGCATATTTGCAGAAATATTCATAACCATTGATCCAACGGCTGGATGATCCGGCGGAACTTCAGGAAATAACTTTTTAGTAATTGGCTTTAACCAGTTTGCAATAATTTTTATCAAACCGGCTTGCTCTGCAACTTTCATCACTCCAAGCCACATTGCCATAATTCCAATTAATCCAAGTGCAATTTCAACCGCTGTGCCGGCTATTCCAATCGAATCATTTGTAACACGCTTCATAGAAAGGAAACTGATTTTTTCAAAATAAACTTTTGATAAAAATGTTGTACTATCTTGCTTATCTAAAATATTTGCCCGCGCTAAAATGTCATCATCTTTACCGGAGGCTTTTGCAATTCGTTTTATAAATTCGGGGGTGTTTGCATTGGTTTTAAGATAAAGTTGTATTGCTTTTTTATCATCTGTAAATGATCCGACACCATTAACAATAACATTTTCAGAAACTTTTGCTGAAAAGAATTTATTGTAGTTTTCTTTTGATACTTCGACCGCACAATCAAATCCTCCGCCCGCTTTTGGGGATGATGTTTTAATCGTAACAGATAATGGAACATCATTGTTGTAAGTGTTTTTTGTGATGTCTGAGATATCAATGAATAGTGCAGAAGCAAGTCCTAGGAACACCAGTGCGATCCATACATAATTTAGCAAGTTAATTCTCCGCGGTTATAATAGTAGTATAAAAATATTAACAATTTATCTAACCCGAATATCAAAGAGGAACAGTGGATTTTTGGAACAATGATAGAATGGAATTTTGGAGGAATCTAATATAAATTTCCAATCCAAAATATTTCTATTGTTATCAACAAGTTGATATTTAGAAACTAATTCCCTTCTTCAATCAAAGATTTTATCTCATTTGTATCGAGAATAATAGGTTTAAGATTTTCACTAACTTCATATCCATTCGGCTCAACGGAGCGCGAATATTTTAATCGATACAATTCTGTTATTTGCTCACGCAGCTTGCTGTCATCAACATCTCTAATTTCGCCGTTAATTGTAATAAAAGATAATCGGTAAGTAAATTCTTTAGATTTATCATTTATTTTTTCTGTTGATGAAACTGAGAAAGTACCTGCCGAGCCGTATTTAACGTGCTCAAAGTTCTCTTCAGTGCTGTCTAAATAAGTGTAAATATTTTTATCGAGATAAATAAAATTACACGCAATCTGCATTAATTTTTCATTAGCAAGATGTATGCAAAGTACTCCAGATTGCACTTGAGTAAGCTGCTTTTCAATTTCTGCAATATCTCTTATTTGTGTTATTTGTTTTTTCATAATTTACTTTTTAAATGCCCCTTAGTTAATAATACAACTATTTGTTAAACCAGAAAACGAACACACTTTACAGTGTTTTAAGTTTTTTCTAGAATTTTTAGTTCTTATCGATTTTACAATATCAGTTATTTCCTTTTTAAGCTGTTTCATTTTTTGTTTATCGTAAGTTATTGTAACAGGTTCATCAGGATGCTTTATAAAAATCAAACTGCCTTCAAATTGTTCAAACTTGGTAAATAACTTACTTGCAATATATAAATAAAATTTCAATTGCATTAAATAATATTCAGCATGTTTCCTGATCTCATTCTGTTGAATATCATCTGTTTTAAAATCTATAATCACAATTTTATTATCATCAAAAATAATTTTATCTATAATTCCGTGTAAAAAATAATCGTTATCAGCAGTATAAATTTCAAACTCATTTTTATAATCTTTTGCATTCGATATTTGCGAAAATATTTTAGAAGTTCTAAATGTTTTTAGATCATCTTCCAATCTTTGAAGTAATATTTCTGTTATTCGTTCATCATTTTTATCAGTTCCAAATTCATCTATGATAAATTGATTTATCTGTCCCGGAATTATGGATTTTTCCATCGCCTTATGAAACAGCCTTCCATACAAAGCTGAATTATAATCTTTAACTTCACTCTCAATTGGTTCAAATCTTTCATCATCACTTTCGATATCAAATTCAACATTATCTGTTAAAAAGTTTTTTTGATTTACCTGTTTATTAATAGCCTTAAAATTCAGGTAATCGGAATTAAACTTGCCAAATCCATAATCATAAGTGAGCAGATATTTTAAAGGACATTGGCTGTAAATAGAGACTTTTGATGCTGAAATAATTTCTCCCTTTTCGTGTGAATAAAGTGAGTTAATATTTACAATAGCTTTATCAACAATTTTTTGTTCTTTTTTGATGTTTATGTTTTCAATTTCAATTTTTGATGTTATAGGAATTGTAACATTAATATGCTCCGTTAGATTAATAAACTTTCCGCCCTGAATTTTAAGCAGCTCCAAATTATCACTAATAGAAATTTCATTGGTCGAAAAATTATTTTTTAATCCTGCTGCCAAAAGATTTATGAGTGAATCTTTTTTAAATGAAGAATCTCTCTTTATCGTTGAAGTAATGTACAGTTCATCTTTAGCACGGGTAACAGCCACGTATAATAATCTTTTTAGCTCTGCATTATTTTTCTTTTCTTCATAATAATTGTACATCGATATAATTGGCGCAGAAAGATAGTCTTCAAAATAATTTTGATTAATAGGAACTTTTGTAAGCAAACCAAAATTTTTATCAACTTTAACATCACCAGATTTTATTGAGTTTGAGATTCCTGCTTCATCAGTTTTATATAAAAACACAATCGGAAATTCCAAACCTTTTGATTGATGAATCGTCATCATCTGAACAGCATTTGAATTTGTAATAATAGCAGCTTGAGGCTCATCAGCCTGATTTGATATGGAATCCTGGATGAAAGACAAAAAATCATAAAGGTTTCTAAATCCAACTGCATTAAAATTTCTTGCGATACCAATCAGTTTATTAAGATTTGCAATTTCTTGTTCGCTATCATTACGTGATGAAAGAACTGAAATAAAATTCCTATCAGTAATAATTTTATAAATTAAATCCGGCAGACTAACAGAACTGCTCATTGATATATTTTGATTTAGTAAGCTGCAAATGTTGATAATCTCAATGTCATCTTTAACAAGATTAAGTTTGCGCCAAAAACTTTTTCCTTTGATTAATGATATTTCAAAAAGTTTAGAATCAGAAATAGTAAAAAAAGGTGAACGCAGTAATCCAATCAAAGCAGCGCTGTTATTTTCATCTGCAAGAAAGGATAAATAATTAATTACATCGGAAATAGCTTGCCTTTGATAAAAACCTCTTCCGCCAACAATAGCAAATGGAATTTCATATTTTATAAAAACATTTTCAAGCTTAGCAAAGTATTTTCGTTTCCGTACAAGAATAGAAATATCATTAAATGTATAATGACCGTTTGATACTAATTGTAATATTTTCTTTGCAGTTAATTCTGCTTCAGTATCATTTATGTTTTCATCATCTTCAATACATGCTAAAAACTCAATATGCCCTACAATATCATCAACACGAGCGCAAACTAAATCTGTCGCCGGCACTTCACCAATCGTTTCATCAGGTTGATCAAATAATATTCTAAAAACATAATTGCAGAATGCACAAATTCCTGGAGCCATTCTAAAACTATCCGGCAAAACTAAAAGGTTTTTTTCACCAATGGATTTTTTTATATCATTTCTGGTAAGATTAAATATTTCTATTTCTGCATCACGAAATTTGTAAATACTTTGTTTCTCATCACCCACAATAAAAAGTTTGCCGCCCTTTAAATAATCTAATATCGGCAGAAATATTTGATATTGGATTTCATTTGTATCCTGAAATTCATCAACCAAAATAAATTTATATTTTTCAGAAATTGATTTTTGAACTTTATCATTTTCTAAAAGCTTTTTTGTGTAAAGAAGAATATCTTCATAATCAATAAAGCCTTCACTTTTTTTCTTGTTTTCATAAATATTTAACGCAAATTCAAAAAAGTTAATCAACGTTTTACCAAAGCGGGCTAATTCAAACTCGATCTCAGAATGATTTTCGGGTAGGTGGAACGCATCAAGGCTTTTCATTAAATCTTCAGTTACAACAATTTCATTTTGCAGCAAAATTGAATCTTCGTTTTTCAGATAACCACGTTTACGGATTGTATTTTCTTTTGTAAAACTCAATGATTTGATTTCGCTCAAGAGTTTTAATATTAGATTAATATCTGATTCCGTTTTTAGTTTTTGAAGTTTAGAACTTACTTCAATTGCATTTGAGTTTTTTGAATCTGATGCTTGAACAGCTAAATTGATTAAACTCAAATTTTGGATAAAACTACTTTTTAGTTTGTTCCATATATCATTAAATTTTTTGGAGAATTCTTTAAAGAATAACTCAGCAATTTGTGTTTCATCTAAAGAATATATTTTGTTTTTTACAACAAAAACATTTTTACGATTCTGAATAAGTTTTAAAATCTGATTTTGCAGTTTAATTTTTGAAGAGAATATTCTAATTAGATATTTAATTTCTTCAATAACTAATTCATCATCAAATGAGGCACGAACCATTTCTTCAACGGAAAGTTCAATAAGCTCTTCAGAAAGTATTTCATCGATAGGAATAAATCGGGCATCAAGTTCAACTTCAACAGGATATTCGCGTAATAAGCTTATGCAAAAAGAATGAATTGTTGATATGTTTGCAGAAACTAATTGTCGTCTAATTTTTTCAAGAAGCTTTCTTTCGGTTTGATTGCTGCATTCGATTATTTTTTCATCAATCAGTATTGATATTTTCAGATACAATTCACTTGCTGCTTTTTCTGTAAAAGTAATTGCGGCAACATTTGAAATTTCAAATTTATCTTTTGTAAGCGCTTCAAGATATTTTCTTGCAAGCACAAATGTTTTCCCTGATCCGGCATTTGCAGTTAAAGCCATGTGCCCGCTTGTTGTTAAAGCAAGCTCTTGATGCGGCGTAAGTTTACTCATTTTCAGAACTATTAGAATTTGCAGTATTATATTTTGATGGAAAATATATTTCGAATACTGTTTGTTGTGGTCTATTTGATATTAGTTTTATTTCTCCATTTATACTTGTCATAAATCTTTTAGCGAGACTTAGTCCCAAACCCATTCCCTGTTTCTTGGTGGTAAAATATTCATCAAATATTTTTTCTTTTTCAGATTCAGAAATTCCTTTGCCATTATCTGTTAAGTGCAAAATGTATTTTTTATCAACAGCATTCAAATCAATTGTTATTGTTGTTGCATCAGCCTGTATAGAATTACGGATTAAATTAATAAACATTCTACGCAACTGGCTTAAATCAGCATCTATAATTGCTTTATCAAGACCAGTAATAATTTTTATTGAAGTTTTTTCGTGAACAAACATGTTAACAGTATCATTTAAAACGGAAAGCAGATCTAAAGTTTCAATTTTAAGACTTGGCATTTTAGCAAATCTGGAAAACTCGGAAGCGATTTGATTAAGATTATCAATCTGATTTAAAACTGTATTAGAAACTTTTTCAAATAGTTTATCAAAATCTTTGCTTTTGTCTTTATAAGAAATCATCAACTGCTGCAAAGCTAACTTCATTGGTGTAAGAGGATTTTTAATTTCGTGCGCAACTTGTTTTGCCATTTCCTTCCACGCAGCTTCTCGCTCCATTTCCGCAAGTTCGGTTTGATTTTTTTTCAACTCAGAAGTCATCTGATTAAAACCATCAAGCAAATCTTTAAGCTCTCCTCTTTCTTTGTGATCGATTGTTACATTAAGATCACCCTTACTAACAGCATCAGTAGCGGCTGTTAATCTTTGAATCGGCTGAGAAATTTGATTTGCAAAAAACGTACTTAAAATAATTATTATTATTACTGCAAAAGAATAAATTCCAAATATCACAACGTTAATTTCTGTGGTAGAAAAAACAACTCTGATTTTATTAAACGCATCGTTAACTGAAAGAATATAATCTTTATTGTTCAAGTTTATAATTCTGTAATATGAATCAAACCTGTAATTGCCAACTCTTTCTGCAGCAACATACTCCTGGTATCTTAAATAATTTAAAAAGTAATATGCCTTTGGATTTAATTTCCGATCAAATAAACCAATGCGATTATAAATATCTTTTGAGTTATAGATTTGATCTGTTAAATCATAAAGTGCAAATGATATACCTAATTCCTGCGCAGCATTATTGGAAGCAGTAATGATATCACGCTTTTTATTTTTATCAATTTGAGTTGTAAGATGTTTTTCAACGTAATTTGCACGTTGGCTAAGCTCATTAAAGATACCATCCTTAGCACGTTCACTTACAATTTTTGAATTGTATAAAGCAAGTACAACAACAGGAATAATTGAAATAACCAAGAAAGCAAAAAGTAATTTTGATTTGAAACTTTGTGTTAGTTTACCAACTCTGCTTAAGACAATTATCAAGAATGCAAAAACAATAAATAAGGAATGGATGATAAATATTTTAAAGAAGTTAAACAGGTTCCAAGAAAAAGCTTTTTCTTCAACCGAAACAGTTGTAGTTATATCAGCGCCATTAGCTGGAATTCTTAATAAATAAGTTTCATAATTTTCAGAATCAATTCTAATTTTTAGCCAGGCATCATTGTATAATGAATCAACTTCAGTTTGCAGTATTTGTTTGATCTGATCACGCGAAGGATAAACATCACCATAAACATTGGTTAATTCTGTTCCAGTATATTGAAATATTTTTAATTGTTTTACATCAATTACTCGATTTAGGATAGATAGATTTGACTCAATAAAATCAGGGAAATTTACAGCTCCAATTGAATTGATATCAAAGCTAACAAATGCAGAAACGTAGCCTTTTATTATTCCCCGCTCTTCAATTTTTATTATACCTGTATAATATTTTTCAGGATTTTCTTTAGCGATATTTAATTCAACAATATTAATTTCATCCTTCTTACTTAAGAAATCAAAAACTTTTTTATCAGGATCTAATCCGACATAATATTCACCTAATATATTTTTGTTTTTATCATAAAATCTAACTCCTGAGTTAAGTGATTCACGCTGCATTGTACTGCTTGCCCATATTTTAAAAGCAAGAGCATCATAGTTCGCATATTTATCACCAAATATTTTTAGAATTTCATTTCTGTTTTTTATATCCCTTAACGTTTCATCTAACATAAAAGAAAGTAGATTGGAATCAGCTCTGTTGATTTCTAATGCGGTAGTCCTGAGTGATTCTCTTTCCAACTTTGTGTTAAAATAATTAAGCATCGTAATTGAGATTACTGATCCAATAAGAAGTACAAACAAATAGTTATATAAGGAGTTTTTATTTTTAATTGCGATTTGATAAAAAAGAAAAAATAAAAGCAGTACAAAAATAAAAGTCATAACAGGAGTAATTAGCGGATCATTGCTTAAATAATATGACAAGCCAATGATTAAACCAATAACTATAAACACAGAAATTATTTTTGTATTGTTTAAATCCTTTGTAAGAAGGCTGCTATACTTAAAAGTCATATTTAACAAACCGATGATAACAAGCACTGCGGAAAAGGCGAGCAACAGTAAAGTGAAGTTCATTGTAAGTGATGGTAGATCGGGCAGGATATTTGGCTCTTTAAAGTATCTTATTGTTGAATCAAAAATTATACTTTTAATTGCAGCGCTTAATCCTCGAATAATTAAAAAGATCAGAATTGATAAACCAATTGAAATGAAATATCCGGCAAATTTGTATTTGATTTTTTTAAGAACATAAAGATGTTTTGAAGTATATCTGTAAAATTGAACCGCAGTAAAAACTAAAAAGAGTGTTGTAGTTAAAAATTCAATCGGTGATTTTACAATACCCCAGCCAAACGGTGATGAAAAATAAGATGGATCTGATAGTGACCCGCTTATAATATTGGATGGAAACCCAACAACAAAAATTATTGCTCTTAGTGCAGCTAAATAAATTAATAAAAGGAAAAACCTAAACAGATATGAGTCAAGACTTCTAAAATCACGGTTCAACCCCATACCAACGAATAATATTGCAAGAACCACAAGCATCGATTGTATTTTTGTCGATGTTTCCTTGGTCTCTATGATAGAGCTATTTAATAGAGGTTTAACAAAGGATACGATGCCAATTTTATTATTCTTTGTGTTTAAAAGTTCAAAAGAATATTTTCTTCCATCTTTACTTTTTTCCGAGTAGGACGAATAATCAATCTGCAAATCCACGTGATATTTTGTGCCAAGTTCATTTGTGTAACTAATATTCTGTGCATACTGATTCTTAATTTCATATTTTTGTTCAATCGGTGTTGAGATAGCAATATAAAATATGTCTGATTCAAGGTGAGTTGTATCAATTATTGAAAGGTAATTAACAATATCTTTTGAAAGGAAATAAGTTTCACCCAAAGGAAAACTTAGTGGAAATAATTCATCCTGTTCAATTGCAATAGTTTGATTCCACGCAATCAGTTTTCCATTCGGTGCAAAAATTTCAATTGAATAATTATCAAATAATTTTCCGTTAATTAGTTTTACAATTTCTTTATATGATTCATTTTCCGGTGTGAGAGATTTTCGAAGATCTTGGCGGATCAAACTTAATTTATCTACAATATCATTCTGCTTGCCATTAAAATTAGTTGTAATGGATTTTTGCAGATCTGAGATTTCATCAGTTAATATTGTCTTCCAATTTTCTTTTGTTTTATCTAAGAATGATTCAGTTATAATGCCTGAAACAGCGAGTAAAATTAAAATAAAAAAGACGATAGAGAAATATTTTCTATCGCCTTTAAACTTTTCAGTTATCTTTTTAAACATTAGTTAATTGTAAATTGAGTTATAATCCAATTTGAACCGATTTTTTTTATAGAAATATAAACCTGCGAAGTGCTTCTTTGTCCTCTGTTATCGTAATTGTAATTGCCAGTTGCGTGCCCATTGTTTTTATCAGTTTTGATATAATCAAACTTAAATGAAATTACTTTGTAGAGTTTAAAAAAATCTTCCAACACATAATAGGCTTGATTGCTACTGTAGTAACCGTTTATTCCATTTGAAAAACTAAAATAGGTCTGCTGCCCAAAATACTTTGAAATAGTTCTGACATTAGCTTCTCTAATTCCTGATTCAATTTCTTTAAAAATAGATTCATCCTGAGAAATGTTTTTGTTTGATTCAGATTTTTTCGTAAGATCAGAATTCTGAGCAAAAGAGGCTGTAAGGGATAGAAGAATTAAAATTATGTAAATATATTTGTTCATATTAATAAGATTAGTCGTGAACCCATATTTGCAATTTTCAAATACAAGTCCACGACAAAAGTAATAAAATCTTAATTATCTCGCCAATTGTAATTTATTTAACTTACGGACGCCGTTTCCTTTAACAACTGGTTTTAATTGTGGTTCACCTTCAACTAATTGGAAAGCCCAATCAAATACAATTCTATCGGCGGTTATATTTTTAACTCTAATCTTTGCAAAATGATTGTCCCAAGTCCAGATTACATAAGTATGTCCTACAATTGCAATTTCTTCTTTGTTTGGATTCCAGCCATTTAATGGTGCATAAGGAATATCATAAATATCAGTTGTTGCGCCCATATCCTGAATATCAGTATCATCATAAACCATTAAGTATCCAGTCCCTTGATAAAGTTCAAAAAAGAAATCAACATCTTCAGCATCATACGCAACTGTTGAATAAGTAGTAAAAGTATAACCAGAATTATTTGGGAATCTTATATAATCAAATATCGATTGATTAAATCCTTCTGGTCTTGGTGTTGAATATATTACATCGTAACTAAGTTCACTTTCATTTCCATTGTAATCGTAAGCAGCAACAGCGTAATAATATTTATTTCCATTAACAGCTTCCATATCAGCAAAATAAGTTCCTGATGTTGAGCCGATTAACTCATACTTGCCTTCGTATGTATAATTGAAATAAACATTGTATCCTGCAACATCACTTTCTCTGTTTTTATTCCAAGAAATATCAACACGATTATCTCCATTCAAAACCTGTATTCCGCTTGGTGGTGATGGAGCAGTGTAATCGTTAGTATATGGATCATTTACACTGCACGAACTCAAAATTAGAGTTGAGATTATTAAGACTGCAAATTTCGATAGCTTTTTCATTTTGTTCACCTTTACTGAGTTTTCATTTTCAGCTAAGATAATCCAAACGAAATGCCACGGAAAAGCTTCTTTTTTGTTAAAAAAACAAAGGTATTTGATTGAAGTTGTCTATTTAATTGAACAATGAATGAAGTTTAATTCAAGAAAGAAGATTTTGTTTAAATTTTAGAAAAACTTCCATCAATAAAAATTTGCTCTTTATTAATTACTCCAATTACTTTACCTGTTAGGAGTCTTTTATCAAAAGGAGTATTAGAAGATTTTGACTTGAATTTCTTTTTATCAACTGTCCAAACTGCATCAATATCTAAGATTGTAAGATTTGCAGTTTCACCTTCTTTAATTTCGGGAACAGGCAAGTTTAAAATTTTTCTTGGGTTAATAGAAAGCTTTTCAATCATCTGCTCAAGTGACAAAACTTTTTTGTGGTAAAGCTCAGTAAAAGCTAACCCAATTTGTGTTTCTAATCCTATAATTCCATTTGGTGCATATTCAAATTCCATTTCTTTTTCTTCGATGGAATGTGGAGCATGGTCTGATGCGATACAATCAACTGTACCATCTTTCAATCCTTTGATGATTTCATCAACATCTGCTTTTGTTCGTAGCGGCGGATTCATTTTAACATTTGGGTCATAAGTTTTAACAGCATCATCTGTTAAAGTAAAATGATGCGGTGCAACTTCTGCTGTAACTTTTATTCCTTTTTTCTTTGCATCACGTACCATCTCAACTGATTTTTTACTGCTAATGTGTGCGATATGAACTTTTGCATCAGTGTATTCAGCCATTAAAATATCTCGCATCACAATTAAATCTTCTGCTACAGAAGGAATTGGCGGAAGTCCGAGTAATGTAGAGTTAATACTCTCATTCATTGCACCACCTGCAAGCGATTCATCTTCACAATGTTCGATTATCGGAAGATCAAACATTTTTGCGTATTCTAAAGACCGTTTTAGAATCGATGCGGTTTTAATTGCAACACCGTCATCAGAAAAACCAACAACTCCCGCATCTTTAAGTTCTGCCATTGGAGAAAGTACTTCGCCTTTTCTTCCAACAGTTGCAGCACCAATCGGATAAACATCCACTAAATGATTTGCTGATTGTTTTTTTATAAGCGTTACAACTTCGGCCGAATCAATTGCTGGATCAGTATTTGGCATACAAGCAATTCCGGTAAAACCGCCGTTTGCAGCGCTGTTACAGCCAGTAATCACAGTTTCCTCATCTTCTCTTCCGGGCTCGCGCAGATGAACGTGCATATCAAAAAATCCGGGAACAACATATTTTCCATCTAAATCAAAAACTCTGGCATCTTTTATTTCTGCTTCCGTTAAATTACCTATGTTTTTAAATTTGCCGTCCTCAATTAAAATGTTAACATTTTTTTCATTAACCTTTTGGTGTGGATTTAAGACGTTTACGTTTTTTAATACTACTTTCATTTTCAAACTTTCTAAAACTATTTTTAATTCTAATTAAGAGTTCCAAGTAAATAAAGTACAGCCATTCTAATTGCAACTCCATTTGTAACCTGCTGCAAAATTATTTGAGAGTTTCCATCAGCAACATCTGATGATATTTCAACTCCCCTATTTATAGGTCCAGGATGGAGTATTAAAATATCTTTGCCATTCTTTTCTAATCGTTCTTTATCAATTCCAAAATATTGTGAATATTCCCGAATCGAAGGAAAATATTCACGAGCTTTTCGTTCAAGTTGAATTCTTAAAACATTCAACACATCATTTTCTTGTATTGCTTCATCAATATTATGGATTACATCAACACCAAGTTCCTCAATGAATTTTGGAATCATTGTTGAAGGACCGCAAACAGAAACTTTTGCACCCATCGTTTTTAAACCATAAATATTTGAAAGTGCAACTCGGCTATGAGCAACATCGCCAACTATACAAACTTTTAATCCTTCAAGTTTTCCAAGTCTCTCACGAATTGAATACATATCAAGCAAACCTTGTGTTGGATGTTCGTGAATACCATCGCCGGCATTAATAATATTTGAGTCTGAAATTTTCGTAAGCATTAGTGGAACTCCTGCAGCTGCATGACGAACTACAATCATATCAACTTTCATTGCTTCGATATTTTTAACCGTATCTTTAAGCGTTTCACCTTTGCTAACGCTGCTGCCGGAAACTGCAAAATTTATTGAATCTGCTGATAATCTTTTCTCTGCAAGTTCAAATGAAATTCTTGTTCGTGTTGAACTCTCATAAAAAAGATTTACAACTGTTTTGCCTTGTAAGGTTGGAACTTTTTTAATCGGTCTTTCTAAAACCTCTCTAAAAGTTATTGCGGTATCTAAAATTAGTTGGATGTCTTCTTTGGGCACATCCTTTAGCCCAAGCAAATGCCTGCTTGATAATGACATATTGATTTACTTCTTTTCTGATTCAATAATATAGATGGCATCTTCACCATCGTGTTCTTTAATTTTTACTTTTATTTCTTCGTTGTGTGATGTGGGGATATTTTTCCCAACATAATCAGCGCGGATCGGTAATTCGCGATGACCTCGATCAACTAAAATACATAGTTGAATCGAGCTTGGTCTGCCCATATCCATAATTGCATTTAGTGCCGAGCGAACCGTTCTTCCTGTAAATAAAACATCATCAACAAGAATTATATCCTTCTCGTTAATATCAAATGTGATATTTGAAACAGAAACCTCAGGCTGTTTCATTCGCGTTCTAAAATCATCCCGATACAAAGTTACATCAAGCACTCCAAATGGTAACTCAGCGCTATCAATTTGTTTTATTTTTTCCTGAATGCGCTTTCCTAAAAATTCACCACGGGTTCTCATTCCCATTAACACAAGATTTTTTGAGCCTTTATTCTTTTCAAGTATTTCGTGCGCCATTCTTGTAAGGATTCGGTCAAACCCTTCGGCATCTATAATTTTTGATTTTACTTCCATATACAAAAAAGCCTCTTCGGATTAATTATCCTCAGAGGTTTACCTTCTTTTTATTTTATTTGATTTTTGCATCCTTTTCCATCTCACGGGATAGAGTTAAAGGTTAATATTATTTGTGCCAAACTTAAGCTTATTAATTTTTAAAGTAAAGTTTAAATCAAAATTGATTAGAAATATTTTTATATTTGACATGAAAGTTTTGCACCTTTTTCGGGGTGTAGCGCAGCCCGGTAGCGCGCTTCGTTCGGGACGAAGAGGCCGTAGGTTCGAATCCTATCACCCCGACTAACTTTTTTAGGTTTAGTTATGGCACAAAATCACTCATTTGATATTGTTTCTGAAATTGATTTTCAAGAAGCAGATAACGCTGTTAATCAGGCGATAAAAGAAATCCATCAACGTTATGATTTAAAGGATTCTAACACTGAATTAGAGCTTAACAAAAAAGATAAGCTTATTACTATCAATACAAAAGATGATTATTCTCGTAAATCATCTGTTGATATTTTAGAAACAAAATTTATCCGCAGAAGTATTTCCATCAAGGCACTTAAATTTAATGAGCCGGAAGCTGCGTCCGGCGGAAGACTTAAACAGGTTATTAATCTTCAAAGTGGAATCTCGAAAGAAAATGCTAAGATTATTACAAAACTGATTAAAGAATCAAAACTAAAGGTCAGTGCACAAATTCAAGATGAACAAGTTAGAGTAACCGGAGCTAAGATTGATGACCTTCAATCAGTAATTGCATTGGTTAAAGAATCCGAATTGGACTTCCCTACACAGTTTGTAAATATGAAATAGAATTTCTATTAAATGATTATAAAGAATGTTAGATTTTATTTTTCAATTATTGTGATCTGATTAATTCTCTTTGCAATTATAATTAAACTTTATATTCGACAATATTATTCAGGAGATAATTATTTTTATAAAATAACTAGTTAGCTTCCTAATTTCTTTCCATATTGAATTTTAGTCTTAATCTGCCGCAGTTACCTTTTACTATTTAATTATTATACAATCTCTAATCATGAAGAAATAGACGATTTATCTTTAATAATAAAAATATTGTGTATTCGCACACTATAAATTATTTAAAACCTAAAAGTAATTTTACAAACTATTGATTTTAAACAATTTAAATGCCTTATTACAGATGTAAATTTATTGAGTGAGGATAAAATGCAAACAGATGATACTTTAAACTGGGTTTGCCAATATTGCGGCGTAGAAAATTCCGTGTGGATTGACTTAACAGTTGATGGGAAACAGGATTTTATTGAAGATTGCAGAATTTGCTGCAGACCAAACCGCATTATCGTTACAACCGATTATGATGAAAATGTAATGATTGAATCGCGGTTTATTGATGAATAAAAATAGAACAAGATTAAAAGAAGAAAAAATAAATTAATCCTGCTGCACTAATCGCTCCATAGATGATAGAAAGGTAAACTATGAGCTTACCTTTTGAAATAATAATTTTATCTAACTGCGAAGTATATTCTGAGTTGTTAAATAGATTTTTTTCAATCTCTTTTGCATAGAGAATATTCTCACACTCAGAATTTGAATGATCATCATTCATAAATCCTCTCTGAATTTATCGATTGAAAAAATATTTAACTAATAATTTATGACTTAGTCCATAATCATTCTTAAGAATGATGAACTATCATCATCGTTTGAATCATCCTTTTTTTCGTTTCTTTCTTTTGCCCAGGAGTATCTTGAGTTTTCAACTGCAAATCCGCTTGGCGTATTTTTCTCTTCATCATCATCTATTGGAGCCTTTGGGCTTTTTACTCTTATGATAGTTGGGATTTCGAGATTATTTGAATCAACATTTTCGGGGTTATTAAATAAACTAAATCCACCACGAATATTATCTGTAAGAGTTGGTGTTTGTTTTTTTGCTGCAATGGCTTTTGCACCGTAATTATTTCCTCTGGCGCTGTCAAAACCGGTTGCAATAACAGTATAAGAAATGTAATCATTCATCTCTTCTTTTTTAACGACACCAAAAATTACATTTGCTTCTTCACCGGAAGCTTCAAAAATAATATTGTTGCCTTCGTTAATTTCCTGCATGGTCATACTGCTAGATCCTGTAACATTAACAAGAACACTTTTTGCGCCTTTAATATTTACACCTTCAAGCAACGGACTTGAAATTGCTTTTTGAGCTGCTTCAATTGCACGATTTTCACCGCTGGAAATTCCGCATCCCATCAATGCTTCGCCGCTGGAATTCATTACCGCACGCACGTCAGCAAAATCAACATTAATTAAACCTTCAATTGTAATAATATCCGCAATACCACGAGTTGCTTCGTAAAGAACTTCATTTGGTTTATCAAAAGCTGCAAAAGCATTTGTAGCTTTATCTAAAATGTTAAGCAGTCTTTCATTTGGAATTACAATTAAACTATCAACGTGCTGACGTAATTCCATTATACCTTTTTCTGCGTTAAGCATTCTTTGTTTCCCTTCCCAACGGAAAGGTTTAGTAACAATACCAACTACCAGAGCACCTATGCTTTTTGCGATTGATGCGATAACAGGCGCAGCACCAGTTCCGGTTCCGCCGCCCATACCAGCTGTTATAAAAACCATATCGCTACCGGCTAAAACATCAGCAAGCAAATCGCGATCCTCTTCAGCCGATTTTTTTCCGATGTTGGGATCGGCACCGGCGCCTAACCCGCGTGTAATCGCGCTGCCGCATTGAACTTTATGAGTTGCTGTGCTGCTTCTTAGCACTTGCGAATCAGTGTTAACAGCAATGTACTCAACACCGCTTAACCCTCGAGCAATCATACTTTCGATGGCATTACAGCCTCCGCCTCCAACACCAACAACTTTTAAAACTGCTGACATCGGTTTTTCTTTATCGATGGTTGCGAAACGCGACATAGGTCCTCCTATAATGATTTTATAATTCGTTAAAAAAATCTTGAACTTTTTTTATGATCTTACTGAGCTGATTACTGGATTTTTCTTTTTGCTTTTTAATCAAAACCTGGTACTCACTCGATTTTCCGCCCGGTATCCCTCTTATTAAACCTGCTACTGTTGCGAACTCAGGACTTTCAATCTCATTTGAGAGACCTGCACCTAACTCCTGCGGAACACCAATTCTTGCAGGTAATCCAAAAACTTCTTCTGCTAATTCTGTTACGCCATTTAATAACGAACCGCCGCCGGTTAGTACAATTCCAGCTTTTATTTTGGATTTATATCCCGCGGTGCGCAATTCATTATCAACAAGCGTAAACAATTCTTTCATCCTTAAACTTATTATTTGTGTAAGCAGGCTAACAGGAATTTTTGTATTCCCTCTTGCACCAACACCTTTAATTAAAATATCTTCATCTTTAATAATTGCATTTTCACTTGCGTAGCCATATTCTTTTTTTAAGCGTTCAGCTTCATCAGTCATTACGCCAAGAGATTCACGAATATCATTTGTAACCTGATTTCCAGCGACTCCAATTACTCTTGTGTGCTTAATAGCTTTTTTGTGATAGATAGCAATATCGGTTGTACCCCCGCCAATATCCAGCAGAGCAACACCTAAATCTTTTTCACTTTCTTCTAGAACAGATGCACTGGATGCAATTGGCTGAAGTATGTAATCTTGTACTTGATATCCCGCACGCTCAACTGATTTTCTTATATTTTCCATTGCAGGAATTGATGCAAGTACAACGTGATTGCTTGCCTCCAATCTTGAACCGGACATTCCAATTGGATTTTCTATTCCACTTTGATGATCGATTGAAAATTCTTCGGGGATTATGTGAAGAATTTGTCTATCACTTGGAATTCGAATAGTTCTAACATCAGCTTCCAATCTATCAAGATCGTCTTTTGTGATTTCTTTTTCATCACGATTTATCGTTACATAATTTCTATGACGGATGCTTGTGATATGTTCACCTGCAACACCGACATTAACGGTAGTAACTTCAAATCCTGCTCTATTAGCTGCGATAGACATAGCCGATTTAATTGCCTCAGCAGTTTTGCCAATGTTTGCAACTAATCCTTTATGCAAGCCCTCAGATGGAGCAACGCCAAACCCAAGTATATCAATACGATTTGGGTCTGTAAGTTTTTCAGCAATTACAGCGCAAACCTTTGTTGTTCCTAAATCTAAGCCGACTAAAATATCTTTTTTCATTAAATCAAGCCTGTATTTTCTTTGCTGCCAATGTACGCACTATCATTAAACCTTAAATCAATGTACTCTGTGTTTTGATAACTTGCTTTCAAATTATTAATTCGTTCCCAAACTAAACTTAGATAAATCATTTTTTTTGATTCATTGCCTCTTCCAAACACAACTGGATAATTAACTCCCGAAAATGTTACTACCACATCACCGCCGTTTTTAAGATTTATTTCAGATAGTTTTTTTGATAATTCAATATCCGTAATCTTTGCTGCATCAATAATTCTAAATGCTTCAACTAAATCATCAGTTTTATAAATACTTGATGGTGTAAGTTTATCTGATATTCTAAAATTACTTACAACCGGAATATCAGCGTACGTTGTAAACTCCTGAATCTTTAACAATTCAAAATCGTTAGTTAAAAAGAATGCTTCTGTTCTGCTTAATAACACTGCGTAAATATCTTTTTCCTTTATGTTCACATCAACATTGCCGTGTCCATCAGATTTAACTTCCGCTTTTGCGATATATGGATGTTCCTCAATTCTTTTCTTAATTTTGTTAAGTGTTAAATCATCAAACATTGATGATTGATCCAAATCTGCATATCGTAAATAAATTTCTTTACTTAACAGATTATTACCATGTATGTTCATCATTTTAATTTCCTCTTTTCCCTTTTTGTTATACGTAAAAAGAGACAAGTACAAAATTGAAAGTACAATTACAGATAAAAGAATAACACCAAATATTTTTCCAAAATCTTTTTTCATTAATTCTTATTCAACATCTCAACAAACTGTTCACCATATTTCCAGATATCACCAGCGCCCATAGTAATAATTATGTCGCCATCTTTTTTAATTTCATTTAACAAAGCAGGCACATCTTTTTTATCAGCGACATAATGAACATTTTTATGTCCGAACTTTTTTGCTGCTGATGCAATCAAATCGCCGGTTACACCTTCAATCGGTAATTCTCTTGCTGGATAAACATCTGTGCAAATAAAAACATCGGAATTAAGAAACGCTCTGCCAAACTCCTGATAAAAATCTTTTGTACGCGAATAAAGATGCGGCTGAAAAACAACAATCAATCTTCTATCCCAGCCGTCTCTAATTCCTTTTAATGTAGCTGCAGATTCAGTTGGATGATGCGCGTAATCATCAATGACTAAAATTTCTTTATTATACTTGACTTCAAATCTTCTGTAAACACCCGAAAAAGTTTCTAATGCTGATTTGATAGTTTTAAAATCAACACCAAGTTCTTTTCCTATCACAACTGCAACAAGTGAGTTGTTGATATTATGATTGCCTGGAATTTTTAAAGTTATTTCGCCAAGTTCATTTCCAAAATATTTTACCGTGTAAGTGCTGGAAAAACCACTGTGTGTAATATCTGTGGCACGAACATCTGCTTGTGCATTAAAACCATAAGTAATAATTTTTTTATTAATGTGCGGTATAATATCCTGCAATGCAGGTTCATCCAAACACAAAGTAACAAAACCATAAAACGGAACTTTATTTGCAAACTCAATAAAAGCAGTTTTTATATCATCCAAATCTTTATAAGTATCAAGATGTTCGCTCTCTAATGTTGTGATAGCTGCAATAGTTGGAGTAAGTTTTAAAAACGTTCTATCAAACTCATCAGCTTCAACTACAATAAATTCACCATTGCCAAGTCGAGCATTAGTTCCGCCAAGTCCGCTAAGTTTTCCGCCAACAATAATTGTTGGGTCAATTCCGCCTTCAGTTAAAGTCAATCCAACCATAGATGTTGTAGTTGTTTTACCGTGTGTGCCTGCAATACCGATTCCATATTTCATTCGCATTGTTTCGGCAAGCATTTCAGATCTTTTTATGATAGGAATTTTTCTATCAATTGCTGCCTGCACTTCCGGATTATCAACCTTAACTGCAGATGAATAAACAAGTACGTCCGCATCTTTTAAATTTTCCGGCGAATGACCTTCGTAAACTTTTATTCCAAGACTTTCTAATCTATCAGTTACTTCGCTTTTAGATTTATCGGAACCGGAAATAATAAAACCCTGACTCAAAAGAATCTCAGCAATACCGCTCATTCCAATTCCGCCAATACCAACGAAGTGAACTTTTTTAATATTCTTAAACATCTATACTTTTTCTACTTCAAGTTTAAGTTGATGAAATCTTTTAAGTAATTCTTGTTCATTCTCATAATCATTCGGTCTAACTACAAAAGGTCTTATTCTGGATTTAATTTTTATCCTAACAAACTTTAACGGATTTGATTTATTATATCTTCTATCTTTACCAAGCTTTACGGTTACAATTTCATTTTTATGAATCAGCTTTGAACCAAATTTATCACTAAAAATTAATCCCTCATTATTAAACTCAATATATCTGTTGCGATAAAGATTAAACAATAATGCAAACACGGAAACCACAACAATAAAAGCCAACAAATAAATTATTGGATCGTGTGTAATCAATGTATAAGAGCTTTCAACAAACTGCCCTCTAATCAACAAATAAATTGTAAATGCAACAAAGTATATTAATGTTGACTGATAATAGAACGACATATTGTATTTGAATTTACTTTTATGTTTTAATTGTTCATCTGTCATGATGTTAACGCAAAATTAATTGCGCTCTTTGCTATTACATTTGCCGCATCAGGTTTAGAAATTCTTTTCGCATTTTCACTTAAACTTTTTAATAAATTTTTATCCGCCGCAGCTTCTAAAATCTTTTCTTTCAAAACAGAATTAACATCAGAATCTTTAATCAATAACGCAGCATTATTATCTGCAAGTGATTTTGCATTAAAGTATTGATGATTCTCCGCAACGTGTGGCGATGGGATTAATATTGAAGGAATTCCGAGAACAGTTAACTCAGCAATTGTAGTTGCACCAGCCCTCGCAACAAGCAAATCACAAGCTGAGTATGCTTTGTTCATGTCTTCAACAAAATCCAGAATTATTACGGAATCTAAATTAATACTTTTATAGCTCTGATAATAATTTTTTCCTGTCTGCCAGATGATTTGCAGAGATTTATTTTTTAACTCTTCAACACAACTTGCAACTGCATTATTAATTGATGCAGCTCCTAAACTTCCGCCAAGAACAAGAACTGTAAACCTGTTTTCATCAAGTCCAAAAAATCTTTTTGCTTCTTCTTTTGTTGATGAACCAAGTTCACTTCTAACCGGATTGCCGGTTAATTTTATTTTATCTGGTTTTCTCAAATATTTTTTTGAATCATCAAAGGAGATATTTACTTCATCAGCATAACGTTCTAATAATCGTGTTGTAACGCCGGGATAACTATTTGATTCCATTAAAATAATTTTTGCTCCCATCACTGATGCTCCCCAAATTGCAGGACCAGCAACGTAACCGCCGGAACCAATTGCAACGCGCGGCTTAAATCTAAAAGAGATAAACAATGATTGAACAAGTGACACAAAAAGTTTTACAGGAAACAATAAATTTTCCAGATTAAATTTTCTCGCAAATCCTTTTATCCAGATTGATTTAAATCCATAACCAAGTTTTGGAATAACTCTTCCTTCAATTTTAGATTTTGTACCAACAAAAATTATTTCTGATTCCGGTTTCAATCTTTTTATTTCATCAGCAACTGCAATTGCAGGATAAAGATGACCACCAGTGCCGCCGCCTGCAAAAAGAAAACGATATGGGGTGTTTTGATTCTTCATCATTTAATATCCTGAAGAGATAAACCCGATTTCTTTAATGAATTAATTTCTGTTTGATTCTGTTTCTCTAATTCCTTTTCAGTTTGATGATTATAAATAGCAATGTTCATCAAAATTCCAACTGATGCACAAAGAAATATAATAGAAGTACCGCCGTAACTAATAAAAGGCAAAGCCAATCCTGTAGTTGGGAATAAACCGGTTGCAACAGCTGCATTTACAAACGCATAAATGATAATTGAAAATGATATTCCAAAAGCAAGCATCTGTCCAAATTTATCTTTTGCCTTTTTTGCGATAAGAATTCCTGCTACAAATAAAACCACGTAAAAAAGTAAAACCACAATCACACCAACGAATCCAGTTTCTTCACCAAGAATGGCAAAAATAAAATCGCCGTATGATTCCGGTAAAAACAAATTACTTTGTCTGCTGTTTCCAATTCCAACTCCAAAAATTCCACCGCTTCCAAGACTTAACATACCTTGTTTTAGCTGATGATTAACACTTCCGCCGTCATCGAAAGAATTAACAAATCCTAAAATTCTTTTTCTTGAATGCGGCAGTACCATTGCAAATGAGACTACAGCCAAAATCAAACTTACCGAAGAAAGAAAAACGTGTTTTAATCTTGCTCCGCCTACATATAGCATCGTTAATGCAATTACAATAATTAGCGCTGCTGTACTAACATTCGGTTGAATAAATATTAATCCTGCAATCATCATAACCCAAATGAACAAGTACATAAATCCGTTTTTAAAATCTAAAATTACATCTCTCTTTTTTTCTAATAGATATGCAAGATGAATTATTAGAAGTAGCTTGGCGATATCAGCAGGTTGAATTGTTATAATTCCAAGGTTCAGCCATCTGCCGGCGCCTTTAAATTGAGGCGCTACTATCAGCGTTATAATTAAAAGTAAAACTGCACCTATAATTGCGGGCTTACTTATTTTTTTATATGATTCATAAGGAATAAAACTAAATACAGCCATCACTAATAAACCAATAACTACTCTTGATAGATGAGTGTTAAATAAATGAAATGAGCTTTCAAATTTTGCGGCACTGTAAGTATTGCTGGCGCTCATCACAATAATTAACCCAATAAGGATTAAACTGAATGATGCAAAGAAAACTGTTACTGCTAATTTTTTCATTTATTGTTTACTATTGATTTAAATACTTTACCACGATGTTCGTAATTATCAAACATATCAAAACTTGCGCAAGCAGGTGAAAGCAAAACTACATCACCTTTGCGTGCTTCACTGATAGCTGAGTTAATCACTTCATCAAAATCTTTTTTTATTTCTGTTTTTACTTTTTTATGAAAGTAATTAAAAACTTTTTCTGCCGATGAACCGATTGCATAAATCTTCTTTACCTTGTTTACTACTAATTCCTCAATCATCGAATAATCATTCCCTTTATCCTGCCCACCAAGAATTAAAAAGATTGGCACTTCAAAACTTTTTAATGCAACTACAACTGAATCAACATTAGTTGCTTTGGAATCATTAATAAATTTTATTCCTTCAATCTCTCTAACTAATTCTAATCTATGTTCAACGCCCTTAAATGATTTTAATGCTGCGACGATTTTTCCATTATCAAGATTATATATCTTTGCTGCAATTATCACAGCCATTGCATTTTGAATGTTGTGTTCACCCTTGATAAATATATCCGAAATGTTACAAGTAAATTCCACAACATTATTTTGAACAAATACTATTTCATTATTGTTTAGATAACATCCATTAGAAACTTTTTTCTTTGTTGAAAAGAAAAAGATTTTGCTTTTTGCTTTTTTGAAATACTGATTTAATAAATCACTGTCTTTACTTAAAATCAGAAAATCATTTTCATTTTGGTTTTCAAAAATTCTAAGTTTTGATTGCGCATATTTTTCAACACTGTTTTCATATCTGTTAAGATGATCTGGTGTTATATTAAGTATCATTGCAACTTTTGGTTCAAACTTTTCAATCAAATCCAATTGGAAACTTGAAATCTCTAATGAAACAAATTCATTCTCTTTTACCGTTACTGCAATTTCTGAAAAAGCTAAACCAATGTTTCCTGCTTCATATGATTTTACACCGCATTCATTAAAAAGATATCCGCATAAACTTGTTGTTGTAGTTTTACCGTTTGTTCCGGTAATTCCAATTACATTTCCTTTGCAGAATGAGGATGCAAATTCAAGTTCACTGATTGTTTTTACCTTTTTACTTTTAGCATTTCTAATCACTTCCGCATTAGATGGAACGCCCGGACTAACAACCATTAAATCACAATCAAAAACTTTTTCGGAGTGCTTACCAATTTCAAAATCAATTTTTTCTTTCTGCAAAATCTCGATAGATAACTTTAATTTTTCTTCACTTCCAGCATCACTAACAAACGGAATTGCACCAAGCTGTTTTGCAAGTTTAGCAGCGCCAAGTCCACTTCTAACTGCTCCGATAACTGTTATTTTTTTATTTTTAATATCTAACATTTTATCTAATCTTGAAAGAAACTAAAGTTACAATAGCAAGAATGATTGCAATTATATAAGCGCGAACAACAATTTTTGGTTCAGCCCATCCAGCCATTTCAAAGTGATGATGAATCGGCGCCATTTTAAAAACTCTTTTTCCTTCACCAAATTTTTTCTTCGTGTATTTAAAGTAAACTCTCTGAATTATCACCGATAAAGTTTCCATAAAAAATATTCCGCCAAGAATTGGAATAAATAATTCTTTCTTTATCAGTACTGCAATAATTCCAAATGCACCGCCAAGTGCAAGTGAACCAGTATCGCCCATAAATACTTGAGCAGGATATGAATTGAACCATAGAAATCCCAAACCTGCACCAATCAGTGCTGCAATAAAAACTGTCAACTCACCTGAGCCAGGCAGATAAATTATATTTAAATAATTTGCAAATATTGTATTTCCGCTAAAGTATGAAAGAAATGCAAGTGCAATCATCACAATTACAATAACGCCCGTTGCTAAGCCATCTAAACCATCAGTTAAGTTTACTGCGTTTGATGTTGCAGTAATTATAAACACAACTACCGGAATGTATAAAAATGAAAAATCAAGATTTACATTTTTTAAAAATGGTACGGTTGTTAAGGTACTAACGCCGTTAAATTCCGGAGAAAAATAAATTACTGATCCAACAACCAATCCAATTAATATTTGTCCTAAAAGTTTATAACGCGCTATCAATCCGTTTGGATATTTTTTTATCACTTTCAAATAATCATCTAAAAATCCAACAAGACTTAACCAAATTGTTCCTGCAAGAATTAATATTATATATGTACTTTTCAAATCGCCCCAAAGTAAAACGGGAATAATAACTGAGAGCACAATTATCATTCCGCCCATTGTTGGTGTACCCGCTTTAGACCAATGAAATTTAGGTCCATCTGCTTTTTTTGCTTCACCGATTTGATGAGCTTGCAATCGCTTAATAATTTTTGGACCGAGATAGAAAGCAAGAAACAATCCTGTAATTGCTGCAAGTGCAGAACGGAATGTTAAGAATCTAAAAATATCAAATCCCGGTGGATTAAAAGTTTTATTTATGTATTCAAATAAATAGTAAAGCATTATTTTTTTGTTGATTCAATAATTGAAACAAACTCTTCCATCTTCATTCCGCGCGAACCTTTAATAAGAATTGCAGAATTATTTATATCCAATGATTTTAAAAATTTTTTTAACATTTCTCTATCTGTAAAATGTTTTTGAACTTTAATTTTTTCATTCAATTTCTGATTCATTAACTTCATCATTTTACCAATTGAATAAACTTCATCAACATTTGTCTTGCTGATAAAACTTGCTAAAGCAATATGTTTTAATTTTGATTCGCTGCCCAGTTCAAACATATCGCCAAGAACAGCAATTTTCTTTCTGCGTGATTCAATCTTATCCAATATTTCTAAAGATGATTTCATCGAATCAGGATTAGCATTATAAGTATCATCAATCAAAGTAAACGTTTTATAATTTTTAATTTCTAATCTTTTATTGTAAGATTTTATTTTCTTTACAGCTTTTTGAATTTGCGAATTTGATAATCCTAATTCTGACGCAATTGAATAAGCTGCGGTAAAGTTTAAAACATTCTTTTCACCGCTTAATGGTAAAGTAGCAGCAAAACTTTTTTTCTTAGTTCTAATTTCAATCTGTGGTTTTGCAAACTTATCGTATCCTTTTATAATGGTTTTGTAATCAGCTTTTTCTTTTAAGGCGAATGTAACTTTACCTTTAACATTTTTTCCAAATTCTTTTAAAATCTTATCATCATTATTAATAAATACTTTGCCGGTGCGCTTTATTGTTTCATTAAACAATGCTGATTTTTCTTTAAACACACCATTACGATTTTTTAGATATTCTAAATGGGAATCACCAATATTTGTTATCAATGCTAAATCCGGGCTTGCAATGGCTGCTGTGTAAGGAATCTCACCAAAGTGATTTGTTCCAAGTTCCGCAACTAATACTTGATGCTTTTCATTTGTACTTAAAATTGTTAACGGCACACCAATGTGATTGTTATTGTTTGCAACTGTTTTGTTTACCTTAAATTTTTCAGATAACAGCGCAGCAAGTATTTCTTTAGTTGTTGTTTTACCTGCACTGCCTGTAATTCCAATTATTTTAGTTTTTAATTTAGCTCGCCACAACTTTGCAATTTCACCCAAAGCAAGTGTCGTATCTTTAACTGTAATAACAGGTATTTCTAAATCATTAATCTTTTTAAAATTCTTTTCGTTAATAATTATTGCAGATGCGCCTCTTTTTACAACTTCATTTATAAAATCATGTCCATCAAATCGTTCGCCTTTAATTGCAATAAATAAAGAATTCTTTTTGATGTTTCTTGAATTGATTGAAACTTGATAAATAGATTTAAACTTATCAGGATTATAAATCACTGCTGTTGGGATATTAAAAATATCTTCTATGTTTAAATGTATTTTTTTCATTCAGCTAAATATTTTATTGCAATTTCTTTATCAGAAAAATGTTTTCTCACTCCATTTATCTCTTGATAATCTTCATGTCCTTTACCGGCAATCAAAATCACGGCATCTTCGTTGGAACTTCTAATAGCTTTTGCAATCGCTTCTTCCCTATTCTCTTCAACTTCATAATTATTTTTATCAATACCGAATTTTATTTCTTCAATTATTTCAAAAGGATTTTCTGTTCTTGGGTTATCTGATGTAAAAAAAACTTTATCGCTCAACTCGCTTGCAACTCTACCCATTATTGGGCGTTTAGTTTTATCTCTATCGCCGCCGCAACCAAACACTGTTACAACTTGATTTTTATGTTTTACAATTTCTCTAACAGCCAGCAAAGCTTTTTCCAAACTATCCGCTGTATGTGAATAATCTACAATTACTTTTTTCTTTCCAGCGCCAATCACTTCAAATCTACCAGGTACTTGCGGAGCTGATTTTATCCCTTCAACAATTTTGTTTGTATCAATCCCTAAGCTTTGTGCCGCTGCAAATGCTGATGCTGCATTGTAAGCGTTAAATGTTCCAATTAACGAAGTGTGAATTTTATAATCAACTTTATTTTGTGTGATTATAAAATCAGTTCCGTTCAAATCGTAATTAATATTTTTTATCTGATAATCAGAGTCATCCGAAACACCATAAGTAACAATTTTTGCATTGCAGCCTTTTACTATATCGTGTGAGTTTGCATCATCAGAATTAATTATTGCAAATGAGTTTGGACTTAATCCATCGAATAATATCCTTTTTGCTTTTAGATATTCTTCAAACGATTTGTGAAAATCCAAATGATCTGAAGTTATATTTGAAAATATTGCCGCTGAAAAATCCAAACCATAAACTCTGTTTAAAATTAATGAATGTGATGAAACTTCTATTATAGCATACGAACATCCAGCCTGAATCATATCATAAAACATGCTGTTCAAATCATTTGATTCCGGTGTTGTTAATTTGGAATCAACTTTAACATCGCCAATATAGTTTGCTATTGTTCCAACTAATCCGGCTTTATATCCAGCACTTTGCAAAATATTTTTTAATATAAATGTTGTAGTAGTTTTTCCGTTTGTTCCTGTAATTCCGATTAGCTTTAGCTTGTCAGTCGGGTTTTTATAAAAACCTTTAGACAATTCTGCTAATGCTTTTCTACTACTTTGCACCACAATTTTTGCAATCTGAGCGTGTGCAACAAATTCATCGGGAATCGATTGTTCATCTTCAACAATAACAGCAACTGCGCCTTTATTTATAGCATCCTGCAAGAATTTATGTCCATCAGTTTTAAATCCTTTTATCGCAACAAACACGGAATTTTTTTTAACTTTTCTTGAATCATAAACAATATCAGCAACATCTTTTCTTTGAACTTCACCAGTTACCTGGATTGCATGAATGTTATTTAGTAACTGTGTCAATTCCATTTACAACGAAGCTCCTCTAACACGATACTCTGAACATTCAAT
Source organism: uncultured Ignavibacteriaceae bacterium (assembly GCA_963704275.1). Lineage (GTDB taxonomy): Bacteria > Bacteroidota > Ignavibacteria > Ignavibacteriales > Ignavibacteriaceae > IGN3. Next base: position 160,350 of record CAVPHP010000014.1, on the reverse strand, counting down.
TAAACAAACTTCAGTACCGTTTAACTTTTTACCCGGTGCAATACTTTGTGAAGTTATAATTCCCGTTCCTTTAATTTTATATTTAACGCCAAGTTTTGTTAAAGCATAAATTGCATCTTTAATCTGGCAGTTAACAAGATCAGGCATTTTATTGTTAGATAATAATTTTATTTCCTTAACATCAATCGGTTTAATCAGAGTTTTTGTTTGAGAATTATCATCAGCAAATTTTAGATTCTGCATCAAGTCTGGATTTAAATACTCCTGAAATTTCTCAATATCAGTTTGAACAATTCTTTCAGTAACATTTTTAAAAATCGGAGCTGCAACTAATCCTCCGTATCTGCCTTGATCCGGTGAATTTAAAAGTATCAAACAAACCACCTGCGGATTTTCAACCGGAAAAAACCCAACGAAAGATGAATTATAATGCTGTTTTGAATACCTGCCATCAACCAATTTTTGTGATGTTCCGGTTTTTCCTCCAACTGTAATCAATTCCGAAAAAGCTTTTTTTCCTGTTCCATTTTTTACCACGCCGCCTAACAAATTTCTCATTACATCAGAAGTTTCTGAAGAAATAACTCTTCTAATTTCTACCGGTTCAAACTCGTGAATTAATTTACCGTTTTTAGAAATTTCTCGCTGAACTAACTGCGGCTCGTAAAGCATTCCACCGTTTATCAGTGCGCAGTATCCAGCTAACATTTGCAATGGTGTTACAGAAATTTCGTATCCAAAAGACAGATAAGTTTTAGAAACTTTAGACCATTCATTTGGTTTTCTTAATTTGCCAGCAGTTTCACCCGGAAGAGTTAATGATGTTGAATTTCCAAATCCAAATCCACGTAAGTATTTAAAATATTTTTCATCATCAATTCTTTGAACAAGCTTTGCAACACCAATGTTACTTGATTGTTCAAGAATACCAACAACATCTAAACTTTTGAAAGGATGTGTATCTCTAATATTTACATTTTGGAATTTATATTTTCCGTTTTCAAGATTTAGACGCTCATTCAATCTGCATAAATTCTGATCAATCAATGAAGCGATTGTAAAAGATTTAAAAGTCGAACCAGGTTCATATGTATCTGTTATAGCACGATTTCTTCTTTGAAAATCATTGTACTTCCAATATTCGTTTGGATTAAAATCATCAACGTTAGCAAGTGCAAGAACTTCACCGGTGTTTGGATTCATTATTATTCCAGTGCCGGATTCAGCACCATATTCATCAATACCTTTTCTTAGTTCTTCTTCAAGAATAAGTTGATAACTTTTATCAATTGTTAAGTAAAAATCATCGCCGGGAACTGCAGGATTTATTTCTTCATCATCAACGGTTACAGTTTCACCAATAGCATTTTTCTGAATTTCACGTGACCCATCTTCACCATTTAAAGCATCTTCATAATACTCTGAAATACCCATCACACCTTTGTCTTCATTGTCTAAATATCCAAGAACGTGTGAAGCAAGATTATTATAATGAAAAACTCTTGTTGGTTCTTCTTTATAAAAAAATCCGGATCGTTTTATATTTTTTATTGAAGATGTAAGTTCAGTTGAAGCTTTCTTTTCGAGACAAATAGTTTTCTTCGAACCTTTCATAAGATTCAAATAATAGTTTTTACTTCTGTTAAATTTTTTAGAAAAGATTTGTGCGATTTCATTTTTATGTTTTTCTTTTATCATTCTCAAATCGACATAAAAGGAAACATCAGCACGATTGTAAACCAACAAAACATTATTGCGGTCATAAATCAATCCACGATCTGCTTCAATTTTTTCCACACCAGTTTGCTGACGCTGAGCATAATAAAAATATTCCTCTGCACGAACGATTTGAATATCAACTAACTTAATCACCAATGCGATGAAAAAGACAAGGATTGATAAAATCACAAATAATGCGCGTGAGTTATTCATATTTTTCTTTTAATATCTCGTTTAGTTCTTCAATTTTATTTTTATCATACTTTATAACGAAAGCCGGCGCAACATTTCTTATTAAGCCGAGCTGTGATTGTGCAACAGAAACAATTCTTTCTTCAGCAGTTACTGTTTGATACTCTGCAGTAAGTTTTATTTTTCTTTGGCTCTCAGCTTTATAAGTTTTTTCCGTTTTGTCTTTTTGTAAAATGGATTGTTCATATTTTAATTTTAGACCAACACTTGCAAGCGCAAACACAGTTACAATAAGTAAAAGTGTAATTAACAAAAAAATTGTTGGTTTAGCGCTTTTCTTCATATTCTTTCGGCAGCCCTAAGTTTAGCGCTTCTTGCGCGATAGTTAATTTTGATTTCTTCATCACTCGGCAGTAAAGGTTTTTTGGTAATCAATTTTAATCGTGCATTCTTTTTAACTAATCCAAGCGGATCTTCTTTTGGGCTAAGACTCACGATTGTTTCAGCTTTAAAAAAATCTTTAACTATTCTATCTTCAAGCGAATGATAAGAGATAACAACTATGCGACCGCCTTGTTTTAATACTTTGATAGAGTTTTCTAAAAACAATTTAAGATTACCCAACTCATCATTAACATAAATTCTTAGAGCTTGAAAAATTCTTGATAAAGTTTTTCGTTGAAAATTTTGCGGAACAAGTTCATTAATTATCGAAACTAATTGTCCGGTTGTTTCAATTTTTTTCTCAGCACGTTTTTCTGCAATTGCTCTGGATATTTTTCTGGAATTTTTTTCTTCGCCGTATTGATAAAAAATGTTTGCAAGATCTTCTTCAGTAAAAGTATTAATAATATCTGCAGCAGTAATTTTTTTAGATTTATCCATACGTAAATCAAGAGACGCTTCACTGCGGTAAGTAAAACCGGAATCCGGATTATCCAATTGAAATGATGATACTCCTAAATCAGCAAGCACACCATTGTAGTTTTGTATTGATTCTATTTTTGCTATCACATCAATAAAAGAGTAATTAAAATTGTATAAACTAACTCCGGATTCTTTAGCAAATTTATTTTTAGAAAATTCAAACGCATCAGTATCAACATCGGAAGCAATAAGACGTCCATCATTATTAAGTCTTTTAAGAATTTCACTTGAGTGCCCTGCAAATCCCAAAGTAGCATCAAAGTAAATTCCAGAACGATCAGTAATTAAAAGATCCAGGCTTTCCTTAAGCATCACAGGAACATGATGCTCACTCATTTAGAAGCCATCACTTTAGCCGCAATCTCTTCGTAAGTTTGAGGTGATTGCGATAAGTACTCTTCATAAACTTTTGGATTCCATACTTCTATCTTTTTTAATGCACCAAGTATCAAAACTTCTTTTTCAATTTTTGCATAAGTAATAAGCGTGGATGGAATCATAATTCTTGATTGAACATCCAGATTATCTTCAGAAGCAAACTGAACAAACATTCTAATAAATCTTGCGTCATCAGGTTGGAACGAATTTAAATTTAAAAGTGCTTCTTCAATCTTCTGCCATTCATCAAGCGGATACAAATCGATACAATTGGACAGACCTCTGGTCATCACAAACGTATCGTTTGCATCAGCAGAAATATGCTTTCTAAGCTTAGCCGGAATTGCAATCCGACCTTTAGAATCCATTGAATATGTAAATTGACCTCTAAACATTTTCTCTCTAATTAAGAATGATTCCACATTTTTCCCCACTACAACCCAAAATAATAGAAAATTTTGACGAAAGTCAAGAAAAACAGTAAATATATTTTTATAAAATTTTAAGACACATTTAATCCCAAAATCTAAAGCTTACTGTTTTTTCAACTTTCATCTTAAAATCCTTACGCAAAACCAAAAAGAATTTTTACTGATGATTAAATATTTTGTTATTATTATGTAAGAAATGTTCTGGTTCTATCCGATCGATACTATATTAATTTTTAAAGTATGGATAAATAACTTGTTGCCTCTATTTCAAAAATCCGATGGTATAAATGATTATCTAAAGTCTTTACCGAGTTTTTACAACCCGGTTTATATTTCTATTTTGATTTTCATTTTGGTTACCGCAATAATCTACATTTCCTATCGGTACATTTACAATCCCATGCTGCGTAAACACAAACGAGATCAGAAACAGTTTGAGATTACAACAGCTAAAATTCTTGAAATGTTTTCTGAACTTGATCCGAATCCTATTATGCGTATTAATTCTTCCTGCTTGATTACAAGTCTTAATAAATCTGCAAAAGAAATTTTTCCGCTTCTTGAAGTAAATAAAAGCAACCTTGATTTACTTATCTCTAAAATTGATATTGATATAAAAGGTATAATCCAAAATGATAAATCTTTTATTCTTCCGTTAGAATTGAATCAGAGATATTATGATATAAATTTTAAAGGAATATCTTTTTTGGATATGGCTCAGCTTTACTTTTGGGATACCACTGCTCAAAAAGAATATGACAGGCAAATGACTAATTATCAAAACCTGCTCAGAAATTCATCCGTACATTTGCAAAAAGTAATTGAAGAAGAACGAAATAGGTTATCAAGAATACTGCATGATTCAATAGCACAAAACATGCTGCTTATAAAACTTAATGTTGCCAATTATAAAAAATATATTGATGCCGGACTTGATGAGCAAGAATATTTAAGAACAATTAACATACTTGATTCCACTTTAAAAGATATTCGAGAACTTGCACACAATCTTAAACCGCTTAACATAGATGAACTTGGACTTGAAACTGTTGTTAAATCAATGTGCAACAATGTTGCAAGAGAAGCCGGCTACAAGTATCAAATACAATTTCCTAAAACATCTCTAAATATTTCTAAAGAACTTGAGGTTTGTATATTTGGAGTTATTCAGGAAGCGCTCAACAATATAATAAGACATGCAAAAGCAACTTCATTTACAATTAATATATTGTTGGATGACGAAGCGCTTGTTCTTTTTATTTCTGATGATGGAATTGGATTTAAGCCTAAAAAACTTCTAAATGAAAAATATATTTCCGATGGACTTGGGATGATGAATATGCAAGAGACGGTTGAAAAATTAAACGGAACTTTCCAGATAGATTCAACAAACAACAGCGGAACTGTTATTATTGCGGCTTTTCCGCATGACACAATTAATCAAAATGAAAAACCGAGTTATAAACATATTAGTAGCTGATGATCATACCTTGTTTAGGCAAGGTATTATTAGGCTTTTGGAAGATAACAATGAATTTTCTATTGCCGCTGAAGCTGAAAATGGAATCGAACTGATTGAAATGTATTTTAATTTTAATCCCGATATTATTCTTACTGATATTGCCATGCCTGGTCTAACAGGAATTCAAGGCATTCAAGAAATCCATAAAAAAGATCCTGACGCAAAAGCATTATTCTTATCTATGTATGATTCCGGTGAGTACGTCTATAAGGTTATTAAATCCGGTGGAATGGGGTTAGTAAACAAAAACATTTTGGAAGACGAATTATTTTTAGCTATCGAAAAGGTTTACAATGGTGAAAAATATTTTGGCAGTAAATGGTCTGATGATGATATCAAACAATTAATTAATGATTATGAAAAAAGAACTGTTGAAGAATCTTTTTTTAATGTTGATCTGAACTTTCGGGAAGAGCAAATTTTAAAGATGGTTATTGATGGTGCAACAAGTAAAGATATTGCAGATAAAATGCAGTTAAGCAAAAAAACTATTGACTATTATCGTTCAAATTTATTAAGAAAGTTTGATATCAAAACTCAAGTTGAACTTGCAAAATGCGGTATTAAACATTTTGAACAAAAAAAAGAAAAACTAATATGAACAAAAACCAAAAATCGTTAGTACATGTACTAAACCATTACTCGGATGCTTTCTCTATGTTTGACTTGACAATATTATTTTAATAATTTTATGCGAGGTTTGCTATGAGTAAAATCTATCATGTTATTATTGTTTCAATGCTACTTCTGCTGCTTTTAGCTTGCAGCCCTACTAAAGAAATTGGTAAAGTATTTACAATTGAAGAAGCAGATAAAATATTTGGTCCTGTCTTGTTCTCTGAAGATATCCCACAATCCACCCTTTCTCAGTTTTTATCTAAAACAGATAAAACAATTATGTTCGGAATTATAAATCAGCAGCTCATAATTCTGGATAACAAACGTAACCTGCTTTATCCAGAAAAAGCAGAGTATAAAGACACCGACGTATTTACCGGTTACAGTGTTTCTATTTTAAGAGAACTGCTTTCAAATAGTAGATTGAACAAAGGGAATGAAGAAGATGTATCGGTAGAACAACGAAGAGAAGTTTTATCAGTTACTTACGGAACTAAAACATTAGAATCTGGTTCTAAATGTCCGCCAATGTGCGAATCTGAGTAAAATATGCGTATAGCATTAATAATTATTTATCTTTCATCATTCGCATGGATATTTCCAATATTCAGACAATATAAAAGTAATTTATTTTACTTTTTTCTATTTCTTGGTATATCCGATCCATTAACAATTTTTTTATTTGAAGTTTTCCGTTACCCCCCAGGGATTATTTTTGTAATATTTGCTCCTATTTTATTTTATACTATCAACATAGACCGACAAAAAAAACTTTCAATTAACTCAATTGAAATTTTTGTTTTTCTGCTAACCCTTATACTCTTTTTTACAGTGCCAAACAATGATGTGATAATGCTTGTTATATATACAATGATACTTATAAGAGTTATTTATAAAATTCTTATAGAACTTCATCACAAACAAATTGTAAATGTATTTCATATTGTGCTTGCGTTTTACATGACAACTTCTGTTGCAAGTTTGCTGATCTACCTTAATGGTGATTATCAGGCTATGGTACTTTTTTATATTAACCTTGCGTTCCAAATTCTAATTGCTATTTTCTTTTCTATCTTTAGTGAAAACAACCCAAAGCTAATTTACAACGTTACACCCGCCATTAAGGACTAAGTTTTTTCATTTTCTTCGTTTTTGAGCAAAAATCATTAGTACATGTACTAAACCAATATCCACTCTTCGATATTAATATTATTCAGTTCTTTTAATTAATTATTTAATCAGACTGATAATAGCAGATAAGATTGTTACAAAAAGCAGAAGAGTTTTAGTTCTTGAAATTCTAACAATTTACAATTTTGTAAAATCGTTGTTACCAGGATTTAGGTTTGATAAAATCATAAATCAAAAATTTATCACTAAACATTTAGGATAAGATATGCAATCGTTAAAAATCGAAAAAGATTTAGGAGGGAATATAATGAGTAAATGGGCTGATTATTTAATCTCTGCCATCAGGTATGAAAATGAAACCACTAATAATTTATTTGCATACCTTAAAGTTCATACTGATAACGGTGTAGAAATTGGTTCAGGATCTACATGGACACGAGAGGAAGTTATTAATGCAATGTATGAGGGAAAAACTTTTTATACGATAGTTAGAAGTAATTCAGGTGAATGGAAAAAGGGCTCTATAGTGTCCCTTATTACCAAAAATGGAAAAACTGTTCTTACTGACAATGAATATACAGATCTTGACTACCTTGCTGATCTGCAGGAGCTATAGAGTGAATGATCCACACCCTGCTGGGGGAAGGGTTTGGTCTGTAGATTAACTAATCCATATTCCGGCGCTTATTCTCCCAGTTTAGACGCCGGAAAGATTTTTAAAGTTATACTTTTCTTAGTAAAAGTGTAACGCTCCGGTTTGTTTAGAGGCTAACAAACCGGAAAACTTTGTATAACTAAAATTCGGTCCTGTTTATGGTAATGAGACTGGATAATGGTATTAGAAAATAAACTATTTCAAAATTAAAATTAAGTAATGATATGAAACCTATAAAAAGATGTAAATTACTTTGCATTGCATCCGTTTTGATTTTTTTGTTGGGAGTTGTGCGTGGTATAGGCGGTGTAATTGATTTGATTAACAATACTGAGATTCTTGTTGGAATCAATTTCAGTTTGATTACACTTGTTATATTAACAATCACACTTATTTTTTTAAGCGCCGTTGCAATTATTACAGCAATTGGTGTTTATGAACACAATGAAAAATTTATTCTTATGGGTATTACACTTTCCGCATTGTTTTTAGTTTACACCGTTATAAAAGGTTACATATTTTTTGGCAGTACATTAAGCAATACCGCTATTATTAATATTGTTGCAGCTGTTGCTGTAATCTCTTTACTCGTTCTTGGCAAAAGAACGATAGATAAAACTCAAAGAAGAATATAACTAATCACAACATCTAAGCATTCTGAAAATATTGGCACGCATTTCGATTTTAGTTATCTTTCTCTTAACAATTACAATGTACGATGAGAAAAAAGTATAAGTATCAGTATGATAGTTCAACAAGTATTCTATTTAAATACTATTACGGACTAATCTCAGTAGCAGATATATATTCCTCCTGGGATGAAGCTATTTTAAATAATATTATTCCAAAAGGAACCAGGAGTTTTATTTTAGATTATACCGATGCCTCATTTGATTTAAATGTTAAAGAATACCCAAAAATTGCAGAGTACTATAGAAACCATCTTGAAGTTTTTAGAAATTGCAAAATTGCAATTATTACTCAAACTCCTAAAGATGTAGTAATACCTTCGTTAGTTGAAGCAATTGATGAAGGCTACCACTCTAAACCGTTCTACACTCTTGAAGCTGCAATTGATTGGGTTTTAAAGTAATATTTATTTTCTTGTTGTAGATTGATACAAACTTTAATTAAAACTAAGTTGCAATTAATTATTTATAGTAATTTATATTAAAATAATTATTTTAATTACAAGATGCTGAAAAATAAAATATTCCGCTACCCTGTTTTGATAATACTTGCGCTAACACTGCAAAACTGTTACACCCACGTTGAATTACCTAACTACAGAAACACTTAACAAACAAAGCAGCACAACAAACAGTCCTGTTAACTTTACTTATACTGTTATTGATACATTTGATAACGACTGGTTTCCTGAAGAGGGTTATTACTACACATACAGCCCGCGAAGCGGCAAGCGAATTAAAGAAGATAGAATAGATTTATTCCTTAGTATGCTATATGCAAAAGGCTATAATGTTGAAGCTGCGTGGCATAGATCTGCCAGTAATGATTGCGACAGGTACAAAATGCTGCGCGCGCCCGGTAGTGAACCAAGCAGTACCGGAAGCCCGGTTATTATTATCCTTTTGTCTGAAGTTAATGACTCCATAATTGAATACGAATTTTATCCATTGTTAAGTAAACCTTATATTACCTGCCCTTACAATGTTGAGGAGTATTGGGTTGAGTAAAGATTATTGAAATGCATACTTCACATGATTAATAATGCGCATCAATTATTAATTTTACAGCTATTTGAGGATCAATGTATTAAATTTTAGAATAGGAATTTATTAATATGAATAAATTTGCGACATTACTAAATATACTTGACAAATTGAGAGAAGAAGCCCCAGTTGAGTATAAATCGTATCGACCAAATGAAGAATCAAATGAAAAACTAAATGCCGCAAGATCAAAAGCTTTTATACACCTTTATTTAAAAGTTAAATTTGGTCTTTTGGATTTTAACCAGAGGCATGAATGTATAACCGAAGGACATAATGATGGGGGCGTAGATGCGTTTTATATTGATGAAGAAAATAAAAAAATTTATTTAATTCAATCAAAATTCAGGGAAAATGATAACAATTTTGAACAGAAAGAAATTACATTTTCTGAGCTAATTAAAATTGATGCTGATCGGATAAGCAGAGGTTATAATACCGATAATGCTGGTAACTCATACAATGATAAAATACAAAAGTTAATAGCAAAAATAGGAGGTATTGTTGATGTTGGAAGATATAATTGGTTTATAGTTATTCTTGCAAATCTTAAAAATTCAAATCCAGAACAAATTTCTAGAATTATTTCAGGCTTTCCGTACGAAGTATTTAATTTTGACAGATGTTACAATGAATTGGTATTCCCAATTATCAGTGGTACCTTTTTCCAACCGGATCAACTAATAATAAATATAAATCTTGCTGAAAAGTATCGTGCATCATCCCGCGTTGTTTATCCAGTACAGATTGGTAATATTGAATGTGAGATCACCCTATTATATGTGCCCACATTGGAAATTGCTCGTAATTTTCATAAATACAAAAACGCTATTTTGAAAAACAATCCACGTAGTTATTTGGATTTAGCTCGTAATACTGTCAATCGTGAAATTGCTAAATCTATTAAGAATACTAATACAAATGAATTTTCAATATTTAATAATGGTATTACATTCATTTCTGATGAAACTGATTATACTGATCGATCTGCTAAAGCTGGGCGTGGACAAATTATTTTAACTAATCCGCAGATTATCAATGGCGGTCAAACTGCTTACACTCTTAGCTTGTTGTATGATGAGTCAATTAAAAAGTCCGAAGACCCTGAAAAGATTTTTGGAAATAAAGAGGTCTTAATAAAAATAATCACATTTACAAAGGACGATCGATTTGATGAAGAAAAAATTTTCAATTTGATTAATGACATTTCAAAGGCTACAAATAGTCAGAGTGCTGTAAAAGAATCCGATAGAAGAGCAAACGATAAAATACAAAGACGAATACAATCAGATTTATTTATAAGATATGGTTATTATTATGAAAGGAAAAGAGGAGAATTTTATGAGGGCATTCGAAGTAAATATATTTCAAAAGATAAGGTTATTGACAGACAAGAATTTTTAAGAGTATGCTATTCTATCGCAGGTTTTCCAGCTGAATCCTGGAGAACAGGTGAACGACAACTCTTTAGCCAAAACATTTTTAATAAAGCCTTATTAGTAACAGATAATATTGACAAGTGTTTTAAATCATATTTAGTGTATCGTGAATTATTAAGTCTAAAACAAGCTGCAAAAACTATTGATCTTGCAGAATTAATAAGAAACAAAAATGGCAATGCTGTTTTTGACGGCCCAATGTCAATCGTATACGTCTTTGCGAATAAATTCTATTCTGAAGAAACTAATTTCAACACAACCAAATCAATTTTTAAGGAAATTAATCCAATATTAACTGATTGGCTGACTTTTGAATCAAATATTCTAAACGATGATTCTAATAGAGAGTTTTTTAAGAGGAAAATAGATAAAATTTCAGGAAATGAAACGATCACAAAAGACTTTAAAAATTATTATCGAGGGAATACTCTAAAACAAAATCTAGACGACTATTTCAAGATCCAATCTACAAGAGCCTGATTAGATTTTAACAGTAATAATTTAAAATGTTTAGGGACATTGTAAAGTTTAACTCTGCAATCATATTATACATAGTTACAAATGCAACATATATGTTCACTAGCTGTCACGGTTGCACCGTGACAGAATTTACTAAACCAAAAATCTCACTCTCTCCTATTTAACGTTTACAAAATATAGCTTACAATTGCATCATACATCGTTGCAAATGCAACATACAGGTTTACAATCCCATCATCCATAATTGCAAACGCAACATATAGCTTTACAATCCCATCATCTATAATTACAAATGTAAAGTATAGGTTTGCAATCCCATCATACACAGTTGCAAATGCAACATCAAGGGTTAGATAAAGCATTTGCAGGTATATATTTTATAAATGTTATTATATATCAGCCATGTGCAGGCACATAATTTGTAATTGTAAGTATATATCTAACGGCTGCAGCGTTGTAAAAAACGTTTCGGGTACTAAATTCAACAAAATTGCTTTTAGGTTTTGCTGCCGCCTGTATTTTTTTCCTATAAGCCCATGCATTTTTAACATATAAAAGGGAATATTTTACATTTGCCGGAGTTTAATTGGGAGAGTCCATCTTCGTATTCCTGGGGACCCCTCTCTATAATAAATCATACATCATAATTATCATAGAAAGGAGCATTTATATGCCCAGTACATCAGAACGTACTTTTGGACAAAGGTACACCAAAGCCCGTGATCTAATTGAGTATTTAAAAACCGTACCCAGCTACGCACCGGGCAACATAGATTTAGAGGTACTTAGTTTAGAATCTTTTGTGGATTCGATTGATACTGCAAACAATGCGGTTGCAAGTCAATCATCGGCATTGCAAACAGCAAGAGATGCGCGGCTTGTTATGTTTAAAGGACCTGAAGGTTTGATTAAACGCTGTGCCCAAATTCGCGATTACATTGCATCGGTAGAAACAAAGGGAAAGAAATCCGTTGAGTATAAAAAAGTGCAAAAAGTTATTATGCGTATGCGCGGCATTAGATTAAGCAAAAAGAAAGTTGCCACAGAAGCGGGTGCGGCGGAACCAAAAACACTTTCCACAAGCGAAGTAAGTTTTGGCAGTTTGCTTAACGCAGGTAAAGAAGTTCTGCAGACAGTTATAGGTTTTGCGGCTTACAATCCAAGTAATACAAATATTACATCAGCAAACTTTACAACATTTATCACCCAGCTTGACAATAAAAATTCTGAGATAGCTGCAAAATTATCTGATTGGGATAATGCAATTGAAACTCGTGCTGATTTATACGATACACTTAAAGACAGAGTAAGCAAAATAAAATCATCGCTTGCAGGCCAGTACGGAAGACAAAGTAATGAGTATAAAGATTCGACAAAGTATTAATTTAAAACCCCACCTGTTTCCTCCCCTTTAATTAAATGGGAGGACTAAGGAGGGGTTTGTATTATATTTTTAATTGTTAGTTACTCCGTTCATAAAATCAATTTAACCGCTTACACAAAACTTCAACAATCTCCCGGAATCCTCCGTAGTTCCGAAGGAATGCCTTTGGCAGAGTCCCTTCGGGAGAACCAGTGCGCCGAATACTTATTAAAATTTTGAAGTGCTATAAAAGAAGGTCTGCTTACAGAGCCAACTGCCGGAATCGAACCGGCGACCTACTCATTACGAATGAGTTGCTCTACCAGCTGAGCTAAGTTGGCTTATATTTTCAACTGTGCTTTAACAAGGAAAGGCGAAGACATAACTCTTCGCCTCTTAATCTAAACTAAAGATCAGTAACTATCTTATTTTCTTTTTATGTCTGTTCTTACGTAATCTTTTTTTTCTTTTATGTGTAGACATTTTATGGCGTTTTCTTTTTTTACCACAAGGCATCGGCTTTTTCTCCTTTAAGAAATTTACTAATGATTATTCAATAACTGTTCTGCTTTTTTTCCAACTTCACTTGTTGGATCTAACTCAACGGCTTTTTTAAGCCACTCTTTTGATTTTTCTAAATTACCTGCTGAAAGATTTACAACTCCAAGATTTAACAGCGCTATTTGATGATTTGGTTGATATTTTAAAGCTGTTTCCATTTCCGTTATCGCCTTCGGAAAATCTTGCAGGTTAAAATAACAAACTCCCATATCAATTCTTGCATCTGCATCTTTGGGGTTTTTATCTAAATATGTTTTATAGTTTTGTATCGCTGCTTCGTATAAACCGGAATCATTTTTCAAGTGCGCTAATTCAAGTAAACTTTTATAATCTTCAGGATTAGTTTTAATCTTTGCCTCAAGATCATTTATGATCTGCATATTATTTAGATTAACACCGGATGAAACATTACCTTGCTGCTGGTTTTGGTTTACAGGTACATTTGTTACAGGTGCTGAATCAAACAATCCTGAAGTAAAAAGGATAATTGCAACAAGCGCGATTCCTCCAATTAAAATTCCATATATAACTTTTGGATTTAATGTCTTCTCTCCATTAGTTTCTGAAACCGTTTTATCAGAACTTTTTGATTTAGAATTTTTTGAACCAGAAATTTTGGTTCCACATTCCGGACAGAACTTATATTCTTTCTCAAACTTATATCCACATTGACTACAGAACTTAGACATCAACTACTAACCTTTCTTCTTCTCGCTCATGCCGGCATTTACAATATCTTTAAACTCTTTAGAAAATTTAAATGTAGGAACGTAATGCTCATCAACAAAAACTTTTTCGCCGGTTTTAGGATTACGTGCATTGCGCGCATTTTTCTTTTTCACTTTATAGCTGCCAAAACCACGTATCTCAATTCCGTTTCCATCTTTAAGAGCTTCTATAACGGTAGAAAAAAATCCTTCAATTATTGCTTCCGTTTCAAGCTTTGTAAGTCCGGTGCCGGCGGCAACTTTATCTACAATATCAGCCTTCGTCATGTAAAACCTTAAATTTAATTTTATCTATTTATTTTGGCGGCGAAAATTATCAAAGATTCATGCTAAAATCAACCTAACTTCTTATTTTATAATCTATTAGAAAAGCTTATCGGATGGAGTTGTAATCCTGTTTTATCTCATTTTGGATTGAATTCTAAAAATTTAATAGTTCAAAATCCATTTAAGCTAAATTTTGGTTATTTTTAGCGGTACGTGTATTGCAGGTTATTTTGCTTATCGGAGAGAAAATTGCAACTTATTGAAATTATACAACTGGCTCTAATATTATTTATTGCGCTTAGCATCGTTATTTTCTTGTTTTCTTATTTGGGATATAGAAGAAAATCCAAAACAGAAGATTTTACGAAAGCTGAAGTGAATGATAAAAAGGTGGAAATTGCTCCTCCAAAAGTTGTTGAAGAATTACCGGGTAAACCCGAACCAGTTAAAGAAACAGAATCTATTAAAAAGAGTCAAAGATTTGAAGTATTTGTTCCTGATGTAGAAACTGATGTTAAATCCGATCCGCAAAAAAATCTTAAAAAAAAATCTCATCATCCCAAAACATTAACAATAAAACATAAACGATAAATCACAACAGCTTACTGTGTTTTTTAGATTGTGATTAATGGTTACCCTTATATTTATTTCGTTCATTATATTTCCCACAGAAAATTATATCAAAAAAAGGTGAAATATGAAACAAACTATTAAGATCGAAGGAATGACTTGCCAGCACTGTGTTATGGCTGTAAAAAAAGAATTGCAAAAACTAGAACTTCAAAATCTTGATGTTAAAATTGGTGAAGCATCGTTTGAGTTAGATGAAAATAAAGTAAATGAGCAATCGATAAAATCAGCAATTGAAGAAGCCGGATACGTTGTAATTGAATAAGTATTTTTTTAAATGATTAAAACAGAAAAAATATCTTTACCTGTGGAAGGAATGACTTGCGCAAGCTGTGTTGCACGCGTTGAAAAAACAGTTAAAAAATTTGAGGGTGTAAGCAATGTAAATGTAAATCTTGCAACAGAAAAAGTAACACTCGATTTTGATCCTGCAGTTGTTGATTTGAACAAACTTGCAGAAACTGTTGAGGATATCGGCTACAAATTAGATTTATCTGTTTTACAAAAAACTGAGACTTCCAAACAAGAAACAAAAGAGTATGTTGATTCGCATCTTAAAGAACTAAAAAGCGAATTGATATTTGCGATTGTTCTCACAATTCCCATTGCAATTATAAATATGGGAATGATGTGGGAAGGATTTTTTTTAAACAACTTTCTAAATGTTGAACAGATCAATAAAATTCTTTTGCTTTTAACAACACCGGTAATTTTTGTTTCGGGAAAAAGATTTTATAAGATTTTCTGGAATAACCTAAAACACTTTACTGCGGATATGAACTCACTTGTTGCAATAGGAACAGGCGCCGCATATTTATTTAGTTTGATGATTACTTTGTTCCCTGAAATTTTTTCACACGCCAATCATAATTACCACGTTTACTTTGATACAACAGCGGTTATTATAACACTTATACTTTTAGGCAGATGGCTTGAATCGCGAGCAAAATCTAAAACAGGTACTGCAATAAAAAAATTGATTGAACTTCAGCCCAAAACTGCAATCGTAAAAGAAAATAATAAAGAGATTGAAAAAAAATTAGAAGACTTAAAAATTGGAGATATAATTGTAATAAAACCCGGCGGTAAAATTCCTGCTGATGGAATTATTACTTCAGGTTCATCCGCAGTTAACGAAGCAATGATAACTGGCGAAAGTTTACCTGTTGAAAAAATTATTGGTTCAAAAGTTATTGGCGGCACCATAAACATTAGCGGGTATTTTGAGTTTGAGATAACAACAATCGGAAAGAATTCTGTTCTTGGGCAAATAATAAAATTAGTGGAAGAAGCACAAGGTTCTAAAGCTCCAATCCAGAATTTAGCCGATAAAGTTGCTTCAATTTTTGTTCCTGTTGTTGTGATTATTGCAATTTTAACTTTTATTGTTTGGATGTTCATCAATCCAGATGATATTAGTATTGCACTAATGAACTTTGTTGCTGTTTTGATTATCGCTTGCCCCTGCGCACTTGGATTGGCAACACCAACTGCATTAATTGTCGGAATGGGAAAAGCTGCACAGAATGGGATTCTATTTAAAAATGGCGAAGCATTAGAAGAATTGCATCGTGCTGATACGATTATTTTTGATAAAACAGGAACAATTACTGAAGGAAAACTTTCTGTTCAAAATATTTTTGTTAATGATATTAATGAAGCTGAATTTTCTAGTCATTGCTCTAGCTTCGTTGGAAAGTAAATCCGAACATCCAATCGCAAAAGCTATAATGGAATTTGCTAATACAAAAAATGTAAAACTAAAATCACTTAATGATTTTGAAAACAAACCCGGCAAAGGAATAAAAGGAACAATCGAAAATAAAATTACTCTTGCCGGCAACGAATCTTTTATGATTGAAAATAAAATTGATTTGAGTGTTTTTAATAATGTATTAAAAAACGATGCAATTAAAAATTCATCTTTAGTTTTTCTTGCACTTGATGGAATGATAAAAGGATTTTTAAATGTTGTGGATTCAATCAAACAAGATTCTTTTGAGATTATTAAAAATATCAAAGAGATGAAAATTGAACCATTCCTGCTTTCCGGTGATAATGAAAATGTTACAAAATTTATCGCATCAGAAACTGGAATTGAAAAATATGCAGCAGGCGTTTTACCGGAAAACAAATCCAACAAAGTAAAATCTTTACAAGAAGCCGGCAGCAAAGTAATAATGGTTGGCGATGGAATTAATGATGCTCCTGCACTCGTACAAAGTAATGTTGGTATTGCAATCGGCAACGGAACAGATGTAGCGATTGAAAGCGCGGATGTTGTTTTGTTAAAAGATGATTTACACGGAGTTGTAAAATCAATAAAACTATCCAAACAAACTATCGCAGTAATAAAACAAAATTTGTTTTGGGCTTTTATTTATAATGTTATTGGTATTCCACTTGCGTTTCTTGGAATACTAAATCCAATGTTCGCAGCTCTTGCAATGTCACTTAGCTCTGTTTCTGTTATTAGTAATTCGTTAAGACTTAAGAAAGCTAAAATATAAAAAAACCGGAGCGAGTCCGGTTTATTAATTAAAGATTTAAAAAATTATTTACATTCTTGGCAAACGTTCCAAATAAGAACTATTGCTGAGAATTGCAAAAGCTTCGGTTTTTCTAAGCTCATCAAGATTAAAACAATTCATATAACTCATAGAGCTTTTTAATCCATCAGATATTCCATCTATAACATTTTTTACTGCACCTTTATATGCAACCATTGTTTCTTCACCCTCAATAAATTCGTTGCGCATTTTTACTCCAAATGACGCAGAGCCGCGATATTTTTTCCACAATTGACCGTTATATTTTATTACTTCTCCTGGAGTTTCTCTTGTTCCGGATAACATTCTACCAAGCATTACTACATCTGCACCAAGTGCAATTGCTTTTGCAACATCGCCAGGACTTTTAATTCCCCCATCGGCAATAATTTTTATTTTTAATTTTTTCTCATTTCTTGAAAAATAAATATCAAGCAAAGATGAAACTTGTCCAATTCCAATTCCCGTTTGAATCGAAGTGGTACAAACACTTCCGCCGCCGATTCCAACACGCACAGCATCTGCTCCTGCATTTTCTAATTCATCTAAAGTTCTACCGTGTGCAATGTTTCCAACAATAACTTTAACATCAAATTTTTTCTTAATCATTTCAGTTTTTTTAAGAACTTCTTTATTGTTTGCGTTAGCTGTATCAATACAAATTATATATTTTTTTGCAGCAATTTTTTCAATCGTTTTCAAATCAGTATTTAGAGCGATTGAAACAGCTTTAATTCCTTTTCCGTTTTTTGCATTTAACACTGCATCAAGTGACGAATCAAAACGGTTTATAATTCCAAGACTGCCGGAGTTTGATAGTTCTTTTGCCATTTCAATTCCGGTTACAGAATCCATCGGACTTGAGATAACAGGGACATTTAATTTTAATCCAAGGAAAGAGCAATTGGTTGTTGCTTCTGTACGCGATTTAATTCTTGAAACTTGCGTGGGTATTAAGCTAATATCATCATAAGTTAATGATTGGTTAAATGTGTTAAGTTCGGTTTTTGAATATACTCTCATTTACATCCTATATTTTTTCAAAGTAAGTTTTCTATTTCATCAAGTAGTTGATTCATTTTTTTTGTTACAGCTAATATTGGTTCCTGCGAATTCATATCCACTCCCGCTTTCTTTAGAATATTTATCGGATAATCAGCACTGCCAGCTTTAAGAAAATCCAAATATTTTTTAACTGCGGTCTCACCTTCAGTTTTAACTTTTAAAGCAAGCGCTTCCGATGCTGCAAATCCGGTTGCGTATTGATAGACATAAAAATTATAATAAAAGTGCGGCACACGAGCCCACGTATAGGTTTCCTCAGTATCAATTATCATTTCCGGACCCCAATATTTTTGATAAACATCTTTATAAAGCTTACATAAAACATCCGGAGTGAGCGCTACGCCATTTTCAACTTTGTTATGAGTTGTTGCTTCAAACTCAGCAAACATAACTTGCCTGTAAACCGTTGTAGTAATGTTGTTAAGATATTTTTCCAACAAGTAAAGTTTTTCTTGTTTTGAGTTTGAAATATTTATTAGATGTTCGAGTAATAAGCTTTCATTAAACGTTGATGCAACTTCTGCAAGAAAGATTGAGTAATTTGCATAAGGAAATGGCTGGTTCAAACCTGTATAATATGAGTGCATATTATGTCCCATTTCGTGAGCAAGAGTAAAAACATCATTCAATAAATCCGTCCAGTTTAATAAAACATACGGATGCACACCATAGGTTGAACCTGAAGAATAAGCGCCGCTTCGTTTTGCTTTAGTTTCGTACACATCAATCCATCTGTTATCAAATGCTTTTTTTAGTGAAGAAAGATAATCTTCACCCATAATTTTTAATGAATCAATTACAATTTGTTTTGATTCATCATAACTATATTTCTTTTCATTTTTCTTGTCAAACAAAGTAACATAAACATCATAAGTATGCAGCTCATCAATACCGAGAAGCTTTTTCTTCAACGATGCCCATCTGTACATTGGCTGAAAGTTTTTATTAACTGTATCAACCAGATTTGTATAAACTGAAAGAGGAATATTATTTTTATCTAACGCAGCTTCTTGCGCAGAATTATATTTTCTTGCGCGTGCATAAAATATATTTGATTTTAAATTTCCATTAAATAGTGCACCCAAAGAATTTACATTTTCCATAAAGGGATTTAAGTAAGCTTTAAATGCTCTTTCACGATATGCACGGTTTTTAGAGTACAATGCAGCATAAAATCTTGAGTGAGACATTTCAATTTTATTATTTTCTTCATCTTCAATTATGGGAAATTTCAAATCAGCATTTGTTAATAAAGAATATGCATTGTAAGAAACCTGAGTAACATCACCAGCCATTGCAAGCAATTCTTCTTTTTCTTTATCTAAAGTATGTTTTCTAAATCTAAAAAGATCATCAAAACTATGTCGGTAAATTTCTAACTCCGGGTGTGAGCTTAACATTTCAGAAATCTTTTTTTCATTAATCGTAAGCAGTTCCGGTTTGATGTAGGAACTTGCGGCAAGCACTTTAGAATATATTGTTTTTATTCTATCATCCATTCCCTGATATTTTGCAACTTTCATATCGCTGTCTTTTGCAAGCATAGAATAGAGATATAATCGTTCAAGCTTTATTCCAACTTCATCATCAAATTTTAGGCATGTTAAAAGATTTTCTGCAGAGGAACTAAGTGTGCCTTCAAATTGAGAATATTTAGGAATGTTATTTTCAACCCATTTAAAATCTTTTTCCCATTCATCATCACTTGTGTAAATATCTTTTAAATTCCATTTGTACTTTTCATCGATAGCATCACGTGTTGGTATTGCAGTTGATTGATTTTCTTGAGAGTAAAAAACATTGGTTAGGCTGAAATTGAACATAGCATCCCCAGAAATGTTATTAAGAATTTATTTGATTGAGTTTTTAAAAATTGAACAATGATCATCATTTAAGCAAAATCATTTTTTTTGTTTGAATAAAGTCTCCAGCTTGCAACTGGTAAAAATATATTCCGGATGCTAGACCTTGTCTACCGGCAGGCAGGTTCTTGATGCTGGATGCTGGATTAAATTCAATCTGATATTCACCTGCAGATCTGTATTCATCAACTAAGGTTGCTAATTCATTTCCCAGGATGTCATAAATTTTTAATGTTTGATGACCGTTGACCGGAGACTGCCAACTGATTTTTGTACTTGGGTTAAATGGATTTGGATAATTTTGATATAAAACGAAATCATTAACTGTTTCAAAATTATTATCTTCCAAACTTGTAATTGGTGTTGTAATGTTTGTTTCTAAACCTGGGATATTAAAAGCGGGAAATCCTAAGTAGGATAAATCAACATTTGTTGTTGGAATATAACTTTTAACTTTCCAATTATCTGGTGCTAACCAAACCGTATTTTCAACACCGAACATTTTTACCGGAAAAATATTTAACAACAGATAACTAATTCTAACTTCCAACAAAAACTTTTTACAATTAAAAGTACCGATTTCAGTATTTAAAGTTTCATCAGCTAATTTTTTTCCAATCAATTCAAATCTGATTGTTGCAGAAATAGAATTTACAGTTACGGCTGTATCTTTCTTAAATACCTGATATTCAACATCGTTACCTGATGCAAACCGATAATACGAATACCAAGCTTCCAATGAGTTAAAAAATGTTACAAAATTAATTCCTAAAGATGTATCAACATTTCCAAGTAATCCTGAAATTACCGTTGGATCAAAATATTCAAACCCATTTGTTCCATCAAAATTGTAAAAAGTCGAATCTAAAAAAGGAATTGAATTTATTGTACTTAGAGTTCCCGTTTTAGATAAAACAACATTTGCAGTTTTTCCAAAATACGGAGTAACGACTGCAAACGAATCAATTCCATAAAACCCTAATGAATCTACAGGATTGTTAAGTGAATCGAGCGGAACAGATTTAAAATTCCATTTGTAACCCGTTTGCGCAGGAAAATAAGTTGAAGCGGTCTGACTATATAATGATTGAATAGATAGAAGTATAATTATTAGAAAATTTTTTAGACTCATTTTATCTTGGTTTTATGTTTACGTTATTAAACGGTAACAAATATAATAAAAGTAAAAATCTGTTGCATTAATAAATTGTTGGTAATTATTACTTATTTCTCACAAACATTTGCCTGACAAAAAAATATTTATATAATTTTTATTTAGCCCACTCCGGATAGATTTGCAAATCAAATAATATTGAGCCGATAAAATAAACAAACACAGCAATAATTATTACGCTGACTAAATTAAGTACAAACCCAGTTCTTGCCATATCAGATATTCTTAATCGTTTGCTTGCAAATACAATTGTGTTTGGCGGCGTTCCAACAGGCATCATAAAAGCCATTGATGCTGAAAGCGTTGCAGCTATCATTAACAATAGCGGGTTTAATCCAATTGCAACTGAAACTGATGCAAGTATTGGAAGTATCATTTGTGTAGTTGCTGTGTTTGATGTTAACTCTGTAAGAAAATTAATTATTGTACAGATAATTAATACTAAAACAAAAGTTGGAATATTTGTTAGTCCGCGCAGATTATTTCCTATAAAATCTGATAGTCCGCTTGAACTAAATGCTGTTGCAAGTGCAAAGCCGCCGCCGAACAATAAAATTATTCCCCAAGGAATTTGCTCAAACACGTTTGCACTAAGTATGGTTTTTTGTTTTTCATCTTTAGAAGGAAAAAGAAAAAGTAAAAATGCCATTGTAATTGCTATTGTTCCATCATCAATAAATTTCGGAGTCGAAAAAAATGAAGACCAACCTTTAATATTTACAAATCCAAGGTTTAAATCCGTTCTAAAAATCCATAGTAAAGATGTTATTCCAAAAACCATTGCGATTACTTTTTCAGAATAGGAAAATTTACCGAGCGATTTGTATTCATTCCTAATAAAATCTTTGCTGATTTTTATTTTATTGTTTGACTTGAAAACTATTTTTGATAAAAATATTGCTGTAATAATTAAAAGAATTATTGTGATTGGAATTGCGAGGAGCATCCAATAGCCAAAAGATATCTCCGGCGCATTTGGAAAAGCGATTTTATGGATTCTTAGTAACGCCAGGTTTGGTGGTGTTCCAATTAAAGTTGCAATACCGCCGATAGAACATGAATATGCAATTCCAAGTAAAATAGATTTTGAAAAATTTTTTGTTTCTTCCCTGCCAAATTCATTTTCAATTTTTGTGATAACAGCCAGAGCAATCGGCAGCATCATTACCGCGGTTGCTGTGTTTGATATCCACATTGAAAGAAATGCGGCTGATAACATAAACCCGTATAAAATTGAGTTTGCTGTTCCGCCAAATACTGAAATAATTTTTAGAGCGATACGTTTATGCAAACCCCAATTTTCCATTGCGATTGCAAGCATAAATCCGCCAATGAATAAAAAGATAACTGAGTTAATATACGAACCGGAAATTTCTGCACCCGAAAGCACTCCAAAGAATGGGAAGAAAACCAATGGGACTAAAGATGTTGCGGCTAATGGAACGGCTTCTGTTATCCACCAAATTGCCATAAGTAAAGCTACTGCAGCAACTTTACCAACGTTTGGATTTTCTGGAACCGGATTAAAAAAAATTAAAACCATTACAAAGGAAATTAATCCAAGTACAAATCCAATCTTTTGTAATCGTTCCATAAATCAATGGGTTAATAAATGATGTTGAAAATAATTATATCTAAAGTAATATAAAACCGCCCGGCAAAAATTTCATCCATCTATCATAAAAGATAAATTTTAATCTTTCTATATAAAGTTCATCATCCATATATTTGGCCCCGTAAACAATATCAATTTATGAATACAAAATACGAAGCAGTAATAGGTTTAGAAGTACACGCCCAACTTTTAACAAACTCAAAAATTTTTTGCGGATGTTCTACCAAATTTGGTAACGAACCTAACAGTAATACTTGTCCGGTATGTCTTGGTCATCCGGGAGTTTTGCCAGTTTTAAATAAAAAAGTTGTGGAATTTACCACACTAATGGGTTTGGCTACCAACTGTAAAATAAATGAGCATTCTATCTTTGCAAGAAAAAATTATTTCTATCCTGATCTTCCAAAAGGCTATCAGATCTCTCAATACGAAGAACCGATTTGTGAACATGGATTTATTGAAGTTAATCCAAAAAATTCTTCATCAAAAAAAATTGGAATAACAAGAATACACATGGAAGAAGACGCCGGAAAATCTATTCACGATCAAAGTGCTGCAACTTTGGTTGATGTTAACAGATGCGGCGTTCCGTTGATGGAAATTGTAAGTGAGCCTGATATTCGAACTTCGGAAGAAGCATATTTATATTTAAGTAAGATTAAACAGATTGTACAGTATCTTGGTATTTGCGATGGAAATATGGAAGAAGGTTCGCTTAGATGTGATGCAAATATTTCTGTAAGACTAAAAGGTGAAGATAAGTTTGGTGTTAAAACCGAAGTTAAGAATATGAACTCTTTTCGTAATGTTGAACGTGCAATTGACTATGAAATTAACAGACAAATTGAAATGATAGAAGATGGTGAAAATATTGTTCAGCAAACTTTGTTATGGAATGCAGATACCAACGAAGCCTATCCGATGCGCAGTAAAGAAGAAGCACACGATTATAGATATTTCCCAGATCCAGATTTACTACCTGTAATTGTTGATGAAAAATGGGAAACTGAAATCGTAAAAAGTTTACCGGAATTACCGGATGCAAAACAAAAAAGGTTTATTTCAGATTATTCATTGTCCGTTTATGATTCTGAAATTTTAACACAAACAAAAGCACTTGCAGAATATTATGAAAAAGTAATTTCTGTAACAGATGACTATAAAACAGCTTGTAATTGGGTAACAACTGAAGTTCTCGCAGTTGTTAATGAAAAGAAAATTGATATTTCGGATTTCACCTTAACTCCGTTAAATTTGGGCAAGTTAATTAATCTTATAAAAGATGGAACGATTAGTGGTAAGATTGCAAAAGATATTTTTCCGGAAATGATTGAAAATAATTCTGATCCCCAACAAATTGTAAAAGAAAAGAACCTTGTTCAGATTTCTGATACAACTGAAATTGAATCAATAATTAAAAAGATTATTGAGGTAAATAAAGAACAGGTGGAAGAGTATAAATCAGGGAAAGAAAAAGTTTTTGGATTTTTTGTCGGACAAGTGATGAAAGAATCGAAAGGCAAAGCAAACCCAAAAATTGTTACTGAGATTTTAAGAAAAATGTTGATTTAGGAATTTTATTTCATCCCTAACGAGATTTGATTCGGAAATTACATTTGAAAAAAAATCATATCAAAATAAAGTCCCGTTAGGGACGAAATGGCGTTACTAATATTTTAATTACACAAATGGAGATACAAATTGTCATTTCAGGAAAAACTGAAAAACTTCTTTAAGAAAAAAGAAAAACCAAAACCTACAACAATAGGTGGAAAAATTGCCGAGTTTTTTAAACAATTAGCTTTTGCAGGAATTGCAGCACTGGTTATTATAACATTTATAGTACAAAACACACGCATTCCAACAGGTTCTATGGAAGACACAATACTGGTTGGTGATTTTGTACTAGTAAATAAATTTATTTACGGATCAAGTTCACCGCGCTATATCCCATTTACAGAAGTGGAACTTCCATTTTTTACTTTGCCTGCCTTTAAAGATCCAAAGCCTAAAGATATTGTTGTATTTGAGTATCCCGGTGATCGTGATATGCTTGAGCCAATAGAAAAAAATATTAACTATGTAAAACGTTGTATCGGAACTCCGGGAGATACAATTGTAATTAAAGATAAAGTAGTTTTTGTTAATGGAAAAGAATTTTGGAGACCTACATTTATAAAATATTATCGTGGACAGTACGGCAGTTATCTTAAACCTGTTCCCGAAGGCTATGCTGAACCAAGAATTTTTCCTAAAGGTATGCCTTGGAATGAAGATAACTACGGTCCATTAGTTATTCCAAAAGCTGGAATGAAAATTTCATTAAATATTTATAATGTAGAGCAATGGAGAACCATAATTGATAGAGAATACGGTAAACGTGTAGTTGAAATTAAAAACAGCGCAGTTGTTGTGGATGGCATTCCTGTTTCATCTTACACATTTAAAAAAGATTATTACTTTATGATGGGCGATAATAGAGATGATAGTTTGGACAGCCGTTTTTGGGGATTAGTACCTCGCGATGCTGTTGTTGGTGAAGCTTTTATTACTTTATTTTCTTGGGATAGAGATATTCCATTTTCAGAATTATTTAAGTTGTTAGGTTCTATAAGACCTGATAGAGTGCTAAAACTTTTACACTAAAATGTGTCTTTCCTATTTCATCCACAGCGATTTTGTTGGAATTAAATGGTTAAGGATGTGGTTATTGCTATGATTACAAGAGGTTGTCTCATAAGTCGAAATTTATATGTCATTCCCGTGAAAACGGGAATCCAAAACACTTAAAACAAAATAGATCCCCACTTCAGCCTACCGGCAGGCAGGTTCGTGGGAATGACATCTTTGCTTATTTGATTTCTGAGACAGCCTTTTATTTCTAAATGGGTTAATAAAATAGAAACATTCCATTTACTTCAACCAAAAACTGGACGCAGATTTCAATTTACGAAGTTATAAAAAATATTAACAACTCAATGACAATAAAAAAAGGCGATCCGAAGATCGCCTTTTATTTTAAGAACAGTTGATACTAATTAGAATGAGTATCTCAATCCTAATTGCATCTGCCAGCGTGATAACAGATCTGAAGGTGACCAAGCAGTGTTAGTGGTTGGTTTGCTGAATCTGTATATAGGTTTTCCTGATACAGGATCAGTTCCATTTAATGTTACGATGGTATATGTGTCTTGTGGAGTAGTTTGGAACCATCCCCATTCACTATTAACCAAGTTGAAAACGTTAATAATATCAAGTGAAAGTTCAAAACGACCAAGATTTGGAATTCCAAAAGACTGAGAAATACGTAAATCAAGATCATCGTTATAAGGATTTCTTGCAGCATTTCGTTCGGCAATCTGACCTTTGTGTGATGATAAATATTCATCATTATCTATGAATGCCATCAGCTCCGCTTTTTGTCCGGCATTTTCAACATAAGCACCACTGGTAAGAGCACCAACTAATATATCATCTGCATTTGCGGGAATGTAGAAAAGATCGTTTCCATTTAATCCATCATTATTCAAATCACCATTAACTGTAAATGAGAATGGACGACCTGATTGAATGTTGTAGAATAAGGAAATAGTTGTTGGTGAATTTGCAAAGAATTCCTGCGAATAGGAAACTGAAACAAATCCTCTATGTCCAAGATCAAAACTTGAGGTAGTTAATGGTGGATCATTAGGATTATTATAAATAGGATTGTATCTAATTTGTGATTGAGCCTGTGATGATAATACACTGTTCACATCTTTAGATACACCATAAGTATAAGCTGTATTAAATGACAATCCAATTGGTACATTTCTTTGCAACTGAATAGAAAAATTGTACTGATATCCCTGATCTGTATTCTTTAACAAAAGTACATCAAAGAAGTTATTATAAGATTGTGTACCGCTGTATCTTGTTCTGTTTTCACCAGGGATGATTGTGGTATTCATTCCTAAGTTTAATTTTTCATAAATCAAATCATTAATTGCTTCAGAATACATAAATTCAACAGTTCCAATAATATCCCAAGGTAGTTGTTTATCAACACCTAAATTTGCTCTTAAGATTTGGGGCCATTTAAAGTTTGGATCAACAAGATCAATTTCTGATCTTAAATTTGGAGCGCCTGTTCCAGGATCTCCAACACCTGGTTGATTGTATGGATCAACAGAAAAGCCCACATTACCGCCAGTAGCTTGATTAACTTCAGCGATAAGTTTTCCGGAGTTTCCGAAATTATTTGACATCCAAACATAAGCTGGTCTTCCTGTAAAGACACCAACACCTCCACGAACCTGTAAACTTCTATCTCCCATTACATCCCAGTTAAATCCAAACCTTGGTGAAAACATAACGTTTCCAGTTGGTACATCGCTGGTAGAGTATCCGCTGAAATATTTTGCAACTGAATCATTATATGCAGGTTCTGTTGGTAGAAATGGAATATCAGCTCTAACACCAAAAGTTAATTTGAATGTTGGAACTACTGTCCATTCATCCTGAATATAGAAACCAAGCTGGTTTACACTAAATCTTGCAGCAGGTTTATCAACATTTGGATCTTGTGAAAACTGTCTTTGATAATAATTTGGGGTGTTATTTGCCAGATCAGTTAAGGTATTAAATTCATAGTATCCATAGAATGATCTAACAAATAAATTTCTAAATGTGAAAAATTCATTGTGTGTTCCAACTGTCAGAACGTGATTTCCAAGATATGCTGAGAAGTTATCTGACAATTCAAAAATATCTTGATCAAGTTCATTTGCTGAAGAGAATCTATCTGGGCCAGCGATTAATGTTGCATCTTCTCTTGTAACTCTAACCTCAGGAGTTTTAGCAGTTATTCCGGCTCTTCTATCTCTAATAGAGGTAAAACCAAGAATCAATTCGTTTGTTAGATTATTACTAAAGTTACTATTAACCTGCAATACAGTAGAGTTCGTAACGTTTCTAATTCTATATGCAAAAGTATTAAAAGATAAAGCGTTATTAGAATTTCTGCTTGCTAAAATATCATTATAAGCAGATACTACGTTATGTCTTAAAGTAAGTTTATGATTTTCAGATTGGTTAAGATCTAACCTGAAAAAGAATTTTTGGCTTGGCTGCTCAACTGTGTAAGCACCATAAGTTCCAGGATCCATACCTTTGCTTAACAAGATTTCAGAAAAGCGTCTTGCTAATGAATCAACGGTAGATTTTCCGGTAACCAAAGAAATGTTACTTAAAGGTTGATCTTTTCTTGTGATTTCTCCATTTGCAAAAAAGAATAATTTATCTTTTATAATTGGACCGCCAAGTCTAAAACCAACAGCGTATTCTTTAAATTCAGGGTATTCTTGTTCATTGGCTTCTGTTACAGGATTATCGGTAATAAAACCGCCATTACCAATAAGTGATTGATTTCTTCCATATCCAAAAATAGAACCAGTCCATTTGTTGGTACCACTTCTTGTAATCGCGTTAATACCGCCGCCTGTAAAACCGCCGTACCTAACATCATAAGGCGCAACAATTACTTGAAATTCCTGAATAGCATCAATACTGATTGGAGTTGTACCTGATTGTCCGCCAGGTGCACCAGTTGCGCCAAGACCGAATAAATCATTGTATTGTGTACCGTCAATCTGGATATTGTTGTAGCGATTGTTTCTGCTTGCAATTGAACTGCTGTTACCATTTGCTTGTGGTGATAATTTTGCAAAATCACCAAAGTTTTTACTGATTGAAGGAATAAGTTCAATATCTCTTGCAGTAATGTTTTGCTCAGCACCAGTTCTATTGGTTGAAAGAATCGCGTTCTTTTCACCAACAACAGTAATATCACCAAATTCTATAGCCTCATCATATAATGTAAAATCTAATTTTAGATTTTGACCCAACTGAAGCATCGCTCCATCAAAAACTTGTGGCGTATATCCAACAAAGGATACAATTACTTTATAAGGACCACCAGTTCTAAGTCCATTTAAATTATATTTTCCATCAACGCGTGAAGTAGTACCATACTGTGTTCCTGATGGAGTATGAACAGCAATAATGTTAGCGCCCGGTAATGGGGCGGCATTTGCATCAACTACCATTCCATTCATCGCTGCAGTGGTAACGCCTTGAGCAATAATATTTGATTGCATAAAGGTTAGTGTTACAAGCAGCAACATGAAAAATGACAGTAATGAGTAACGATTAATCATATTTTCTCCTCGAAATAATTTAGGGGATAGTGCATTTAAGATAAGTTTAATAGTAAATTTTTTCTGCATAACATAGAATCATAAAATTGTATTTGAAATATCAGCTTAAACTGTTTTTTATGCAAGCATTGTTTTAATTTTTTTAAAAATTAATATTTTGGTAATATTGATTAAACGCTTGCATTTAATATTAATTATATTTTTGAGATTAAATGAGGGATTTTGTTAAGGAATTCTTCATTTTTAAAGTAATTAAAAGAAAATTTTATGAAAAAATTATCCAAAATTAAGATTATTAGTATAGTATTATTTCTTACTTCATTTACAGTTTTAGGACAGCAAACAAATTATACTATACTTGTTTCTTTTGATGCATTCCGTTGGGATTATCCTGAAAGAGGGTTAACGCCTAACCTTGATTTTATTAAACAAAATGGCGTTCACACTTTATCACTGCAATCTTGTTTTCCCTCCAAGACTTTTCCAAATCATTATTCTATTGTAACAGGTATTGTATCCTGAAAATCATGGAATAATTGCTAATGATTTTACAAACCCAAATACAAATCAAAGATATACCTTGTGGGATAGCATTGCTAAAAATGATGCTAAATGGTATAAAGGAGAAGCAATCTGGGAAACTGCAGAAAGGCAAGGTGTAATTACCGCAAGCTATTTTTGGCCCGGCTCTGAGTTAAATGTAGATTACCGAAGACCTGATTATTCCAAAAAATTTATATATACAACTCCTTATGATCAGAGAATTAATGGTGCAATGGAGTGGCTGCAACTTCCATACGAGAAGCGACCTCATTTAATTATGCTTTATTTTGATGCAACAGACACTTGCGGACATAATTATGGCCCAAATTCCAAAGAGGTTAATCACGCAATCGCAATGGAAGATAGTTTGATTGGAAAATTGTTTGTGGGACTGAAGAAAATAAATTTATTGGATAGTACAAATATTATAATTGTTTCAGACCATGGGATGACAGAGTTAAGTCCAGATAGAGTGATAAATATAGATGAATTGTTAAGTGGATTTAAATTTAAAACATCAGACAAAGGAACTATGATGTTTATTTACCCAAATGAAGATGAAAAAAATGCTGTCTATCAAAAATTAAAAGACTCTGAAAAATATTATAAAGTTTATTGGAAAAAGGATCTTCCAGATTATCTTCATTACAAAAACAATCCTTGGGTTGCTGAGATAGTTGTAATTGCAGATTTAGGTTACAGTTTGTTTGATAGTAAAGACATCGAGAAGTATTCAAAAAAGTTTCCACTTGGCAATCACGGATATGATCCTACAAATATTGATATGCACGGAATATTTTATGCGATTGGTCCTGATTTTAAATCTGGTTTCACTTGCGGCACTATAGAAAACATTAATATTTATCCCTTACTCGCAAAATTACTTCGTATCTTTCCGAATAATAATATTGATGGAAAACTTGAACGAATTGAGTTTTTATTAAAATAATTGTGAATTATCGTAGCGCAGACTTTAGTCTGCGAACACTGATATATTAAATATCACAGACTAAAGTCTGTGCTACGAAAGCAAATAAAATAAAAGGAAAATTTTTGAATCATCTTAATCTTAATTGCACAAAAGGAAAATTAAAAAACGGACTTGAATATATTTTATATCAGGATAAATCTTTACCGCTTGTTTCTGTAAACATCTGGTACAAAGTTGGTTCTGCTTGTGAAACAAAGGGCAAAACAGGGTTAGCACATCTGTTTGAACACATGATGTTTCAGGGTTCAGAAAATGTTCCGAAAGAAATGCACTTTAAATACATACAAGAAGCCGGTGGAACTTTGAACGGCTCTACTTCTACGGATAGAACAAATTATTATGAAAAACTTCCATCCAACAATTTGGAACTTGGGCTTTGGCTTGAATCAGATAGGATGGGATATTTTTTACCAGCACTAACTCAAACTAAACTTGATAATCAAAAAGATGTTGTAAAGAACGAACGCTTAGAAAGATATGACAATCAACCTTATGGATTAGCGTGGGAATTAATTAATACAAACCTATATCCGGAAAATCATCCTTACAGTTGGTTAACAATTGGATTTTTAAAAGATATTGAAAACTATACTTTAGATGATGTAAAAAACTTTTTCAAGAAATATTATTCGCCAAACAATGCTTGTCTTGTTGTAGCTGGAGATTTTGAAAACGAAATCGCAAAACAATTAATAGAGAAATATTTTGGAGCTATTGAACCGTTTGAATCAAATCATAAACCTGAATCAAAAAAACTTGAACTAAAAGAAAATATATTTATTGAACACAAAGACAATGTGCAGCTTAAAAGAATTTATCTTGCATGGCACTCGGATTTAATTTTTGGCAAGGATGATTCATCATTAGAAGTTGCTGCAGATATTTTAACGGGTTCAAAAAATTCCCGCCTTTATAAAAAATTAGTTTTTGAATTGCAGATTGCACAGGATGTTACTGCTTTTCAATCTTCAGGTAAGTTTGGCGGACAGTTTATGATAATCTCTACAGCACGTCCGGAAACTAATCTTGATGAATTAAAAAAAATAATTTTGGATGAAGTAAATATTCTATCCTCAGAACTGGTTACGGATAAGGAATTGGAAAAATCTAAAAATGGAATTAAAGCACAGTTTGTTTTTGCAATGCAAAACCTTGATACTGTTGCTGATTATTTAAATCATTACAACTATCATCTAAATGAACCAAATTCTTTTTCGTTTGATCTTGAACGCTATAATCAAGTTGATAAATATTCACTAAAAAGTGCAGTGCAAAAATATTTAACGAAATCCTTTGTTGAACTACGCATAACTCCTAAGAAAGATTAATTATGATCGATAGAAAAAATAAGCCTGAAACAAAATCAGAAATTAATTTTAATCTTCCCCAGCCAAATGAGTTTTTCTTAAGTAACGGGCTGCGAGTAATTTTTATAAAAAAAGATAAACTGCCTTTGGTAAGATTAAATCTTATTCTAAATGCAGGCAGCAAATTTGATCCTGAAAATAAAATTGGATTGTCTTATTTAACTTCATTAGTTATGGATGAAGGCGCTGATGGATTAAATGCTTTAGAGTTGAGTGATGAATTTGACATGCTTGGTTCAAGTTTTAATGTTTCCACCGATAACGATTTAGTAAATTTAAGCTTGCAAAGTCTTACCGAAAATTTTGATAGATCACTGGAATTGTTCAGTAAGGTTTTATTAAAGCCTTCTTTTAATGATGATGATTTTTTAAGAGAGAAAAAGAAACTGATTACAAGAATTTTACAGAGTAAAGATGAGCCGGATTATTTAGCCGATGAGATTTTTGATATGGTAGTTCTTGGCAAATCAAATAGCTACTCGTTTCCAGTTGCAGGATATGAAGAAACTGTTAAATCAATTTCGGTAGAAGAGATCAAATCTTTCTACAAAAGATTTTTCTTCCCTTCAAATTCTAATTTGATTGTTGTTGGAAATTTGAATCAAGTTGAACTTGAACAATTACTCAACAAATATTTTTCTGATTGGCAAAATAATCAAAATGATATTCCGTTATTAATTAAATCAGCTAAGCCAAATAAAAAAATTTATTTGTATCACAAAGAAGGAACTGTGCAAACTGAAATTAGAGTTGGACATTTAACTGAGAATAGAAATCAAGAAAATTTTTTTCAAAGATATTTATTAAATACAATTTTAGGCGGACAGTTTACAAGCAGAATCAATCTTAATTTGCGCGAACGAAACGGCTATACTTACGGTGCAACTTCAAGATTTCAATATTTTAAAGACACAGCTTTTTTTGAAGTTGCAACTTCCGTTGGAATTGAAAATACTGCCAAGGCACTTAAGGAAATTATTTTTGAGCTTGATAATATTCATAATGGAATAAGTGAAGCCGAACTCGAATTTGCTAAATCTTCAATTACAAAAAAATTCCCTCTTAACTTTGAAACATATCGCCAAATCGCTTCCGGAGTAGCAGGAAAAATTTTGTACAATTTGCCCGATGATTATTTTGATTCATACATCAGCAATGTAAACGTCGTTTCAAAATCAGAAGTAGAAGAGGCAGCAAAGAAGTTTATTTACAATGATAAACTTTCTATCGTGCTTGTTGGAGATAAAAACTTATTGCATCAAAAACTTGATGAATTAAAAATTGAGGTTGTGGAAGTTAATTTATTTGGCGAAGAGATTTAAGTGATTTTGCCTATAACTAAAATCTTTGAAGTCATTTCGTAGGAGCTTGCCTATCGGCAGACAGGTCCTCTTCCACTGGCATCACTTCGGGAGACTGAGAAATTTTTTGAAGTTAACCAACAATAATATTTCTCCCTCGCGGTCGAAATGACTAAACATAATTATTACAGTGCTTCAAAAAAATGCAGCTACTTAAATAATACTATTTAGCACACACTTCTACTTCGCCCAATGTATCAGCTATTCTCTTTTAATGATTATATTGCCGGGATAAATAAACTTGTAACCAATTTTCCTATACGATGGAATTAAAGTAGAAATTGTAACAAACTGATCTGCATTTACCATTAATACTTTTTCGTCTTTCTTTTGAACTGATAACATAAAATTCTGGAATTCATTATCAACATTAATACTGTTTGAATTTAATGTTTGCAGCTTAGCAGTAGTAACAATAGTTATTCCCCTTTTCTTTAATTGATTTTCTATAAAAGGAAATTTGCTCGATTCAAACAGATCAGACTTTTCATCAATAATAAAAAACGCGGCTGAATAAAATGTTCCCACAATTTCTTTAATCGATCTTAATAATCTTTCGTCGGAATAATTAGCGGCAAGTTTAAAATCCAATTCAGTAATGCCATCATTCAATAATAATGCAAATCTTTTACCAGCTTTGGATAAAGCTGATAAATGTTTTTTAGAATCTGAGCTTGGAATTAAAACACAATAAAAAAGTTCTGGAGTTTTTAAAAAATTATTAAGCAGTTCATCATTTTGTAAAGGTAAATCATTAACCAGAAAAGAAACAGTACCGTATTCCCGCATTACATTTTCATCATAAAATAACTCAGCGGCAAGCTTTAATTTTACATCCGATTCAAGTTGTACCAAAGTTTTTTTTGCTGATACAATTTCTTCTGCATCAATTTTTACATCATAATCCCAAAAAATATTTTTAAGCTCAAGGATTAGTAAATGTATTGGAACATCTTTTGGAACTTTAACTAAATAGGTTGCAAACAGTGAATCGCCTGAAATATTTTTTAATTTCCTTTTTAATATCCAGCTATCCGAAAAACCAAAATTTTTAAGTGCAGTATGAAATGAGGAATCAATCTCAACTCCGGAAAGTGCTTCCCTGTTTTTAGGTTGTTCATCTTTATTAACAAACTTAGTTATAATGATATTGCTGACGAGAAGTACAACAACAACTCCAAACATAATTAGAGCAAAGTTTTTTGGGAATGATGACTCAGAGTTTAAGTTCATGTTCAAGTGTAAGTTCAAGTAATTGATTGAGAATTATTGTGATCCGATTTTTATCATTCATCTAAAATTACAGAAACGAATAAGTTTAAGAATCCAATTATTTATTATTAAAAACCGGTTTTCTTTTTTCTAAAAATGCTTGCGTACCTTCTTTAAAATCTTCTGTACCGCAGCAAAGCGCAAACATCGCCGCTTCAATATTCTGCCCTTGCTGTAATGAAACTTCATCAACAACTTTAATTGATTTTAATGCAAACCGAATTGCCTGCTGTCCTTTACTTGCAATCTTTGAAGCCATCTCAAAAGCTTTACTTTGTAGTTCACTTTGCGGATAAACTTTATTTACTAATCCAATTCTATACGCTTCACCTGCATCAATCATATCCGCAGTCAAAATCATTTCTGCCGCTCTGCCGGAATTTACTAATCGTGTTAAACGCTGTGTTCCGCCGTAACCCGGAATAATTCCCAGGTTAACTTCGGGCTGCCCAAACTTTGCATTTTCGCTTGCTAATCTTATATGGCAGGAAAGTGCAAGTTCACATCCGCCGCCAAGAGCAAATCCATTTACAGCGGCAATAACAGGTTTATCAAATTTTTCAATCATAGAAAAAACTGATTGACCAAATTCTGCAAACTTTTTTCCATCTAATAAATTTAATTTGTTTATTTCAGAAATATCGGCGCCTGCAACAAAAGCTTTTTCACCCGCTCCGGTTAATATCACAACAAAAATATTTTCATCTTCATTTATTAACGTAAGAGCTTGATGAAGTTCTGTTAGTGTTTCGTGATTAAGTGCGTTTAGTTTTTCAGGTCGATTTAAAGTAAGAACAGCAATGTGTTCATTAATATCAAGTAAAAGATTTTTGTAATTCATAATCATCTCTCAAAAATTTATATATAAAGGTATTCTAACTTTCAGATCAACAGAAATAAATTGATTTGACGGCATATAATTGTATGATGCTAACAATTCCATCATAAACATAGAAATGCCTGCACCGGCACTAAATCCGAATTTACTTTTATCATCAAGAAAGTTATTTCTGTTTGCATTTTGATCGAACTCGTGCAGTGTTTGATAATAAGTGTACGTTGCCGAAGCCTGCACAATCGGCATCAGCAGAACAATATTTTCCAACAGCGGTGCAAAGTAATATCGCATTCCAATATGTACAGGCAAAGCATTAGTATGAAAATTTGAATATTCGGTTTCCTGAAAATAATTTTGGGCGCCTGGATACTGTTCGTAACCAATATTTGCAAAAAGAAAAATCGGAAGGTAATCAGTATCGGTATAAGAAAATTCAATATTAACACCATAACCGATGTCAGTTGTATTTGCAAAATCACCGAGCGGCATTCGCGGTCCAACTCCAAATGCAACAAAAAATCCTGAAGCTCTGCTCGAAGGTGGAATTCCTGCAAATCCAGCAGATGAAAAAATAAATATTGCAATAAGAAAATATTTTATTGATCTAATCATTTTAAATAGAATTCAAACTTTTTAATAAAAATCATTTTTGCTTCGTATCAATTGAGTGTGAGAAAATTATAAGCTGCTCAGCTAATTTACCGCCGTAATTACCTGTTTGAAAAACAAAATATCCACCAAGCAAAGACAGCACAAAGATAACACTTATTATAGTGCGGTTTAACTTTTTCTTTACGAATAAAAAATATCTAACAACAAGTAAGATTGCATAAAACCAAACAGTTAAGTTTGCATAAGTTTGATGATTGTTAAAAATTTCTTTACCTGCACTTGTCCAATCTTTTACCAGTTCAAACGCCTGGTTACCTGAAAGCACTGCAAACAAAGCTCCAACAACTCCAATAGTTAAAAACAAAAATGCTGCTTTTGAAAAAAAATCTTTACGAGTAAAAATAAAAAGTAATTCCATTAACGGATAAAGCATTAAAAATGCGATAGGAAAATGAACAACTTTTGGATGTATGCTTGCTAAAAATTCCATTTTTTATCCAACTAAAACAGAGCCGCCGTTTACATTTAAAACTTCACCATTAATATGTCTTGATAAATCGGAAGCGAGAAACATGATTGGTCCGGCAATATCATCTGCGGTTGCAATTCTTCCAATAGGTATTTTTTTTAATTCTTCATCAAGACTTCTTTTATTCGTTAATACACTTTTAGACATATCGGTTAGAACCCAGCCCGGTGCAACGCTGTTTACGTTTATGTTAAAAGGACCAAGCTCTGATGCAAGTGATTTAGTAAACGAAATCATTCCGCCTTTAGATGCTGCGTAATGCGAGTAATGTGCTTCGCCCCTTTGTCCGGCGGTTGAAGATACATTAATAATTTTACCATATCTTTTGATTTTCATAAAATTGCTTACTTGCTGTGTAAATAAAAATGTAGAAGTAAGATTTGTTTTAATAGTTTCATCCCATTCAGAGAGTTTCATCTTTGAGATTTTTGCTTCTTTCCAGATTCCAGCATTGTTAACTAAAACATCAATTCTCCCAAAATCCTTTATAACCATTTGAACAGTTTTTTTAATTTCCCCTTCATTATTAATATCAACTTTATACGCTTTGCATTTTGATATTTTTGAAAATCGTTTTTCTAATCTTGCTGCAAGTCCGGGATTTGAATTATAAGTAAATGCAACAGATGCGCCAGCCATACAAAAATATTTTACGCATGCAGCACCAATACCTCTTGAACCGCCGGTAATTAAAACTTTTTTTGAGTTAAGATTGAACATTTTTAATACTCCACTTTATATAAAAATAGTCCTTTTGCCGGAACAGATTCAAAAGCGTCTTCCCGGTTATGTGAGTTAAATATTTCATTAATAAATTTTCTTGGATCGGAATGATCTTGTACATTTAACTGGGTTCCGGTAATTGTTCTTACCATTCCGTGCAAGTATCTGTCTGCTTGAATTGCAAATAGAATAAGCTCACCTTTTTTATACCAAAATGCTTTATAGACTTTACACATTTTGTTTTCGATTTCATCATTTTTTTTGCTGAATGATGTAAAATCCTTTTCACCCAAAAATAGTTCACTCAACTTATTTAGTTTTTGTAAATCTATTTTACGCGGATAAAAATATGAATAATTTTTATAGAAAGGCGACCTCGTTTGTGAGATTAAATACAAATATGTTCTTTTTCTTGCATCATATCTAGCGTGAAAATCTGTATCAACTTCTTCCATCTGGCTAATTAAAATTTCTGTTGGCAAAATTGAGTTAAGAGAGTGCTTGAATCTGTAAATATCAATCTCATTTTCAGTTCTAAAATTTGCGGTTTGACCAAGTGCATGTACACCTGAGTCAGTTCTGCCTGATCCAATAAGATTAATTTTTTCTTTTAAAATAATTTCAATTGCCTCAGTAATAGTTTGCTGGATTGATGTAGATTTTTTTTGGATTTGCCATCCGGAAAAGTTAGTTCCATCATACTGGATAATAATTTTATAGTTTTTCAAAAGAAGAAATCTTGAAGTTGTTATTTTATTTTGTAAAGATAACCTTCAAATCAAATTATAACAATGAGAAAACAGGATTGATTTTAATTATTATTTAAAAGGTTATAAAAACGATTAGTTAAAAAAATGTTTTAAACTATAAATTTTTTCTACTTATCTTAGCTCGTAAGTTTATAACGATATTAATTTTATTCGAAAAAAGTTTAATCGATACTAAAATGAAGATAACACTTAAATCTTCTTCAGATATAAAAAGATAATTGATACAAAATGCAGAAAGATAATGTTGATAAATATTGTTCGCTTTATGATAATCTGCCTTTAATTCATATCACAATAAATTATGATTTTGAAATTATCTCTATAAATAAAAATGGTGCAAAAGAATTAGGTTATGAAGTTGAAGAGTTAATTGGTTTACACCTTGCCAAGTTATTTATTCCACAAGAATCTGATAGAATTGAAAAACAGGTTCAATATGTGCTGCTGAATCCCAACAAGCAATCTTCCCACGAAATGAGAATGCTGCGTAAAAACGGGAAGGAGTATTGGGTTAGGGAAACAATTTACACAACGGACGATTCAAATTTATCAAAAAAAATATTTTTTGTATTTGATAATATCACTTATCAAAAAACTGCTGAAGCTAATGCAAAAAATTTAGCGCAAAGTCTACAAAATATGCTGGATGCTTCGCCGCTTGGTGTACTTGTTTACAACTTAGATGAAAATAACGAACTCATCTTAATAAGTACAAATCAAAGTGCTGTTAATATTCTTCAAATTGATATTTATGCATTAATATCAAAAAATATTCGGGATATTTTTCCTTCTCTTGTAAAAGATAATGTCATCGGAAAATTTATTGATGTGGTTAAGACAGGTCGGCCGCTTCTAAATCAAAATCTGTTTTATGAAGATATTCACTTTAAAGGTGTTTATGAGTTTTCTGTAATGAAATTATCTAACAAAACAATTGCAGTTTTTTTTACAGACGTAACCGAAAAAGCAAAAGCTCTTGATTCGTTAAAGCAAAGTGAACTAAAATTTAAAACTCTTTATGATTCAGCTAACGATGCAATCTTTTTAATGAAAGAAGATGTATTTATTGATTGTAATGAAAAGACTACAGTGATGTTTAATGCGTCTAAAGAACAAATAATTGGTAAAAAACTATATTTGTTTTCACCTGAGTTTCAACCCGATGGACGCACATCCAAATCAAAGGCAAAAGAAAAATTAATACTGGCGCTTGAGGGTACACCGCAATTTTTTGAATGGAGGCATACACGATTAGATGGAACTCAGTTTGATACGGAAGTGAATATAAATCATATTGAATTTCAGAATGAGGTTTATTTGCAGGCAATTGTTAGAGACATTACGGAAAGAAAAATATCTGAAAAAATTATTTCTGAACAGAAAAGAGAAATAGCAACTCTAATGAATAATCTGCCAGGGATGGCTTACAGGTGCGCCAATAATTTAGACTGGACAATGGAGTTTGTAAGTGATGGCTGCTATCAGCTTACAGGATACAGAAAAGATGATCTTTTATATGATAAAATTATCAGCTATGCTAATCTCATACACAAAGAAGACCAGTTGTTAGTTTATGAAACTGTTCAGAATGCAATTAATAATCACGAACAATTTACTTCGTTGTATAGAATAAACACCCGGCAAGGGCTGGAAAAATGGGTTTGGGAAAAAGGCTGTGCTGTTTACGACGAAAATGGAAAAGTAATTTGTCTTGAAGGTTTTGTAACGGATATAACTGAAAGAAAATTAGCGGAAGAAAAAATAAATATCCTTGCACACGCATTAAAAAGTGTTTCTGAATGTGTTTGGATTACAAATATGCGGGATAAAATTATTTTTGTAAACAAATCATTTACCCGTGTTTATGGTTATTCGCTTACAGAAATTATGGGCAAACCAATTTCATTTTTTCGATCACCAAATAATGATCCTGCTGTACTAAAAAAAATATATCCAGAAACTTTAGCCGGAGGCTGGACTGGCGAACTTATTGACAAAAGAAAAAATGGTGAAGAGTTTCTAACTCATCTTTCTACATCTTTAATTACAGATGATGCTGGAAAACCTATTGCTCTGGCAGGAGTAAGTGTTGAAATTTCACATAATAAAAAGTAATTATAGTTACACCAACTATTTGATATAAACAGTTTTAATATTCACAAACTCTTTTATACCAAATGGGGAAAGTTCTCTTCCATAACCTGATTCTTTAATTCCTCCAAATGGCAAGCGTGGATCTGATTTAACGAAATCATTTACAAAGCAGCAGCCTGCGTTAAGTTTTTCTTTTGCGATTCCCTCTCCCCTTTTAACATCATTAGTAAAAACAGCCGCACCCAAACCAAATATTCCTTTGTTTGCAAGTTCAATTGCATGTTCTTCATCCTTAGCTTTTATTAATGCGGCAACAGGACCAAATAGTTCTTCATCAAAAGCCGGCATACCAGGTTTTACATTTTTTAGAATTGTTGGAGGATAGTATGCACCTTCTAATTCAGGAATCGATCCACCAAGAATTAATTCTGCACCTTGCTCTATACTTCTTAAAACTTGACCGTGCAATTCATCTCTTAATTGTAAACTTGCTTGCGGACCAAGATCATTTTTTTCATTTAATGGATCACCCATTTTTTTCTTTGACATAAAATCAATGAATAATTTTTCAAATTGATCATAAACGCTTTCAACGATAATAAATCTTTTTGCTGCAATGCAGCTTTGACCCGCATTAATTAAACGTGAAGTAGCACAAGACATTGCTGCTTGTTCTAAATCAGCATCTTCAAGAATTATGTATGGATCACTGCCGCCCAATTCTAAAACCGTTTTTTTAATTAAGCTTCCGGATAAAGAAGCAACAGCTTTTCCTGCAGAAACACTTCCTGTTAACGTTACTGCTTGCACTTTTTTATGTGAAATAACCTGCGGAGTATTTTTTGATGAAACTAAAAGGGTTCTAAAAAGATTTTCCGGAAATCCAGCTTTTCTAAAAATATCTTCAATCGCCAACGCACAACCGGAAACATTCGATGCGTGTTTTAATAGTCCGGCATTACCAGCCATAATATTTGGGGCAGCAAATCTAAGCACCTGCCAGAATGGAAAATTCCACGGCATAACTGCAAGTATTACTCCAAGTGGTTGATAAGAAACAAAACTTTTTGATGCTTCGGTTTTAATAATTTCATCTCTTAAAAAATTTTCAGCATTATCAGCATAGTAATCACACACCCATGCACATTTTTCAACCTCTGCTCTTGATTGCACAATTGGTTTTCCCATTTCAGTAGTCATCAACATTGAATATTCTTCAGAGTTGTTTCTTAGAACACTTGCTGCATTGTGCATTAATTTAGTACGATGAATAAATGAAGTTTCTTTCCAACTATTAAATGCTTCATCTGCCTGAGAAATGATTTTAGATATTTCTTCACTTTGCATTTCATTATAGGATTTAATCTCTTTATTGTTTGCAGGATTGATTGATGTTAACATAATTTTATTAAGATTGTTTTGGGTTTACGATGTTCTTTTTATTACCACGATAGTTTTATCATCTGTGTAAGATCCATTTGTAGAAAACTTAATAACATCTTCCAAAATTCCAAGAGCAATTTCTTTTGGAGTTTTATCTTTAAGTTTTTTTATCATTGTCATTAATCGCTGTTCGCCGTAAAACACAAACTTTGAATTAGCAGCTTCGGTAACCCCATCCGAGTATAATACAAGAATATCATTTAAATTAATATTAATGTTTTCAACAAAATATTTCGATTGCGGGGCAGGTCCCAATACAGGTCCTGTTGCATTTAGAAGTTCAAATTTATTTTTTGCACTTCGATAAAACATTGGTGGATTGTGCCCGGCGTTTGCATATAAAAACAATCCATTCTTATAAGTAGAAAGTTCACCATAAAATAGCGAAGTAAATTTATCATCTTCAAAAATCTTATTCACAAGTTCATTCATCCGCTTTAAGATTAAAGAAATTTTAATTTCAAAAGTAGTAGCCATTCTTAAAGCACCTGAAACATACATTGCCTCTGCCGCAGCAGCAACCCCTTTACTAGCTGCATCACCAATGGTAACTCCGATTCTATCGTTGTTATCACCGATATCCAAGTAATCAAAAAAATCTCCTCCAACTATTTCAGCAGGATCAGTAATACCATATATATCAAAATGATGAAATTTATACTCGTGTTCAGGCAAAATACTTTTTTGGAGTTGTCTTGCTTTATCAATATCAGCTTTAAGTTGGTTCGCGCTATAAGTTATTTTTCTCTGCTTTATTTGAGCAGTTAACGCCGTAGAGATAATGCTCAGATTAATTCTTAATTCTTCATCAATATTTTTTGAGTTAAGCGCCAACACATATTCATAAAATTGTTTGCCTTGCAGTTTTGTTTTATGTCCAACACCGGAAGCTGAATAGCTAAATATTCCTTTTTTTCGTAAGGCTTCAATCGTCTCGTGTCCAAGTATAGTCCTGGATTGTGCAAGCTGTTCAAAAACCGGATATTCAAGTGCGCGAATGATAAAATTTTTATCAATCTTTTCCATATTGCCGGTTTGATAAAGCAAACGATATCCAAAAATATCAGGATAAAGTTTCCAAATTCTTCCGCCAGTAAACCCAGTTGTTTGATCGTGAACGATTTGATCTATAACTGTTTTAAGCATCTCCTCATCTGTAGTAAATTTTTGCTGGGCTATAGTCTCAACTGTTTTATGTAGTTTTCTCTGATCCAAAATTTTCCTTTAAAATTTATTCAGAATAAAAGTCAATTATTTTTTTTATTGCACGTTTACAAACCGGACAAAAATTATTAATTGAAATTGATTTCATCGAACAATCCTGCATTGGTCTATAAACACCTTTGGCAACATATCCGCCGCCTTCATAAACGCCAACTTTATCTTTGTTCTCTATTGTTATGGAAGTCGGAATGGAAGTTTCTTTTTCAATCATGTCTTTCCACTTCGATTCAAAATTAACCAGCGTTGTTAAATTTGGATCAAGCGGTTCAACATCAAGAGGATAAAAATCGTTGTAAGCTACATCAGACGTATAATACTCATCTCCAAGCCCTGCAAATCCGTGTCCAAACTCGTGTGTAAAAATATACTCGCCGTTACTATTATCGCTAACACAAACTGAATAATGATTATAGATTGCGCCGCCGCCGTATTTATTTGTATTAACTAAAATAAATATTTGATCATAAGGAGCGTTTGATGCAATGTTGCGAAGTGATTTGTTATCACTCGTCATCAAATATCGATCAAGATCAAACATATAAAACTGTGTATTTGAAATTGTGTTCTTCCAAATATTTTCGGCGGGAACATCTGTGCCGGATTCTTTAGATGGTGCTTCAATTCCCCAAATGTTAAACTTATTTTTATTTTCTTTGTAAGGTGATGCATTAAAAAGAAATCCTGCAAATTTTTCACAATCCTTTTTAAATTTATTCATTTCTTCTTTTGTGTAGCCATCTGGAATGATAACAATATCTACTGCTTCATCGGGATCATTACTATTTAAAATTTCAAAATTTGGATATTCAAGTGTACGCTCTGTTTTTACAAAATAGCTGTTTGGGTTTAATGTGTACTGAAATTTTTTATTTAAGATATTTTTCTTGTCTCTTGAATAAAACTCTACAACAACATTGTTTTTAGGATATGGAAAAACAATTGTTTCACTAAAACTTTTTATAATTTGCTTTGCTTCATCAGTTGTTTGCCATTCACTAAACAAAGTTGAATATGTCCGCGAGTATATTTCAATTCCTGAATCATAATCCTTTACAATAAATTTATATTTACCATAATCAAACTTATCAAGAAGATTAGTTTTTGATCCGCCCCAATATGGTTCTTCAATCAACTCATCGAATGAGTAAGAATCTTCAATTGAATTACCTGTGTGATAATAATCCAACCTTAACGTTTTATTATCAAAGTATTGATTAAAGTTTATTTGAGAGAAGGCAACATTTGCAAGCAATAGAACCGTAGTAAATAATATTTTCATAAAAGTAATTTAAAGTATTAAAATAAGTTGTCGAAGATATGTTAATTAGAATATTTATATTGTCATTTCTAAGTCCGCCGCGGCGGATTCGACTGTGAAATCTTTTTAATTATTTGAAAAGATTTCTCCTTGGGCCGGCAAAGGCAGGGTCGAAATAACATTTAGCTGTTTATCTTTTACACATTGGACATAGTTGCAAAGTTAAAAAACTTTTCTGGAACCTGGTTTTACTAATTCTAATTTTCCTTCTTTGCAAATCGCACAATCTTCCGGTGAATATGAAACTGCATTCAATCTAAGTGAAGGAAAAAAATCGTATCCAAAATCAACTTTGCCATTACTACGATCAACAATACTTCCGATTCCGACTACATCAGCATCGAATTTTTTAACTATTTCAATCACTTCAAAAACTGATCCACCTGTAGTAACAACATCCTCGCAAACCAAAACTTTTTCACCTTTGGATAAAGAAAATCCACGGCGTAGAGTCATTACTTTATTTTCTCTTTCTGTAAAAATTGAACGCTTGTTTAATTGGCGTGCAACTTCATTGCCAACAATTATTCCGCCCATCGCAGGTGCAATTACTGTATCGATTTCATAATCTTTAAAATGATTTGCAATCAATGAACAGATTTGAGATGTATAATCAGGATACTGCAAAACTTTTGCGCATTGAAAATA
The DNA here is from genome assembly GCA_963704275.1 of uncultured Ignavibacteriaceae bacterium. Classification (GTDB taxonomy): domain Bacteria; phylum Bacteroidota; class Ignavibacteria; order Ignavibacteriales; family Ignavibacteriaceae; genus IGN3. Next base: position 115,381 of record CAVPHP010000014.1, on the reverse strand, counting down.
CTGGTTGCTGTGCCTGCCGGAAGTTAAAAGAAAATGTCCCTCAAGCAGTGCATCTGTGCTTTTAAATATTTTAATTACATCCGCACTATTCAAGTTCATCAAGATAATCCTCCAAAACTCTTATTGCTTTTGTGTCGTTTAATTCTTTTGCAATTCGTAATCCTGTTCGATAATAATATTCAGCGTCTTCAACTTCATTATTATTTTCTTTAAGATTGCCATAAGTAATGTAAGCCTGAACGTATTTAGGATCTTTCTTTATTAAATCTTTAAGATATACTTCAGCTTCTTCATCTTCATTATTTTTTAAGTACTCTTTTACAATGCTGAATATTATATCCGGGTCTAAAGGATTTTCATCATATTTATCAAAGAGTTCATCGAGCCGCGTACTCATTTTATTCTTTCCTCTATTTTTTGTGCAAGCGAAAAATCTTTTTCTGTTACTCCGCCTGCATCGTGTGTTGATATTGTAATTTTAACTTTGTTCCATGCAAACATTAAAATATCAGGATGATGATCCATCTTTTCAGCTTCCATACCAACAGCATTTACAAAAGATAAAGCTTCAATAAAATCCTTAAACTGAAATTGCTTTAGAGATAGATTCATTTTCAAAACTCCAGCCCGAAAATTTTGAAAGATTATGAATTAATTTGATCTTGATTTAATTTACTCATCATATTACCTGAAGTTTAAATGTTGATACAAAAATAATCAAAAAAAAGCGCATCCTAAAGAATGCGCTTAAATAGGGATTAGAAAATGAAATATTAATTTTCACCCAAATCAGTTTTTTCCGGTTCTACATTTGGATCGGGATGTTCCAATGATTCATCAAAGTAAACTAAGTCTTCTGTGTTTTCTACGTGCTTGGCAACTATTGTTGTTCCTTCTTTAAATGAACCACGCAAGATTTCTTCAGCTAACGGATCTTCAACGTATTTTTGTAATGCTCTGCGCAATGGGCGAGCTCCAAATTTTTCATCAAAGCCTTTATCAACCAAAAATTCTTTTGCGGTCTCATCAAGCTGAAGTGTTAATTTGTTTTCTTTAATGTTTGTAAGCAAATCTTTTATTTCTATATCGATGATCTTGTAGATATCTGCTTTATCAAGATGTCTGAAAACAATAGTATCATCAATTCTGTTTAGGAATTCAGGATTGAACAATCTCTTCATCGCTTCTTCAACGGTATCCTTTAAGCTGGAATACTTATCGGCTTTATCATCACCGCCAAAGCCAAATTTGCTGATATTTTTAATATCCTTTGTACCGACGTTTGATGTCATAATGATGATTGTATTTTTGAAATCAACTTTTCTTCCAAGGAATCGGTTAATGTTCCATCATCAAGTACCTGAAGCAGCAAACTAAAAATATCAGGATGTGCTTTTTCAATTTCATCAAACAAAACAACTGAGTAAGGTTTGCGTCTAACCTTTTCAGTTAGCTGTCCGCCTTCTTCATATCCAACATATCCGGGAGGCGCTCCAACTAATCTTGAAACAGAAAACTTTTCCATATACTCACTCATATCAATCCTTACAAGAGCATCTTCGCTATCGAATAAATATCTTGCGAGAACTTTACACAATTCTGTTTTACCAACGCCTGTTGGACCCAAGAAAATAAAACTACCTATCGGACGATTTGGACTTTTTAATCCAGCACGAGTTCTGCGAATAGCTTTTGTAAGTTTTTGTACAGCTTCATCCTGCCCAACAATTGATTGTTTTAAGGCATCAGCCATTTTTAACAATTTTTCAGATTCGGTCTGTGCTATACGGTTAACAGGAATTCCGGTCATCATTGCAACTACAGTAGCAATATCTTCTTCACTAACATCGTGAACGATATCTTTTGTTCTTGTATCCCACTCACGTTTTGCAGTATCAAGATCAGAAAGAAGATTTCGTTCCTTATCACGCAACCGTGCAGCTTCTTCATAATCCTGCATTTTAACAACACGTGCTTTATCTTTTTTTACGCCTTCAATTTCTTCTTCAAGATCAAGAATATCCTGCGGCACTTCAAAGTTACCCATGTGTACTCTTGAACCAGCCTCATCAATTACATCGATTGCTTTATCGGGAAGATGACGATCTGTTATGTAACGATTGCTAAGTTTAACCGCTGTTTGAATTGCTTCTGTTGAGTAGCGTACCCTATGATGCTCTTCATACTTGAATTTTATATTCTCAAGAATTTGTAAAGTTTCATCGTATGTTGGTGGATCAACCATTACTTTTTGGAATCTACGATCAAGTGCTCCGTCAGTTTCGATAAACTTTCTATATTCATCTAATGTAGTTGCACCAATACATTGTATATCACCACGAGCTAACGCAGGTTTAAACATATTTGAAGCATCAAGGGAACCGCTTGCACCGCCTGCACCAACAATTGTATGAAGTTCATCTATAAAAAGAATTACGTCTTCAGCTTTTTCAAGTTCGTTCATTAAAGCTTTCATTCGCTCTTCAAACTGTCCGCGATATTTTGTACCGGCAACAAGTCCTGCAAGATCTAAAGTAACAACTCGTTTATCCTGCAAAGTTCTTGGAACTTTTTTCTGAATAATACGAAGAGCTAAACCTTCTGCAATTGCTGTTTTACCAACACCAGGCTCGCCAATCAAAACAGGATTATTCTTTTTTCTTCTGCTAAGAATTTGTGCAACACGTTCGATCTCTTTTTCTCTTCCAACAACAGGATCAAGTTTGTCTTCAAGACCAAGTTTTGTCAAATCACGACCAAAGTTATCCAGCACCGGTGTTTTTGTTTTATCATTTTTCTTATCCATTGATAGTGGAACTTTTTGTCCAGGATCTTTTGGATTTTTAGCGCTTAACATAGCGTTAAGTTCCGAGCGTGCTGAATCATAAGTAACGTTAAACTGATGAAGAATTTGTGTAGCAATATTATCTTCATCTCTTAGTAAAGATAAAAGAAGATGTTCAGTTCCGATAACATCAGCTTTATAAATTTTTGATTCGATCTGTGTAATCTTTAAAACTTTTTCTGCTTGTTTTGTAAGGGGAATATTTCCAATTGTAAGCGTCCCGCCGGAAGTTCTAACAGTATCTTCAATTGCTTTTTTAAGTTTCACCAAATCACAATCAAGATTTCTTAAAATTCTAACGGCAACTCCTTGTCCTTCGCGAATAATTCCAAGCAGCAGATGTTCTGTACCAATATAATCATGCCCAAGTCTAAGGGCTTCTTCCCTGCTAAGTCTAATTACGTCTTGTAATCTATCTGAGAAATTTCCGTCCATATCACTCCTTAATTTGATTAATAGTGAAACAAAAGATTCTCAATTTTCGTTTCACACCTGAAATATAAGAATAACTGCAGACCCATATCAAGCCAGCATTAAATCTAATACATTCAAAAACTCTTCCATTTTAAATAAAAACCAACTTTTATTGATTCAATTCAGATGCCAGTACAGATTGGTTAAAATTTTGTATAATTTGACTTTAGAAAGAAAAATTATTCTGCAATATTGATAAAATACCTGTCATTAAATCCTAACAATGGTCAGATGGACGCATTTAGTGGCAGATATTGCTTTTGCAGTTTATGAAATTAAAGTAATATTTCAAAATAAATTATGGAGTATAGATGGAAGCATTAACAGGATTGTCAATCGTAATTATAATTGCGGCTGCATTATTCTTAATACTTTTTCTTTATTTCGTTCCACTTGGATTATTTATTACTGCTTACTTCTCAGGAGTAAAAGTAAAAATAGTTCGTGATTTAGTTGGAATGAGATTAAGAAAAGTTCCGCCAGTATTGATTGTAAGAAATATGATTACAGTTACCAAAGCTGGTTTAACTATTGATCAAGCAAAACTTGAAGCACACTATCTTGCAGGTGGAAACGTAACTAAAGTAATAAACGCTCTTATTTCTGCAGATAAAGCAAATCTTGGGTTAACGTTTGAACGCGCAACCGCAATTGATCTTGCAGGAAGAGATGTACTTGAAGCGGTTAAAATGTCAGTTGTCCCAAAAGTAATTGAAACACCATTAGTTGCCGCAGTTGCAAAAGATGGTATTCAGCTTAAAGCAATTGCAAGAGTTACAGTTCGTGCAAATATAGAAAGATTAGTTGGCGGCGCCGGCGAAGCTACAATACTTGCAAGAGTTGGAGAAGGAATAGTTTCAACAATTGGTTCAAGTATATCACACAAAGAAGTTTTAGAAAATCCGGATAAAATTTCTAAATCAGTTTTGGCAAAAGGATTAGACAGCGGAACGGCATTTGAAATTCTATCAATCGATATTGCTGATGTTGATATTGGACAAAACATTGGAGCTATATTACAAACTGATCAGGCAGAAGCGGATCTTAAAGTTGCACGTGCTAAAGCTGAAGAAAGACGCGCTGCTGCAGTTGCAACTGAACAGGAAAACATTGCTGAGGTTGCAAAGATGAAAGCAAAAGTCGTGGAAGCTGAATCAGAAGTTCCGCGTGCAATCGCTGATGCATTTAGAAATGGTAAACTTGGTGTAATGGATTATTATAATCTTCGCAACATACAAGCGGATACAGATATGAGAACATCAATAGCACAACCAGAAGAAAAGAAAAAAACTGATTCATAAGGCGAATCTGAAATGAATAAAAATAATAATTTAAATAAGATATAGAGAAGCCCTATGGATGATTTATTTCAATACCTTATTTGGGGTATTATAATTTTTAGCTTCTTAAGCTCTTTCTTTAAAAAGAAAGGGCAGCCGAAGCAAAATCCTGTATCACGCACAAATCAAAACGATGCGGTATCATATCCAAAAACTATAACTGATACCGAGCGTGCTGCGGTTACTCCTAAGCAGGATCAATATGATATTTTGCGCGAACTTGAAAATATGTTTAAGGGTAATTTAAAAATCCCTGAACAGCCAAAACCTAAACAAGTTGAATCCTCAGATGTTTATAGTTCGAGTGGAATAAAAGATGTTGATCTTGATCTTGTTGTTGATAAAAGAATGCAGCGAAGTATTGAAGATAAAAAAACAACCGGCTCAAAAAAGATTTACGATAGAAGTACATCATACAAAAATGTTCCTGTTACAAAGCAGGTGACTAAAGTTACTTCAAAAATTGAAGAGGGTGCAAAAGAGTTTGAAAGGATTTTAGCGAGTACAAGAAAACGTAAAGCTGCGATCACTGAGTTCAATCGTAAGCTAAAAAATCCATCAACCGTAAGAGAGTATATTTTGTTTTCAGAAATTTTAGGAAAGCCAAAAGCACTGCGTAGATGAACCAGAAAAAATATACGTTAAAGAGACTTGGTAATACGGGCTTAGTTCAGAAAACGGACGAAGCCCGTTTTACGATTAATTACCGTGAAGAATTAAATGCTTCACAGTTTGAGGCTGCATCTGCGGTTAATGGCTGTTATTTGATTATTGCAGGTGCAGGGACAGGCAAAACGCGTACATTAGTTTTTCGTGTTGCAAGATTAATTGAACTTGGTTGTGATCCGAATTCTATTTTACTTTTAACTTTTACCCGCAAAGCCGCAAATGAAATGATGAAACGCTCATCAATGCTGCTTGATGATAGATGTTCTAAAATTCGCGGCGGCACATTTCATTCGTTTGCAAATCTTACGCTTAGAAAATATGCCAAAGTAATCGGACTTGATTCTTCATTTACAATTCTTGATCAAGGTGATAGCGCAGATGTAATAAATCTTATTCGTTCTCAAGATGGGTTTATCACAAAGGAAAAAAGATTTCCAAACAAACAAACCCTCAACAAAGTTTTCAGTTTAAGTGTTAACACTGGAAGAAAAATTGAAGAGATAATTGAAAATGATTATCCACATTTTATTCCATTGTTAGATAAAATTTTACAAATCCAAAAAATATTTACTGAATACAAACGACGCAACAACTTGCTAGATTACGATGATCTGTTAGTTTATTTGCGCGAGTTTCTTCAAAAAGGCGGACCAGCAGTAAAAGCACTACTTTCAGAAATTAAATTTGTAATGGTTGATGAGTATCAGGATACAAATCATTTGCAATCAGAAATTGTAAAAGGATTATCGCAGTACAGTAAAAATGTAATGGTAGTTGGTGATGATTCGCAGTCTATTTATTCTTTTCGCGGCGCGGATTTTCATAACATTATGGAATTTCCAAAACTTTTTGATGATGTGAAAATCATTAAGCTTGAAGAAAATTACAGAAGCGTTCAATCTATTTTGGATTTTGCAAATCGTATCAACGATGCTGCGGTTGAAAAATATAAAAAAGATTTATATTCACGACGCGGCAGCGGACAGTTGCCAAACATCGTTGCGGCATCAACTGAAAATCTTCAATCAAAATTTATTGTGGAAAAAATTCTTGATTTAAGAGAAGAAGGTGTTCCGTTAAAAGATATCGCTGTGTTATTTCGTTCTTCTTTCTTTTCGTTTGATCTGGAACTTGAACTTGCAAAAGCGAATGTTCCATTTCAAAAGTTTGGCGGAATGAAGTTTGTTGAAACCGCTCACGTTAAAGATGTAATGGCGTTTCTTCGAATTACCGTAAATCCAAAGGATGTTATAAGCTGGTACAGAGTTTTACTTTTACACGAAGGTATAGGACCTAAAACAGCGCAAAGAATTTTAGATGAACTTGCAACGGCAAGAATAACTATTAAGGCAGAGCCTGATCAACAACCTGGATTTAAGCATCGTAATCTTGGTAGGTTATTTTATCTTTTGTATGAACTTCAAAAAAAGAAATTGCTTCCATCTGAAATGGTACAGAAAGTTTATGATTATTACTGGGATTTATTTAAAGCGAACTACGATGACTGGAATAAACGTAAAAAAGATTTAGAAATTTTTCAGAACATTGTAGAGAATTATACTTCTGTTGATTCCTTACTTTCCGATATGGCAATTGAACCGATAATAGAAAGTGTTGTTGATGTTGATGCAACGGATAAAGAAGAAGAATATGTAACCCTTTCTACAATTCATTCAGCAAAAGGATTGGAGTGGCATTCGGTTTTTATAATTCACGCTGTTGAAGGATACTTCCCTTCTGCGAGATCTATTGAAAGTTTAGAAACATTGGAAGAAGAACGAAGGTTAATGTACGTTGCTTCTACACGTGCAAAAAATAATTTATTTATTACTTACCCGATGAATCTATATGATCGTGAAGCTGGAATGACGCTCTCAAAACCATCAAGATTCATTTCAGAAATTACTCCGGATTTAGCAGAAGGCTGGCTGTTGGAAGAAGACTTTTAATTCACGCCAGTCATTGCGAGGATGGCATAGCCAGCGGAAGCAATCTACCGAATTATTTTACAGATCACTTCTCTTCGTTCGTGATGACATTGATTAAAAAGGGCTAGCCTTAAGACTCACCTTTTCTTTTCACGTCTTTCGTTTGACGTTTATCTTATTTCATCAACATCATTTTTCTGCTCAATCTATTCTCATTTGTATAAATAGAATAAACATAAACTCCACTTGGCAGGTTCTTTCCATCAAAATTTATTTTGTAACTGCCTGAAGTTTGATAGCCGAAGTTTTGTTCAAAAACTTTCTCTCCAAGAATGTTAAACACATTAAATTTTACATCCGAAGATTGCAATAATTTATATTCAATCTTTGTAGATGGATTAAATGGGTTGGGATAATTTTGATATAAGACAAAATCATTTGCGTAAGTTTCTTCATTAACAGCGCCGTAAGATAAATGAGTTGGTATCCCAAATAATTGGATGTGTCCATCTACACTGTCTTCCCAAACTGTATAAACAACGATACCAGCATAATCTGCACCTATAGGACCGATTGCGAGGTTTGGATGTGGTAGCTTAACCTGATGTAAACTATCTTCATACCAAAAGCCAAAATCATTAAGATTAAATCTTACTTTTGTAAATTCATTAATTTCAACTAAATAAGTATACGGGAAATACAATTCTGGATCAGAATTTATTTTCTGTTTATCTTTTCCTACAATCAACAAAGCATATAAATCAAATGAAGAAAGGTTACCCTCGTGAGGTATTGGAATTTCATAAATTACTGGAGGCATTGCCCAATTATCCATCCCAAAAATTCTTCTTTCGCCATCCAAGGTGTCTTCGTATGTAATACTCCAATAAGAATATCCTAAAACCTGAGAGGAAAGATTTGAGCAATCACAAACATCAAGTAAGGTTGTTTCATCAAGCCAATCACCACTAATTGGTTTAAATCTGCTTACAATACTTTTTGAATTTGCCGAATCGACTTTTATTGCAAAAGCATAAATACCATCTTGCACACCCCAGTATTCTATCATAATTCCGGCAAAATCAGTATAAACAGATTGTGTGTCATTTTTAAATAGAATTTTTTCATTGCTGTTATCAGATCCATAAGTAGTGAAAACAATTTCATCTTCTCTTTTGAAAAGAATATTGATTGTATCCAGAAATCCGTACATTGTTTGTATAATCTGCGGTTGCTCTTCATCAGCACTTGAATTTGCTATATACTTCATCTCACCCCAATTACCATTACTGTCAGGTAAAACAGCAATATCCCAATTGTTATTTCTATTAGTTTGAAAAATCAATCCAACATTTCTCTCGAATGAAGGGTTAATATCTATCTGATTACCAAATGTTAGCGCAATTGTATCACTAAAATTCTGTTCAATCGAATTATAGTTAGTCTGGTATAAATTAGAATATCCATTTTTGTGTAGTTCAAAAAATATTGGCGGATATGATCCAAACTCATCTTTGTAGATAAACGGATTCCTCGCATCAAAATCACCAGTGGTTATTTGCTTAATAAAATTATTTTGCGGTAGGATTACAATCTGTAGAAGCAACAAAAAAAACATAACTATCTTTTTCATAACTCGAACCCCTTATAATGTGTAGTGAAACTTATAAAAATAATACAAAATAAAAAAGGCGAGCCATATGACTCGCCTTTTCATTTCACGTTTGACTTCTCACGTCTTACGGAATTATTTCATCAACATCATTTTTCTAACAGCTTTAAAGTTGCTTGCATCTATTGAATAGAAGTAAACACCACTTGACAATTGTGAAGCATCAAAGTTAACTTCATAACTTCCAGCTTTCATATTATTATTAACAAGTGTTGCAACTTTTTCACCGATTAGATTAAATACAGAAACATTTACAAATCCATCCTGTGCAACAGAGTATTTAATCAATGTGCTTGGGTTAAATGGATTTGGATAGTTCTGACCCAAGCTGTAAGAAGCCGGGGCATTAACATCTATAAAAACTTCATTTGAAAATTCATAAGTACCATTAAAATCAATTTGTTTTAATCTGTATGTATAATTTCCAACAGCAATTTTAGAATCTGTAAAAGAATATGCTTTTGGTTCTGTGGTTGTTCCAAAACCCGCAACAAAACCAGCGTTTGTCCAGTTGCCATTTACAGATTTTCTCTGAACTTCAAATCCACTGTTGTTAGTTTCGGTTGCAGTTGTCCAGTTTAAATAAACATCATTACCATTTACATTTGCTGCAAATGAGGTTAATTCAACAGGAACAATATTTAGAACTAGAAAATCATAAACCTTTTGCATAATAAGAGCGGTAGTATCACCATTTGCCCATTGTGGATCCCACAAAAGAAGCATTGCTCTAAATGTACCATCTGATGCTCTTAATCCAGCGACTTCATTTGAAACTGCTGCATTAAGTATTTTGACTGAATTAGGGCCTGTTAAAATCACATCATCCGGCCATGGATCTGAACCTAAATCAATGTTAACTCCGGCCAATATATCTTCTCCAGTACAAAGGCCAAGCGAGCCATCATCTGATAAATAAGCAGCTTGAAAATAATCATCAAATAAGGGATAGCTTGTACCTGTACCCGAAGTATCACCAAAGAAATATGCTTCATCGCCATCCATCACTAAAAGATTTCCGCCAGCAGCAAGATAGGCGGTACAAGAATCTATTTCGGAGCCACCAGAAGTTGTTCCAATCCAAAATACTGCATCATAGGTTAACCAGGTCGGTATATCGTATGTAACAGCGGTAGTATTAAGAATCCTTGTGTAAGGTAAACTCAGGCCTATCAGCGCCTGCTCTATAGTATCTGCATTTGCGGCAGGACTATCCTGGACCAATAATATACCCAGGCCGCCCTCTATTGAAATTGGACCATTCTGAGCAGCGATGTTAGACAATCTGCCAGATTCTAATTCTTCTGCCAATCGAACATCTGTAGATTGGGCCAACAGTGATACCGAGAATAGGCAAAACAATACAAAAGCGAAAAGAGTTTGGTACTTATTTTTCATAAGTTATCCTTTTAGATTAGTTTTGAAATAGTTAGTTAAGAATTCTAAAAATTTGTTATTCTATTTTCTGATATGTCGATATGCTCTAAAGACAATGCCATTTTACAATATCTTTCTAAAAAATGCAAGTTTTAGTACAAATTTATTTATAAATTATCAAAAAAAAGGCGAGCCACAAGACTCGCCTTTTCATTTCACGTCTTACGTTTGACGTTTCACATTTCTCTTACTTCATCAACATCATTTTTCTTACTGCTTTAAAATCGCCTGCTTCTATTGAATAGAAGTAAACACCGCTTGATAATTGTGATGCATTAAAGTTAATTTCATAACTTCCTGCTTTTGAATTACCATTTACAAGTGTTGCAACTTTTTCACCCAGTAAATTGAATATTGATACATTTACAAATCCATCCTGTGCAACAGAGTATTTAATCAATGTGCTTGGGTTAAATGGATTTGGATAGTTCTGATCTAAAGAATACTCAATTGGAATCAACTCATTTTGATTTTCGACATTGACCGCCAACACAGATGATTCATTGCTAGTATCTGAAGCAGCAAGATTGTTTTTACAATAAACGGCGTATACATAAGATTCGCCTAGTTGAACTGAAGTATCAGTATAAGCAGTTTGATTTGATCCAATTGAATCAATAATAGAGAAACTACCTGTTAAAGTTCGTCTTATTACAAAGTAAAATGTCTCAACTAATGAACTATCTGCCCATACTAAATCAACATCGTAGTTTGAGTTTACCGAGGCTATTAAATTAGAAGGCGGATATAATTTTGTAGTAAAAATTCTTCTATTGGAAAAAGCACTGGTACCCGAAGAATTTTTAGCATTAACTTTCCAGTAATATTTCTTTCCTTCATTCAATCCATTTGCTTGATAAGAATTTGAAGTAAGTGTCGAATCATTAACTACTAAATTTGTAAATAGTTGATTTGTGGCAATTTGAATTCTATAAGTTGAATCCCACTGAGAAGATGACCATGAAAAATTTAAGTTGTGCTTTTGGTGTACTGCATCATCTTCAGGAATTAATAATTCAGGCGTTAAAGGTAATGCAACAGTTGTGGTAAAATATCGAGTGGCTGACCATTGACCAAAACCACCGCTGTTTGAAGCACGAACTCTCCAGAATACTGTTGATAAAGATGGTAGATCAGTTAAGGAAATGTAAACACCCTGCAGTATAGAATCAATGAGAGTCGTTGCAAAAGTTGAATCACTGGAAATTTGTAATTGGTACATCATACTTCTTGTTGAGCGGTCCCATTTAAATAAAACTTCACCTGGAAAAATATTTTGAGCAGCGTTTAATGGTTCTACCAATGATATCATTTCAGGAACAGCAACTACTGCACCGCTTACAACGATTGAAAAATTTTGTGAACCGCTGCTTAATGTTCCTTTGTGATTAATTCTTACTGTGTAAGTTCCCGCTGTCGGTACTTCGATCAAAACCTGTTCCATATTATCTCTAAAGTTATCACCGGTTGTGGCAAAAGAAGATGGATTTGATGGATCTAAAACCCAGGGTTGATAAACCATTGCATTAGGACCGGTAACTCTTAAATCTAAATCATTAACAAGCATTAAATTAGCGGGATTTAGTGAAACAGGCGGAGGTGTACCAGCGGGATCAATCCAGCAAATTGTAACTTTTAATGGTTCAATTCCATTTGATTCAATTTGAAATTCAGAAAAATTACCCTGTGTTAAGTTAATCTCTCTAATCAAATTATTGCTGCCTGTTTCGTGATCAAGTGTCATCAACTGAACAGCTTTATAGGTATTCATTAATCCCCAGCCAAAAACATAATCAGGGCCAGGTGCTAAACCTGCCTCATCGGCAGTATTTATAATTAGTGCCTTCATTGTTGAGGAACGAAACGGATTGGTTGTGCCATATAATATGGATTGCTGCTGCAATAACAACGCCACAGAACCAGAAACATTTGGAGTTGACATTGATGTACCACTCAGTGATGTATAAGCAGTAGTTGATGTGTTTGTAGCGGAGGTGAGTCCTATACCATTTGCAACTACATCCGGTTTTATGCGTCCATCATCAAGTGGTCCCCAATTACTAAAAGAACTCATTATAACATCCGAAGGTAAACTATATCCGTTTGGAATATCATTAACAGCACCTATTGTAAATGTATTTTTTGCGATTCCACGCGCATCATTAATGCAATCATATCCGTCAGTTCCGCCATCTATTTCCCTTGCTGTATTTGATAAAACCCACCCGCCGTTAAAAACCCAATGCTCTGTATTTGGACCGGGACCATCTCCTCTATCATTTCCCGCGCTTTTACATACTAATACATTTGGCGCATTATATAAGAACTGATCCCAAGTGCTGGAGGTTGATGAATAATATCCAAACGAATAATCTTCGTTTTCACTAATTGATGGATCACCAAACCATGCCCACTTTCCATCACCAAAATAATCACTACGCCAGCCTTCTATACTGCCATAGGAATGATTAGAAACCTTTAGACCATTGGCAGCAGCGCTAGAAATCTCACCAAGATCATTGCTTGATGTATAAGAATTTATAGTGCCTAAGAACGCCATACCTTTTGCTTGTGGATTGATACCAGTCGCAATCATCGTTCCTGCAACGTGAGAGGCATGATCTGAGGTTGCGCCGCCTCCATCCATTTGTGTAACTCTGCCTGAATATTCTTGATGAGTAAAAAGTGGCGTTCCACCGGCTTCCCAAAGCCCTAAAATTTGCCCGCTGCCCGTTAATGAGAAACCACCAAAGCCATCTGGATGAACGTATCTTGTTGAAATTGTTGCGGCAGCAGATTGGTTATCTGTCATATCATAGATGGGTAAACCATTCTCAAATCTTTGTAGTTCTATAATTGTTCCATCACTCAATTGTTTTAGAATGGGCATATTATAAATTACAGCCAGTGATTCTGCCTCGCTTCGATTAGTTATCCATTGTTCAGTTGCTTTGTCAGAATACTCTGTTAACCATTTTTTTTGTTCAATTGTTTGTGCTAATCCTGTTAAGTCTAACAGACACATTATAGCAAATAAAAAAGTTATTGTGTGAATTCTATGCATCTTACACCTATGTTTTTTGTTTAATGAAAATTAAAAAATATAATCGATTATATAAACAGTATGAAATAAAATTTATTATTTAAAATAAAAAAGGCGAGCTATTAGGCTCGCCTTTTCATTTCACGTCTTACGTTTGACGTTTCACATTTCTCTTACTTCATCAACATCATTTTTCTTACTGCTTTAAAATTGCCTGCTTCTATTGAGTAGAAGTAAACACCGCTTGATAATTGTGATGCATTAAAGTTAATTTCATAACTTCCTGCTTTTGAATTACCATTTACAAGTGTTGCAACTTTTTCACCCAGTAAATTGAATATTGATACATTTACAAATCCATCCTGTGCTACCGAATACTTTATTAATGTACTTGGATTAAATGGATTCGGATAGTTTTGATCAAGACTGTATTGTGATGGAGCAGATACATCAACATTTACTTCGTCTGAATATGCGAATGTTCCATCAAAATCAATTTGTTTTAATCTGTAAGCATAATTACCAACGGCAATTTTAGAATCGGTAAATGAATATGTTTTTGGCTCTGTTGTAGTACCAAAACCTGATACATAACCAATTTTTTCAAATTGATTGTTTGCTGATTTTCTCTGGATTTCAAAACCATTATTATTTAATTCAGTAGCTGTATTCCAGTTTAGGTTTACACTGTTACCGCTAACATTAGCTGTAAATGATGTAAGCTCAACGGGAATTATATCTCTAAATAAATATGTAACTGCGTTTTCTATAAGATTAGCAGCCGCAGTTTGATCTGACATAAGCGGAATTGCAAATGCAAAGAAAATATTTCTGCAAGCCACACTATCGTTATTTGGATTATGAACGATGATTGAAGCATTAGCCTGAACTGTTGTTCCTGACCAATTTGCAATTCGTATCACACCTGGTTTATTTAATAACGTTATCTCATCTCTGGCACCAAATGAAGTACTACCGTTTGTAACTGTCAGTGGACCGGTAATTGCATTAGGCGTTGTGAAAATTGGATGCGATGGACTTACTAAAACCAAATTGTTGTTCGATCTGTCGCTAACCCACGCACTGTCATTTAATACATTCTGTCTGAATAATGGATCAAGATCGGTAGTTGTACCGGATTTTCTATAAATGTAACCAACTTCGCCGCCTTCAACTAAAGTTTTACCGCCTGCTAAAGTCCAGTTAGTAATAGCTGTTCTTTTGGCTGCATCATTAAACATTGTTGATGAATTATCACCACCCGCAAGAATTATAAGATCATAATTGTTAAGATTTGCAGTATTTAATGTTGCCCAGGTAACTTCTTCAACTAAGTAACCAGCAGCAGTTAATGTTGTATTAAACAATGTTGCTGATGCTCCTAAAGGTATAGATTCATCAAAAATACCGCCGCCTTTATCAGGGGATATTCTGTTCTCTAAAGTTAGATCATCATCAACGACAAGACCAATCCTAAAACATCAATGATGTGTAAATGAATTATATCCTGTTGATGGATTGTATCCAATATTAGCTTTGTGGTGAATTATCCGTTGCTTTAATTCTATATTCAACTAAATCACCTATTGCAGCCGGTCCAGTAAATGTACCTTTGTAAGTATTTCCGGTTACTAGATGGCATCGGGAATGTTGCTACTGATCCGCCGTTTACTCTGAATTCACATTCAACTGAAGCAACACCAATATTATCTGTTACATCAGCACTAACATCAATAGGCCATCTTAATTGTGCGGTATTATCTATTGGTGTATGTGTAATTACAGGTGCAATTAAATCTGTTGCAGCGTTAAATGTAAAATAATTTGTTGGTGCACCACCTGGTAATGTAGAGCGGAATCCCTGATTATCTTCAGCAGCCAAATAATAATTATAAACTGCGTTTGCGCCATTACCAGGAATATTTGCTGTATAATTATTACCACTTGTATTTGTCATAACTACGCTATCAGTTAAGGCTCCAACTCCTCTTCCCCAGTAAAGTTTTATACTTCCTGCAACTAATGGATTAATCGATGTTATAACTGCGTTTACAACATAAGGTCCGGTTAAATTTTCTGTATTTTGTAGTGGTGTATGATCTATTGAAGGACCAAAAGTAACTTTGGTAGTCCAAGCTTGATAAATTCCAGATACATCATCGCACCAATATGGGAATATTGCACCATTAGATTCAACGATACCAATATAATCTCCCTGGTATCCGGTAGCTAATCCTGAAATAGGTTTAGGTTTAAATTTATGATCACTTACTAAAAAGTCTTCAAAAGTTAAACCGCCATCTATAGATCTAGAAACGTAAACTTGTGCTGAATCAGGCGTAGTAGTAAGATTTGAGTTTCTTGTATCATAGTAAACTACATTTACTGCACCATCCTGTCCAACACAAACTGCAGGCATATACTGGTACTGTCCATTATTAAATGTATCTTGATTAACACGAACACCTGCTGACCATGTTGTACCTCCATCTGTAGAGTAATGTAAAACCACATCTGGATCATTTCCGGCAGGGGCTAGACTTTTTTCAGCTGTAACTATGTATAAATTTCCGTTTCGTGTCCCACCTGAATTATCAATTGCCATCCACGGAAAATCATTAGTTCTGATTGATGATGCGCCGGTAAATTGTAAAGTGCCTCTGATACCATTACAATCGAAAACATTATTGTTATAAGTCCAGGTAGCACCACCATCAGTTGATTTTCCTAAGCCAACAAAGTCACCAGTAAAGGGTGATGCGGCCACAGGATTTTGCCAGGCGACATAAACTGTTCCGTTAGTTCCAACAACACCGTTAACACCTTGCGAATAATGTCCAGAAGTATTTGTATTAATGTATTGGTAGGCTGACCAATTCAGTCCACCATTAGTAGTACGAGAAACTGTTACCGAAGGATTTGTTTGATTAAAATCTGACCAGGTAACATAAGCGTTCCCAAGATAGGGACTGCTAGGTGAATTGTCTACTGTTGTATGATTTTTATCTACCGATCCAGATTGAAGAATAGCACTGGCTGACCAGGTATTTCCAAAATCAGTTGAATAAGTAGCCTTCATACCACCGGAATAACCAAGAAAAGACATATATAATCTACCATCTGGTCCTACACCTGGGCCAGGATCGCCGACATGATCTGTTATAGGTGCTGATCTACAGGTATCACTCCCAAACCAATTTGTTCCGCCATCAGTAGAGACATAAACGCCTTCACTGAAAAATCCGGTACTGGAAACATAAATATTTGCTGAAGCAAAAAGAATATTTGGGTTTGAACCTCTAGTAATAGGCACTTCACTTTGAGGAAGGTTACTTGGATGAACACGGAAATTTGGTTCAACGTTAGCCACCACATTATTTAAATTGAAAACCATATTGGTATGATTTGGATTTTTGTATTCCAAATTACCAGGTGGCACATCATAAAATTTTCCATCCCAAAGGAAACTCATACTCATCATCCTTGGATCAGAATTTTGTGCGAACGAAGTCATTGTCCAGCTGGATAGTATTCCCAACAGAACAATCAGAGGTAGATACTTTCTCATGTATTCTCCTTGTTTATAAGTTAAAGTAGTTATTTAGAGCATTATTAAAATTATGTAGTTTGAAATCAATTTTTCAAATATTAAAAATCAGATTAGTAGTTAAACAACTTTATACTACAGAAATCAGAACAAAATTAAATACAACAAATAATGTTTAGTGAAATTTTTATACATATTTTTTTAAATATAAATCAAAAAGTATAATTAAAAATTATTATAAAAATGTAAAATCTAATTGAAGTGAAATATTGTAGATCTAATTAAGCAGTTTATTCAATTTAAAAATGAATATAAACAGAAATGCAATCACACAAATATTTTCTACAAAAATTAAGAATAATAAGATTAGTATTAATTTCGGATTAAACTTAAAAGAAAATATTATAATTTACTATATCTATACCAAAAAAAAATAAAATTTTTGAAACCTTTAATTATTGAATATAGTGAAAGTTACATATTAAGAAGTAATTGTATAATTATCTTAAATCACTGATTGTTTTATTGTAATGAAAAATGATCCTTGATTTGTGTTTGTCCCTCTTCATCTCTTAAATTGTACAATAATTATTCATAGATTTTTATAGTTACCAAAAGCGACCATGCAACTGAAAATAATTCTACCCATCCTGATAACTTTATTTTTGCAACTAACAAACACTTTTGCACAAGGTAAATGGGTTATGTTGGAAAGCCCTACCAAATTAAGGTTAAATCAGTTATTCTGTACAGACAGTCTAACTTGTTGGGCGGCGGGTGATTCTGGAGTAGTAATTAATACTACAAATGGGGGTACAACTTGGGAAACCCAAAACCTGGATGTTACTGAAGCAATTCAGTCAATATTTTTTTTGAATAACAATCTGGGGTGGGCAATCTCAATAAAATTTAGTAATCCATATGGAACATATATTCACAAGACAACCAACGGCGGCACTTTGTGGGAAAAGGAATATTTTCCAATTGAAAATATCTTTTTGCATACAGTTTACTTCTTAGATTCTTTGAATGGCTGGGTGGGTGGAAGCCCGACTGCATTTTTCGGAACTACTGATGGTGGAATGGTTTGGAAAACACCAAGATTTGACAGCAGTCTATATTCTTTTTTTCCTGTCACAAGTTTTAATTTTTATTCACCTCAATTTGGATTTGCTACAGGTGGAGGACATGATATAGTCGGTGTTATCTGGAGAACTAAAGATTATGGAATCTCCTGGCTTGCTGTTCCATTGGGTCCGGAACCTTTACAGGAAATCCACTTTATAGATTCGTTAAAAATTGTTGGTGTTGGTGGTGATTATGAATTTGGAACGGGTATAGCAAGAAGCGAAGATGGTGGAGAAAACTGGACTTACACTGAACCAGGATTTTTTGGTGTTGCTACAGGAGTTTCTTTTAGAACAGACGCCGAAGCATGGGGATGTTTGGGACCTCAGAAAAAATTTATTTTCTCAAATGATTCAGGTAAAACATGGATTCAAAGAGAAACTGTTGATAGTACAACGGTATTCGATATTGTTTTCACTGATTCTCTTCATGGGTTTGCTGTTGGTGAAAATAGTGATTATTCCATAGGTGCAAATCATAAAGGAATAATTTTGAAATATGTTCCGGATATTGGTTCATCAGTAAGTGATGATAATAGTTATATATTATCAGATTATTATTTACACCAGAATTATCCGAATCCATTTAATCCGAGAACCAAAATTAGTTGGCAATCATCTGTCGGAAGTTGGCAATCTCTAAAAGTTTATGATATATTAGGCACTGAAGTAGCAACGCTTGTTGATGAATTTAGACCCTCGGGTAATTTTGTGATTGAGTTTGATAGTAAAATAAATCACAAAGTTTTATCCAGTGGAATATATTTCTATCAACTTAAAGCAGGTTCTTTTATCCAAACAAAAAAGATGATTTTACTTAGATGATTAATAGGTTAGAAGAATACTTATATTGGAATAAAATTAAGTGTTTAAATAGTATAATCAATCTTACTTAAAGATAAATTTTCAAAATGGAAATTATCTACGTACCATACATATTTTCTTTTACATTTATTTTTTTAGCAGTTAGTGTTTTTAAAGGGTTTGTCCAGCAGCAAAAGAAAACTTCCTTAACAATTTCAACACCACAGTTATCTTTAATTATAGCAGCAAAGAACGAAGAAAATAATATTGAGTCTCTAATTGATTCACTTGAACAACAAAATTATCCAAAAGAGAATCTGGAGGTTATTTTTGTTGATGATAATTCCACTGATAAAACTGCAGAGATTATTCAATCTAAAATATCTGATAAAGAAAATTATAAACTGGTTACTGCAAACAATAAAACCATTTCGGGAAAGAAAGGCGCACTCGCAATTGGAATTGATATTGCCGCAAATAATTTTATTGTAATTACAGATGCTGATTGCAAGCCTGAAAAATATTGGTTAAACACAATTGCAGGTAAATTGGATGAAGGTTTTGATTTTGTTTTTGGTGTTGCACCGATTGAATCCGGTAAAACATTAGTTGAAAAAATATCAGCTTTTGAAAATTTAAGGAACACATATTTATCAATCTCTGCTGTTGGATTAAACATTCCATACTCCGCAGCGGCAAGAAGTTTTGCATTTAGAAAAACATCTTTTAAAAGAGTTGGCGGATATGGTAAAACGACAGAAACACTTTCAGGCGATGATGATTTGCTTTTGCGTGAAGCAGTAAAAAATAAAATGTTAATTGGAACTGTGATTGACCGGATGCGTTTGTTTTTTCAGCCGCACCAAAAAATTTTTCTGAATATTTCAATCAAAAGAAAAGACATTTGCAAACTTCGTTTCACTATCTATTAAAACAAAAGTTGTTTCTGGGATTTTGGCATTTAATAAACTTGATTTCACTTTTATCTGTAGTCTTAATTTTTATCGCACCTGTTTTGGCTTTACCATTTGCTGTTAAACTTATTTATGATTTATTTGTTGTAATCAAACATCAAAAAGAATTAGGACACAATTTTAATTGCTATGAAATATTTTATTTGCAAATTCTTTTTGAAGTTTTTATTGTAGTTAATTTTTTCAATTCACTTTCAGGCAAAGTTAATTGGAAGTAAAAGAACAAAATCCTGTATGGTTAAACGAATCTCATCCAAATTATTTGAGATGGAAACGAGCGCGTGATTTATCACTTGCTCGCGGAAGATTTGTTGAATCAATTATTAATCAAAAAGTTACTACAAAAAATTTATCAGTTCTAGATTTAGGTTCCGGTGAAGGAGGTACAGCAAAAGTATTTTCAGAAAATAATTTTGTTGTAAGTTTTGATTTAAGTTTGGTAAGGTTGCAGCGTCAAAAATTAACTGTCATTTCTGCCGAAGACATTCCTTCGGAAGAGGTTGAGTCTTCGAACGAGAACGCAGAATTTCATCTTCGTCATTTCGATCCCGATTTATCGGGAGAGAAATCTAATTCTATTATCGTAGAAGATTTCTCTCTCGCTGACTCGTTCGAAATGACAGAACCAAACCTGGTTAACGGCAGCGCACTCCACCTTCCCTTTTCAAATCAATCTTTTGATTTAATAATAATTCAGGATGTAATTGAGCATTTAATTGATACAAAAGATTTTTATTCTGAAATAAAAAGAGTTTTAGAACCAAATGGAACAATTTATTTAAGCACACCAAATAAGTTTTCAATATTTAATTTCCTCAGCGATCCGCATTTTGGATTACCAATTATTTCGATATTAAAACGTGAATCAATAAAAAAGTATTTCTTAAAATATTTTAGAAAAGAAGATTACACCCGAACAGATATCGCACAACTTTTATCTTTAAAAGAATTAAAAAATATATTTAAGAATGATTTTGAACTTTCACTTCAAACAAAATTTTCTGTTCAGGAATTATTTAAAGGCAATAAAGGAATTGTTTGGAGCAGCTTTCATCTTAAACTAATTAGCTTTTGCAAATCAATAAAAATAGATTGGCTTATAAACAAGATTGCAAATGATAAGTTTGGAATTATAAATAAATATTTTACTCCAACTTTTTATATAATTTTGAACAAGAAATGAAAGTCATTTCTGCCTTAGGCATTCCTTCGGAAGAAAGAGCCTGCCTGTTGACAGACTGATCCTCTGCCATAGGCATCCCTTTGGGAGATTGAGAAATCTGTTACGATATTGGCAAAAGATTTCTCACCCGATTGAAATCGAGTTCGAAATGACAATTAAAAATAAATTTGAACTAAAACATTAAAAGAATATTTTTCCAAATAAAATTATGAATTACAAAACTTTAGCACACAAAGCAGTTGAAGCAAAAGCAAATGCGCTTCCTCCCTATTCCAACTTTCACGTTGGGGCGGCACTGTTAACCGAAGATGAAATAGTTTACACCGGCTGCAATGTAGAAAACAGCACATTCGGATTAACTATTTGCGCCGAACGCACAGCAATTTTCAAAGCTATTTCTGAAGGCGAAAGAAAATTTAAAGCAATTGCTATTGCAAGCGATTCACCGGATTATATTACTCCATGCGGTGCGTGCCGACAAATAATTTTTGACCACTGCGGTGAGATTGACATAATCTGCACTAACGGAAAAGAAGAATACAAAGTTTTTAAAACATCAGAATTATTGCCGCACGCTTTTGGGGATAAGGATTTAAATAAATAACTATGGAACCAAAACCACACGCAGTACCAAAAGATTCCGGTTGGATTGAAGTAATTACAGGCTGCATGTTCAGCGGTAAAACTGAAGAATTAATACGCAGACTGCGCCGTGCAAAAATTGCAAAGCAAAAAGTTGTAATCTTTAAACCAATTATCGATACAAGATACTCCAATAATTCTATCGTCTCACACAGCGAGCAATCACTTCCATCAGTTTTAATAAAAGATGTAAAAGAGATTTTAGATTTAGTTGAAGATGCACAGGTAGTTGGAATTGATGAAGCACAATTTTTTTCAAATGATATAATTAGTGTTTGTAACAAACTTGCTGATGATGGAAAGCGGGTTATCGTTGCAGGTTTGGATATGGATTATCGAGGTGTTCCTTTCGAACCAATACCACAACTACTTTCTGTTGCAGAATACATTACAAAATCTTTAGCAATTTGTGTTGAGTGCGGAAATCCTGCGGATAGAACTCAGCGCAAAACTGCTTCATCAGAACGAGTGATTGTTGGCGCAGCAGATCTATACGAAGCACGCTGCCGCAAATGTCATTATATCCCAACTGAAGAAAGCAAATAATGAACTTTGAATCATTCATTCGCGGTATTTTTGGTTTAGCATTATTAATTGGAATTGCATTTCTAATATCAAACAACAAAAAGAAAATTAATTGGCGATTAGTTGTTTCCGGTTTTGCACTTCAAATATTTTTTGCAATTCTAATTCTTCGCGGTGATTCACTTCGCTCATTCTTTTTTCCACTTGGCTGGGCAAAAGATTTTTTTAATTCACTCAGCTACGTTTTTGTTTTGATATTAAACTTTACAACCGAAGGCGCAAAATTTGTTTTTGGTAATCTTGCACTCGCTCCCGGCAACGAAGGCAATCTAGGATTCTTCTTTGCATTTCAAGTTCTGCCAACCATAATTTTCTTCGCAAGTTTGATGTCTGTACTTTATTACTTAGGTGTAATGCAAAAAGTTGTTCAGGCAATGGCGTGGGTTATGGCAAAAGTTATGGGTACAAGCGGCGCTGAATCTTTATCCTGTACAGCAAATATTTTTGTAGGACAAACAGAAGCTCCTTTAATGATAAAACCTTTTATTAAAGGAATGACACAAAGTGAATTGCTTACAATAATGATTGGCGGAATGGCTACAATAGCCGGCGGAGTTATGGCAGCGTACATTCAAATTCTTGGCAGTTCTTACGCGGCATCTCACGGTGTGGATTTATTTACAGCACAGCAAATGTTTGCAACACAGTTACTCGGTGCAAGTTTTATGGCTGCACCCGGCGCGATGATGATCGGTAAAATTTTAATTCCGGAAACTTCCGAATCCGATACAAAAGGAAGCGTAAAAGTTTCAATAGAAAAAAATTCAGGTAATGTTATTGAAGCTGCTGCAAATGGGGCAAGTGATGGTTTGCAGTTAGCTTTAAATGTTGGTGCGATGTTAATTGCGTTCATCGCATTTATTGCTTTAATAAATTATTTGTTAAATGGTTTGGGAGATTTAGCTGGATTTAATTCTTTCTTGATTTCTAAATTTGGTCAGCCGTTAAGTTTTCAATTAATAATCGGAATGGTTTTACAATTTGTTGCTTATGGAATTGGCGTGCCGTGGCAGGATTCGCTAACATTCGGAAGTTTACTTGGAACAAAAATAGTTTTAAATGAATTTGTAGCTTATTCTGATATGGGAACTCTAGTTCAAGCCGGAAAACTTGTAAATGAGAAATCAATTTTGATGGCAACTTATGCTTTATGCGGATTTGCAAATTTCTCATCTATAGCAATTCAAATTGGCGGACTTGGACCGCTTGCGCCAAACAGAAAATCTGATATTGCTGCACTTGGAATTAAGGCAGTAATTGGCGGTGTACTTAACAACTTTATTAACTGCAACATTAGCTGGATTATTCTTTTCTTTCTGATGATTGATTTATCTTTTAAATACAAGACACTATTAGATTTTTTAAAGACTGAAGCTCCTTTCAATCCTGAAATTTCAATAATTCTTGGCAGCGGACTTGGAGATTTTGCTGAACAATTACAAATCCATAAATCAATTTCAACTACCGATATTCCTGACTATCCGGCATCAACTGTAATTGGGCATAAAGGAAAAATCCATTTTGCAGAATATCAAAACAAAAAAATAATTTTATTCCAGGGTAGAATCCATTTTTACGAAGGCTATAATATTAATGAGTGTATCCTCCCTGTTTTTATTTCTCATAAACTTGGCGCTAAACATCTGTTGTTAACAAATGCTGCAGGTGGAATAAATAAAAATTTTGTTCCCGGTGATTTAATGTTAGCAACATCTTTAAATGGAATTCTAATCAAAAAAGAATTAACCGATTTGATAGGATTAACCAATCAAGCGGGAAAAGATAATTCTAAAAATCTTCCTAATGCAGATTTTAACAATATTATTAAATCAGCAGCGCTAAAAGAAAAAATAAATCTTAAAGAAGGCGTTTACTTTTATACAAAAGGTCCAACTTATGAAACTCCGGCTGAGATAAAATTCTTTGCAAAATACGGTGCAGATGCAGTTGGAATGTCAACAGTTCACGAAGCAGTTTATGCTGCATATTTGGGAATGAAAACCTCTGCAATTTCATGTATCACAAATTTTGCGGCAGGAATATCAAACCAAAAACTTTCTCACTCCGAAGTAACAGAAACTGCGGATAAAGTTAAAGATACTTTTGCAAGATTGGTTAAATCAGTAATTAGTAATTTGTAGTGAAATTGCGCTGAACAATACTTCACTATTTTAGAAGTGATCCTCCCCCTTGTATTTTTGAATATCAATAAATTATTTTCCTCATTACCATACTGATAATGCACCTGAAATTACTGTATATGTTTATTGTTTTATTTGTCTTTTTACAATTGACAACATTTAAAAGAAATAACTATTACTCTTTATCAACTCTTACAAATTAATTTCGTAATCCTAAGAATTTTATTTTCAATTCTTATAAAAGGACAAAACGAACAAGCTAATATTTAAAAATAATTAACCTTTTGTCTTGGAATAATAGTTGAAATAAAACTCTGTTTGGCCAATCACTATTGCGGAATTACTTAAAACTTTGTTCTATCAGAAAGCAAATGAATTTTAATTCTACATATATCTTCTTCTTTTTACCTTTTACTGTCTGCATAGCGCAACCCGGGATTGAAAAACAAATTGATGGAATTTGTAATAATCCCAAAATTGAATGGATTGATGAAATTTCCTCAGAATCAATTCATACCTCAAATGGTGGATTCTTTGAATCTTTATATGATTTAATTGTTGGGAGTGATGATCTGGCAATTTTAAAACCTTTTAACTTGGTTACAGATTCAAGTGGATCGATTTTTTTTATTGATCAGGACAGCAAGAAAGTTATTAAATATTCTGCTAGTGAAAATAAAATTGAATCCATATTGGATGATGACATAGAATTGAAATCACCCGTGGGTATATGTATATCTGAAAAGAATTTAATAATCACTGACTCAGAGCTAAATAAAATTTTCAGATATAATTTTGACACTGAAGAAACCTCAGTAATAACAACTTTGCTTGAACAACCGACCGGAATAATTTTTTTATCAACAATAGAAGAATTCTGGGTTTGTGAGACAAAGCTGCACCGAATCACAAGATTAAATAAAGACGGCAAAATAATTGGAACTATTGGACAGAGAGGCACTGAACAAGGTGAGTTTAATTTCCCAACATTTATCTGGGCTGATAAAAATGGAAATATTTATGTAAATGATAGTATGAATTTTAGAATTCAGGTTTTGTCTAATCGAGGAGAATTTATAAAACAATTTGGTCAATCAGGTGATGGAAGTGGAGATTTTGCCAGACCAAAAGGTATTGCCACAGACTCGTTCAATAACATCTATGTTGTGGATGCATTATTTAATAATGTGCAGGTCTTTGATCAATCGGGAAAATTACTTTATACATTTGGTGAAAGAGGAACAGAATCCGAAATGTTCTGGCTTCCCGTCGGAATCTTTTTAGATGATCAAAATAAAATATTTATTGCAGATAGCTTTAATTCCAGAATTCAAATTTTTCAACTAAAATGTGAGAATTAGATTGGTAAGACAAAGTATAAAAATCATTCTTGTTATTCTGATTTTTGCTTTTAGTCTGACGGCTCAATCAATAGTTAATTCTAAACACAATCTTTCTGTTTCAGGCCCGGGTACAGTTAAAGCATCCAGTGAAAATGAAATTTGTATTTTCTGCCACACACCTCACAATAGCAGCCCGCAAAAACCTTTGTGGAACAGACAGGATCCAGCTTCAAATTATACACTTTATACTAGCACTACAACAGATGCAACTATAGGTCAACCCGATGGCTCTTCGGTACTTTGCCTTTCTTGCCATGATGGTACAATTGCACTTGGAAATGTTTTAAGTAGAACTACACCGATTCAAATGACCGGAGGTGTAACAACAATGCCTTCCGGAAATACAAATCTCACTAAAGATATCTCTAATGATCATCCGATATCATTTGTGTATAATTCTACCCTAGTTACTATTGATGGGCAATTGAATAATCCAGCTTCACTAACCGGACTGGTTAAACTTGAAAATCAAAAAATGCAATGTATTTCTTGCCACGATCCACATAAAAATCTTTTTAATAAGTTTTTGGCCGCGACTAATGAATATTCTGTGTTGTGCCAATACTGCCACAACACAACTTATTGGAGTGCAACAAGTCACAATATATCCAACTCAACCTGGAATGGAAGTGGAACTGATCCCTGGCCGCATACTGAATTTGCATCAGTATCCAGAAACGCATGCGAAAATTGCCATAATCCTCACAATGCAAATGGTAAAAAACGAATAAGAAATTATCAGCAGGAAGAAAATAACTGTTACAGTTGTCATAATGCGAATGTCGCAGCAAAAAATATTCAGACGGAATTCACCAAGCTTTATAAACATAATGTAGCCGGATACTTAGAAGTTCACGATCCTGAAGAACCAAATGTAGTATTAACCAAACATGTTGAATGTGAAGATTGCCACAATCCTCATGCAAGTAATAATCAAACTGCATCACCTCCTGCCGTAAATGGTTTTCTAATAGGTGTAAAAGGAGTTAATACAAATGGTACTGCAGTAAACCCATCACAATACGAATATGAAGTTTGTTATCGTTGCCATGCCGACAGCCCTGATAAACCCGGCAGCCCAACAGTTCGGCAAATTTCACAAAACAATGTGCGAATGGAATTTGATTTAAGTAATCCATCATTTCACCCAGTTGAGGGTGCAGGTGTAAATCCAAATGTCCCAAGTTTAATTTCACCTTATACTATTAGCAGTAAAATTTATTGCAGTAACTGTCACGCTAGTGACGGTACTGGTTCACCGAAAGGACCGCATGGATCGATTTATCCTCAGATATTAAAAATGCAATACTTGACGGGTGATAATATAACTGAATCAGCCGCAGCATATGCTCTATGTTATTCTTGTCATAACAGAAATACAATAATAAACAGTTCAGGAAGCTTTGGTCAGAAAATTCATAGAAAGCACATAGTTTCGGATAACACATCTTGCAATGTTTGTCATGACCCGCACGGCATAAGCAGTTCTCAAGGAAACTTAACTAACAACACGCATTTAATTAATTTTAATACCTCTATAGTTAGTCCGGATGGATTGGGAAGATTACGCTTTGAAGACACCGGTACATTTAGTGGCAGATGTTATCTGATTTGTCATGGTCGAAATCATAATCCAAGTTTTTATTAAAAAAATAAAATCATTAATTCTTATAATGGATAATTTAATCAACATCAATATCAATTCAATCAAGGGAGCACCTATGAAAAAAATGTTTTTCTTTGCTGTGTTTGTTTTATTCGCAGCATCACAGCTTGTCTGGTCACAAACAGGTATCACCGGATCTGCACATGATTTTTCTGGACAAGGCTGGGGAACCACTGAGATTTGTGAACCTTGTCATACACCCCACAATTCTGATGCATCAATTCAAAATGCACCTCTTTGGAATCATCAGTCCACAACTACGGTGTTCACTCTTTACTCAAGTTCGACTTTAAACACTACAACTCTTACTCAGCCTGATGCTTCTTCAAAACTTTGTTTAAGCTGTCATGATGGTACAATTGCCTTGGAGAATTTTGGCGGAACAACAACCGGAACTCATTTTATTAGTGGTGGAAATAATCTTGGAACGACTTTAGCAAATGATCATCCTGTTTCCTTTACTTACAATACTGCTCTTGCTTCCGTGGACGGCGGATTATTTGATCCAGCTACGCACACAACAGGTTTAGGCGGAACAATTAATAACGATTTACTTATCGGTGGAAAATTACAATGTGCATCTTGCCACGATGTGCACAATGGTTACAACCATCCAAGCTTGCTTAAAATTGGTAATAACGGCAGTACACTTTGTTTAACTTGTCATAATAAGTAATTAGAAAAAATTAATAGGAAGTGGTATTGCCGCTTCCTATACCATTTATTACATTTGAAATGAAAATATCAGTACAATTAATATTATTTATTAACATTTTTTTATTTATTTCCTGTTCGGGAAGTAAACAACTTTCAAGTAATATTGAACCAGTTGTATTTCCTCCGGCGCCTGATGATCCAAAAATCCAGTTCTTAATTTCATTCAGTAAATCGACTGATTTTACTGGTGAGCAATCTGCAATAAAAAGTTTTATAATGGGTGAAGAGGAACCTTTACCGATTCTAAAACCTTATGGTTTATCCGTTGGCATAAATAGAATTTATGTCTGTGATACACAATTGGGTGGACTAGAAATTATGTATATGGAAGATCGTTCATTTGGCTATTTTATTCCTGAAGGTCGTGGTAAATTAAAGCAACCTATTAATTGTTTTGTTGATACCGATGGATTTCTATATGTAGCTGATGCATTACGGAGGCAGGTTGTCATTTTTAATTCCGAGCTCGACTATGTTGGAGAGATTGGAGACAGTACATCATTAAAACCAACAGATGTTTTTGTTACAGACAAGCTAATTTTTATTAATGATATTGATAAGCACTCAGTTGATCTGTATGATAGATACTCAAGAGAATATATAAAAAGTATTCCCACCTCATCAAACAAAAAAGAAAATCTTTTTTCACCAGCAAATATTTCTGTATTTAATGATAAGATTTATATCAGTGATCTCGGTGATTCCAAAGTTAAAGTTTATGATTTGGATGGTAGTTACATTAGAACTGTAGGTGCTATAGGTAATTCACCTGGCAAATTTTCACGCCCCAAAGGACTTGCCCTTGATAATGATGAGAATCTATATGTTGTTGATGCAGGGTTTGAGAATGTACAGATTTTTAATAAGGATGGTGATTTATTAATGTTCTTTGGTGGAAGTTATGTATATCCAGGTGATATGTGGCTGCCTGCAAAAGTGGTGATCGATTACCAAAATATAGAGTTCTTCAAAATACATGTTGATCCATCTTTTGACCTAAAGTATTTGATATTTGTTACTAATCAGTATGGTCCGGATAAGGTGAATGTGTATGGATTTATTTCGAAGAAAACTAAGTAGCATACTTTTGAAAATAAAATTTAGACATAGCATTCTTGTCCTGTCAGTATTGATTTTATATTCCTGCGGCTCGAGTTCAAATGATGGTTTGTTAAACTTTTTATTTGATGGTGTCCCGATTGCAGATACATTAAAAACTGTGGATCAGGTAGTTACAAAAAATGATACTTCAACATCAATACAAAATCAAAGAAAGATACTTTTTCCTGTTCTTGTACTTCATGAGCCGTATAAAGAAAAAATGTGTGAAAGCTGTCATGATATAAAGGCATCATACAAAAAAATAATGAGTTTGCCAGAGCTCTGCTATCAATGTCATCAGGATTTTCAATCAACTTACAAAAATGTTCACTATCCTGTTGAGGCCGGAGAATGTAATTCCTGTCATCATCCACATCAAACTGAGCTGCCTAAATTATTACTTAATCCTGTTCGTAATCTTTGTGCGGAGTGTCATGATCTAAATGATTTATTGGCAGGAGATATACATAACGGTATTGGGGAGACAGTTTGCACTGATTGTCATAATCCTCATGGTTCAAATGAAAGTTTTTTACTTAATTAGAATTTTATGAACAAAATAATTTCGTACATATTTCTGATTATTCTTATACTGCCCGGATATAGTTTCTCTTCAGGTAAATTAAAAAAAAATGAAAATGGATTTAGTTTCTGGAATCTGAAATCTGTTTCAGGTCTTTTATCTCTTGAAGGAAATTATCGATCAGGAACATACAATTTGTCTGATTCTTTTAGCGATGAACAAAAATCTACATTATTAACAGGTAGACTTGATTTAAATACATCCAGTTTTATAATACATCCAAATTTCTTCCAGCTTGATGCAAATTTTTCTTATAGCCCGGCAAGAAATCTTGATAACTATATTATATCACCAGATAACTCAGAAATAAATACCAATGAACGAATAGATCTGAATGGCGTTTTTTTCTCAGAAAGAATTATTTCTATTAACCCTTATTTCGATTTTAATCATTCTTTTAGCAGGCGTGAATACACTACAAATCTTGAATCGTTTTATACTAATTACGGGACAAGACTTTCCAGTTCTAATCCGATATTACCATTTAGTGCAAATGTGGCCAAATATAATTGGGAACAAAACGAAATTCAAACAGGACGAAAATTTAGTACTAGCCAATTTTTAGTGAACACAGAATTTAATCGATCAGTAAGTGATTTTAGTAACAACAGATTGAACATAGATTATTTTGATTATTCCAGAAAATATTCTGTTAATTCCATTATCAAAAACAAAGCTATAAATTGGAGCCTGAATAATAATTTAACTTTTAGTCGTTCAAGTAATTCTAACTTTGCTTCATTGATTTCTGTTACTAATCAGGTTGGTAGTCAGCCTATCAATCGGTTTTTGATTAATGAAAATCTTAGATCCGATTTACTATCAGGATTTAGTGTTTATGGTCGTTATCAATACTATAAGATTATTCAGGAATTATTGGAATCCAAACAGCATGATGCTGAATTAAGAATTGAACATAAATTGTTTTCAAGTTTAAGATCATATATATCATATAATTATCAAACAATTTCGCAAACATTTTATGATGAAAAGATTAATCGCGGTGAAATAGGATTCGATTATCAAAAAAACATTCCAACCGGAATGTTAAGATTAAATTATAATTTTACTTTAAACCATCAGAGCAGAGAAAATATTTTCGGGACAATAACCATACTCGATGAATCAAAATTACTTTCCGATGGCACGGTAACAACGCTTAATAATCCTTACGTTCAGGTGAATAATATTTATGTTAAAAACTCTGCAGGCACAATCATTTTCCAGGAAAATTTTGATTATATCTTAATTCAAAAAGGTATTTATACAGAGGTCCAAAGAGTGCCCGGTGGTCAAATATCGGATGGTGAAATTGTTCTGGTGTCATATAAAGCAGATCAGCAACCAGCCCTAAACTTTGATTCTAAAATCAACAAATACGGTGCAAGTTTAACATTACTTAGCAATTTTGTAGAGTTTTACTTTAGTGGGACTAATCAAAACTATTCAAATGTTTCCGATGTAAAATCAGACTATCTAAAAACACTAGATCAAAAACTTTATGGTTTCAAAATTTCTTATGAATATCTTGATCTAGGTGCTGAGTATGAAGATTACCAGAGTAATATTACACCATATACTTCCAGCAGGTACTTCTTGAGAATTTTTAGACAGACAAGTGAAAATTTAATTTCAACTATTAATGGAAGTTATCGAATTTATAATTTGATAGATGAAAACTCTAGGCAAAATTTTGCAGATGTTTCTTTGATGTTAGCATATTTATTAAACGCAAATTCTAAACTATCTTTTGAAGGCAATTATATTTTTCAGGAAGGCAGACAAATTGATCTAAATCTTAGGGTGTTCCGTGTGGAGTATATAACCAAATTTAGACAAATCGATATATCAGTAGGTTACGAAAATTACAATCGCAAACTGCTAGAGGATGAAACCAGATACTCAAGTATATTTGCCCGAATTGGAAGAAGATTTTAATTAAAAAGATTTGCTACATACTTGGACTATATTTACGTTCAAAATTTGCAAATAACATATGACAATTCTGGGATAGTTCAAATCCTTCTGGGAAATTAAGATTATTATTTTCTTGTTGTTCAGTACTTAAAATATATTCTGGATGTCCTGTAGAAATAACAATTCTGTTATCACCACAGATCTAGGCTATAGAATCATTAAAAACTTCTATTCCAAATAGTATGTTTTTGCAGCAAATCAAGATTATTTAGAGATGCGATTCACCCCAAATGCTTAATTTTTATTGACTTTCTTAGCCTTTACCCGTAAGTTTGACAGCTATTTTTTTAAAGACCCTTTTAGTCACTAAAATTTATTAAAGCATGAAAGAATACAGATTTAAGATCATTCTAATTTTTGCATTTATTGCATTAAGCATTTACTTGCTATATCCTACTTTTCAGGATTATCAAAACAACAAATCATTAACCGCAAAGCTCGAATCCACAAGAAATGAAGTTAAAAAGCTTAATCCCGATCTATCTAAAGATCAGGTAGAACAGATGGTTACACTTGTTGAAGACAGTATAAAAATTGCTGATCCATCAATACTTGAATCAAGGAAAAAGAGAGTAAAACTCGGTTTAGATTTGCAAGGCGGTATGCGCGTTGTATTAGAAGTTAACACCGGAAAATTATTAGAAAAAATTGCTAATAATCCTGATGATGTTTTCAAAAAAGTAATGGCTGAAGCTGAAAAAGAAGCTTTAAGAACAGATGAACCGGTTGTTGATATTGTTGGAAGAAAATTTAAGGAAAGAAATATAAGATTAAGCCGATACTACGGAACTATCCGACAGGATGACGCTGAAATAATGGACGAGTTAAAAAAATCAGCGGAGGATGCTGTTAACCGTGCGATGGAAATTATCAGAAACAGAGTTGATCAATATGGTGTTTCTGAGCCTTCAATATCCAGACAAGGAAGCAGAAGAATTATTGTCGAGCTGCCGGGCGTTGCTAAAGAAGAAGAAGCAAAACAACTTTTGCAGGGAACAGCTTTATTAGAGTTCAGATTAGTTAAAGATGCTGAACTTACCTTTCCTATCATGCAAAGAATTGATGATGTACTTGCTAAGAAAAATCAATCAGGTGTAAAAGACTCGCTTGGAAATGTAATTGCTGAATTGGATACAATAAAAAAAGAAATTGATACCACAGCAGCAAGTGATACAACAAAGCAATTATCAGAAGAAGAATTTAGAATTCAGCATCCATTTTTTACTGCTGCGGTATTAAATCCACAAAGCCCAAATGCTGATGCTTACGTTAGCAAAGAAGATAGAAATAAAATTGAGTATTGGTTAAGCTTACCTGAAGTTCAAAAAGTAATTCCTGATAACGTTGAATTTGTATTCTCTGCTAAACCTTTTACTTCAGAGGATGGTAAACAAATTTTTACGATGTATTTAGTTAATAAAACTCCTGAACTTACAGGCGGCGTTGTTACAGATGCAAATGCTAATATAGATCCAAATACATCTTCTCCGATTGTTAATATGACTATGAATTCTGAAGGTGCAACAGATTGGGCACGCATAACAGGTGCAAACATCGGTAAAAGAATTGCGATTATGCTTGATGGTGTTGTATTTACAGCACCAAATGTTAAAGGAAAAATTCCTGGCGGTCGTTCACAGATTGAAGGATCTGCAAATATGGAAGAAGCAAAGCTGCTTGAAATTGTTCTTAAAGCCGGTGCCCTTCCTGCTCCAGTCGATGTAATCGAAGAAAGAATTGTTGGTCCTTCTTTGGGTCAGGATTCTATTTCAAGTGGATTCAGCTCTGCACTTATTGGTTACCTGCTTGTTGGTGTGTTTATGATATTTTATTACAGACAGGCTGGAACTGTTGCAGCACTTACACTTGTGCTTGTAATACTTTTTATACTTGGTATTCTTGCAGGATTTAGTGCAACACTAACATTGCCGGGTATTGCAGGTATCGTACTTACAATTGGTATGGCTGTGGATGCAAATGTACTGATATTTGAAAGAATAAGAGAAGAAATGGCTACGGGTAAAACAATTAAAGCCTCGCTTGATAGCGGTTTCTCAAGAGCATACTCTGCCATTATAGATTCGAACATTACAACATTTTTTACAGGTGTTATCCTTTACCAATTCGGTACCGGTCCTGTTCAAGGATTTGCGCTAACCTTAATGATTGGTATTGCTGCCTCATTATTTGGTGCGTTAGTTATTACAAGACTTGTGTTAGATCTCCTCGTATCAAGAGGAAGCAAAATCAGCGTAGGTTAAAATTTTTATTAAGGAGTTAATTTATCAATGCGAGTATTTCATAATTTAAATGTTGATTTTTTAGGTAAGAGAAAATTTTTCTACATCTTTTCCCTTGTATTATTTGGAATCGGATTGTTGAGCGTAATCTTTAAAGGATTAAGTTTCGGTATCGATTTTAAAGGCGGCTCAGAAATCGTTCTTCAGTTTGATAAACAAATTAATATTGCAGAAGTTAGAAAAGATATTGAAAACATAGGACTTGGTAACGTTGAAGTTAGAACCTTTGGCGGACAAACCGGCGCTCTTATCAGAACTGAATTGCAAGAACTTCCGAGCGATGTGTATCCACAAGTGGTTGCAAGTGTAGAAAATCAAATAAAAGAAATCATTCCTGATGTGCCTTTTAATGTTGTAGAAAAAACAGCTACTTCAATAACATATTCATTCCCTAATCCTGATACGGCAAACCTAGTTGCGGATAATCTTTTTGCTGCAGGTTTTCAGTCAGGAAAAGTATCTGAAGAACCAGATAACACACAAATTGATGTGAGCGTTGGTATTTCAGAATGGATCAAGGAAAATTTAAGAGAAAAAGTTAAAGACAACCCATTTAAAGTAGTTAAAGAAGATCGTGTTGGACCTAAGGTTGGCGAAGAGTTAAAAAGAGATGCGGTTATAGCTGTGTTTTTATCTTTAGTTGTTATTCTTATTTACTTGGGATTTAGATTTAAGTTTGTATTTGCAGTGGGAGCCGTTGCAGCACTTTTTCACGATGTTCTGATAACCTTAGGACTTTATTCAGCTTTATATGGTGTTATTCCGGGACTGAACTTAGATATTGATCTTTCAATAGTTGCGGCATTTCTAACACTTGTTGGATATTCAATTAACGATACAGTAATTGTATTTGACCGCGTTAGAGAAAATATGAAAATACATAAAAGCCTGCCATTAAAGGAACTAATAAATAAAAGTATTAATCAAACAATGAGCAGAACAATTATTACAGCATTTACAACATTGCTAACTGTTTTTGTTCTTATGCTTCTTGGCGGCGATGTACTAAGAGCTTTTGCATTTACTTTGTTCTTCGGTATCATCATCGGAACATATTCATCTATATTTGTGGCAAGCGCATTTGTACTTGAGTACGTAGAAAAAACAAAAAAGAAAGTTCAATTTTCATAAAAAGTTTTTTGTGTTTATATAAAAAAAGCCGATGGTAAAATCTATCGGCTTTTTTGTTTTAAAATTGATTCGTAGTTGGATTATGAGACTCTCACTATGACCATTGTCATATCGTCATTAACGGGAGTGTTGCCGCGGAAGAGTTTTACTTCGCTCCAGATTTTGTTCATTACTTCTGCAGAGCGATTGTTTGATTTGCCTTTTAGAATTCCATTTAGTTTTTCTTCACCAAACATTTCATCCTTTTCGTTCATCGCTTCAGTTATTCCATCCGAAAAGAATGCGAATATTTGATTGGTTTTTATTTTAAGTTCTACTTCCTGTAAAGTTCTTTCAAATATTTCGCCTTTTTCTAAACCCAATCCAATGCCTTCAGTTTTAATTGATTCAACAGTACCATTGTTAGCCGTGATTAGGGGCATATGTCCGGCACGGCAGAATTTTACTGTACCATTTTCTGAATCAAATAATGCCAGCGTCATGGTAATAAACCAACTGCGCTCCATAGATTCATATAATCGTTTGTTTATCTCGGTTAAAATTTCTTTCGGACTGTTGTTAGACTGAGTCGAAATTTGAATCATTGTTTGAAGCTTAGTCATATACAAAGCCGCTGATAATCCCTTACCTGAAACATCTCCAACTGCAACAAATAATTTTGTGTCGGAAAGAGGAATAAGATCGTAATAATCACCGCCAACTTGCATTGCCGGAAACATCTCGCCGCATATATCTAATCCCTTAATATCAGGAATACGTTTAGGCAATAAACTCTGTTGAATTTTCTTTGCAAGATCAAGATCGCGTTCAATCTTAATTTTTTCTGCTTCTGATTTGTATAATCTTGCATTCTCTAAAGAAACTGCTAACTGATTTGCAGCCGCAGTTAAAAGTTCTAAATCTTTTCCGCCAAACTTTGAACCTGAGTATTTTAATCCAAACAGCAAAGCACCAACTACTTTTGATTTTACAATCATCGGTATAACAGAATAAATACCTTCTTCAATTAATCGTTCTGCTTTACCCGGAAAAACACTTTCAAAATCCTGTTGTTCAATAACCGGAAAGTCAGTTGCCAATGATTTTGATTTATACACTGATACAAGATTTGATTTTTCTATAAAACAATTATTTTTTGTAAAACCAATTCCGCGTGTTAACGTTAAGACATCTTTATCATAATTTCTTAACAGAATACCAAACTTATTAATTTTTAAGGCATCAATAAAAGTACTGGTAGTCAAATCCAAAATTCTGTCAGTTCCAACTACTGTTGAAACATCATTGCTGAATTGAATTAACACCTTTTGATATGCAAATTGTTCGGGATAAAATTTTCTTGTAAGAAAACTTTGAAACTTATCCTTAGTTGATTGAAAGATGAATGCAAAAATTAAAAAGAAAATTCCGGCTATAAACCCCTGATTCTCAGCTCCTATAACTCTGCTTATCCCCTGCCCCAATAAATAAATAACAACAAAATAAATACCTGCAACTGTAGCCATTGCAGTGCCGTAAATAATTGTGTTTCTAACCACAATGCTAACATCTAGCAGGTGATATTTAAAAATTGCGTATGCAAATATTATCGGAACAAAAACTACAAGAATAATCGGCATATAATATTCTGGGGAATTAAAAATTGTATCAGAAATTGCTGGTGCAATTGTGCCAACATATAACTGGATAAGGCTGCCAAATGTAAACGCAATAATAAAAAGTAGAATAGGCTTTTTCCTGTCTGGATTTTTCTCTCGCTTGTATTGAATTAACAATGAGAACCATGACGCGATATACATTATTAAAAATATTATTCTTGTTAATAACTGCCATGATCTAAATAGATATAAAGATTTAAGATTTGTCCAGATTAAAGAACTTGCGAGCACAATACCTGTTAGGCTTAATATAATTGCGGCAGCTATTAAAGCTGTCTTTACACTTTTTTTGGATGCAAATTTAAATTGTACCGGAAACGACCAAACGAAGTATAGAAATAAAAATTGAACAGCGACCTGACTGATTATAACACCACTTCTGGATATCAATGCAGTTGTAGGTTGTTCTGAGATAAACTTAATAAAGAAGAGTTCATCAATCGGAAATAAGACGGATGCAGCGGAAAAAACCGTAAATACTCCAATAAAATAAAACAGCCTATGTGCAAGTCCATCCGGTTTTGCAGTAAATACAATAAAGCCTATTATCAGAAATAATAATGCGCTTATACTTTGTGCAAGTGAACCAAACTGAACAAGTTTTTTTACGAAAACCTGAGTTCTAAGAATTTCACCAGTTGGTTTTTTAACAACATAATCAGCTAGTTCACCTGAATCAAAATTATTAAGAATTTCCTGAGCTTGAAGAATGTCCTTAAGTTTAACCCCATCAATTTCTAGTAGTTGGTCACCGTTTCTAATTCCTGCATTCCAGGCTACTCCATTTACTTTTACTGAACCAAAAATTATTTCTAACGAGTCTTTAGAAACTTTTGTGGGATTCCACAAACATTCATCATTGGATTGTAATCTTACTTCAAGTGAAACGTAAATTGATAGCACAGCAACAAACGCAAGGAACAATGTTAATCCCGTAACAATGTTCAATCTGAATTTTAAGACCATTCTTTTAAATCTGTTCATAGTAATAATTTATTTAACCTTTACAACCATCAACGTTATATCATCAGATTGATTTGCGCCGCTTGTAAAACTTTGTACTTCGCTCTGTATTTTTTGTAAAATAATTTCAGCCGATGCACCAGCCATTTCCAAAGATAATTTTTCTAAAGTTTCATCAGAAAATTCTTCGCTCTTTTTATTCATCGCTTCAGAAATTCCATCTGTAAATAATACAAGCACATCATCTTTTTGTAATTGGATTGATTCTGATTTATAAGGCATAATCGTTTTCATAACGCCAAGAATCATTCCGCCAATCTCTAATTTTGTAATTTTGCTATTGCGAATTAACAACGGCGGATTGTGCCCTGCGTTTACATAGTTAAAAGATTTTGTTACATCATTCAAAATTCCCCAAAAGAAAGTAATAAATCTTCCATCGGAAGTATTACTGGAAATAAGATTATTTATAAATCCTGTTGCTTCGTCCAACGGTGTATTCTGCCTGCATATCACTTGTAAAAACGCTTGCATGTTAGCCATTAATAAAGATGCAGGAACTCCTTTGCCCGATACATCAGCAATTGCGATACAGCAATCATCGTTATCAAGTTCGATAATATCATAATAATCACCACCAACCTGTTTTGATGAAATATTTATAGCAGCTATCTCAAAGTTTTTAAAGTTAGGAATTTTATGCGGTAAAAGATTTCTTTGGATATCACGAGCAAGATCTAATTCTTCTTCAAGTTTTTGTTTTTCTAAAGCTTGCATGAAAAGTTTTCTATTTTCCATTGATATAATTGCAAGGCTTCCAACTGAAAAAATAAATTCAATATCAGCGTCTGTGTATTCAACATTATTAATTCGTTTACCCAATATGATTAAACCTTTTGTTTTGCCTTGTATCTGCATCGGGACAATAACTTCAATTCCCATTTGAAATAACGGTGGAAAAAGTAATGCAACCTGTTCTTTATTTAATGAAGTTTCAATTTTATAATAATCAATTTTTTTTATGTTGTTTAATAATTCTTCAACAGGAATTTTTGGTTCGATAACTTCAATATCATTTCCTTCAAACCTAAGCAGTACATATTTCTGAACAAGGAATTGTCCAATCAATGCAAAAATTAATAAACGTGTTACTTTTGTGGATTCGGAAAACAAACCAAATTCTTTACTCAGTTCAAACAGCGAGCTTAGCCTTTGTATTTTAGAATCCAAATCGCGATTAACAAGTTTAAGTTCATCCACAATCATAGAATTTTGAATTGCTGATGCAGATATATTTAAAATGGTTTTTAAAAAATCAAGATCGTCTTTTATATAAGGCTGCTTATTAAGTTTATCACCAAGGCATACAATTCCCACGCATTCATTTGATGAACTTATCTTTTCAATCGCTAAAAGATTATTCTCTGCTAAATACTTTTCTAAATCCTCACTGCCAATACAATCTTCGCTTGCATCGATGGAAGGAAATTGTTTAACACCTTCTTCAGAAATTCCTTTAGAAGCTTTAAGAGAAAGCTTGCCGTTTATGTTTAATGCTACCAGCCCTTTTGTAGTTAAAAATTTTCCAAGACATGTTAAAAGAACATTATTTAAAATAAAATTAAGATCCAGGCTGGAGTTTATTACTCTGCTAAATTCAACTAGAGCAGTAAGATTACGTTTAACTTTTAAGCTATCATTATCTGGCATTGCTTTGCGCCATTTTTATATTTTTTGATAACAGCACTTCATTATATTTTCCGGGAACGGAAACATACTTAACATCATCCATCAAAGTTTTCATCAAATACATTCCCAGTCCGCCAACTCTTTTTTGTCTATAATATTTTTGTAAATCAGGTTCGGGAATCATTTCCGGTTCAAAAGATTTTCCATAATCGGTTATGCTCACTACAAAACGAGAAAGTGTGGATTTTGTTTTGATAATCAGTTCCCCGTCAGGAAAAGATTGATAAGCATGCTTAATAATATTTGTGCAGGCTTCATCCACAGCAAGAATGATATTTTCTACAGCATCAGTCTGTACACCGGCATCTATAG
Organism: uncultured Ignavibacteriaceae bacterium; assembly: GCA_963704275.1. Lineage (GTDB taxonomy): Bacteria > Bacteroidota > Ignavibacteria > Ignavibacteriales > Ignavibacteriaceae > IGN3. Next base: position 75,410 of record CAVPHP010000014.1, on the reverse strand, counting down.
CAGCGGTACTAACAAAATCTCTGATGAGTGAAAGATTTTCAGTTTTGCTTTTTACTTTAAGTTTTTTTGTCTTCACTTTATTTCAACTCTGTAAATTTCTGTACAGCTTCTGTTTCTGATTTGAATATTTCATAAAGCAAAGGAAATCCGAGCAGATCGAAAATGTTAAATACTTTTTCGTTCATACCCGAAAGCTTAATATCTCCGCTGCTTTCACGGATCTTTTCTATGTAAGCCATAAACACGCCCAAGCCTGCGCTGCTTATGTACGCAAGCTCTTTAAAATCAACAACAATGTTAAAACGATTTTTATCAATCAAATCAACAAAATTATTTTCAAGGATAGATGCAGTGTGTGCGTCCAAATATCCTCTTAAATTTATAATACTTACAGCACCTTGCTCTTTAATTGAGGTGTGGAACTCTGCCATTCTTTAACTCCTAGTATGTTATTTTTTTTATGCCACTTAAATATAACTAAAGTAATATCGTCATATTGTGTGTGGTTTTTGGAAAATAATGTAACATCTTTTATAACTTCGTTAGCGATTTGATTAACTGATTTGTTTGAATGTTCAATTAAAATATTTGAAAATCTTTGTTCACCAAAATCTTCAAACTCTTTGTTTTTTGCTTCTGTAATTCCATCCGTATAAAAAACTATCGTATCATTTTCATTAAAATCAATTTTTATTTCCTCAAGATTATTACTGAATAAAGTTTTGTTTGTTAGTCCAAGTCCTATTCCTGCAGGTTTAAATGTTTCAACAGAATTATTTCTAACAAGAATTGCAGGACAATGACCTGCACGAGCAAATCGAATGTTCTCTTTTTCAAAATCAATGATACCGTACAAAGCACTTACAAAATTTTTCTTGTTAAGTGTTTGCTGTAATATTTCATTTGCTTTTATTAATATTTCTTTCGGACTTTCGAGCATCCTTGAAAGAGAACTAAATATCCCTTTCACTTCAGCCATAATAAATGCGGCTGAAATGCCTTTGCCGGAAACATCAGCGATTATGAATGCAAATTTGTTTTTTGATATTTCAAAGTAATCATAGTAATCACCGCCAACCTCAAACGCAGGAATGAAAACAGATGAAACAGAAAGATTTTTAAATTCCGGATCTTTTAATGGTAATATTTTTTTTTGGATATCTCTTGCAACATCAAGTTCCTTTTCAAGTCTTTCTTTTTCGATTGATTGTTCAAGCAATAAAGAATTTTCAATTGCAATTGAAGCATAATCCGAAAAAGTGTTTATGGCGGTTTTATCTTCCTCATAAAAAATAAGTTCATTTTTTCTGGCAGCTATTAGATACCCTTTAACTTCATTGTAACATCTTAACGGAGAAATTGCAATGCTGCCATATCTTTCTGAGAGCTGAGATTTGTTTACAAATTTTTGCAGGCTGCAAATTTTTGTTTCTGTTATTTTATCACAAATGCCGCTTTCTAACAAGTATTGATTTATCAAATCAGCATCAACAAATGCAATGTTTTTGTTGGATAGAATTTTTTGTGCACCATTTTCATTAATAATAATCCACGCTGCATCGGCACTGCTGACTTTTGTGGTTATCTCTGTAATAGTTTCTGCAAGTTCTTCAATATCTAAAACCTGCGTAATTAACTTGCTGAAAAATTGTAAGGATGAAACCTCATTTGCTTTTCTATCGTACGCTTCCGCAGTTGGAATATGAAACAGTGTAGTAAAAAATAAAACAAGAAAATAAATTGCACCGTAAATCAGAATTAGATTAAAGAACTGATAAACAGTTGGCGAGAAGCCTGATAAAACTGTTCCATTAAAATCTGCTCTGCCATTATAAATTAGATTTATAATGAACAATGAAGAAATGATAACCGAAAGAATAAGTAAGGAAATTTTTTCTTTTTTTGAAATGAAGGCAATCCAGGAAATCTTAATTGAATTAAATACTATCAGAATAATTGAGATTATAAAAAAAGTGTTATATATAAATTGATATTTTTCTTCGCTAAAAAATAAATTTGATACCGCGGATAAACCAATAAATACGGTCATCGTAACAAAGTAAGTATTTTTTCTGCTTTGCTGTTTGTAGAAATACATTTCCTTGTAGGCAGTAAAAAAGTATCCTGCAATTCCAAGAAACATCAAACCATAAAAAGTATGCAAAAGATTTTCAAAAATTCCTCGGTAGGCAAGATTTTCGCTTATGCTTTTTATTTGAATGTCTAAAATATTTTCAGCAAACATCATAATTAGGAATACGAATGCGCTTATAATTCCAATATTTAAAACGAGTGCGGATGGATGGGGATTTTTTCTACCTAAAGATTTAATCAAAAATAGAATCAGTACAAATAAAAGCAGTGCAGCAAATAAATCATTTATAATAAAAAATAGATGTGAATTGGATGAAAAAAAGAGTAATCGATAAACAAAAACAGAAAGCACCAAAGAGGCAATAATCCAAACCAAAAGGTTGAAGTTTATTTTTATGTCATTCAATTTCAAAATAATCCGATTTACGTTAAATGATTTGTATTGTCGCTTAAAAATATATCAATTTTTATTTGAATTAAAGAAAAGAATTATGAAAGGGATATGGTTTGAAGTGCGGTAAAATAGATTGATTGGCGGCGGATGCGGCTTCAAGTGATAGAATAATGAAATTATGAATTAGTGATCTGAAATATTTTATAGACTTTCAAATTTCAACTCCATCAATATCTGCGGGATTAATATTTTGTTTGTTTTTTTTGCTCTGTCCGGAATCTGATTCATTTGGGATAGTAAAATCCTCTCTAAACCTTTGCAACTCTTTTCTAAGCTTATCCATTTCTTTTTTTAGTTCTCTGTTCTGTAAAAGTATCAGGCTATCGTTATTAAAAAACTGAACATCATTTTCACTTGAATCCTTTTTCATTCGTTCGTTTTGTTCGATGCGATTTCTATCATTCTTTAAATTTTTTATGTGCATTAAAGAATCAAGATTAACATCTGTACCATATATTTTCTTTGGCGCAACTGTATTGAATTCATAATTGTAACCTTTATTTCCCACTGTCATAGGCGGTGAAGGCGGACGCACAGTTCTGATATTTTGTGTTGCTTCGTGGATTATAATTGCAATGCTATCAAAATTCGGAAAAATAATTTCAGGGAAATCCATTGCAATATTTTGCACGCTTACTTTTATAAGATTTGTATCTACAAAAACCTCAAACTGCTTTTTCCAATTAGAATTCTTTTTTTGTTTATTCACATTTGAATCAATTTTAAAGTGATATTCGCGCAAAGCAGATTTTTGATTATTCAATTCAGCAATTTCTTTTGTCATCTCCTTCATATTTTTTTTGAACTCAATCATATCAAAAACAAAATCTTCTTTAAAGATTGAATCAGAAGTGCAGAAAATGTATTGATCATCTTTTAATAATTTAGCTTCATTAACCCATTTTGCAATTGAATGATTATCAAACTGAATTGCCTGTTCAGGAATAATTTGGTTAAGGTTGGATGAAGCATGGTTTTTAGCAAATGCAAGAATATCGGCAAGAATTAATTTTCTTGTATTCCAGATTTTAGGATTTATTGCAACAGCATTTTTATCATTAACTAACACCAGGGATGATATTTGATCGGAATATGATCCTATAATCGAATCAATTTTTTTGCTTTCTTCCGGATCAAAATCAAGAGCGGCAACAAACTTTTGTAAGTTGTTTCTATTAGCAATTGTGTTTGCTTTTTTAATCTCAAAAAATTCTTTTCCCTTAACATCGTTACCAAGCTTTAGCACTTGATTGTTTGTGTTATCTAATGGAAGTTCTTGATAAACGGCAAAATTAAAAATGTCTTCGTTAGTTAAATCAGCAGCATAAAGTAAAGGCTGCAAGTTTTCTTTATAAAATCCTGCAAGATTAGTTTTTTGTTGATTGATAAGATCATCAATAAGATTTGGATTGAACTTTAGCACAGCCATCAACGCTAAAGTAATTATTGTAAGCGATGTAATCGGAATCCATTTTTTAAGATTAATCTTAGATGAATTTTCTGAATTAAGATTTGTAAACAATCTTGTTTCAAAATATGGAGATTCGGAAATTCTATCAAAAGAACCTGCGGTTAATTCTTTAAGCTTTTTTAAATCAGATAACTCTTTTTGTAACTCTAAAGAAGATTTAATTTTTTCTTCAATATATTTTTTTTCCGGTTGGGATAATTCTCCATCCACATAAGCGGAAAGCAATTCTATGTCTCTATTTCTTTTCATCACATTAACTCTTTTTCAAGAGGCTTAAGTATTTTTTTAAGAGCCTCTCTTGCTCTAAATATTCTTGATTTTACAGTTCCAATTTCACATTCCATCGTATCAGCAATTTCCTGATAACTAAATCCTTCAAGATCTTTCAGCACAAGTGGAATTCGCAATTTATCAGGCAAAGTTGCAATTGCATTTCCAACAATATGTTTAATATCAGTGTCTTCGTTGATAGATTCAAAAACGGGTTCATCATCTCTTAACGGTAAAAATATGCTTCTAATATTTTTTTTCCTTAGATGATCTTTACATTTATTAATAGTAATTCTGTAAAGCCAGGTTGTAAACTGAGATTCAAACCTAAAATTCTTTAAATGCTTGTAAACAGTAATAAAAACTTCCTGCCCGATATCATCAACGCTGTCTGTGTTGGATAAGGTTAGATAGATAATATTTCTAACTTTTTCTTTGTGCCGTTTTACCAATTCACTAAAAACCAATTCATCTCCATCAATAAATTGTTTAATCAGTGAAAAATCATCATCAAGACTTAGAATTTTTGGCTGCAGCATATTCTCTTTTTGTTCGTTATCCATAGTTTAGACGTTACTTTATTGTTTTGGTTCCTAAAATAATTAATATTTTGTTTGTCCAAATGCCAAAATTGATAACCGGTAAAAAGTAATAATAATCATGCAAAATCCTGCTTGCATGAGTAATTAAGCTTACTTAAATTGACCAAGAAATTTTTGGAGATTTTTAATGAAAACAAAACTATTAGAGAAGTATAACGCCGTTATCGTAGAGTTAAAAGGTAATGTTATGGGCGGTGAGGATACTAAAGAATTTAACGAACTGTTGCACAAACTTATTGATGAAGGAAAGAAAAACGTGATTGTTGATCTTTCTGCTGTTAAATTTATGAACAGTTCCGGTCTCGGTATGCTTATTAGCGGTTTAACAACTATGAAACGTGAGAATGGAAGATTAATTCTTGCGCACGTTACAGAAAAAATTGAAAGCTTACTAATTATAACAAAGCTTATTACAATTTTTGAATCTTTTGATACAGTTGACGAAGCAGTAAAAAGCTTTGATTAATAAATAAAACTTATCAGCGTTTATTAAACTCCGTATTACTTTAATGCGGAGTTTTTATTTTGTATAATTTATATCAATTTAAAGCAGGATGATCAGATGAGCGCAACCGTTCTTGTTGGTTCTCAGTGGGGTGATGAAGGTAAAGGTAAAATTGTTGATCTTATCAGCAAGGGTTTTGAAATTGTTGCTAGATATCAAGGCGGCGCAAATGCAGGTCATACTGTAGAAATCGGCGATAAAAAATATATTCTACATCTTATCCCGTCCGGCATTTTAAGAGAAAAAGTTATTTGCGTAATCGGCAACGGTGTTGTAATTGATCCCACTGCCCTACTTGAAGAAATCGAACTTCTAAAACAAAATAATATTGATGTTGACGGTAGATTATTTATCAGCCACAATGCTCATCTTATAATGCCTTATCACAAACTATTAGATTCAATTAATGAAAGCGGCAACAATAAAATCGGAACTACCGGAAGAGGTATTGGACCCTGCTATATTGATAAGTATGCGAGAAAAGGAATTAGAATTGTTGATCTGTTAAATCGGACAGAGTTAGAAAAAAAGATTCGTGAAAACCTGAAAGAAAAAAACGAGATACTTCAAAAGATACACAGTCACGAAGGTTTGGATGTTGATGCAATAGTTAAAGAGTATCTTGAGTTTGATCTTACCATTGATAAATACATTAAAGATGCGCCCGCTTATCTAAATCGTGCTATGGATGAAGGTAAATCTGTTTTACTTGAAGGAGCGCAAGGAACATTTTTGGATATTGATCACGGAACTTATCCATATGTTACATCAAGCAGTCCAACGTCCGGAGGAGCTTGTACAGGCAGTGGAATTCCACCTACAAGAATTGACAGCGTAATTGGAATTGTAAAAGCTTATACTACACGTGTAGGTAACGGTCCATTTCCAACAGAATTACTTGATGATGACGGTGAAAAACTTAGAAAGATTGGTGCTGAGTTTGGTGCAACAACCGGAAGACCAAGACGCTGCGGCTGGTACGATGCTTTTTTAGTTGCCTACTCAAAAATGATAAATGGAATTACTTCTGTTGCTTTAACAAAGTTGGATGTATTAAGCGGATTTGAAAAAATAAAAGTTTGCGTTGGGTACGAAGTTAACGGCAAAAGACTAAAAACTTTTCCAACAAATGTTGATCAATTAAATCTTGTTACTCCAATTTATGAAACTCTTGATGGATGGAATGTTGATATAACATCTTGCGAGAATTATGATGATCTGCCTGCAAAGACAAAAGACTATTTAGATTTTATTTCAAGAGAATCCGGAATTAAAATTGATATTGTTTCCGTTGGTCCGAAGCGTAAACAAACTTTTTATATTGAATAGGTATTAGGAGATTCCTTTTAATCTGGATTTTACTTCTTAATTATTTAATCTTTCCGCAACAAAAACATTAGATTGAATATTCTATGAAAATGTCCGGCGGTCCTGCATCAGTAAACTTCAAAATTATTCTGCTAATTATTGCTCTTGCAATTGCAGGCGGAACCTTGTACTACACTCATAGTTTAGTTAATAAACTGCAAGAACGTGAACGTAGTATTGTTGAACTTTATGCAAAAGGAATTGAGTATTTAGCAAATTCAACTTCTGCGGATGTTGATTTAACATTCCTTTTTGATAATATTATAAAACCAATCGACTTTCCGATAATATTGACAGACAGTACAAATACTATAAATCCGGATAACAGCTTAGATATTAAAAATGTTAAATTTGATTCCACTTTTACAACAGAACAAAAAAAATCTTTCCTTCAAAATCTTATAAAAGAGATGGATGACATTCATCAACCGATAAATGTTACTTATGCGGATACTATTATTCTTCAGCGTATTCACTACGGAGATTCCGAGCTTATAAAACAATTAAAATTTTATCCTTACTTGCAGATTATTATTGCCGCACTATTTATAATTATCGGATACATTGGATTCAGCCAAATTAAGCGAAGCGAGCAAAGTAATATTTGGGTTGGAATGGCAAAAGAAACAGCACATCAGTTTGGAACTCCGATTTCGAGCTTAATGGGCTGGATTGAAATGATGAAACTTAATTACCAAAAACCGGATGCAATTCTTGATATTACTGAAGAAATTTCCAGTGATGTAGAAAAACTTAACAAGATAACTTATCGTTTTTCTAAAATAGGTGCTAAGCCGGAAATAAAAAATCATATTGTGTATGAAGAAGCTAAAAAGGTTACAGAGTATTTTAATCGAAGACTTCCACAAACCGGCAAAACTGTTGATTTAACATTAAGCGGTAATCAAACTTGCTGCGCTCAAATGAACGGTGAATTATTTGAGTGGGTTTTAGAAAACTTAATTAAAAATGCTTTGGATGCTATCGAAAGTAAAAACGGAAAGATTAATATTGATATAGTTGAAAGTAAAAAAAATATTGAGATTGAAGTATCCGATAACGGAAAAGGTATTGATTTAAGAAGACGTAAAGATGTTTTTAGACCCGGTTACAGCACTAAAAAACGCGGCTGGGGTTTGGGCTTAAGTCTTTCAAAACGCATTGTTGAAGGTTATCACGGCGGTAAAATATTTGTAAAAAATTCTACTCCAACTGAAGGTACAACATTTAAAATTATATTAAAAAAATGTTAGCTCATTGCTAACATTTTTTCGATCGGCAGCAGAGCTTTTTTTCTAATTTCCTCATCCATAATAATTTCCGGATATTGATTTTCCATACACAAATACAATTTTTCCAGAGTATTAAGTTTCATATATGGGCATTCGTTGCAAGAGCAAGTATCATCTTCCGGAGGTGCAGGAATAAATTCTTTTTGAGGTGCTGCTTTTTTCATCTGATGAATAATTCCGGTTTCAGTTGCAACGATAAATTGATTTGCAGAATCTTCCTGTACAAAACTTAGCAGCCTGCTTGTTGATCCAATAAAATCCGAGTGCATTAAAATTGCTTCTTCACATTCGGGATGTGAAATCAGTTTTGCCAGAGGATGTTTTACTTTTAGATCCAAAATTTTTCTTTCACTAAAAGTTTCATGAACTACGCAGCTTCCATCCCACAAAAGCATTTCCCTACCCGTTTTTTTGATAAGATACTTACCAAGATTTCTATCAGGTGAAAAAAGAATTTTTTGATCTTTAGGAATTTGGTTGATAATTTTTTCAGCGCTGCTTGAAGTACAAATAATATCGCTTAAAGCTTTAACATCGGCAGAGCAATTTATGTAAGTTATTGCAATGTGGTCTGGATGCTTTTTTCTAAACGCTTCAAATTGATCTGCGGGACATCCTTCAGCAAGCGAACAACCAGCTTCTAAATCCGGAAGCAAAACTAATTTTTCTGGATTTAATATTTTTGCTGTTTCCGCCATAAAGTGAACGCCTGCAAAAACTATTACATCCGCAGAAGTGGATTTCGCCTTTTTCGCAAGTTCTAAACTATCACCGACAAAATCGGCAATATCCTGAATTTCTGATTCCTGATAGTAATGAGCAAGTATAACCGCATTTAGCTTTTCTTTTAGTTTTACAATTTCAGCTTTATAATCTATTTGTTTACTAATAATATCCGTTTGCACAATATTCTCCATTCAAATTAAATATTACCGATTGTAATAATTACAATAACGTACTTTTTACCGACAAAATTGATGTCAATCCTGTCTTTTTATGACAAAACAAGGTGGCACTGATCTTGTTAAGTATTATCCGAAATAGTTTAAGCATAGCATCCCTCCAAAATGACACACAAACTGTCAGGTTTCGCCCTCAAAACCTGACAGTTTTCCTCTTTTAAAGCGGTTTTTTTATTTTAAATTTGTTCTCTCATTCGTTCAATTGAATCCAAAACCAACGATTTTTGTGTGGTCGCATCAACGACAATATTGCCAATTTCTTCAATCAATACAAATTTAATTTTCCCCAATGAATTCTTTTTATCACCACTCATTGATTGAAAAACCAAATCAGCGTCTAATCCTAATAATTCCTTTTTTGGTTTGATGAAAACAAAATCTATAAGAAATTTATTCAATCCTTTTGTTGATAAATATCCTAAACTTTCGGAAAGAAATAAAGCACAATATAATCCTCCAATAACAGCCTCACCGTGTTTTAATTTATAATTTGATTGCACTTCAAATGCGTGAGCGAATGTGTGTCCCAAATTTAAAATTTTCCGCAGCCCTGTTGTTTCCTTCTCATCATTTTCAACAATACTTGTTTTAATTTTTAAACAAGCAAAAATTGTTTTATCAAAATTGAATGATTGACGCATAAATAATTTGTACAAACTATTCTTCAATAAATTATAATTTCCCTCATCAGCTAAAAAAGCGTATTTAAATATTTCGCCTGCAGCAGAATATAATTCTTTTTTCGGCAGTGTAGATAAAAAATTTGGACTAATCGCTACAAATTCCGGTTGATAGAAAGAACCAATAATATTTTTTTGTTGATTAAAATTAACACCCGTCTTTCCACCAACGGAACTATCAACCATGGAAAGCAAAGTTGTAGGAACTTGAATAAATTTTATTCCACGCATATAAGTACTTGCAGCAAAGCCTGCAATATCGCCAGTAATTCCACCGCCAACAGCAACAATAATTGAATTTCTATCAAAAGAATTTTCAATTAAAAATTTATAGATCTTTTCAGTTTGCTGTAAACTTTTATTTTTTTCAGTTGCTAAAAAAGTATAAGTGTAAACTTTGCTGTTTATTAAAGCAAAATTTTTTCTGATGAACATTGAATGATATTTTAAGACGTTCTTGTCAATTATCAGCAGGCATTTTGAAACAGTAGATTTGTTTATTGTTTCAATCGCTTTAGCTAATGAGTTTTCTCCAATAATAATTGGATAGCTTTTATCCTTTAGATTAACCTTTATTTGCTTTGCCATAAAATTCTTTTCTAATTATGTTTGATAATTTATCGACTGCCCTTCCAACTGGAACATTATCTGTAGAAATTTTAACATCAGCCTGATTATAGTATTTAATTCGCGTTTGCAAAAGAGAATTTATTTTTTCCAAAAATTCAATCTTACTTGGTTCTTCATCGCCATCAAATAGTAATGCGGGTCTATCGCGTTTGAATCTTAATCTTTTATATGTTTCTTCAGGGGATGATTCTAAATAAATTAAAAACCCTGCTGATTTAATCAGCTCAAGATTTATTTCACTTACAATCGTTCCGCCGCCTAAAGCAATTAAATGATTTTCCAGTTCCGTTGTTTTTTTAAGAGTTTCGGTTTCTAAATTTCTAAAATACTCTTCACCATCTTCTTCAAATATTTTGCGAATACTTTTATTAGCAGATTGCTCTATTAATTTATCAAGATCAAAAAAATCCCAGCCAAGTGTGTTTGCAAGTATTGGTCCAATCGTGCTTTTGCCCGAAGCCATGAATCCTGTTAAGTAAACTATTTTTTTTATCATACAAATAAGCAAATAATTTGTTAATGTTTAATTTAAGAAATTGATAGAGAAAAAGTTAAACGCGTATAAAAAAGAAAACCCTCAACTACAGCTTGCTGTAATTGAGGGTTTTAAAAATCAATTAAAAATTACTGACCAAAGAACAAATGTCGGTTATCTTTAATGTCTGCACTTTCTTTTATTTCGGTTACCCACTGATTTAGGAAGCGGCTTCTTTTTTCTTGAAGCATCGTACTGCGCAATTGCGTGCTTTGCTGTGAGTATAAAGCCTGATCAAATGCAGAACGGTTAGTAACTTTAACAAGGTAATAACCTCGTGAACCTTTTACCGGTTCAGTTACTTTGTTTAGCTTTGCGGTGATTGCAGTATTTACAAAAGAATAATCTCTGCCGATATTTGGTATTGAACCTTGTGGGGTGAAACTACCAGTCTGCTTAACAGTAAAGTTCGTATCTATTGAACGGGCTTTGCTTAAATCTCCGTTTATTTTTTTATAAAGATTATCTGCAATAGTTTTAATATTTTCAAATTTCTTTTCTCTGATGACGGCTGGTTTTAATTGTTCTTTTAACTCTTCAAAAGGTCTGAACTTTTCATTTGCAATTTCTGTAATCTTAACAACTACATAACCGGTTGGTACTTTAAAGGGGTCGCTAATCGTATTTATTGAGTTTTCAAAAACATAATTGACTAATCTCTTGTTTAGTCCAATCATTGGGATAGAACCCGATTGCTCTGTAAATAAAGGAGTTTCTTGTACTGTATATTGTAATAGATTTGCTTCAGATTCAAAATCATTTTTCTTTGCAAGAAAAGCGAAATCACCTGCAGCCGTAAAATTTTTATCTTTGCTGGAAGCTGATTGTTTAACCTGATTAACAATTTTCTCAACGATATATTTTCTATCAGATCTATCAGTAACTTTAATTATGTGATAACCAAAATTTGTTTTTACAGGCTTTTGCACTTCACCAACTTTTCCGTTAAAGCATGCATCTTCAAACTCTTTAACCATCATACCTTTTCCAAAATATCCAAGATCACCGCCTTTTACAGCACTGCCCGGATCTTTAGAAAATTCTTTTGCCAAGGCTGCAAAATTTGCACCTGCAATTAATTTATCATAAAGTTTGTTTGCTTCTTCTAAATTCTTTTCATCACTTCCATATTGGTTAATTAAAATATGTGAAGCCTTAGCAAATACTTCTTTTGAAGGAACAGAACCATCATATCTAAAAAGTGTATATCCTTGCTGCGTAGCAAAAGGTCCAACAACTTCACCAACAGAAGCTTTGTTAAAAGCTGAAACAACTTCGCTGGTTAAAGTAGTAACTGAAACTGTATCTTTTGAATAGGGCATTTCAGAATAAATTCCCACAAGCTGTGTAAACCCTAAAGTATCGCTTGATAATGTTTTTTTAACATTCACTAAATTTTTGTAAACCATCTGAGTATCTTCTGCGGAGGCAGAATTAGAAAATAGTACAAACTTTAATTTTCTTTGAGGAGGTACTTTATAATTATTGATATTCTTATCATAATATGCTTTCAAATCTTCATCTGTAACTTTAATATCAGAATCTTTTATGAGATTTATATCTACTAACGAATAATCCGCTTCAATCTTCATATTCTGGTCGATAAATTTTCGCTTAACTTCATCTTCGCCAACATTTACCGAAGCTAATATCATACTTTGCAGTTTTTGTGTTAGGCGGGATTGTCTTACTAATTCTTCAGCCTGTATTAACGCTGCTTTGTTCTGCGGATCAAAAATAGCTTGATCATATAGCTGCTTGTTAAAGTTGCCAAGTGAATCAATAAAATTTTGTTTAAGAAAATCAGGTGGATTATCACCAAGAATAATATCTTTAATTTCCTGATCTGGAACTGTTATTCCATATTTTTTGATCAACTGACCAAATATTTTTTGAGTTACAACTGCATCCCAAACTTGCTCTCTAACCTGATCAACCTGAGCTTCTTCAAGTTCTTTGCCTGTTTGATTTTTTTGATTTTCTAATTGTTGATCTAAAGCAGTTTGAAATTCCTGGTAAGTAACATTTTCGCCATTTACAACAGCAATATTGTTGGTTCTATTTCCGCCGCCAAGTATTTCCAAAACATTTGAGTCAGAAATTACCATAAACAAAACGAATAATCCGCCAACTGTTAGGATAAAAGCAGGAGCTAAACTCCTCATTTTGGCCATCATAGCCATATTATGTTATCTCCGTATTAATTAACTTTGAAAAATTAAGACGCTTAAAATATAGAGACAAGATATAAAAAACAATTAAAAACACGCATAATAATCAACAAACAAGCCCTGTAAGATTTATCGGCAGAATAACACTTAAAAGTTATAATTGAGATAAAGTTGACTTTGAGATGCATCAAGGGTATTTTTTGATCAAATTATTTTAAAAGAGAGGTAATATTTTGTTAAACAATACAGAATTTCTTGCAAACGTACCAATTTTTTCTGATCTGGATTCTGAAAATTTACAAAAAATTGCAAAATCCGGTGTGGTACAATCCTACAAAAAAAACAGCGTAATACTTTCTGAAGAGGATACAGGATCAGCACTTTTTGTAATTACAGAAGGGAAAGTAAAAATTTCCCGTTCCAGCAATGATGAAAAAGAAGTTATACTTGCAATGTTAAATGAATCGGATTTTTTTGGCGAGATGTCTCTGTTGGATGGAATGGCAAGATCAGCTACCGTAACTGCTGTTGAAGATTCAAAACTTTTTATAATTCAAAGAGCGGAATTTTTAGATTTACTTACAAAATTCCCTGATGTTTCTGTTGCACTACTAACAGAATTAACTAAAAGATTACGCAGCGCAACAATGAAAATTAAAGCACTTTCTCTTAAAGATGCTGAGGGAAAAGTTGCCACTGTTTTACTGCAGCTTGCTGATGATGTTGGAACAATTCGTCAGGGAATTGTTGAAATTGATAATCTTCCTTTTCAACAAGAGCTGGCAAATATGGCTGGAACTTCCAGAGAAACCATTTCGCGTACTTTACATTCATTTGCAAAAAAGGGTTTGGTTGAATTAGATGGCTCAAAACTTAGAATAACTGATTACGAAAAATTTAAAGAAATGTTTAATTGATTTATGGGTGGAAAAATTGATTTACATACACATACATATTTTTCGGATGGGCAGCACTCACCTGAAGAACTGATTATAAAAGCAAAAGAAGCGGGTATAGATATTATTGCAATTTCCGATCACGATACTGTGGATGGAATTGTTGAAGCAGTTGAAGCCGGAAGAAAATACGGTGTTGAAGTAATTCCCGGATTAGAAATTAGTTCTGATATCAAAGACCGCGAAGTGCATTTGCTTGCATATTTTTTTAATCCGTTAAATAAAGAATTAGAACAGTATCTAAAATTTTTTAGAGCTGAACGAATTAAACGTGCAATTACTATCATCGAGAAACTTAAAGAACTTGGGTTATATATTCAGTTGGATGAAGTTTTGGAACTAGCCCGCAATTCTGCTGTAGGCAGACCACATATTGCAAAAGTGTTAGTTAAAAACGGATTAGTTTCAAATTACTTTGAGGCTTTTAGCAAGTATATCGGAAACGGATGCCCCGCATATGAAAGAAAAGTTCACGTTTCACCAAGAAGCGCTTTTAAAATTATAAATGATGCAGGCGGTTTAGCATTTATTGCCCATCCAGGTCATTTACCAGATGCAATAATGATTGAATTGATAGAAGCAGGTTTAGATGGAATTGAAGTTGTCCATCCATCGCATCTGCCGCATCAAGTAAAGCACTACAGGGGAATTGTTAATGAGTACTTTCTGTTGGAAAGCGGTGGTTCCGATTTTCACGGTGGTGAACGAAATGATTACGGAAATTTAGGAAAGTATTCTATTTCATATTCTAAAATAGAAGCAATGAGAAAGCAAATTTTAAGGAACACAGCATAATGACGAAAGCAATTGAAGGTAAACTTATTGGAAGCGGAAAAAAAATTGCAATAGTCTTAAGCAGGTTTAATGATTTTATCGGTGATAGCTTGTTAAAATCCGCATTTGATTGTTTGATAAAACACGGTGTTAATGAAAATAGTATTGATGTTGTAAAAGTACCCGGCGCCTTTGAACTGCCTGTTACAGCCGATAGATTAGCCTCAAAGAAAAAGTATGATGTGATAATTTGTTTGGGTGTTATCATAAAAGGCGCAACACCGCACTTTGATTTTGTTGCATCTGCAGCAAGCAGCGGAATACTAAATGTTTCTCAAAAATATTCTTTACCGGTTATTTTTGGTGTACTTACAACCGATACCATTGAACAGGCAATTGAAAGAGCTGGAACAAAAGCTGGAAACAAAGGCTGGGATTCAGCTTTAACTGCGCTTGAGATGGCAGATTTGTTTAAATTGATATAGACAATTTTTTCTACTTTTATTATTCATAATTTATTCTATTTTTATCCCAACAATTGAGAAGATATCGATATAATCATTTACCGCTTTTAACTAATTAGGATTTTCTATGAAAAATATCATATCACTCAGCGTTGCATTGTTTTTTTCCATCACATTATTTCCACAGCAGCAAACTAACTGGCAAAATTATGTTGATATGAAATCAGCAAAAGATATTGCCGTAACATCTGCAGGTGTTTGGGCTGCCGCACAAGGCGGTGCTTATTTTTTTGATACATCAGACAGCACATTTAAAACTTATAGTAAAGCTGCGGGATTAAATGGAACGGAACTTACTGCTATTGGAATTGACACTTACAATAAAGTTTGGTTTGGAAGTGCAAGTGGTATTATTGATGTTTATGATCCGCAAACAAATTCTTTCCGTTCTGTTCTTGATATTTATAATTCAGATAAAACAACAAAACGAATAAATGATATTTCAATCACGGGTGATACAGTTTTTGTTTCAACCGATTTTGGAATTTCCTTAATCAATTCAAGTAATTATAATTTTTATGATACTTACTTTAAGTTCGGTTCTTTCACTTCCAATATTAAAGTTAATAACATTTTGAATAATGGATTGATTTATGCTTCTACAGAGGCTGGTGTTGTTATACAAAAACCCGGAGCAATAAATTTATCCGCGCCAGAATCCTGGAATGTTTACAATCAAACAAACGGTCTGCCATCAGGCGGATGTAATGTTATTGGTTTTTATAACAATATATTAATTGCAGGTACAAATTTCGGTTTGTTTTCTTTTGATGGAAATAGCTGGCTGCCATATTTAGGTTTATCAGGAAACAAAATTATTGATCTGTTATCCGTTGGAAACTCTCTTTATATACTCGATACTCTTGGCACAGATAAAGTTTATCTTTATGATGGAGCAACAGTCTCAGAATATTGGTCAACAAATACTCAAGTAACTAAACTTGGTTATCATCAAAATGCTGGATTAATTGTTGCGACTAAATCGGGTATAAATGTTAACAATAATTATGTTTTTCCAAATGGACCCGCAGCAAATCAGTTTCCAAATATGACAGTTGATAAAGGAGGAAACTTTTGGTCTGCAAGCGGTAAGGATATTACCGGAGTTGGTGTTTATAAATATAATAGATCAATTTGGGAAAATTATAACACACAAAGCTACCCGGATTTGTTCACAAATGCATACTACTCAATTTTTGCAGGATCTGATAATTCTATTTATACAGGCAGTTGGGGACAAGGATTTGCAAAAATTAAAAACAGTAACATCATAAGATTTCATGCCGGCAACACACCAATGGTTGGCATTCCTAACAATCTTAATTTTGTTGTAATCACCGGCTTCGCTGAAGATTCAAAAAATAATTTGTGGCTAATAAACTTAAATGCGGCAGATCTTAAATCACTTTATTTGTTAACACCAGATAGTATATGGTATTCATTTAGAAATCCTTTAGAACAGCATGTTGGTTTTAGCGAAGTATACAATTTGGTTATTGATCAATATGGGACTAAGTGGTACTCTATGTCAGGTGATGGAAGTAATGGAATTTTCTACTACAATGAAAAAGGAACATACACAGATGTTTCTGATGATGTTTACGGATTTATTACAACACCAAAATTATCAAGCGATGCAATAAACAGTTTAGATATTGATCGCAGAGGCGATCTTTGGGTTGGTACAAGTTTGGGGGTAAATATTATAACTAATCTTAACTCGGTTCTTGCATCCTCAAATCCACAATTAAATATTTCATCTTCGTTTTCAGTTAGACAGCAATCTGTAAATGCACTTGCAGTTGATCCTTTAAATCAAAAATGGCTCGGTACAAATCAAGGATTATTTTTATTGAGCAGTGATGGCACCCAATTAATTACAACACTTAATACAAATAACAGCGCATTGCTTTCTGATCAGATTGAAAGCATTGCAATTGATGAATCAACAGGAAAAGTTTATGCTGGAACAGTAAATGGATTAACCTCATTTGATACGCCATCAATACTGCCTGTTGAAAGTTTTGCCGGATTAAATATTTATCCTAACCCGCTTGTTATTAAAGACGGAAGCAATCTTGTTACAATTGATGGTTTGATAAGGAACACTGATATAAAAATTGTTACCGTATCCGGAAAATTAGTTCGTGAGTTTTCATCACCCGGCGGGCGTACAGCTTTTTGGGATGGACGCGATGATAGTGGAAACTTTGTCAGCAGCGGAGTTTATATTATTATTGCATTTGATCAGGAAGGAAATAGTGTTGAAACCGGAAAAATTGCTGTATTACGAGATTAACTTTTTATGATTGACCTTTCAAATGTTTCACTTCAGTTCGGCGGTAAATATCTTTTTAAAGATGTTAACTACAAAATTTCTTCCGGTGATAAAATTTCATTAGTTGGCGCTAATGGAACGGGAAAATCTTCTATTCTAAAACTAATTTCCGGACAGCTTCAACCTGAATCCGGCGAAGTTTTAAAACAAAAACGAATCTCCATCGGTTATCTTCCGCAAGATCATGTTACGCACATCGGAAAAACACTTTTAGAAGAAGCATCTTCAGCTTTATCTGATATTATTGAACTGCAAAACAAAGAAATTTCATTAGCAGAGGCGTTATCAAATCCTAATCTTACAGAAGACGAACAAATGGATCTAGCTCATCAACTTGGTGAAGTTCATCATAAGTTAGATGGATTGGATTCATATTCTGCTGAATCCAAAGTTGAAAAGATTCTAGTCGGACTTGGTTTTGAGGAAGATGATTTTACAAGATTAACTGATCAGTTTTCCGGCGGCTGGCAGATGCGTATAGCTCTTGCAAAAATCCTTATCTCGCAAAATGATATTTTACTTTTAGATGAACCGACAAATCATCTTGATATTGATTCACTTGAATGGCTTATTGATTTTCTTAAAGCATACAAAGGCGGATTGTTAATTGTATCCCACGATAAAAATTTTATTAATCAGGTTACAAATCGAACTTTGGAAATTTTTCTTGGGAAGTTTTACACTTTTAAAGGCGACTATGATTCTTACATAAAATATAAAATCGAGCGTGATGAACTTACTGTTCATCAATACGAGCAGCAGCAAAAAAAGATTAAAGAAACTGAAAAGTTTATTGAACGATTTCGATACAAAGCTACAAAATCAAGACAGGTACAAAGCAGAATAAAACAACTTGATAAAGTTGAACTTATCGAATTACCTGAAGATAAAAGTGAAATCAATATTAGATTTACTGAACCGCCTCAAAGCGGCAGAACTCCGATTAAACTTATTTCGATTAAAAAATCTTACGGTGATAAAAGAGTTTTTAATGGAATTGATTTTGAAATTGAAAAAGGTGAAAAGTTTGCGTTTGTTGGTCCAAATGGAGCCGGTAAATCTACACTTGCAAAAATTATTGCTGGAGTGATTGATTTTAATTCAGGTGAAAGAATTTTAGGACACAACACAATTGTATCTTACTACGCACAGGATGTTGCCGATAATCTTAATCCATCATTAGAGATTATCGAAACGGTTGATGGCATCGCTGAAAATAAAACAGTGGGGCAGCTTCGATCATTACTTGGTTCATTTCTTTTTTCCGGTGACGATGTTTTCAAAAAAGTTGGTGTGCTTTCGGGCGGAGAGAAAAGCAGAGTAGCGCTTTGTAAAATTTTGCTTACAAAGGCTAACTTTATAATTCTTGATGAACCTACTAACCACTTGGATTATACTTCAAAACTTATATTACAAAAAGCTTTGTTGGATTTTAAGGGAACATTAATTCTTGTTTCTCACGATGTAGATTTTTTAAGACCAATAGCTTCAAAAGTTATTGATATTAGAAAAGGAAATCTAAAAACATATCTTGGTGATATTGATTACTTTCTATCAAAGCGTGATTTATCATCTCTTGAAAGAGATGTTACGCCAACAATTAAGAAAGAAAAAAGTGATAATGTAAATCGAAAAGAGCAAAAAAGAATTGAAGCTGAGTTAAGACAGCAGAAACATAAAGCAACAAAAGAATTATCAAACGACATTAAGCGTTTGGAAGAAAAAATAACTGCTTCTGAAAAAGAGATTAAGGGGTTGGAAGAAAAATTAGCCGATCCTGAAATCTACAGCGATGGTGATCTTACAAAAGAACTTACAAGCAAATTCAACAAAGCAAAATCTGACCTTGAAAACACAATGAAAAAATGGGAAACACTTAACGAACAACTTTTTGAAATAAAATCACAGTTTAATTAAAAAGTGTAGTCCACCTTTAAGCTTGCCTATACTTCTTAAATCTTAACTCCTAAAAACTCTTCTGCCAAAGCTAAGCCGCCATAAATCGCCGCATCATCTCCGAGCTTTGAAGAAACAATCTTAACACCTTTTGCTGCAGCATAAAAAACGTGATTTTGAAATTCGCGTTTAATTATCGGCATCATAAAATTGCCAAGTGCTTCAACAACTCCACCACCAAGAACAATCATATCAAAGTTCATAAGATTACAAACACTTGCAAGTACACCACCAATTGTCTCACAAGATTCAGTAATTCTTTTTATAACAACTTTATCTTTTTTTGCGATAGCATTTTTTAAAGAGCCGCTTTTAATTCTTTGATTTGATTTAACTAAATCTGCAAGAACACTTTTCTTTTTTAATTTTTTAATATCATAAATAATGTTATTAACAACCGCTGTTCGGCTGGCGATAGCTTCAAAACAGCCTTTCTTTCCGCATCCGCATTTAGGTCCGTCTTTTTGTACAAGCATGTGTCCGATTTCTCCCGCAACAAAATTAAAACCACGATACATTTTTTTATCGATAACAACTCCCCCGCCAATTCCGGTTCCAACAAAAACTGCAAGCATATTGGTTGCTGATTTTCCAATTCCATAATTTTTTACTCCGAGCGCACCAAGATTAACATCATTTTCTAAAAGTACAGGATAAGGAATTAATTTTTCAAGTTCAGCTTTCATATTATAATTTTTTATCCCAAGGTTCGGTGCAAGGCCAATAATACCGGTTTTAGGATTAACAGAACCCGGAACACCAAGACACACAGCAACAATATTTTGTTTTTTCAGTTTTGATGATACAACAACTTTTGTAATTAACTCAGCAATATCTTTAACATAAACTTTGGTTCCGCTTTCAGTGTTTGTAGGCTTTTTTTGACGAGCAATAATTCCCTTTTTAGAATTAAGAACTGATGCAAGTATTTTAGTTCCGCCCATATCTACACTTACAATAAATTTTTCTTGCACTATATTCTCCTTGGATTTTATTTGGAAAGTTTGCATCAGAAAAGTATAAGATAATTTTTTCTTATACAAATTGAATTGAATTTTTACGATGAGAAATTACTATCTTGAAAGAGTTTTTATAACAATTATGAATAAAATTTTACCACTAAAAAGATTCGGGCAGAATTACCTGCAAGATCAGAATATAATTAAGAAGATAATATCTGAAATTGATCCAAAAGAAAATGAATTTATTCTTGAGATTGGACCGGGGCAAGGTGCGTTAACAAAACATCTTTTTGAAAGCAAAGCCAATTTTAGCGCGATAGAAATTGATAAACGCGTAATTGATGATTTAAAAAATCGTTTTGCAAATTTAAATTTGATTCAAGCTGATTTTTTGGAATTGGATTTAAATAATTTTATACTAAATAAAAATCAGAAACTTAGAGTTGTAGGAAATATCCCTTACAATATTACTTCTCCAATTTTATTTAAACTTTTTGAAAATAATAAAATCATAAGCGACGCAGTTTTTATGGTTCAGTTCGAAGTTGCAAAAAGAATGGCTGCGAAAATGGGAACTAAAGAATACGGCATATTGGCTGTACTTTTAAACTACTTTGGAAAAACAAAATTAGCTTTTAAAGTATCTCCGAATGTTTTTTATCCAAAACCAAATGTACATTCCGCTGTTGTTCATATTTATTTTAATGATGAAAGAAAGGATGCTCAATTCAATTCTATGTTCAAATCAATCGTAAAATCTTCTTTCGGAAATCGTAGAAAAACTTTAAAAAATTCATTGAGCAATGGTATATTTGCCGAAGTGAATTTTAGCAATTGCGGCATCGATTTATCATTACGAGCAGAGCAGCTTACAATTGATGACTTTATAAAACTCGCTGAATTTACCATCAATAAAAAAATCTGATTTTTTCATAAAATTCTATTTAATGACTAAAATAAAATCTTTAATAAAAAAGTTAAAAGCGTTTGATATTGTTGTTATCAGCTTTTCATTTTTTTTAATTTTTCTTCACATAATTTTTAGCAGCAAGATTGAAAATCCCTTAAACTGGATTTTGATAAATCTTATTGTGATAACTATCGCATTTGTAATTTCATATTTTGAAGCAATTACAGAAAATAAAGTTTGGCGTATTATTCACTACTGGTACATTGCACCAATAATTCTGCTAACGTTTCGACAGCTTTATTTTATGGTAAAACCAATTCGTGCTTACGATTACGATAACTGGTTTATCGCAATCGACCGCTGGATGTTTGGCACAGATCCAACACAGTTTTTATATCAATTCGCGCATCCCGTATTAACAGAAATTCTGCAAATTGTTTATGGAATGTTTTATCTTCTTCCGATTATTCTTTGCTTATCGTTATTAAAGAAAGATAGATTTATTGCATTAGATTTTGCTTTGTTCTCAATTATCTATGGATTTTTTCTTTCTTACTTAGGATATTTTTCTTTGCCGGGCATTGGACCGCGATTTACTCTGCACGATTTCAATACGTTAAATCAAACTCTGCCAGGGCTATACTTAACAAATTATTTAAGAGAAATGACAAACACTGGCGAAGGAATTCCATTTGGGACTTTGAATCCAGCAGCAGTTGTTCAAAGAGATGTTTTTCCAAGCGGACACACAATGATTACATTAATTGTAATGTATCTTTCAGTTAGATTAAAAAGTCGGAGCAGATATTTTTTCATTCCGATTGGAACACTTTTAATTTTTTCGACTGTTTATTTGTGGTATCATTATGTTATTGATTTAATTGGCGGATTAGCATTTGCAATTTTTTCTATGTGGAGCGGGAAAATATTTTTTAATTGGTGGCGCAAAATAATTGATAAAGAAATTTTTGAATATGAAAAACATTAGCTGATATGAGCGAGAAGAAAATACAAGTAAAAAAAATGTTTGATAACATTGCAGGCAGATATGATTTTCTAAATCATTTCTTAAGCTTTGGTTTAGATTTTTACTGGCGTAAAAAAGCTTTAAAACTTACAGGTCTAAATTCAAATTCAATTTTATTAGATGTTGCTTGTGGTACAGGTGATGTCGCAATTCAGGCAAAGAAACTGGGTGTGCAAAAAATATTTGGTGCAGATTTTTCTTATAACATGCTAAGCTTGTTTGATAAAAAATCAGAATGGGTGGATGGAAAACTTGTTCAAATGGTTGCAGAAAAAATTCCGTTTAAAGATCAATCTGTTACAAACATTACAGTAGCATTTGGAGTTAGAAATTTTTATGACATTCAAGAAGGATTCAATTCATTTTATCGAATCTTAAAACCTGAAGGTAAAGCCACTGTAATCGAGTTCCGAATGCCTTCAAACAAAATTATTAAAAGCATTTACAAATTTTATTTTAAAAATATCTTACCGTTTTTAGGTGGGATGATCTCCGGTGATAAAGCAGCTTATACTTATTTGCCGGATTCAGTGGAAGAGTTTGATGAAAAAATAAATTTGATTTCCCTTCTCACCAATTCAGGTTTCAGGGAAATCAAGAAATATAATTTTACTTTTAAAACTGTGCAGGTTGTAATCGCACAAAAGTGATTAAGGAATTGAATATCCTTTTAGTGTTTGTTTTACTTGAGAACCTGGTGCGAATAAATTATTTCCAATCATAAAATTAATCGCTTCAGAATTTCCTTCTAATTTTACTAAGCCAACATTTTCAACCATCCATGCTTCAGCATAAAAATATTGAACCGGCATGCTAATATCAAAAGAAATTGCTAACTGGAATTTTAATTTTACTGCTTCTTTACTAAATACTTCATTGTTAACTGTCAATGAAACATTTTCAAAACTTTCTACGTTAGCCGTTACATTTACAACATTAAATAATATTCCAACATTAATAGCAAGTTTGTAAACCGGCCAGGTTTTACCAACTGTAAATGGAACATCCAGCAAACAGGCTTCTTTATCTACAACAACCAGACTCCTAAGACTATCAGGTACAAACATCATTACTTGTGAGTTATCTGTATTGTAAAATACTTCCTCAGTTGTTTTTCTAAAGTAAGCAGAATCAGTTACTGAATAAGCAACATAATTAAAATGATCAACAAGAATTTGATAATTGGAACCGTCAATGGTTGTTGTGCCGCTATAATTTACACTTCTTTCACCAGCTACAGTATTACTCAGACTGTCGGTTACTTGTAAATCATAAACATAGCTTGAACCATTTGAATTAGGGAAATAATCTTTTTGAGTTTCAGGCGGTGTAGATTCTTGTGAGTTATCACTACAAGAATAAAATGTTATGAACGAAACAAATAGTACCGATAATGCGAGCTTTGAATAACATTTCATAATTTTCCTTTTAAATAATATGATTTTATAGGCTTTGATTTTCAGTTAGTTATTGAAAATAATGTGCCAGTCTATTATCGGAGAATAACAGATTATTTAAAGAGGGAACGTTAAAATAATTTTAAAGACAGGTATTTATTACAAATTGCAAGTTAAAATTGATATAAAATCAAATCCGTTTTAACATAAGCATTTGGAGTTAGAAATTTTTATGACATTCAAGAAGGATTTGATTCATTCTATGGAATCATATACTTATTTGCCGGATTGAGTGAAAAAGTTTGATGAGAAAATAAATTTGATTTCCCTTCACATCAATTCAGGTTTCAGAGAAATCAAAAAATATAATTTTACTTTTAAAAACTGTACGGGTTATAATTGCACAAAAATAGTTAGTTGGTTTTATAAGAATACAATTCTTCAAACACAGTTGTGTTGGCCGGATAAATATTCGCCCCAGCAAAAAAATTAATTAGTTCAGAGTCACCTTCCCACTTTATAAATCCAATCCCATCAGCAATCCATGCATAGGCTTCAAAAATTATCGGAGGTTCGGTAAGGCTGAATGTTAATTTTGCATTATATCTAATTTTATAAACTTCCTTGGTTACAATTAAATTCCGGAAAGTAAGAGAAATTGAATCCTTTGAAATCACAGATGCGTTTATACCAAACAGCTCGAATTGAGTATATAATAAATCCGCATTTACTTTATAAACAGTCCAAGTTTGATTTATTAAAATTGGCTGATAGATTAATCTATATTCAGAATCAAAAGAGATTCCACCCTTTAACGAATCAGGGACAATAGCAGAAAATCCATTTGTATCAATATCTACATAATTGAAAACACCCGTTGAACTTTTTCTAAAATAAGAATTTGCGATTAATTGAATATTGTTTATTTGGATTGTATCAACTTTAATTTGATAAGGAGTTGCTAATAGAAGTGAATCACCTGTAAAATAACTTTTCCTGTTTCCGGATTCGAATAATGAAGAATCATCATAAACCGAGACGTTATAATAGTAATAGTTTCCTGTTGTGTTGGGAAAAAAGTCTGAGTCCGTAATTTTATCCGTTGGCTCTGTTGTAGATTCTTTGCAACCAACTGCAAACATTAGTGTAAATATTATAAGTAATAAACTTTTTTTCATAAAAACTTTTTCAATTCTTTAAATGCATTTAATCTGTGGCTGATTTTATTTTTTTCTTCGTGTGATAATTCTGCCATTGTCTTTTCGAATCCTGATGGAATAAATAAAGGGTCATAACCAAATCCGTTTTTGCCTTGTGGGTTTTTTATGATGTTTCCTCTTACTTCTCCAATTGCTGACTTAAATTCTTTTCCATCGTAATAAACAGCAGCGCAAACAAATCTTCCGGAATGAGGCTCAGTGTAATTTGAAAGTTTATTAATCAATTTAAGATTATTTTTTTCATCATCAGCATCTTCACCCGCATATCTTGCGGAGTAAATTCCAGGTTCACCATTTAACTGAAATGCTTCTAATCCTGAGTCATCTCCAATACTTGGAATACCATATTTTTCAAATGCAGCTTTTGCTTTTAATTCTGCATTCTCTAAAAATGTTAATCCTGTCTCCACAACATTAGGGTAATCTTTAAAGTTCAGAAAGGACAAAATCTCTACATCAATATCTTTTAAAATTTCTTTAACATCGTGCAGCTTGCCTTTGTTTGTTGTAGCGAGAAGAATTTGCTTCATTTTTCATTCGCTCTCTTTAAAAGTTTTTTTAATTCATCTTTTGAATTGTAATTCAATTCAGTCTGATCATATAAAAGAGATTTTTTATTATACACTTTCCACTCGCCTTCGATCATTACAGAATTAACAGCCTCACTTGAAGATGAATAAACAATATTTGAATAAATTGATTCGTTGCTCTCAGACATTGAATGGATATTTGAGCTTAAATCCAGCAAAACTAAATCAGCTTTCTTCCCAACTTCAATACTTCCAATTTCTTTTTGAAGATGCAAAGCTTTCGCTCCTTCAATTGTTGCAAGTTTGAAAACTGTTTTTGCATCCATCACTGTTGCGCCGTGTATTGGTTTTTGGATTAAAGCAGCTAATCGCATTTCATTAAAAATACTAAGGTTGTTATTGCACGGAGCGCCATCAGCACCGAGTGAAACTGATATTCCTTTATCCAAATATTTTGGAATGTTTGCAATTCCTGATCCAAGCTTTAGGTTTGAAGAAGGACAATGAGAAACTCTAACATCATTCTTTTTCAGCAACTCAGTTTCTTTATCATTAACGTGAATGCAATGAGCGAGGACAGAATGATCATCGATAACGCCGATTGAATTGAAGTACTCAATATTTTCTTTATTGTGTCTTCGCTTTACTTCTGCAATTTCGTTTTTATTTTCTGATGAATGTGTGTGATATAAACTGCCGGCAAAATCTTTTTTCATTTCAAAAGATTCTTTAAGAAGTTTTTCTGTGCACGACAAAACAAATCTTGGTGCAAAACCATATTTAATTTTTCCGTTTGATGAATTGTGAAATGTTTTTGCAAGCTGATAAATCTCATCAAGCTCAGATTCTGTTGTTGATTTGAACTTAGGAAACAAATCGTTCTCATCAATTAAACATTTGCCGGCAATGGCGCGCATACCGGAGTTTTGTAGTTCATCAAAAATAATTTCTTGATGACGAAGCGTTCCCATATCAAGCAGTGTTGTTGTTCCGCCCAACAATAATTCATTAATACCCAATCTTGCGGATGCTAAAAGCGAGTTTTTATTATGAGCATTTTCAAATGGAAATATTTTTAATTGAAGCCAATCAAGTAATTCCAAATCATCAGCTAATCCGCGGAAAAGTGTTTGGCAAAGATGAATATGCGTTTGTACAAATCCGGGAGTGAGTGTTAAATTTTCAAATCGATGAACAGTCTTTTTATTTTTTTTGAAATATGATTCATCATTTTTTTTGACAGAAATTATTTTTCCATCTTCAATTTCTACAAAATGATCTTTAAGAATTCTGTCATTTGCATCAACAGTAACAATGTTTTTAGGTACGATAATCATTATTCAGTTTTCCCTTTTTCAGCAAAAATGTTATCCATAATTTCAAAGGCGTATCGCAAATGCGGAATTACAATTGAGCCGCCAACTATCAATGCAACATTAAATGTTTCCATCAACTCTTCGCGAGTTGCGCCCTCCTGTATTGAGCGATCGATGTGATAAAAGATGCAATCATTGCAGCGCAAAACCATTGATGATGATAATCCCAAAAGCTCCTTTGTTTTTGCGCTCAGCGCTCCATCAATATAGGCTTTGTTATCAAGTGCAAAAAATTTATTAAAATCTCTAAAACCAGAGTTTAATATTTTATCGTTCATCTCTGTGCGATAGGCGCGAGTTTCTGTTGTGGTTTTTTTCATTTTGGTTTCTCTGAAAATTTTATTTACAAAAATTGTATAATCTTTATGTACTTACAGTCCCCCAATAAGTCATTTCGAGGGAGTCTTCGACCGAGAAATCTTTAAAAACGTAACATCAAGATTTCTCCCTTCGCCTTCCGGCCGGCAAAGGCAGGGTCGAAATGACAATGATCATTCGAATTCTTATAGCTTATCTAAAAATCATTTTTATCAGCATCGTAAGATACTTCCAACTTTTCAACCGGTGTATCGGACTCTTCATCCTCCCAATCATATCTTTTGGGTGGATCAACTTTTCTGAAAATGAAGGCAGCAATAATTCCAACAATCGCTCCTGATAAATGTGATTCCCACGATACTCCTTGCTCAACCGGAAGCACACCCCAAATTAAGCCGCCATAAAGAAAAACAACTACGAGCGCTAGCGCAACTGAACGATTATCTTTTCTAAAAATACCGCTGAAGAATAAGAACGAAACAAATCCATAAATTATTCCGCTTGCACCGATGTGGTAAACCTCGCGCGCAAAAATCCAGACTAAAATTCCTGTACCCAAATAAATGATCGTAAAAACTTTATAAGCAACTTTTGGATAGAAATAATAAATCCCAAGTCCCATAAAAATTAATGGTGCTGTGTTGGAAATAAGATGCGAAAATCCTCCGTGGATTAATGGTGATGTGATAATTCCTAATAGTCCGCTTAAATTTCTTGGAAGAATTCCCAACTTGTATGGATAAATATTAAGCAGATAGGCTAGTAAATAAATCACCCACAGCATTATTGGAAATGTTAATGGAATTATCAGTTTACGAAAAAATTCTTTTGTGTTTTGCAAGTAAATTTATTTAAGTAGTTCAAATGATGTGTAAAAATAAGACTATCTTTTTTATTAAGAAAGATAGTCCAAAATCTATTTGATCTATATTATAGACGTGAATTAACCGAACAGAAACTTATTGGTTAATTATCTCCTCTAAAATCTTTTCATCAACAATTAATAGACCGACTGGAATTAATCTTTTTGTTAACTCTTTCCAGTTATTATCTTTTTCAAAGATCTCTTTAAACATAGGAAGAGATTTTTCAACATCACCTGTGTTAGCTAATGACACTGCCGTCCAATATTTCATTTCAAGATTTTCCGGAAACATTTTCATTGCGGTATTGTATTCATCCATTGCAAGTTTCATATCGTTTTTTTCAACCGCAAGATCACCGGCATTCATATGATCATAAGCGCGATGTAACCTTAAAAGTCTTTTCAGTTCAATAGTTGGGTTTGGATTATCTTCAACTCGTAAATCGATAAGTCTATCTTCCCAAATATTTCCTGTTGGTGTACCGCGAACAACAAGCAAACAAGCTGATTGTTTGCCACGAATATCTCCGCCTTCATTTTGTGCAGCTTCAAGTGCTGTAATTAATCTTTCTGCAAGCGGACCTGTTAAATTTTCAAACGCTTTTGACATTGCACCCCACACTGTATTATTCAACATCATATTTGCCTGCACAGAATAATTATCTCCTGCAATATTTCCTGCTTCTGAAATACATTTTGAACCTGTATATGAAGCGGAATTCCCTTTTGAATCAACAATTGCAAGTTGTCTTACATCTCTTCCTTCATCTGATGCAATAAGAATATCAACAACTTCTTGTGCTGTTTTTCCTTGCTTCAGTAATTCCAATCCACGTTGACCAAAAGACGGATTTACAAATGATTGAGTTGCAATAACTCCAACTCCTGCCTCTCCCCACGCAACGATTGAGCCAACCGAAAACCAATGTGATTGGACAGCAACACCCATTTCGCCGGTTTCAGTATCACGTGCAACGATTGAAAAAGTATGAGCGAGTGGTTCATTTCCAAAAAATGTTTGAGCTGAAATTTGAAATGAAATGAACGTAAATAGTAAATAAACAATCATATAAATCTTTTGCATGATAATACCTTTCAATTGTAAAAGTAGTTTCATCCATCGACAGGCTCAGGATGACATTGGAGTTAAATGATTTTCTTGTCACACTGAGCTTGTCGAAGTGTGACCTTAGCTGTAAAGACACTATCATTTATTATTATTTAAGAAATTTAAACACCACGTTACTTGAAAAATCTTTTGAATGATAAATCTTAATGTTTGCTTTAACAAATTTATCTTTATCAGCATTATAAATATCACAAAAAGTATTTGGATTTACATCAAAGAATGGGAAGTACGATGAAGAAACCTGAATCATAATTTTATGTCCTGTTTTAAAAGTATGAAAAGCGTCGTTCAGATTTATTTTTACTTCGGTTACTTTATTCGGTTCAAATGGTTCTGGATTTTCATAACTGTTTCTAAATTTACCGCGCATAATTTCAGTACGAACCAGTCTTTCATATCCGCCCATTTCTACTTTGGCGGGATTTGGATCGGGATCATTTTCATCATCTGGATAAACATCGATTACTTTTACTACAAAGTCGGCATCTGTTCCCGTTGTGGATACAAATAAATCTGCAATGATTGGTCCGGCTATTGTTAAATCACTACTCAAAACATCAGTTTCAAAAGTTAAAACATCTGGTCTAGTGGAAGCATATCTTTGATCTTCAATCAGGTGAACAGGGTTGTAAAATGCCTTTGAGTCTTGAAACTTTGCTGTGTATGGAACAGGATTAAATGGATCGCTAATGTATTCTGAAAAAGAGTTTTCAGCATTGGGATTTTGTTGATTCAATTTTTCATCCTGCTGAAAAAAATATTTTACTTCACTTACATTTTTGGGAGGCCATACATCATAATTGCTCCATTCATTTTTTCCCGTATCAAATACATAGGAATCATTTAGTTTTAGATCGCCTTCGCCCTTTAGATAATATTTAAAAAATGGTAAAAGAATTTGAGTACGATAATAATCTGCAGTTTTAGAACCAAAGGAAAAATCGCCAAGCGAATCACCTTTTGCCCAGATCCAGGAACCGTGAGTCCAAGGACCCATTACAATTCTTGTGTTATTCGATTTATTATTTTGTTCAATTGCTTTATAAATGTGAAGTGGCCCATACATATCTTCTGCATCATACCAGCCGCCAACCAATAGTAATGCAGGTTTAATATTTTTCATATACTGTAAATTACTTCGTAATTTCCAGTAATTATCATAAGTACCGTGAGCCATCATTGTATCCCAAAAAGGAATTTCATTTTTTAAAATCTCTTCATTTATTTTTTTTATTGGAGTATGAGCCAAGAAAAAATTATAAGCATCGGGTGAAGGATATTCTGCAGCCGGTGGATATTTTATTAATGGTTCAGGTCTTGGCTTACCAAATTGTTTGAAGAAATTAAATGACATCAAAACCGAAAAAGCACCGTTGTGGTGCATATCATCTCCAACAAACCAATCTGAAATTGGAGCTTGAGGAGAAGCACAAACGAGATTTGGATGCGCATCAATAACACCCATAATTGTATAAAAACCAGGATAGGAATTGCCCCACATTCCAACTTTTTTATTATTGTTATCAATATTATTAATCAGCCATTCAATCGTATCGTAAGTATCGCTGCTTTCATCAATATCGTTTTTATTTTTTTTGTTTGGATTATAAGGACGCATGTTATCAAATTCACCTTCGGACATATATCTGCCGCGAACATCTTGAATAACAAAAATAAATCCTTCCTCTGCAAACTCTTTTGAGGCTCCAAGAAATCCGCTGTACTTATCTTCGCCATAAGGAAAGCAGGAATACGGTGTTCGAGTTAACAAAATTGGATAGGGTTTTGATTTATCTTTTGGAGTGTAAACCGCGGTAAATAATTTTACACCATCCCGCATTTCAATCTTGTATTCTTTCTTATCATAGTTATCTTTTACATAGGTTTGTTGGGATTGAGTGCAACTGGTAAATAATAATTGGAATAATATTATCAACACGGTTACAATTATTTTGGGTTTCATAAGCATCCTTTAAAGATGTATTAAGAATTAATATTGAAAGTAAAATATTTTTATTAATAGATATTATTGCTGTCATTTCGAAGGATTCGCCGCGGCGAACTTGACTGAGAAATCTTTTTAATTATGTTCTCAGATTTCTGCATTAGGTCGAAATGACGAAAAAAAAGAAAATAGATTTATCTAAAATTCTTTTCATCAATAAAATAAATTATTTTAGCAACAGTTAAAATAAAAATTACAGGAATGGCTTGCCGGATTTAGTTGGAGTTTTAATTTTGTTTGCAGTTGGTGCAGTTGCTGCATTTATAAACGTTAACGCGGGCGGCGGTTCATCGCTTACTTTGCCGGCTTTAATTTTTCTTGGATTAGACCCTACAGTTGCCAACGGTACTAATCGTGTTGCAATTCTTTTTCAAAATATTTCTGCAGTTCAGTCATTTAAACAAGAAAAATTTTTTGAGATAAAAAATAGTTTAATTTTATCAGCACTAACTTTGCCTGGTGCAATTGCTGGAGCAATTATAGCCGTTAAAATTAGCAACGAGTTATTTGAAAAAATTCTTGCAGTGATAATGATTTTAATCATTATTACTATGCTGCTGCCTAAAAAGAAAACAGATAAAACGAACACAGATTTTACAATTGATTGGAAAATTGTTTTATCAATGTTAATAGTTGGATTTTATGGTGCGTTTATTCAAGTTGGTGTTGGATTTTTACTGATGGCTTCATTTCAATATTTGATGAAGCTTGATTTAATTCGTGTGAATATGCACAAAGTTTTTGTTGTTTTTGTTTTTACAATTCCCGCTTTACTTGTTTTTATAATTACAGATAATATAAATTGGTATTACGGATTAACATTAGCCGCAGGGAATGTATTTGGCGGATGGTGGGGCGCAAAACTTTCTGTTAAGAAGGGCGAAAAACTTATCAAGTTTGTTTTGATAATTGCAATCCTAATTATGGCATTAAAACTTTTAAATGTTTTTTAGAGGAAAAATGAAAAAAGATATTAATTATAAGATGAAAATGAATAACGGAATTGAAATTCCACAATTTGGATTGGGTGTTTATCTAACAAAATCAGGAACTGAATGTCTTAATGCTATTACCTGGGCTTTGGAAGCCGGCTACAGGCATATTGATACTGCAAGAATCTATGGAAATGAAAAGGAAGTTGGAGAAGCTGTAAGAAATTCCGGAATTGAAAGAGAGGAACTTTTTATTACAACTAAATTATGGAATGATGATCACGGTTATGATAACACATTAAAAGCATTTGATAAAAGTTTAAAGACATTAAATGTTGATTACATTGATTTGTATTTAATTCACTGGCCTGTTAAAGGTAAAAGGAAAGATAGCTGGAAAGCATTAGAAAAGATTTACGAATCGGGTTACTGCAAATCTATTGGTGTAAGCAATTATATGATAATTCATCTTAACGAATTATTTAGTTATGCTAACACCATCCCAGTTATTAACCAGGTTGAGTTCAGCCCATATAATTATCAAAAAGAATTGCTAAATGTTTGTATAAAAAATAAAATAATTCTTGAAGCATACTCCCCTCTTACAAGAATGAAAAAACACGATGATCCAAAAGTTTTACCAATTGTAAAAAAACATAACAAAACGGTTGCTCAGGTTTTAATAAGATGGGCAATTGAAAAAGAAATAGTTGTAATTCCAAAATCTGCACACAAAGAACGCATAATTGAGAACGCAGATGTGTTTGATTTTTCTCTTGATGAATCTGATATGAAAGTATTGGATAGTTTGGATGAAGGTTTCAGAGTTTCTTGGGATCCGACTACAACAGATTAGTTTAGAAACAAACCCAGTTCCTTTGAGGAACTGGGTTTGTAAAATGACTTAATAATTAGAGAAACGAAAACTAACCCAGTTTCTTAAAGAAACTGGGTTAGTGATTGATAACAAATCTGAGAAGATAAATGCCTTACAGACTGATTCCATCATATAAAGACAATTATTATCACGTTTACAATAGAGGCAACAACAAAGAACAAATTTTCTTTGAAGAGAAGAATTATCATTATTTTTTATCCAAGATCGGAAATGCTTTTGAAGATAAAATAGATCTTGTTGCTTACTGTTTTATGCCTAATCACTATCATCTTATAACGAATGTAAAGCAGGATGGGTTTTTAGAATTGGCGATGCAAAAAATTTCAACAGGATATTCCCGTGCAATAAATAAAGCTTATAATAGAACAGGTCATTTGTTTCAAGGACGATTCAAGAATAAACTCATTCCAAATAATGAATATTTGCTTCACCTTTCAAGATATATACATCGTAATCCATTAAGGGCAGGTTTAGTAAATAATTTAGACGAATGGAAATTTTCAAGTCATCCAATGTATATTGGAAAAATAAAATCTTCACTCATAAAACCTGAAATAATAATGAGTCAATTCAAATTGCCTGCTGAGTACGTAAGATTTGTTTGCGAATTTCAAGAAGATCAAAATTATTATTTGAAAGATTTATTGTTTTAGATTCAAACCAAGTTTCTTTTCATTGAAAAACCAAGTTTCTTGGAGAAACCGGGTTTGTGCTTTTGTTGAAAATGCAAATATGTTTGGAATATATTAACAAACCCAGTTCCTTTGAGGAACTGGGTTTGTAGTTTTAATAATATTTATGAAGGATTTAGAGTTTCTTGGGATCCGACAAAGACGGATTGATTGAACCAAACAGATGAATATAAATCAATAGCCTGCAGCTAATGATATTTTAATAATTTTCATACAGCTTCTTTAGGGCGTAGCTATTTTAAAAAATATTTGTTCTGTATACCCACAATGACTATAAATCTTACTTTTTTAATGCCTTAATAAGATATTTTCCAGTTAAACTTTTTTTGTTTTTTATAATTTGTTCAGGAGTCCCTTCGGCAACAATTTTTCCACCGTGTTCACCGCCACCGGGTCCAAGATCAATAATCCAATCTGCAGTTTTTATGACATCAAGATTGTGTTCAACAACTACAACAGTATTTCCTTTATCAACAAGTTTATTTAAAACTCCTAATAAAACTCTTACATCTTCAAAATGTAAACCTGTTGTAGGTTCATCAAGAATGTACATAGTTTTGCCGGTGCTTACTTTGCTTAACTCTGTTGCAAGTTTAACACGCTGTGCTTCTCCACCAGAAAGTGTTGTTGCCTGCTGACCTAATTTTATATAGCCAAGTCCAACATCGTGAATTGCCTTTATTTTCCTATTAATTCTTGGCAGGTCTTCAAAAAAGACTAGTGCATCATCAATCCGCATTTCAAGAACATCAGAAATTGATTTTGATTTGTATAGAACTTGAAGTGTTTCGCGATTATATCTTTTTCCCTGGCATACATCGCAAAGCACATAAACATCAGGTAAAAAATTCATTTCAATTTTCTTTAACCCATCGCCGCCGCATTCTTCACATCTGCCGCCTGCAACATTAAAACTAAATCTGCCTGTAGCATAGCCGCGCATTTTGGATTCCGGAAGCTGCGCAAATAAATCACGAATATGTGTAAACAATCCGGTGTAAGTAGCAGGATTTGATCTTGGAGTTCGCCCTATTGGTGATTGATCAATCTCAATAATCTTATCAATATGTTCAAGCCCTTCAACTGATTTAAATGGAAGCGGAACAACTTTGGATTTATAGATTTCCTTCATCAAAATTTTTACAAGTGTTTCGTTCACAAGTGTAGATTTCCCCGAACCGCTTACTCCTGTAATCAAAGTAAATGTTCCGAGTGGAATTTTCAAATCAACATTTTTAAGATTATTACCGCTTGCACCTTTTAAGATTAGTGATTCACTAATTCCCTCTCTTCGCTTTTCAGGAATTTCAATTCGCTTCTTATCATTTAAATAAGAAAGGGTTAATGATTTATATCCATTTTTAGAATTAAGTAATTCCGGCGTTTCGCCAGCAATACAAACTTCGCCGCCGTGCACGCCTGCAGC
Source organism: uncultured Ignavibacteriaceae bacterium (assembly GCA_963704275.1). Lineage (GTDB taxonomy): Bacteria > Bacteroidota > Ignavibacteria > Ignavibacteriales > Ignavibacteriaceae > IGN3. The sequence goes on along the minus strand of CAVPHP010000014.1, from coordinate 40,141 downwards.
GGGACCCAAATCAATTATGTAATCTGAACTTTCAATTGTTTCTCTATCGTGCTCAACAACTATTACAGTATTACCCAAGTCTCTAAGGTTTTTTAACGAGTTAATCAGTTTAATGTTATCGCTTTGATGCAATCCGATTGAAGGTTCATCCAAAACATACAAAACTCCAGCAAGCTGTGAGCCTATTTGCGTTGCCAATCTAATACGCTGCGTTTCTCCACCTGATAAAGTTCTTGCTGATCTATCGAGAGTTAAATAATCTAATCCAACATTTAAAAGAAAACTTAATCGCTCATTAATTTCTTTTAAAATTGGTTTTGCAATTATGGCTTCTTTACCTGTCAATTTTAGATTAGAAAAAAACTCAACCGAACGAAAAATTGAAAGCTTTGTTACTTCACTAATATTCTTTCCCGCAAACTTAACCGATAACGATTCTTTTTTTAATCTGCCGCCATTACATGTTTGGCAAGTTGCAGAAGTCATATAAGCCTCAACCCATTCTCGTATCTGATTTGAAGTTGTTGTAGAATAATAATTTTTAAGATAACTCATAACACCAGCAAAGCGATGCAGATATGTAACAGGCTTTCCTTTTCCGTAATTATAGGAAAAGGAAATTTTTTCGGGACTTCCATTAAGTAATAATTCTTTTTGTTCTTCGGTTAGATCTTTAAGAGGAGTATCAAAATCAAAACCAAACTTTTGCCCAACAGCTTCAAGCTGATTGAAAAACCAGATTGATCTTGGTTTGCCAAGCGCTGCTATTCCCTCTTCCTTAATTGATTTATTCCAATCAGGAATAATTAAATTTAGATCGAGCTGTTTTATTTCTCCAAGTCCTTCACAATCGCTGCAAGAGCCGTATGGTGAGTTAAATGAAAAAGAATTTGGTGCAAGTTCGCGGTAAGAAATTCCGCAATCTAAACAAGCAAGATGCCGGCTGTAAATTTTATCATTTCCATCTTCATCAATAATTACAATTCCGTTTCCATAATTTAGGGCAACATCAACGGATTCGGTTAATCTTCCTCTCGATCTTTCGCTTGCATTAACTTTATCAACAGCAATTTCTATGTTGTGGATTTTATAACGATCAACATGAAATCCTTTTTCAATTTCGTGGTATTCACCATCAACACGAACTTTTAAAAATCCATCAGAAATAATTTCTTCAAAAAGTTCACGGTAATGTCCTTTCCTGCCGCGAATCATAGGCGCAAGTACATTTACTTTTTTGCCGGATTGATTCTGAATTATAGTATCAATTATTTGTGCGGATGTTTGTTTAGTTACAGGTTTGCCGCAGTTGTAACAATGCGGAACACCGATTCGAGCATACAACAATCTTAAGTAATCATAAATTTCTGTTACTGTTCCAACTGTTGAGCGTGGATTGCCTGATGTAGATTTTTGTTCGATTGAAATCGCAGGACTCAAGCCTTCAATCAAATCAACTTCCGGTTTTTCCAGCATATCCAAAAACTGGCGTGCATAAGCGGAAAGAGATTCTATATATCTTCTCTGTCCTTCTGCGTAAATTGTATCAAACGCAAGAGAAGATTTTCCTGAACCGGATAATCCTGTAATTACAGTAAATGAGTCACGCGGAATTTCAACATCAATATTTTTTAGATTGTGCTCGCGTGCACCTTTAACTATTATAGTTTCTTGTTCCAAAGTTATATCAAATAAAAAAATTAGAAATAAATTTTCAAACTCTTATTTTAGGAATAGTGATATTCATAAACAAATAATTTCGCTATGGATTATTCAATCGCACAATTATGTTACATGAACAAATAAAAACTATAAAAAATTTTCAGACCTTATCTCTAAAAGAAAAAGGCTCAGAATTTTTAGCAACTGTTTATCCTATTGATAGTGAGGAATCTGCATTAGATCGTTTAAATGAAATCAAAAAAAAATATTACGATGCAACTCATCACTGCTACGCTTATAAATTAAAAAACGGAGAAACCAAATACTCTGATGACGGCGAACCAAACGGAACAGCGGGAATTAGAATCTTAAACGCTATTGAGCATTTTGATTTAAGCGATGTTTTAATGATTGTAGTGCGTTATTTTGGCGGAACCAAGCTTGGAGTTGGACCTCTCGGAAAAGCTTACTACAACGCATCTATTGATGTTTTGAACGTATCTGAAATTGTGTTACAAACCCTTTATCACAAGTTGTTGATCGAAGTGGATTTTAATTTTATCAGTCATGTGCATCGTGTTATTAATCATTATTCTGCAATCGTTGCTGATTCTGAATATTCTAACAATGCAAAATTTATTTGTTGGATAAAATCAAAAGATCAAGAAAAAATAGATACCGAATTAACAAATCTTACTAATGGACAAATCTTAATAAAGCTGCTTCCGGATTTAAAATATTTGTAGATTATTATAAACTGTACTTGATTTAATAATTTTTATTATCGATATTTGTCATAGACAATAATTCATCAAAACTAAACCGGAACTACCATGGAATTAAATCATAATGCTGAATTGTTGGCAAACTTAACATTTAGTTTGTTAGCAAACTGTCAAGAAAAAGAAATTCGTCTGGCAGAAGTGCATAGTTTAACTCAGGCTGAATTCAGATGCTTAAGATTATTTGGCACCGATGAGAGCATAAATAATAAAGCGATTGCTGAGAGAATGAATCTTAGTCCAAGCAGATTAACGAGAATAATCGATGGACTTGTTCAAAAAGAATACATCATCAGAGAAATTGATCCAAACGATAGAAGAAACATGCGTGTTTCTTTATCTCGTAAGGGGCAATTGCTGGTGCAGCAATTAAACAAAGCCTATATTGAAATCCATAAAGAAATTCTTGAAGACATTGAAGTTGAGCAGCATCAGCCGTTAATTATAGCGATGACGCATTTGTTAACTGCTTTAGAAAAGTGGATTGCAAAAACTTAGGTTGTTCAGTCATGCTGAACTCGTTTCAGCATCTCCTGATATTGGAGAACGGACGCCTAAAAAATTGATTAACTACCGTTTTTAAAACTTCTAATTTCTTTTTAGATGATTAAGATATTTTTTTATTAAATCTAAATCTTCTACTAATTGCCTAAGATTTTGCAGGGAATCTTGAGAAAGTTTTAAATAATTTTCTTCAATTATTTTTTTTTCATCATCATCCATTTTGAAAGTAATTTCTTTTAACTGAGAAATTACTTTCTCCATATTTTCAGACAAATCTTTTTTTATGTGATCAACACTTTCAACTTCAGGAATATTTACACTATTCTTTAAAACAGTAAAAAGTCCGTTTACATATTTTCCTGTAAAGGATAAGTTTTCAAAATCTTCAATCTTTCTATTTTGATCGTATGCTTTAACTAAAATTGAGAGATCATCTTTTCTTTTTAATGATTGATGTGAAAACTTTTCAACATTATCAAGAAATTCTGCAGGTAGATTATTCATAACATATAACTAATTTTTAATTCCAAATCCTAATCCATCTCCGATTGGAATTATCATCGAATCAAGATTTTTTTGTAAAATAAATATTTTATTAAAATCACGAATATGTTTTGTTGAATTTTTATACTTCTGCGGTACACTTGCAGATGCTGTATAACCATGCCATAAAAGATTATCAATAATAATCACTCCCCCTTTACGCAAGAGAAGCATCGAAAGATCAAAAAGTTTTTTGTAATCTTCTTTATCAGCATCAAGAAAAATAAAATCATATTTTTTATTCATCTGCGGCATAATGCTTAACGCATCACTTTGTAGCAATTTTATTTTTTTGCTTAAGCCGGATTTTTCAATATTCCTTAAAGCAACTTTAATATTGTCTGTACTTTTTTCAATTGTATGAATAACAGAATTTTTACTTAAACATCTTGCAATTCTTATTGTGGAATAAGCTATTGCTGTTCCAATTTCTAAAACTCTATCGGGCTTATTAGTTAAAATTAATTTTTCAATAAACTCAATTGAGTGCCAATCTAAAATCGGAACGTGATGCTCTTCGGCATATTCTTCCATTTCAGTTATCAGCTTATCATCTTTTATTCTGAGAGATTCTAAATATTTTTTTTGTGCGGGATATAAAATTTTTGTCATTGATTTGCTCTATATGTTTATTGATCTAAATTCACCCGTTAATTATACAAATTAATGTGCGTTAATAATAAGTTCTTTTTATTACTTCAATAAAATAAATTTTCTTCCAAATTGTTTATTCCCGATTTGAATCGAAGCAAAGTAAACTCCGCTTGCACAAAGATAACCTTTACTTGAATAACCATTCCAATTAAAAATATAAAAGCCAGGATTTGAATTTGTAACAGAATTTAATTCATAAACATTCTGTCCGGTTGCATCAACAATTACAACTTTTAGTTTTTCATTTCCACTTGTTAGATAATTGAGATTAATTTTATCGTTATTAAAAGGAATAAATGGATTGGGATAAAAATTACTAACCTCATAATCACCTGCCGGTGTAATAACATCTAAATTATAACTTATAATATCAGAGCCATAACTAAATTTATAATTTCCATTTTTTGGAATACGATTTAGACTGCCAAGACTATCAACATAGCTAAATGCTATTTTAAAAATGTTGCCGGCATTATGTTGCGGAATTTCAAGAATATAATCACAACTACTAATTTTAATCATTGGAAAAAGTTCTATGTAATCTGAACCAATATCTAAATTCATCTTAACAGATTGTGTATCTATTCCATTTTCAAAAATAGTTTTATGTAAAATATATTTTCCATTTTTGTATTCCAGATTAGGAAATTCAATCGCATTTTTTGCTGAGATAATTCCGTAACCAATTTCATTATCGGGTGCAGCAGAGTTTGAAGATGTTTCAAGAAAAATACTTCTTACCTGTGTATTCTTTAAATATGGGAAAGCGGAAAGAAGTAATCCGCCAACACCGCTTGCAATTGGCGCGGCGGCAGATGTTCCACTTGCATATCTATAACCATTATTTGTTCCTGATACAGCTCCATAAATATCTACGCCCTGTGCAGCAACTTCCGGTTTAATTCTTCCATCAGATGTTGGACCGCGGCTGCTGAAGCTTGCAACATTTCCAAATTCATTAACAGCTCCAACAGTTATTACATTAAATCCATCACCAGGTGCAATAATATATTTCCAGGAATTATTTCCTTCGTTGCCGGCAGAAGTAAAAGTAGAAATACCGCGTTGGAAGGCTAACTCTAAAGCCTTTGTTACAATCGTAGTTATTCCATTCATATCATTGTATGTGTATGAATAACCGGAATCAAATTGATTATAACCGAGCGAACTAGTTGTAATATCCACACCTAAAGAATCCATCCAGATTAACGCGGCTGCATAATTATCTTCTTCAACATGTGTTTCACTTCTTATATCTTCTGTTTTTGCAAGTACAAAAGAAGCATTAAATGCTGGTCCGATTAAAATACTATCAACAAATCCTGCAAGTACAGAAAAGACATAAGTTCCGTGAGAATCCTGCCCAGCTATATCTTCCGGTTGATTTGCTGTAACAGAATCATCAAAAATAAAATCATACTCGGCTATAACATTTCTATCTTTTAGAGAGTTGTGGCGATTCCAATCAAAACCGGAATCAAGTACACCGATTAAAACATTTTTTCCATTTATATTTTTTGAATGAACTATTGGAACATCTGATAATTCCATTTGCTTAAGAGATACACCATAATTATACGTTGTATCAAGAACTTTTTTTAATTGATATTCAGTATTAGCGAACTCATCTTTTTCAAAATAATATTTTTTAACCGGTTCTATAGATTTAATAAATGGAAGTAATTTTAAATTTTCAATTTGATCAGGAGTTAAACATGCTGATACAGAATTAAACCATTTTAGCTTACGAATTATTTTAACGCCAAAACTTTCAACGTCATTAATGTAATTTTTATAGATTGGAATATCTTCATAAGTAATAAAATCATCGCCCATATTTTTTATTCTTCGTTCAATTGATTTTGGCGAGAGTTCCTGTATCGCTCGATTATATGCTGCGCTGCTTTTATTTAATAAATTAATGTTCTCTGTCCCCTTATCTGTAAAATAAATAAAGTACTTTTCCTGTGCGAAAACTTGCGTGGATAAAATTATTAAAAAAATTAGTGTGTATTTCATTTTGTCTTTTTAAACTACAAATTGAAGAAACAATATCAAGCTTAAAAATTTATCAATTACTTTTAATCTATTGATTGCATCAATCGGCTGTATCGGATTGAACCAAAATAATCAGATATTCCCGATGACTGAACAGGCAACTGCGACCAGTAAATCATAAACGCTTTTCCAATTATCCAATCTTCAGGAATGTATCCAAAATAGCGGCTGTCTATACTGTTTTTTCTGTTATCGCCTAAAACAAAATAATAATCTTTTTGAAATGTATATTCTCTTACCGGCTGGTTATTTAAATTGACAACAGTTCCCTCAACACTGACAACTTTTTTTCCGTAATCTGTATTGATTGCATTCTGCCATTGCAAAATGTTTTTTGGATTAAGTTCTACTGTCATTCCTTTTTTAGGAATTACAATCGGGCCATAATTTTCTAAAGACCATTTATTATTGTAAGGAAAAAGATCTTTATTAATATTTTCTATCGGTGTTTCATTAAGATCTAATTTTATAAATGATGGATTACGATATATTATATCGTTGATGTACAAGATCTGATCTTTAATTTCAATTGTATCGCCGGGCAAGCCTGTAATTCTCTTAATCAACACAGAATAATCTTTAGCAGCGGGATCATAATAATCAGCAGGAATCTCAAATGCAATGACATCATTAAATGAAGGTTTACCCGTTGAAAATAATTCCGAGCGTGATAATCTTTTGCTAATAAACGGAATTTGATGCGGAGTGGCGAATGAATATGCAATTTTATTTACAAGTAAAAAATCACCTTCAAGTAAAGTGTTTTTCATCGAACCGGTAGGAATTTTAAAAGCATCTACAACAAATATTTTTAACACTAACGCTAAAATCAAAAGTAAAATTAATATCTTTAATAAGCGTTTCATTTACCAAATTATATAATTAATTATTCATCAATTTGCAGCACTGCTAAAAATGCTTCCTGAGGAATCTCAACATTACCAACTTGCTTCATTCGCTTCTTACCTTCTTTTTGCTTTTCCAAAAGTTTTCTCTTTCTGGATATATCACCACCGTAACATTTTGCAAGCACATTTTTTCGCAAGGCTTTAACTACTGATTTAGAAATTACTTTTGCACCAATTGCAGCTTGAATATTTATTTCAAACATTTGGCGTGGAATTAAATCTTTAAGTTTTGAACTTACTTTTCTTCCCCAATCAAATGATTTACTTCTATGTACAATCATCGATAGTGCATCAACAGGTTCGCTGTTTAAAAGTATATCTAACTTTACCAAATCTGATTCACGGTAACCAATATATTCATAATCAAAAGAAGCATAGCCGCGTGTTGATGATTTTAGCTTATCATAAAAATCAAAAATTATTTCTGCTAACGGAAATTCAAATTGAACATCAGCACGAGTAGGATCTAAATAAGTTGTGTTAATATAAGTACCGCGCTTATCCATCGCAATTTTCATAATATTACCAACGTATTCACTCGGAGTAACAATTTGTGCCTTCATATAAGGCTCTTCAACACGATCAATGTTTCCAACCTGTGGCATTTCTGCGGGGTTATCTACAATTATTTTTTCACCTTTTTTAGTGTAAACAATATACTCCACGTTCGGCAGAGTTGTAATAATTGATTGACCATACTCGCGCAGCAATCTTTCCTGCACAATTTCCATGTGAAGCAAACCAAGAAATCCGCATCTAAAACCAAATCCAAGTGCAGCAGAAGTTTCAGGTTGATAAATCAATGCAGAATCATTTAAACAAAATTTTTCTAAAGCATCTCGTAAATCTTCAAAGTCATCAGAATCAGTTGGATATAAACCACTGTAAACCATCGGCTTAACATCTTTATAACCAGGCAGCGGTTCGCTTGCGCCATTTCTTACATGCGTTATTGTATCACCCACTTTCGTATCTCGAACATCTTTGATTCCCGCAATTAGATATCCGACATCGCCAGCAGAAAGCTCATTTGATTTAATTTTTTTTAATCCTAAAGTTCCAACCTCTTCTGCTTCGGTTTCCTTATGAACTTTAAAGAATTTTATTTTTTCATTTGTCTTTAAAGTTCCCTGAAAAACCCTTACGTAAGCAATCGCACCACGATATGCATCAAACACAGAATCAAAAATCAATGCTTGCAGGGGAGCATCAGGATCACCTTTGGGAGGTGGGATTTTTTCTATTACAGTTTCTAATAATTCGTTAATACCTATTTTAGATTTTGCACTAACTAAAATTATATCTTCTTTGTTGCAGCCAAGCAGATCAATTATTTGATGAGATACTTTATCAATTTCAGCACTCGGCAAATCGATTTTATTAATAACCGGAATTATTTCTAATCCTGCATCTGTGGCAAGATAAAGATTACTAATGGTTTGTGCTTCAACTCCCTGTGCAGCATCTACAACTAAAACAGCGCCCTCACAAGCCGCAAGCGATCGCGAAACTTCATAAGTAAAATCAACGTGTCCCGGAGTATCAATTAAATTTAAAACATATTCCTGTTTATCTTTTGCACGATAGTGCATTTGAATGGCATGGGATTTTATTGTTATGCCGCGTTCGCGCTCAAGTTCAAGATTGTCTAAAATTTGATCTTTAGCTTCGCGTGCAGACACAACGCCTGTAGTTTCTAAAAGACAATCAGCAATAGTTGATTTACCATGATCAATGTGTGCAATTATGCAAAAATTTCGGATGTTATTCATATTCTCTTAATTATTTGTGTACAAATATACTTAGGTAGCAAGTATTAAAAAAGATTTGTCTTTTTGTGGATTTAACGGAGTGTAAATAAGCTTATTGGCTTCTGTTCATGAGATCGTAAACAACACCTTCGCGCAATGCGTACTCTGATAAAACCATTTTCTTGATATTAAAAATTTCAAATACCTTTTTTAGGATGATAAAACCTGCTGGAATAATATCCGCACGTTTGGCTTCAATACCTTTTACTTTTGTTCTTTCAGCGGGAGTTTTTAAATTCATTACATAATTATAAATCTCATCAAGCTCGGATTTTTCAAATTCATATCCATTTAATCTTGTTTTGATTTTAGTTTTACTTTTAGCTTGTTTAATCAAACAAATAGTATCAACTGTTCCAGATGAACCGACCGCAAAATCAATATCTAATTCAGTTTTGATATTTGGATTAAGTTTTATTTGTTGTTCAACATATTCATTGCATTCATTAACCGCTGATTGAGTAATAACAAAATCAGGAAAGAATTTTTTAGATAATCGAACTGCTCCGATTTTTACACTTTCAGCAAAAACCGATTTTCCATTTACGCCGTAAATAAACTCTGTGCTGCCGCCGCCAATATCAATACCCAAAACTAATTTATCATTAAGCGGTAGAGCATTTTTCATCCCAAGAAAAATAAGATTAGCTTCCTCAGGTCCTTCGATGGTTTCAACCTTAATTCCGGTTTGCTCAAACATTGTATTGATAAACTCAAGTTTGTTTTTGGATTCGCGAACAGCACTTGTGGATACTGCTCTGATACTTGCTTTGTAATGATTTGCGAGTGAAGAAAATCTTTTTAAAACAACAATAGCTTTTTCAACTTCATTATCAGAAATAAAACTTAAATCCTCACCAAACTCCGAACCCAGGCGTAAAAATTCCCGTTCTCTATCTAAAAATTTTAATTCACCGGTTTCAGTTACTTCAACAATTATAAGATGAAATGAGTTTGTGCCTATATCTATTGCAGCTAATCGTTTACGCGGCATTATCACAACTACTTTTCCAAAAGAACTTTACACACATTAAAAACATCCTCAACTTCAATGTCATCAATCAAATCTGAGTTACGTAAAAATATTTTGTTTTTTCCGCAGGGCGCCCAATTAAAAGGATTAGTTGGACCGAACAAAGAAATTTGCGGAGTTTCAGTTGTGCCGGCAACATGCATAATTCCAGTATCATTTGTAATAAACAAGTTTGATATTGAAACTAATGCAGCCACTTTCGGTATCTGTTTATTAATAAACTTATTAAGTTTTAAATCTGTGTTTGAAATTATGTAATCTATTTCCTCTTTATCTGCATCGGTGCCGGTAAGATAAAATGTACAATTAAATTCTTTATTTAATTTTTTTATGAGTTCTAAATAATTTATTAGCGCCCATCTATTTGCGGATTTACCTGCACCAACATGTAATCCAATTAAAAGTGATCCTTTATTCTTTTTTATTTCTGCAGCATATTGTTTGGCATCATTCAAATCTGATTCATCAAAATATATTTCTGAATTTAAATTTTTTGTGTCAATTCCAAATGGCTTTACAATTTCCAAAATATGTTCCGATACATTTGAATCAGGATATTTGCGCCAATCAATATCAACCCTTCTATCAAAAAAGAAAGCGCTTTCATTTGGTTTTCCATCTAAAGATTTTGGACCAATCCTGATTTTACTGTTTGATAATCGTGCTAATAGATTACTTGTAAAAGAGATTGAAACAGTAACAGGTACAATCACAACATCAAATTCTTTTTTTATTTTTTTGAAAAACTCAATAAAATATATTGGATTATAGAGTTTTGATTTATCAAAAATTATCAGTTCATCTACAAATTTATTTTTAACAACTCCGTAATAATTATCCATGCTGGATAAAAGTGTAAGATGCGAGTTCGGATATTTTTCCTTTAGTGCTCTGAATAACGAAATGCTTGCAAGCATATCGCCTAGTTGGTTGTGCTGACGAATTACAAGAATTTTTTTAACTTCGCCAAGATTTTTTGAAGAATTTTCTTCAACAGAAGATATTTTTTTTAGTAATGAATTGATAAAATTTGAAGCGAATGATCTATCTGGCATATCTATTAATTCTTTTTTTCATCTTCAGATTTGATATCAATGTAGTTTGCATCTTCAACATTTTCAAACTTAGATTTTTTCTTTGGAACATTATTTTTGACCGTTGGATTTGCTTTACTCTTGAATAAATAACCTAGCATTGATCTTACCACACGAAACAAAATCAAAAACAAAATAAAATATAAAATAAACCTTAACATATCTTTAGCTTAAACTTTTACTCTCCGGTTTAAAGTATTCTGTTACACCGCGGTCTTCTCTGAATATTTGTCTGAACAACTCATCAAAATCTTCGTCATTATTTACAAAATCAATATCTGTTGAGTTTACAATTAATAGCGGCGTAGAATTATATCTAAAAAAGAAATGATTATAAGCATCACTTAATTCCTCAATGTAACTTCTTGTAAGATTTCTTTCGATTGCCCTGCTGCGTTTTTTAATATTGAACATTAATCTATCAAGGCTTGATTGAAGGTAAATAACTAAATCGGGTTTTCTTAAATTTCTGGAAAGCAACGGAAAAAGATTCTCATACAATTTTAGCTCTTCGGCAGAAAGATTTAGGTATGCAAATATTTTATCTTTATCAAAAATGTAATCGCAGACAATAAAATTTGTAAACAAGTCTTCCTGATTTAATTCTTCCTGCTGTTTAAATCTATTTATCAAAAAAAACATTTGTGTTTGAAATGCAAAACGTTTTCTATCATTATAAAAATTTTCTAAAAACGGATTTGCTTCAAACTGTTCAAGAATCAATTTTGATTCTAATCTTGCTTTTAATTTTTTAGCAAGAGCAGTTTTACCCGCTCCAATAACGCCTTCAACAGCAATAAACTTTATATCCTCATTCGATGCCAAGATGTTTTTCTTCCGTAAATAATGGTTCAGATAGTTTATTAATAATATTTTTTGTTTTTAATTCTGTAACAAACTCAAATATTTTTTTATTAAAAACAGGATGAATTAAATCAGGTTCAATTTCAATTAAAGGAATCATCACAAAATCCCTATAAATTATACCTTTATGCGGTAAAGTAATAATTTCATCGGAAATAATTAAATCATTAAACAACAAAATATCAAGGTCAATTTCCCGCGGACCCCATTTCTCTCTTTTTATTCTGCCAAGTTTTTGTTCAATATTTTTTAATTCCGTAAAAAGTTCTTTTGGATTTAGTGCTGTAAAAATTTTAATAACAGCATTAAAAAAATTATTCTGTTTAACATCTCCAAATGGAAGTCGTTTCATAAAGTGATGAAACTTTTTCAACTTTTGAATCTGCTAAATTATTTATCGGATGCTAATTGCTGATTTAATGTTGTTTATTTTATTTCCTACATTTGAACCAATTCCAATTAAAGCAATATTTAAATTGTTATCGTTCAACTACAGTAAATCTTTTCGTTCTTTAATCACTTCAACTTCAACACAATCAACAACACCGCCAAGCGGCGGATTATTTTTTCTAACTCGTACAGCAATTTTTTCAATCGCAGGAAAAGTAATTAAAAGTTCTTCAGCAATTTTATTTGCAACCGCTTCAATCAAATAATACTTGTGCTCAAGTGCAAGATGGTAGAGCACTTTGTACACTTTTTGATAATCAATTGTCTGCTGCAGCGAATCTTTTTTAGCAGCTTCGCTAAAGTTTGTGTACATATCTACATCTGCTTCAAACTTTCCGCCAACACTTTGTTCCTCACTCATAACTCCGTGATAGCCGTAAAAGGTTGCGCCTTTTATTCTGATAATGTTTTGCATCCTATTAACCTAATTTTCCTATCTAAAATTAAACATTATATATTTAAGTTTCGTTACAATGATTATGTTTCAATTCTACAACTATATCAGGGATTGCCCTATATTTTAATAATTTTTTGTTTTAAAAATGGCTCCAGATTTGCAAATAACAATCCAGCTAAAACTAAAATGCTTCCAATAATATGCTCAGTTGTAAGAGATTCTTTATAAAATATCCAGCCAAGTAACAGCGCAACAATTGGGGTAATAAATGCAAGTAACGAAAGCAAAATTATATTTATTTTTTTCATCAGCCAGTAAAATGATGTAAACGTAACAACGCTTCCGAAGAATGCAAGATACAACACGCTTGTAATTGCAGTTTCATCAATCTTTATTTTTGATATATCTTCAGTCAACAATCCCAAAAGTAAACCTGAAAATCCTGCAATCAACATTGGAATAAAATTCATTGAAAGTGAATTTAAATGTTTACCGGATTTTTTTATTGTAACTGCCATCCACGCTTGAATAATTCCGCTTAATGCAACTGCAATCATTCCCAAAAACAAATTTGAAAAATCAGCGGTAAACGAATCGGAAAAGATCATCACAATTCCAAAAAATCCTAAACTCATACCAAATATTTTCAGTTTGCCAATTATTTCATTCGGTATTCTATAGAATGAGAACAGAGCAACAAAAAAAGGATAAACTGCAAACAATACTGAAGCTAATCCTGATGGTACAAACTGTTCTGCCCAATAAACCAAACCGAATGGAATTACGAAGGACAAAAACCCCATCAATAAATAAAGTCGGATTGATTCTTTATCTTTTTGTAATGATATACCTTTAAACTTCATTAAAACGAAAATGAATAGTGAAGCAAAGGTAAAACGTGAACCGAGAGAAATGAATGGTGTTAGTGATTCTAAACTTGCTCTAATTGCAAGCCACGTTGAGCCCCAAATAAGGCAAAGCAAAACATAAACTAATATAATTTTTAGCGATGATGATTTCATTCTTTAATGGCTATCACCCCAAGCGCTCTACCAGAAAGGTTTCCATCTCTGCGATATGAGTGAAGTAAACTTTCAAATTCAAAAGTACACAATTCTGATTTTTGAATTTGATTTTTTGGAATTCCAAAATCCAGCAGAGTTTTATAATTAATTCCACACACATTTAATAAATATTTTTCGCCGTTTGGTTTTGAAAAAGATTTATCAAACAATTCTGCAACTTCGTTTCCAACTTCATAATTAGATTGTGAGATTGATGGTCCTATATAGCAAAACAAATTTTCTGGATTTGATTTATAGGTGCTGTGAAGTTTGTTTAAAGTTTTTAGTAATATTTTTTGTTCTGTTCCCTTCCAACCGGAATGAACTGCAGCGATAACTTTATTTTTTTTATCATAAATAAAAATCGGAGTGCAGTCTGCAACAGCAATTGCAATTCCAAGATTTTTTTTATCCGTAATTAAAGCATCGCTTGCACCGTTATCGCCTCCGCATTCGATAATCTGAACAATATCTGAATGGATTTGTCTTTGATAGCTGACATTCTCAACCGATAATCCCAGAGATTTAAAAAATTCTTTCCTGTTTTTATCAACTATATTTTTATCATCACCAACTGAATAAGATAGATTAAAATAGTATGGCGGTTTTACATCTTCTGATACTTTTGTACTAAATCCAAAAATAATTTCAGGATGCTTTTCAAATATGTAGGGTTTTAGTATATACATTTTTTGATGGTAAATTTAAGTAAACTTTAGTTATGATTTTTCTTACTGTGTTCCCGATTGATTCGAGAGCGTAGCTCAGACTTCAGTCTGAGAGTGTAACTATTTATAAGTACAGAATAAATTCTGTGCTACGATTGATATTTTTAAATTGAGTAAAACAAGGCTTAGCACTATATTGCTAAGCAAAAAAAATAAAATAGGAATAACATTGAGAATTTTAGTTTCAAACGATGATGGAATTGATTCAGCAGGAATTGATTCTTTAGTTACTGCATTAAAAACTATTGCCGAAGTGACTGTGGTTGCACCGCATAAAGAACAAAGCGCCGTTGGACACGCAATAACAATGCAAACTCCGCTTAGAGTTTTTGAATTTCAAAAGAACGGAAAATTTTTTGGGTACGCAATTGATGGAACTCCCGCTGATTGTGTAAAAATCGGTATGCGCAATCTTATGAAAGCACCGCCTGATTTAGTTGTATCAGGAATCAATCACGGTTCAAACACCGCAATAAATATTATTTATTCTGGTACTGTTTCAGCTGCAAGAGAAGCTGCTATAATGGATGTACCTTCAATTGCAATTTCTGTTGCAAGTCATCAAGTTTTAGATTTTTCATTCGCATCAAAAGTTGCAACGTTACTTTCGCAGGAAGTTTTTAAACGCGGCTTGCCCGTTGGTACAATGTTAAATGTTAATGTACCAAACTTGCCTGAAAGTGAAATAAAAGGAATGATTGTTACAAAGCAGGGCAAATCTAAGTGGGATGATATTTACGAACAGCGGGTTGATCCTTACGGAAGAAATTATTATTGGCTTACCGGAAATTTAAAGGATGTTGATAGATCCAACGACTTAGATCAAGCTGCAATAAAAAATAATTATGTTTCTGTTTCACCAATTCATTTTGATCTTTCTGATTATCAAACTTATGATAAAATGAAAGAATGGAAAATTGAGAATCTGCTAAATGGCAAAAGAGATTGATATTTATCAAATAGATGCTTTTACTACTGAAGCCTTTAAAGGCAATCCAGCAGGATTAACTTTCTCCAATATCCTTTCGGAAAATGAAAAGCAGTTAATTGCAAAAGAGATGAATCTCTCGGAAACTGCTTTTATTAGTACTTCAGATAAAGCTGATTATAAGCTGCAATGGTTCACTCCATCCAAAGAGGTTAAGTTATGCGGGCATGCCACAATTGCTTCGCTCCACTATCTTTTTGAAAAGGGATTAGTTACTGAAAATCAAAATGTAACTTTTGAAACACTTTCAGGAATAATTAATTGCTCGGTTGAAGACGGAAAATATTTTATGCAAATTCCTATTCCGCAATTAAATGAATTTGCTGGCTGCAAAGAAGAAATATTAAGCGCACTTTCTATAGATAGAATTTATGTTTCCGATTTACCTTTTATAATTCTTGATAATGGATATCTTTTCATTTGTGTTAATTCAATTAAAGCGTTATGGGATTTGAAACCTGATTTTAAGGCATTAAACAATTTGAGTAGAACTAAAAAAGAATTTTTTGATATTGCTGTTTTTACAACCGAAACAATTGAAAAAGATTCTGCAGCTCATATAAGATTTTTTGCTCCGTATGATGGAATAGATGAAGACCCGGTTACAGGTTCAGCCTGTGGTCCTTTGTTGTTAGTTTTAGTCAAGCTTGGTTTAATTAAGAATTACAAAGATGATTTAATACTACAGATTGAACAAGGTGACGTGCTAAATAGAAACGGTAGAGTTGGTGTAAAATTTAATTCCGTTAAAAATGAACTAATAATTTCCGGTCAAGCCAAAACTGTAATAAAAGGAAAGTTAAGCTTCTAATGTTTGGATATGAAAAAATAGATTTAAGTTTTTCTTTCAATTCAATCTTCTTTTTTGTTGCTCTAATTTTATTAGCTGCATATTCAATTTATGTTTACAGATTTACACTTCCACCAGTTTCAAAAATTAAAAGATTTATCTTAACATTAATTCGATCACTTGCCTTAATACTTTTACTTTTTATTTTTTTTGAACCTGTTTTAACATTAACAAAAAAGAATATTTTAACTCCGCTAAATCTTTTCTTTTTTGATAACAGCAAATCCATAACAATAAATGATGGTACGAATAGAATTGGAAAAATTAAATCGTTAATTGAACAAACTAATTCAGCATCATTAAACGGAGATAAACGAATATATTCATTTGGTTATGATGTAAAACAGGTTAGCACCGATAGCCTTGCAACATTTGATTTTAGTGAAACCGCAACAGATTTTGCAAAAATATTTTCAAATGTTAATCAAACAGAGAATAATATTGCGTCAATCACAATAATTTCTGATGGTGTGATAACCGAAGGATCAACACCTATTTACAGTGCTGAAAAACTTGGTATTCCGGTTTTTACAGTTGGAATCGGAGACAGCACACAAAAGAACGATGTTGAAATTAAAAACGTGATTAACAATGAATTTATTTACGCTGAAACTCCTACTACAATTCTTGCGACAATTTTGAATAAAGGATTTGCAGGTAAATCTTCACAAATATCACTTTATGAAGACACACAGTTAATAGAACAAAAAAGTTTAACGTTAGATGCAAGTGGTGTAAATTCGATTACTTTTGATTACACCCCAAAACACAGCGGCGAAAAAAAACTTACCTTAAGGATTGCGAATCAAAATGGTGAATCAACTTTTTTGAATAATCAAAAAGTATTTTATATAAATGTTTTAAGCAATAAGATTAATGTGCTGCTGCTGGCTGGTAATCCTTCTGCGGATTTAACATTTATTAAAAATTCACTTTCTGCGGATGAAAATCTTAAAGTAAATACACTTACCCAAATTTCTGCCGGTAACTTTCTTGAACAAAATCCGCAGCAAAAACTCGATAGTGCGGATATAATTTATCTAATTGAGTTTCCAACTAATCTAACAAGCGAAGATTTTTTAACACGATTAAAAAATAAATTAGAAATTAGAAATACACCTTTCTTTCTTTTGCTTTCGGGAGACGTTGATTTAAATAAATTAAATCGTATCAGCAGCCTGCTGCCTTTTTCTGTTCAAACGATTAATAAAAATTATTTACAGGTGCAGCCTGATATTCAATTAAGTGAAATTTCAAATCCTATCTTAAAAAATAATTTGATTAATGATTGGAATAATCTACCTCCAATTTCCCAGCCGCTAATTTCGTTAACGATTAAACCAGAAAGTAAAATTCTTTCTAAAGTAAGAATTAATAATCAGCCGAGAAATAATCCATTAATTGTTACAAGAAGTTTCGGTTCAAAAAGATCTTTAGCTGTTATAGGAAAAGATATTTGGAAATGGAAACTGCAAACAGCTTCTAAAAATTTAACATTGTTCGATAATTTTATTGTTAGCTCTACTCGCTGGTTAAATGCTCCAGATGATCAGAAAAAAGTTAGAATAAAAACATCTAAAAAGATTTACTCCACTGGTGAAACAGTGCAATTTTCTGCGCAAGTGTATGATGAATCTTTTAATCCTGTCAATGATGCTGAAGTTAAAATTCATATTAACAATAAAGATCAAAAGCAAAGTTTATTGTTGTCTTCAGTTGGAGGCGGATTATATGAAGGAAATTTTACACCTGAAATTAATGGTGATTATTTTTTCAATGGAAGTGCATCATTAAACGGAAAATATTTAGGTGATGATAAGGGTTCGTTTAATATTGGCGATGTTGACATCGAAATGATTGAAACAAGAATGAACTATGAGTTTTTAAATCTTCTATCAAATCAAACGAATGGAAAATATTTTAGTTCTGAAAAGTATAAAGACTTATTAAATTTATTAGACAACCGGAATAAAAGCTCATCAAAAGAAAAATTTATCACTTCAGAAATACGGCTTTGGTCTGATGAATGGCTGCTTATAATTGTTATACTTCTTTTTGCTGCCGAATGGTTTATACGCAAACGAGCTGGAATGTTATGAGATTTTTTGGGAGACTAAAATATATTCCAAATGTATTTTTAGATTTTATACTCCCGCGTTTTTGCTGTTCTTGTAAAACCGAACTATCCCTTGATCAGGATACAATGTGCGAGAACTGTTTATCAAAAATTCAAATCGCATCTGATGATAGATTACAACGTGAATTTGATAGAAAGTTTTTAGATAAAAATATCATATCAGAATTCTATTCGCCATTTGTATTTGAAAAAGATAAAGAATTACAGAATGCTATTCACTCATTAAAATATGAAAAGAAATTCCGTATAGGAATATTTTTAGGAAGCATTCTTGCTTCAGCAATCAAAAAAGACAAACCTAATTGGCAGTTTGATACAGTGATACCGATTCCATTACATCACTTAAAAAAAGCAGAACGAGGTTACAATCAATCTTATTATATAGCAAAAGGTGTTGGAAAAGTTTTAAATGTAAATTCATCCGATAGAATTGTAAAACGTATTAAGTACACAGAATCCCAAACTAAAATGAATCTTAATGAGCGTGAAGAAAATATTTCCAATGCATTTAAAGTGAGAAAGAATAATATAGCAGCGGGTAAAAATATTTTATTGCTGGATGATGTTATAACAACCGGTGCAACAATTTCTGAATGTGGAAAAATCCTTTTAGAAGCAGGTGCAAATAAAATTTATGCAGCTTCCATAGCAATTGCAGATTAATTTACATTTGTTCTGGAGCAGAAACGCCAAGAATACTTAATCCATTTTTTATAACAATCATAGTTGCATAAGCTAATGCTAATCGTGCTTCAGCAAGATTTTTTTCACTTCCTAATATTCTACAAGTTCTGTTAAACTTGTGATAAGCTCCTGCCAAATCATAAAGATAAGTGCAAAGTTTATGTGTTTCTAAATTTTCTGCGCTGCTAAAAACTTCTTCTTTAAAATTATGAAGAACTTTAAGTAACGCTTGTTCATCTTCGTGAGTCAGCAATTCCAGATTATTAATTGAAACTTCAAGCTGTTCTTCTTTCACTCGTCTTAAAATCGAACTTATACGTGCATGTGCATATTGAAGATAGAAAACTGGATTTTCATCCGATTGTTTTTTGGCAACAGCAAGATCAAAAATCATATGAGAATTAACATTTCGCATATTAAAAAAATATCTTACTACGTCGCTTCCAACCTCTTCGTTCAATTCATCAAGAGTAATGTAGTTAGCTTTTCTTGTAGACATTTTAACAACCTCAGTACCGTCCATAATTGTGACAAACTGGTGAATCAGAACTTTTATTTTTGCTGAATCATAGCCAATAGCATTTAATCCAGCCATTACATCAGGATAAGTTGCGTTGTGATCTGATCCAAAAAGATCAACTAATAAATCATATCCACGATCAAGCTTTACGGCGTGATACGCAATATCAGGTAAGCGATAAGTTGGCTCGCCGGTATTTTTAACAATCACCTTATCTTCAATTAGTCCGAGTTCAGAAAGCTTTAACCAAACTGCTCCATCTTTTTCATAAGAAAGATTTTTTTCTTTAAAGGTTCTTAATAATTTTTTAATTTTTCCATCTTCATAAAGAGTATTTTCATTAAAAAATATTTTATGGTTTATTCCGAGATTTTTTAAAGATTTTTTTATGTCAAAAAATATTTCCTGTTCTGCAGCTTCTTTAAATATTGATTCCGGATCCTCATTGCGCAATTTATCACCATGCTTTATGAACAATTGCATTGCAATATCTTTAATATAATCGCCCTGATAATAATCTTCGGGAAAATCAATATGATCACCTAATGTTTCTAAATATCTCAGCTTTACGGAATCACCAAGCACACGCATTTGCCTGCCGGCATTATTAAAATAGTATTCACGATCAACCTCATACCCAATCCATTCTAAAAGATTTGCAACAGTATCGCCAACAACAGCATTTCTTCCGTGTCCTACAGTTAATGGTCCTGTTGGATTTGCAGAAACAAATTCAACATTAGCATTTTTTCCATTGTACTTATTTGATCTTCCAAAATTTTCTTTTTGTGCAAGGATTGCTTTTATGATTTTCGTTACATATCCCTTTGTGAAGAAAAAATTAATAAATCCCGGACCAGCAATTTCAATTTTTTCAATTATCGAGTCTTGAATATCCAACGCATCAATAATCTGCTGTGCGATAACTTTGGGATTTTTTTTAAGAACTTTGTTAAGAAGCATCGCTGCATTGCTTGATAAATCTCCATGTTCTATGGATTTGGGAACATCAAAGGTAATTGGGATTTCTTTTAGTTCCGGAATTTTGTTTTTAGCTTCAATAAAAACAGAGTGGAGATATTCTTTCAAATTTAATTTCTTCTTAATTATTCTTTGGTTGTTTTCTTTTTTGTTGTTTTAGCTGCGGAGGTTTTAGTGGTTGATTTTTTGATAACTGTTTTTACTTTTTTCTTTTTTGCTTCAGCTTTAAGAATTTCTGGATCAATAACTTCAATAGATTCTGCATCACCCCAAAGTTTTTCTATATTATAAAAATCACGTGAATCTTTTTTAAATATATGCACAACAACATCAACATAATCCAAAAGAATCCAGGTTAGTGCAGTATAGCCTTCTTTATGCCAGCATTTAATTCCTTCATCACGTAAAGTTTTATCAATCTCATCTGCAATTGCTTTTACTTGTGTATCAGAATCTGCAGAACAAATCACAAAAAAATCTGCAAACGAAGCGATGTTTTGTAAATCTATAATCCTAACATCATAACCTTTTTTGTTAAATACTAAGTCTGCAATTTTTTTGGCAAATAATTTTGAATTCAATATTAGCTCCTGCTTTTTTGAAAATAATTTTTATAGTCTTTTCCTATCACAATTGTAAGATCAAGAAAAAGACTTTTATTTTTTTCAGTTATAATAAATCGTTTATCTAAGTTTAATGAATCAGCAACTCTTTCTGCAGTTTCAATTTTTCCCGCTCTATCAACAATAAAAGTGTTATCAACATCAAATGATCTGTAATTACCCGTTTTAACAACATCAATTCCTTTCGATCTTAAAACATCTGTTAAACCATCACCAATGCCGGTAACACCGCAGCCGTTTAGAACTTCCACCTGAATAAGCTGTTGTACATTTTGTGGTTTGATGTTTTTATTATCTGTGGAATTTATTATTCCAGTTTTATCTAAAACTGAATAAAGTAAAAAGACTGCAAAGACAGTTAATATAACTGATGCAATAATAAAGAAAAGGTTGGTATTTTTTTCAGAGTTAAGATTTTTTGAAATGTTGTTTACAGAGTTCTTTTTTTCGTTCGCCATAATTCCTGCAATTAATATCTAAAGGAATTAAAACCTGAACCAAAAAATCCATCGTAATATGAGTTACCATAAAAACCATTATACCTGTTAAAAGGATCATAATAGTAGTTTGGGATATTTCTGTATTGTATTGAAATTGAAACATCATCCCAAGGACGATAACTAAAAGCGGCGCGACTTATATAAACCCCTTGAATAGAATTTTGAAAATCTTTGCCCAAGGAACTGTATGGACTTGTAACAAAACTTGCATCCAACTGAACATTCATTTTGTCTGAAAATTTATACATCATACTATTTGTGTAAGTTGCTAAACTCATTCCCTGTCCACCAAAAGTAGAATACGATAATCCAAAAGAATGATGCATGCTAAAATTATCAGGATTGATAAATCCAAATAATGAATTGGATGAGTTGTTCATTATTCCATCTTTTGGTTTCTCAGTTTCAAATGCAGGATCTTTAAACTGAGCGTTGATGGAAATTGAAATTAATACGATTAAAGCAAATAAATACTTTTTCATAATTTTCTTAATTTTTTCTAAACGATTTTAGAGAAATATCAACTTAATGTCAATGAATCTAACAATACTTTTGACGTTCAACACTACAAAGTTCCTCATTAATTTTGATTATTTCAATCAAAATTTTTTAATTATTTTGCTTATATGAAAATATTAGTGATAGATAATTACGATTCCTTTACTTTTAACCTTGTACAGCTGCTTGGCATTTTAAAGTGTAAAGTTATTGTTAAAAGGAATGATGAAATTTCTTTAAATGATATTGACAAAATAAAGCCTGATAAAATTTTAATTTCTCCCGGACCAAAAAAACCGGAGGATTCAAAAATTTCTTTGCTAATTATTGAAAAACTTGGTTCAAAGATTCCCATACTTGGCGTTTGTCTTGGACACCAAGCCATAGCGCTAACATTTGAGGCAAAAGTAATAAAATCTAAACGTCCGGTTCATGGAATGACTTCAAAAATTTTACACAATGGTAAAAATTTGTTTAAAGGCATTCCGCAAAGTTTTGTTGCGATGAGATATCATTCTCTAATTGTTGAAAAAGAATCTTTACCACCTACAATTGAAATTACTGCACAAACCGAAGATGGAATAATTATGGGAATCAAACATAAAAGTTTTCCGATTGAAGGAATACAATTCCATCCTGAATCAATATTAACAACGCACGGTTCACAAATAATTTTAAACTGGTTGAAACTATAATTTTCTCTGTTTCTGCAAGGTAGAAACTTCCATGGTTTTATGATTTTAGTCAACCGTTTTACTTGAAACCTTGGAGGTTCCATGTTTTTAGTAGGTGGTTAATTAATTCTTACAATCATTTCAATTTCAACAGCAGCATTAAGCGGAAGAGATGTTACTCCGACGGCACTTCGTGCATGCAAACCAGCATCACCAAATATTTTTCCGATAAGTTCAGATGCTCCGTTAGCAACTTTTGGTTGAGCAGTAAAATTTTCAGTACTTGCAACAAACACCGTAAGTTTAACAACTTCAACAATTTTATCAAGATTACCAATAACACCTTTAATTGCTGCCAAACAATTTAGTGCACAAATTTGTGCTGCTTTCTGTCCTTCTTCTTCAGATAACTCTTTTCCGACTTTACCTGTAAATTTTATTTCGCCTTTAACTAATGGAACTTGTCCTGAGGTCATTACAAGATTACCAACTTGTTTTGCAGGAATATATGCTGCTAAAGGTTTTGCAACTTCGGGAACTTCAAATCCAAGTTCTTTAATTTTTTCTTCTATCATAATTTCTCCTATGGATAAAATATTTTTCATTAAATTTGATTCGAAACATTTATTTAAAAGGATTTCGAATGACTGACAGTAAATTTACGGATTTTGTATCGATTGTTAAACGATTAAGAAAAGAATGTCCGTGGGATAGAGAACAAACCAACGATTCAATAAAAGCAAATACAATTGAAGAAGCCTACGAAGTTGTTGAAGCAATTGATAATAAGGACTTTGATGAGCTAAAAAAGGAACTTGGCGATTTATTATTGCACGTTGTTTTCCACACTCAAATTGCCGAAGAAGAAAAACATTTTAGTATTGATGATGTAATCGATTCAATTCAAGAAAAGTTAATTAGAAGACATCCACACGTTTTTGGTGAAACCCAGGTTGCTGATTCCAATGAAGTGAAAAAAAATTGGGAAGAAATTAAGCTTAGCGAAGGTCGAGAATCCGTGCTTGATGGCGTACCCTACAAATTGCCATCATTACAACGTGCACACAGGCTTCAAGAAAAAGCTGCAAAAGTTGGTTTTGATTGGGAAAAGAAATCAGATGTTTGGAAAAAAGTAATTGAAGAAATTGAGGAAATGCATCAATCAGAAAAAAGTGAAACTAAAGATAAATTAGAAAAAGAAGTTGGCGATGTATTTTTTGCAATGGTTAATTATGCAAGATTTCTTAACATCAACCCTGAAGATGCTTTAAGAAGAACAAATGAAAAATTTATAAAAAGATTTAATTACGTTCAACAGAAAGTTAAAGAAACAGGCAAAACAATTAACGAATCAAATCTTGAAGAGATGGATAAATACTGGAATGAAAGTAAAAAACTAAATGGATTTGATTAGTTTTTTCCGTTACCGTTAAATTTATCGTAGGCATCAATAATATCTTTAACAAGTTTATGCCTTACAACGTCTTCTCTATCAAAGTAAACAAAGCCAACTCCTTCAATACCGTTCAAAATTTCTTTTGCTTGTATCAGTCCGCTTTTTGTTTTTGAAGGCAAATCAATCTGTGTTATATCTCCGGTTATGATCGCTTTTGAGTTTGCGCCGAGGCGTGTTAAAAACATTTTCATCTGAACATCAGTTGCATTTTGTGCTTCATCAAGAATTACAAAAGCATTGTTTAAAGTTCTGCCACGCATGTAAGCTAAAGGAACAATCTCAACAATTCCTTTTTCAATATATCCTTTTAACTTTTCAGAAGGCATCATATCATCCAAAGCATCATATAATGGGCGCAGATATGGATCAATCTTTTCTTGAAAATCACCGGGTAAAAATCCAAGACTTTCGCCAGCTTCTACTGCAGGACGAGCAAGTACTATCCGCTTTACAATCCCTCTTTTTAGTGCAGAAACAGCGAGTGCAACTGCAAGATAAGTTTTTCCGGTTCCGGCAGGACCAATAGCAAAACAAATATCATTTTTATTTGCTACTTGAAAGTATCGTTTTTGCCCGGATGTTTTAGCTTTAACAACATCATTTTTAGTGTAAAGAACTATCGAATCAAAATCTTCTTCATTGATAATTTCTTTACCCTCAACTGAAAGATTTAAAATCGTCTCCACATCATTCCTGTTTAACCTACCGCTTGTATTAAGAACATAAGACATTTCTTTTATTACTTTTTCTACAAGTTCAACTTCTTCTATCACGCCTTTAATATTTACGATATCACCGCGCACGCTAATAGTAGCGTTAAAACGGTCTTCAAGAATTTGCAGATTAGAATCGTTTACACCAAGCAGTGCGAGCATATCGATTCCATTTAATGTAATTTTTTTTTCTACTGTTGTCATATTAGTTTAAATATAAAAAGCCCTCATCAATAAAGATAAGGGCTTGCAATAACTTTGGAAAGATAAAAAATCAATTATTGAACAGGAGCTGGTTTATAATTAACTCTTAGTTTTTCATATTTTGATTTTTCTTCTTCCGTTAAATTAGGAATTTTGAACGTTTGTTTTGGATAAATCAAATCAGGGTTCTTTATTTGATCTCTGTTAGCTTTGAAAATTATAGGCCAAGCAAAACCATTACCATAATGTTCTGTTTTCTTAGCAATACCCCAGAGATGATCTCCCTTAACAACAGTGTAGTTGATATCTGTTGGAGCTTCAACCCAATTATCAAGGCTGCCTTGCATTTGATTGTGAACTTTGTTGTAAAATTCTGGCAATGCAGAAATTTTATTCATCTTAAGAGTGTTAAGATCGGTTTGTCTATCAGCTTTTGGTCCTTCTTTTCTGTTGATCTTACCATCTAATTCATTAACAGCTTTTCTATAGTTGTTAACATCATTACGAGTAGCACCAACGATTTGATATAATTCATCGATACATTCTTCTGGATCCTGAAGATCCATAGCTTTTAAATTATCAATATCACTTTTAAGTGCACTGATTTCTGTTTCCAAAGCGGCTTTTTTATTTTGGAAAGAAGCCATTTCAGATTCCCACTGCTCTTTAGTAATCTCCTGCGCAAAATTAACGGCAGTAAATAAGAAAAGCAGGGAAACTATACCCAATATTTTTATTTTGAGATTCATTATTTATTTCCTCTAAATATTTTTAAAAATCAATTAATTAATTAAACTACTTAGGTAGTTTTTCAAGGTTAGCTTTTGCTTCTTCTTTCTGCTTTTCGCATTCAGCAAGTTTTCTATTGGTCTCCTCCATTTGAGCTTCAAGACTAGCTCTCTGGTCTCTTAATGAGTTAGCTTCAGATTCTAATGAAGATACTTCGCTTTTAAGATCGCTCAATTCTTTTATTTGAGCATCACTTAATCCGCCGCATCCACTAAAAAAGGCAGTAGTGATTAAAATACTACCTAAGAGAACGGCTGTTCTCAATGATTTCGTTATGTTCATTCGATACCTCCGAATATATTGGTTAGTGATTAAATATTTGAAAAATAGTTTATTTTCGATAAAAACCGTTTTGAACGAATACAATTTATATAAATAATTGCATTAAATGAAACAAATTCTCAACATTCATATTATTTCTTTGCAATATAAAGAAAATTTTGTCTGTCAAAAATAGCATATATTTTTATGATAATACCGCATTTTTTATTACAAAACCTCATTTTAATTTTCTTTATAGCCCGTTCGATAGAGAATCAATTACAAATTCTGTCGCATACTAAAAGATTCCAGAAAAAAAGTTGAGATAGAAATCACATCATTAAAATTTAAATCAACCGCTTTTCCACAAAACTTGTGTATGAATTACCGGCAATAATTATGTGATCAAAAATTGGAATATCCATAATCTTACCAGCCTCAACAATTTTTTTTGTGATAGATATATCTTCGTTACTTGGTTCAGGATTTTCACTCGGATGATTATGAATTAAAATTATACTCGCCGAATTATTTTCAATTGCAACTCTAAATATTTCCCGCTGATGCACAACGCTTGAGTTTAAATTTCCCTGAGAAATTCTTTCGTGTCTGATAATTTTATTTGCAGAGTTAAGACAAACAACAATAAATTGTTCTTTTAATTCATCTCGTAATAATGGAATAAAAATTTCAGCAACATCTGCCGGCGAGGTTATTTTTTTTTGAGAGAACCATTTTGTTTGCGATAAAATTCTTCTGCTAATTTCAAAAGCCGCCAAAAGTGTGGCCGCTTTATCTTTTCCAATTCCCGATATTTTTATAAGCTCTGCAAATGATTTGGAAGCAAGCTGTGCAAGATTATTTTCTTTATTGATAATTTCTTGTGCCATTGCTATAACTGATTTTCCCTTTGTTCCCGTTCTCAAAAGAATTGCTATTAATTCTGCATCAGTTAAACTTTGCGGACCGCGTAACAATAATTTTTCGCGTGGTCTATCATCAATTGGAAGATCTTTTACTTTAGACATAATTCCCTCAATTATCTGCCCGCTCTAAATTTATCCACTAATTCAAAAACTCCGTCGTTAAATCGCACAATATTTATAAACTTATTTGTGCGATCGTAATCAAAAGAGATATTATTATGAAAACCTGTTACGTTTATTCCGGATTCCATTTTATATTTAACATTTTTTCTTGTCGGATCGATATTTCTGATTACAGTTAATAAATATTTTGCAGTATCGTAACCATATAGAATGTTTCTATTAATCTCAATCCCGGTTGTTTTTTTAAATGATGATGAAAATTCTTTAAAATCCGAATCATTAAAATCAATAAAGTAATCAGAATCAAAAGTTAATTTATTACTTAACTCAGGTGAAGATTCAAATCCTTTTCCCAGAAACCAATCTTGATTTCCATAAATGTCTATATTTATACCGCTTTGTACCATTTGTGATAAAATTGCTTTGGCATCATTTCCATCCGATATAGGTGCGTAAAGCCCCTCTATCGATTTTACGATTGAAGAAATTCTATCCATCTGATCGGACAAATCAAAACTTTGGCTTTTAAAAGTTTCTTTAGCAATTATTTTTCCACCCAACCTCTCAAACTCCTGAGAAAAACTTGCAGCGAGTAATGGAGAATATCCATCGATAGAATTGAGAACAGCTAACTTTCTTTTATTTTCTACATAGTATAAATACTGTGCAAATATTTTTCCGCGTGAAGTTAAAGATGGATTTGCCTGATAAAAGTTTTCACTCAGCGAAACTAGGTCATCATCAGTAGCTGTTGGAGAAATAAGACAAAGATTTGAGCCGCTCAAATCAACTAAAGCATTTCTAACATCATCGCTAAAAACCGGACCAACAATACATCTTACACTGCTGTTACTTACAAAATTATTGACATAGTCCGAAATTTTATTTTTATCTCTTTGGATATCACTAACTAATATTCCGACTTTATCGCTGTGAGCTGAATTATATTCATGAAAAGCAAATTTAATCCCTTCTAAAATCTCTTTTGTAGATTCAATTTCTCTTCCATTATTATCATTCAAAGAAAGCATCACTCCAACAACAGGATACACACTATCTAATTGCGAATTAGTATTAGCCTTTTTTAGATTAAGTGCTTCAACATATTCATCCGAAGAAGTATATTTTGATGTAATCTCACTAAATTTTTCGAGTGCGTTTTTATTATCCCCCTCAGCTAAAAGGATTCTTCCATTTAACAATAAAAGGAATGACTCAAGTTCCGGATGCAAGTTGAGCTGCTGTTCAACTGCAGAGCTATTTAGATTATTTAGCGCAATTTTTTTTGCTAATAGCTTTGTTTCGTTTTTAAAAACTATTGAGGTTGATGACTCGATAAAATTTAGACAAGCTTCAAAAGCATTTACAAAATCAGATTTATCCACATAACTTTTAATCAAAAGATTTTTAACTTCATCAGCAAATTTACTTTGCGGATAATCTTTTAAAAAATCATTAGCAGATTTTTCAGCTTCCGAATATTTTTTTTGTTCAACAAGAATCTTAGAAACAAAAAAAGCAGATGCGGTTATTTTAGTATTATTTTCAGTTCTTGCAGTAATCTTTTTAAAAAGATTTAGAGCATCATCCAGCTTTTTAGAATTGTAAAAATTTACTGCAATTTGAAAATCTTTATTATTATCCACAGAAAAATTTTGCGGAAGTAACGCTGATACAGAAACAAGTAAAATGAAGAATAATTTTTTCATGCTATTTTGTTATTTATTAAGATCGCATTTACCTGCTATTGCTGGCGGATATGCAGGATCAATCTGTAAAGCAAACTCGAAAAATAGATTTGCTTCATCAATTTTTCTTTGTTTAACAAATGATTTTGCCAGCAAGGTATAAATCTCAGCAGAAACATCAGAACTTAAATCTATATATTCAGAAAAAAACTTTTCAGCTTTTTTATAATCCTGCAATTGAAAATAAATCTTTCCGGCAAACTCATGTACTGCTGCATCTTTTGAATTTGACTTAAGCGCCTTTTGAATAGGATTTACAGCGTGGGTAAACATATCAAGGCTGTAATAAACTTTTGCCAGGATTAAGTTTAATTCCCAAAAATCCGAATACAGAAATTGTGCATTAGTTGCATAGTTTAAAGCAGAATCAAAATTACGAAGCTCATATTCTATCTTTGCAAGATAAAGGTTTGCTTCTTGCTTTAAATCATTTTTTTCATCCGAAATAATAAAGTTTGAAAAATATTCTTTTGCAAGTTCAAACTCATTGAGCATCATATATGAATAAGCAATTAAAAATAATGCTGCTGGTGTTGAATCAGAGATACTGTTCAATACTTCAATCGCTTCAAACCATCGAGAATTTCTAAGAAGATATTGACCAAAGTACAACGTAACATCGTTATCAGATTCCTTATTTCCCAAAAGCTCGGATAGAACATTTTTACCAGCCTCAACAAATCCCATATTCTCATATATCTCTGCAAGCTGAAAATAAAATTCGCTTCTGCCTGTGTCTTCAATCAGATTATTGTAAATCTGGATTGCATGCAGATTCTTTCCTTCAGCAATAAAAGCTGAGGCAAGTCTTAACCTAAATTTTATTCGCTCTTCAGTCACTTATTCCCATTCAATTGTTGCAGGCGGTTTTGAACTAATATCGTAAACAACTCTGTTAACACCGCGAACTTTATTTATGATTTTGTTAGAAATATCTGATAAAAAATTGTGTTCAAAATTATACCAATCAGCTGTCATTCCATCTAAAGAAGTTACAGCGCGTAATGCAAGTACAAACTCGTATGTTCTGCTATCACCCATTACGCCTACGGATTGAACCGGTAAAAGCACGGCAAACGCCTGCCAAATCTCGTTATAAATTCCAGCCGCTTTAATTTCACTGATAAAAATATCATCAGCCTCTTTTAAAATATCAAGTTTTTCTCGATCAACAGCGCCTAAAATTCTTACTGCTAATCCGGGTCCCGGAAATGGATGTCTTTCGATAAACTCTTCCGGAATATTTAATTCTCTTCCAACATTTCTAACTTCATCTTTAAATAGTGAGCGGAATGGTTCAATCAATTTAAGATTCATTTTTTCCGGCAGCCCGCCAACATTGTGATGCGTTTTGATAGTTACTGAAGAACCTCTAACCGAGACGGATTCTATTACATCCGGATATAAAGTTCCCTGGACAAGAAACTTTGCCCCATCTATTTTCTTTGCTTCTTCATCAAACACTTCTATAAAAGTGTTGCCGATAATTTTTCTTTTTTGTTCGGGATCAGAAACACCTTTTAATTTAGTTATAAATTTTTCGGATGCATCAATGTGTATATGATTTAGATTTAATTTTTCATTAAATATTTTTCCTATTTCATAACTTTCATTCTTGCGCATCAATCCGGTATCGATGTGAATGCAAATTAAATTATCACCAATGGCTTTTTTAACAAGCACCGCTGCTACTGTAGAATCAACGCCGCCGCTAAGAGCACAAATAACTTTTTCATTGCCGACTTTTTCTTTTACTTCAGCAACGCTGTTCTCTATAAAATTATGTGATGTCCAGTTTCCGGTGCATTTACAAATATCAAATAAAAAATTATGTATTATTTTTTTCCCTTCAACCGTATGAACCACTTCCGGATGAAACTGTACACCGTAAATTTTTTCGGATTCGTTTGCAACTGCGGCAATTGGCGAGTGATCTGATTTCGCAATAATTTTAAATCCTTTTGGAAGTTCTGTAAGATAATCCCCATGGCTCATCCAAACTGTAGAATCGTTGCTTACACCAATAAACAAAGGTGATGATTCAACTACATTTAAAATTGCTTTTCCGTATTCACGATCTTTTGCAGGTTCAACTTTTCCACCGAGTTTTTTACTTATCAGTTGAAGCCCGTAGCAGATACCAAGCACAGGAATATTTAATTTTAAGATTCTTTCATCCAAATCAGGCGCATCTGTATCATAAACACTCATTGGTCCGCCAGATAAAATTATTCCGGTTGGATTAAATTCTTTAATTTCATCAAAAGTAAAATTGTGGGAATGAATTTCTGAGAAAACATTTTCTTCTCTAACCCTTCTTGTAATAAGCTGAGTAAACTGAGAACCAAAATCTATTATCAATATTTTTTCTGTTACTTGCATAATGTAAGATTATATTTAAAAATAAAAAACAAAATCCGGCTGCCCGAATTTTGTTTTAAAGTTTTCAAAGAAAAATATTATTGTCCGATTAAAGCCTGATAAGCAGATGCATCAAGTAAATCAGAAAGTTCTGTTGAATCACTAATTTCAACTTTGATCATCCATCCTTTTCCGTAAGGATCAGAATTTACAGTTTCCGGGCTGTCTTTTAAAGCTTCATTAATCTCCATAACTTTTCCGCTGTAAGGCGCAAAAATATCACTTACAGTTTTAACCGCTTCAATAGTTCCGATTGATTCGCCTTTTTTAATATCGCTAAGCGAAGGATCGATATCAACAAAAACTACATCGCCCAATTCTCCTTGTGCGTATTCTGTAACACCGATTGTGCCTACATTAGCTTCAACAAGAACCCACTCGTGTTCTTTTGTATATTTTAAATTATTTGGAATACTCATTTTATCCTCTTCAAATTTATCTGTTTATCGAATTAGTTATCTGCATTAAACTTATCAAGAAATCCTGTATCAAAATGTCCACTGATAAAACGTGGATCTTCAAGAACTTTAAGATGGAAAGGAATTGTTGTTTTAATTCCTTCAATTACAAATTCGCCAAGTGCACGTTTAGCTCTGGCAATAGCTCGCTCTCTTGATTTGCCCCAAACAATTAGTTTAGCAACCAATGAATCATAATATGGTGGTATTGTGTATGATTGATAAATATGCGAGTCAACTCTTACTCCAAACCCGCCAGGAAAATTTAAAGATGTAATTTTTCCCGGAGATGGTCTAAAATTATGTCCAGGATCTTCTGCGTTAATTCGAAACTCTATACTGTGCCCGACAGGTTTTTGCGGGGGTGTATCAGCTTTTTGACCTGCTGCGATAAGAATCTGCTGTCTTACAAGATCAACACTGTAAACTGTTTCTGTTACAGGATGCTCAACTTGAATTCTTGTATTCATTTCCATAAAGTAAAAATTCTTGTGTTTATCTAACAAGAATTCAATTGTGCCTGCACCAAGATAATTAACAGATTTTGCACCAAGTACAGCAACTTCACCCATCTTACCTCTTAAAACTTCATCAAGAGCGGGTGATGGAGATTCTTCAATTAGTTTTTGATGTCGTCTTTGAACTGAACAATCACGCTCGCCATAGTGAAATACATTTCCAAAACTATCACCCATAACTTGAAACTCTACGTGACGCGGATTTTCCAAAAACTTTTCGATATAAACATCAGAATTACTAAAAGCTGCTTCGGCTTCTGTTTGAGCGGTTTGGAAAGCTTTTTCAAAATCTTTTTCTTCCCAAACAATACGCATACCTTTTCCACCGCCGCCAGCAGAGGCTTTGACAATTACCGGAAATCCAATTTCGTGTGCAATTTTTATCGCTTCACTAATATCAGTAATTATTCCATCACTGCCGGGAATAACAGGAACACCATTTTTTCGCATCGTATCTTTTGCAAAAGATTTGTCACCCATTGCTCTAATCATCTCTGGTGATGGCCCAATAAACGTTATATCGGATTCTTTGCATATCTCAGAAAAATCCGCGTTCTCTGCTAAAAATCCATAACCAGGATGAATCGCATCTGCACCTGTAATTTGAGCTGCAGAAATAATTGATGGGATTTTTAAATAGCTTTCTTTTCCTAAGGCTGGTCCGATACAAACTGCTTCATCAGCAAATGTAACGTGTAATGATTCGCGGTCTGCTTCCGAATAAACTGCTACGGTTTTTATACCAAGTTCTTTACAAGTTCTGATTATTCGTAATGCAATTTCGCCTCGATTGGCAATTAAAATTTTATTAAACAAAATATCTCAATCTTTATTGATTAACTTTTTTGAAGCAAAAACAATGGCTGATTATACTCAACCGGTTTTCCGCTCTCCACTAATATCTTAACAATTTTACCACTAACATCCGATTCAATCTCATTCATAAGTTTCATCGCTTCAACAATGCACAAAACTGTACCAGCAGAAACATCATCACCAACCTGAACATAAGAATCAGCATCTGGGGCGGGCGCTCTGTAAAAGGTACCAACGATTGGAGATTTAATTTCGTGTAAGCCTGCATTTTCATCAGCAGATTTTTTCTCTTCAGTTTTTGATACTGAAACAGAAGTCTGTTCGTTAACAGGAAGAGAAGCTGTTTGCGGAATTGAGATTGTATGTGCAACTCTAACTTTTTTTGCCAGCTTAATTCGAGTTCCATTCTCTTCAAATTCTAAATCGGTTACTTCGCTTGATTCAAGAATTTTTATGAGTTTTTTTATAATATTTAAGTCCATGTGTTATACCTTTATTTAGGATTTTACTCGTTCAACATATTCCCCTGTGCGCGTATCAACCTTTAAAAGATCATCTACGTTTATAAATAACGGAACGTTGACTGTTGCACCTGATTCTAACTTTGCAGATTTGAAAGCGTTTGTTGCAGTGTTTCCTCTAAAACCCGGCTCTGTTTCTGCAACTTTTTGATAAACAAATATCGGTGGTTCTACCGTAATAATATCATCACCATTAAATAAAATTTCTATTTCTTCGCTTCCTTTAAGATAAACAACTGTATCACCAAAAAGAGGGACTGGAACGTTTATTTGTTCATAAGTATCGTTATCCATCAAAACAAGAAAATCGGCTTCTCGGAAAAGATATTGGTATTTTTTCCGTTCAACACGAATTATTTCAATTGATTCACCGCTTCTAAAAGTATTTTCTAAAACTCTTCCGGTTTTAAGATTTTTTAAAGTACTGCGAACAAAAGCTCCCCCTTTGCCGGGTTTAACGTGCTGAAATTCTGTAATTACATAGGGATCATTTTTAAATTTAATGATAAGACCATTTCTGAAATCTGAGGTATCTGCCATAACGCCTTAACTTAATTGATAATAATTGACTTGAAAAAAATAGAGATAGAAGTCTGAAATGTCAAGAAAAGCTTTTTTACGATTATTGACAAAAAACCGTGAGTTTATTCACGGTTTTTATAAAAAATCTATCAAAATCACCTAATTTAGTTGAGAGAGATATCTATCAACTTGAGAGTAAACTGATGATGTTTTATAATCATCTTTAATAGTTTGAAGAAGATTCTTTGCTTGATCTTTTTCGCCTGCTTCAAAATAATTTACTGCAGCTTGATAAATATAATCAGCATTCATTACATCATTTTTAGAAACTTTAGATGCTTTCATGTAAAGATCAGCTGCTTTTTCATATTCATTTTTTACTGATAGGTATCCAGCCTGACCAGCTAAAGCTGCAGCCTGGTAAATATCAATATCACCGCTGTAATCTTCAAAATATTTAAGGGCTTCATCAGATTTACCAAGATTAGCATAACTATTTGCAAGATAAATTTTAGCAGTCTCACCATTTTCAGTACTGCCGTATTGAGCAACAATATCTTTTAAGCCAAGCATTTTTACATCTTTCTTACCTTCAATTGCACCAAGAAAATCTCCTTGATCATACATTTCCATAACTTTAGCTAAGTGAATTGCAGCTTCTTCATTCTGTTCGCTTCTGTAATTCATATATAAAACTACTGCGATTACAACAACTGCAACAGCGACTAAATAAGTAAAAACTTTATTCTTGTTTTCTTCAAAGAAATTGAGAGACTTATAATAAAATTCTACAAGTTTATCTTCTTTTATCTCTTTTCTTACAAGTTTCTTCTGTTTTGTTAGCATTCTTTCTTCCTGTGATGATTCATAAAAAAAACTGGAGCAAATTTAACACTAAACTAGCCAATCTTCCAAAGATATCTGAAATCGCCTAAAAAGAGTTTTTACCCAAAATACTATAACTTATTAAACTCAATTGTTGATTAAGGTCCTAGAAAAGTACGTTATCTAGAAAATCACCTGAGTAAATACTAAATAATTTCGTATTAAATCAAACTTATTGATTGAAAAGTTAGAATTTATTAGAATAACCTAAATAACGTTTTAGTGAAACCTATTTGGTATTGCCAGTCAGTTGCTTCATCATTTAGTCCTCGAGTTACCGCAGCATCGAGTACAAAATCCGAAAATATTGGGTAGGAAACTCCCGCATCAAAATATAGTGGTGAGTAATTTTCTACGCTTTCTCCGAATAATTCTAGATAGAACCCAAAAGGTAGATTAACATTTGGTGAAAATGCTAATGCATAAATAAATGAGGTTGAATTATTTAATGATGTAATTCCTGCAGTAGCATCGATTTGCCCAAAATTTGTAATAAAACTTGGAACACCATAAAATGTAAACTTTGTATCATCGGATATAAAATCAGCTCTTCCTAAAACCGCCAATCCAATATTTTCATTTTTTAGTAATTGAAATTTTAATTGAAAACCAGGATCACCGACTTTTGTCTCAGTTTTGTTTCCTACATAAGTTGAATTTACAAGTCCGCTCATAGCAAAACCAATTTCTAATGTTTTAAGTGCTGAAAATTTTAAAAGCAAAGGTAACGACGAATAATTAGTTTGACCTGCATATCCGAACTCAATTTCAGTGTATCCATATTCAGTTAAAAAAGCATTATCAGATGCAGATGGTCTTGTTGGATTGGCTGAAATATTTTGTGATAATATTTCAGTAGAAAAAGCGAGAACAAAAATTAAAATTATCTTTATTGTAAAATAAACTTTCTTTCTCAATGCAATTACTCCGGTTTAATTTTAACATTCAATGCTGGGGCCGCTACAAGTTCAAAAGTAGCTGATGCGAACTGAACTTTTCCATCCGTTTTATTAATTTGATTTAGTATGTAGGTAAAAAGTTTATCTTTTGTAATTCTTCTTGATCTAAAATCAACAACATACCTTAAAGAAAACTCAAGCCAATTGTCATTAGCAATCATAAACGTAAGTGGTTGAACACTTGCATCCTCTATCCTGAATTTGTCTTTCATCTCATCCCACTGCTGTTTAGCATCAGGTATAAAACCACTTGTTATTTCAATTGCAGCTTTATTAAGAATTTCTCTTGCTAAAACAATATCACTACCATAGCGCACAGGAATTTTTATTTCATCCCAGAGGAAAGGAAAATCACCAGAATAATTAACTACAGAGTCTTTAAATACGAAGCTATTGGCAACCCGGACAATCCTTCCTGTGTACTGATCGCCATCGACCCACTGTCTGCATTCCATTAAAGTAGTACGAAGTATTCCAATATCAATAACATCACCAACATTTCCACCGAGCTGAACACGATCACCAACTTTATAAAACTTTGAAAATGAAATTGCCAGCCAGCCCGCAACGCTTGCAATTACTTCCTGAAGCGCAAATGCAATACCAGCGCCTGCTACGCCGAGAGCAACAGTCAATCCACCAAGTTTATCACTAAAAACGATAGATACAATAAGAATAATTAATATGTAGCTTACAAATGTAATCACCTTTCTTACTTTGTAGCGCAAATCAATATCTTTAACAACTTTAGTTGATCTCGATTTAATGAATCGAGAAACCGCAATAATTAAAATTGCTAAAACAAATATTGTAACTATTCGTCCTATTGTAGGATCAAATAAAATCTTCTCTATGGAATCATTCATATTGTTTTAATTGTTCTTTTTTAGGCAAAGTCCGATGGTGAAATAATTTTTTGTTGTAAAAGTTCTTTCATGACAAGTTCTGTCATATCGCTTTTGAAAGCAAACTCATACCTGATATCCATGACATAAGCCTTTAATCTCATTTTGAAATAAGATCTTCTTTCTTTTACCTCATTAAAGAAAAGTACTGCAATTGGTTTATCTAAAAATATATATTTAGAGACTTGAGCGGCTTCAGTAGCTATCTGCCTAACTCTTTCAGTATCTATTGTAATAGGTAAATATATTTCTGCTACAACCTGGCAATTTGGTTCGCCTGCATTAGAGTTTAATACCGGCTGTGTCATAACATCTCCATTAGGAATTGATACCAGTGAGTCATCAGGTGTTACAATTCTTGTTGATCTTAGTCCTATTTTAACAACTTCACCGTAATGCTGTCCAGCTTCAATTTTATCGCCAACCTGAAATGGTCTATCGAATAAAATCATTATCCCACCAAAAATATTTTTAAATATATCTTGTGCTGCAAAACCAATTGCTATACCAAGAGAAGCTGCAACAGCTAGCAAAGTTGCTGCGGGTGGACGGAAAATACCGGCAATAATAATATACACTACAAGTGACCAGCCTAATATTCTAAAAACTGGGACAATCCCTTTAATTGATATTCTGTATTTTGTACTTCTCTCTGCGAATAGCTCAAGCACTTTTGTTGTAAATTTTATCAGAAAAACGCCAAGGATAAAAAGTACAATAGCCCAGAATATTCTTTGAAATGATATTAAATCTGAAACGGAAGGAGGGGTCATTAACTCTTCGGTCAAGCTTTGATCCTGCTGGGTTGAATCGATACTTTTATTGATATTCTTCTTTTGAATATTACTAGAATCGGGATTAATACTATTTACTTTTAATGTGCTGCTAGTAGAATCCTGAGAGTAGCTTATAAAATTTAGAGGAGCTGCCAGTATCAGGAAAATAGCGATTAATAAAATATTTTTATTCATATTATTTAATGTATTATATTTTTTGACTTTAATACTTCAACGATGGGTCTGTAAAGAAGAGGATTAAGTTGAAACAATTTATTGTTTTTAATTAATATTCCATCATCTATCATGGTAATTAGTAATCGTTTGTTTTTTAAAAGAGCTACACCATTAATACTTGTTACATCTTCTTCTGTTAAACCGTCGTGAATAAGAAGATAGTTAAGTACAAATAATTTTGTATTTGACAAACTTGATAAAAAAGAAAAATCTATTTTGGGCAAATTTCCTATAGTTATTTTATCATCAGAGATAGCACTTGTGGATCTTACCCAGAATAGCAATGCCAGGCTGATATTGCTGTCTGCAAATTTATTTAGTAGTGAGAAGTAGTTTTTTTCTAAATAACCTAGTTTTTCTTCATCAGAAAGTTTTTGATATTTCTTATTCGCAGTAATACTCTCATCAGCAATAAAGTTTAAATCATACCCGCTAACTCGATGACGCTTAACAATTATATCGATTATTTGCTGATCGCTTAAATCTCCCAATTCAATATGATTGGCAAAATAATCCGAAATTGAAAGAGTTTTTTGCAGATAATTATAACCGTAAATAGTACAAGTTGTTATCCAAAAAACATTTTGATTAGTCGCTGAAATCAATTCAAATAAAAGTTTTAAATTTTCAAATCCATTAATTTTCCTTAAGAATAGATGTTGAAGATTTTCAAGGACTATAATCTTCTTGCCGGATGTTTTATTATTCAAGAATTGTATTAAATCTTGAAGTTCGTTTGTCTTTGATTTATCAGACTCAGAATAAAATAAATTTATAAAATCTTCTTTACATATAACGCTTTCTTTGATAACAATCTTCATCAGTTCGTGATTAGAGTTATTGTTTTTCGTGAAGACATTTGTTAGGGATGTAGCGCCACTTCCTTTTTCGCCATAAATAATAGTTGGAGAAAATCTACCGGCCATCCAATTAGAATATCCCTTGTTTAATTTTGCTAGTTCGTTCTCTCTCCCAAAGAAAAACCGGATATCTTCAATCGGTTCAACAACAAAGAGCCGCTGGTAAACAAAAGGCAGTTTATTAATGGCTTCGCCAGTTTCAGAAAGAAAATCGGCCACTTCTCCTTTTATGGTGGTTACAGATTTTCCAAGACCAATAAATTTTCTGGTTTTAGAATAAAGTTGTGTGGTTCTCTTAATACCTTCTTTGGATAATGAAATGAGATAAGGAATTGAGTTTTTTACTTTATCAATAACTTTTTTTCTAAATTCTCTTGATTTCTGGAGTGCCCTATCTTTAGCTATTTTTATTTTAAGCTCAAAAACAGAATCGGTAAAAGTTAGCTTAATTAAATCATCGCTTAACTTATCGAAAGGTTCTTTTGTTTTTTGATAAAACGAATCATTAAGATTTACTATTTGATTATCAATGTCACCATTCTTTTTAATGGCTCTATCAAGTCCTTCAACTGCTACATTTATAACTTCTACAGCAGTTCCCTTTTTTTCTTGCAGCATATTTATAGCAGAGTCAATGCTAAAATCACATATCTGATCAATTTCAAGAAGAAAATTCTGAATTTTCTGAAGTTTTAGATTTTGGTCAGCTTTAGTCTTTAATAAAGAAGACTTGAACTTTGGAAGACTGGAAAAAGAGAGCATATCTCTGAGCGATATGTATGCGATTTCTGATTCTTTTATCTCTTTATCATATACATCCGTTTTTACTAAAGCTCGTTTATCCGACATACCGGATAAGCTTTTTTCAACTGTGTCTTCAAGCTGATCAATATTGTCTAATATTTCTTGCTTTAAAAGTATATCAATAGCTTGCGGAATAAGTTTTTCAGTAAGTGTTGACTGAAGATAATTTCGACTTTCAGTCAAACATTTTTCAATCTCAGATTCGTTTCGATTTAGGTTGCTAAACTTTTCC
>CAVPHP010000013.1:0-88633 GCA_963704275.1 uncultured Ignavibacteriaceae bacterium | reverse complement strand
TAATAAATATAAAAAAAACAAAAGTACCCAAACAATTATTCAACCATTATTGGTTAAATTTCAAATTACCAAAACTATTGGAAAAAAATAAGATAGACATTTATTTTTCACCATATATTCTAGTACCAATAAAAAAGGGCAGATATAAAAACCTTATTGTTATTTACGACTCAATGCCGAAGTTATTCAAAGAGTATTACACATTTCATTATAAAAAATATATGGATGTTATTGTTCCGCAAGCAATTAAAAGAAGTGATGCAATCGTGACTGTTTCAGAATCTGCAAGACAGGATATTATCAAATATTATAATGTACCCGAAGAAAAAGTTCATTATATGCATTTGTGGACAGATGAAAAATATAAACCGATAAAGATTAGTGATAAAGAAAAAGATAAAATTATCAATAAGTATAAACTACCGAAAAAGTTTATTTTATATGTTGGAGCCATTGAGGAACGAAAAAATATAAGGGGAATTCTTAAGATTTCTGACATTCTGCAATCGGTAGGAATTGATATAAAACTCGTGCTTGTAGGCCAGAAGGGTTTTGGTTCTCAAAATTTAATACTTGAGATAGCAAAACGAGAAAGGAGTATATTATATCTTGATTATGTTGAAGAACAAGATCTTCCGTTGATTTATAATATGGCTGAAATTTTTCTCTTTCCCTCATATTATGAAGGATTTGGTTTGCCACCTTTAGAAGCAATGAAATGTGGATTGCCGATTTTGGCTTCAAAGAATTCATCTCTGATTGAGGTAGTTGGCGATGGCGGTAATTTATTTGATCCTAACGATTATGAGAAATTTTCAGATAGGATAAAAATCGCTAGTTGAAGATGAAGAGTATCTTTCTTCAATGAAAAAAAAAGCTATTGAACAAGCAAAAAAATTTTCTCCTGAATCTGGGATGCTAAAATTAATAGATTTATTTAATTCTTTATAAAAAAAGAGGATTAGACCTATCTAATCTCTATTACCAGTATCACAAATATGACTTGCCTTTAATACTTCAACATAATAACTTGTTTATGAATTTTATATACCTAATCTGAATTACTGTTGCAAAATAATTTTTATTATTTACCTAATTATGAGGTCATTTATTGAAAATAGCATTCATTAATCCCCCTTTTTTACCTAAATATTCAAGGGGATCTAGAAGTCCCGCAGTTACAAAAAGCGGCACAGTGTACTACCCAATTTGGCTTGCTCTTGCTGCAGGTTATGCTGAGCAAAAAGGTCACGAAATTATTTTAATAGACGCCCCTGCTGAAGTAATTACTCTAGAAGAAACCATTGAAAGACTTAAAAAGTTTAAGCCGGATTTAGCAGTTGTTGAAACTAGTACCGGCAGCATAA
This sequence comes from uncultured Ignavibacteriaceae bacterium, assembly GCA_963704275.1. GTDB lineage: Bacteria > Bacteroidota > Ignavibacteria > Ignavibacteriales > Ignavibacteriaceae > IGN3. Next base: position 87,266 of record CAVPHP010000013.1, on the reverse strand, counting down.
CACACGATATTGATTTTACTGCACAGCTTAAAATTAGTTTTCCATCAATATTTAATTGCTTGGTTGGTAATCATGTCACTGCTCTGCATAATGAAGTTCTTGCACAATATCCAATTGCAGATTGTGTTGCAAGAAACGAATATGAAGAAACAATTGTTGAGTTAGCTGATGCAATTAAAGAAGGGACATCGTTAGAAAATATCGCTTCACTTACCTGGCGAAACAAAAATGGAGAGGTTATTGTAAACCAATCAAGACCTGCTTTAGAAAATCTTGATGATATGCCTTTTGCCAGCGAAATATTTAAAAGGTTTTGTAACCCCAAAGATTACTTTTTCTCAGCAGGTCGTTTTCCTCAAATAATGATGTATACGGGTCGTGGATGCCCATATCTATGCACATTTTGTGTTTATCCTCAGAACTTTTACGGACACAAATATCGTCATCGTAGTGCTGATAGTATTGCTGCAGAGTTTAAATATATCGAGGATAATTTTCCTGAAGTTGTTGAAGTAACAATCGAGGACGATACTTTTACCGTTTATAAAGAACATACAATTGAAGTCTGCAAAAAACTAGTTGCTCAGAATAATAAATTAACCTGGACTTGTAACGTAAGAGCTGATCTTGATGAAGAGACTATGAGATGGATGAAAAAAGCAAATTGCAGATTAGTTATTGTTGGATTTGAGAGCGGCTCAAATGAAATTCTTAAGCTGATGAAAAAAGGTGTTCGTGTTGAACAATTCAAAGCATGCTGAGAATGCAAAAAAGCCGGATTATTAATCCATGCCTGCTATATGATGGGCAATAGAGGGGAAACTCTTTCAACCATGAATGAAACCCTTGAGTTGGCAAAAAAATTAAATACTGATACAGCTCAGTTTTTCCCGCTGATGATTTATCCCGGTACAGAAGCTTATGACTGGGCCAAAAAGGAAGGACTAATAACTGCTCAGAATTTTGATCAATGGCTCACACCCGAAGGTTTGCATAATACGGTTGTGGGTACGCACGATCTTAAACCTCAGGAAATTGTAGATTTCTGTAATTATGCACGAAGAGAATATTATCTTACGACCGGCTTATATCTGGGTGAAGTTGAGAAGTATAATTACACACCCCGCTGAGTTGCGAAGAACCTTTAAAGCGTTTTTTACTTTTTATAAATATCTATTTGGTGGAAATAATAAAGACAATAAACTGAAATTTGATTCCAAAATAGAGCAAATTAAATCGGCCATCCGATTTAAAAACTATTAAAGAACAAAATAAAATAGAAGTCGAAGTTCCTTCTAACTAAGTGAAGTACCATTCTTTATTTTTAAGTATCGATTAAAAGCTGGCAAGTAGCCAGCTTTTTTTACGCAAATAATAAACATTATATTTGTCTTAAATTTTTCATCATTTAATATATTAGTAATAGAATTGTTAATTCTTAAATGAATTAATGCACGTGATATGGACTTTTATAATATTATTGAAATAATATTTTGGTTCTTCGTTTTCTTGCCTGTACACTCTTACATCCTTTATCCTTTAATACTCTGGGTTATTTCTACATTTTACAAGCAAAATAAAGCTTCATCTCAATCTGAGCTTGCCATTCGTTTCAATAATCATATCTGCATACAATGAAGAAAAAGTAATAAAAGACAGGATAGAAAATATTGCAATCCAAAATTATGATTTTAAAAAACTTGAGTTAATTATTGGTTCCGATTGTTCGTCTGATAACACTAATGAAATTTTATTGTCACTTTCAAAAAAATATTCCTGGCTTTCTATTTATAAGTTTAATGAAAGAAGAGGAAAATCTGCAGTTTTAAATGATCTTGTAAAAAAAGCAAATGGGCCGATTCTTATTTTTTCAGATGCAAATACTGAATTTGAAAAAGATGCAGTATATAACCTTATAAAAGAATTTACTAGTCCCATTATTGGTGGAGTTTCAGGTAAGTTAGAATTAGTAGAACCATTAACTTTACTTTGAAAAATCGAGCCAGGAAAAAAAATATTGGGAATATGAAGTTCTGATAAAAAGAACGGAAGGTAAAATTGGAATATTAATTGGTGCAAATGGTGGAATATTTGCAATTACGCAAGGACTTGTTTGAACCAATTCCAGTTAGATAAAGCGGTAACTGATGATCTGTTTATTACTCTTTCAGTATTAAAAAAAAAGTATAAATTTCATTTATACTTTTAATGCAAAGGCAAAAGAAAATACGGCTAAGAATTTAAAAACAGAATTTAAAAGAAAAATTAGATTTGCAGCTACGAACTTTCAGACTTTAGGCTTTTTTAAAGATCTTTTATTTAATAAAAATATAATTTTATCATTTTCACTATGGTCGCATAAAATAATTCGCTGGATAACACCATTTCTTCTAATAATGATTTTATTAATTAATTTGATATTACTTAATTATAGTAAACTTACCAGTTTACTTTTTATTTTCAATTGACATTCTGTTTAATAGCTTTACTGGGATATCTGGCCTCGATAAAAAATATTAAAATTCCAATTGCCACAATTATTTTTTATTTCATTTATAGTAATTTGGCAATTATTATTGGTTTCTATAAATATATTAATAAATCACATTCCGGAATATGGAAGCCAACAGGCAGGTAATTATTAATGTCTAAATCAGTTGAAAAAATATTACTACTGCTCACAGATTTTCTGATGATTAATGCTGCATGGTTTGTATACAGTTATATTCGTTTACAAACAGGCTGGTTTGATTTACTTATTGCCCCTGAATTTTTTGTGCCGATGTTTGTTACTTATTTCTACTGGCTTATCATTTTTACTTTTGTTGGAATGTACCGCACCTGGTTTGCATCATCAAGATTTGATGAAATCTCTACATTATTTAAAGCTACTTTTTTTGGAATATTTTTACTCTTCTTTTTAATCTTTTTAGATGATTATCTTCATAATGTTTCTAACGCAACCAGAATCTTAATATTTATTTACTGGGGATTATTTTTATTCTTTGTCGGTTCAGGCAGAGTTTTAATTAGAAGTGTACAACGTAACTTATTGATTAAAGGCATCGGACGACGAAGCGGATTGGTTGTTGGTTATAATGATAAAGGGAGAGAAGTTCTGAATTCAATCAATAATGCACCGGCACTCGGAATTGATATCGAGGCTTTTGTTGCAGTAAAAAATGAAAACATCGGAAGGGAATATAACGGAATTAAAGTTGAAGGAACGACTGACCAGATAGTTGAAATAATCGAAAAGTATTCCGCTAAAGAAATTATCATTGCACTTGAAAAGGAAGATCACGATGTTCTTGTTGATGTAATATCAAAAACTGAGGGAAAAAATCTAAGTTTAAAAATTGTTCCCGATCTTTATGAAATTTTAAGCGGGCAGGCGCGCACAAGCCAGATATATGGAATGCCGCTTATTGATATTATGCCTGAACTTATGCCGGAATGGGAAAAAAAGTTAAAGCGTTTGATGGATATTTTTATTTCCTTATTGCTTTTAATTTTTAGTTCTCCGATTTTAATAATCACGGCAATTGCTATTAAGATTGATAGTAAAGGTCCTGTTTTATTTAAGCAGGAAAGATTAGGGCAAAATGGAAAACCGTTTAATGTATTAAAATTTCGTTCAATGATAGTTGACGCAGAAAAATATTCCGGTCCTGTGTGGTCTCAAAAAGATGACCCGCGGGTAACACGAATGGGTAGGTTTGTAAGAAGAGCCAGGATTGATGAAATACCACAAATGATTAATGTCTTAAAAGGCGAGATGAGTTTAGTTGGTCCCAGACCTGAGCGTGCTTTTTTTGTAGAAAAACTCTCCCAGGAAATTCCATATTACAAAAGAAGATTAAAAGTTCGTCCCGGTGTTACAGGATGGGCACAAATAAAACATAAGTATGATGAAACAATTGAAGATGTAAAAATTAAATTGCGTTACGATTTATTTTATATAGAAAATATGTCAATAAGAATGGATTTTAAAATTTTACTAAGAACAGTTTATGTAGTGTTATTTGGAAAAGGGCATTATGATTAGCGCAAAGAGCAAAGAGCAAAGAGCTTGGAGCATGGCGCAGAGTGAAATTTTTTTATGAAGATTCTAAGAAAAACTAATGATGGCAAAATTTAGATTTCAAGATTTAGATATTTGGAAGTTGGCGATTGAAATTGCGGATGATCTTTTTGAGATTGCAGATCAACTGGAGCAAAAGAAATTATTTCGATTTGCTGAACAATTACGTGGTGCTGGAATGAGTATGTCAAATAATATTGCTGAAGGTTTTCAGGGTCTGAGTGGAAAAAGAGTTCAAAAATTTTCTTAATATTGCAAGAAGATCAGCATTCGAAAATGCGAATATTCTAATTTTATTAAATCGCAAAAAATTGTTAGGTGAGGATATACTCGAAATTCTATTAGACAAACTCGATAAAGAATGCAGAATGATTACAAATTTCAAAAAAACTTTATAATTAAATCAGTCTATGCGCTTTCCGCTATGCGCTCTGCAAATTGAAAGTTTAAGTATTATATTTTCCAATAATTATAAGTATAAATGAATAGAAGTAAAGCATTAGTCATCATCCCAACATTCAACGAGCTGGAAAATATTCCCAGACTTATTCCTGAAGTTTTATCACAGGATGAAAACATCCATATTTTAATTGTTGATGACGGATCACCGGATGGAACAGGAAAATTTGTTGAAGATGAAATGCAAAAAAATGATCGTGTCCATATCCTAAAAAGAGAAAAGAAAATGGGATTGGGTACAGCGTACATCGCCGGATTTAAATACGCGCTGCAAAATAATTACGATTACATTTTTGAAATGGATGCTGATTTTTCTCACGATCCAAATGAACTGAAAAACTTTTTAATTGCTATAAAAGAAAATGATCTTGTACTCGGCAGCAGATATATTAATGGTGTGCGTGTATTAAACTGGCCTATGGCTAGACTATTGCTGAGTTTTTTTGCAAGTGTTTACACAAGAATTATAACCGGAATGCCTATTAAAGATGCTACGGGTGGATTTAAATGTTTTAACAGAAAAGTTTTAGAAGCAATTGATCTTAATAAGGTGCGTTCAAATGGATATTCATTTCAAATTGAAATGACTTTTAAAGCTTATGCAAAAGGATTTAAGATTAAAGAAATTCCAATCGTATTTGTTGATCGTGTAAAAGGTAAATCCAAAATGTCCAAAAAAATTGTGCGCGAAGCAGTAACAATGGTTTGGAAACTTAGGCTGCAAAAAATGTTCGGTAAATTGTAAGGATCAAATATTTGGATCTTTCGATAATCATAGTAAACTACAACGTAAAAGAATTCCTTCAGAATTTAATTCATTCGATTGAAAAAGCATCTCTAAATCTTACCAAAGAAATTATAATAGTTGATAACGCTTCTGATGATGGGAGCGTTGAATTTATTAGAGAAAAATTTCCACAAATAAAATTAATTGCTAATCAAAAAAATCTTGGATTTGGAAAAGCAAATAATATTGGATTACAAGCAAGCAAGTGGAAAATATATTCTTCTTATAAATCCTGATACACTTGTTGCTGAGGATACATTTGAAAAAATGATAAAGTTTTTTGAAAGTAATCCTGAAGCCGGATTAGCTGGATGCAAAATCTTAAATCCCGATGGATCATTGCAGTTAGCTTGCAGAAGAAGTTTTCCTGGACCATGGACATCATTTACAAAAGTAACAGGATTAAGTTCACTGTTTCCGAACAATAAAATATTTGCTCGTTACAATCTTACCTATCTTGATGAAAATAAAACTTACGAAGTTGATGCAATCTCCGGTTCTTTTATGATGATGAGAAAAGAAGTTTATGAAAAGTTGGCGGATTTGACGAACAGTTTTTTATGTATGGGGAAGACCTTGATTTATGTTATCGAATTCAGAAATCTGGTTTTAAAGTTTACTATGTTCACTCAACACAAATAATTCATTACAAAGGAGAAAGCACTAAACGAAGCAGCTTAGATGAAACAAAAGTTTTTTACAGCGCAATGCATTTGTTTGTTAAAAAACACCTTTCAAGCTCTTTACTTATAGGATTTATTTTAAGAAGTGCAATTGCAGTGCGTAGTGTGTTTGCATTTTTGGGTGTTAGAAAACTTTTAATATTTTCTGTAATTCTTGATTTTATTTTGTTTGATGTTTGTTTATTTGCTGCTGAAAAGATTTATCATAATTTAAGTGATTGGAAAGGATTCCCTGGTTTTGCAATTCCAATTGTTTATACTGTTCCGGCTTTAATTCAAGTATTTGTTTCATTTGTAATTGGAAATTATAAAAAAGATAAACTATCAGTTACGAAGACTATTTTTTCAGTTTTAATCAGCTTACCAATTTTAACTTCATTAACGTTTTTCTTTAAAAGTTTTGCATTCAGCCGAGCGATTGTTCTTATAACTTATGCCTTTTTATTCATTGTGCTCGCTGCATGGCGAATAATCTTTAAAATTATTTTTAAAGCAAGTTTTGTTGATGATGATTTAAAACAGAAAAAAACTTTAATAGTTGGTTTAGACAACAGCGCAATTCAAATCGGCAAAAAAATCCGAAAGAAAAAAACTGATAGACGAACGGTAGTTGGATTGATCGGGTTTTCTAATAAAAACATTGGAGAGAAAATTGAAACTTTTGAAGTCATCGGTACTGATCAAAATATTAAAAGAGTTATAAAAGAAAGTAATATTAATGAGGTAATATTTTCATCGGGTGAATTATCATACAATAAAATGATGGAAATAGTTGCAAAATGCCGCGATGAAAATGTTGAGTTTAAAATTGCTGGAAACAATCTTGATTTTATTGTCGGTAAAACTGCTGTAACTATGCTGGATGATATGCCGGTAATTGATCTTAATTACAATATTTCCCAACCGCAGTTAAAATTTATAAAAACTTTGTTTGATTATTCTATTACAATTCCATCTTTGTTTTTGATTTATCCTTTCATATTTTTCAAGAGTAAACTGGTAAATAAGCACTCAGATTTTACAAAATTTGTTTTAGGATTTCCTAAAGTAATAAGCAGAAAAGTTAGTCTTGTTGGCCCCAATAAATCGGTAGCAAATGAGGAAAATATTTTAGGTAAAACAGGTTTAACCGGATATTGGTATATTGAAAACGATAATTCGGAAGAGCTTGAAAAATTAAATTTTTATTATGCAAAAAATCAAAACATTTGGCTTGATCTGGAAATACTTGCTAAATCGTTAAACAAAATGTGGAGCAATAAGTAAAGATGGCAAAAACAATTTTAGATTTTGAAAAACCAATTTATGAGTTAGAATCAAAATTAGATGAAATGAAAAAATTCTCCGATAACCTTGACATCGAACACGATGTTGTTAGGCTCGAAGAGAAAGTAAGACAATTGAAAGAACAACTATATAAAGATCTAACTAGATGGCAGCGAGTTCAACTTGCCCGCCATCCTGATAGACCTTACACGCTCGATTACATTTATGCTATGTCCGATTCGTTTGTTGAGTTGCATGGCGATAGAGCTTTTAAAGATGATAAAGCAATTGTCGGCGGACTCGCATCAATCGGAAATCATAAAGTTGTGATCATGGGTCAGCAAAAGGGGAGAGATACAAAATCCAACGTTTACAGAAATTTTGGAATGATGAATCCCGAAGGTTACCGTAAGGCTTTACGTTTGATGAAACTTGCGGAAAAATTTAATCATCCTGTAATTACTTTGATTGATACTCCCGGAGCTTTTCCAGGACTTGAAGCTGAAGAACGAGGGCAGGCAGAAGCTATTGCAAGAAATCTTTTTGAGATGAGCAAATTAAAAGTTCCAATTGTTGTTGTAATAATTGGCGAAGGTGCAAGTGGCGGTGCATTAGGGCTTGGTGTAGGTGATAGAATTCTGATGTTAGAAAATTGCTGGTATTCTGTAATCAGTCCGGAATCTTGTTCTTCTATTTTATGGAGAAGTTGGGAATACAAAGAACAAGCAGCTGAGGCTCTTAAATTAACTGCGCCGGATTTATTAGAACAAGGAATAATTGATAGAATAATTAAAGAACCATTTGGCGGCGCACACAAAGATCATAAAGAAGCGACGGAAAATTTAAAGACTGCTTTAATTGAAGAACTTGATCAACTTATAAAAGTTAAACCTGAAAAACTTGTTGATAATAGAATAGAAAAGTTCGGTAAGATGGGTGTTTTTACAGAGTAATATGATATTTGAATATACTTTTATTTAAAATCCCGAATGGCTCGGGATTTTTTTATTTTTATCAAACCCAAATTTAAATTTTTATTAAAATGCTTAAACACTACACAGAAGTTAGAATAAGATATGCAGATACAGATCAAATGAGATTTGCATACAACGGCAAATATTTTGAGTACTTTGAAGTTGGTAGAACAGAAATGATGCGTGAAGTTGGATTACCTTACAACGTAATAGAACAAAATGGATTTTTTATGCCGGTTATAGAAACAAAAATTCATTTTCTATCTCCTGCTTTTTACGATGAAGTTTTAGTAATTGAAACTCGTGTTGAAAAATTACCAAGTGTTAAAGTTCATATTGATCATATAATAAAAGCTAAAGAAAGAGATGTTGTAATTTGTAAAGGTTATGTTGAGTTAGCTTTTCTTGATTCAAAATCAAAAAGACCAACTCGTGCCCCTAGGGTTTTTATTGATGCAGTAAAAAAATATTATGAGTAGCTGATGAATAAATCGATTCTAAAAATTATTAACAACGCTTTAAAGGAAGATGTTAAAACAGGTGACATCACAACAAAAGCAACAATTTCAAAATCAAAAAAAGCTGTTGCTAAATTTCTTGTAAAGGCTGAAGGAATTATTGCCGGATTGGAAATTGCAAAAGCAGTTTTTAAAACTGTTGATTCCAAAATAAAATTTGAAATAAAAATTAAAGATGGATCAAAAGTAAGATATGGAGATGTGGCAGCAATTGTTAATGGTAGAGCGCAATCATTACTAACAGCGGAAAGAACAGCTTTAAATTTTTTACAGACGAATGAGCGGTATTGCAACTTCTGCAAATATATTTTCTGAAAATATAAAACACACTGAAGCTAAAATTATTGATACACGAAAAACTGTTCCTGGTCTGCGTGAGCTTGATAAATTTGCTGTAAAACTTGGCGGCTGCGCAAATCATCGTATTGGTTTGTACGATATGTTTTTAATTAAAGATAATCATATTGAAGTTGCTGGCTCAATTAAAAAAGCTGTTGAGGCTTGCATTAAGTATAACAAGAAACATCACACAAAATTTAAGATTGAAGTAGAAACAAAAAATCTAATAGAAGTTGAAGAAGCTTTGCAAACAAAAGCAGATATTATAATGCTTGATAACTTCAAAGTTGATGAAATGAAAAAGGCTGTTGCATTGATAAATGGAAAATGTAAAATTGAAGCATCCGGCGGAGTAAATTTGGAAACAGTAAAATCAATTGCAGAAACAGGAGTTGATTTTATTTCCGTTGGCGCATTAACGCATAGTGTAAAAGCCCTAGATATATCACTCGAGATTACGATTTAAAAATCTGATGAATGAAAAACTAAAAGAGCTTACCAAGGACACTGCAGTTTACGGCATCAGTACGATGCTGGGAAGATTTCTAAACTTTTTGCTCGTCCCATTTTTCACTAATGTTTTTTTACCTGCAGAATATGGCGTTGTAAATATTCTTTATTCCTACATAGCCATTTTTAACATAATTTTTCTATATGGAATGGATTCCGCTTATCTAAAGTTTTCTGCTTTTAAGGATATTGGCGATGACAAAGAAAATTTTTCAACTCCTTATATAAGTGTTTTTCTTACATCAGTTCTTTTTATTTTTTTGATATTCGTATTCGTAAATCCAATAACAACTTTCTTAGAAATTGACAATAGTAAAAATATTTTAGTTGTACTTTCAGCGTTAATTTTATTTTTTGATGCGAATGTTGTTATCCCATTTTTAAAATTACGACTTGAAAGAAAAGCGAAAATATTTTCGCTTTATCGAGTAATAAATATTTTGATTAATATAATCCTTAATGTTTATTTAATTTTATTTTTAAAATGGGGAATTGAAGCAATCTTTATTAGTAACCTTTCTGCATCAGTTTTTACTTTGATTTTGATTGCTCCAACTATTTTTAAGAATTTTAAATTTTCATTCCATAAAGTTCTATTTAAGAGATTATTAAAATTTGGATTGCCGTATCTGCCCGCAGGCATTGCCGTAATGCTTGTTCAGGTAATTGATGTGCCCATCCTGCAAGCGCTTACAGATCTAAAAACAGTTGGAATTTATAAAGCAAATTACAAACTGGGAATTTTTATGATGCTTTTTGTAAATATGTTTCAGTTTGCATGGCAGCCGTTTTTTCTTAACAACGCAAAGGAAGAAAACGCAAAAGAATTATTTTCTAAAGTGTTAACTTATTTTTCAATAGTTGGAAGTACAATGCTTGTATTTCTTTCTCTGTTTATTGATGATATTGTAAAAATAAAATTTGGCGGGTTTTCTTTGATTGGTTCAGACTATTGGAGCGGTTTATACATTGTTCCTGTTATACTTCTTGCTTATTTATTTAATGGTTTTTATGTGGTTTTTTCTGCAGGAATTTATATTGAAGAAAAAAGTATTTACGCTCCAATTGTTGCGGGATTAGGTGCAATTACAAATGTTGCCGCAAACTTTTTATTGATTCCACACTTTAACATTATGGGCGCTGCAATTGCAACACTTTTAAGTTATGTTGTTATGGCTTCGGGTTATTATATTGTTACTCAAAAGTTTTATAAGATAAATTATGATTATATAAAACTTGTAAAAATTATAATTGCAACTTTGTTTATCGGAGTTGTTTATTATTTATTAATGTACGGTGGATTTTTAAATATCTACTACAAAATAATTCTCGCAATTATTTTCATATCTTACATCTTAACAAATGTTTTTGAAAAGAATGAAATCAATTTTATTAAAACTAAACTGTTACGGAGATAAATGACTGACGCGATTAAAATAAAAGTAAAAAGATTAAGTGAAGATTTTGCAGATGTTGCTCTTCCTTATTACTCAACACCCGGAAGTGCGGGAATGGATATACGAGCAACGCTTAAAGAAGATGTGATTTTAGAACCCGGCAAAGTTGAATTAATTCCAACAAATATTTCTGTAGAAATTCCTTTGGGATATGAAATACAAGTTAGACCAAGAAGCGGTTTAGCCGCTAATCATAGCATTGGAATCCTAAACTCACCAGGAACGATAGATTCTGATTATCGCGGCGAAGTTAAAATAATTTTAATGAATTTTGGAAAAGAGGACTTTAAAATTTCTAACGGCGATAGAGTTGCACAATTAATTGTTTCAAAAGTTTATAACGCAAAAATGGTTGAAGTGCAGGATTTAAATTCTTCGAGTCGTGGAAAAGGCGGATTTGGGCATACGGGGAAGAAATAAAAAAGCATTTAAGAATTAAATAATTTAAAGATTATTATTTAATTCCAATCTGAAAAATACTTTAAGCTGATAAATCGCCTAACCAGTCAGCAGCTTTAAAAATATTAATCCCATCCCTATTTTCATTTTGTTTTAGATTATGCACAAGCTGAATCGCATCAACCGATTTGAATCTTTCTGCAAAGTACTTTAATGATGGTGATATTTTATTCTCAGTCAATTTCACTTCTATTAACTGGACTAATTCTGCGTTTCGAGAAATTGCAAAGTCAACTTCTTTGTTATCTTTCGTACGCAGATAATGGAGTTTTAAATTTTCACCTTTTGTATCATATAAAAACTGAACGTGTTTTAATAAAGATAATGCACAAGTATTTTCTAGTTTTAATCCCTCATTACCTTCAATAAAAGCAGTATCATAAAAATAAATTTTAGGTTCTTTTAATATTGAACGTGCTATATTTTTATGAAACGGAGTAATAAAAAAAACTATATATAAACTTTCCAATATCTGAATATATTTTTTAATTGTATTTGGCGATACTTGTAAATCATTTGCAATGGAATTAAATGAAAGTGGCGACCCTACTTTTGTACGCAGTAATTGCAACAGAGTTTTCATTGTTTTTATTTCCCCAATTCTGCTGAATTCTAAAATATCTTCTTTAATTATATCAGAAAAGTATTGATTTTTCCATCTTGCTGATTCTGTTTCTGCCATTGCTTTTTCTAAGTTAACTGCATTTAAGAAAGGTTCCGGAAAACCACCAAACTTGTTTAATATTTCCAATGCATCGTACGGTTTGGATATAATATTCGAAATTTCTTTCACAGAAACCGGGTTTAATCTTAAATGCAAATAACGCCCGGCAAGTGAATCACCGGTTTGGCGGAACGTATCAAGTCTTGCACTGCCCGTCACCAATATTGATTGTTTTTCAGGTTTTGAATCATAAACTCCTTTGATGTAGCCTTTCCATTTTTTCATTTTATGTATTTCATCAAAAACAAGTAAATCTGTGTTTAGCGCCCAGCTTGTATCTTTTATTATTCTTAAATCATTAATGTTATCAAAATTAAGGTATTGCGCACGGTTAAAGTTTCCCATTATTTGTTTTGCAAGAAATGTTTTACCAACCTGCCTTGGACCTGTTATAAAAACTATTTTCTTTTTTAAGTCCTTAAGTATTTGACTATATAAGTATCTTTTCATAGCGCCAAAATAAATGTGTGTTGCAAAATAGTCAAGACTTTTTTGCAATATAGTTAAAAATAGTCGGTAGGTAATTTTGAATGACTTTAAGCTAATAGAGTAACTAACAGTACACATCAAGTTATCTTATTAATAAATATTTTAAAGTCAACGAGATTATTCTAATGAATTTTGGGAAAGAAGATTTTAAGATTTGCCGTGGAGATAGAATCGCACAATTAATTATTTCAAAAGTTTATACTGCTAAGATGGTGGAAGTTAAAGATTTAAATTCTTCAAGTCGTGGAAAAGGCGGATTTGGGCATACGGTGAAGAAATAAGGACATAGAGCAGAGTGAATGGAATGTTGAAGTAGTGGAATAATAGAATATTTATTAAAAAGTAGAATAATTTTCCTTTCAAAAGTTCTTAAAATAAAATTTAATTTTTCCTACTTAGATTTTCAATTTTGATTTCTTTAACTTCGATTTGTACTTACAAAAATTCTGTAAATAATTTTCCGGTCGTTTTGATTCTGCCTGACGGCAGTGTTTGTTGAATAACTCAAATAAGTCATTTAGAGGGATCCCGAAAGCCTTTAGGATAAGAAATCTTATATATTTTAGAGTAAAAGATTTCTCCCTTTGCCTGCCTGCCGGCAAAGGCAGGGTCGAAATGACAGTTACAACAATTATGCAACAGGCTCAGGATGACATTGTAAGTTATAATTTTTTCATTTGTAATTTTTTATTTTGATATACGATGTCTGATTTTATTCATCTTCATAATCACACTCACTACAGTCTACAAGACGGCGCCTGCACTGTTGATGGACTAATCAATGCAGCAAAAAAACATAATATGAATTCAGTTGCAATTACTGATCACGGTGTTATGTACGGTGCAGCGGAGTTTTACAATAAAGCAAAAAAAGCCGGAATAAAACCAATCATAGGGATGGAAGCTTACATTGTTGTTGATGGGAGCCGATTCGACAGAGCAAAAGCTGAAGATGCTAATAACAGGAAAAAGTCCAAACATTATAATCATTTAATCTTGCTTGCTAAAAACAAACAGGGTTATGATAACCTTTCACGTCTTTCAACACTCGGACACACAGAAGGATTTTATTACAAACCAAGAATTGATCTCGAATTATTAGAACAATATCGCGAAGGTTTAGTTTGTACATCAGCTTGTGCTGGCGGAGTTGTATCAACACATCTTGTAAATGGTGATTATGAAAAAGCTCGTTCTGTTGCAAAAAAGTTTAAAGAAATTTTTGAAGATGATTTTTATTTAGAAATTCAAGATCACGGAATGGAAGTTGACAAACCGATTCTTGAAGGAATGCCAAAACTTTCTAAGGAACTTGGAATCAAACTCGTTGCAACAAACGATTGTCATTACATCGAACCGGAACATGCACTTGCACATAATATTCTTTTGCTTTTATCTGATAAAAATGGTGCGGATTATACTCAGTTAAGATATGGCACTGATCAAGTTTATTTTAAATCATCCGATGAGATGACAAAACTTTTTAAGAAGTATAAAGGATCAATTGAGCATACACTTGAGATTGATGAAAAGATAGATTTAAAACTTGATTTTGAAGGACATCACTTTCCAAACTTTCCGATTCCAAAAGAATCAAAAGCAAAAAATCTTGATGAGTATATGGAATTACTTGCAAGACAGGGTTTAGAAAAAAAGTTTAAAACTATCACACCGGAAATTGAAGATCGTTTTAATTTTGAAATCAAAACAATAAATGAGATGGGTTTTCCCGGTTACTTTTTAGTTGTTGCCGATTTTATTAACGCCGCTAAAGATAGACACATTCCTGTTGGACCTGGCAGGGGAAGCGCGGCTGGAAGCATCGTTGCGTATGCATTGGGAATCACAAATGTTGATCCGTTAAAATATGATTTATTGTTTGAAAGATTTTTAAATCCTGCAAGAAGATCAATGCCCGATATTGATGTTGATTTTGCTGATGATCAGCGCGGTGATGTGATTGATTACGTACGCGAAAAATACGGAGCCGAGTGCGTTAGCCAGATTATTACTTTTAACAGATTATCTTCCAAAGCCGTGCTGCGTGATGTTGCACGTGTGTTAAAAATTCCAATTCCTGTTGTAAATAAAATTACAAAATTTATTCCATCCAAGTTTGGTAAAGTTTATACAATTGATCAAGCGTTGGCAGAAGTTCCTGATTTGAAGTGGGTAAAAGAATCAAACGAAACAGATATTCAAAATCTTATTAAGTATGCAAAAGTTTTAGAAGGAATGAATCGCAATGCATCTAAACATGCGGCTGGTGTTGTAATCACTCCAGATGAAGTAAGCAAATATGTTCCGCTTGCAAACGCTGTTTCTCAGCAGGATATTGTAACGCAATACACAATGAAGGATATTGAAAATGCCGGATTGTTGAAGATGGATTTTCTTGGGTTGCGTACGCTTACAATTATTCGTGATGCAATTGATATGATAAGGAAAAATCATAAAGTAGAAATTGATATTGATAACGTTCCGCTTGATGATGAAAAAACTTTTGGACTTTTTGCAAAAGGACAAACGACAGGCGTATTTCAGTTTGAATCCGGACCAATGCGTGAGTATTTAAAACAGCTTCATCCCAACAACTTTAAATGATCTTGCCGCGATGAATGCATTATATCGTCCGGGTCCAATGGAATTTATTGATGATTTTATTGACAGAAAGTTTGGAAGAAAAGAAGTTAAATATTCTCATAAAATTCTTGAGCCAATCTTAAAAGAAACTTATGGAATTATTGTTTACCAGGAACAGGTAATTCAGCTTGCAAATAAAGTTGGCGGAATGAGTTTGGCTGATGCAGATTTGCTTCGAAGAGCGATGGGTAAAAAAGATCTTAAAGTAATGGAAGATCAAAAAATTGTTTTTGTTGATGGCGCAATAAAAAATGGTGTAGATAAAAAAAATGCGCTCGAAATTTTTGAAACCATATTTAAGTTTGCTAACTACGGATTTAATAAAAGCCATGCGGTTGCCTACAGTTTTATTGCTTATCAAACTGCATATTTAAAAGCATATTATCCAGCAGAGTTTCTAGCAGCCAACTTAAAAAATGAATTTGAAAACACAGACAAAGTAACAAAGTTTCTTGAGGATTGCCGTAAACTTAAAATTGATGTATTACCGCCAGATGTAAATAATCCATCACTTCATTTTGAAGCTGAAGATGGAAAAATAAAATTTGGAATGTCTGCAATTAAAAATGTTGGGGTACCTGCGGTTAAAGAAATAATAAATGCTCGAAATAATCTTGGAAGAGATTTTAAAAGTATTTATGATTTTTGTGCAAACACAGATAACAGAGTCGTGTCAAAACGAGCATTGGAAGGTTTAGTTCTTGCTGGTGCATTTCATTCAATTACTAAAAATCGGGCACAGCTTTATGAAGTTGTTGAAACAGCATTGGACTACGCACACAAAATTCAAAACTCAAAAATGCTTAGCAGTGATTCATTATTTGGTGATACTGAAGAAGTTCTGCTTAAAGAACCTGATTTACCAAATGTAAAACCCTGGTCAGAAAAAGAATTTCTTGCACAGGAAAGGAAAGTAATTGGCTTTTATTTAACAGATCATCCATTGAGAAGATATGAATTGGAGTTTAATTCATTTGCATCAATTCATCTTGGCGAAACAGAAGACTTAATTGAGAAAAGCGATGTTAGAGTTTGCGGAGTTGTAACAGAACTTAAAACTAAGTTTGATAAAGCCGGCAGAACTATGGCTTTTTTTAAGCTTGATGATTTAACTGGAAGTTGCGAGTGTTTGATGTTTTCTAAAGCTTATGAAGAATTCGGAAAATTTATTGAAGATGAAGAAGCGGTTTTTGCTATCGGAAATCTTGAAAGCAGCGGCGATGCTGTAAAGATGCAGGTTAATAAAGTTATCCCCATGAAAAAAATTGCAAATGAACTTACTGAAAGTTTAAAGCTTCAGATAAGTAAAGAAAAAATAAGTTCTGATAAATTATTTAAATTAAAAGACATTCTTGAGAACAGTGAAGGCAGCATACCTGTATTTATCAAACTATCAGAAAATGGAAATGATAAAGGTAAACTATTTATATTAGAAGAAATTAGAGTTAAGATAAGTTCGGAGCTTCTAAAATCGATAACCGCGCTGCTTGGCGATGAAGTTGTAGTATTAAAACCTAAGTAAATTTCAATTATTATTTGTTGTTTCACTTTGTTCGATTTTGTATTATTGCTCCGTTATAAACATTAAACTTACAGGAAAATTATTTAAATGAAGCGTAACGAAAAACAAGAATTATGGGCTTTGATTTTAGGTGCCTCATCCGGATTTGGCGAAGCTACCGCTTTAAAGTTAGCAAGCGACGGATTTAACATTCTTGGTGTTCATTTAGACAGGCAGGCAACTATGCCTAATGTTGAAAGAATTGTAGGCGAAATAAAATCAAATGGAGTGAATGCAAAGTTTTTTAATGTAAATGCTGCGGATGAATTTAAAAGAAATGAAATTATTTCTGAAATCAAATCTTTATTAGAAGGCAAACCGTTAGTTAAAGTTATAATGCACTCACTTGCATTTGGAACTTTAAAACCATTTGTACCAAGTGATACCGAACAGGCAATAACTAAAGCTCAAATGGAAATGACTCTTGATGTAATGGCACACTCGCTTGTTTACTGGGTGCAGGATGTTGTTGCAAATAATCTGCTTTCACAAAGTGCAAGAATTTTTGCAATGACTAGTTCCGGAAGTCATTCTGCAATACCTTATTACGGTGCTGTATCGGCTGCAAAAGCTTCCTTAGAGTCTCACGTAAGACAACTCTCTGGGGAACTTGGAAGTAGATTTGGTGCATCGGTCAATTCTATAATGGCGGGCGTTACAGATACGCCGGCGCTTCGTAAAATTCCTGGTAATTTAAATATGATTGAAATTGCACAAAGAAAAAATCCGCACGGAAGATTAACCACACCGGAAGATGTTGCAAAAGTTATCTCACTGCTTTGCAAAGACGGCGGCGAATGGATTTCAGGCGGATTAATCCATGCTGATGGCGGCGAAGATGTTGTTAATTACGTTGGACAAGGGAAAAAATCTTAAACAAATAATACTTATAAAAATTTTAAAGGAATAAAATGAAACCAATTACTTTTACTGATGATAATTTTGCAGCAGAAGTTTTAAAATCAGATAAACCTGTGCTTGTGGATTTTTGGGCTGTATGGTGCGGACCCTGTAAAATGATTGCTCCGTTTGTTGAAGAGCTTGCTGTTGAATTGGAAGGAAAAGCAAAAGTCGGTAAACTTGATGTTGATAATAATCAAGAAACAGCTATTAAATACGGCGTAAGAAGCATACCAACAGTATTGATTTTTAAGGGTGGAAACGTTGTTGATACAATTATTGGTGCAGTGCCAAAAGTACAGCTTAAACAAAAATTAGAAGCTGCTATATAATTTAAAAATTTTAACTCGGTTTGATTTTCAGATTCTTTTAATTGCTTTATCAGTTATTTTAAGGAAAATAGAATCTCTTGACATTATAAGCAAAAAATATTATTACATAACAGCAAATAAAAAAGTTTAATTTCTTGACTAAAATAACAAACAATTGTAATTTGACTGAGAAATTTGATCTAAATAAGAAAATATTACTTTTTATACTCGATTAATTTAATTAACTAAAAAACACTTAACACAAAAGGAGATCGTTATGATCAAAAAACTTTCCGTTTTGTTCTTGGCTTTGGCATTTATAAGTACTGCCTTTGCTCAAGAAATCGTTAAACAAAAAGCCCCACTTAAAATTGACGACGGGTCGGTTGCTTATCAAAATTATATCCCGATGGGTAATAATTCACCTCAAACTGCAGCCAATTATGTTGCAATAGATACAATGGCTAACTCTTTTGGGCCTGCAAGTAACACACTAAACCCGCTTGCTTATGACCCGACCTCAAATGTTTTAGCTGTTGTTCATAGAGGAAGAACTACATACGCGGTTGGCAGCGGCGAAATGTGGTGGAATTACTCTACCAATATGGGTTCTACTTGGACAAGAAGTACAACTTCCGTACAAAATGGTACTCTTTCACAAAATTCTGGTAGATACCCAAGTATGACAATTGCTAACTACACCAACTCTGCTAATATGGCTGATTTGTTAGGTGCATTTTCTTGGCCAGAGTTAGATCCGGTTACAGCAACTTTTGGCTGGGTTGGATACGGAGTTACTGAAGGATTGATGGAATCAGCTTTTGCAGATTTCGATATCGGTCCTCCTGCTTACGGTTCAAACGTTCCTACCTTTAGTGATGACTCCTGGATTTATTGGTATTCTGATAATGCAGTTGATAATTCATTAAGATTATGGAGAACACAAGATTATTCAGTTGTAGAAGTTATTGATCCTCCTACTTGGGGAACAACTAGATGGACAAACGGTAATATATTATCCGGTGGTGTTGCATATAATGGTACCGTTTATGTTGGCGCTGTTGGTTCTTTTACTGAAGAAATTGGCGTTGGCGGATGGGAAATTGGTTATTCCAAATCAACAGATCATGGCGCAACATGGAGTGATTGGTTTGTTCCTGATTGGAGATTAATCCCTGGTTTAACAAACTTTACTGAATTATGGGACTGGAAATTAGGCGATGCATTTGTTAGCTATTCAAGCGATATACAAGTTGATGCTAGCGGTAATGTTCACTTAGTAACTGGTTTAACAGACTCAGTAACATTGCAGAGTGCAATTGTTGAAATATATGAAACAGCTCCAAATGTTTGGGCAGGTAAAGTTATTACTGCTGCTCATGACAAATCAAAATATGGTTACGAAGCTAATACACCGGGTCTTGGTCAAACAGGCCCATCAATTATGATAGCTACAAACATGGCTCGTGATTTCTTTGCAGTTCAGTACACAATCGGTTCAGCTGCAACTCAAGATTCACTTTGCGATCTTTATGTACACACAAGGGCGTTATCTGATGCCAATTGGTCAGGTGCAACAAATCTAACCGAAACAAATACAATGAATGAAGATGGATGTCATCTTGCACCTTATATGGCAACTTCCGGTGGAAGTGATTATATCTTTTCAATGTTTTGGTATGAATCTGGTAATACTACTCCTATAATAAATCAATCAGGTCCTTCAGTTGTATACATTGCTCCTTATGCTGTTAGAACAGCAGGCGGCGATATAGCTGTAACATTCCAGGTTGATATGGGCGTTCAGGCCTTTAAAGGTAATTTTAATGTTGGAGTTGATAATGTTGTTGTTCGTGGTGATTTCCAGGCAGATGCTGGTGACCCAGGTGGAAACTGGCAAGGTAATATGTTCCAATTGTCAGACACTGATGGTGACACAATTTACACCGGTACATTTAATATCCCTGCAAGTTTTGCAGGAACTACTTATAATTTTAAATATGTTATTGCTCCTGATACATGGGAAACATTGGCCAGCAATCGACAGTTTACTTTAACTGCTCCTACAACCGTTAACCCTGTTGTCTGGTTTAGTGATGATAACATATATATTCCTGTAATTGAAGTTACAAATACATTAAACTTTACAGCCGATATTAGTGATATTCTTGGTATAGGTGTTGGCGGTGCCTTCGATCCTTTACAAGATTCAATACTTGTTGAAGGCTTGACTTGGGATAATTTTGGAAAAGATCTAGTTGGTGATAGAAGACTGGTTAACAATAGTCTTAATGCTGGTATTTATACTACCACTTTAACTGTTACATCAGGCACAGCTGCCCCTAACGGAGTTGGCGATTCTACAAAGTGGAAATTTAGAGCTTATCCAGAGACAAGATTTGCAAATACAGGTTGGGAAACCGGTGCAGATAGATGGCACTATTATGTAGCTGATGGATCTGTAGTTGATTTACCTACAATTGTACCAAATATTTATCCACTTTTTGGTCCAACTACTGTAGATGTTCCAATGGAATTTAATGTTAATATGACAAATGCAGTTAATAGATGGAATGGTTTACCAATTAATCCAGCAGATCTTCAATTCGTTGGAATTAAAGGCGCTGCATCTTTCTTAGGCTCTTGGGGCGGAAGCTGGACAGTTGCTGATACTGTTGGTGGTACTGCAAGTACATTAAAAGTGCTTACAAATGTTGGTGGAAACATCTGGAGATACAGTTACACTGTTCCTACCGGTACAAATTCTGGTGCGTATGAATATAAATATGCGGCAGTTTACCCAGGTGCAGATACTGTTAATGGTGGCTCAACCCCTCTTGATAATGAAGGTGGATTTGGACAGAATCACTTATTTATTCTTTCAGATCAACCATCAGGTATAACATTAAATGATAACTTTGGACAGTTTGGTGCTGTAGAGCAGATTAGCGATTTAGTACCAATGGCTTATGAATTAGGACAGAATTATCCTAATCCATTTAATCCAAGTACAACAATCAGATTCAGCATACCTGAAGCTGGTTTAGTTACATTAAAAGTTTACAACTTGTTAGGCGAAGAAGTTGCAACATTATTAAACAATGAACAAACTTCCGGTGTTTACGAAGCAAATTTTGATGCTTCCAGACTATCAAGTGGTATCTATTTTTATACACTGGCAACTAAAAACTTTACCTCTACAAAGAAGATGGTATTGTTGAAGTAATTATGTTTCTTTGATTCTTAAAAGCGGGTGGCTTTCTGTAAAGAACTTTTGCAGTCCATCCGCTTTTTTTTGTTATGACTTTTAATTCACTGAGATGATAGATCAAATCTCTAAAATAAATTTTTAGTGGAGAAGCGATGAAAAATTTGATTACAAAATTTTTATTTTTGTTCATATTATCACTTACTCTGGTGCCAATGCATTTTGCACAAACCGGAGTTGGTAAGTTAAGCGGTAAAATAGTTGATGCTGCAACCGGAGAACCTTTAATAGGCGCAAACGTATTATTATTGGGTACTTCAACAGGTGCTGCAACAGATATTGAGGGAAATTATTTTATTCTTAACATTACACCTGGTACTTATGAAATTAAAGTTACTTATGTTGGATATGCCCCAAAAACAATAGAAAACGTTCGTGTTGTTGCTGGTATAACCTATGATCTTAATATTGAAATGACTACCGATTTTACTCTTGACGAAATTGTTGTTGTTGATAGAAAGTTTTTTGAAGAAAAAGCAACAAATACAGTTAAAGTTATAGACTCAGATCAGATATCGAGATTACCTGTACGCGGCGTTACAAATATTGCCTCACTTCAATCTGGCGTTGTTATTCAAGAAGGCAGCGGCGGACAGGAAGGAAATGCTACTATAAACGTAAGAGGTGGTCGTGGAAGCGAAGTCCTTTATATAGTAGATGGAGTTCCTCAGAATAACTTATACAATAGATCTTCTGTTGCATCTGTAAGTAATGTTGCCATTGAGCAAATTTCTTTTCAGGTTGGTGGATATGAAGCAAAATACGGACAAGCTCAATCCGGTATTATAAACGTTACAACAAAATCCGGACAGCCAACTTACACAATACTATCAGATATTGTTTCTTCATCCTTTACTGATGATTTTGGTTATAATCTTTATGCTGGAACGTTAAGCGGTCCTATTATTCCAGGTATTGCTAATCACACAATATTCTTATCAGCAGAAAGAGGATGGTTTCAAAATGCAGATCCTACTGCTTTAGAAATTTCATTTCCTTCAATTAATGAAACTTACACCGGATATAAAAATAATCCTGCAAGTGTGTGGAGATTTTCCGGAAAAACCAACCATCGTATTGGTGATTTTAGCGTTAACTTAAGCGGTTTATATAATGACAGAACTGCAAAAGTTATAGATTATCGTTATCAAAAAAATAACTCCAATTTTAATGGGGAATTCTTTGAAAAAAACGTTTCTTTAAACGCAAGACTTTCTCAAACTTTAAGCAATACAACATTTTGGAACCTTAACTTAGGTTATAAAATGTTTAATTTTGAAAGATACAACCCATTCCTAAAAGATAATCTTGCAATGTATGGCAATGCTGATTACTGGGAAACAAATCTTGGTGTTTATTTAGCTGGTGATGGACTAAACCCTGCTCAATTAGGTGAAGATGGTTTACCAGTCTTAAATTCTCAGGGCGATAGAATTCAAATGTCTGTGGATGAAAATGGTGTATTTAGACCGTATGGTTATACAGGCGGTGGTTTATACCAACAGAGAGAAGACAATGCTTTATTTATTGATTTTGATATAACATCACAAATTGATAACCACTTAATTGAATTTGGCACCGGATTTTCACAACATACAGTAAGAGGTTACGGTGTTTTTGCAAACTGATTACGCACAACAACCAAACACACTTACTGAAATAGAAAAATTTGAAGCACTGCAGCCATTTGTTTATGGTTATGATGTTACAGGCAAGAACAAAACAACAACTGATGATCCAAATCAATTTTTAAGACCTTATAAACCGGATATTGGTTATGCTTATTTGCAGGATAGATTTGAATTAAAAGATATTGTATTAAATGTTGGTTTAAGGCTAGATTTTTATAATTTAAAATCTTATGTACTTAAGAATCCAGCTCTTCCCTATGCTGGTGGTACAAATCCAACAGATTTTGATCCTGGTGATTTTCAAATACGAGATGCGGAAGTCGAGCTATCACCAAGAATTGGCATTGGCTTTCCCGTTACAACCGGAACGGTATTCCATGCACAGTACGGTAGATTTATCCAATTACCAGAATTAAATGATGTATATTTTGGACCATACAGCTACAATGATTATTTAGTTATGGCTCCACAAAGCGGTTTCAATGGTTCATTGAGAGCAGAAGAAACAGTCCAATATGAAGTTGGTTTCCGTCAGTTATTGAGTGATAACTCTGCTTTAAATATCACTGCGTTTTACAAAAATATTAGAGATCTTGTAAATGTTCAGAACCATAAGTTCCAAAGAGTAGAAGGCGGCGAATTAATTGATGCTATTTACCCTGAGAACTCGGATTTTGGAACTACAAAAGGTATCGCTCTATCACTTGATATTACTCATTTGAGTTACTTCAGTGTGTCCGCTCAATATACATTTTCTATAGCTGAAGGTACCGGATCATCAACTTCCTCAAGTTCAACATCAGTTTTTAGAAATACGGATAACGCAGCTCCAAAGGTGATAGCACCTTTAAGTTTTGATCAAAGACATACTGGTGTTATTAATGTTGATTTTTATGTACCAAAAGGTGAGATGGGCTGGTTTGAAATGTTTAATGCTAATCTGCTGTTTTCATTCAGCAGTGGTCGTCCATATACACCAATGGATCAATGGAATCTTCTTGGTGATAATGGTATTTTATCATCAACAAAAGGTTACATCAATTCCGCTTTTGCCCCTGGTACTTTTAGAGTTGATTTGAAGATGGAAAAGAGCTTTGCAATTGGTGATATCTTCATTTCACCTTACTTATGGATAGAGAATCTTTTAGATGCTGACAATATCACAACTGTCTACAGATCAACAGGTAGCCCTACTACTACAGGATACTTAACAACTCCAAATGGTGTTGCTACAGCTCAATTAAACGGTGAGGGTTATGTTCAAGATTATATGAGTTTGGAAAGAAATCCAGGTAATTTTGGAATTCCAAGATTGATCAAACTTGGTTTTAAATTGAACTTCTCAAACATAAGCTTATAATTATTCAGAATTTTAATAGTTGAGAGGATACAAAAAAATGAATATTAAAAATAGTTTGTACCAATTTCGTTTCCTTATAATCCTGTTAATAATAGCCCCGCTATCATTGGGATTTTTAGGTGATGATAAAAATGGTACAAAACCTTCGCATTCACAATCATTATATAAAATTAGTTCAACTTCAGATGAAGGTGGAAAAAAGGGTGATTCTTATAGATTAAATATCAATAACATCAACCTACCGATAAATAGTAAAGGAATTATAGCTGCCGTAAATATTCCGGACCCAAATCCAGTAATTTCTGGAGCTGGTGGAAAATTTGCTGGTCAAGTATTCCTTTTTTCAGGTGGCTTTTTACTTAGCGGCTATTCAAATGGAACTTTATTTTCAAATGGTGTTGCTTCGGCTTCATTGATTGAAAATTATACCCCGGGTACCGCAGGCAATATTGGAGATACAAGAGCTCAGTTATATGTGGTTAAAACGAGTGATCCTGATTTTGGTACCTCTTGGCAGGAATATAAAGATGCCGTTGATTTAGGTGCCGATTTTTATGATGGCGACGGTGATGCTGTATATAACCCTGTTGATAAAAATGGCAACGGAATATGGGATCTTGATGAGGATAAACCAGACATTTTAGGTGACGAGACAGTGTGGTCTGTGTTTTGGGATGGAATTCCTGCTGCACAAAGAACAAGATTTAACACTGTTCCACCACTTGGTATCGAAGTAAGGCAGACAGTATTTGCTTTTGCATCCGGTGGTGCTATTGGTAATTTAATATTTGTTCGTTATAGAATTAAATATGCTGGCTTAAATGATCCATCAGAACCTGCTCAGCTAGACAGCGTTCTTTTTGGAGTTTGGGCAGATGTTGATCTTGGGGATGCAAATGATGATTTAGTTGGCAGCGACGTAGGAAGAAATGCTGGATATACATATAATGAAGGTCCTGATCCTTTATATGGAACAAACCCCCCATGTTATATGATAGATTTTTTCTCTGGACCTGTTGATTATATCGCTGGAGTAACATTTGTTGATAATAATGGTAACAATCTGTACGATGATGGCGTAGACACACCACTGGATACTGCACATAGTTATCGTGGGCAGACGATTGGTATTAAAACTTTTCCAGGTGCAAAAAATTTACCAATTTCATCATTCATATCATATATTAATGGTGATCCAGTAATAACTGATCCGGATACTCGTGAAGCTGCAAGAAATTATATGTTAGGAAAAGCATATTCTGGTGCAGATGTTGATCCTTGTACTTTCTCATATGGTGCAGTGGTTGGCGGAGTTAACTGTTCAACGGTTGATCCAAGATTCTGGTATTCCGGAGATCCGGTTGAAAATGTTGGTTGGATAAACTCAACTCCTTCTGACACAAGACAAATGACAAATACAGGTCCTTTTAATTTAGTAAAAGGTGAAGAAAAAGAAATCGTAGTTGCGTACGTTGTCGGTCAGGGAGCAGATCCAATCAATTCAATTAGTGTTGCTCGTAAAATAGATGATGGTGCTCAAACTATTTTTAACCTTAACTTCTTGGCTCCGTCACCGCCTCCCGCGCCTGATGTGACAGCCAATTCCAATGAAGACTTTATTGAGCTTTCCTGGCCAACTGAAAAACAGTTTACATATTCAAATGTTACATCTTCTTGGAATGTTCAATATGGCGGTTACAATATTTATGCATTTCAAACTTTTAATACTTCCGAAACGGTCGATGGTCGTACAAATGTGAAATTAATAGGAAGATATCAGGTTAGTGATTCAGTAAATAATTTATACTATAAAGATGGAAACAATGGCGGTATTTTCTTATTGTATGGTGCCGCACCTGCTGAAAATGTTTTGGATTCAAACATTTATAAGGATCCCGAAACAGGCAGAATTAGATATAGAATAACTACTGATCCATTTACGAACGGAAATCTTGTTAAAGGCAAGCCATATTATTTCGCTGTTACATCTTACGGTGTAAATCATGACGCCTTAGTTAACAAATCCGGAGGTGATCCTGGAAGATATGGTGATTATTATTTAACTGACCAGACTTTTGTCCAAGCTGTTGAAAATAATAAAAGTATTCAGACAGTAGTAATGGGTGAAGATTTATATCTTCCTCCTATTGAGCTGTTACCGACAAATAAAGTATCTGGAGCAGCGGACGGTCTAGTAACTTATGACATTGTTAGTCAACCAGATCTAAAAGATAATGAATATCAAGTGACATTCTTCAAAAATGAAGCTACTGTAGCATACAATATGTTCTGGAAGTTGACAAATACTACGACCGGTACAGTCTTGGTTGATTCAGGGGATTATTATCTTTATGAACAACCAAATAATGTTACAGTTCCATTAACAGAAGGATTTATAACTAAAATTGAAGAACAAACAGCTTCATTGGGAATTCCAACATATTCGCCTGCCGCATCAGTATGGTTTGATGCACTTATTGGAAATAATTCTGACAACGATGCTAACGGTGTATTCTATGTTGGAAAGGATATCCCAGATGGTAAAGGTGTTTTTGGTTTCAGAAATAGACAATCAGATTATATAAGTGCTGATAAATTAAGGAAAGTTGAGTTGCGTTTTGGTACTACTGGTAAAGCATATAGATATCTTAATAACTATATAGGTAGTTCTAATCTTCAGCGCGTAAATGCTTACTCCTATGCTGGGGCAGTAACCGCTGCAGATACAGTTGGAAAAGGAACTGTAGGTAATTGGGATAGTGTTAACGACAGAGCTAACGGTTTTGTTGATGTACCATTTACAGCATGGGTAGTAGATGAAAAGTTTCCTGGTGATACAAGACAATTAGCTGTTGGGTTTGTAGAAAGAAGAAATGTCGCAACTTATCCAAACGGTACTCCCGATGGAATTTGGGATCCAACAGATTCTCTAAATCTATCTGGTGAAATTATTATGATTTTTGATGCACCTTATGATCTGAATGGTGCTCAAATTGAATATACTGGTGGCGTGTTTAATACACCAGGTGGGCCGGTTACGGTTTGGTCTGATCTACTAAGATCAACCGGTGGTCTTCAGCCAATACCAGCTGATGCAATTGGTATAACAGATGAACAAAAATCAAAATTTTTATCTCCATTGTTTGATGCAATGTACGTAGTTGGATTGCAGAGAAAAGATGCAAGTTCATTCTATTCAAACGGAGATAAACTTACGCTGCCTTTGGATATTTATCCATATACTTCTGATGATGTTTATAAATTTACAGTGAACAAGGATATACTTACTGATGATCAAGCAAGAGATTTGTTTGCTAAAGTAAATGTATTTCCAAATCCGTTATACGGTTACAATCCATATACCGCATATAATAATCTTGCTGCGGATGATCCATTTGTAACATTTACAAATCTTCCTAATGAAGAAATAACGGTTAAAGTATATTCATTATCTGGTCAATTGTTAAGAACGCTTGTTAAAGATCCAAATTCAACTTCACCTTTCTTAAACTGGAATTTGCAGAATGAGGCAGGTTTAAGAGTTGCATCCGGATTATATTTAGCAATTGTTTCGTCACCTAAATACGGAGATAAAGTGTTAAAGTTTTCGATTATTATGCCACAGAAACAATTGCCCAGATTTTAATGATTGTATTTGGGCAGGATTAAATTTTTCCTGCCCATGTTTATAAATTTATAACATATGTGGAGTTTCGAAATGAAAAAAATAATACTAATAATTTTTGCTGTTCTTTTAACAGTATCAATTTACCCAGGCGATAAATCGCGTAAGGGTACAACTGGTGCTGATCAATTGCTTGTGCCGGTTGGTGCCCGAAGTATTTCTACTTCCGGTGCATTTGTAGCTACAGTTGATGGGCTGGAATCCATTTACTATAATCCGGCTGGTTTGGATTTATCTAAAAAATCGGAAGTTATGTTTAGCTATATGAATTATATAGCTGATATTAATATGTCTTATTTAGCAGTAGGTACTAATCTTGGTGATTTTGGCTCTGTTGGTTTAAGTCTTAAATCGTTTGATATTGGTGATATTCCAATCACTACGAATGAACTACCAGATGGAACCGGCAGTACTTATTCACCTACATTCTTAACAATTGGATTAACATATTCTAAAACATTAACAGATCGTGTGTCAATTGGTACTAATGTTAAGTTTATTAATGAAACTATCGGTAATACTTCTGCAAATGGTTTTGCTATTGATGCCGGTGTACAGTATAAATTTAATGATAATCTTTCAATTGGAGCGACAATAAATAATATCGGTCCCAATATGTCTTACTCAGGCCAAGATCTTCGAGTTCAAACAAGTGTGCCCAGTTCTGTTATTGGTGCACCAAATGGAACATACGAAGTTGTTGCTGAAAATTTTCAGATACCAAGTTATTTTCAATTAAGTATTGCCTATCAAGAACATTTTGATGAGCAAAATAAAATTATGCTTGCAAGTACCTTTGTTGCAAATAATGCTTTGGATGATGTTTTTAACTTTGGATTAGAGTATAGTTATATCAACACGCTTTTTATTAGAGGTGGATATCAACTTGTGACTGAGAATTCTGAAGATTCAATCTTTGGATTTACTGCAGGTGCAGGCGTAAATTATGAAATTGGCACCGGAATGGGTGTAACATTTGACTATGCTTATAGAGATGTTTCTGAATTCCCAACATCCAATCATATTTTTACAGTTAAGTTAGCATTCCAATAGTGAGAGTCTAATTTATTTTTTAAGCGTCTATTTTAATCAATAGACGCTTTTTTATTTAATTATAAAGAAAAACTAAATGAAAAAAATTCTTTTTACGCTGCTTATTTTTGCTTTCCCAATTTTTTCTCAATCAAATTTAGATTTTGAATTTGATTTTGCGCAATTCGGTTATGATTCAACCTCAAATTATGTTGAGTTTTATTACTCGTTCAGTCAAGCTTCTTTAACCGTTGATACTGAAAACTCCGCTAATATTATTGAAGGTATCTTAAAAATCTTTATTAAAGATAATATCAGCGGCGATACAATTGTTTATAATCAATGGATGCTAAAACATGATATTTTAGATACAACAGCCGCAAATAATCAACTGCTGGTTGGTACTTTGGGATTTATAATTCCAAACGGCAGTTTTACTTGTGAAGTTACCGGATCTGATGTTCACAACCCGGAAAGAAAAAGAGTAATAAATGAAAACTTTAAAGTACTCCCTTTTTTGCAAAACTCGATGAATATTAGTGACATACAATTAGCTTCTAAAATGGTTCAAAGCAGTGAAAATAAAACCTCTATCTTTTACAAAAACTCTTACGAAGTAATTCCAATTCCTAACGTAGTATTTGGTAAAACTCAGCCAGCTTTGTTTTTTTATACAGAGATTTACAATCTGCAATCTGAACTGTTAAAAAGTGAGCTGATAAAAATGGAACAATTGCTTTATAACAGTAAAGGAAAAATGCTTAAAGAAAAAGTAAAGTATCTTACTAGAAATTCTAACACGCGTGTTGAAGTTGGATCTCTCATCTTATCTACTTATCCAACTGATACTTATACTCTTGTTATTGCATTGATTGACAGTGTTGGAAATACAGGTGTTACAACAGCGAAAAAGTTTTATGTGTATAATCCAGATATTGTTGTTCAGGATACATTTGAAGTTTCAACAACCGCTGTTCTTAGTTCCGCTTTTGGTTCGATGTCTGAAGAAGAGTTAGAGGATCTCTTTGATAAATCAAAATATCTTGCCACTAAAAATGAATTAGATAAGTTTAACAAGCTCTCAAACATCGAAGGCAAAAGAGAATTTATGTTTGAATTCTGGAAGACTAAGGATGCAGAATCAGGTCTGAATCAAAATGAATATTTTAGAAATTATATACAGCGTGTTAATATCAGCAACGAGAGATATAGCTCTATGGGTAAACCGGGATGGAAGACTGATCGTGGAAGAGTATTTTTGCTTTATGGTGAACCAACAGAGATTGAAAGATATCCCAATCAAATAGATACCAGACCTTATGAAATTTGGCACTATAATGAAATGGAAGGTGGCGTGTATTTTATTTTTGCAGATATCACAGGTTTTTCTGATTATACATTAGTTAATTCTACCAAACGAGGTGAATTAAGAGATGATAATTGGCAAAGACGTATTGTAGTTAATTAATACATTTAACTTTTAAGCCCCTTAAATGGGGCTTTTTTGTAATTAATATTTTTGATTAATAAATCACATCATTTCGCTATTTTTGCACATCAACTTAATGTGTTATGTGAAAAATATTATTGAATACATACTTTTTTTATCCTTGAGTTTTCTCTGCAGATTACTAGGATTAAACCTATCGAGAAAATTTGCATCAGTTATTTCATTCTTTTTCTTTTACCTGCTTCCAATTCGTAAAGATGTTGTATTTGATAATCTTAAACATGCTTTTCCCGAACTATTATCTAATCAAATTAAAAAATTAGCTTACGGAACCTATAAAAATTTTTCAATTACATTAGTTGAGATTTTATATCTTCCCTGGACATCGGATGAACAAATTAAAAATGTAGTTAATTTTAAATATCTTGATCTAATCGATAAACGAGAAAAAGAAGGAAACGGTGTAATATTACTTTCAGGGCATTTTGGTAATTGGGAGTATTGTGCAATTTCTGTTGGAGCACAATTGAATAAAAAATTGTCAGTTATCGTAAAACCACAACGCAATAATTTGGTTAATGACTGGATGAACAGAGCGCGAACACGCTGGACAAATGAAGTTGTTCCTTTGGGCGCTTCTATACGGAATGTTTACGCAGTGCTTATGAAAAAAGGTGTAGTTGCTATGGTTGCCGATCAAAGAGGTCCCGAAGAAAGTATTAAGTTGGAATTTTTTGGACGTAAAACTTCTGTTTATACTGGTCCGGCAGTTTTATCTTTAAAGATGAATGTTCCCATTATCTATGGTATTACAATTCGCCAGCCAGATTTTTCTTATAGATGTGATGTTGTGGAAATAAGCAGAGAAAATTTGCCTGGTGATTATGACGAAAAAGTAAAAGTTCTATCCGAAAGAATTTTAATTTATTTAGAAGATGTAATTAGGAAAAATCCTGAGCAATGGTTTTGGATGCACAAAAGATGGAAGCATTGATGAACAAGGAAAAAATATTATTTATTCAAACAGCATTTCCGGGTGATGCAATATTAATATTGCCTGCATTAAAAAAACTTAAGGAATTTTTTCCTGATAGTGTTATTGATGTTCTTTGTATCCCAACAACTAAAGAAATTTTTGAAGCATCACCTTTTGTAGACAGAGCAATTGTGTTAGATAAAAAAGGTGCTCAAAAATCTTTAATACAAACCTATAAGTTTATTAAACAATTAAAGCTGAACAATTACACGAGAGTTTATTCTTCACATCGATCATTACGAACAGCATTGATTGTGCTTTTGCTTGAGGTAGGGAAAGTTTTGGTTTTGATAATTCAAGTTTGATGCATGTATTTAAAAATTTAATTGTTTACGATATTAATAAACACGAAGTTCAAAGAAACCTTGATTTAGTTGGATTTGATTCTGATGAGAAAAGCTGGAAAATTCTCCCGGAAATTATTAGTGATGAGCAAACATTAAGTAAAATAGATTCATATCTAAATCAACATCAATTAAATAATGGATTTATTGCAGTTGCCCCGGGAAGTGTTTGGAATACTAAAAAATATCCCGCAGAATATTATGAAGAAGTGATAAAATATTTTGTAGATAAAAAAAATAAAGTAGTCTTAATCGGGGGTGATAGTGATAAATTACTATGTGAAAATATGGCTGCTAAATTTTCTGAAAATGTTTTTAACTCGGCTGGAAACTTTTCTATAGTTGAAAGCATTGAACTACTTAAGCATGCAAAATTATTAATATCCAATGACAGCGCACCAACACACATGGGTGTTTGTGCAGATATAAATGTTCTTACAATTTATTGTTCAACTATACCTGGGTTTGGTTTTTATCCATATAATAAAATAAGTACATACGTAAGTTTTGATGATTTAAAATGCAAACCATGCGGTATTCATGGTTATGATGTATGTCCAATAAAAACATTTGACTGCGGCAAAAAACTTTTACCGACAGAAGTAATTAGTAAAGCAGAGGCAATCTTAAATGAATGACCAAAAACTATCTTTAATGGTAAGTATTGATGAAAGTTTTGATGAAGGAATAAATATTGCTAGAGAACTTTTTCTGAACGGCTCAATTTTTATTTATCCAACAGATACTATTTATGGATTTGGCGGAAATCCATTTAATGAAAAAGCAATAAAAAAAATTAGCATTGTAAAAGGAAAAGAAAATTGGAGACGATATATTTTTCTTATCTCTGATATTGAAATGCTAAAAAGTTATGCAGACATAACATCAGAAAAGTATCTAGATTTTCTGCTTTCAATTTGGCCAAATCCCGTTTCGGTAATTCTAAAATTAAAATCTCAATATCAAAAAATTCTTCAATCGGAAACGGGGGCATTTAGAATCCCAAATCACAGATTTTGCAATAAATTAATTAGTGAAATTAATATGCCGCTCATTTCTACAAGTGTAAACCGCACCGGAAATGAACCTATGAATGATCCGTCACTTATCATACAAGAATTTGCAAAAGAAGTTGATGGAATTTTTTACTCAGAAAAAAAATCTTTTTTTGAAGCTTCTACACTTATCGATTTAAGCAAAGACGAACCGGTTTTAGTACGCGAGGGTAAAATTAAATTTGTGGAATTAATGAAAAAGCTGCGTTAGATTATACATTAAAAGTAAGAAGTTTAAATTGAAATTAAAAAAAATAAAAAATTTCTCAATTATCGTTGTTCCTGAAGAAACATCGAATGTGCCGAAATCTATTAAAATATCATCATTAAAATTGATGACATATATAGCAAGTTACAGTGTTGTAGTTTTTCTGTTGGGATTTTACATAATAAGTTTTACTCCGTTAAGTGAAATACTTTTTCCTTACTCGTTAAGATTAACTGAGTCCGATAAAAAGAAAGTTGAGATACTAAATAACAAGGTGGTATTTCTTGCCAATGAAATTGAATCGTTAAAATCTGTTAACAAGCGATTAAAGTTTGCAATTATGTTAGGTGATTCTACTTTATTAAAAAAAGACATTCAGCAAAAAGATACTATCGATGCTAAAAATCCACTTGATGGAAATATTTTTAGTGTATTTGTTGATTTTATTTCTAAACTTACCAAAACCCAAAGTGGAGGAATATCTTTTATCGAACCTGCCGACGGATTTATCAGCAAATCTTTTAATCCCGAAAGAGGGCACAACGGCAATGATTATTCTATGAAAGAAAATAGTCCTATTTTTGCATCATCTGGCGGTTATGTAATTTTTGCTGATTATACAACTAATTTTGGGTACACAATTATTATTAATCATCCGGAAAACTATATTACCAAATACCTCCACTGTTCATCGCTGCTAAAAAAGGATGGCGACTTTGTTAGACAGGGTGAACTAATTGCATTGAGCGGAAACTCAGGAACTGAATCAACTGGGCCGCATCTTCATTTTGAAATTTGGAAAGATGGCAAACCCATTGATCCAGCTAAAGTGTTAATTAAATTTTAGGAGATTATTTTGAAAACCAAATCAAACGGGAGTTCTATGGAAGACGTAACAATTATTAGCAGCGGTGTTGTTATCGAAGGCAAGGTTACCAGCAACAGCAATATTCGTGTTGATGGTGTTGTTAAAGGCGACATAACCACGCAAGGCAACCTAACCGTTGGCGAACACGGCAGCATTCAGGGACAACTAACTGGCGAAACTGTTTCCATTGGCGGAAAAGTTGAGGGTACCGTGAATGCAAAGGAAAAACTTGTTCTGGAATCAAAAGCAGTTTTAAAAGGTGATTTGATTACAAAAATTCTTGTTGTTGAAGCAGGTGCTATTTTTGAAGGTAAAAGCGCAATGGGTTCTCAAGCTTCCTTTAAGCCTGTAAACAAGGGAGAATAGAATGGCACTTAAACCGGAATCAGATTCCGGGATTGCCAAATCTTTGCGTGATGTCGGTCCTTATCTTGGATTAGGACTTCAACTTGCGACTATTGTTGTTGTAATGGTGCTTTTAGGCAGTTGGCTTGATAAAAAGTTTAATCTAAATTACATCTTAACGTTAGTTTTTGGATTAGTTGGAACTGCTGCTGGGATTTATAACTTGATAAAAACTGTAAACGAGCTTGAGCGAAAAAGTAAGATTAGAGATGAAAAGAAATAAGATTTTCTTACTTTTTAGTATTTTTCCAGCATTTTTCATTCTTTCTATTGCCACGCTTTTTATAACCGAAAAAATAAATCCTGAGATTTTTTTCAGTTTTTTTTATGGATTTATCTTTCCAACTGTTAATTTTGTTTTGGGAGTAATTTCAATCCATTATGGATTTGAAAAAAGTGATAAGTTGTTTCTGATTATCGTCTTTGGTGGCTTGGTATTGCGCTTATTTTTAATGTTTATACTGATTGTGATAACTTTGAAATTCTTGTTTGTTAGCCTCAATTCTTTTATCTTTACAACCTTTATTTTCTATTTCTACTATCTCATAGTAGAGATTTTTATACTAACTCAAAAAAAGAATTTAATAATCAAGACTAAACAATGATTGATTCTACTTCAGCACACGTTATTGTTGATAGCCTCAAAAATACCAAAACTGCATCCAGCAGTGATTGGATTCTCCATCATGTAATGGATGGAAAATATCTTGATTTTTCGCCATTTGGAACGATTCCACTTCCACAGTTTACACTTTATGGTTTAGATTTATCGATTACCAAACATGTACTTTTTATGTGGATTGGAGCTGCTCTTCTTTTTTTTGTAATGACAAATGTTGCTAAAGCATACAAATCATCAATGGTTCCCAAAGGATTTACTAATTTTTGGGAAGTATTAATAGTTTTTGTTCGTGATGAAATTGCAACTCCTACAATCGGAAAAGGATTTGAGAAATTTCTTCCATATTTGCTAACAGCGTTTTTCTTTATCCTTTTTGGAAATTTTTTAGGACTGGTTCCTTTTGCAGCAACTTTTACTAGTAATATTGCTGTTACAGCGTCACTGGCAATATTTACTTTTATCGTAATTCAAATTGGTGGAATTAGAAGTAACGGTGTTTTAGGTTACTTCAAAGGATTGATACCTCACGGAGTTCCGGTATTTTTATTACCAATTATGATAGTCGTAGAACTATTAGGATTGCTTGCAAAACCATTTGCATTGGCTATTCGTCTTTTTGCAAATATGACTGCTGGACACATTGTTATCTATGCGTTGATAAGTTTGATATTTGTTATGCAAAGTGTTGGCTGGGCTGGTCTTGCAATTCCAATGGCTTTATTTATTTATGGACTTGAAATTTTAGTAGCTTTATTACAAGCTTATATTTTTACAATGCTATCTTCCTTGTTTATAGGAATGGCAGTTCATCAGGATCATTAAAAATAATATATAACATTAAATCTATTTAAGGAGAACATTAATGGACTTTGCATATTTAGCTGCTGGATTAGGTGCCGGATTAACAATCTTTGGCGGTGCTTTAGGTATCGGCAAATTAGCTGCTGCTGCAATGGATGCAAGCGGAAGACAACCAGAAGCTGCTGGCGCAATCAGAACTTCAATGATTATCGCTGCTGCGCTAATTGAAGGTATCTCTCTTTTCGCATTAGTTATCTGCTTTATTTTAGCTGGTAAGTAATTAGTTAAAGGAGTGTGATTACACTCCGTTTATTCATTAATAAACTTAACATAAGAATATGATTGCAAATACTACATTTGCTTTTATTGCTTTACTTGTTTCCGAATCAGAAGGCGGCAGTGATGGATTACTTTCCGTTAACGTAGGATTAGCTTTTTGGACTACTCTTACTTTTATTCTGTTGCTAATTCTTCTTACAAAATTTGCATGGAAACCGATTCTATCGGCGTTAAAGCAAAGAGAAGATGCTATTAAAGATTCACTTGAGCAAGCAGAAAAAGCTAAAGATGAAGCAAAGCAGATTCTTGCTGAAAACCAAAATAGTTTAGCTAAGGCGGAAGAAGAATCTAAAAAAATTATTGAGCAAAGCAGAGTTTTTGCCGAAAATTTAAAAGAGCAAATGATTAAAGACAGTAAAGAACAGGCTCAAAAGCTAATTAGCGATGCAAGTGCTGAAATTGATAGAAAGAAAAATGCAGCTTTTGATGAGTTGAAAAATCAAGTTGCAGAAATTTCTGTTAAAGCCGCTGAAAAGATTTTGAAAGAAAATCTTGATGCTGAAAAAAATAAAAAGCTTGTTGATAAATACATCAGCGATATATCTAAAAATTAATTATGGCTTCATCAAAAGTTGCAAATAGATATGCACAATCTTTTCTTGATACTTCAATCGAGAAAAACATTCTTGCTAAAGTGGCAGAGGATTTTGAATTAGTTCAAAACACCTTGCTTAAAAGCGATGAATTACTTAGAGCTGTCAAAAGCCCGGTAATTAAGACGGAAACGAAGAAATCGATTCTATCTGAAATTTTTGGAAAGTTGATAAGTAAAGACTCGATAAGTTTTATAGAGTTTACTATCAATAAAGGAAGAGAAGAAATCTTACCAGAAATTTTAGAAAAATTTGAATCACTAAAAGATGAATACACCGGTTTTGTTAAGGTTGATGTTACTACCGCTTTTGAATTTACAGATGAACAGAAACTGCACTTACAAGAAAAATTTGAATCTCATCTTAAAAAGAAAACACGTTTAACTTTTAAAGTTGATCAGAGTATTATTGGTGGATTTGTAGCCAAAGTTGGAGATACAGTTTATAATGCTTCAATGGCTCATCAACTTGGGTTATTGAAAAAAACATTTTTACAAAGCAGCATTACATTAAATTAATTCTAAAGGAATTTAATAAAGGAAATTACAAATGGCAGAAGTTAGACCTGATGAAATATCTGCAATATTAAGAAAACAACTTTCCGGTTTTGAAAGCGAAGTTGATATTTATGATGTTGGAACAGTTTTGCAAGTTGGCGATGGTATTGCGCGTGTTTATGGACTATCACAAGTTATGGCAAGTGAATTGGTTGAATTTCCAAACGATGTTTTTGGAATGGTGCTAAATCTTGAAGAAGACAGCGTTGGCTGCGTTCTTTTTGGTGATACAACTTTGGTTAAAGAAGGGGATACTGTTAAAAGAACAAAGCGTGTTGCTTCAATGCCTGTTGGCGATGCAATGCTTGGTCGTGTTATCACTCCACTGGGTGTACCTATTGATGGGAAAGGGCCAATCAACACAACTGGATTTCTACCGATCGAAAGAAAAGCGCTTGGCGTAGTTCAAAGACAACCAGTAAAAGAACCGCTTCAGACTGGTATAATAGCTGTTGATGCTATGATTCCTATTGGGCGTGGACAAAGAGAATTAATTATCGGTGATAGACAAACAGGTAAAACTGCAGTTGCCATTGATGCAATCATTAATCAAAAACATACTCATACAGAAGAAGCAAAAGCGCTTGGTATCAATCCGGTTTATTGTGTTTATGTTGCGGTGGGACAAAAAGAATCAACAGTTGCGCAAGTAGTTGCAAAGCTGCAAGAAAAGGGTGCAATGGAATACACCACCGTTATTTCCGCAGGTGCTTCTGATCCGGCTCCGCTGCAATTTATTGCTCCGTACGCTGGTGCAACCATAGGAGAATATTTTAGAGATAACGGAAAACATGCGCTTTGTATTTATGATGATCTTTCAAAGCAAGCTCAGGCTTATAGAGAGTTATCATTACTTTTAAGAAGACCGCCAGGGCGTGAAGCTTATCCGGGTGATGTGTTTTATCTTCACTCAAGATTACTTGAAAGAGCTTCAAAACTTAGCGATGCTGAAGGCGGTGGAAGTTTAACTGCACTTCCAATAATCGAAACACAACAAGGTGATGTTTCTGCTTACATCCCAACAAACGTAATTTCAATCACTGATGGGCAGATTTATCTTGAATCAAATTTGTTTAATGCGGGTGTAAGACCAGCTATTAACGTAGGTATTTCTGTATCAAGAGTAGGCGGTAATGCTCAGATTAAAGCTATGAAAAAAGTTGCAGGAAGTTTGAAGCTTGATCTTGCATCGTATCGTGAGTTAGAAGCATTTGCAAAATTTGGTTCTGACCTTGATAAATCTACACAAGCAACTTTAGCAAAGGGTGCAAGATTAGTTGAATTATTGAAGCAGGGACAATACGCTCCGGTTCCTATCGAAAAACAAGTTGTTAGTCTATACTACGGTACAAAAGGTTTTATGGATAAGGTTGCAGTAAAAGATATAAAGAGATTTGAAAAAGAAGTTTTGGAATTTATCGAAGTGAAATACAAACCAATTTTTGATTCGATTAAAAAAGATAAAGACGTTAGTAAAGAAACTGAAGAATTAATTAAAAAAGCCGGACAAGAATTTTTATCTACATTTAAGTAGAGAAACATTTATAATATTAGATATTAATGGCAACTTTAAGAGATATTAAGCTTCGCATAAAGGGTGTTAAAAGCACTCAACAGATTACCAAAGCAATGAAAATGGTTTCAACGGCAAAATTACGCCGTGCAACTGAATCTATTTTAAATGCTCGTCCTTATGCTAAAAAAATATCTATTCTTCTTTCACACCTTGTAAATGAGGAGGATAAAAAATCCAATCCTTTATTTGCCGATAGAGAGATAAAGAATGTTGCAATAGTTGTTGTTACTGCTGATCGTGGGTTGTGCGGAGCGTTTAATACTAATATTATTAAAGAAGCAGTAAACTATATTGAAGAAAATATCAAACAAAAGGGATTATCATATCAGCTTTACTGTCTGGGTAAAAAAGGTACCGATTATTTTGGCAGAAGAGATTATAATATCGCTGCAAAATATCCGGGAATATTTTCTCAATTAGATTATACCACAGCACAAGGATTGGTTGATGAAATAATTCCTAAATATCTTGATGGTAGAATTGATAAGGTTATTCTTATCTTCAATGAGTTTAGATCTATCATCCAGCAAAAAATTGTGGTTGAACAGTTTTTACCTATTATATCAAGTGATGAAAAAGAAGACGAAAAGCATGAATCGGCAAACTATCTTTATGAGCCGGATCAAAATGCAATTTTCAATTATTTGATTCCTAAACATCTTAAAGGACAAATGTGGAGAGTTTTATTGGAGTCAAACGCTTCTGAATTTGCTGCGCGTATGACAGCGATGGATAATGCAACTACAAATGCTAAAGAATTAATTAGAACTTTAAGCCTTACTTACAATAGTAAACGACAAGCCGCAATTACAACAGAGATACTTGAAATTGTATCCGGTGCAAATGCTTTGAACGAAGGTTAGTTAGATTAGTAATGTTGATTTTTTGAAATTATGTTTGAAGAATTATCTCTAAAATTAGAATCCGCACTTAAAAAAGTTACCGGACAAGGAAAATTAACTGAAAGTAATATTTCAGATACTCTTCGCGAAATAAGAAGAATTTTGCTTGATGCCGATGTAAATTATAAAGTTGCAAAAGATTTTATTGAAAATATTAAAGTTAAGGCTCTTGGTAAAGAAGTAATTGCCTCAATTTCGCCTGGGCAATTAATTACAAAAATTATTTATGATGAATTAACTGAACTGCTTGGCGGCGGTCATCAGGAATTGCAGCTTAATCCATCGGGTATTACAACTGTTTTGGTTGTTGGCTTACAAGGCTCCGGTAAAACTACTTTTTGCGGAAAGCTTGCAAAAAAATTAACTGAACAAAAAAGAAAAGTTTTGTTGGTCGCGGCAGATATTTACAGACCTGCTGCTATCGAGCAATTGAAATTATTGGGGAAACAGATTGATGTGGAAGTTTTTTCGATTGAAGAAAAAGATGCACGTAAGGTTGCAACCGATTCTTTAATCTTTGCGAAAGAAAAAAACTATAACACTATAATATTTGATACTGCTGGAAGACTTCATGTAGATGAAGCGATGATGCAGGAAGTTTCAGATATTAAAAATATTGTTAATCCTAATGAAAGTTTGTTTGTTGTTGATTCGATGACTGGGCAGGATGCGGTAAATTCTGCAAAGGCTTTTAATGAAACTGTAAACTTTGATGGAATAGTTCTTACAAAATTGGATGGTGATTCCAGAGGCGGTGCGGCGCTTTCAATTCGATCCGTTGTTGGAAAACCAATTAAGTTTATAAGCAATGGTGAGAAATTAGAAAACTTAGAAATTTTTTATCCTGACCGTTTAGCCTCCAGAATTTTAGGCAAAGGTGATGTAATATCCCTTGTAGAAAAGGCTCAAGCATCGTTTGAGGACTTTGAAACTGAAGAATTAGAAGAAAAATTAAGAAAAAATAAATTTGATTTTGATGATTTTCTTAAGCAAATTAAAGTCATCAAGAAAATGGGTTCTTTATCTTCTTTGTTGGGAATGATTCCGGGGCTTGGTGCAAAGATAAAAAATGCACCAATTGATGATAATGCTTTAGTAAAAGTTGAAGCTATTATCAATTCAATGACGAAAGAAGAAAGAAGTACGCCGAAGGTTTTAAACGGCAATCGCCGTAAAAGAATTGCAAGAGGCAGCGGCACATCAATACAAGATGTTAACCGCTTAGTTAAACAGTTTAGTGAAATGCAAAGAATGATGAGTAGTTTTTCTAAAAAAGGATTACCAAATTCAATGCGTAATTTTAAATTTAATTGATCATAGAGATAATATCCGGAGGATAATAATTTGGCAGTAAAGTTAAGATTGAGAAGAATGGGAAAAAAGAAACAACCCATTTACAAAGTTGTTGCGGCAGATGCACGCTCACCAAGAGATGGAAAATTTCTTGAAGCAGTTGGTATCTACAATCCGCTTACAAATCCACATACAATAGATTTAAAGGAAGACAGAATAAATTACTGGTTGGATCATGGTGCACAGCCAACTGACACGGTAAAAAGTTTGTTCAATCAAACAGGTATAAATCTTAAAAGAGATATTGCAAAACGCAAACTTCCACAGGAAAAAGCTGAAGCATTGTTAAAAAATTGGCAAGCATCTAAGGAAGCATCTTTGCAGAAAAAATCTGTAAAGAAAAAGAAAAAAGCTGATACACAGGAAGCTAAAACAGAGCAGCCTGCTTAATAGTTTTTGTGTTTTTAATTATGGACTGGAGGTACATCAGAAGTTACGGGTTCCGCTTCTGAATTAGACTTTTAATAAAAATATTTTATTAAGGCTGTACATAACTACTTATTGACCCGGGTTCATTTTAGGAGGCTTCTATTATGAAAGAGTTCATTGAGTACATTGCTAAACAACTTGTTGATAATCCTGATGGCGTTGTTGTTGAAGAAAAACTGACCGAAGAAAAAAAGGTGGTTTTATCTTTAAGAGTACAAGCGGATGATATTGGCAAAGTAATTGGCAAACAGGGCAAAACTGCCCAGGCAATGCGTACACTTTTAACTGCTGTTTCTGCTAAGGAAGGCAAGAGAGCAATTCTTGAGATTGAAGATTAATCGTTCAAGTTTTAATTGAATGAATTTTATCTTATAGCAAAAATTATTTCTGCCGGTAAAGACGGATTTGTTAAGGCTCAATTGGTTCCGGGTTTTTATGTAAATCAGGATTCAATTAAATTTTTATATCTGGATTTTTGGGATCAGAAAAAAAAAGTAGAACTTGAAGAAGTATTACTTTTTAAAAATTCTATTTTTTTTAAGTTCAAAAATTTTGATAAGGAAAGAGACTCATCTCTTTTTATTGGCAGAAACATTTTTGTTTTGGTGAGCGATCTGGAAAAAGTTAAAAACCATGAATTTACTACTCATAATTTAGTTGGGTGTAGATTGTTTAAAGGTACGGATTTATTGGGTTCTGTGATTGATTATTTTGAAACTCCGGCAAATCCTATAATTGAAATTATTAAGGAAGACGGTAATAAAATTCTTATTCCATTTGTTCATTCTATTTTTGAAAAAATTGATCCTGAAAATAATATTTTGATTTTAAATCCTGATTTTGGAATTGATGATAATGAAGATTGATATTATTTCTGCGGTACCTGAGCTTCTCTTCAGTCCACTTAACACGAGCATTTTAAAAAGAGCTCAGGATAAAAAAAAAGTTGAACTTAAAATTCATAATCTTCGTGATTATGCTTTTAATAAACACAAACAAATTGATGATAAACCATTTGGCGGCGGCGCTGGAATGATTCTTAAACCGGAACCGTTTTTTGAATGTATTGACAAGTTAAAAAGTGAATGTAATTTCGATCATATAATTTTTACTACACCAAAAGGTAAATTATTTGATCAGAAATATGCTAACAGACTTTCACTTGCAAAAAATATTTTGATTATTGCTGGGCACTATAAAGAGATTGATGACAGAGTTAGAGAACAATTTGCAACTGATGAAATTTCGATCGGGAATTATGTTTTAACAGGCGGAGAACTTCCGGCTCTAATTATTGCTGATGCAATCGTAAGATTGATTCCCGGTGTTCTTAACGATAGTGAAGCGGCTCTTGATGATTCTTTTCAGGATGGTGAAGTTGTGGAAGCACCTTATTACACCAGACCTGCTGAATACAGGGGAATGAAAGTACCTGAAATTTTACTTTCAGGAAATGACAAAGAAATTAAAAAATGGAAACAAGAACAATCTAAAATCTTAACTGAAAAGTGGAGAAATTATAATAATTAGCGGAGTATGAAATGATCGATTTAAATAAAATAGCACCAGACCAGATTAAAACCGATATGCCTGTTTTTAATCCAGGTGATCACGTTCGTGTTCAAGTAAGAGTAGTTGAGGGTGATAAAGAAAGATTACAGTCTTTTGAAGGCGATGTAATCAGCATTCGTGGTGCCGGATTAAGCAAAACCTTTATGGTCAGAAAAATGTCCAGCGGTGTTGGTGTTGAAAGAATTTTCCCTTTTAATTCACCTAAAATTGCTAAGGTAGAAGTACTAAAACAGGGCGATGTTAGAAGAGCAAAACTTTTCTATTTAAGAAATCTTTCTGGCAAAGCAGCAAGAATTAAAAGTAAAAAACCTTAAAGTTAAATTTATGAGGAAGCCGCTAAAAAAAGCGGCTTTTTTATTTTATGAAAACAAAAATTTTACTTCCGCAAAATATTTTTTCTCATATACTTCTTTCTGAACTTAATCTTGATGAAAGTATCGCAGTTGAATTTTATCCGTCCGCATTGATAGCCAAAAAGTTATCGGAAGATGAGAATTCAATTGGACTAATCCCAACGTTGGATTTGCTTTCATTCAAAGATTTTTTTGTGTCATCAAAAATAGGTATATCTTTCAATGCACTTCTTTCAAATTCCTATATACATTTTAAAGAAGGGCAGGAAACTTTAGAGCAAATATTTCTTAAAGGTGATGTAACAACTAATGAAATAATTCTTAGTAAAATATTATTTAAGGAATTTTATGATGTTAGTGTTACACCAACTTTAGTAAAAGATGAATCAGCACACATTGATGATAACACTTTGATTGTTGGAGATGAAAACTATGTCAAAGAGTTGTTTTTAAACGGATTAAGTTTTGCTGAAGAGATAATTGAGTTGTTGGATGCTCCTTACGTAAATTTTATTCTTGCCGGAACTTCCGAAAATGTATTAAAAGGTTTTCAGGAAAAATATAGAGATAATTTGATGAATGGACATACTGAGGATTATTCAACTCTGTTAAAAGGATTTACACAAACCTCTTTAGATTTTATTTCAGTAAATATTCAGCATATAGTTTTTGATCTTGAAGATCAGGATCTTGAAGGAATAAAGACACTAATGCAGATACCTTATTACCACGGAATTATTAAAGATATGATTGATATAAAGTTTATTTGATTAGAATCATCTTTTTTGATTCGATTACATTACCTGCTTTTAATTGATATAAATAAACTCCGCTGGGCAATCCGCCGCCGGCAGAATAATTTACAATGTACAATTTAGAATGAAATCCGGCTTCTAAATACTCGTCTACTATTGTTTCAACTTCCTGTCCAAGTGAATTAAACACTTTTAATGTTTGCCATCCGCTAACTGGTGCCTGCCAACTGATTTTTGTTGTTGGGTTAAATGGATTTGGAAAATTCTGATAAAGCTCAAAACTTTTAACATATTCATTATCGTTAGCAATAGTGGATGCCGAATTCCATCCGGAAAGTTTTGCCCACAACCACCAAGCCGCATAAGCTTTTAAATTTCCATTTAATGCCTGGCTATGCGCAGGTGAACAATCAAACCAATCAACATTTATTGTGTGAGAATTTTGCCAATCAATTGCCCAGTTTTTGTCTAGGCTGCCATTACCATCGCTGTCAT
Organism: uncultured Ignavibacteriaceae bacterium; assembly: GCA_963704275.1. Taxonomy (GTDB): domain Bacteria; phylum Bacteroidota; class Ignavibacteria; order Ignavibacteriales; family Ignavibacteriaceae; genus IGN3. The sequence goes on along the minus strand of CAVPHP010000013.1, from coordinate 42,413 downwards.
AATCACAATTATCATTTGCATTTTTATCCAAATAATAATTCCCATCCGGATCATAAGATTCTATATCATTAAAATCATAGAGAATCTTTCCACTTGTTAAACAATAGTTTCTTATCTGTTCATTTCTGATGTTAAGATTTCCATTGGTTCCGGTTCCGTCTAAGTGTCCTGTCATATAAACAAATTTTACATTTGGATAATCATTTTCTAATCCGTTCATAAGATTTAAATAAGTATTAATATCCGTTTCACTTGCACTGCTAACTTGTCCGCACCAGCTCCAAATTACAACATTAACATCACTATTAACGGAATTGTTTAAATAATTTCTTGTTGCAGTTGCCCAAGCAGTTCTATCAGGACTTCCAAGGTCGGATGCGCCAGAAAATGCGTAATCGTCAATATCAAGAGCACCGTTTGTTCCGCCTTCATTGAAAGCGTATTGAAAGCCTTTCCAATTTTCAAGACCATCCATTCCTGTAATTAATTGGCTTCCATGAGATGTATGTCCGTAAGCGATATGAAGTTTTGTTTTTGCAGAATCAATCCAGTTTGTTGGGATGATTGAAAGTTTTGCAGAATTATGATTTGCAATTATTGCAGTTTGTGCAAAGCTAAAAGAAAAACTTAGCAGAAGTATTAAGATTAAATAATAAAAATTCCTTTTCATTTTCTTTCTCAACTGTTTGATATAAAGGTATTATAAATACAATTTACATACCATCCTGCAAATAAATGGTTGAAATTTTTTCTTCAATTTTGTCCAATAAAACGCGAAGGGACTATTGTTAAAATTTGTGCTTTGTTAAGTGTGTGTAATAGTTAAGTATTAATTACTGAGAGCATATGTCGAAAAAAACTTTTCACATCGACATAAAAAAACAGTCATAAAATTAATTATGACTGTTTCTTAAAATAAATTTTGTTTGAAAAGTGATTAATTCGAACAATAAATTAATTTAACTAAATCTCCACGTGGCTTACGCTAATTACATTAGTATTTTCACTTATCTTCTTTAACATATCAGCAGTTGCAGCAGTTTGTAATTTCATTGTACAGCAAGCAGCAATGCCACCTTCAAAAATTATATTTTCAATTTCTTCAATATTAATGTTACCGCTTCTTATAACATCAAGTACTGTTGCAAGTACACCCGGTTTATCATAATGCTTAACAACAAGTTGATAGTGAGCATCTGTAATTTTAGCTCTATTGACCCAGTGGTCTATCACTCCGCTGTGTACGAAGTGTTTTATAATATTTATTGTTTCTTCAGCAACGGCATCCTGCGCTTGTTCTGTAGAGGCTCCAATATGATGAGTTACATAGACATTAGGATTGTTTTGTAGTCTGGATGAAACTTCACCGGATTTGCCTTCTGGTTCACCTTTAAAGACATCGCATGCAAAGCGGATATTTTTTTCTTTAATTGCTTCAAGAAGATCATCCTCAACAATTACATCCTGACGGGATGTGTTGATTAGGTAAGCGCCATTCTTCATATAACCAAACATTTGTTTATTAAATAAACCTTTTGTTTGTGGAGTAGAAGGCAGATGAATTGTAACTATATCGCACAAAGGTAAAAGTTGATCCATTTCACTAAAATCTTTTATTTGTACGCCTTCAATTCTAGTGATGTCTTTTCCGTAAACATTCATTTCAAAAGCAAGAGCGCGCTTTGCAACTTCTTTGCCAATATTTCCAACCCCTATTAGCCCAAGAGTTTTTCCTTTTAATCCCTTACCTTTTGAATATTTGTCTTTGTTCCAAACTCCTTTGTTAAAATCTCCTACGTTGTCTGGGATAAAACGATCAAGCGAAATCATCAAGCCTATTGCAAGTTCAGCTACTGCAACAGCATTCATACCAGGGCAATTTGTAACATAGATACCTTTTTTATTCGCTGCAGAAATATTAATATTGTTAACACCAGAGCCAGCACGGATAATTAGGTTAAGCTTTTTGCCACTGTTGATTGTATCTTCATTAACAACTGTTGAACGAACCACAATGATATCAGCATCGATTGCGGCTTCTGGAAGATCTTTCTCGCCAAGTTTAGGATTATAAATTACTTCAAGATCAAGATCTTTCATTTGCTGGATATATTTATCCGGAAATTTATCTGCTACTAGTATTTTGATTTTCATATGTACCTCTATTTTAGATATATATTATTTAATTCTTTGCAAACTTTGTGAAACCCTTCGTGTACTTTGTGGTTAATACTCTACCATTAAGTTCACAAAGTTAATCTGCACAAAGAACACAAAGTTTTTCTTTACTTATTAAGGTTTACCAGGAAACGATTCTACAAATTTTATTTTTATATCACCAAACGAATCTACTATTTTAATTTTCACATCCGGAAAAGATTCCACTATCTGCCACTCGCCGCACTTATCAGGAAATGAATTTACAATTTTTACTTTTAAATCAGGAAACGACTCCACAATTTGCACAGTAATATCTGGAAAAGATTCCACAAACTTTATTTTTCCGTTCAGAGGAAAATCTTTGAACGTACAATTTTCAAAATCAATTTTGTCTTTAGCTTGTGAGAATGAGATTCTAACAAAGGATAAACAAAATAAAATAATGATTGTCATTTCGACCGAAGGAAGAAATCTGTTTCCCATAAAAGAAGTAAGATTTCTCAGTCGCGTACTCCTTCGAAATGACATTGTTTTATTAACCATCTTCATAATCTAACTGATAATAAATTGCTTGTTCATAGAATTCCTTGCAATGACAAGCTAGAAAAAATTATTTTAACATCGGAATTTTAACATTCCATTTTTTTGCATTATCAATCGCTTGCTGATAGCCAGCATCAGCATGGCGCATAATTCCCATGCCTGGATCATAAGTTAGAACTCTCTCAAGTCTTTCTTCTGCTTCTTTGGTTCCATCTGCAACTACAACCATTCCTGCATGGATTGATTTACCAATTCCAACTCCTCCGCCGTGATGTACAGAAACCCAGCTTGCCCCGCCGATTGCATTTAACAAGGCGTTAAGAATTGGCCAATCAGCAATTGCATCGCTGCCGTCAATCATTCCTTCAGTTTCTCTGTTTGGTGATGCAACGGAACCGCAATCAAGATGGTCTCTTCCGATTACGATTGGCGCTTTAACTTTTCCATCGGCAACAAGTCGATTAAATATTTTTCCCATCTTTGCGCGCTCACCGTAACCAAGCCAGCAAATGCGTGCGGGTAATCCCTGGAAGTGAACTTTCTTCTGCGCCATATCAATCCAGTTGAGGAGTTGTTTGTTTTCCGGAAAAGCATCTCGTATTGCTTGATCAGTTACATAAATATCATTTGGATCACCACTTAATGCAGCCCAGCGAAATGGACCTTTACCATCACAGAAAAGCGGACGGATAAATTCCGGTACAAATCCAGGAATTTCAAAAGCATTTGTTAAACCGTTTTCTTTAGCTTCACCGCGAATATTGTTACCATAATCAAAAACTATTGAGCCAAGTTTTTTAAATTCCAACATTGCTTCAACATGCTTAACACAAGTTTTGCGGGAAAGGGAAATATATTTTTCAGGATTTGTTTTTCTTAACTCAAGAGCTTCTTCAAAACTCATTCCCATCGGAACGTAACCGTTTAACATATCATGCGCAGATGTTTGATCCGTAACAATATCAGGAATAATTCCACGCTTTAAAATTTCATGATGAACTTCCGCTGCGTTTCCGATCAAACCAACAGAAATTGCTTCACCTTTTTGTTTCGCATCCAGTACAATTTTTAATGCTTCATCAAGGTTATCTGTAATTACATCAGTATAGCCGGTATCAATTCTTTTTTGGATTCGTGCGCGGTCAACATCAACACCAAGAAAAGCTGCGCCGTTAAAAGTAGCCGCAAGCGGTTGAGCGCCTCCCATTCCACCTAAACCGGCGGTTAAAACAAATCTATTTTTAAGTGAACCGCCAAAATATTTTTTTGCTGCTTCTGCAAAAGTTTCGTAAGTACCTTGCAGTATTCCCTGAGTTCCAATGTAAATCCAACTACCAGCAGTCATCTGTCCGTACATTGTTAAACCAAGTTGTTCAAGTCTTCGAAATTCATCCCAAGTTGCCCAATCAGGTACGAGCATTGAATTTGAAATTATTACTCGTGGTGCATTTGTATGTGTTTTGAAAATCCCAACAGGTTTGCCTGATTGAACTAAAAGTGTTTCATCATTTTCTAAATTTTTTAAAGATTTTATAATTGCTTCATATGCTTCCCAATTTCGTGCAGCTTTTCCACTTCCACCGTAAACAATTAATTCATGCTGGATTTTCTGCAACATCCGGATGAAGATTATTCATCAACATTCTCATTGCAGCTTCTTGTATCCAGCCTTTGCAGGATATTTCAGTTCCGGTTGGAGCAATAACCTGCTTGCCGGACAGGCGGGTATTTTTTATATCTGTTAACATTATTAATCCTTAAAATGCTTTTCCAATAAACTATCGTATTGTTTGAATAAAGATTTGTAAATCCATTTTTTAATAAACCAGCTTTTTTTCATTTCTTTTTTCATAAAGTCTGAGTTTTGTTTTAGCTGATGAGTTAATCTAGTTTTCTCATCTTTAGTAAACTTTACAACATCTTCGCCCTGTTTTAATTTTTCAATTATAGAATTAAAGGCTTTTTCTTCGGCAAAATATCTGTTATCGCCGGAAACTTGTTTTAAAGCTTGTTTACAAAAATTAGTTAATAATTTTTTCTCGTTTTTATCGAATTCAAAATTATAATTAGCGAACAGTTTTTTCATTTTATCCTTTTGCGTTATTAAACGATAATATTTTATCTCTCATTTTTAGATAACCGGGCTTTATAACATTGTAAATGTAATGCAATCTTTCTTTGTATGGGATGAATGCAGATTTCATTGAGTTGATTGTAATCTTTTCAAAATCTTCAAAATTAAGATTGAAATACTTTATAGCTGTTAAAAATTCCTTTGTCATCGTAGTGTCGCTCATTAATCGATCATCAGTATTTATTGTAACGCGAAATTTTTCTTTGTACAAAATTCCAAATGGATGATTTTCCAATTTATCAACTGCACCTGTGTGAAGATTAGAGAGCAAACATATCTCAAGTGGAATTCTTTTATCTAAAACATATTGCGCAAGTTCTCCAAACTTTACAACATTACCTTTTGCATCAAGTACAATATCTTCCAGTAATCTTGTAGCGTGTCCGATTCTATGAGCACCACACCATTGTATTGCCTGCCAAATGGATTCTTTACCAAATGCTTCACCAGCATGAATTGTAATATTAAAATTAGCTCTTTGTATATGTTGAAAAGCCTCGATATGTTTTTTGGGTGGATAGCCGCCTTCTTCACCAGCAAGATCAAATCCTACAACGCCATCGTTTCTAAAGTTAACTGCAAGTTCAGCAATATCAACTGTGTCTTTCATATTTCTCATGCCGCAAAGTATCAAACCATAGCCAACACCAAAATCCTTTTTGCCTCTTTCTAATCCGGCAAGCACAGCGTTAACAGAATCTTCGTAATACAATCCTTTCATTCTGTGATAAACCGGAGCGAATCTTGTTTCAACGTAAACAACACCATCATTGTGCATATCTTCCATCATTTCATATGCTATGCGCTCCAAACCTTCTCTGGTTTGCATAACTGCAGTAGTGTGTTCAAAGCCTTGTAAGTATTCAACAAGATTGCCTTTGTTAGCACCTCTATGGAACCATTCTGCAAGTTCCGCAGCATTTTTTGTTGGAAGTTTATCGTAATTAAGTTCTGCTGCAAGATCGATAATAGTTTGAGGTCTAAGTCCGCCATCAAGATGATCGTGCAAAAGAACTTTAGGAATAGTTTTGATAATTTGTTCAGTAGTCACAATAAACCTCTTTTTTGTTACCAAAAAATATCCTTTTAAGTAGGTAAAATCAATTTAAATTGGATTTTAACACCTAAGAAATAGCTATATATTTTAAAAAATGTTTGTATCTTTATGCCATAAAATTAGAAGAGTTTAGTATTGAAAATAATTTTTTACTTATAATCGGAGAGAAAATGAAACAATCAAAATCGTTCGTAGTTGCATTTTTAATGTTAAGTATGCTTTTTGTGGGATATCAATGCGGTTCCACAGAAATTACAAGTGCCAAATTATACATCCAGCAAAAAAACTACGATAAAGCATTAGAAGTTTTACAGAAAGAAATCACTAAAAATCCAAAGAGTGATGAAGGCTATCAGCTTTTAGGCTATGTGTACGGCGAGCAAGGAAATTTTGATAGTATGATTGATAGTTATGATAAATCACTTGCAATAAGTAAAAACTTTGAAAAAGATATAAACGTTTCCAGAAAATATTTTTGGGCACAAGCTTACAATCGAGGCGTAAATTATTTTCAAAGAGGCAATAGTGTAGCACAAAGTTCACCCGATAGTGCAAAAATTTATTATGATAAATCTATTTCTGATTTTAATTCAGCATTAAGAATTGAGCCGGATTCAGCCGATACTTACAAAAATCTTGCGTTTGTTTATTTAAGTAAGGGAGATAATGATGCTGCTGTTGCACCACTTAAACAATTAATTGATCGTGAAAAATCTCTTGATGGATATAAATTTTTAGGTGAAATTTATTACGTAAACGGAACCAATCTTAAAAATCAAGGTAAAGAAGAAGAGGCAAAAGTTGAGTTTAACAAAAGCATAGGTATTCTAGAGGAAGGATTAAAAAATTATCCTAACGATCCTGAGATGCTTGTAACTTTATCTACTGCATATATCGGTGCCGATAGAAGTACAGAAGCTATTGATAAATACAAAAATCTTGTTGCTGCAAAACCTGAGGATAAAAACATAAGATATAACTATGGAGTTTTATTATTAGGTGCGGATGATTTTGCCGGTGCTGAAACTCAATTTAAAAAAGCTATTGAAATTGATCCAGATTACGACAACGCTATTTATAATTTAGGTGTTACTTATTTAAAATGGGGAACATATCTAAACAAAAAATCTGATGAAACTGGACAAGTTTCGGATGAATATAAAACAAAATACCAGGCTGCACTACCTTATTTAGAAAAAGCTGTTAAGATGAAAGACGCCAATGCTCAAACCTGGGAACTTTTAGGTAAAGTTTATTCTGTTCTTGGAATGAATGATGACGCTAAACACGCTTTTGATGAAGCAGATAAATTAAGATAAATTATTATGGATAATATAAAACAACCACAGGGGCAGCAGTTAAACATAGAGCTTGGTGAAAAAGAAGCTGAAGGAATTTATTCTAACCTTGCAATTATTTCGCATTCACCAGCGGAGTTTATAATCGATTTCACACGAATTGTTCCCGGTGTGCCTAAAGCAAAAGTTTACAGCAGAATAATTACTACACCGCAGCATGCTAAAATGCTGATGAAAGCATTGATGGATAACATTGAAAAGTTTGAATCAAAGTTTGGTGAGATAAAAATTGATAACGCTCCAAATCAGATGTTCGGTTTTGTGCCGCCCAAAAGCACAGAAAAAGTTAACTAAATACTTTATTTATTTTAGATAAAAGCCGGTTATTAAGCCGGCTTTTTTTGTAAAATTAATTTTAATACAGCAGTTCACCAACCGTACAGTTTCATTTTGATCATAAATTCTAAAATACATAGAATAGATTATGAAAGATTTACCGTATCCTAGTGGTGCGTTTTGATTCTATCCAAAAATGTTAATACTTTCAGCGGTTTAAATGCAGATATCTTTTCTAATTCATTGGAGTTTTTATCAGCGGTATTTGTCTATGCAGGAAGATATATTAAAACGAAATCTTTATTGTCTCGCCCTCCAAAGATTAATAGCAGCGGCAATCATAAATACAAAATTTGCTAACCACGCAGTTATGATGGGATTTAGTGATCCATTTTTCCCGAATGCCTGACTAACTTTCATAAAAACTAAATACAAAAAAGTTACAAGAATATTTAATCCGACTTGCGAAGCAATGCCGCCTTTGCGTTTGTTTGCAGATATTGGCAGCCCAAACAAAACCACAATTACACTCGTCATTGCAAATGCAATTCTGGAATGGTACTCAATTAATGTAGAAGTCGGATCATTACCAGCGTTCTCCTGCGATTTTATAAGCTTTTTAAGTTCAGATAAATTCATTTCAGATGGGCGAGTTTGTTTTTGAAGCAGATCAGAAGGTGAAAAATTTAAATTGTTTATTTGATACTCACTAAAATATTCTGCATCCTGTTTTTTGCCATAAAAATCTCTTTTGATTCCATTGTTAGCAACCCAAACATTTTTTAAAGTATCGTAGGACATACTAACAGCATCAATTCTGGATTGCATTTGTTTTAGATCTTTTGGATTAAAATCCTGAATGCTAACTCTGTTTGCTCTATTGGAATTGTTATCAAAAAAAGAAATACTCACAATTCTTTGTTTGGAATCTTGAAAATAAATATTACTGCCGGAAAAATTTATATTCTTTTTTAGATACTCCTGTTCAATATTCAATTTAGTTCTATTAGCCATCGGAACAACATAACCGCTAAAATAAATTGAGAACATACTTATGAAAAAAGTTGTAATTATAAATGGAAGCATAAATCTAAATAAACTAACGCCGCTAGCTTTTATTGCAGTTAACTCGCTTAAATTAGCGGCTTTGCCTGCAGTAAATAGGGCTGCAAACAGTACCGCAACAGGTGTCATCAATCGAATAATTTCCGGAGAAAACACAATGTAGTAATGAATAATTTTTAATGCCGGTACGCTCTGATCAATAAAATCATCAAGGTTTTCCATCGCATCAATCACAATAAAAATAATTGTAAAGCCAAGTAAACCAAACGCAATGGTCTGCAAAAATTGTTTGATTAAATATTTATCAATTATTTTCATTTACGGCAGCAATATCTTTTTGTCTAAACTTTTTTGGAATAAGTTTTTTAATAAAGTCGAATGTAATTGTTTTAGCTTCTTTATTTGTTTTTATTGTTAGGATAATTCCGATAACACCTAAAACAATATTAGCTGCCCACATTCCGATAAATGGTGAGAAGAATCCACGTTCAGATAATTTTTCTCCGCCGATCAAAAACGCCCAATAGATAAGAAAGAAAAACAAACTAATTCCTGCTGCTACACCAAATCCGCCTTTGCGAACCATTACGCCCAATGGAGCACCGATTAGCATAAATATTATGCAAGCGCCGGGCAAAGCATACTTCTTATAAATTTCTACTTCATACTTTTCAAGTTCACGCTTTGTCCATTCCATCCTATTGAAATTTGAGTTTACAATATTTTTTGTTGTTCTAATTTTATCTATCGCGCGCAGGTAAACTAAATCACGATTGCTGCCAAGATTATTCTCGGCTTTGTTGTCAATGTACGAAGTATCTAAAAATAAATGTCGATCAACTTCTTTTCTAAAAGAAATTGAAGCTTCATTGTAAATCTTTTTAATACTGTCGGTTATCACCCGCATATCATAAACACTTAGTTCTCTTTCGCCGCGCGATGTTGGACCTGATTGCTGAAATGAAAATTGATCACCATCCATTGCAATAATATGTTTTTGAAACTCTAGTTTTCTGTACATCGTGGTGTTTTGAATATCCGATTCATGTATCTCCCCGTGATACAATTCCATAAGCAGTTTAGATTGATCTTTTGAAAAATATATTTTGCCGCTGTCTGCTGTTACTACATTTATTTTTGCACCGTTTGAGTAATCATAAATTGTAATCTGATATAACCAGTTTGAGTTTTGATTAATTGAACGAACTAAAATCGCGTAGTTGTTAACTTCCTGAGAAAAAAATCCTGGCTCAAGTGAAAGTGTTGGTTTTGTTCGGGAAATATCACTCATTAATATTTTTGCTTGATGATTTGCGTCAGGCAGAACATCATTATTAAACTGAAAAAGGAGAACAGCAACAACTATACTTGCAATAAACGGTGGAAACATCATTTTGTACAAACTTATTCCGGATGATTTCATTATTGTTACTTCATTGTTTTGGCTAAGATTACCAAACGCCATAAGCGTTGCGACTAGAGAAGCCATCGGTACAACAAGTACAACCATCCAAGAAAGATTGTATGCAATTAACTTTGTAATAACCCAGCCGTCTAAACCTTTTCCGACCAATCGATCGGCAAATTTCATCATAAACTGAAGAAGAAAAATGCACATTAAAGTGATGAGCGAAAAAACGAATGGAATGAAATGTGCTTTGAGTATGTATCGGAATAAAATCATTAGTCAAAGATAGCTAACGCACAAAAGTTTAACAATAACTCATTTTTACGATGTGATAATTTGATAATGCTTATATTTGAAATGTAAAATTTATTTGTTCTAATTTTATCACGGAAATGAGCCAATATTTAAAAATAATACTTGTAATTTTATTTAGCATTTTTATAAATGCGCAAGATGAAACGATATCTCTCCAGCCAGATCAAAATTTCCCACTTTGGTTAAAAATAGATCAATCAAGAACAGATCAAACTTCCGGAATTGCTTTCATTAAAAATGAATGTGATAAAAAATATTTCATTCTTGCTGATGATATTGGATTCATAAATCTCTTAACGCTTAAAAGTGATACGATTTTTAGTATAGAAAAAATTTCTTTTGTTGACAGCGCTGAAAATTATTTTTCTGATTTTCCTAAAAAGGATTTTGAAGAAATAATTTATGATAAAAATTCAGAGATAGTTTATTTATCTGTTGAAGGCAACGGTGCAAATTATAATGAATATGTTGGGATTTATAAATTGGTTTTTAAGGATGATGATGTTTTTTCAAAACAAATTATATCAGTAATTAAAATGAGTTTTACACCGACAAATTTATTTTATAAATACACAAATTGGAATATCGGTTACGAAGGTGTTGCGCTTGATGAAAAATATTTTTATTTAGGCTTGGAAGGATTCGTTACCGATAAGCAGTTTGCAGATAGTGCTTTACTTTTTATTGCTAACAAATCTGATTTGAGCATAATCAAAACAATTAGTACAAAAGATTTAGGTATCCACACAGTTTGCGGCTTATTTTCAGATGAAGATTATTCGCTGTGGGGAATTGATAGAAATAACCGAAATATATTTCACATACTTTTTGATGAAGAATTTAACATAAAAAATTTTTCTAAATTTGATGGAATTACGTTTATTCCGAAATATCACAACTTAAATTATCTGCCTTCCTACGAAAGCATCACAATGGATAACGAAAATAATATTTATATTGTTGATGATCCGTGGAAAGAAGTTTATGTGCCGAAGCAGGATATATTAGATGAACTTGATAACGAAACAATAAACAATTTTAAAGGAAACATTCCGATAATATTTAAATATAAAGTAACATATCCTTAAGGAGAAAAAATTGAAGGAAGTAATTAATTATATCGATGCTAACAGGGGAAGATACATTGAAGAACTGAAAGACTTTTTACGAATTCCAAGTATCAGTACACAACCGGAAAATAAGCCTGATATGCAAAAAGCAGCCAACTTTGTTGCCGATAAATTAAAGGATGCAGGCCTAAATAAAATTGAAATATTTCAAACTGAAGGTCATCCTTTAGTTTACGGCGAATGGCTTGGTGCACCGGGTAAGCCAACCGTTTTAATTTATGGTCATTATGATGTTCAGCCAGTTGATCCAATTGAGCTTTGGTCTTCATCGCCGTTTGAACCAACGATTGTTGGCGATAATATTTTTGCTCGCGGCGCTACCGATGATAAAGGACAAATGTATATGCACGTCAAAAGTGTTGAAGCATATTTTAAAACTCATGGCAGTCTTCCGCTAAACGTAAAATTTTTAATTGAAGGGGAAGAAGAAATTGGAAGTGAAAATTTATCTGTGTTTTTAAAAAATAATACAGAACTTTTAAAATGTGATTCAGTTTTAATTTCAGATACAGCATTGTTTGCACCCGGCGTTCCAACTATTACTTACGGTTTGCGCGGATTGTGTTACATGGAAATTGAAGTTACAGGTCCATCGCGCGATTTACATTCTGGTACATTTGGCGGCGGTGTTCCAAATCCAATAAATATTCTTACAAAAATGATTTCTCAATTGGTTGATAAAGACGGTAAAATTAAAATTGATGGTTTTTATGATGATGTTTTAAAATTATCCAAAAAGGAAAGAGAAAATTTTAAAGCGCTAAAGTTTTCTGAAAAAGAGTGGGGAAAAGCAATTGGTTTAAAACATCTTACAGGGGAAAAAGGCTACACAACTTTAGAACGTATTTGGGCTAGACCGACTTTAGATTGCAACGGCATTTGGGGCGGCTTTACAGGTGAAGGCGCTAAGACTGTAATTCCATCTAAAGCATCTGCAAAAATTAGTATGCGTTTAGTTCCTCATCAGGATCCCAAAAAGATTGAAAAACTTTTTGAGAAACACATTAAAAAAATTGCACCAAAAGAAGTTAGTGTAAAAGTAAAAGGTTTACATGGCGGTTATCCTGTAATAACACTTTTAGATGACAAAGCTACAATCGCAGGCGCAAAAGCAATGCAATTAGCATTTGGAAAGAAAACTGTTTTTATGCGAGAAGGCGGGTCAATTCCGATTGTTGTGGAATTTGCTAACAGGTTAAAAGCTTCTCCGGTTTTGATGGGATTAGGATTGAATACCGAAAATCTTCATTCACCAGATGAACATTTTAATCTCAAACATTTTCAATTGGGTATAAAAAGTTCAGCTTATTTTTTGGATGAGTTCTCGAAGTAATTGTTTTATTCTAAGACTTGTCTAATTTTTTTTAGCCTCAGAGTTTGATTTTAATCAAGTCTGAGGCTTTTTTGTAAAAATTTTGGGGCACAAATATTGCGTTAACTGCGTATCTATGTTAAGAAAAATTAAACTATCGGCGCTTATTTATCCTATTATTTTGCTTATTCTTTTATTGATGCTTAGCTGCGAGCACAAGACCAAACCGGAGAATAATAAGGTAAACTACAATGAGCAGGCTGCGTATAATCAAAACAAAGATGCTGAAATTCAGCAATACAATCTTGAATTAAAAAAAAAAGAATCAGCCAACAGATTTCCTTGCGATACGATAGCAGTAATCGAACACATATTTGATAATTATCCTGCCGGAACGTACTTACTTGAATTTGATAAAACATCAACGTACAATATTTCTAAACCCGCAATAATTTATTTTACAGATAAAAATGGAAGCAAATTTGTTTTTGCTATGATTGCAAGTTCAAGAGCAGGCGAGCGATTGATTGAACCGGCAAATCTTGTCGGGTACGATCAGAGCTTTATTGATCTTGACAGTACAAAACTTGGCACCCCGTTTTTATTTTTGGTTTTGTTTGAGTGTAATGGTGAAAATCTTATCAAACAGTGGGAAGCGCCAATTCCATCACATGGTGGATTTAACAGCATCACACTAAAAAAATGGGGTTACAATGGAACCTACTTTATCGAAAGTAATTTTCATTACGCACAGGGAATTGGACATATTAATTATAACTACTTTCTAATCGATGACATTAGAAAATATCCTCATCTATTGATGACTTATGAAGGTACAAGTTTGAAACGGTCATTGGCAAATGTTAATAATGATAAGTTTCCTGACTATTACGAGCATGTCATCTATAATCTAAAAGATAAAGTCTTTTCAAAAGATTCCGTAGCCTTTAAATGGAGTGAAAAAGACACGCTTTACATCAATACAAACAACCCAAAACAAACTCGCCATTATTAATTTTTTGCTTATCTTTGCCTAAGAAGTTTTTACAATCTCTTATCCGATAAACAATAGTAATTCAATGGAGAAATAATGTTCGAGTTGACTAATACAAATTCAGATATGATTTCATTTTTTGAATCGCTTGGCGCAAAAACCGAGTTGATAGATGATATTACGTATTTTAAAAGTTATTCTTCTCTTGATGATGAAGTTTACAGTCTTACTAACGGTGTTGGGTTAAAATATATGAACGCTTCTTCAATTATCGAGTTAAAAGGAACTGATTCGTTGGATTTTCTACATAGAATTTCTACAAACTCAATGAAAGACATTAATAAAGAAGAAGTTAAGAAAACTATTTTTACATCCGAAAAAGGCAGAATGATTGGTGTTACCACCGTGCTTAATTTTGAAAGTTACATACTTTTAGTTACAGGTATTCACAGCAAGCAAAAAGTTATGAGCTGGATTAATAAGTACATTATTGGTGATGATGTGCAATTAAGCGATGCGAGTCATAGATTTAATTTATTTCAGATTGTAGGACCACAATCGGAATCTTTTTTATCTCTGTTTGTTGGCGATGTTTTAAATTCTGTTAAAGATAACTCATTTAAAGTTGTAAGTGCCGATGGTGTTTTATTTTTTCTTGCAAGAATTAATGATGAAAATGGATCGCAAAAATTTTGGATACTTGCTGAGCAGGAAAACGGAAAAAAATTGGTTAAGAATATGGTTGATAATAAAGGACCATTTGATTTTAACCTGGTTGGAGAAGATGCTTACGACGCTTTTAGGATTGAAAACGGAATTCCATCCGATCCAAACGAATTGAATGATTTTTACAATCCGCATGAAGCCAAAATAATTGATCTTGTTGATTTCAAAAAAGGATGTTACATCGGGCAGGAAGTTATTGCAAGATTGGATACTTATGATAAAGTTCAGAAACATTTAGTTGGATTATGTTTTCCCGAATCAATTGAAACAAATGAAAAGTTTTCTTTGTTAGATGATCAGAAGAATGAAGTTGGAGTTGTTACTTCGATTGCTTTTTCACCAAAATTTAAAAAGAATATAGCACTCGGCTATATTAAAAAACCTTTAGCCGTGCAAGGAACAAAAGTTACTGCTAAAAATGAAACTAAAGTTATGGAAGTAACAGTGTACGAGCTGCCATTTAAAAGATAATTGATGAAATGAAAATCTATACCAAAACAGGTGATAAAGGTGAAACAGGATTATTCGGCGGAGAACGTGTATCAAAAAACAGTTTAAGATTAAACGCTTACGGCACTATTGATGAATTAAATTCATTTGTTGGGTTAGCAATCATAGAATCTAATTGCGATGAAATAAAAAATATATTAATCGATTTACAAAATAAATTATTTTTTCTTGGTTCAGACTTAGCAACACCGGAAACTGAAAAAACTAATAATCTAAAAATCACCAGAATACCTGATTCATATATTTTAGAAACTGAAGAAACGATTGATAAATTTGAAGCTCAGTTAGAAAAACTAAAACACTTTATTTTGCCTGGCGGTAGTAGAGGTGCTGCTCTTTTATCTATTTGCCGTACAATTTCTCGCAGAGCAGAAAGAGAAGTTGTGGCATTAAAAAATACCGAACATATCGGTGAGAACATTGTTATATTTTTAAACAGATTATCTGATCTGTTTTTTGTTCTTTCACGTTTTGAGAATAAGTACTCAAACATTCCAGACACAAAATGGATTCCGTAAATCTTGGTTGGAATAATTCCTTTTGAATTTATTGCCGATTGGAGACTGTCTATTGCCTACTTAATTTACGGGGGTGAATTTTGGTTTCGACGGGATTAAAGAGACTTAGAACTGCATACCGTGTTCCCCGAATACACGTAAATGAATTGGGAAAAAAACAATAAATGGCGAATCTAATTACGCCCTTGCTGCTTAATTAATAGTTAACAGCCGTTCAACTTATCCTCTTGTATCGGGCTGGGATTGAACGACGTTTAGATACAATAGCTGATTCTGTCTCTTGCGCAGGAAAGGTGAAATAACAGCAAGTAGGCTTTAAGTGATCTTTGTCTGTTTGGCAGCTTAAAGTCAAAAATGAAACAGACTATGTATGTAGATGTTCTTTGGATCATAGTTTCGGACGCGGGTTCGACTCCCGCCACCTCCACAAAAGCCTTATTTTAGTAAGGCTTTTATTTTAAACTTTATTTATTTTTTTAATAATAATTGAATGACTAAAAAGAAAAAAATCTCTGTTGCTGTTATCTACAATCATTTTGGCGAAGACATTTATGAAAAAATACGTAAAGTTGATCCGGACTCACTGGGCTTTGAACCGGAGTACGATATTGATGTTGCTACCGTAACTGAAGAATATGAGGCGATTGCAAAGGCACTTAAAAGCGAAGGTTACAACGTTTCTATATTAAATATAAATGAAGATATAAATGTTTTAATAGATTTACTTCAAAATAATCCCCCAGATGTAGTTTTTAATCTAATTGAATATTATAGAGAAGATTCGGCTCTTGAGCAGTCGATAGCAGGTCTATTTGCTCTTTATGGTGTTCGCTATACCGGTGCAAGACCATTTACACTTGCACTATGTCAGCGAAAAGGCATGACAAAGCAATTACTGCTCGCAAATAATGTTCCCACGCCAAGGTACAGATTATTGAACGAACCAAAATTACCCGCAAGACATGGCCTTCATTATCCTATGATTATTAAACCAGCTAGAGAAGATGCAAGCTCAGGAGTTGAGAAGGGTTCTGTTGTTTATAATTATGAAGAATTGAATGAGAGAATCAAAAAAGCATTTTTAGAATTTAATCCCCCAATATTAGTTGAAGAATTTATTGAGGGCCGTGAACTGCACGTTTCAGTTCTTGGAAATGATCCTCCTATAGTTCTGCCGATAATAGAATTCGATTTTTCTGAACTTCCATCAGATCATCCAACGATAATAAGCTACGATGCAAAATGGAATCCGTTGGAGGAATCGTTTCATAGAGTGCATTCTATCTGTCCAGCCAAATTAAACCGCAGGGTTGAAAAAAAAGTGAAAGCCGCAGTTCTCGATGCATACGAAATAACCGGATGCACCGATTACGCAAGGCTTGATCTTCGTTTAACAAAGGATAATAAAGTTTATGTTTTGGAAGTGAATCCGAATCCAGATCTGACGGAAAGTGTTTCGTTTATGGAATCGGCAGAGCATTTTGGGTTAAGCTTTGGTGAAACACTTTCTAAAATTGTTGAATTTGCATTACATAGACCGGCACCTTCGATACCAGTATTGCAGCCAACAACAGGTAAAACTAATTCCTCAAAAAACATATAATCATTCTTTATTATATGATTCCATTAATAAAATTATGAATACACTTTTGTATAAATAGCATTTATTGCTGAAGATAGTTTTCTTATCAGTATTTTCAATTAATTTGAATCTTGCAAATCACACCTTTTTATTCCAATCATTCACCGATAAAATCGTACCACTTATCATCATCAAATTGATTTGCTTTTAATTATTACTTATGTTTTAATCAACAATTTATATTAAAACAGTGATTGACCGTATCAGTAATATTAAATCAATTCAGAACGAAAGTTTTTTTAATAAGATTTTTAATTTCATCAAGTCAATTGGTTTTGAAGGTTTCATCTGGATTGCATCACTTCTATATTTAGCATTTCTAGTTAATCCTTACGAAGTACATTTTACCATCTGTCCGCTTTCGAATCTTGGATTTGAGCATTGCCCCGGTTGTGGACTTGGAAATTCGATTGCTTTAATATTTAAAGGTCAATTCAGTCAATCATTCAGCACTCATATTTTAGGTATTCCAGCTTTGCTAATAATTCTTCATCGAATATTTACAATAATTAATTTCAACCTAAAAAAAATTAAACCACAATAAATAAGGAGAGTCTATGCAAAATATTTTTCAATTATTACCGAGTCTTGAAGGCGAAGAAATGTCTTACGTCCAAAGTCTCATTAAAGATATGACCGATACGCAAGCACAACAGTTTGCGATGGCTTACAGTGCACGCAGAAAAGATCCCACTACAATTTTAATTTTAGCTCTTGTTGGATTTGTTGGCTTTGCGGGATTGCATAGATTTATGCTAAACCAAATCGGGATGGGAATCTTATATTTTCTAACCGGTGGTTTATGTTTTATTGGAACAATTATAGATTTGGTTAATCACAGAAAACTTGCATTTGAGTATAACTCAACTGTTGCACAGCAAGTTGCTTTGATGACAAAACAAATTCAATAACACTTTCCCATCCTGTTTTATCCTGCAGATAGATAGAAATCTGCAGGAAATTTTATTATTCAGTTCCGTGGCTTATAAATAGTAACCCAATCTTCAAATAACAACATTATGCTTCTAACGGAATCTAAAAATATTTTGTCTCTATGTGAATTGAAAAATAATAGCATTATTTTTCTTAACAACAATTCGTTTCTAACGGAATTTAATTGCAGATTTTGGGTAGCCTTGTTTTAATAAATATCTGATAATTACCAAAAATTTTTATTGAAAAGCATAAAGCATTAAACTAAATTAGCAGTTAAATGCAAAAGATTTTTTTTAAAAAGATGAGCGGCGCAGGCAATGATTTTATTTTGGTGGATAAAAATCAGAATGCTGACTTAATCCTAACCTCTGAAAAAATAAAAAATCTTTGCAACCGTAGAAATGGAATTGGAGCTGACGGTTTAATTACCATTGAAGATACAGCAGAGCATAATTATAAAATGGTTTATTATAATGCTGATGGTTCAACTGGCAGCTTATGCGGCAATGGGGCAAGGTGTTCTATTTGGTTTGCAGAAAAAACCGGACGATTAAAAAACGGAATTGCAAAATTTGTTTCTAATGATGCTGAATATTCCGGTGAAGTTTTAAGCGATGAATTAATAAAATTTAATCTTAATCCGCCAAAGCAAATTAAATATAATTTTAAAATCAAAGCTGCAGATCAGATGATAACATCTAACTTTGCTGATACTGGTTCGCCTCACGTTGTTATAAATATTAAAGATATTTTAAAAGATGCTGTAAATCCAAAACCATCATTTAAAAATATTTTGGATGTTCCTGTTTTTAAAATCGGAAAAGAAATACGTTACTGTAGTGATTTTAATCCAGCCGGAACTAACGTAAATTTTATTGATGTAAAAAATAAAGTGATTCATATAAGAACTTATGAACGCGGTGTTGAAGATGAAACACTTGCTTGCGGAACTGGCTCTGTTGCTGCTGCTTTAATTTGTTATGTTACGGATAATTTAAAACCGCCGATCAATTTAATAACTTATGGCGGCGATAATCTTATCGTTAATTTTGAAGTTGAAAATCAGAAAGTAAAAAATCTTTCTTTAACTGGACCAGCAAAAATTATTTTTGAAGGTTCAACTGATCAGAAATTATTTATTTAATTATTGGAGTACAAATGTCAAAAGTTCTTTTCTTAATTCAGTACGAAATTGTTCCCGAAAAACGCGACGAATATTTTAAGGTTGTTAAGGAACTAAAAAATCTTCTTAAAGCAGAAGGATTAGAATCTTATCAAGTTTACGAAGTTAAAGGTAAAAATGTTAGTTTTCAGGAGCAATACACTTTTACAAATATGGAAGCTTACGAAGCCTTTGATGATTTGAACGATGAAAGAATTAATATTCTTGTCGATAAAATCAGCGGCATGTCGGTTGAAAAATCCACTAAATACAATACACTCGTACAACTTGCTGAAGAGTAGAGTTTTGGGTCTCAAGTGAGACCCATACTTTTACCTCATCCTATTTTTCTTTTTGTAATAATATTATACCTTATTATTTTATACTATGAATAAAAAACTTCACACTATATATGTTGGTAGTTTCTTTTTAGTTGGAACTGTAGTTTTAATATTACTAGCGATTAATGGATATCAATATTATTCACTTCCAATTGAAGAAAGATTTTTTGATCCATCACATGCTTCTCTAAAACCAAGCGGAAACTGGGGACACGGTTTTGGAATAATCGGAACTTTTATGATGATTTTTGGAGTAGCAATTTATATGTTCCGTAAAAGATCTCGTAAGCTTTTTACTTTTGGATACTTAAAACATTGGTTAGAGTTCCATATTTTTTTATGCACTGTTGGTCCTATTTTAGTTTTGTATCATACTGCATTTAAATTTGGCGGGATCGTTTCAGTCAGTTTTTGGAGCATGGTTCTTGTTGTTTTAAGCGGAGTTGTGGGTAGATTTATTTACATCCAAATCCCAAGAACAATTCAAGGAAAAGAAATTGATATCAAAGATTTAATATCAATGCGTGAAGATTTGTTGGATAAAATGAAGCAAGAAATGCTTTTTGATGCAAGTTTAATTAATCAACTTGACATATTAGCATCAACAGAACGATATAAAAATTTAGGGCTGCTAAATACTATTTTACTTTACTTTAAAGATTTTTTTAATATTCGTTCGTTTCAATCCAAGCTAAAAAGAAATATGGTGTCGGCTGGATTTTCTAAAATCAAACAAAAAGAAATTATAAATAAAGCTCAGGCGGAAATTATTTTATCGCGCAGACTTGGAATGCTGCACACAATGCAAAATCTTTTTAGATACTGGCACATTGCACATTTGCCTTTTGCAATTGCAATGTTTGTGATAATGGTAATTCACGTAATTGTTACTATAACTTTTGGATACAAATGGATATTTTAGGAGAAACAAAATGAAATTCAAACCGATATATTTATATGGAATACTTGCCGCTGCTATTGTTGTGATTCTTTTAATTGTTGCGCCATCCGGCAGCAACGAAGAAAAAACAAATGTTGATATAACAAATAAACAAATGCCAAATGATAATGTTCATAAAAATATGAACAAGGGAATGATGGATAATCCAAGCAGCTCAAATGTTTCTGAAGAAGTAAAACACAAAATTGAGGTTATGAAAAAAGATGTTGAAGCAAATCCCAATGATACTTTAAAGATGCGTGAGTACGCAGATTTTCTTGCCGCCGCTCATAAGTCTGATGAAGCATTAATCTATTATCAAAAAATTTTAGATAAAGATAAAAACAGAAAAGATGTTTACTTCGGAATGACATTTGTTTATTACAATCAAGGTAACCTGGCTAAGGCAGAAGAAGTTACAAGGCAGATGCTAAAATTATTTCCCAATGATCCAATGGTTAACTACAATGTTGGTGCTATAGAAGCAACAAAAGGCAATAAAGAAAAAGCGCGTGAAATTTGGACAAAGCTAATCAAAGATTATCCAAATGATAAAACATCAGAATTAGCAAAAAGCTCCATAAAAAAGTTGTAAATTCTTTCTTTCGCTTTTGATTCTAGGTACGATTATTGAATATTTGTTAATCATCAACTAATAAGAAGTGTGAAATAATCAATTTTGGAGCAATTACTCGAAAATATTTTTGCATACGTGTTAGTTTTTTTTCTACTTGGTGGAATTTTTTACTTCTATCTTCAGAAAAACAGACTTACAAATATGCGTACTCTTAGCAAAACCAGTAAAGCCAAAGAGCACGGATTTCACGAGCCCGTTTCTTTACATCCTGTTGTAGATTTAAACATATGCATCGGCAGTGGTGCATGTATAAAAGCGTGTCCTGAGCATGATATTTTGGGAATACATAACGGCAAAGCACAAACTATAAATGCCTCCAGGTGCGTTGGGCACGGTGCCTGTTTTCACGCATGTCCCGTGGAGGCGATTACACTTTGCATCGGAACCGAAAAACGTGGAGTTGAACTTCCGCACATTTCTCAGGAGTTTGAAACAAATATCCCAGGAATATTTGTTGCTGGTGAACTTGGCGGAATGGGTTTGATAAAAAATGCTGTTGAGCAAGGCAGACAAACTGTTGAGTATTTTCTTCAAAAATCTATTCCTAAATCAAATGCAAAATACGATTTGATTATTGTTGGCGCTGGTCCCGCTGGCATTTCGGCTTCACTAACGGCGGCTAAAAATAATCTTAAGTTTATAACTTTAGAACAAGATTCTTTAGGCGGAACGGTTTTTAATTTTCCCAGAGCTAAAATTGTGATGACCTCACCCATGGATTTGCCACTATGGGGTAAAGTTAAACTTGTTGAAACAAGTAAATCTGAATTGCTTGATTTGTGGAAAAATGTCTTATCAAAAAATAAAATAACAATTAATGAGCAGGCAAAAGTTTTAGAAATTGTTAAGCAGGATAACATGTTTATTGTTAAAACCAATAATGATCATTACACGAGCAGAGGAATAATTCTTGCAATAGGACGGCGTGGTTCACCTAGAAAACTTGGGGTGGTAGGCGAGGAAAAAGAAAAAGTTTTTTATAGATTGATTGAACCGGAATTAATTCACGATAAACATATTTTAGTTGTTGGCGGAGGCGATTCAGCAGTTGAATCAGCAATGTTGCTTGCGGATGAAAGGAATCGAGTTACACTATCTTATCGCAGTGAATCTTTTTCAAGATTAAAACCTAAAAATTTAGAACGGATTAATGATTACATCAAAAAGAAAAAAGTTAAGACGATATTCAATTCAAATGTAAAAGAAATAACAGATGATAGTGTGATATTTACATTTAGTAATTCCGTCGAAGAATTAAATATTAAAAATGATTTTGTTTATATCTTTGCCGGTGGAATTTTACCGACCAGTTTTCTTGAAGGGATTGGAATTAAAATCACTAAAAAATTTGGCGATGCTATTTTAAAACACTAATAAATTATTGAAATACTTTTTATTTATATTATTTTTTTCCGCTCAAATT
This sequence comes from uncultured Ignavibacteriaceae bacterium, assembly GCA_963704275.1. Lineage (GTDB taxonomy): Bacteria > Bacteroidota > Ignavibacteria > Ignavibacteriales > Ignavibacteriaceae > IGN3. The sequence continues at coordinate 19,826 of CAVPHP010000013.1, read as the reverse complement.
CTTGCACAAATTTCTCCGGGCGATCTTACCAAAGCACACGCTGATTTGGAAGGGATTAGCAATTGTACAAAGTGCCACGAAATTGGAAACAAAGTCGTAAACTCTAAATGTTTGGATTGTCATAAAGAAGTTAAGAATCTTATAAATGCAAATCGCGGTTACCATTCAAACTCTGAAGTAAAGAATAAGCAATGTGCAAGCTGCCATAATGAACATCACGGAAGAACTTTTAGAATCGTAAATTTTAATCCAGATGGTTTCGATCATAACAAAACAGGATTTAAATTAACCGGCGCGCACTCTAAAATAGATTGCAAAGATTGTCATCAATCCAAATTTATTTCTGATAATAAGTTTAAAAAGAAAAGTAAAACTCATTTAGGTTTGGATCAAAAATGCGTTACTTGCCATGAAGATATTCACCAGGGAACTTTGGGGACTGATTGTGCAAGCTGTCATTCCACCGAAAAGTTTAAACCGGCGGAAAGTTTTGATCACAACAAAGCAAAATTTAAGTTAGCCGGCGCTCACGAAAAAGTAGAATGTGCAAAATGTCATCCCACAGAAAAAAAGAATGGAAAAGATTTTGTAAAACTTAAAGGTTTAAGTTTTGGCAACTGTTCTTCCTGTCACACTGATGTTCACAAAGGTGCTTTTGGTGCAGATTGTAAATCGTGTCATTCCGTAAATGGATTTAACATAATAAATCAAGGCGCATTCGATCACAACAAAACTAAATTTCCTTTAATCGGTAAACATCAAAAAGTACGATGCAACGATTGTCACAAAGGCGCAAACAAAAACAAACCTTTATTTGCAAAGTGTACAGATTGTCATTCCGATTATCACAAAGGTGATTTTACATTAAAGGCTGTAGTAAAAGATTGTAAAACCTGTCACTCAGAAGCCGGATTTTCTCCCGCAGACTTTTTGATTGAAGATCACAACAAAACAAAATTTGTTATTGATGGAAGCCATTTAGCGGTGGCGTGCAGAAAATGTCATTATAAAGAAGAGCAATGGAGATTTAGAAACATTGGTTTTAAGTGTCAGGATTGTCATAAAAATGTTCATGGAACTGAACTCAGCGAGAAATTTTTGCCGGAAAATAAGTGCGAGTCATGTCATCAAACTGCAAATTGGAACTCAATCACATTCGATCACAATAGCACGAAGTTTGCTTTACTTGGTAAACATCAATCAATTACTTGTGGCAATTGTCACTACCGTGAAGTAAATGAGAAAAAATCTTATAAGTTTTTGTCCTTAACCCTTGATTGCGAACAGTGCCATAAAGATATTCATTTCGGACAATTTAGATTTGATAACATTACGGATTGCTCACGTTGCCATGGATTTAACAATTGGAAAGCAGAAAAATTTGATCACGCAAAAGCAAAATTTAAAAATGATGGTGCACATCAAAAGTTAGAATGTTCTAAATGTCATAAAACAATAACCGATAATGTAACTCCATTTGTGTTGTATAAAATAAAAGAGTATAAATGCGCAGACTGTCATTCCAAATAATATTTTTTCTGCTAAGCATAAATGTTTTTGCACAATCACCGCACGGAGATAATTTTGATGTAGATTGTTCAAATTGCCATGTATCAGATAATTGGAAAGTCAATCTTTCAAAAGTTACTTTCGATCATTCAACTACAAAATTTAGTTTAGTCGGTCAGCATCAAAATGTGGATTGTAAATCCTGCCATACTTCACTTGTATTTTCAAATGCTTCAACTGATTGTTTTTCATGTCATAAAGATATTCATCAAAGCACAGTTGGTTTTGATTGCGCAAGCTGCCACACACCGACAAGTTGGGTTGTAAAAGATATTGTTGGTTTACATCAGAACAGCAGATTTCCATTGCTTGGCGCTCACAAACTTGCGGATTGCGCCCAATGTCATTCTGGCTACACAGAGCTTAGGTTTGATGTTTTAAATGTTGATTGTTATGCATGTCATTCACAAGATTATAATTCTGCTCAGTCACCAAATCATCTTACTGCAAATTTTTCAAAAGATTGTCAGGAGTGTCATAATGTTAGCGCACTTACGTGGAATACAACAAATGTAAATCATAGTTTCTTTCCTTTAACTGGCGGACATGCGTTGCCAAGTTGTTTTTCTTGTCATCAACAGAATACTTTTTCAGGACTCTCTCCAGAATGTTACGCTTGTCATCAACAGACGTACAATAGCACAACAAATCCGAATCACATTTCTGCAGGATTGCCAACCACATGTGAGGTTTGCCATAATATTAATGGATGGAAACCTGCAAGTATCGATCATAATCTTACTCAATTTCCGTTAACTGGTAAACATATTCCGGTAGATTGTGCGGACTGCCATACTTCTGGTTATACAGGAACTCCAACAAATTGTTATGCTTGTCATCAACAAGATTATCAAAACGTAAATGATCCGAATCATGTTACGTCACAGTTTCCAACAGACTGTAGTTTGTGTCATACTACTGCAGGTTGGGAAAATGCTACGATTGACCATAACTTAACTCAATTTCCTTTAACTGGTAAACATATTCCGGTAGATTGTGCGGATTGCCATACTTCTAGTTACACAGGAACCCCAACAAATTGTTATGCTTGTCATCAACAAGATTATCAAAACGTAAATGATCCGAATCATGTTACATCACAATTTTCCACAGATTGCAGTTTGTGCCATACTACTGCTGGATGGGATAACGCAACTTTCGATCATAACCAAAGTAGTTTTCCATTAACTGGCAGTCACATTCAAGCAGCTTGTGCAAGTTGTCATTCGAGCGGATACACAGGAACACCAACAGATTGTTACACATGTCATCAACAAGATTTTAATGGTACGACAGATCCAAATCACTTAGCGCAAAACTATCCGCACGATTGTACACTTTGTCACAATACAACAAATTGGAATGATGCTAACTTTGATCACAGCACAACACAATTTCCATTAACCGGAAGCCACGTTCAAGTAGCTTGTGCAACTTGCCATACAAGTGGATACACAGGAACTCCAACAGATTGTTACGCATGTCATCAAACAAATTATAACAATACAACAAATCCAAATCATCAGGCTGCAGGATTTCCAACTTCTTGTATAGATTGTCATAACACAACAAATTGGAATCAGGCAACGTTTGATCATGATGCTCAGTACTTTCCAATTTATTCTGGTAAGCATAATGGTGAATGGAATCAGTGTTCGGATTGTCACACTACTCCAAATAACTTTTCAGTTTTTTCTTGCATCGATTGTCATGAGCATAATAGAACCGATACAGATGATAAACATCAAGGTGTGCAAGGTTATGTTTATAATAGTGCTGATTGTTTTGCATGTCATCCGCAGGGCAGAAAAGAAGGAGCTTTCAATCATGCAACTTCAAACTTTGTATTAGTCGGAGTACACTTAACTACGGATTGTGTTCAGTGCCACGAAAATGGTTACACAAATACAACTACCGTTTGTTCGGATTGCCACATTTCTGATTATAATAATACTGCAAATCCAAATCATCAAGCATTGAATTTATCTACAGATTGCGCTGCTTGCCACACACCTAATGCAAATTGGCAGCCTGGATTGTTTCCACAGCATAATCAAGTCTTCCAACTGACTGGTAGACATTTAGAAATTGCGAATGATTGCGCAAGTTGTCATAACGGTAACTACACAACAACTCCAAATCAATGCGTTGGCTGTCATCAGTCTGCATTTAATAATGCGGTAAATCCAAACCATGCTGCGGCAGGTATTCCAACAAGCTGTCAGGATTGTCATGGATCTTCAGCATGGATTCCATCAAGTTTTAATCATACGACCACCGGATTTGAATTAATTGGTTCTCATCAGCCATTGCAATGTTCATCCTGTCATTTAGGAGCAGTTACAGGGTTAAATAATCAGTGTATTACTTGTCATCAAGCACAATTTAATACAGCACCAAATCATACAGCACAATCATATCCAACAAATTGTGAACTCTGTCATAATTCAGTTGCATGGGATCAAACAAGTTTTAATCATCAAAATACAAACTTCCCATTAACTGGTGCGCATATAACAACAACTTGTCAGGATTGTCATTCAACAGGTTATATAGGAACTCCAACGGAATGTTATTCTTGTCATCAATCGGATTATGAAAATACTATCGATCCAAACCACGTAACCCAAAATTATCCACACGATTGTACATTGTGCCATAACACATCAAATTGGGATGATGCAAACTTTGATCATAGTACAACCCAGTTCCCATTAACCGGTGCTCATATTCAGGTTGGTTGCGAGAATTGCCATGCTAGTGGCTATTCAGGAACTCCAACAGATTGTTACTCCTGTCATCAGAGTAATTATATGAGTACTACAGATCCACCTCATGATTTGCTGAATTTCGCAACCACTTGTACGCCATGTCATACAACAAATGGATGGACACCGGCAACATTTGATCATAATTTCTATAGACTCAGAAATCAGCATTCCAGCATGGATTGTAGTGAGTGTCATTCTGAGCCTAACTATCAGCCTCAATGTCTAAGCTGTCATATGGATGATTTTCTTGATGAACATAATCTCGGAGATAGAACGGATTGTTGGAATTGCCACGCTACAAATAATTGGGATAGTGGATTGATAGTACCACATTTGCAAGAGCAAAGAGTTGATTAAATTTTTATACATAGCAAGTGCAATTTTTCTGCTAACGAACATCATCAGAGCACAAGAACAGACTAAAGAAGGAAAAGTTGGATATACTTCAGCTCAATTAGTATATGTAAACTTTGATAATACATATGGAATAAGTGAAGGTGATACCTTATTTATAAAACCTAAAAATAAACAGCTTGCTGCTCTTGTTGTAAAATATCTTTCATCATCTTCCGCTGCATGTGAAAAATTAAATGGTGATGATTTTAAATCGGGATTAATAGTTTATGCTTTTATAAAAAAATTAGAACAAAATGGTGATCCCAAAATACCAGTTGTTTTAGAAACAAATCCCACCATTGTACAACCACTGGAAAAAATTAAGCAACCCGAAAATAATTCTACTTCTGCAAAGAGCTCAAAAATTTCCGGAAGATATTCTTTACAATCATATTCTAATTTTAATAACATTGATAAGCGAGGCGAGTATCAACGCTGGCGGCATTCACTTAGATTTAGCCTACAAAATGTAGGCGGATCCGGTTTGTCATTTTCAAATTATTCTATTTTTTCTTATAGAGCAGACCAGTGGAAAACAGTTTCATCAAGTTTAGGAAAAGCATTTAAAGTATATGATTTAAATTTAAGTTATCAATTTGATGAATCTGCAAGATTATGGCTTGGAAGATATCTGAACAGAAAAATTTCTAACATCAGCATTGTTGATGGATTGCAATTTGAAAAGGCATTTTCATTTTTAACAATTGGATTGGTGGCAGGATCGCGCCCTAACTTTACGGATTTTGGATTAAACGCAAAACTTTTTGAATACGGAGTTTATTTAAGCAGATATGATACTGTTGGAAGTGGAATTATGGAAAATACTTTTTCCGTATTTCAGCAAACAAATGATTTTAAAACCGATAGAAGATTTGCTTATTTGCAACATAACAATACAATCATAACTAATACTAATCTTTTTGCTTCAGCAGAAGTTGATCTTTATAAAAAAGAACTTGGACTGGGAAAAAATGATTTTAGTTTAACATCACTTTATCTTTCTGCAAGATACTCGCCGGTTAGAGAATTTTCATTAAGTCTTTCTTATGATGCAAGAAAAAATGTTTACTATTACGAAACGTTTAAATCAATTTCAGATAGCGTTTTAGAAAATGAAACAAGACAGGGTTTTAGAGCAAGAACTATTATCAGACCACTTAATAACCTTATTATAGGCTTCCAATACGGCTATCGTTACAGCAAATTGGATGTTAAACCCAGCAGGAATTATGGTGGAAATATTTCTTATACAATGCTGCCGTTAATCGAATCTTCGTTAGGAATTAATTATAGCAGACTTCTGAGTAATTATGTTGATGGAAATGTTTACTCGGTAACTCTTCAAAAATCCTTATCATCCTTACGATCTGATTTTTCAATTGGATTCAGAAAAACTGATTACTCCTTTCCAAGCAATTTGCCCAAGTTTGAAGAGAAAGCAATTCTTTTTGATTTTTCAACAAGTGTATTCAATCCATTTTCATTCTCTTTCAGTTACGAAGGTGTTTTTGAATCAACACGAACTTACGGAAGAGTTCTTTTTGATCTAACAACACGATTTTAATATCTAACAATTCAAATCTACCTTTTCAAATAATTTAATTATGTCTATTTTTGTTTTAATTAATAGATAATAGACATGATTGAATACATTGGTGCAATACACATGCACTCAACTTTTTCCGATGGAACAGGTGAAGTGCCGGACATCGCAAAGTTTGCTGATGAAGTAGGTTTAGATTTTATAATATTGACCGATCACAACACGCTGCGCGCATTGCAAGAAGGTTATGAAAAGTGGTACGGTAATACTTTGCTGCTTGTTGGCTGTGAGATAAATGATAAAGAAAATAAAAATCATTATTTAGCTTTTGGTATTGATGAAGCATTTACTACTCGAACTCCCGCAAAAAAATATGTAGCAAAAGTAAAAGAGCTTGGCGGCATAGGATTTTTAGCACACCCTCACGAAAAAAGAAAACACAAAGATCATCCTGCTTATCCCTGGACAGAATGGGACACTGAAGATTTTACAGGAATTGAAATTTGGAATCATATGTCTGAGTGGGTTGAAAATCTAACCGAAGAAAATAAATATAGATCTTTTCTGCACCCGTTAAGAACAATCAATGCGCCGCCTAAAGAAACTCTAAAAGTTTGGGATGAACTTAATCAAACAAGAAAAGTTATTGGTATTGGGGGAATAGATGCACACGCACACAAATACAATCTCGTTGGATTTTTGGAAGTTGAAATTTTTCCGTACAAAGTTTTATTCAAATCTATTCGTACACATATCTTATTAGATAAAGCTATAGTAAAAGGAAAAACCGCAAAAGACTTAGAAACTGCAAAATGGCAAATTTATAATGCACTTAAAGACGGAAGATGTTTTATAGCAAACGATTATGTTGCCGAATCTAAAGGATTTAGATTTTACGCAGAAGTCAACGGCAAAAAATTTCAGATGGGTGAAACTGTTCCTGATCTTAAAAATGTAAAGCTAAAAGTTTTTTTACCAGGAATTGATGCTGAAATAAAGCTGCTCCGTAACGGACGCATAGTTGGAACAAACAACGGAATTGATGCTGAATTTATTATTAATAAAAAAGGTGCATACAGAATAGAAGTATATTTTGAAAATCGTGCCTGGATTTTTTCAAATCATATTAGGGTAGATATTTAGCTAGCGACTTAGCAATAGCAAGCAGCGGAAAAAAACTCCAAGGTTTTTAGATTTTTACTTTTGAATTAGTGATTTTAGCAAAACATCTTATTTGGAACCTTGGAGGTTTCCAATTTTGCATAGGGTAACATAATAATTCATTAAAATTTCATTAAACCTATCACTAATAATCTTCGTTAACGATTTATCACATTAAATCTTCCACTGAATCTTTTTTTGTCTTTCTGAATCATACGATTACAAAAATTTAAACAAAAGGAATTACTAAATGTTAAATACAAATCTTACACACGCACTTTCCGAAAAAGAACATTCAGAAATAATTAATAATAATGAAAACGTAATGATTTGCTGCGGCAGAATGGGACCAATGTGCATTCCTGTTTACGAAGTTATGGAAGAACTTGAAGGCGAATATAAAAATGTAAAGTTTGCTGATATGGAATTTGATTCGCCTGATGCAAAAGTAATTAGAAGTTTACCCGAGTGCAGAAGTTTTCAAGGGTTACCTTTTACAGTTTATTACAAAAACGGAAAAGTTGTAGAAGCCACAAGCAGCATTCAATCAAGAGATCAGATTACTTCAGTTCTTGATGAACAATTTGGCAAATAATTTTATGTATTAAGTATTCCCATCTAACCAAGATGGGAATTTTTTAAAGTATAAATCATAGAAAAATTATGGAAAATCATTTTGATGTTATAGTTATCGGCGCAGGGGCAGCAGGCTTAACGGCTGGTATTTATCTTTCACGAGCAAAAGTTAAAACTTTAATTCTAAATGAAGGCGCTGTGGGCGGGCAAATGGTTCTTACTCATGAAATTGCAAATTATCCCGGAGTAGAAAACATAACCGGTTATGGTCTTGCACGAATTATGAAATCGCAGGCACAAAAATTTGGCTGCACTATAAAATCCAATTTAAAAATCACTAAAATGGAATTGAATGACGAGTTGAAACAAGTTACTGTTAACGATAAGGAAGTTTATACTTCGAATGCTGTTATCATTTCAACCGGTGGTAAATCAAGAATGATAGGCGCTTTGAATGAAGATAAATTTAAAGGTAAGGGCATTTCATACTGTGCAACTTGCGATGGAGATTTTTTTCAGGATAAAGAAATAATAGTTGTAGGCGGCGGCAATTCCGCTTTGGAAGAAGCAGTATCACTTACAAAATATGCATCTAAAGTTACTGTCGTTCATCAGTTTGATCATTTTCAAGCGTTTGAACATTATATTGAAGAAGCAAAGAAAAATGAAAAGATAAACTACATAATGGAATCTAAAATTATTGAGTTTATTGGTGAAGAAAAACTTGAAGCTGTAAAAATTCAAAATCAAGCAACAAAAGAAATTTCTGAATTGAAAATTGATGGAGTTTTTATTTTTATTGGATATGTTCCAAACACAGAATCACTTGAAGGCTTGATTGAATTGAATCAATGGAAAGAAATTGTTGTTGATAAAGATATGAAAACAAATGTTGCTGGAGTTTTTGCTGCTGGTGATTCAATACAGAAAAAATATCGCCAGGTAACAACAGCAGTTGCAGATGGTACAATTGCAGCATTAAGCGCTGCTGATTACTTGAATAATCTTAAAAATAAATTAAATGAACATGAACTTGTTCATTAAAAAGTTAAACGATGACCCACAACAAAGATCATTGGTACGATGGCTGGTTTTACGATAGAATAATTGCTCCAAATCAGGATACAATGTTTGGAGAAATTAAAAATCTTATTAATCCAAACACATCTGTTGTTGATGTTGGATGCGGAACAGGAAGATTTTCTTTTTCTGTTGCAGATAAAGTAAAAGAAGTTGTTTCAGTAGATTTATCAAAAAAAAATATTGATACTGCAAATAAAACATTATCAAAAAATCCAAACTCAAAAATCTCTTTTCATCATACAAATCTTAAGAACTTAATCGCACAGAACTTACATTTCGATTATGCTGTAATGACTTTTGTAATTCACGAAGTTAATCCGGAACTACGAATTAAGCTATTGAATGAGATGGCGTTGATTGCAGATAAAATTATTATCGGCGACTATCTTGTCCCAGTAAACAAAGGCTTTTGGAGTGTGTTAAATGAAGCTGTTGAATATTTTGCAGGAAGTGAACACTATAAAAATTTTAAACACTTTTCAGCAAACAATGGTCTTTACGGATTATCACAAAAAGCAGGATTAAAAATTATTTCTGAAATAAAAAATAAACCTGCTACAAGCCAGATTCTCATATTATCTAATTAAACTTTTATAAATCGAGTTTTAAGTTTTAATTACTTTTCATTTCCCCTTTACACAATTGATACTTAGCAATTAATCATTAATGCTTACCATATATCTTATAATTTGAGTTATTGACATATTTTCGCTATAATATATCCAATAAGCACACTTCTATTAAGTTATTTGGAACAAAATGAAAAAAATAGATTTAAAAACTATCGAAAAGAAAACAAAAGTTAGACAATTGCAGTTAAAAGATTTTGAGGCTCTGGTAGAACTTCAAAAATTATGTTTCCCCAATATGCATACATGGAACAAGGAACAGCTAGAAAGCCAATTAAAAATTTTTCCGGAAGGACAACTTTGTATTGAAATAAACAAAAAACTAGTTGCGTCATCCAGCAGTTTAATTATCGATTTAGATTTATATGATGAAGGAGATAACTGGCAAACTCTCAGTGATCAGGGGTATATTACAAATCATGATCCCGACGCAGAAAATTTGTACGGTATTGAGATAATGGTTCACCCTGATTATAGGTCTATGAAACTTGCCCGGCGTTTGTATGAAGCCAGAAAAGAGATTGCAAGTAAATACAATTTAAAAAGTATTGTAATCGGTGGGCGTATTCCAAACTATTTAAAATATCAGAAAAAATTATCTGCAAGAGAATATGTTGAAAGAGTAATTAATAAATCAATTTTTGATCCCGTTCTTACTACTCAAATTGCAAACGGTTTTGTTTTAAAACGAATAATTCCAGCATACCTAACTGGTGATACTGAATCAGGAGGCTTTGCTACATTGCTTGAGTGGCCCAACATAGATTATGTACCACCGATCGGCAAAAAAACAATCACATCAAAAAAAGTAAGAATATGTGCCGTGCAGTATATGTTGCGAGAAATAAAAAGCTTTGAAGATTTTGCAACTCAGTGTGAGTATTTTACTGATGTTGCATCAGGATACAAATCCGATTTTGTACTTTTCCCGGAAATATTTACACTTCAATTATTATCATTTCTACCTAACGAAAGACCCGCTGTTGCAGTAAGGCATCTTGCAGAGTTTACACCAAGATATCTAGAATTGTTTAATAAACTTTCTATAAAATATAATATTAACATTATCGGAGGTTCGCACTTTACAAAAGAAGACGATGATTTGTTTAATATCGCTTACCTATTTAGAAGAGATGGTACGATGGAAAAGCAATATAAAATTCATATCACCCCTAATGAACGAAGATGGTGGGGAATCAAACCAGGAAATAAGATAGAAGTTTTTGACACTGATCGTGGTAAAATAAATATTCAAATTTGTTACGATGCCGAATTCCCTGAGTTAAGCAGAATAGCCGTTGCAAAAGGGGCAGAAATTATTTTTGTTCCATTCTGTACCGATGAGCGTTATGGGTATTTAAGAGTTAGGCAGTGCGTACAGGCCAGGTGTATCGAGAATGGTGTTTATGCGGCGATGGCTGGGAACGTAGGAAATCTTCCCTTTGTTGAAAATATGGATATACAATACGCTCAATCAGGAATTTATACTCCTTCTGATTTTATGTTTTCTCGAGATGCAATAGCAGCCGAATGCACTCCGAATGTTGAAACAGTGGTGATTCATGATATTGATTTAGAATTATTAAAAAGGCACCGCTCACAAGGTAGTACATTAAACTGGTTTGATAGAAGACAAGACTTATATGAAGTGGTTCTTAAAAAATAAAAGTTTAGATTGTCAGTTATTATTCTAAACTAAAAACTCTAATAATGTTTTATGCAAAAATTTATTGAAACCTATTTGGGTCTTTCACCAGAAGTTCAAGCAAAATTGTTTGAATCAGTTTTTGTTATACTTGTAATAATTATAATTCAAAGAATAGTAAAAAAAGTCTTAATCGCTAAAGTGCAGGACATTAAGGTCCGATACCAGTGGCAAAAAATATCACTCTACCTTGCTGTATTTCTTATCATCATTTTTTTGATTAATACCTGGCTCAATATTTTTGGTTCTGTTGCTACGTTTTTAGGTTTAATCTCAGCGGGAATTGCAATTGCATTGAAAGATCCGCTTGTTAATATGGTTGGATGGGGTTTTATCTTGATAAGGCAACCTTTTAAGGTAGGAGATAGAGTACAAATTGGAAAAGTATCGGGTGATGTAATTGATATCAGGCTTTTTCAATTTTCATTAAATGAAATTGGTAATTGGGTTGATGCCGATCAAAGTACAGGAAGAATAGTTCACATCCCCAATGGTATTGTTTTTACAGAGCCGCAAGCAAATTATACTGAAGGGTTTCAATATATCTGGAATGAAATTCCAGTACTCTTAACATTTGAAAGTGATTGGCGGAAAGCAAAGCAGATTTTGACAGACGTCGTTAACCATCATGGTGTTATGTTGAGCAATGAAGCTGAAAAGCAGATTAAAGAAGCTGCAAAAAGGTTTCTTATATTTTACTCAATTTTAACTCCTATTGTTTATACTAGCGTAAAAGACAGCGGTGTAATGCTAACTATGAGATATATGTGCAACCCTAGAGAAAGAAGATTAATTGAGGAAAAAATATGGGAAGATGTTTTAACTAGGTTTTCAAAATATGATGATATCGATTTTGCATATCCAACTCAAAGATTTTATAATAATTTATCTGAGGGAAAATCGGGCACAACACCACAGAACAAAAAATAACATTCTAGTATTATGTTGTACTAGTTTTTTAGAAGTTAAAAAATATTAAAATGTAACCGATGATTTTAAATCAAAGGTTAGAGAATCTTAACCATTACAAATAATGATAGATACTTTTCGCATAATTGTCATTCTGATGAAGAATGTGATTGTCTATTCCTTCCAAAAGAGAGATTTATATAATATATGTCAGAACATTCTTTATTGGCACTATCCAGCATTATAATCCTTGGGATTGCTGCACAATGGTTAGCCTGGCGTCTTAAGCTACCCTCCATTTTGCTCTTATTAGTTTTTGGTTTCATCGCGGGACCACTAACCGGGTTTTTGAACCCAAATGAACTTATGGGTAACATATTATTACCCATGGTATCTATTGCAGTTGCTATTATTTTATTTGAAGGGGGATTAACTCTCAGAATAAAAGAGCTTCCTAAAATTGGTAACGTATTAATTCTTCTTCTGACTATAGGAGTTTTAGTCACTTGGGTAATCGCTACATTAGCAGCCTATTTTGTGATAGGACTTAATTTATCCATATCCATTCTTCTAGGTGCGGTGCTTACCGTAACTGGTCCAACAGTAATTGGTCCGCTTCTCAGACATATTCGTCTCAAAGGAAAAGTTGCTGATATTTTAAAGTGGGAGGGAATAGTTATTGATCCTATTGGTGCTTTGCTTGCACTTATCGTATTTGAAGTAATACTAGTTGGCGGAATTCAGGAGGCAAGTATTGTTGTCTTGGTTGGTATTGGGGGTACAATTTTAATCGGTAGTTTAGTGGGTTTACTCTTCGCCGGACTTTTGGTTTATCTGCTTAAGAAATACTGGATACCTGATTTTTTGCAAGAAACTGTAACTCTATGTTTAGTTGTTTCTGCATTTATTGTCTCAGATATTCTTCAATCTGAATCTGGTTTATTTGCTACAACTGTTATGGGAATTGCTGTTGCAAATCAAAAGTATGTTATTGTTAATCACATTTTGAAATTTAAGGAAAACCTTAGTGTATTAATAATTTCTTTCCTGTTTATTGTTCTTTCTGCAAGACTTGATTTCAATGTATTTGAAAATCTTTCATATACCAGTTTAATATTCCTAGCAATCTTAATTTTCATTGCAAGACCACTCTCTGTTTTCATATCCACTATTAGAAGTGGATTTTCTATAAATGAACGAATGTTTCTTAGTTGGATGGCACCGCGCGGAATAGTTGCTGCGGCAGTATCTTCTATTTTTGCTTTACGATTAGCAGAATACAATATTCCTCAAACTGAATTTTTAGTTCCCATCACATTTATTGTAATTGTGGGAACCGTTGCTCTTTATGGCCTTACTGCTGCACCTCTTGCTCGTATGCTAAAAGTTGCTCAGGAAAATCCACAGGGAGTTTTGATGGTTGGCGGACATTCGTGGGCCCTTGAATTGGCAAAGGTATTAAAGACAAATCAATTTCAGGTTGCAATAATAGATACAAATAGGGAAGATATTTATAATGCACGAATGGCTAAGGTTAGTGCGTATCATGGGAGTGTTTTATCTGAAAGTTTGATTGACGATCTTCGGTTAGAGGGCATCGGGAAGTTACTAGCACTTACATCCAACAACGAAGCAAACTCTCTAGCATGTCTGCATCTCAGGGATATATTTGATTCAAAAGAATTATTTCAGTTAAAACCAAAGGAAAAATTAAAATCAACGGATAAAACATTTTCTCCTAAATATTTACGAGGAAGATATTTGTTTGGTGATAAAATTAATTTTGATTATTTGGACGAGAAATTCTCTTCAGGAGCTATTATTAAAACTAGTAAATTGACAGAAGAATTTAATTACGAATCATATCTAAAACATTATAATAACGACGTTGTTATACTATTTATAATTACAGAGGATAAGCAGTTAAATGTGGTAACAGCAGATATGAATTTAAACCCAAAACCGAATCAAAGCATAATTGCAATTGTTCCGAACAAAGAAAACAATAAATAGCAGCAACAGTTGATGGTTGCTTACCTAAAAATATTTTTTTCAGGTGTTACTTTTACAAATCTTAAAAGTCTATTTAAATAGTGAATGAAATAAATTATCACAATCTCAGCGATTCCGAGTTAGTTAAGAGATGCCAGATTGAACTTCCTGATAATGAAAACACATTTGAGGAGTTAGTTGACAGATATAAAAATTATGTATTCAAAATTTCTTATGAAAAACTATCTAATCAAATGGATGCTGAAGATGCAGCGCAAGAAACTTTTATTAGGGTTTATTTTGGGTTAAAAAATTTCAGACAGGATTCTGAATTTAAAACCTGGCTAACAAAAATCGTTACTAATGTATGCTTAACGATGCTTTTAACAAGAAAGCGCAAATTTTGGAAGTATCATGTTTCATTAGATGGAGATGTTGATATCAATACTGTTTACTTGTCCATTTTTTCTAAGTTCGATGAAAAAAATTTTTGGGATGTAATTGGGCATACACTAAGGAAATTGGTTTTTATTTATAGAAAGGTGTTTATACTAAAGTACTTTAAAGGTCTTAGTTTTATCGAGATCGGAAAAAAAATAAACGCTACAACTCCAGCAGTTAAGATGAAAATTCAGAGGGCAAAAGAACGATTTATTAAAATGATTAAAAGTGAAAATGACTGAGAATAAAGATCAATCAAAATTATCACCTGATTTTAATTCTAAATTGAAAAAAAGTATTAAAAGAAATGTTTTATATAAAAATATTTTAACAATAACACTCATTGGCGCATTAAAATCAGCAATGATAATATTTGATACAATTTTTAGTTTATTTACTCATAAAAAATAGTACGATGAAACAATTTTAAAAACGATTATGTGAAAAAATAAATTTGGAGAATGTTATGCAAGAAATGAACAACTGGTTAAATATATTTATGCAATCAACACAAGGTGCATTAGAAATGATTATGGCTTTTGTACCTAAGTTTTTAGCATCTATAGTTATTTTACTTATTGGATGGATAGTTGCAAAAATAATTCAAAAGCTCGCTAATAAATTTTTAGATTTACTGGGTATCAACAAGCTTTCTACAAAAGCTGGAATAGAGAATTTTCTTATTTCTGCAGGGTTTCCCGGAAATCTCTCCTGGGTATTTTCTCGCATATTGTTCTGGACAATATTATTAATCTTTGTTCTTCCAGTATCAGATATTATGGGTTTTACCTTTTTTGCAAATATGGTAAACGATGCTCTTGCATATATTCCAAATATATTTTTAGCGATGCTAGTTTTATTAGTCGGTTCCTGGGCTGCTAAAATACTTAGCGGAATGATTCGGGGAAGTTCAATTCGGCTTGGAATGGAATATTCTGAAGCCTTAGGTACAATTGTAAATATTGGTATTCTGATAATAACCTTTGTTATTGCACTTACACAATTAAAAATTGATGCTACAATTTTGGGCAATATCTTATTACTTGTAATTGGCGCATTTGCAATTGGCTTAGCAATAGCTTTGGGCTTGGGTGCCAGAGATCTGGTTAAAAATATTATTTCAGGTGTTTACTTAAACAAAACAGTTAAACCCGGTAGTTCTATCAGAATAAAAGATATGGTGGGTAAATTAATAGATATTGGACCTGTACTTTCAACAATCGAAGTTGAGAATAAAGAAATAAAAGTTAATAACAACAGTTTATTGGAAACTTTATAATTACATTCTGTGTTATCTAATTTAAGTAGCAGTGTCTTTTAATAATTATTTTATACAGCATAAAAAGCACCAAACTATTTTTATAAAAATTAAAATACTTGATTAATATGGAAAATGATAAAAATAAAACTTCATCTGATTCACAAATCGAGAAAAATCAAGATGAAGAAAATGAAAAAGTCAAACCTAAAAAACAAAGTAGACTTATAGGTTTTGTATTAAGGCACAAAATGTTTTTTACTTTGCTATTAATTATTGCTGTGATTTTGGCCTATCACATGATTCGTATTAATAGTCTTGAATCAGAATTTGCTGCAAAAACGGTTACACTGAAAAAAGAATATACATTGAAAATTGATAGTATGAAGATTGCAAATCTGCAACAAACCATTAAAGTTTTTTCCTGGGCTGTAAGAAGTGAATTGAATCGTAGTAATTTGGAGGAGGTTAATCAATTTTTTCTGAATTTTGTAAAAGAAAAAGGAGTTAGAATGATCGACCTTGTAAATCCAGAAAATGGGATGATCATTCTATCCACGGATAAGAAAAATGAAGGCGAGATAATGAATGACAAACAAATAATGGATGTGACGGATTTAAAAGTATTCGCTGATTCGACACAATTGAAGGTTGTAGTTCCAATTATGGGATTAAATATAAAAAACGGAGTTCTTATTGTGGAAGTTATTAAATAAATTATAACTAATACTTAATTAATTAAAATCTAAATAGATATTTAAGCAACTAAATAGTATAAATAAAAATGAATAAAACAATTAAATACATGAAAAATGGAAGTAAAGCCAGGAGATTAAGGATTTCATTCTTATTACTTTTGGGTTTAGTAGCCGTATCATTTATCGGTTGCTCTGAAATAACATCACCCGCTGATAATTTTCCACCAGAAAAACCCAAAAACTTTACGTTAATTGGCGGCGGTGATGGGCAGGTACATTTCAGGTGGGAAAGAAATATTGAGCCAGATCTTAAAGCGTATCGACTTTACAGATCTGAAAATAGTTTAAGTAATTTTAGTTTGCTTGTAGAGATAACTCAAACAGAATATGTTGATCGATTTTTAGATTATGACTCGACATACTATTATTATCTTTCTGCAGTCGATAATGCTGGCAACGAAAGTACAACTACTAACATCATTGATATCCAGCCTCTAAATCTATCTGCACCTCAACCTCCCTCAAGACTGATAGTTTCTGGATTTAACAGTCCACTACAAGGTGCAACAGAAATTTCTGTTAGCTGGACTCCCCCGGATATAGGCGATTTGAAAAATTATTTGGTCTATCGTGGTGCTGATTCAACTTTTGTTCCGAGTGCTTCAACATTTTTAGATTCAACAAACATTTCTATCTACTTAGATAGATTAGTTCAACTGAATCAGAAATATCATTATAAAATTATTGCGGTCGATAGAGGATATAAGATGAGTTTACCAAGTGAGTCATCTAATGATCTTATTCTATCAAGTCCGGTATTAATAAGTCCCGCAAATAATACCAGATTTACAAGTCCTCTTACTTTTAAATGGGATGGAGTTACAAGTGCCGTTAATTATGTAGTATACGTTGGTAACGGACCATTTTCTAATATTATCTGGTCATCTGCAAAGACAACATCAACAGAAATTAATTATTCAGGTGCAGCTCTTCAGTCATCTAAAGTTTATTATTGGTGGGTTGGTGTTTACAGCAAGGATAAAGTAAGACTTGATGATGGAACAGAAATACCATCTCAAATAAATTCTTATAGTGTAGTAAATAGTTTTTTTGGCGAATAAATTTTTTTAATAGGAGAAATCAAAAAAATGATAAATAAAAATATAATAATAGCGCTAGGTTTAACTTTTGCGCTTTCGATAAGCCTGTTTGCTCAGGAGGTAAACGTTGTATTAAAAAATGACAAAGTAATAGTTGGAAGAGTCATAGAAGAAAACCCTGACTATCTCCTCATTGATTACGACTTAGGGCAATTAAAAATAGATAGAGAAAATGTTGAAAGCATTACCTATAACCCATTTGTAAAGCTTGGTAAAAAGGGAGAGT
The DNA here is from genome assembly GCA_963704275.1 of uncultured Ignavibacteriaceae bacterium. Classification (GTDB taxonomy): domain Bacteria; phylum Bacteroidota; class Ignavibacteria; order Ignavibacteriales; family Ignavibacteriaceae; genus IGN3. The sequence continues at coordinate 1,709 of CAVPHP010000013.1, read as the reverse complement.
TAGAAAAGTCTGAAATTACAGATACTAATTCTGAAAAGGTATTAAAGTTCGTTATTAACGATCCAGTTGTTGTCTATTTGAAAAACGGCAAAGTTGTTTCTGGATTGCTTTTAGCTAAGAGCCTGGATATGGTTATGCTGCAAACAGAGGATGGAAATTTAACTATTCCCAAATTTGATCTTTTAAAAATAGAATATATATCAAGTGAATATGCTGAACGTGGTGATGTGGTTAATGTTTATCTGAACAACGGAACGAGGTTTGAGGGTAACATATATTTTGAAGATTCAAAGAACTTAACCCTGGATACAGAAGTTGGTCGACTTACTTTACCTAAAAATAAATTACGTACGATTGAATACACTGGTAAGACAGGTATAAGTGAAACAACTTTAGCCGAACAATACTCACAGCTTGATTTAAATAAAAGATATATCTTACCACGTTATGATGTCATTGAACTTGGGTATTCTTCCAGCTTTGGGACTGACTTCGGAACAGGCTTTGGTCTTGGTTATCAAAGCAGATTTAGTATATCTCAATTTGAGGGCATGAATCTAAGTGCAGTTGGTGGTTTATCATTAAATTATTTCGGTTTGAATGAGGATAATATAGTTACCCAAAATCCTACTCTTGCAGTTGACTTAAAAGGTGGTGCTTTTATAACTACAATTGGAGTCGGAGGACAATTAAATATTTATCCACAAACTTCTTCGTTTTATGATTTTTATGTAGCTCCAATTCTTGAAGCGCATTTAGTTTATACAACACTCGAACAAAGTTATCCTTCATATCCACAATTTGATGCTAAAGAAACCAAAACTGAATTTAAATTTGGCCTTGGTACAAGGTTCGGTGTGGAGTTTTTATTTGACTCCTTCCGTGTTGGTTTGCAGTATAACATGCATACTATATTTGGAGAAGATGGGTTTAATCAGGTTTCACTTACATTTACTAAAAATTTATTTTAAAAATGAAAAATTTTATTTTCATAGTAATATTTATTCTAGCTAATTCACTCTATGCTCAGCAAGACATAACACGCCTTACTGAATTGCAAAAGATATTCTTTGTCTCAGAAACGGCAAGCATGGCTGCTACCAGTCTTAATCCGGCTGGAATGAGTATGAGAAGAAACAATAGCGGCGTAATAATAGGATATGATTTTGATGAGTTTAGTAATCAAGGTAACTCATCTGTATTTCTTAGCACAGATAATTTTGGAATTTCATATCAGGATGTTTTTAATATCAACAACATCAGGTTACTTAATTACTCGATTAATCTTTCAATCGGTAATGAATTTATATCTGTTGGAACTTCCAATAGATATACAATTGCTAAATACGGTTCATATGATTTAGATTTATTCAATCTTGATGCTGGAATAATTATAAAGCCGGCTAGTTTCTTAAGCGTTGGTTTGCTTGCAAGGAATTTAAGCGAGGCTAAATTCGATAGTCTAAATTATTTAAGAAATTATACCGCCGGAATTTCTCTAATGTTCTTTGATCAAACACTAAATCTTTATGCTGATGTTGATTTTAAGGATAATGCAAAAATAGATGATTTGGCTGGTACAGTTGGTTTGGTTGTTTCTCCTTTAAATCTTTTTGAGTTTAGGGGTGGTGTGATATTGAACCCCAGTAATATTTTAGATTTAAGAAACAGCGTTCCCAGGCTTATTGATTTAAAATATGAAGCCTTTG
>CAVPHP010000012.1:0-94534 GCA_963704275.1 uncultured Ignavibacteriaceae bacterium | reverse complement strand
AGCAACGGAAGTTAACAATTATGGATTTGATGTTGAACGATGTGCGCTAAGCGCTGAGCGCCAAGCGTGGGAAAAGATTGGATTTGTAAAGGTAACGGAAATAGCAACTCACCAAAAGATTATTCATTTGTTGATGATAAAATTTCTGATGGAAAACCTGCCTACCGGACAGGCAGGTATTCTTACAGACTAAAACAAATAGATAATGATGGACAGTTTGAATATTCCAAAACAATCGAAGTTGATATGAATGGAGTTAAGAAATTTGAGTTAAGTCAGAACTATCCAAATCCATTTAACCCAACAACAACAATACGCTTCAATCTTCCTGAAGCAGGTAATGTAAAATTAACATTGTTCAACATACTTGGTCAGGAACTAAGATCACTTGTAAATGAATTTCAAGAATCCGGAGTACATACAATAAACTTTGATGCAAGCGAACTAAACAGCGGAATGTACATCTACAAAATTGAATCAGGTTCATTTACCCAAACAAGAAAAATGACACTGGTTAAGTAATTAACAATGCACAATTAGCAATTTACAATTAAGGCTCAGGTAACTGAGCCTTTTTATTGGACCGTAAATATGGTAATTACTTGCAGAACAATTGAATATTTTAAGTATTTTTTACATAATTAGTTATTAACCTAATCTCAATCATTCGGATAATGTTTACAAATTAAAAATCATTCGTTTAACTCTTTATTATATAGGAAGTTGACCAAGTCGCAAATCTTATGTCATTAAATTCTAACTAACCTCAATTCTAAGATAGTTAGGCACTATTCTTGTTATAATCACATATCTGTTTACTGAAAATAAGGATAATAATATGAAGAAGAATTACTTCTTTTTTTTAATTTTAATAATATCAATTCTAATTTCTGCTTCAGCTAATATTGTAGCTGCCGATAAAACCTGGGTTGGAACAACTTCGGAATGGAACCTTGCTTCTAACTGGAACCCGGCAAGTTTACCAAATTCAAATGACGACATTATAATCCCAGCACTTCCAAGTGGCAGATTTATGCCAACATTGAGCAGTGGTAATTTTACCATTAAGAAACTTACAATTAATACATCCGCAATACTAAATTTAAATGGAGGTACAGTAATACTGACAAGTGATGCACTGGTGAAAGGTACTGTAAACATTAATTCAGGCACACTTGATCTCAATTTAAATGACAAAAAAATTACGATTGATGGAGGAACAATTAATCAATCGGGTGGAATCGTTGCAACAAAGGATATGGAGATAGAAAATGGTGGTACTTATAATCAGTTTTCAGGCGAGTTCCAAATTGAAAAGGATCTTAAAGTTAAATCGGGTACACCAATAAATAGTTTTAACGGAACCGGCGGCACTGTAAGATTTACGGGTGAATGTAGTGGAGAGTTCTACGGCTATGTTCAATTTCATAACGTTATTGTTGATGCTGATGCAAAACTTAAGATGGATAATGATAATGACAACATTAAAGTTTCTGGCAATTTTATTAATAATAATCCCGATTTGGATAACAAAAAAGGGACGGTGACATTTAATGGTACCAATCAACAAACAATTTACAGTGCCTCAACACCGCCAGGATCAAAAACAACTTTTGGCAATCTTGTAATAAGTAATCCTACCGGAGTTAGATTATTATCAGACATAGGAGTAGACAATTCTTTTTCAACCGGTTCAGGTGGTTATCTTATTACAGATGTTTCTCTTCTTTATGTTGATGGATCAATTTATGAAGGTCCGCTGCCAGTTGAACTAACATCTTTCTCAGCAACAGAAATTGGCTCGACTATTAAGCTAAACTGGCAAACAGCAACAGAAATTAATAACTATGGATTTGATGTAGAACGATGTGCGCTAAGCCCTGAGCGCAAAGCGTGGATTAAAATTGGTTTTGTAAACGGCAGTGGAAACAGTAACTCACCAAAGAGTTATTTTTTTGTAGATTATAATGTTAGTACAGGAAAACCTGCCTACCGGACAGGCAGGTATTCTTACAGACTAAAACAAATTGATAACGACGGGCAGTTTGAATATTCAAAAGCAATTGAAGTTGATATGAATGGATTAAAGAAATTTGAATTAAGTCAGAATTATCCAAATCCATTTAACCCAAGTACAACTATTAAATTTAATTTACCTGAAGCAGGAATGGTAAAACTTACATTGTTTAACATATTAGGCCAGGAAATAAGAACACTAGTAAATGAATTCCAAGAATCTGGAGTTCACACAATCAATTTGAATGCAAGCGATCTTAACAGCGGGATGTATATTTATAAAATTGAATCAGGTTTATTTACACAAACCAGAAAGATGACATTAGTTAAGTAATTAACAATTTACAATCAAAAAAAATAATTAAGGCTCAGGAAACTGAGCCTTTTTTGTTTTAATTCCGCTTTTTATTTAATAATTAAACAAAACACGCTGTTTCTCGATAATAATTTGGAGCAAACTGATAATTAAAAAAATGATTTTAATGAAATAAACTAATGACAAAGTTTTTGTTTTTATAAAAAATAATATACCTGGTTAGGCATGATGATATTAAAATTGTTAGATATTGTTCGAATATTTATTGTTGGCATAGCCTTTTTCTTTGGTTATCAGATTGGTTTTGAAAATGGTTTTAACCCTGTTGCGCAGCTTCACTTTATGATACCAATTATAATAGTTGCAATTGCTGGCATATCAGGATTAGAGGGATTGTTATTTGCTAAAAAGTCTGCTGAGCTTAAAGGATTTGAGGTCGGCAGCAACTATCAGCGCCAGTCCGCAATTGCCTTGCTCTCTTATGCAGTAGTAGCAATTGTAATTTATATCTATGATTGGGGAATAAAAGCTGAGTTGACAATATTTTTCGCTTTTATCTTTTTCTTCTTTTTCTCCGGTGTAAATCACGGAGTTGATGCGATAAAAAGAAAGAATTACAAGTGGCAAAATATTAACAGACCTTTTATTGTCCTGCTGCTAATTGCAGGTATGATTTATCCGGTAATTATGGCTCTAAAAAAACTTTGAGATAATTGATTGTATTAAAAAATAAATGCAGCTTTATCTAGAGGCTCAGGAAACTGAGCCTTTTTTGTTTTCAAATCACCTAATACATCAGAATTCTAAATCAAACCTTCAATTATTATTTAGTATTGAGTATTTTAGCGTTAAATAAATTCAAAATTAAATTTTTAAAATTAAGAGAGTGAGAAATAATGGGATCCAAAATAATCTGGACAAAAATTGATGAAGCGCCGGCTTTAGCAACATACTGTTTACTTCCAATTGTAAAATCCTTTTCAAAAGGAACTGGAATTGATATCGAACTAAAGGATATTTCACTTGCAGGAAGAATAATTGCAAACTTTCCTGAAAATCTAACCGATGAACAAAAAATTCCTGATTACTTAAATGAACTTGGTGAGATAGCAAAAACACCGGAAGCTAATATCATAAAACTTCCTAATGTAAGCGCATCAATTCCACAGCTTCAATCGGCAATTAAGGAACTGCAGGATAAAGGTTATAAGATTCCCGATTATCCCGAAGATCCAAAAAATGATAAAGACAAAGAAATAAAAAATAGATATGCAAAAGTACTTGGCTCTGCTGTAAATCCGGTTCTAAGAGAAGGCAATTCAGATAGACGCGCAGCAGCTTCAGTAAAAAAGTTTGCTCAAAAACATCCGCACAAAATGATGAAACCCTGGCCTGCTTCAGGCTCAAAATCTCGTGTTGCACACATGAATCAAAAGGATTTTTATGGAAATGAAAAATCTGTTACTCTTAAAAAAAATGATATTGTAAAAATTGAATATGTTGATACAAAAGGAAATGCAACTGTTCTAAAAGAAAAATTAAATCTGCTTAACGGAGAAGTGATTGATTCTTCTGTAATGAATGTAAAAGAACTTAGAAAATTTTATGTGGAACAAATTGAAGAAGCTGGTAAAGATAATGTGCTGCTCTCATTACATCTTAAAGCTACAATGATGAAAATTTCTGATCCGATTATGTTTGGGCATGCAGTTTCGGTTTATTACAAAGATGCGCTTGATAAACACGCTGATACTTTAAAAGAAATCGGAGCTAATGTAAACAACGGGTTGATGGATGTTCTTGAAAAGTTGAAGAAACTTCCGGATGAAAAAAGAAAGGAAATTGAAGCTGATATAAATAAAGTTTATAAACATCAACCTGAACTTGCGATGGTTGATTCGAGAATCGGAAAAACAAATCTGCATGTACCCAATGATGTTATTGTTGATGCATCTATGCCGAATGTAGTACGCGATGGCGGTAAAATGTGGAATCGTAAAGATGAACTGCAGGATTGTATTGCAATGATTCCCGATAGATGTTATGCAACTATTTATCAAACAATAATTGAGGACGCAAAAGAAAAGGGACAGTTTAATCCGGCAACAATGGGCGCTGTTAGCAATGTTGGATTGATGGCGCAGAAAGCAGAAGAATACGGCTCGCACGATAAAACTTTTGAAGCAAGCGGAGATGGAATTATTCGTGTTGTAAACACTGCTGGAGAAACTTTACTGGAACAACAAGTTGAAACCGGAGATATTTTTAGAATGTGCCAGGCTAAAGATGAACCAATAAAAGATTGGATTAAACTCGCGGTACATAGAGCAAAAGCAAGTTCTTCTCCTGCAATATTTTGGCTTGATGAAAAAAGAGCACACGATAGGGAAATTATTGCAAAGATTAATAAGTATCTGCCGCAGCACGATATAAAAGATTTGGAAATAAAAATTCTAAAACCTGTTGATGCGATGAAATACACTTTGGAAAGAGTTAGAACAGGTTTAGATACAATTTCAGTTACAGGTAATGTGCTGCGTGATTACTTGACTGATCTATTTCCAATACTTGAATTAGGTACAAGTGCAAGAATGCTTTCAATTGTTCCTTTGTTAAATGGCGGAGGATTATTTGAAACAGGCGCAGGCGGCTCCGCACCAAAACACGTTGAACAATTTTTAAAAGAGAATCATTTACGATGGGATTCACTGGGCGAATATTGCGCACTCGTTCCATCATTAGAAATGATTGCAGATAAAACCGGTAATGCAAAGGCAGCTTTGTTAGCTGAGACACTTGATATTGCGATCGGAAAATATTTAGAAAATGGAAGGATGCCCTCGCGAAAAGCTGGTGAGATCGATAACCGCGGCAGCTCATTTTATTTATCCTTTTATTGGGCACAAGCTTTATCAGAACAAAGTAAAGATGCTGAAATGAAATCACGCTTTACAAAAATGTTTGCTGAACTAAAAGCTAACGAAGAAAAGATTATAAATGATCTTATTTCTGTTCAGGGCAAGCCGGTAGATATTGGAGGCTATTATTTACCTGATGATAAAAAAGCTTTTGTAGTTTTACGTCCAAGTTTAAGCTATAATAAAATTATTGATGAGATGTAAACATTACTCTAAATAATTAGTATTCATTTAATTTGAAAACGGATGGAGATTATTTCACTATCCGTTTTTATTTTTAACAGCTAATTGATTCAAACTTAAATTTAAACTGAACTATATTAGTGAGTAATAACTTCTACAAATTATAAATTAGTTTTAAATATCAAATGAACTTTAAAATAAATGACATTGTATTTGCAGTTTTTCCAAAATTAGAAACTGAACGATTGCTTCTGACCGAGTTTACGAAAAGTGATTCTATGGAACTTTTTAAAATGCGTTCGGATGAAAAAGTATTAAAATATCTTGATAGGGAACCGCATAAAACCGTTGAAGAATCCGAGTTAATGATTTCCGGAATGATTGAGACTTACAATAATAAAGAAGGTATCAACTGGATAATTAGAAAAAAAGATACATTAAATGTTATTGGTTATATTGGTTATTGGCGAATGAGAAAAGAAGATGCGCGCGCAGAGATTGGTTATGCGATGAAACCTGAATTTTGGGGTAATGGTTTTATGTACGAAGCAATGACTAAAGTAATTGAATTCGGGTTTAAGAAATTTTGTTTACACAGCATTGAGGCTAATGTTAATCCTTCTAATTTAAGTTCCATTAAACTGCTTGAAAAATTTCACTTTAAACGGGAAGCTTATTTTCACGAAGACTATTTTTTTAATGGAAAATTTTTTGATAGTGCAATTTATTGTTTATTAGAAACTGATATTTAAATCATACTAATGTATTCCAAATTGCTTTCCACATAGTTTTTAAAGGACAGTACCTTTTATATATTATCAAAACTCAATAGAAGATTTATCACTTCATTTAGAAATACATAACCAATAGCTGAGCTAGTTAAAACTAAAGCAAATGGTAACATTAATTTGGTAGTCCAAGTTAGTTAAGTAGTCTAAAGAAACCCGATGACAAGGGTAAATATATCGATTTAATGATTTCTTTAAATTTGAGTGTCAATCCTTATATCCGTAATTTTAACATTAATTATTCAACTCATATTTTATTCCTATGGATGAATTTAAAGACGATATTAAAGAGCCAAAACCCGAAGACGAACTTTTAGATATTGGTAAAGAAAACGATCCGGATTACGATCCAGACGATGATTTACAGTTTGAAATTTCACCCGTTGCAGCAGCATTCATTGGATTAGCGGGCGGATTTTTTCTTTATCAAATTGTAGGCTCATTATTAACGATTTTAATTTTTGGTCTTGATCTCGAATCCATTCCTGTAAATAGTTTGCGTTTGATGACGATGGCAGGACAGATACTTTTTATTCTGCTGCCTGCTTTGCTTTTTTCAAAATGGATTTACGCCGATGTGGGGAAAATTATTCGAATCCGCAAACCTGATTTTAAAGAATTAGGATTTTTTACAGTTGGAATTATAATCCTAACCCCATTGCTGCAAAGTTTATTGTACATCCAAAATTATTATATAGAAATCTGGGCGAAAAATATTCCGTTCATCAACTCAATTAAAACTTTTTTTGATGAAATGAATAAAATGGTTGAAAAAACTTACGGCAACCTGCTCAGTGCTTCAAACGTTATTGAACTTATACTTGTAATAACAGTTGTTGCAGTTGTACCTGCATTGTCCGAGGAATCTTTATTCCGCGGATTTATACAACGAAGTTTTGAACTAAAGTATAAAAAATATATTGCCGCTATCATCACAGCTCTATTTTTTAGCGCTTATCATTTTAATCCTTATGGATTTATTCCGCTATTTATATTAGGAGCGTACTTTGGTTTTGCTTCATATAAAAGTAAAACACTTTTAGTGCCAATGTTTTTACATTTTTTAAATAACTTTTCTGCTGTTATACTTTATTATATTATTGGTGATGATGAACTAATAAAATCAGATCCAACAACAAATCCAAACGAACTTTCATCGTATGTGATGATGCTTTTTGCCTTATCGGTTCTTTTTGTTGGTTTGATTATATTCATAAATAAATATTATGCTTCTAAAAAATTAATAAAGGAGAATTAAAATGCCATTCTGTCCAAATTGTACTTACGAATATGTTGAGGGCATTAAAAAATGTCCTGATTGCGGAACATCATTAGTCGATGAACTAATTGATCACGATTGGATTGTAGTTTACACATCCGATCAGGAGTACGATATACAAATGATGAAAGACGCTTTAGAAAGTGCTGATATTGAAACAAATGTTTTATCACAAAAAGACAGCAACTTTCCTGTAACCGGTGATTTAGCAGTTATAAAACTTTTAGTAAAAAGTGAAGATGTTGTATCAGCAAAAAATTTTATTGACGAAATAAAAAACACAAATACGGATAACGAGGAATAATGGCACTCGGAAATACCGCTGTACGAATTTTAGTTTCTGTATTTGCAATTCCTGCGCTTGTGCTGCTTTCTTATTTTGGCGGAGTTTATTTTTTAAGTTTTGTGCTTATCGTTTCAGGAATTTCATTTTATGAATTTTCTGTAATGGCAAAACTAAAAGGCGCAAATGTAAATATTAATCTTGGTTTGATTGCAGTAATTTTTTTAGTAATAAATCAATACAGATTTTTCTTTAGCCAGTATAATTTTTTAATTGCGTTTTTTGTTGTGCTTTTAATTTTTGAACTTTTCAGAAATAACGGATCAGCAATACAAAATATTGGCGCAACTTTACTCGGTGTTTTTTATTTGGGAATTTTTGGAAGCGCACTTGTTGGGATACGAGAATTTTATCCTAACATAAATGAATTATATAATAACGGCGGATATTTAATCATATCAATATTTGCATCAATTTGGATTTGTGATTCAGCAGCATTTTTTGGCGGTACGGCACTTGGTAAACATAAATTGTTTCCGCGTGTTAGTCCTAAAAAAAGCTGGGAAGGCGCGCTTTTTGGATTTGTATTTGCAATACTTGCAATGATGTTGGCTAAGAATACTGTGCTCGATTTTCTATCACTAAAAGATGCGCTTGTTATTGGATTTATAATCGGAACGTTTGGACAAATTGGTGATCTTGCTGAATCACTACTAAAGCGCGATGCAGGCGTTAAAGATTCATCAAACTTAATTCCAGGGCACGGCGGAATCTTTGATCGATTTGATTCGCTGTTATTTTCATCGCCCATAATTTTTTTGTACTTAACATATTTAGCGTGATGAATTTGGAAAAGATTTTATGAGTGGTAAAGTATCCGTAATAACTCTTGGCTGTTCAAAAAATACAGTTGATTCTGAAAGATTAATGAAACAGATTCAGCTTAATAAGATTGATTTAACAGACGATCCAAATAAAGCTGAAACTATAATTATTAATACTTGTGGATTTATCGAAGCTGCAAAAGAAGAATCTGTAAATACAATTCTAGAAGCTGTTGCGATGAAGAATAACGGCAAAATTAAAAAGGTTATTGTTGCAGGATGTTTATCCGAACGATATAAAGATGATCTAATAAAAGATATTCCCGAAGTTGATGTTTATTTTGGAACTGAAAATTATGAAGGCATAATTAAAGAACTTGGCGGCAATCTAAAAAAAGAATTGCTTGGCGAACGTTTATTAACAACACCATCGCACACAGCATATTTAAAAATTTCTGAAGGCTGTGATCATCCTTGTTCGTTTTGCGCAATTCCGCTTATGCGCGGTTTGCATAAATCAAAACCGATGGATGAGTTAATTAAAGAAGCTGAATTTCTTGCCGCAAACAATACAAAAGAATTGATTTTAATTGCACAGGACACAACTGATTATGGGAAAGATATTTACGGAAAAAATAGTATTGTTGAGCTTCTTCAAAAATTAAGCGAGATAGAATCAATTAAGTGGATAAGATTAATGTATGCGTATCCATCTAAGTTTCCGGATGAATTAATTAACGAAATAAAAACAAATCCAAAAGTTTGTAAGTATGTTGATATTCCGCTGCAGCATATTTCTGATGATGTTCTGAGATCAATGCGAAGAGGTGTTACTGCGGAGCGCACAAGAAAATTATTGCAAAAACTTCGCAGCGAGATTCCCGATATTACAATTAGAACTACATTTATTGTTGGTTATCCTAATGAAAGTGAAAAAGATTTTGAAGAGCTTTGTGATTTTATTAAAGAAATAAAATTTGATAGAGTTGGAACTTTTACCTTCAGCGTTGAAGAAAATACATCAAGCTTTATTCTTGGTGATCCTGTTTCTGAAGAAGAAAAAGAACGCAGAAAAAATGTTTTGATGGAAATTCAAAAAGAAATATCGCTTGAAAAAAATGAATCGTTTGTTGGAAAAAATCTAAAAGTATTAATTGAAAGTGTTGAAGGTAATTTTTTTGTGGGAAGATCATACAGAGATGCGCCCGAAGTTGACGGCGAAATTTTAATCGATAAAAAAAATAACAAAGTAAAAATCGGCAGTTTTTATGATGTTGAGATTTTTGATTACGATGAGTATGATTTGTTTGGTAATGTTTTGTTAAAAGAAAGGGCAAGATAAATGAAAACATTTTTGTTAAGTATTATTTGCGTATCCTTTGCGTTAAGTATTTTTGCACAGGAAAACACTAACAACGAACTCAAGAAAAAAATAAGCGATGCTGTTTATTATCAAGACCTTGTTAATGTTAAATCCGATAAACCGGGACTTTCCTCTGTTGATGTTTATATTCAGGTGCCGTATAAAAATGTTCAGTTTATCAAATCAAACCAGGGCTTTAGTGCTAAATATTCTATTACCGCTTCAGTGTTTGACAGCTCAAAGAAAAAACTAATGGTTGAAAAAACATGGAATGAAACTATAAATGTAATTGATTTTGGAATGACAACTTCAAAAGAAAATTATAAGCTAAGTAAAAGAACTTTTGATTTAATCCCTGGAACTTATTCTATTAGAACCATGCTGCTTGATAAAGATTCCAGGCAGGAGTCTTTTGGAGAAAATATTTTTGTTGTAAAAAATTATGATAAAGATATTTCATTAAGCGATATACTTATGATTTCAAAATCAGATAACTCGCAGGGCAAAAACGAAATTATTCCTAACATCAGTCGTAATATTCCAAATGCAAAAAGCAAAGTTCAGTTTTACTTTGAAGTTTATTTAAAAGATTCTATTGATACGAAAAAAACATTTAATTACGCCGTTCTAAATGCTGAGAAAAATATTATTCACAATGAAACAGAAGAAAGAGATTTAAAACCCGGAACTAATAAAATCTTTTATACTCTTTCAGAATTTCCGTTTGATCTTGGAGTTTATACATTAAGTGTTTCATTGCTTGATGTAAATTCTAAACCTATTGAGACAGTTACAAAAGGGTTCTACTCTCATTGGAAAGGTCTGCCGGCTGTTATTACGGATATTGATAAAGCAATTTCACAGACAGTTTATATCGCAACTCCCGAAGAACTTGATTATATGAAGGATGCGGAAACAACATCGGAAAAAACAAAAAGATTTTTAGAGTTCTGGAAGAAGAAAGATCCATCGCCAAACAATGATGAAAATGAAGTGTTTGATGAATACTTCCGCAGGATTGCCTATGCAAACGAAAATTTTTCCAATTACACAGAAGGCTGGCGTTCTGATAGAGGAATGGTTTTTACGATACTCGGTGCTCCAAACAATATTGATAGGCATCCATTTGAGTATGATTCAAAGCCGTATGAAGTTTGGGAATATTATGATATAAATCGAAGTTTTCTTTTTCTTGATCAAACAGGATTTGGAGATTATAGGTTGATGACACCATTGACAGGCGATTTGTATCGTTATAGATATTAATATATTTATTTGATTTTTAAATAATGATTCTAATTATTACACTCAATCCACTTTTAGAACGAAGATTTACTTACGAGCAAGTTACAGTTGGAACTGTTAATAGAAAATCAGTTACTAAATTATTTGCAGGCGGTAAAGGCTTAAATGTAAGCCGCCAACTAAAAAAGTTTGGTATTAAATCTTATAATTATTTTTTTTCCGGCGGCACAAACGGAAAACTCTTTCGCGATATTTTAAAAAACGATGAAATAGATTTCAGTTTTGTTTCTACAAAATCCGAAACAAGACATTCTGCAATAGTAATATCAGAAAAAGATAGTATTGTTTCATCTTACTTTTCCGAAGATCCTAAAATCAATCAAACCGAGGTTGATGAATTTAAATCAAAATTAGATAAAATGATTCAGAATTGTGAGATTGTAATCTTCGCAGGCAGTTCACCATCATCAGAAGCTGATTCAATTATTCCCTATGGAATAGAATTAGCAAACAAGTATGATAAAGTTTCAATTTGTGATACTTACGGAAAACATCTTCAAAGATGTATTGATGCGGCTCCAACGATTATACACAATAATATTTCTGAAATAAATAATTCTTTATCAACCCAAATTGATGATGAAAAATCAGTAAGTGAATTTTTGTATCATCTATATCATAAAAACATTAAACGTGTTTATCTAACAAACGGGAGTAAAAATTTTTACGCTTCAAATTTCAATTACATTTATAAGATTAAACCATTGGAAATTAAAGAAGTTGATGCGACTGGAAGCGGCGATAGTTTTGTCGCCGGAATTGTAAACGGCTGGATCAATTCTTATTTGTTTGAAGATTCACTAAAATTTGCAACGGCTGCCGCAGGATTAAACGCAGCAAGTTTTGATGTATCCAATGTTAACAAAGAAGATGCAATATCATTTAAAGATAAATTAGAAATTTTACCGGTTGGAAAAAAAACAAAGACAATCGATGACTCGCCTCGCGAAATTTAGTTTTGCAATTGTAATTCTTATCTCTTCATTAATATCTGCACAAAAGCTCAGCTCGTTTGATGTAACCGGCAATTTTAATTTTGATGATTCAGAATATTTAAGATGGTCAGAACTTCGCGTAAACCAGCCGATTTACGATGGGATAATTGATTCCGTTAAATCTAAAATCGCGAAAAACTTTCTACTGCAAGGTTATTACTTTTTTAAATTCAATAGAGATTCACTTGTTATTTCATCGGATTCTTCAACATTCAAAATAATTTTGGATATTGATGAAGGTAATCCTGTAGTTGTAAGAAATATTTTTTTTGAAGGTGTTGATTCAACAGAGAGTCCAAATATTCTTAATCAATTTGAATATTTAAAAGGGCAGATATTTAATAAGCAGGAAATTGAAAGTAACATTCAACAATTGTTATCACTATTTGAAAATTCCGGTTATCCATTTGCTAAAATTAAAATAAACTCGGTGAACGTTTACAAAGATACTTTAACCGAGGACAATTATGCTGATTTTCATCTGAACATTATTAGCGGCGATGTAAACAAAATTGATAAAGTTGATGTACGCGGAAATACTTCCACAAAAGATTATGTTATAATTAGAGAGCTTAGACTTGAAGCCGGTGAGCCGTATATGCAAAATCGGATTGAAGAATTTCCAAACAGATTAAATCGTTTGCGGTTTTTTGAACCGGTTTCAATTCCACAATTTTACATCAACTCTAAAAATGAAGGAGTGCTGCTTGTAGAAGTAAAAGAAAAAAACACAAATAATTTTGATGGAATAATCGGTTACATTCCGCCGGGTAAAAACGAAAACTCCGGCTATTTAACAGGGCTTGTGAATATTTCTTTAAGAAATTTATTTGGAACCGGCAGAGCAGCAGCAATTAAATGGAACAAGTACAATCGTGATTCTCAGGAATTAGATCTAAAATATCTTGAACCATGGCTGCTAAGTTTTCCTGTAAATATAAATCTTGAGCTATATCAAAGAGTACAGGATACAACTTATGTGCAGCGTAAGTTTGAAGGCTCTCTGGAATATTTAGCAACTGAAGATATCTCCGCATCATTGATTTTGGCTTCTGAAACCGTTGTTCCGACAGTTAGAACTATTCCTGTTTTTACAGTTTTTAATTCATCATATTTAACAACAGGAGCAAATTTAAAAATTGATACTCGTGATGATCCTTATTCACCAACAAAAGGATTATTGTTTGTAAACTCATATTCATTCAGTAGAAAAACAATTAATGGTCCATTAGAGTACATCACACCAAACTTAGAAACATCTGTTGATTTGCAAAGATTTGAATCAAGTTTTTCTATTTTCTATGAGTTATTTACAAGACAAATTATAGCAGTCGGCGTAAATGTAAAAGAGCTGCGCGGATCAACTTTTGAAAACAGTGATCTTTACAGACTTGGCGGAACAAATACTTTACGTGGATACAGAGAAGAGCAGTTTTTAGGATCAAGAATATTTTGGTCTAATTTGGAATATCGTGCTTTGTTAACAAGGCGTTCTTATGGTTTCTTATTCTTTGATACAGGCTACTATTTACGACCGGAAGATGTTGAAAAAAATATTCAAAAGTCGGAAGAGTTTCTATACGGCTTTGGATTGGGTTTAAGTCTTGAAACTGCTCTTGGTGTTTTAAGAGTAAGTTATGCACTGGGCGAAGGTGATACTTTTAGTGATGGTAAAATTCATTTTGGAATATTGAATGAGTTTTAAAATAATTTTTTTAACAGTTTCTATTTAAATGCTGCTTCAATTATTTTTAAGCGGCATTATTAGTTAGTAATGAATCCTTCAAAAAAAATATTTTCTTATATAAAAATAACTCGACCTATAAATGTTTTAATAACATTTATAGTAGTAGTTGCGGCTATTCTAATCTCAGCGCAGCATCAAATAGAATTATGTAAAATTATTTTAGTCTCTCTATCTGCGGCATTAACAGCGGCTGCAGGCAATATTGTAAATGATATTTATGATATTGAAACCGACAAAGTTTCTCATCCCACACAGAGTTTTAGCTCAAGGATTATTAAGTAAGAAAGAAGCGGTCTTTTTATATAATTTTTTTAATGTAATTGCAATCATCCTTGCCTCACGTATATCAGATTTTCTAATTGTAATTGTATTATTCACAATTATTTTGCTCTATGTTTATTCAGCTTATCTAAAAAAATTGCCATTAGTTGGAAACATTGTTATCGCATTTTTAACCGGTTTAGCATTTATTTATGGTGGATTTGCTGCTGATAATCCTAATGGCGCAATTGTTCCGGCTGTGTTTGCCTTTTTAATTAATTTGATTAGAGAAATTGTAAAAGATATACAGGATATTGAAGGCGATTCAAATTTAAGTTTTAAAACTTTTCCAATTCTATATGGAATTGAAAAATCAAAAATAATGATTTTGCTTTTTACGATTTTATTAATTGGGTTTACATTTTATCCGTTTATAACTCAATTATATAAGATAGAATATTTTTTGATTGTAATGATATTTGTTAATCCCTTGCTTGTGCTGTCTTTAAAAATATTGTTTGATAAGAAAAAAGAGAATCGATATGAAATTGTAAGTAATATTTTAAAAATTAATATGATTCTTGGTTTAATTGCAATCTGGGTTGGCAGATGAAAAACTTTGATAAAAAATTCTTAGCCGGAAATATAAAATATCTTGCCGGCACAGATGAAGCGGGAAGAGGACCTTTAGCGGGACCTGTAGTTGCTGCTGCAGTAATACTTCCAATCGATTTTTTTGATGAACGAATTAATGATTCCAAAAAACTTTCTGCGAAACTTAGAGATGAATTATTTGCTGTGATTAGCAAAAACGCACTTGCATATTCTTATACGGTAATATCCCACAAAAAGATTGATAAGATAAATATTTTAAAAGCATCCTTACTTGCGATGAAAACATCTGTTAAAAAATTAAAGCTGCAGCCGCAAATAATTCTTGTTGATGGAAATAAATCCTTTACTTATGATGCTGAGGTAATTCCAATTGTTAAAGGTGATTCAAAATCTTTATCAATAGCATCTGCCTCAATAATTGCAAAAGTTGTACGCGATAGAATTATGATTAAGCTTGCAAAAAAGTATCCGAATTACTGTTGGGAAACAAACAAAGGTTATCCAACCGCAGATCATATTAATGCAGTTCTAAAATTTGGAGCTTGTTCTATCCATAGAAGAACATTTCTTAAAAAAATATTTGAACGTGCAAATCAAACGGAGTTATTTTTAATTGATTGAGATAATCTATGAATGATAAAAACAAAAGAGATATTGGAAAAGAAGGCGAGGATATTGCCGCTAAATATCTAATCGAAAAAGGATTTAATATTGTTGCACGCAATTATCATTACAGCACAAAAGGTGAAATTGATATTATCGCAAATGACAAAAATCAGTTGGTGTTTATTGAAGTAAAATCAAGAATAAATTTAGAGTACGGTGAACCGGAGTATGCAATCAATCCAAAGAAAATAAGGCAGATAAAAAAAATGGCAGAGCTGTATCTGTTTGATAAAGAAATTGAAGAAGCTGATTGCCGCTTTGATATTGTAGCCATAATATTGGGTGATGGCAAAAATCCGGAAATAAATCACTACGAAAACGCGTTTATGTAAAGATTATTTTGATATAATTCACAGTATCAAAAAACTGCAATAATCTTTGAGAAAAATTTCTTAGTTTGGAACACAGATTTTAAATACTAATTAAAAATATCTTACCAAAAATGAAAAATTCTAAAAACTTAAATGCTAAACCGAGTAAAATGGAACTGCGTTTAACAGAATTTTTTATAATGCTTGCCGGGCTTTGGCAATTTCAAATTCAATTTTTAAAACAAATTTTTATTCCGCCGTATGAAGTTGACCAAATTCGTAAACATATGGATGAACTTGGAATGAAAACACTACCAATTGTTAGCGTAACAGGATTTATTATCGGGCTTGTTATCACCATGCAAATGCATCCTGTTATGGTAAGATTTGGCGCTGAAGCTTTTTTACCTGGCTCGGTTGGAATTTCTATCGTGAGAGAATTAGGACCTGTAATTACAGCATTAATATTTGCAGGTAGAGTAAGTTCAGGTATCGGTGCAGAACTTGGCTCAATGCGCGTTACAGAACAAATTGATGCGATGGAAGTATCTGGTGTTAATCCATTTAAATATCTTGTTATTACAAGAATATTTGCTTGTACTTTTATACTTCCCATACTCACTGTTTATGTAATCTTTATCGCATTTATTGGATCTTACATTGCTGTAGTTCTTGTACAAAATATGAACTACGCCTACTTCGTTGATTCAGTAGTTTCTGCAGTTGAGTTTGGTGATGCAATTCCGGGTATTTTAAAAACATTTGTATTTGGATTTATTGTTGGTATTGTGGGAACGTACAAAGGTTACACTGCTACAAACGGAACAGAGGGTGTTGGTAAAGCTGCAACTACTGCGGTTGTGGTTTCATCACTTTTGATTTTAATTTTTGATATGGTACTTGTAAAAATAACTTTATGGTTGTGGCCAACGATATGATAGATGTAGTTGATGTATTAAATGTTTCAAAAGTTTTTGGCTCACATGTTGTGCTTAAAGATGTTTCGCTTAAAGTTGAAGAGAATGAAAACTTTATTGTTTTTGGACAAAGTGGGTCAGGCAAAAGCGTATTATTAAAATGTATGGTTGGATTATTACAGCCCGACTCAGGTGAAATTTTTATTAATGGAACAAATATTCTTATTCTAAGCCAAAAAGAATTGAACAAGGCAAGAAAGAATATTGGATTTTTATTCCAGGGTGCTGCTTTATACGATTCGATGAGTGTGAGAGAAAACTTAGAATTTCCTTTAATCAGAAATTCTAATCTTACTCCAAAAGAGCGTGAAGAAAAAGTAAAAACAGTTTTGGAAAATGTTTCATTGGAAGAAGCTATTGATAAAATGCCTTCAGAACTTTCAGGTGGAATGAAAAAAAGAATTGGGCTTGCACGATCTATTATAACAGAACCAAAACTGATGCTGTATGATGAACCGACAACAGGGCTTGATCCAATAACATCCAAAGAAATAAGTTTGTTAATATTAGAATTACAGAAATCACTTAAGATGACATCGATAGTTGTTACGCACGATTTACTTTGTGCAGAAATAATTGCAGACAGAGCAATTGTACTAAACGAAGGGATTGTTCAGTACGAAGGCACAATTCCGGAACTTACTACTTCGCGTGATCCATTTTTAAGAAATTTCTTCAGTCACGAAATTATTGAAGATCAAAACAGGAGAATCAATGACTAACGCACTTGCAAATGCTAAACTTGGAATTTTCATTTTTTTGGGAAGTGTATTATTAGTGGTTTTAATTTTTCTTCTCGGAAATAAAGATCAATTATTTGCCTCAACATTTACTATTAAAGCGCAATTTAAAAATACAGAAGGTTTGCGAAATGGTGCTTCAGTTAGATTTGGAGGTATTGATGTTGGTGCAGTTAAAGAAATTAAAATCCTTGATGATAATAGTGGAAGAGTTGAAGTAATCATGCGAATTAAAGAAGATATAAGAAAATATGTTAAAAAAGATTCCCGTGCCAGTATCGAAACTGAAGGTTTAGTTGGAAATAAAGTTGTTATGTTAACTATGGGTTCAATAGATGCGGAAGAAATTATGGATAACGGAAGAATACTTTCTAAAGAACCGCTAAGTTTTGCGGATATAATTGAAGAAACTCAGGGAATAATGGCTTACACAAAAGATATGACAAAAAACATGGCTGAGATTGTTTCTAAAGTTAATCAAGGTGAGGGCACTTTAGGCAGAATAATTAATGATGACAAACTTTATGTTGCAGCCACAAATCTTACAAATACCGCTGATAGAAATTTAAACTCTATTTCTGAGGATATGAAAGATGTGATGGTTTTGTTTGATAATCTTGGCACGGGGGTTAAAGATGTTGTTACTAATATTAATCAGATTGTAAGTCGTATTGATACTGTTTTACGAGATGTTTCTGAAGGTAAAGGTTTACTTGGTTCTTTAGTTTCGGATAATGGCAAAGAGGGAAAATCATTAAATAAAATATTGGATAATATCGTTGTTGTAACCGAGGAAGCCAAAACATCCGCCTCAAGACTTTCGGAAAATATGGAAGCTTTAAAACACAATTGGTTATTTAAAAGTTATTTTGAAGAACGCGGGTATTGGGATACAGAAGAATATGAAAAAAATATTGATTCAAAAATTCTTGAGTTGAATGATAAAATTAAATTGCTTGATGATAAGATATTAGAATTGAAAACTTTGGAGAAAAAATAAACAGATTAAATTTTGAAGTGGACGCAAGGCTTGCGTCCACACTATGAACAGTTGTTAAATTTACTTACCTGAAATTTCACTCAATAACATGGTTAAAGATAAAAAAGAAAAAAAAATAACCGTTAAAGGTGCGCGTGAGCATAATCTTAAAAATTTAAGTTTTGAAATTCCGCGTAATAAACTTGTTGTGTTTACAGGAGTAAGCGGTAGCGGCAAATCATCTTTAGTGTTTGATACCATTTATGCCGAAGGACAGAGAAGATACGTGGAAAGTCTTTCTTCTTATGCTAGACAGTTTCTTGAACGAATGAATAAACCCGATGTTGATTTTATTCAGGGAATTTCTCCTGCTGTTGCTATCGAACAAAAAACCGGCTCGCGCAATTCCCGCTCTACAGTTGGAACCACAACTGAAGTTTATGATTATCTGCGTTTACTTTTTGCAAGAATCGGAAAAACTATTTGCTTTCAATGCGGTAAGGTTGTTACAAAAGCAACAACCGGAACGGTTGCGGATTGGCTTGAACAACAAGAAGATGGTGCAAGGTTCTACTTGGCGTTTCCACTGCACGATCATGAAGGACATTCTGTAAAAGATGAAATTGAACTTCTAAAGAAACGCGGCTTCTTCAGAATTTATTTTGGTAAAAAATTTTATGACTTGAATGAAAATCAAGTAAAACTACCAAAGAAAAAAAATAATATAAAAATTGTTGTTGATAGATTTAAAGTCAGTAAGGGCAAAATTCGTGAGAAACTTTCTGACTCAATTGAAGTAACTTTTAAAGAAGGCGAAAATAGAATAGTTCTAATTAATGCTGATACAAACGAGCAGCAGGAATTTAATAAATTTTATGAATGCTGCGGCGTAAGATATGAAGAGCCAGAACCAAGATTTTTTTCATTCAACAATCCATTTGGAGCTTGCCCGGTTTGCCAGGGATTTAGTAAAATAATTGGTGTGGATATGAATCTTGTTATCCCAAATCCAAATCTTACAATTGCTGATGGTGCGATAGCTCCTTTTCACGGTGTAAAATACAGCACATATCTTCGTGATCTTATCCAAAGTGCGCGTGATTTTAAATTTCCAATTCACGTTCCGTATAAACAGCTAACAGAAGAACAGGTATCGTTGGTTAAAAAAGGTTTTGGTAAGTACAAAGGTTTGGATCATTTCTTTTCTGAACTTGAAAGAAAGACTTATAAGATTCAAGCAAGAGTTATGTTAAGTCGTTATCGCGGATATACAAACTGTCCGGCATGTAAAGGTTCGCGTTTACGAAGAGAAGCTTTGCAGGTTAAGATAGATAGTAAATCGATTCACGAAATTGTACAATTGCCGATCGAACACTCGCTAAAGTTTTTTGAAGAACTAAAATTATCAGAATATGATTCTAGTGTTGCAGAACGAGTTCTTAAAGAAATTATTAAACGATTAACCTTTCTGAATAATGTTGGAATTGGTTATCTAACTTTAGATCGTTACAGCAACACACTTTCCGGCGGCGAAACACAAAGAATTAATCTCGCAACCTCGCTTGGTTCTGCATTAGTTGGTACATTGTATGTTTTAGATGAGCCAAGTATTGGTTTGCATCCGCGTGATAACGCAAAGTTGATAAATATCTTAAAGAATCTTAGAGATATTGGTAACTCCGTTTTAGTTGTTGAGCATGATGCAGATATGATGCGTGAAGCCGATCTTATTTTTGATATGGGTCCTAAGGCAGGCATTGAAGGCGGTGAAATTGTTGCGATTGGAAATTATGATGAAATAATAAAAAACAAAAATTCATTAACAGGTAAATATCTTTCAGGCGAGTTTTCGATTCCAATTCCAGAAAAACGAAATGAACGCAGAAGTAAATCAATAAAAATTATTGGTGCAAAAGAAAACAATCTTAAAAATCTTACACTCGAAATTCCTTTAAATAAATTTGTTGTTGTAACAGGAGTTAGTGGTTCAGGTAAAAGCACACTTATACACGATGTGTTTTATGCAGGACTTGCAAAGTATCTCGGTAACGCTCCATCATTCATTGGAAAGTATGATGAAATTAAAGGCGGCGAGTATATTGATGATGTTGTGATTGTGGATCAATCACCAATTGGTAAATCTCCAAGATCTAATCCCATAAGTTATATTAAAGCATTTGAGCTTATTCGTGATTTGTTTGCTTCAACTCATCAATCAAGAGCGCGCGGGTACAAGCCTGGATTTTTCTCTTTCAATGTTCCCGGTGGAAGATGTGAAACTTGCCAGGGTGATGGTTATATAAAAGTTGAAATGCAGTTTCTTGCTGATCTTTATCTTGAGTGTGATGATTGCAATGGTACTCGTTACAAAAAAGAAATTAGGGAAATCACTTATCGCGGAAAAAATTTAGTTGATGTTCTTGAAATGACGGTTGATGAATCTTTAAACTTCTTTGAAGGAAACGATAGAATTGTAAGACTTTTACAGGTGCTTGCAGATGTGGGTTTGGGATATATAAAACTTGGTCAGCCTTCAAATACTTTATCAGGCGGAGAAGCACAGCGAATAAAACTCGCATCATATCTAACTTCGCAGCGAGATAGGCGGCATATACTTTTTATTTTTGATGAACCAACAACAGGATTGCACTTTCACGATATTTCAAAATTACTAAAATGTTTTCAACTTCTGCTTGAAAGAAATAATTCTGTTGTGATTATCGAACACAATTTAGATGTTATTAAATGTGCAGATTATATTGTTGATTTGGGTCCGGAAGCAGGCGATAAAGGCGGCGAAGTTGTTGCAACCGGAACTCCTGAAGAGATAGTGGAAAATCAAAATTCATGGACAGGTAAATATTTGAATAATTATCTAAACTGAAATCAGTTATTTTTTATCCCGCTTTACAGTAGGTTCAAAATCAGCAGGTCTTCCAAGCTTTGGTAAACCTAAAATCTCTCTTGCACGATCTAATGAATCATCAATATTTCCAAGAACATTTTGTTCACCAACTACTTTTAAAAACCCGGATTGCTCTAAAACCATTAGCGGCTGTGTGTGAACTCCTGATAAAACTAATTGAGTACCTTTCTTTATTGATTCATGATAAACTTCTTCGAGAGCGTGAATTCCAGTTCCATCCATAGCAGGAACATTTCTCACCCTTATAATCAAAACCTTTGGAGGACTTTCTATAATCCGCATTGCGTCTCTAAATTTTGAAACTGCGCCAAAGAAAAATGGTCCGTTAATTTCAAAAACCTCTACATCATCGGGTACTTTTTTAAACTGTATTGCATTTATATCTATTGATTCTTCATCATCATCTTTTAGTTCACGAGTAATAATTCCAACATTTGTAACCATTGCCATTGAACGCATAAAAAGAAAAACCGCTAACACCATTCCAACTTGAATTGCAATGGTTAAATCAAAAACAACAGTTAAACCAAAAGTTGTTAACAAAACTGCAATATCACTATTAGGACTTTTAAATATTTGTAAAAACGATCGCCACTCACTCATATTATATGCAACGACTACAAGTATCGCTGCAAGAGTTGCCATTGGAATTAACTTTGCATATTGTCCAAAGAAAAGTGTTATTAATAAAAGAACAATTGCATGCACAATTCCTGCAACAGGGGTTCGTCCGCCGTTTTTAATATTTGTTGCAGTTCGCGCAATTGCACCAGTTGCCGGGATTCCACCGAACAATGGAGTTATAATATTTGCTACACCCTGTGCAACCAATTCCATATTTGAACGGTGTTTTCCGCCGATCATTCCATCTGCAACTACGGCTGAAAGAAGAGATTCTATCGCAGCAAGAATTGCAATTGTAGTTGCCGGACCGATTAAATTTTTAATTATTGCAAAATCTATCTGTGGAAAAACAGGTGATGGAAGTGCTGAAGGAAGTTCACCAAATTTTGATCCGATTGTTTCTACAGGGAAGTGAAAAATTTGAACAATAGCTGTTGTAACTAAGAGAGCAACAATTGATCCAGGTATTTTGTGAGTTATTTTTGGAAAGATTAAAATAATAAATAGCGCAAGTGCAGCAGTTCCAAACGCGTAATAGTTAATGGTGGTAAGGTTAAATGAATATTCAATCCACTTATCAAAAAATTCTGAAGGAACTTTATCAATCGCTAATCCAAAAAAATCTTTTATTTGAGTTGAGAATATTAATAATGCAATGCCGCTTGTAAATCCAACTACAACAGGATGAGGAATAAATTTAATAATAGAACCAAATCGTGCAATACCCATAATCACAAGAATAACCCCCGCCATCAACGTTGCAATTATAAGTCCGTTCATTCCATACTGCTGAACGATTCCATAAACAATTACAATAAATGCTCCGGTAGGTCCACCGATTTGTACGCGGCTGCCGCCAAGCAATGAAACTATAAATCCAGCTATGATAGCTGTGATTAATCCTTTTTCCGGAGTTACACCGGAAGCGATACCAAATGCAATTGCAAGCGGAAGTGCTACAATACCAACTATTGTACCTGCCGATAAATCTGCAAAGAACTGTTTGGAATTATAATCTTTAAGAGTTGTGAATAATTTTGGTTTTAACATTTTTATATTTTTAATTATCAAAAAAAGACTGCGCAAGTTAGTAATTATCAAAATAATTCACGACATAATTTTTTCAGCTTTTTAGAGACAAATTTCAAGTGTTAATTTGTGATTGAAGGCATTATTTTTGAATGAATTATAAACACAAAAAAGAATATCTTTACTTAAGAAATAAAATGTTAGTATGATTAAAAAAATATTTATAGTCGTTTTTGTTTTAGTTCAATTTTCATTCGCACAAAACTATGGTTCGCTGCGTTTTACTAACTATGCTGATGGCAGACAAAGTGCATTTAGTTTAACTTTTGATGATGGATTATTAACTCATTCCGAATATGTGGGCCCGATCTTAAATCAATATGGATTTAAAGGAACATTTTACGTGTTGCCACCTTATTTGTCAGAATCATTACCCGGAATTTGGAGATACGGCACCTGGCAAGGATTTCAATGGCTTGCTTCCGAAGGTCACGAAATTGGTTCGCACACAATGCGGCATTTAGATTTAACTACGCTTCCCTGGGGCGATATTAATGATGACAGCACATTGTTGTATGAATTGTATCAATCTAAAATATTTATAGAACAAAGAATTCCTTCTGCAAAATGTATTTCATTAAATTATCCTTATACACTTCGTAATTCTCTTGTGGATTCTGCGGCAAGTTTATTTTACGAAAACGGCAGAACACTTGGACAAACTGCAAATGACTCTTCATTAACAGAACTTGAATGGTTTAGTTTAAAAGCAAAAGTAGTAGAATTTAATTTGCCAAGGGATTCTGTTAGCGATGATCTTGATGAGCTTTATACTTTTTTAGATTGGACCCAGAATGCAATTAATAATCATAAATGGGGAATGATAATTATTCACGATGTTGTTCCGTTTAATCAAATGCAGGATTTAATCAATGCTGGAATATATGAGCCAATAAGTAACGAATGGCTAACTTCGTTATGCGATTTTCTTTGGGCAAGATCATCAGATAAAGAAGTGTGGGTTGAAACTGTTGGAAATATAACGCGATATATTAAAGAAAAAGATAATTCGACTTATCAAATCATTTCTTCATCAAGCAGCTTAATTGAAATTAATATTACAAATAATTTAGATAATACTATTTTTAATTATCCGTTAAGTGCACACATAAAAATTCCGGATAACTGGAATTTTGTTCGATCAGAACAAAATGGAAATGTGGATACTTTAACAACTATAGTAACTGATTCCGGAAGAGTTGTGCTTTCAAAAGTTATCCCAAATAATGGAATTTTAAAACTTTCACCTTTTACTTCGACTAGTATAGAAACAGAAAATGCGAACGTTTTAGATTTTCAATTGTTCCAGAATTATCCGAACCCATTTAACCCAAGTACAAAAATTAAATACAATATCCCAAACGTCATTTCGACCGAAGGAAGAAATCTTAATGTGATCTTAAAAGTTTTTGATGTGCTTGGAAATGAAGTAGCAACTTTAGTTGATGAAGAAAAGTCTGCTGGAAATTATGAAGTTGATTTCACCGTAGGACGAAACTCCAGTTCTGCCACTGCCAGTGGGATATATTTTTATCAATTAAAAGCTGGAAGTTTTATTTCAACAAAAAAAATGCTTCTGCTCAAGTAAAAGTTTAAAACTCAAATTTTTGTGTGCGTTTTGTGCGGGGGAATCTGCTTTTTAGTCCGTCTGTAGTCATTACCGCAGTTCCTAAAACCCAATTATTATATTTTACTACATACTGCCCAATTGGAATATCAATATCTTTTATCTTCCATCCAGTTAAATAGTTTTTCAGCTCATCCTCATCTTTAATATCGTAAATAAATTTTGTGATGTGCTTTTCTAATACCTGTGCAGCTTGTGAGTTAAATGTTATTCTATCTTTTTTATCAAGCGTACCAAGTTTCAATCCTATACGGTTGAACAATCCAATATTTTCTTCATCGAAATCCTTCATCACAAAGAAAATATCTTTACCTCTAAAAATATATTTGTACTCATCTAAAATTTTTCTTTCAACACCAAAATGTTCGGAAATATAATTTATGTATTGTTGAATTTCTTTGTGATTGCTTTTTACAATTCTATTTTCTGTTTCTCTTACATATTCTTTTTCAGGTGATTCTGTAACATCAATCTTTCGCATCTTTACTAAAAAGAAACCATCCGAATCAATTTCCCAGGGAAGAATGCGAACAGCTTTTTTTAACTCTGGGTTTAATTGTCTTCCATCGTATTCTGTAAAAGCCTCTCGGGAGGGAATTGGTAAATTAATTTCTATTAATTCCACAGGATACTTTTCTAAAATTTTATCTATCACCAATTCGTTTTCTTCAATCGAAAGAGTACAAGTTGAATAAACAATTTCTGCTCCAACTTTTGCCATTTTAATTGCTGCGATAAGCAAACGCATTTGTAAGTGCTGTAATCTATCAACGTGATCAAGCGACCACCAGTTACTTACTTCGCCTTTTTTTTGTATAATTCCCAGACCGCTGCACGGTGCATCAACAAGTATTTTTGTAAAATGATTATCGTAAACTTTACTAAGCAATTCACCTTTTGAATGAATGACTGATGCATTTATTACATTCATTCGTTCAAGATTAAATACCAAAGATTTAATTCTTTCATTATCAACTTCGTTAATTAACAACGCACCGCGATTGTCCATCATCTCTGCAATCTGTGTTGATTTAGAACCTGGTGCCCCGCAAAGATCAAGCACAACATCCTCGCATGTTGGATCTAAAACCAGCGGCGGCATCATAGATGAGAGTGATTGAATGTAATAAAATCCCATTACGTGTTCAAAAGTTTTTCCTAGCCGTTCATTACCCTCAACAATCTTTAAAACTTTTTCAAAATGATTAATCGGTAAACATTTTATCCGATATTTCTCAAAAAGAAATTTAGATAAATTATCACGAGAGATTTTGGAAGTATTAACTCTAATGTATTGTGCGGAATCTTGTTCAATAAATTGTAAATATTTATCTGCTGATTCCTTACCGTAAAGATTTGAAAAGTAATCGTATATTTTTTGTGATACTTCTATTGCCAATATTAATACCTGAGAAGATTTAATTTTTGAAAAATTTCATTTGATACAGCGTGAATGTTTTTTCCATCAGGAAAATTCTTTTTATAATCTTTTTTTATTTGATTAAGGATACCATCTAAATAATTATTATAGGCATCTACAAGTGATTTAATTTTAGATTTGTCTTTTGGAATATATGTTTTGCCGTTTCGTTCTTTTGAACTGTAAACTATAAACTTTGCTTCATCATAATTTGATGCCTGATAAACAGACTCGCCATCAGTAGTTATTATTTCATAAGCGCCAAAAAATTCCTGACCTATTACTAAAGTTTTTTTTGGAATAGAAATGGTATCAAGTTGGGCTTCGTCAATAAAATAGATGGGAAATTGTTTGATTCCAGCGGAAAGAATTTTACTTAAACAATTTTCAATAAATAATTTTTCGTTCAATTGCCGCCGTTAGTAACTATAAAATTTTTAACAATCTTTGTTAAATCATCAATACTTGAATATTTGCTTACTTGAAGAATTGGATTTTGACAGCCTGCAATCATTGAAGATATTTGCGGCGCTTTATCGTGATAAACTGCAAGTACAGGAATTTTTTTTGCAAACAGTGCGTAAGAAATTTCAAATCCGACACCAAGACTTGGACCTGAAACCTCAGCAATCACTATTTTACTTCCGTCAATCCATTTTATATCGCGAGTGTAAATTTGTTTTGCGTTTAGCGGAATTGATGAACTGAATTTTGTACTTACTTCGGATAAAGCGGTATGCCCCGTTGATTCAACTATCCTGACAATCTCAGAATAATTTTCCTGATACGTTGTGTTTCCTCTTATTGGTCCTGCGCAATAAATAATCATTTTACTGTTCTAAAATATTTTTATAATGTTGTTCATACATAGGAACTATAATTGATTTATCAAAATTGTTTAAAGTTCGGGTTCTTGCGTTGTCAGAAAAAACTTCATACTTCTTATCATTTGTTAAAAGATCCAAAGTATATTTTGCCATTCTCTCAACATCGCCAATCTCTGCAATAAATCCGCACTCATTATGTTTCACTAACTCAGGCAATCCGCCGACGCTTGAACTAATAACAGGCAGACCGCAAGACATTGCCTCAAGTGCGGCTAATCCAAAACTTTCTGATTGTGACGGTATCAAAAATATATCCGAAGAACTTAAAATTTCAACCAAGCCATCCTGCTTGCCAAGAAACTTTACACTGTCTGTAAGATTTAATTCTCTTGTCAATCTTTCGCACTCAGATCTGTCAGGTCCATCACCAACAAGTAAAAGTTTTGATGGAACTTCTTTTTGTACGATATCAAAAACACGAATAGCATCTGAAACCCGTTTTATGGCGCGAAAGTTAGATGTATGAACTAATATTTTTTCACCTTTCGGCGCAATGTGTTTTCTAAAGGCACAATCATTTATCGAAACTTTTTTAAACACGTCTGTATCCACAAAATTTGGGATAACACTTATCTCTTTTTCAATCGAATAATTAGTT
This sequence comes from uncultured Ignavibacteriaceae bacterium, assembly GCA_963704275.1. Lineage (GTDB taxonomy): Bacteria > Bacteroidota > Ignavibacteria > Ignavibacteriales > Ignavibacteriaceae > IGN3. The sequence goes on along the minus strand of CAVPHP010000012.1, from coordinate 66,797 downwards.
AGTGTTTTTTCCTTTAAAAACCTTGAGACAGCCGTTATCCCATCGCTCTGTTCAATACTGAATTTTACGAGAGGCAAAAATGATGGCTCCAATCCAACTAATGTAATATCGGTTCCGTGAAGCGTGGTTGTGATCTTAAGCTTTTTATTTTTAACAATTTGTTTTGCAAGATACGCGGATGTTGCGTGAGGAATTGCATAATGGACATGAAGTAAATCTAATTTTTCAAACTCAGCAACTTCAATCATCTTACTTGCAAGTGCTAAACTGTAAAGCGGAAATTCAAACAAAGGATAAGTGCTTGTTTCAACTTCATGAAAAAATATATTCTCGATATATTTTGTAAGTCTGAAAGGAAGTGCATAACTAATGAAGTGAACTTCGTGACCGCGTAAAGCCAATTCTTTGCCTAATTCAGTTGCAATTGCACCGCTGCCGCCGTATGTGGGATAACAGGTTATTCCGATTTTCATAATAATTTTTTTATCAGATTTATATTCAAATATATAGCATTTTAAGGGAATAATGAATTTTGTTTAACACATATTTAATTGTTTTGATTCAGATAATTACTTTACGCAAAATTTGAAACCGCCAAAGTTTCAAATAAAATGTTTTGTTTAAATCACTATTTTAGAAGTAAGAATCTTAAAACCTTGAATGTTTTTTCTGCCGCGCACAGGTAGATAGTAATAAATTCAGTGGTAATTTTGCATAACAAAAGTTAGTGGATATGAAATTACTCGTTATCGGACATTCCGTTTTAGATTTTATTAAATCAGATAAAATAGAAAAGATTAGTGCAGGTGGAATTTATTATACCATCACAGCGCTTAATCGATTGAAAAAAAATGATGATGAAATTTTTCTTTGCTCGCAGTTTGATGATGAATCTTATAATTACTTTAAACCGGAGTTTGAAAAGGTAAATAGTCAACTTCTTCATAAGGTTGATAAGATTCCCAGAGTTCATCTTAATCTTCAGAAAGATGGAGAGAGGCATGAGACTTATGAAAATATTACGAACAATCTTTCTATCGATATTTCAAATTTAAATCAATTGGATGGAATACTTATTAATATGATAACAGGTTTTGATATAACAATTACACAGTTAAATCATATAAGAAATAATTTTTCCGGCTTGATATTTATGGATGTTCACACTCTATCGCGCGGTCTTCATGAGGATTACAATAGAGAATTTAGATTAATTCCTGATTTTAAAACATGGGCTGCTTGTTTGGATATAATTCAAGTCAATCAAAATGAGTTGTTTACTTTATCTAAAATGAAAACCGAAATAGAAATTGCAGAGGAAATATTAAACACCGGCGTTAAAGTTCTTTGCGTTACAAAAGGGGAGTTTGGAGCAAAAATATTTTATCATCGACAAAATGAAATTGCAAGTTATTTTATTGCTGCAAATAAAATTAGTAATCCAAACATAATAGGCTGCGGTGATATTTTTGGGGCATCTTTTTTTTATAGTTATATTAGAAATAAAAATGCTATTAATTCATTAACAAATGCGGTTGCAAATGCAGAGCAATTTGTTGCAAATAAAATTTTTGGTTAATTATGTTTTCAATTGATCTTATAAAAAGAAGAATACTTGTTGTTGGTGCAAATGGAATGCTTGGGCAGCGTGTAATTGAGTTTTATTCGCCGCTAAACGATGTTGCATTACTTGCATCTTCTGTTGAGGAAAAATCTGTATTTGAAAAACTTGAATACACTCAGTGTGATATTTCAAATCGAAATGAAATTAAAAATATTGTAAAAGATTTTTGTCCTGATTTTATTATTAACGCCGCCGCTTTTACTAATGTAGATCTAAGTGAAACCGAACGTGAACTTGCATGGAAAATTAATGTAAAAGGTGTAGAGTATCTTTCCGAATCCGCGAGAATTTTAGATTCACACCTCATTCACATTTCCACAGATTATATTTTTGATGGAAAGAGCGGACCATATTTAGAAAATGATATTCCAAATCCGCTTGGCTATTATGCACGAACAAAATTAGCAAGTGAAAATGTATTAAAGATAAGTGGGTCAAAACACACGATTTTAAGAACAAATGTTTTGTACGGAACGGCAAAATATTCTCGCCCTGATTTTGTTAAATGGGTTGTTGATTCTTTGCGCGCCAAAAAAGAAATACGAATTGTTGATGATCAAATAAACAATCCAACTTTTATTGATGACCTTGTGCAAGGAATAAATAAAATAGTTGAGCTGCGTAAAGAAGGAATTTATAACATTGGCGGAAATGAATTTTTATCCCGCTTTGATTTTACAATTATGATTGCAGATTATTTTAATCTTGATAAAAGTTTAATCAAAAAAATAAAAACTGAAGAATTAAATCAACCTGCACGCAGACCTCTAAAATCAGGCTTGATAACGATTAAAGCCCAAAGCGAGCTTGGATACAGACCACATACAATTATTCAAACTTTAGAGCTGATGAAATCGGAATTAGGATTATGAAATTAAAATTATTATTCATCTTAGTACTTTATTTAAATATTTCTTTTGCACAAAATAAACTTCCATTGTGGGCAAAAGGTGTTGTGTGGTATCAAATATTTCCGGAAAGGTTTGCAAATGGAGATACACAAAATGATCCTGAAGCAGACAAAGTTTTTATCAATAATAAATTCATTCCGCAGGATTGGGAAGTAACAAGTTGGACATCAAATTGGTTTACACAAAGTGTATGGGAGCAAAAGCTCGGCGGAAAAGTTAGAGATCACATTACGGATAGACGATACGGCGGAGACATACAAGGTATAATCAACAAGCTTGATTACATTAAAGATTTGGGTGTCGGTGCAATTTATCTCAATCCAATGTTTGAAGCAGTTTCGATGCACAAATATGACGGTTCAAGTTATCATCACATTGATGTAAATTTTGGACCTGATCCAATTGGTGATAGAAAATTAATGAACTCGGAAATTCCGGATAATGCCGATACATGGAAATGGACTAAAGCGGATAAGTTATTTTTAAAGTTGATTGATGAAGTTCATAAGCGTGGAATGAAAATTATTATTGATGGAGTTTTTAATCATACAGGCGTGCAGTTTTGGGCGTTTCAGGATTTAATAAATAATCAGGAAAAATCTAAATACAAAGATTGGTTTATGGTCAATTCATTCGATGATCCGACAACTTATCAAAATGAATTTGATTATAAAGGATGGTGGGGGCACAAATCACTTCCGGAACTTAATCGTACAAAAGATGATTTAGCTGAAGGACCGAAACAATATATTTTCAATTCAACTAAAAAATGGATGGATCCAAATGGTGATGGTGACCCATCTGATGGAATTGACGGCTGGCGTTTAGATGTGGCTCGTGAAGTTCCAATTGGATTCTGGAAACAATGGCGCAATGTTGTAAAGGGAATAAACAATCAATCAATAATTGTTGGAGAGTTGTGGGAATTTTCACCGGACTTTGTTTCTGCTGATGGTCCTTTTGATGCTTTAATGAATTATAATTTTGCTTATGCAGTAAACGATTTTTTTGTTGCTGATAAAAATAAAATCTCTGTCGATGAGTTTATAAAAAAACTAAAAGAGATTGATGAAACTTATGATGTGGAAAATTTATTTGTACTTCAAAATCTTTTATCCAGTCACGATACGGAAAGACTTTCTTCTCTAATCCAAAATCCTGATCGTAAATATGAGCACGATGCAAATGAAGATAATCCAAATTACAACCCTGGCAAACCAACCAAAGAAATTTATGAAAAACAAAAATTGATTGCGGCGTTTCAAATATTGTATCGTGGTGCGCCAATGATATATTACGGTGATGAAGTTGGTATGTGGGGTGCTGATGATCCGCACGACCGTAAACCGATGCTTTGGGATGGCTTGAAGTATGATAACGAAATAATTGACAGCACGTCTGGATTTAAAACCGGATTTGGATCATACACCGTTGAACAGAACAAAAACCTATTAAAATTTTACGAAGATATCATTGATATAAAAAATCAAAACGAAGAATTAAAACTTGGCGCACTAAAATTTATTTATTCTGATAACAAAAAAGGAGCATTTGCATTCGAAAGTGTGCTTGATGATAAAAAATCAATTTGCATTTTTAATTCTGGTGATAAAGATTTGTTAATGAAATTTGATTTTCCATTGAGTGAATTATATAGTCTAAATGCTGGGTTTGATAGGTATCACAGAAATATTTATAAACCAGATCAACCAATACTAATTGAAGCTAAATCATTTGGTGTGCTTAAAGTAAAATAAGTTATGCTAAATAAATACAACACATTTATATTTGATTTAGACGGCACTGTTTATCGCGGTGATAACATAATCCCAAATGCTGATGTGACAATTAATGCAATTAAAAGTCTTGGTAAAAGAGTTCTTTTTATTTCAAACAAAACAACTGGAACAGTTAATGACTATTATCTTTTCCTAAGAAAATTTGGATTGGATATTGAAGAAGACGAAATTATAAATTCAACAATCGTATTAAAAAATTATTTATTAAAAAATCATCCCCAAAAAAAGTTTTATGCAATTGGTGAACAAGTTTTTATAGATGAATTAACTGCGGCAGGATTAAAATATTCTGCAAATCCAAAAGAAATTGAAATAATTATTGTTACTCTTGATAGAACTTTAAATTATGAAAAGCTTGAAGTGGCTGCAAAAGCTTTAGAAAACGGTGCAAGATTTTTTGCTGCAAATATTGATGATACTTGTCCGGTTGATGGCGGCGAAGTTCTTGATGCAGGCTCAACGATTTCTGCTTTGGAAAAAAGAACACATAAAAAATTAGAATTACATTTTGGCAAACCATCAGATTTTATGATGAATGAAATAAAATTAAAGTTAAATGGAAATCTTTCTAAAGCTATACTGCTTGGAGATAGACTTGAGACTGATATCTTAATGGGATATAAATTAGGGATTGATACCGCATTAGTTTCAACCGGAATTAAACTTTTTGAAAACGGAAATTCAGAAATTAAACCAACTTACTATTTAATATCCGTCGCCGATATTTTAAAAAATTAGTACCCACGGCAGGAATCTCCCGAAGGGATGCCAATGGCAGAACCTATGACCAAAATTTAAGGAAATTTGATCTATTCTTATTTTATAAAGTAAAAAGAAGAACGATAAAAAATAACTTAGTACCCACGGCAGGAATCGAACCTGCGACCTGCGGTTTAGGAAACCGTCGCTCTATCCCCTGAGCTACGTGGGCTAAAATAATTGCGGTATAAAATTAAGAATGATGAAGCAAAGATACATTATTAGTCTAAACTATTTATAAATAAAAATTATTCCCATCTCCATTTATCAGGATTCCAATTATTCTTTGTTCTTGAATCAAATATTGGTTCGATGAAAGATTGGATTTGGGTAACAATTTCAGAAAAATGATGTTATCATTCTAATTTATTGCGATTAAGAAATGATTGCCATTGGTTTGAACTTCTGCATATTATTTTTAAAATTTTCTTCAAAGATTTTATTCCTCATCTTCAAACTTGTCTCATCGGTTTTCAAGGTTTTAAAATAGCATCAATAAGCATATTTCTTTGAAAGAATTATACTTCTTAGCAAAAAAAATAAGATCATAAAAATCTTTCATCCTGCTGGTTTCAAATTAAGTTTAACTATAGCTTCAAATTTTTCTGCGACTGCTGATTCAATTGAATACACATTTATTTTGGGTGCCGGGAATTCAGCAAAATAGGAAATTCGATTTCTATGGTCCGTTAGTTATTGTATCTCCAAATCCTATATCAATTGAGAAGTAACCTTTTATTGTATCCATTTTATATGGAATGTGAACTCTTACGCCTTCAATAATCTGAATCTTCAGTTAATTCTTTTGCTTCTAATATTTGCTGCGAATAAACTCAATCCATCTTCAATTTTAATTATGTTTCTTTTTTACTTCATACATTCTTCAATTTTATTTGGAATTTGAGAACCCTAGAAAATCAATATCCTCGGGTTGGACGATTTCTGCTTATATCGTGAGCCATAAAAAGTAAAGCTCCTTTTAGAATCAAGATTGTTTGAATAAATTGATTCTAGAAAGACGATAAAGAAAACTTTCCTGAACATATTGACGAATAATACTTTGAAATTCTTTACCTGTTTCAATCGAAATATTTCTTAGCATTTTACTTTTACTGAAACAGAAATATTTTTTATTTCCTTTTTCTCTTTCACGAAAGTATTGCCTTTAACCATCGGTTCATATTTTCTTTTTTACTCCACAAATTTCAGCATATTCAATTAGTTTAGGAATATTTCTTTCTTTTCGATTCTGCAGATATGTTTTAAGTGATTCAACAACAATATCTTCACCAATTTTATTGATATACCTGAAAAGATCACCAATTGTTTTTTCTTTGTTATAGATTCTTACAATTCCGCTTTTTGTTTTTAGGATTTCAATCCCTGGTGAGTAGTAACTATCTGCAAAGTAATAAACTTTTATTGGTGGATAACTAAGTTCAAATTTATCCGTGTTATTTGGAACTGCAACATAAATTTCCGATGGATTAAATGTTGTTAGCTCATAATAACTTAGCTGCCGAAAGCATGCAAATAACAGCCCGTTTATTAGCATGACAAACTTCAACAAAACTTTCATGTTCATCATGCTCATAATTTACTAGTTTGTATAGACCTGGTTTTATTTTTTCAATTATGCCAAGCTCCACAGCATTAGCAATTCGTCTCGTATGAATATTAGCTTTCTTCAGCTCCACCATACGAGCATAACCTTTATTTTTTTCAAATATTTTGATTATTTCATTCATCATATAAGTATTGGTTCTTTTACAAGGTAAATATAACAAATCTACCTTGAAATCGAACCAGTTTAAGGAAATTGTTTGAAGGCGAGTTTAAATCATTTCTTAGGCAAATATAATAAATCTGCCTAAGAATCGATTCATCTAGTGTCAATTATTTTTTACTGCCAATTTGTTGGATTGGCAGAAGTTTAGTACCAAGAATTAAAAAAATATTTTTCGTTTTGTTCTGGATCGAATACAAGGTAAATATAACAAATCTGCCTAAAAATCGAATCAGATTAAGGAAATAGTTGTAGGAATGGGTTGAATCATTTTTTAGGCAGAGATTACAAATCTGCCTAAGAATCGATTCATACAAACTTATGAAGGAATGTATCTGTTGATAAGGTCATCGAATTCATCAGCAGAATTAGGAAGGTGTTTTTGCTTAACTGTTTCAATTGCCTCGGGTTTATTGACCAAGAAATTAAACTTATCTAATAAACTTCTATATATATGATCATCTTTCCCACGCACCATTCCGAGATATTCAATTTTACCACGTAAACTATTAAGATTCATTCTTGCAGAGTTAGAATCAGTGGTTTTCCAATTATGTAAAGCAGCCTTTATATTTTTTATATAAGTTCTTTTAACATTGAGTTTTTTATTGACTATAATGCCTGTTACGGTAAGACATCTATTTTTTCTTTTTATTTTGTACTTTTTTTCATTGAACTGGAAGCCACTTAATTCAATTGCTTTTCTAATAATCATGATATCTTCCTCTTCAATTCTCCCATTGGTAATTGAAAAAGTCATATCATCAGCATACCTAGAATATCTTATTCCCTTTCTTAAACAAAATTCAGACAAACTTTTATCTAGTTTATTAGCAACAATATTTGACAGGATAGGTGAAAGTGGACTACCTTGTGGTAAATAATTTTCTTTGGTGGCAATTGATGATAATTTATTGGCGAACTCATAAGAAAAGTTAAAAGGGTGTGAATTTAATGCATCAGAAATGTTAGTTTTTTTAATCGAATGAAAAAAGTCTTTTAGATCAATGTTAATAATTAATTCAGCACCTAAATGGATTCTTGCATTAGTAATGATACTCTTTGTCTTTACAAATCCTGTTACACTATCGGGAAAAATCAATTCGGTTGAAAATAAATAATTTAATTTTTTTAGTAGAATTCTAAGTGTATCGTGTGCTGGAGATTCAATAATCCTAACTCCGCCGCTACGTTTTGGTACATAAAATCTTTTGTAATATCCTTCAGACCCATCAGCAATTAATTTGTTAATAAAATAGTCATAACTCCTAATCAAGTTATTTAATTTTTCAAGTAATACTGTGGGTTCTTTTATTTTTATCATAACAATATTGTGTGCCCGATTTTCCAAAAGGAAAAGAAAGAGTGAGCTCCTTCTGACATTGTTACATATGAACAGTTATCAACCTTCACGTAGTAACATTAACTCACTTGGCTGAGTTCACCCAGCCCGACGAAAATCAAGGCACACTAAAAGTAGTTAGAAATCTATTTTTTATTTTTAATTCTTTTACTATTCCAATATGCTAATAAAATAATACCATAAACTATAGCTAAGATAAAAGAGGTCCCATATAATAGATCCTGATGAATTGGATCATTAAACATATCGAAAGGATTCAGGTGAAAGTAATTATTTATCAATATTACTTTAGTAATTAAATAAAAAGACCAACAAAAAAAGATGAAATAATAAAAAATAAAAAGTGTTGGTGTTGAAGGTCTCTTTTTGATTAGACGATGAATACCGGCAACAGACCATGGAACAATCATCATTACAAGAAAACCACCAAACTGTGCCGCCAATAAATCAAGAAAATCTTGTTCAAAGTGCCCATATTTCAATTGCCCTTTTCTGACTTCCTCACTAAATCCAGGTTCAAAAAACCAACACCAAAATACTACAAAGAAATTCAATGAGTGAAGGATGATCCATTGTTTAACGGCGTTTCTTTTTAATAATACAAGATTGTTTTTATTTTCATTTTCAAAAACAACTTTTGTATTAGTTAATTTTTCTGATTGCAGATTAGCATTCTCTTGATTCTCATAAATAAGTTTTTCTTTTTCGTCCAAATTACTATCCTGTGAAATTAATATTTATTAGGATTATTATGACTAAATCTTGTATATATGTGCTCAAATTCGCTAACCTTCAATCTTTGCCAAGGAAAAGGCTGAATATCTTTTCTTATCTTGTTTATCAAATCTTGGGCTTCTTTAATAAGATCTCCTCGTTCTGGCTTTACTATTATAGATTCAATTTTATTAATTTGCTTGGCAACTTTTTTATTTGAATAAATCCAGGAGAGTATAAGGGCCGCATTATATTTTTCTTCTTTACATTCTTCAGGATTAAAGCATTTTGCCATAATATCTGGAAGGATCAAAGAATATATTTTTTGTTTGCTTTCTCTAAATTCTTTTATTCTTCCCAGAAAAAATCCTATAATTCCTGAGGCTAAGGCTGTAACTAGTGAAATAATTAAAGTTTCTTCAAACATCATACAATGTCCTTCCTTGTTTGAAATGAGTATTTTTTTTCAAATCATTCTATCAAAAGAAGGCTTCTATTACTTTAAAACCTTTCCTTAACCAACTCTATTATTTTAATCCCTGCATCAGGAATTTTTGTCCCGGGACCAATTCAAACCTCCGGGGTTTTAAAGACCTGGGAGGTTTATGTAAAAATGTACACAAAATTATTTAACCGGGATAAAATGCCCTGTTTCAAAAATAGTTCGTTCAAATAATTTCTTTAATGCCTTTATAATTATTAAATGCTTCTCGATAATCTTCAAATCTTTCATCAAAACGGTCAGATCCTTGATTATAAAACTCAGCAAGCTCATTGAATAATGATTCATTTAAATTTATAAAATAATTTGCGTCTTTGCATACTTTCCTTAACCTGTATATTAAAAGATTGTAGGTTAAAATAGCTTCTCCTAAATCAGATAACATGACACACGTTAAAACTAAATCATTATCTATTTTATTTTTATCTTTTAATAATAATGATAAACCTTGTTCTCCATTTGTAATTGCTTTAATTGCGGAATTGGTAAAGGATTTAAGTTCATCAATTTGGATTTGATCATAATGCGGCACAAACTTTGGCCCCAGATTATTGTAACATCTACATAAAGTTGAATACAATCGGTAATCATTTTTATGAATTATAATTGCGTTTTCAATAAACTCAATTGCTTCATTAAACTTCCCATGTTTATAATGCTCTTCAATATATTTTAAAATATCGTCCAAACCAGTTTTACTAATTTCGTCCATTTTGTTCCTTGAAATTGATTTATTATAATTCCAAATCTCAATGGTCTATTCAAAACCTTTCTTTTACCAACTCCATAATCTTAATTCCTGCAACAGGAATTTTTGTACCGGGACCAAAGATTGCAGAAGCACCGTGCTCGTAAAGAAAATCATAATCCTGTGCAGGAATAACTCCGCCGCAAATAACAATTATATCTTCTCTTCCAAGTTTTTTTAATTCTTCAATAAGCTGTGGCAATAATGTTTTATGTCCCGCTGCAAGTGAACTCATTCCAACAACGTGAACATCGTTTTCAACTGCTTGCTGTGCAGTTTCTTCCGGAGTTTGAAATAACGGACCAACATCAACATCAAATCCCATATCAGCATAAGCAGTTGCAACAACTTTAGCACCACGGTCGTGTCCATCCTGTCCCATTTTTGCAATTAATATTCTTGGGCGACGACCTTCATGTTTTGCAAAATCATCTGTCATCTTGCGAACTTGCTCAAACAGTTCGTCATCCTTTGCGTATTCGCTGCTGTAAACTCCTGATATTGTTCTTGTCACGGCTTTATACCTTCCGCTTACTTTTTCAATTGCTGATGAAATTTCTCCAAGTGTTGCACGTGCTCTTGCTGCAACGATTGAAAGCTCAAGTAAATTACCTTCACCTGTCTCTGCACATTTTGTAATTGCTTCAAGTGCTTGCTTAACATCTTCATCATTTCTGTTTTGCTTAACGGACTGCAATCTTTTTATTTGAGATAATCTGACTGCAGTATTATCAACCTCTAAAATTTCAATTGGATCTTCTTTCTCTAATCTGTATTTGTTAACACCAACAATCGTTTCTCTTCCGGAATCAATTCTTGCTTGTCTTCTTGCAGATGCTTCTTCAATTCGCATTTTAGGAATTCCTGCTTCAATAGCTTTTGTCATTCCACCGTAAGACTCAACTTCAAGAATATGCTCCCAACCTTTTTTAAGAAGTGCATCAGTTAAAGCTTCAACATAATAAGAACCGCCCCAGGGATCAATAACTTTTGTAATGTAGGTTTCATCCTGCAAATAAAGCTGAGTGTTGCGTGCAATGCGTGCAGAAAAATCTGTTGGAAGCGCAATTGCTTCATCAAGCGAATTTGTATGTAATGATTGTGTGTGTCCAAGTGCTGCAGCCATAGCTTCAATACAAGTTCGTACAACATTGTTAAATGGATCCTGTTCAGATAAACTCCAACCCGAGGTTTGAGAGTGGGTTCTCAAAGACATTGATTTTGGATTTTTAGGATTGAACTGCTTGATCATTTTTGCCCATATCAATCTTGCGGCGCGCATCTTTGCAACTTCCATAAAGAAATTCATTCCCTGCGCCCAAAAGAATGAAAGACGCGGTGCAAATTCATCAATGTCCATTCCAGTTTTTATTCCGGTTCGAACATAATCCAAACCATCAGCAAGCGTGTATGCCATCTCAAGATCAGCAGTAGCGCCGGCTTCCTGCATATGATATCCTGAAATTGATATGCTGTTAAACTTAGGCATGTTCTTAGCTGTGAACTTAAAAATATCAGCAATGATCTGCATTGAAACTTCAGGTGGATAAATGTAAGTATTACGGACCATATATTCTTTTAATATATCATTCTGAATCGTTCCGGTTAGTTGTTCCTGCTTAAAACCTTGCTCTTCTGCTGCTACTATGTAAAATGCAAGTATGGGAAGAACTGCTCCGTTCATTGTCATCGACACAGACATTTTATCAAGTGGAATCTGATCGAAAAGTATTTTCATATCTGCAATGGAATCAATCGCTACTCCGGCTTTTCCAACATCTCCAACAACTCTTGGATGGTCTGAATCGTAGCCGCGGTGAGTTGCAAGATCGAACGCAACTGATAATCCCATTTGTCCGGCTGCAAGATTTCTGCGATAGAATGCATTGCTTTCTTCAGCGGTAGAAAATCCGGCATACTGTCTTACTGTCCAGGGACGCTGAACATACATTGTTGAATATGGTCCGCGTAAAAATGGTGGAACCCCGGAAAGGTAATTAACGTGATCGAGATTTTGAATATCATCTTTTGTGTAAAGCGATTTAACAGGAATTTGTTCCATTGTTTCCCAAATAAAATCTTTAACAGATTTTCCAGTTTCCTGTTTAAATTTTTCTTCCCAATCTTTTTTGCTGATTTGCTTTGGGTTTAGGTCAAGTTCTATTTCTTTAAAATTTGGTTTCATACTTTTCTCGATAATTTTTAGGACAATAGTACACCGATAGCACGGATTGAACTGATCAACACTGATTTAATCTGTGAGAATCCGTTTAATCAGAGTCATCCACGTTCTATTGAATTATTTTCTTTAGTAAACTACTTATGATTTTATGAGCATCCGCACCGAGATAAATAAAATCATCAACTCCTGACTTTCTATGTTCCTCAATTTGATCTTTTGGATAACCTGCAAGTATAACTGCTGTGCTTTTTGATTTCTCTTTTATTCCTTTTACAAGCTGTGGAACAAGTTCAGGATAAGTATCATCAGTTGAGCAAATAACAACTGCTTGAGCTTTGGATTCGATTGCTGATTTTACTGCTTCATCTGCCGTTGCAAATCCATTTGGATAAACAATTTCAAATCCGCCTATTTCAAAAAATGCACGTGAAAAATCTGCACGAGCTTTAAATTGTTTTAACGGACCCATTGTAGCCAGAAATACTTTTGGTTTGCTGCCGGTTTTCTTTTTAAAATTATCGGATGTAATTCTTAAATCCTCAAAAATTTCTGCTAAGCGAAATTGTTTAATTGGTTCAACAGAAATACCTTTTTCTGCAGATGTTCTAAGTGATCCCGAAACTTCACCTAATGTTGCGCCTTCCAGATAGGCTTCAATAGCGGTGTCAACTAATTCATAAGAGGATAAGTCCGAATCTTTTTCAAGTCTTTTCAAAATTTGATTACGCTCATCAGCACCACTGGACATTTTGTATTTCTTAGTATAATCAACGCGTTTAAAATAAATCGATTCATAATCAACGGATTTTAACTCAAGTGGTTTTTCTTTTGGATTGGCATACATATTTGTACCAACCAGAACTAATTTGCGTTTTGCAAAATCCTTTTTCTTTTGTTCTGCAACTTTTATTATTTCATTTTGTACAAATTCTGATTTAATAGCATTTAACATCCCCCCGTCTTCATCAATCTTTTTAAATAATTTCCACGCAGCTTCCGCAATATCATTGGTTAACTTTTCTACGAAGTAAGAACCACCAGCAGGATCAATAACCTGATCGAGATGAGATTCTTCTTTTAAAATAATTTGAGTGTTGCGTGCAAGTCGTTTTGAAAAATCATCTGAAACATTAAATGATTCATCGTAAGTATTTGTATGAATTGAATCAACTCCACCAACAATTGCTGAAAATGCTTCGGTTGTTGTACGAAGTGAATTTACAAATGGATCAAAATAGGTTTGATTTAAATTTGAAGTTTTGGCATGAATAAATATTTTTCTGTTCTCTTCATTTACCTCGAATGCTTCAAGAATTTTACTCCACAACATTCTTGCGGCTCTAAGTTTTGCAACTTCCATAAAATAAAATGAGCTAATTCCAAAAGTAAATTTCATTCTTTTGGCTACTTCATCAATTTTTAATCCTTTGCTTGAAATTTTATTTAAATACTCCGTGCCTGTTGCCAAAGAAAAAGCAAGTTCCTGTACAGCGCTTGCACCGGCGTTATGATATGATAATCCATTAATTCCAATAGTTTTAATAGGAGAGTTTGATTTTATCATTAATTCAGTTGCTAATTTTATTTCATCAAATATTTGAGAAAATGAAATCGGAAGTTTTCCAAGAGTAACTAAATAATCATAAGGATCTGAAATAATGGATCCTTTGATGTTCATCAAACTTCTTCTTACTTCGCTTGCATAAGAAGTAAATAAAAGTGTAAATGGAAAAGCAGAAAATCCACAAGTTATGTTGATTGGTTGTTCTCTTAGATCAATATCATTAAAGAGAACATGCATTTTTTTTACTCCGGATATTGATAAACCATTTTTACCTACTTCTCCGGCTTTAGATTGATCGGCATCCAATCCAAGCTGTGTTGGATTATCTAAAATAATGTTGATTGAATTTAATCCGCGCTTAAGATCATATCGTAAAGCCTCATTCAGCTCTTCGGGAAGTGCTTGATTATATTCTTGAGAGATCTCCCATTCGCGTCCATTAAATCCAGAAGCAAAATTTCCACGAAGATAATCAGTAAAGCCTGGAAAGTTATTTACTTGCGGAATATCTTTTATATCGTTTGATGTGTAGAGAGGTTGAAGATTAATTTCTTCATAAGTTTTTGTGATAAGTTTTTTATCGAAGGATTCGCCTTTTAAATCTTTTTCAACTTGATTTTTCCATTCCTCAAATGTTGGAACAGAAAATTCTTTTTTTAAATCAGGCTTATCACCAAGTTTTACTTCTTGAGCCATTGTAACTCCTAAAATTCAAAAAATGTACAGTTCAAAATTACAAAAAAGTTTTGTGTTAAATGTGTAGAATTCTCTTAATTAACTCCCCTCAAATAAAGAGTTATGATAGTAGAAAAATCGTCACACCGATCGAACCTGTCTGTGCTTGGCAGGGTAGAGATATGAATCTATCTATAAATATCCGTGTTCGCTCAGACTGACGATTTAAAAATTACAAAGCGTACTTTGTTAAATTAAAAGATTAAAGAACATAAAACTATGCAGGTGGATTCCAGGTTTCGTGAATCAACTTTTGATCTTTCTGCAAATTGTTTTTTATTTCTGTAACTCTAAAAACCGTTCGATTAAATACACCCCAAATGTTATCCAGATAAAGACGCATTCCTTCAATATCATTTTCATCTGGTTTTTGATGAAGCGCTTCAATCATATCGGTATAAATTAAATCTAAAAATTTAATTTCATTCTCAAATTTATTTTCTTCTTTTTTAATTTCGCTCATAACTACTCCCTTGCTTAAAAAGTATTTTTGTGTAATTCTTCAATTGTACTAAGTATGGAATTGATTTTATCGATTTTATTTTTAAGATATTCTTCGCCAGGTTTTAATGCTAACGCCTTTTCATAAAATGATTTTGCATCTTCATATTTTTTTTGATTCAAAAAATCATCCGCTTTTTTAATATTCTCATTGTACGCAACTATGTTATCTGTTGTGATGTTTTTCATTTTTAAAGATTCACCTGATTCTTCAACTATCAATTTTTTAAACTCATTCGGATAACCAATATTCTTTGGTCTAAAAAATTCATCTTTAGCAAGTCCATCCATATATTTTAATAAAAGATTTTCACCAAGCTGCTTCCACGTTTTATATGTGTTTTCTGCGGATGAAATTGAATGATTTGTTAAGTATTCAATTGCTTCGCCTTTAGAATTTTTTAGAAGTGATAATGCAGTTGATTCGATATTTTCCTGTTGCGCAAAGTATCTGCCTTCAAGTTCATTCTGGACTTTTTGAACATCACCAATTACAACAGAATATTTTGGATAAGAGAAATTTGCAACAAAATTAAAAACCCAAAAAGCTGAATCCCAATTAAATTTTGATAACGAACCAACACCATGTGAAAAGTTGTATGGTATTCGTGTCATCGAAGCATACATTGGTGTGTAAACTGTAAAGTAAGTATCATCCACACCGAACCACAAAACACCACCAACTTCGCGCGGCATGTGGGCACGAGCTTGTGAAACAAATGAGAATCCTGTTTGTGGAGTAGAGATTGGACGTTCGTGAAAATAATCTTCCCCTTCATATTTCCAAGTTAAAGGTCTCCAGCGATAAGGCATATCATACGGCTCAGCGGCAATTCCTTTTGTCATATCAAGTTCAGTACCTTCGTAGTGATCACGCATTAATCCCATTACATCGTGTACAGAAAGTTTTTTATCTGGTTTGATATAGAGTGGCATTCGCTCTAAAGATTCTCCTTTGATGTAGGACATATATTTATCCATACTTGAGTTACATCTTCTAAACAAAGACCAAACTCTAGCATCACAAAATCTTATCGCACCAAAATCTAATGGAGCGTAAGCATCGGAAAAGTTAAAATCAGAATCTTTACCGGTGAAATATCCTTTTTCTTTAGCAAAAGAAATTACATCAGGCGCATACAAACAATTTTCAGAATCATTTAAAGGAAATGTTGTTATTCGTGATTGATTAGCATGGCCGGAAATGTATCCGTCCGGAATTTTTACCGCAACCCAAACTGCGCCTTTGTTACCTTCGCCTTTACCGATCATTTCTAAAATCCATGCTTCATTTGCATCTGCAACAGAAAAAGATTCACCGCTGCTATAGTATCCATATTCATTTACAAGATCGGTCATAATTTTAATTGCCTCGCGTGCAGTTTTTGATCTTTGCAGTGCAATGTACATTAAACTGCCGTAATCAATAAATCCATTTGCTTTGCTAAGTTCTTCTCTTCCGCCAAAAGTTGTTTCGCCTAGAACAACTTGATGTTCATTCATATTTCCGATTACATTATAAGTAACAGCGGCTTGTGGAATTTTGCCAAGAAATTTTCCTGTATCCCATTCGTAAATTTCTAACCACGCACCGTTTTGGTAAACAGCGGCAGGGTAATGATAAAGCTCACCGTAAAAACCATAAGAATCGGCGGTGTAAGAAACCATTACGGAGCCATCAACACTTGCACCTTTAGTTACAATAAAATTTGTGCAGGCTAATGCGTTTGATAAAGGCAAAATGATTAGAAATCCAATTACAAAAAGAGATACTATTCTCATCATAACAAATCCTTATTTTAAATCTTAAAAATGTTGCTGAAAAGATAAGGAAATAGGTTTGATTTGGGAATGAAAATCGTTTTGAAAGACAAATTCACTACGAATTATTGTTAATTATTTTTTTGAGCAAATTAGTGTAATTCGTAGTTGATTTTTAACTTAGTACAAAACTTATCTAATTACTTTTTACAAATATGAACAAACTCTGCCTAATAGCCGGCACCACATCCGGAATTGGAAAAGCTACAGCAAATGAATTAGCAAAGTTTGGTTTTAATTTAATTCTCACCACACGAAATGAAATTTTCAGATAAAGCTTACAATGATAAAGCAAAACAGCTTTGGCAGTTGAGCAAAATGCTCTGCGGCATTAAATGGTAATAGTATTTTACTAAAAAATAATAGGAGTAATTATGAAATACACTTTAACAATTATTTTAGTTTTAATTTCAGTTGCAATATCCTATACGCAAGAAACTGAAAAAGCTAAACCCCATTATGATATTTTTTCTTTTGAAAAAAATGTAACACTTCCGGGAACTCCCGAACAAATTTTTGATGCTGCAACAGGTGATATCAGCGGATGGTGGGATCATTCGTTTTCTGGTAATCCTAAAAAGTTTTACATCGAAGCAAAACCGGGCGGCGGCTTTTGGGAAATATTTGATGACCAAGGAAACGGCGTTTTACACGCAACTGTAATTTATTCAAAACGACCTGAGATGATAAGATTTGATGGTCCGCTTGGATTATCAGGCAGAGCAGTTCAAGTTGTAACAACTTATGAGTTTTCAGAAGTAGGGAGAGATTCAACTATGATGAAAATTTCTGTTCACGGTTCAGGTGAAATGGAAGAAGGCATGCCAAAAATAGTTGAAAAGGTTTGGGAACATTTTATTTTTGAAAGATTTAAACCTTATATTGAAGAGCGAAAGCATTTGAAATAATTAATTGAACAGTTTTTAATCTCAAATATTCTTTGCAATTTCACATAACAAAATTTCAGAATAATGAATTGTCCTGCTTGTAAAAATTCAATGGTTATATTAGAGCTTAATCAAGTTGAAATTGATTATTGTTCTGCGTGTAAAGGAATCTGGTTAGATAATGGAGAATTAGAATTAATTTTTTCTAATTCAAATAAAAAAGAAATTTCTAAATCCTTTTCAGTAAAAAAAGATTTTGATGAAGCAAAAAGACGATGTCCTATCTGTAAAAAGAAAATGGAAAAAGTTGAATTTGAAAACACTGGAATAGTTTTGGATAGATGTTCTAACAATCATGGACTTTGGTTTGATAGCGGTGAGTTGAAAGCACTTTAAAATCAGCCGAAGAAAACAACAACAAAATGATTGATCTTTTGAGAGAAATGTTTGGGGAATGAGTTCTATTTATATTATAATGATTATTAATTATCACTTAACATTAACAACGGAGGCTAAAATGCCCTATTTTATAATTTTCATTGCGATAATTGTTGTTATCGGATTTTATTTTGTTTCGATTTACAATTCACTTGTTGGATTAAGAAACCGTGTAAAAAATGCATGGTCACAAATTGATGTACAATTAAAACGAAGACATGATCTTATTCCTAATTTACTTGGAAGCAGTAAAGGGATATATGAAACACGAACGTGAGATAATGGAAAACATTACTAAGTTTCGTAGTCAGGCGATGGACGCCAACACTGTTGGTGAAAAAGCTGCAGCAGAAGGAATATTAAGCGGCGCTCTTGGTCAGCTTCGTGTTCAGGTGGAAAACTATCCCTGACTTAAAAGCCAATCAAAACTTTCTTGCATTGCAGGAAGAACTTGACACAACAGAAAATAAAATTTCGTTTGCTCGTCAGGCTTATAACGATCAAGTATTATTTTTTAATAATAAAATCCAGATGTTTCCTTCAAATATAATTGCAGGAATGTTCAGTTTTAAAGAAGAAGAATTTTTTGAGATTGAAGACAAAACAGAAAAAGAAGTTCCAAAAGTTAGTTTTACTTAATACAGGATATTTCTCTCTATGATGTGGGAACTGATAGCAGCCAACAAAAGAAAATCAATTTATATTTTTATCGGGATGGGATTACTTCTCATCCTGATTGGTTTTGTTTTTGGTAGTTTTTATTCTCCGGATAACGGAGGTTTTCTAGGTATATTCTTAGCAATTGTTCTTTGGGGCATTTTATCAATGATAAGCTACTTTGCAGGAAGTAAAATTTTACTTGCTGTTAGCGGAGCAAAAGAAGTTACCCAGGAGGTTCATCCACAGTTATTTAATGTTGTTGAAGAAATGCGTATCGCAGCAAACCTGCCTAATCAACCTAAAATTTACATCATATCCGATGCAGCGCCAAATGCTTTTGCAACAGGCATCAAACCTGATAATACTGCTATTGCTGTTACTGCTGGTTTGTTAGGTTCACTTAATCGTGATGAACTTCAAGGTGTTGTTGCACACGAAATGTCGCATATACTTAATCGTGATGTTTTGTTAATGACTTTTGCAGGAATGATGCTTGGAGCAATCACCTTAATGTCTGAAGTTTTTACAAGAAGTTTGTGGTTTGGCGGCGGTTCTCGTTACAGATCAAAATCATCAGACAAGGGCGGGCAGGGACAGATAATAATTTTGGTTCTTGCAATCACATTAGCAATTCTTGGTCCAATTATGGC
Organism: uncultured Ignavibacteriaceae bacterium; assembly: GCA_963704275.1. Lineage (GTDB taxonomy): Bacteria > Bacteroidota > Ignavibacteria > Ignavibacteriales > Ignavibacteriaceae > IGN3. The sequence goes on along the minus strand of CAVPHP010000012.1, from coordinate 47,153 downwards.
ACAGTTGATGTACTTTGCAATTTCTCGAAGACGCGAGTACCTGGCTGATGCTTCTGCCGTTAGATTAACAAGATATCCTGATGGATTAGCTTCCGCACTTGAAAAAATATCCAGTACAAATCTTGATTTAAAAACTGCAAACAAAGTTACTGCACCGATGTACATTATTAATCCTTTAAAGAAAAAAGGAATGCAGATTTCAAATTTATCAAGCACACATCCACCAATTATAGAAAGAATTAATATTTTACGCTCGATGACACAAGGTGTTAACTATACAAATTATCAGGCAGCGTTCAATCAAATAAAAGGAAGACAATCCAATATTATTCCGCAATCCGGTTTAACCGATACAACAAAAATGGGATTAAGAAGTACAGAGCTTTCTCAAACTTCTTTTGAAACAGATAAGCAGGTTAAAAGGGAAGTTGGTGATTTAATGATGAAGTTAAATGATTTTCAGTTTATAAATTGTACTTGCGGATTAAAATTAAAAGTGCCGCCGGATTTTAAAGAACCCAACATTACCTGCCCAAAGTGTGGAAGAGTTCATACTATATCTGCATAAATAAAATTTGTTAAAGATTTTTAATAATAATAAATGTAGAAGTGATTAAACTTCATTATCACTACTGATTAATGTTTATAACCTTCAACCTTAGAAATGCAGTTGCGGCAGAAAGTGTTTCCCTTTATATCTACTTCTTCAATGCCAGGCGATGAGTGCATTACACAATCCCAATCAATACAATGACGCAGACCGTAACAATGCCCTAACTCGTGAAGTGCTTCTTTAATTGTTCGCTCCAATAAAAGATTATCATTGGAGATTCCGGAATAAAATTCCTCGTGCAAGCGGCAGACGGAAAGGAGAGAGTGTTTTCCGTTAAGCTGAGCTTCGCCAAAAATAAATGTTAACACCGGAACAAAAATATCAACATCAGTTAACAATATTACTTTGCCATTAAATTTATCAGTAAGCTTTATTGCTTCGGCAATTATTTGTGTGGAAAAATATTGTTTACGATCTATTGAAAAAAAATCATTAAGATCTATATTCAAATCGATAACATGAATTTCTGAAGAAAATCTTTTTGATAATTCTGTTACAAGATTTTGCTGAAGCACAGTGCTGTAAAATTTAATTGGTGCGAGAAAAATATCCATCAATAATCATTTTTGCTGAGGTTGTACTTACTTATTTTATTGTAAAGTGTAACCCTGTCTATTTCAAGTATCTGAGCAGTTTTTGAAATATTCCATCCATTTTCATTTAAAGTATTAAGAATAAATTTTCGCTCCATAGCAGAAAGACTCTTCAAATCACCATTTAAAGCAAGATTATTACTTGATAGATGAAAAGGGAGGTCATCAACAGATATAGAATTAGTTTTGCCAACCACCATTGCTCTTTCTATCGCATTTTCTAATTCCCGAACGTTACCCGGCCAATTATGGTTCATTAAAAAATCCAAAGCGTCTTTAGAAACAGTTTTGATTTTTTTATTCATTGCAGTTGAAAACTTTTTAATAAAGAAATTAACAAGCAGAGGAATATCATCTCGTCTTTCACGGAGGGGAGGAATAACAATTGTAAAAACATTTAATCTGTAGTATAAATCTTCTCTAAACTTTCCAGCTTTAACAAGTTCTTCCAGCGGTTCGTTTGTAGCAGTAATTACTCTAAAATCACTTTTTATTAATTCATTTCCGCCAACACGATTAAACTGTTTTTTTTCGATAACTCTTAACAATTCAACCTGCATCTTAAGGGAGATTGAGCCAATTTCATCAAGAAAAATTGTACCTCTATCTGCCATTTCAAATTTACCTTTTCTTTTAAACTGAGCGCCGGTAAAAGATCCCTTTTCGTGTCCAAACAATTCACTTTCAAGAAGTGATTCAGATAAAGCGCCGCAGTTTACTGTAATAATTGGAAAATATTTTCTGCTGCTGTTTATATGCACGGCTTTTGCAACCAATTCTTTTCCCGTGCCGCTTTCACCTCTGATGATAATTGTAGTATCTGTACTTGCAACACTTTGTACAAGTTCATAAACTTTTTTCATCTGAAAACTTTCACCAATCAGATTATCAGGTTTAATTATTTCATCTATGTTTTCTTTCAACTGAGTGTTTTCAATTTTAAGTGCGCGTTGTTCCAATGCTTTATTAACAAGATGAGCCAGTTCATCTGGATCAACAGGTTTTGTTACGTAATCGAAGGCGCCGTTTTTTAAAGCAGTAATTGCAGTTGGTACTGAAGCGAAAGCAGTGATCAGAATTATAAGTGCATCTTTATCAATCTCTTTAATTTTGGATAACAAATCCAATCCGCTCATGCCCGGCATTTTCATATCAACAAGAAGAAGATCATATTTTTCCTTTTCATATTTTTGTAATGCAGTTTCGCCATCTTCAGCGGTTTCAACCTGATAATTATCTTCTTCAAACCAATGAAAAAGAGATTCCCGCACGATTTTTTCGTCATCAACGATAAGTATTTTTTCTTTTCTATTCATAAAAATTTCTCTTAAACAGGTTTATCATTTTGAGGTAATACTATTTTAAATGTAGTTCCTTCATGTGAGGTCTTTTCGACTAATAATTTTCCTTTATGACTAGTAATAATTCCATACGCAACCGCTAGGCCTAAACCAGTACCGGAGGATGCGGCTTTTGTTGAATAAAAAGGGTCAAAGATATGAGGCAAATCTTTATCAGCAATTCCGGTTCCTTCGTCTGTTATCCTAAGAACGATAGTATTGTTTTCAGTTGTTACGCTGATTGTAATTTTTCCCCCGTTCGACATTGCTTCGATGGAATTGATCAGAAGCGAAATTAATGCTTGCTGAATTTTATTTGCGTTGCAGTAAATATTAATTGGGGAATCAGCATAATCTTTGACTAAAGTAATACCATTCATTTCAAGGTGATGGTTGATAACTGTTAAACTATGATAGAATATTGTTATAAGATTTTCATTTGCAAACTCATCTTTTTCAGAGTGAGAGAAAATTAGTAAGTCTTTAACAATTTGTCCGCAGCGGGCAGATTCATGAGAAATCAATTCTAGATATTCAATAATTGTTGCATGCTCCGAATTATTATTTGAAGCTTGTAATTTTTTTGTTATCAACTTACTGTAAGTTAAAATTCCGGCCAGCGGATTATTTAACTCGTGCGCAACAGTAGCAGAAAGTTTTCCGAGTGAAGCAAGCTTTTCAATTTGATTTACCTGATTGTAAATATTTTTAAGCTCATCAGTCTTTTCATTGACTTTGTCATTTAAAGTTTCAGACCAATTTTTTATTTCTTTATATGCTTCAGCAAGATTTGTTGACATCTCGTTAAACCGTCGAGCCACTTGTCCAAGTTCATTTTTAGTATGAATTTGGATTTTATAATCTAAATCTCCGTTTCCTACAGCCTCTATACCTTCCCTTATTACTTTAATTGGTTTATTAACTAAAATTGTTATAAATAATCCCGAAAAGAATGAAATAACGATTACAAGAAATATCGATGCTAAGATTACATTAGTTGTGCTTTTTTTGATTATTGCATCAAGTCCTTCCAAAGAAACACCAACATCAAGGACACCAAGAATATTAACATTTTTCGGATGAGCATGACAAGCAGCGTTTGAGCAATCAGGTTCATTCATAATTGGATTAATAAGACCAAGCACACGTTTGTTTTCAGAATTTTTATAGACCCTAATTTTATCCTGGTTCTTTAAATCTTGCAGCGGAACAGAACTGTTGTGGCAACCAAAGCAAGCCTCTGCCGTTAAATCCACCTTGTTTAAGATTTCCGCAGGGTTGGTTGAGTAACTGATTGTTCCCTGCTTATTGTAAATACGAATTTCTTCAACTCCTTTTAAAGAACGGAGTGTATTAATTATTGCATGAACATCTTCCGGTCGGTTTAAAAGCATGCCATAACGTGTGGACTTTTTAATTATTTCACTTAGATTATAAGATGTCTGAAATCTTGACTCGGTTAAATGATTATTGAGATTATTTAAAATGAAATAAGTATAAACTGAAAGAAGTATAATCAGAATAGATGAAAGAGAAATGATAAGCCGAACGCTTAGTGTATTAATAACCTTTGGTTTCATAAAATCTACTAACCTGTTATTTCAAAATTAGACAATACTTTAAATACTTACAATCTACTCGGAGTTTTATAATCGAAGAATCAATGCAGATGTGTTTAGGAAGGTGAAAAAATATTTTGTTTTTTATGAAAACGAATTAAGATAACGATTAAAACAAATATTTTTTATGTACTTAAAGATTTTAACATATCGATATATCTTTTTTTACCAACCAGCTGATGAAGGAACTTAATTTGAGTACCTCCATCCATCATTGTATCCCCAACTTTGGGAACTTGTGTTTTAATTTCCGTAATAACGTTAATAGCTTTTGCGTGCATCGTATCCCATTGTTCTTTATGTAATCTGGAACTTAAAACATCCTGATGAATAGCGCCCATTATAGCAAACCACTGAGTCTTTAAAGGATAATCCTCTGAATCACCAACCTTATTATAAATTAAAAAATTTATTGGGGAAGAAATACTGACACTTCCCCAATCACCATCAATTTGAATTATTTGCTGTCCTGCAGAAATATTTTTTCTGCATTCATCCACTATCATTAAGTTTACATTATCAAGAAAGCTAACTAAGATAGGATTAATGCCAAGATAAAATGTATTAGCACATATCTCTTTAGCAATAAGATTATTCTTTAAGTATATGATATTATTATCATACTTAATGCTCTGTAATTTATTAAAAATTGTATTTGCAGCATCTACGATTCCGTTAAACTGTGCTTCTTTTACATTAGATAGATTTCTAATAACTTTATCAAACGGACAATTTTCACAATCAAAATTATTATCGCATAATTTATAATCTATAACTCCTGAAGTCATCCAGATGCACTTAAGCATGTCATATTTGTTACGCTTTAACTCAATTTGATTATTCATATCATTAACTTAATATAATTTGTTTTGCTTCAACTGCACTTTTTTCATTATCTGAATGTTCGGATTCTTCAATCACAAAAACTGCAAAGTTTTTAGCTATAAGTCTAAAAGCAAATATTGCAAGAACAACAAGCATCATCGTAATACTAATTTCATCAAATGATGGAAAATAATTTACTCCTGAAGAAGCTGCTAAGCCTGTAATACTTACGTTTAATCTGTTCAGTACCAAACCGGAGATTACACAAATCGAAATTATGTATAACCATTTTTTATCTTCTCTTAATTTTTTATAGCTAAGCAAATAGATTGGTACAAGTGATCCGAGTAATATTTCTAAATAGAAAAGATATGTTTCAGTTGATGGAACGGTCAACAAATATAATTTACCATTATCAATAAAATCATACATCTTTAATAGTATGCCTGCTATTAGTGCTATTAAAACTGCAAAAGAAGCGCCGGATAAAATATTTATTTTTAAACCGGTGTTATGAAAACCATCTTCTTTTGTAAAAGCTCTTGCAATCAAAAATGATTCAAAAATTATCATAGATAAACCTGCTGCAATACACGAAATATAAAAATGCACAGGCAGTAAAGATGAATACCACAATGGATGTAATTTGCCCGGAACAATTAAATATAAAGAGCCAAAAGAGGACTGGTGAAGAGTTGAAAATATAACACCAACAATCACCACAGGAATCGAAATCATTTTCAGAATTTTAATAGGTGCTTTTAAATTAAATTTTTCAAGCACAACAGGAGCAAACTCTATCAATAGTACTGTGGTATAACAAATTAAGCACCAGGTAATTTCAAACATTACAGAATGGATGTTCCACATTACAAGCGGATGCCAGAAATTTTCCGGTCTTCCAAGATCAACAACCAGCAAACAAACAACAACCGAGTAACCTAAAAAGGCTGTTAGAATTGCTGGTCTAACTAATGGCTCATATTTATGGATGTTAAAAATGTGTACAGTTGCAGCGATTGTAAATCCTGCAGCTGCTAACCCAACACCAATAAAATCAAATCCTATCCACAAGCCCCAGGGAACTGTATCCTGCAAATTAGTTGTTGCACCTAATCCTTGTGTAAATCTAAAATATGTTGAAAACAAACCCATTATTACTATTATAACTGAAGTTACTTTCCAAAAAGTAGGTTTTAATATTTCACTTGTATCAATATTCTTAATTTTCATTTCTATTTCTTTCTTCTTTGGCAATTTGATTTTTTCTTTTTGTCAGCCAATACATTCCACCTAAGAAAACTCCGCCGCCAACTACGACTGAAGGAATTTTTTCCATCGCTCTCATTGTAAATTCAGGCATTGATTCATTTGGTAACTTTGAAATATATCCTAACTGCTCAAACGGCACTGGTGAGATAACAAGAACGTGACCGCCTCCGGCTTCTTCAAGTCCATAAATATGCTGATAATATTTTTCGGGATTGTCTTGCAGTCTTTTTTTTGCAATTGCAATCAATTGATCCATATCTCCGTACAATGTTGCTTCATTAGGACAAGCCTCGGCGCAAGCAGGTATCTTTCCTTCTTTAACACGATCAGCACAAAGATTACATTTTCTTATGCGGGGTGTAGTTGTTCCCCATTCATAACGAGGAATTTTATGTGGACAAGCCTGCATACAATATCTGCAGCCAATGCATTTATCTGCATCATAAATCACTGCACCTGTTGGGCTTTTTGTAATAGCGCCTACAAGACAAACTGATGCACAAGCAGGTTCGTTACAATGCATACAGAGTTTTCTTGCATACATATCATCGTACTGTTCAATTACATTAAATGTATTATTAGAGAGGTGATCTTTTAAAAAATCCTTATTTGTTTGTGGAAGATTATTTGCCTCTTTGCACGCTTCATAACACGCACCGCATCCCACACAAAGCGTTGCATCAAAGAGTATTCCTGTTTCTTTTAACATTTGTTTTTCCAGTTTCTATAATGAGAGAAATTCTTTTTCAAAATCAGTTGCGCTTTTATCAACTAATGAATTGGTTATATCGTTAGATAACGTACCACCATCATACATTGTTTCACCGGCTAAATTTACTTTGGGCGAATGTGTATTGATAAAACTTTTTAATTTAACGTATTCTTTCTTCATCCAATTTGCTGCGTCCTGTCCTGAGTAAAACTTTTCCAGATTCTCAGAAAAATCTTTTGAAGATAATTGAACACCCCAGGTTTTGTATGGATTAGAAATATTTTTACCTATAATATTTGAGTTAACCGTTTGTATAACTCCATTAACAGGAGAAAGAAATTTTACATTTTTATTTCCGTATGCACATTCAAATAAAACATCTCCGCGCTTTAATTCTTTACCCGTAACCGCACAGTTTAATATGGATAACGTGCCTAAAGCCATCATACCGAATTCATCAATCCCGATATTAACCAATCCATTCATATCTTCTTTAATCCACGTATGTCCTTTAGAAAAAAAAGTATTTTGAGGAATGGCAAATCTATTTTTCTCAAACATTGATAAATCAAATTGAGAGAATGATGGTTCAAATGCCGGATGATTTTTCCCCTGAAATTTTAGTACAACCAGATCAACTAAAATGAAGAATAAAAATGCTGTCAGAACAAAAATCGCAACCATAGTATTTCCTTTTTATATAATTCATTTTATTTACTTTATTGTTTCAAACTTGAGCTATCATCTTTTACGATGTTCTCATTTTTGTCAGAACTTTTTGACTTTTCATCGTTGTGCGGCTTTCCACCGTCAAACATTGTTTCGCTGGCAAGTTTGAGTGTAGGATCAAATCTCGATGTGAAGGATTTTGCAACCTTATTTTTTTTATGTGAACCTGATGCTAATGGATCGATTACAAATCGAACAAGCAAATCAACACCGATAAAAACTAAAACTAGTACTAATAAAAACGTAAGCATGATAGACTCCTTATTTCTTTTAATTGTACGTTAGAAAGGGCAACTAACATACCAACAATTTCTATTTTTTTATCATCCTTCTATCTCTTTAAGAAGTAAGGAGTTATAGCATTAGTGTTGGAATATTATACTATTGTATTTCTAAAAAGTGTAAGCTTTTTCAACAAAGTGATGTTGATAAATTCAACAGAATTTTTGAAAAATACTTTGATCGATAGAATTCGTTCAGCTAAATCGAAGAGCTTTGTTATTAATTTTTCATTTCGAGTTAGTGTAATTTTTAGGAATGAATTAGCTGAAAAAATGATAAGATATGATTTAATTAGCATCAATTATTCTTTAGCAATACTTAGGCTAAAAAAGAGTTTCTGATTATTACGCATTCTCTATCCTTAAAAAAAGATTAAAGTATTTGCCACTATTGATAAATATTAGAAGTTAATAATTTTAATTTATCAGGATTCTTGCCTCCAATTATTGCACTATTTACCAAATTCTCATCTTTACTTTTTTGATAATTTTTTATCGGAATGGCATAAAATTGTATTTAGAAAAGCAATTATTTTAATTCGTTTTGAAATACATTTATTTACTTCTTGAAAGGAATAAAAAATGTCTGGCAAAAGTCGCCGAGATTTCCTTAAAAAATCTGCTTTAGTTGGGGCTGGAATAACCGGACTTTCCACTTCAACCGCTATTGCGGGTCCTAAAAATATTTTATCTGAAGACCGAATGGGAGTTTTAGTCGATACAACGGTTTGTATTGGCTGCCGTCAGTGTGAGTGGGCTTGTAAAGATGCTCATGATTTACCCGCTGGTGATATAGAATCCTATAAAGATCGTGAAGTGTTTGATAAGATGAGAAGACCTGATCATACAGCGTTAACGGTTGTTAATGAGTATTCCCCCGGTAAAAATTCAAATCTTCCTGTTGATGTAAAAGTTCAATGTATGCACTGCGATCATCCTGCATGCGTTTCTGCTTGCATTGTTGGTGCTTTTACAAAACACGAAAATGGTGCGGTTACCTGGGATACCGATATGTGTATTGGATGCAGATATTGTATGGCAGCATGTCCATTTCAGGTTCCGGCTTTTGAATATGATAAAGCACTTAATCCAAAAATTATGAAATGCGATTTTTGTTTTGAACGGACAAAGGAAGGAAAACTTCCTGCCTGTGTCAGCATCTGCCCGGTTGAAGCTTTAACTTACGGAAGCAGAACTGAACTTGTCAGGATCGCACGTGAGAGGATCAAAAAAAATCCAGATAGATATGTAGATCATATTTTTGGAGAATACGAAGTTGGCGGCACATCCTGGATGTATCTGGCAAATAAAGACTTTGTGGAACTTGATTTTCCAAATCTTGGTAAAAATCCGGCACCCGGCGTTTCAGAAGCTATACAACACGGAATCTTTGCATACTTTGTTCCGCCTGTTTCTTTATACGCATTACTTGGCGGCATGATGTGGATTTCTAAACGACGCAAAGAATTAGATGAGGAGGAAAAACAATGAGCCACGATGCTGTAAATCCTGTACCTATCAAGCATAAATATTTTACTCCAGGCGTGTTTGTATTGATAATTATTGCATTAAACGGTTTAGTTTTTTTAATGGGCAGATTCTTTTTTGGAATTGGCGCCGTTACAAATTTAAATAATCAATATCCGTGGGGATTGTGGATTGGCGTTGATGTTGCTGCCGGCGTAGCTCTTGCTGCAGGCGGTTTTACAACTGCTGCACTTGGACACATCATGCACAAAGATGAATATCATGCAATTGTTCGCCCGGCATTATTAACTGCAATGCTTGGCTACACTTTTGTAGCAATAGGAGTTTTTGTAGATATCGGCAGATGGTATTTTATCTGGCATCCGCTAATTATGTGGAACGGAAACTCCGCTCTTTTTGAAGTTGGTATTTGCGTGATGATTTACGTAACAGTTCTTTACATTGAATTTCTTCCGGTAATAACAGAAAGATTTATTGGTAAAGTTAAATTACCGGGGTTTTTATCCGGTTTAAATAAAATTGTAGATAAATTTTTACGCCTGCTTGATAAGGGACTTGCAAAAACAATGTTTGTTTTTATAATTGCTGGTGTTGTTCTTTCATCTCTTCATCAGTCTTCGTTAGGAACATTAATGATTATTGCCGGACCTAAAATGCATCCATTGTGGCAAACACCTATTCTTCCATTATTGTTTTTACTATCTGCAATTTCTGTTGGATTTCCTATGGTGATTTTTGAATCATTAATTGCATCACGCTCACTTGGATTAAAATCCGAGATGCCCATTCTATCAAAATTAGGTTCGATGATAGCGCCGCTGCTTGGAATTTATTTAGCATTTAAAATTGGTGATATGTTTATACGAGAAACATTTGTTTATTTAACTGAATTTAATACAGCAAGCGTAATGTTTACAATAGAAATGCTGTTCGGTGTTATAATTCCGTTAAGAATGTTTTTATCAACTAAAGTTTTAAAATCGCCTCTATTTCTTTTTATCGCATCAGCATTAGTTGTTCTTGGTGTTTTGATAAACAGAATTAATAATTTTGTTGTTGCATATACTCCACCTTATTCATCAGAATCATATTTCCCCTCATTCGGAGAAATTTCCGTAACAGTTGGATTTGCTGCAATGTTAATTCTTATTTATAGGTTTATAGTTCTTAATTTCCCGGTCATCAGTCCTCACGAAAAAAGAATTGCACAGCCTACTAAATACACGATAAAAGGAGGAATGTAATGAAAGGGTTTATTTCAGCATTACTAATATTGATTTCCGCCATTGGTATTTATGCACAGCAAAATCCCGGCAAAGATCACTCTAAACTAAAAATTAATTGTAAAACTTGTCACACTTGTGATGTTCCGACAAAAAATGATCCATGTCTTGTTATCTGCCCGCGTGAAAAAATAGCAACTGTATATCAAAAGCCAGAGCAGACACCTGAGTTAATAACGATCGATCAATTAGGTGATAAATACAGTCCGGTTTATTTTTCTCATAAGATTCATGCTCAGATGTCTGATATGAGCGGCGGCTGCGAAACATGTCATCATCATAATACATCTGGACCAATTCTTCAGTGTAATACTTGTCATTCGTCATCAAGAAAGCGCGATGATGTTAGCATACCAGATTTGAAAGGTGCATATCACAGGCAGTGCATGGATTGTCATCGTGAATGGAGCCATGAAAATGGATGTAATACATGTCATACACCTACAAAAGATTTAAAGAACGGAAAGCAGGATAAAAATATCCAGAAAAAATATGCTGGAAAAAATCATCCTGTAGTTCTTGAACCAACAAAATTAGTTTATGAAACAAAATCAGATAAAGGTAAACTTGTTACATTTTATCATGATGATCATACTAAGAAATTTGGATTAACCTGTAACAGCTGCCACAAGCAGGAAAGCTGCACAAAGTGTCATGATGTTAATAGGAAATCAAATGATAAACCTAAAACTGTAACAACTAAAAAAACTTTTGAAGATCAGCATAAAAATTGTATTAGCTGCCACAGTAAAACTGAAAATTGCAGTAACTGTCATAATCAAAAAGTAACAGAAAAATTTGATCACGGAAAGAAAACAGGCTGGGCATTAAATAAGTTTCATATCAATTTAACTTGTGCAAAGTGTCATGGTTCTAAACTACCGTACAAAAAACTTAGCAATAAATGCGAAAGCTGTCACAAAAATTGGAACAATGAAACATTTAAACACTCTGTAACAGGTTTACAACTTGATGAAATGCACTCAGAGTTTAGTTGTGAGGATTGCCATACAGAAAATAACTATGCAAAGAAACCATCTTGCGATGGATGCCATGATGATTATGCTTATCCAAAACAAAAACCAGGGAAGATGGTTAAGTAGAAATAGTATAAAATATGTTTAAGAAAATTGGATTCCGTTTGATATTTGTAGTAGCGTTCACATCGTTAGTGATAATCGGTGTGTTCGCCTACTTTAATGTTCAATCGCAAAGTAATAATTTAATTTCTGAAGTTGAGCGGCATGCAAACCAACTTGGTGAAACAGTTGTTGCAAGTACGCGATTTGATATGATGTTGAATCAAAGAGATAGAATCCAGCAGACAATAAACTCAATTGGGAGCCAGCCGCAGATTCGTGATGTAAGAATTATAAATAAATTTGGTGAAATAATTTATTCATCCAATTTAACAAACATCAATAAAATGGTTGATAAACGTGCCGAAAGCTGCTATGCCTGCCACGCTGAAGATAAACCACTTGAACAGATTTCGATCACAGAAAGAACAAGGATTTTCAAAACAAGTCAAGATTCAAATCGTGTACTTGGAATTATCACACCAATTTATAATGAAAAATCTTGCTGGCAATCAGATTGTCATGCACATCCCAAAGATCAAAAAGTTCTTGGTGTGCTGGATGTTTCAATATCACTCGCAGAAATTGACAAGGCTATCATTAGCAGTGAATGGAAAATAGTCTTCTTTTCAATAATAGCAATTTTAGGTGTTGGATTTGTAATTGCATTTTTTATTCGCCGATGGGTTTCAAATCCAGTTAATGATTTATTGAATGGAACCCTGCAAGTAAGCCAGGGAAATCTTAATTACACAATTAAAGATATGTCTGATGATGAAATTGGAAAACTTGGGACATCATTTAATAATATGACCAAGAAATTAGCAGAAGCACGAATGCAGCTTTTCCAATCCGATAAAATGGCTTCGTTAGGCAGACTTGCTGCTGGTGTGGCGCACGAAATAAATAATCCTCTTACAGGTGTTTTAACATACAGCAGTTTTTTATTAAAGCGTACAAAAGATAATCCTGAGTTTCAGGAAGATTTAAAAGTAATTGTTAGAGAAACATTACGAAGCAGAGAAATAGTAAAAAGTTTATTAGACTTTGCACGTCAATCTGTACCTAAGAAAGTAAACGCACATATTAATGAAATTATTGATAAAGCAATCAGTGTTATCGAAAGCCAGTTAGCTTTAAATAAAGTAAAAATTATAAAACAGATTGAAACAAATCTTCCTACTCTCACTGTTGACGCAAATCAAATACAGCAAGTAATAATTAATTTGCTTGTAAATGCCTCGGATGCAATTGGTAAAGATGGCGGATCGATAACAATAATTACAAAACAAATTGCATTGGCGCCGGTTGGTATCGCACAAATTAAAAAAGCAGCCTGCCCTAAAAGACACAGTTTAATTGATAACGATTATAGAATTGATGGATTGCCCGCAATAAAAGTAAAAGTGATTTCGGGCAATAACGAAGGCATTATACATCTTGATCCGGTTTACGGAAAACATAGAAATAATTTTGATCTCGGTTTTAAAATTGAAAAAAACGCAAAATTTGTTTGTCCGGAATGTAATAATTCGGTTATAGAGCAGGATAAACTTTGTCCGATTTGCGGATCAACAATTTTATCTTTTGAAGTTAGCGGGCAGGGAATTTATGAAGTTTGTTCTTCTGTAAACAGCAATTGGGAAAGATGGGATTATGTTGACTCGTTGGGTCTTAAGGAATACATAGAAATTAAAATTGCGGATACTGGAAGCGGAATTTCTAAAGAAGACCTTTCTAAAATCTTTGAACCATTCTTTTCTACAAAAGGACAAAAAGGAACCGGACTTGGATTGGCTGTTATTTGGGGAATAATTGATAATCATAACGGAACTATAAATGTGGACAGCGAACTTGGTGAAGGGACAACTTTTACCATCAGACTTCCGCTATTACAGCAAAGATAAATTTTAACAATGAATAAAGTAAAAGACATATTAGTAATTGATGATGAACAAGTGATTATCGATGCAGTAATTAAAATTTGTTCGCTTGATAATTATACCGTTGATGCTGCATCCAATTTTAAAGAGGCAATAGAAAAGATTTCAAAAAATTATTATCCAATTGTCCTTTGCGATATAATGATGCCGGATGGAAGCGGCTTTCAAGTGCTAGAAGAACTACGCAACAAAAAAGTTGTTAGCACTGTTATTATGACGACAGGTTATTCCACTGTTGAAAATGCCGTTAACTCACTCTATAACGGTGCTGTGGATTTTATTCCAAAACCATTTACTGTAGATGAATTACTAAGCTCTCTTTATCGTGCAAACAAATATCAAAAATTAAGAGATAGACAAAAGGTTTTATCATTACAAAAAAATACAGATGAAATTCTATACGTTAATTGTCCAACAAAATATAATAGACTGGGATATTCTTCCTGGATGGTTCTGGATCGCGAAGGCTCTGTGTTAGTTGGTGTTTGCGATTTGTTTATTAAAACTTTTGAATCAGTTAGAGAAATAGAATTACAAAATGTTGATGATGAAATAGCACAAGGAATTTGCTGCGTTTCGTTTACTTCCGTTGCTGATAGAGTGCATAAATTATTAGCGCCAATATCAGGAAGAATAGTTGAGGTAAATACTAATTTAACAGCAAACCCAAATCTTGTAGAAAAAGATCCTTTTTTTGAAGGATGGATTTATCGCATCATTCCTGCAAACTATGATTATGAAGTAAAGCATTTAATTCCTTGCAGTTCAGATAGGCTTTAGGATTTTTAGAAATTTATAAAAGATAAAAAATTATTTTACGATAGGAGAAATATCATGCCACTTTTCATATTAGCAATTGTCATTTTCATCATTGCGGATATTCTTATCCGAATGGCTGGAAAAAGAATGACGGAACAAAAACAAAAGAAAGAGCGCGAAATTGTTCTAACCGAAAGTCTTAAGCTTGATTTTACTAACGAGGCTAAAACACTAAAACGAGCTGAAGTTCCAAATCCAAAAGCAAAAATCCTTTGTGTTGATGATGAGGAAGTAATACTCGGAAGTTTTAGAAAAATTTTAGTGTTGGATGGATATTCCATTGACACTGTGGAAACTGGGCAGGAAGCACTTGGCTTGATACAAAAACATCATTACGATTTTCTTTTTACAGATCTAAAAATGCCATTGATGGATGGAGTTGAAGTTACAAAATCAGTAAAACATCTGCGTCCGGATATTGATGTAATAATAATAACAGGCTACGCATCTGTTGAAACAGCGGTTGAAACAATGAGATACGGTGCAATGGATTATGTTCAAAAACCGTTTACTGAAGATGAGCTTATTGCATTTGTGCAGAAAGCATTAATCAAACGACAGGATAAAATTCAGAAACAATTAAAACCAAAAGTTCACATTACACACGTTCCAACTTCGGATGATTTTACGCAAGGTGAGTTTGCAATTCCGGGTGGAGTTTTTATCGCAAAGAATCACACCTGGGTTAGCATGAATCAGGCCGGCATTGCAAAAATTGGCATCGATGATTTTGCAAAAAAATTAATTGGTCGCGTCTATTCAGTTGAGCTTCCAAATCTTGGCATGAATATTAATGCAGGTCAGCCCCTGTTTACAATCAAACAGGGAAATAGAAGTATAACATTTAATTCACCGGTAAGCGGAAAAGTATCGCAGATAAACACAATCCTAAAAGATAATGTTGATGCACTTGATGTAACGCCTTACGAAAGAAATTGGGTTTGTGCTTTGGATGCAGAAAATCTTGATAACGAAATAAAAGAAATGCACATCGGAAAATCTGCTGTATCATTCTTTCAGGAAGAAATTGGAAAGTTTAAAAAAGTATTTACAGATATAATGAAATCTGAAAAGAAAGGCGATGAATATGTTGAAGATGGATTATTCATTGGACAGTTAGAAAAATTAAACGATGCAAATTGGAATAAAATTATTGCTGAGTTTTTTGTAAGATAAATTTTCTTTCCCTTCAGGTCTCTCCCTTTTAGAAAGGGAGAGATTTAGAGAGGGTTAGAATTAAAACCTCGAATATTTAATTCTACTTAGTGCTGATGTTCCATCATTTTCTTTTTCATCATCTCTTTAGCTTCAGCCTTTATCATAATTTTTCCGGCTTGCTTAAAATACAAAGTTACATCACCAACAAATCCTTTTTTAATATCTTGTTTCAACTTCATCAACATTACGTGATGTGCGCCTGGTTTTAGCTCAAAAGTGGTTTTAGCAGGAATAACAATTTGTCCGACTTCTCTCATTCCCATCATATCATCGCCGGCATCGTAAGTTTCGTGTATTTCAACTCTACCTGCAGGTTCAAATTCTACTTTATAGAGAGTATCAGCTTTATCAGAATTATTTTCAATCTTAAAAAATAATCCAGTTGCTTGTCCTTGTGCACCAACACGCATCCAGGGATCAACAATTTTTAGCTTATCTGTTGGATTTGAAAAGATTAAAAAAAGTGACAGTAGTAGATTCATATTATTCTCCTAATTATTTATTTATTGTCATTGTGAACGCGTCCTCGAGTGAAGCAATCTCAATTAACAGATCACCTCGTCGTTCTAATCGAACTCCTTGTGATGACATTACTTGCTCAAATATTTTATGTCTTCAAGTATCATATTTAAATCGGCAGTACTGCCTTTGTAATTTGCTCTAAGTTTTCCTTCTTGATCAATTAAAGAAATTCTATCTGTGTGAATAACATTATAACTCAATTCGCCAATTGCATCATAGGATGAATCAGACATAATGGCTTTTACTCCAAACTTTAACATAACTTCCTTTGTATTTTTATCATTACCGGAAAGTAAAGACCAATTATTAAAAGTAATATCTCTTATCTCAGCAAACTTCTTCAAAACATTTGGTGTATCACGATGCGGATCAAATGAAATTACAACAAACTTAATTTTATTTTTTAATTCAGCAGGCAGTCTTTGTTCAACAAGCTGCATATTATGTGTAGTCATAGGACAAATATCAGGGCAATTGGTGTAAACCATCGCAAGCAAAGAAATATTATCTTTAATGATTTTTGGAAACTGAACTACTACACTATCCTGATTTAAAAAAGTATTTTGTGTTCTTGTTAAATCCTGATCAAGCGGAAAATGTTCATAACATCCGGTAAACTGAAATTGAATTAGCGTGATGCCAAGAACAATTAAAATATTTTTTATAGTTATTTTATCCATAATAAAAATTATTGATTTATTGGATTCAACTTATCAAAAAATGATTCTGTAAAAAAGTTAAAAACTAATTTGAAATTTGATTAATCTTAATATTTGCAAATCGCAACAGTTTAAATATGAACACTATTCCATCCAACTTTAATAGATACGAAGATGTAAAAATGATTTATCAAACCATTTCACTATCGCAAAAAAGAGAATGGATTTGCAATACAAAAGTTCCATTTAACAATTCTGTTGATGAAGTATTTGATAAAATAAATTATGATTTATCCAATTCTGATTTATTATTTGATGGCTGTTCATATGAAAATAAAATCCATTTAAAGGCGCTTGGATATAAATCAGTATCTTTTGGTAAAGAAGCAATAATTGATTTATTAAAAAATCCATTTCAAAAAAAATCTTTAATGGAACTTGTTAAACGAGGCAGCAGACATGGAAGCTTTGAAGAAATAATTTATTGCGATGAAAACAAGTTGAAGCTTCAGGAATTTATCAAAAAAACTTCGCATGGTTCTGAACCTCAGCTTCAAAATCTTTTTGCTTTAACTTTTCAATCGCATCACAGATTATTTGTACTTAAAAAAAATGAGGACTGGATTTGCGCAATTATGTTATCGTACAAAACCAAAAAAATTATGCAAACTGAATTGATTCTTCGTTATGCAGAAGCGCCGGTTGGTGTAATGGAAAAACTAATTTTTGAAATCTTTCATCAACTTAACAAAGAGCAGTGCAATTATTGGTCTCTTGGTGCAGTACCGTTTATTGATTTTGGTTCAAAATTGTTTTCACTTTCATGGTTTATCAATTTTATAGGAAGAAGAATTAAA
Source organism: uncultured Ignavibacteriaceae bacterium (assembly GCA_963704275.1). Taxonomy (GTDB): domain Bacteria; phylum Bacteroidota; class Ignavibacteria; order Ignavibacteriales; family Ignavibacteriaceae; genus IGN3. The sequence goes on along the minus strand of CAVPHP010000012.1, from coordinate 29,301 downwards.
TTTGCATATAACTATAAAGGATTATTTAATTTTAAAAATAAATTTAATCCTATTTGGGAACCTTACTATATCTGTTACAAAAACAAACTAAGTGTTATGCAGATTTTTCAATTAGCACAAAAATCAAATCTTAATAAACTTATACTTTATAATATTTTTTCAAAACTGCATTTGAATTATGGAAAATGAAATAAAAAACCTCGGCGATATGCCGGCAGAAGAATTTCGTAAGAATGGAAATAAACTTGTTGATTGGATTGCAGATTACTTAACTGATATTGAAAAATATGCACCTTTGGCACAGGTTAATCCTGGTGATATTTTTAAAAGAATTCCACAAACACCACCAACAATGGAGAAGACATAGAAAATGTTTTATCCGATGTTGATAAAATTCTGATGGATGGAATTACACATTGGAATCATCCTGGTTTTATGGCGTACTTTAATTCAACATCAAGCGGACCAGGAATATTAGCGGAACTACTTACTGCAGGCTTAGGAGTAAATGGAATGTTGTGGAAAACTTCACCCGCTTTTACCGAACTTGAAAAATCAATGATGAATTGGTTTAGGCAAATGGTTGGTTTGCCAGAAAATTATTGGGGAATTATTTACGATACAGCATCAACAAGTTCAATGCATGCAATTGCTTCTGCAAGAGAGCAGCTTAATTTGGGTTTTAGAGAAAAAGGAATGGCAGGGCGCAGCGATGTTCCTAAATTAATATTGTATTGTTCAGAGCACGCACATAATTCAATAGACAAAGGTGCATTAACATTGGGCATTGGTTTAGATGGAATAATAAAAATCCCTGTTAATGATAAGTTTGAAATGATTCCACAAAAACTTGAAGAAGCAATTAATAAAGATTTAGCAAAAGGATATAAACCGTTTTGTGTTATTGCAACAGTTGGTACAACATCAACTACAAGTGTTGATCCTGTTAATGAAATTGCGAGCATCGCTGAAAAATATAATTTGTGGTTACACATTGATTCTGCATATGCTGGTGTAACTGCGATGATTCCAGAAATGAAATGGATCACCAACGGTTGGGACAGAGCAGATTCACTTGTTATCAACCCACACAAATGGATGTTTACTCCAATGGATTTAAGTGTTTACTTTACTCGCAAACCTGATATTTTAAAACGTGCATTTAGTTTATCCGCTGAGTATTTAAAAACAAATCAGGATGACGAAGTAGAAAATTTAATGGATTACGGAATCCAACTGGGTAGAAGATTTCGTTCTTTAAAGCTTTGGTTTATAATTAGATATTTTGGAGTTAATGGATTATCAGCACGAATAAAAAATCATATTACACTTGCAGCAGAATTTAAAAGTTGGATTGAAGTAGAAAACGATTTTGAACTGATGGCTCCTGTACCATTTTCAACCGTGTGTTTTAGGTTTAATCCTAAAAATAAAATTGAAGATGAATTAAATATTATCAATGAAAAACTTTTAGAAAAAATAAACGCATCCGGTAAATTATTTTTATCTCATACAAAACTAAACGGCAAGTTTGTTATTAGATTAACAATAGGAAGCATTAGGCACGAAAGAAGAAATGTTGAAGATGCTTGGAAATTGATACGAACAGCAGCGCATGTATGAGAAAGATTGATAGAACCAAAACTCCGAGTTTTCAAAAATCTTTTAGGTATGGATTAAACCCGCTAATTCAATAACCCTTACCCGCCGACAAATACGAATGAGATAAAAACGCACTATTTATTTTAATAACTCATCTGACGCAAAATTTGAAACCTCCAAGGTTTCCTAATAAAATGTTTCGCTAAAATCACCAATTTAGTAGTAATAATCTTAAAACCTTGGAGGTTGCGTAAACTGAGTTAATAATAGTTTAAACCAACTATTGACATTAACAATTCTGAAATTACGTTGTAACCAGGATTTAAAAAATCTTTTTTGTTTCTGATAAAAACCAGTGGAGTAAACTTTATGATTAGAAGTTTGGTTTTAAAAGCTCTTGACAGGCGAGACAAGTTTGAACAAGATTTCGCTTCTCGCTTCTCGCTTCTCGCTTCTCGCTTCTCGCTTCTCGCTTCCGTCTCGCTTTTATCGTTTTTCGTTTTTCTTTTCTCGTCTTCTCATTAACGCACAAGTAATAATTAAAGAAAAAGTGGAGATAAATCCGCAGAGCGCAATACTGCCTGATAACCCGGTACAAGGTCATACAGTGCGTGTTGATATAGAATGGACACCATCAAATGTTGAAGGCTCAATTATTTTTTATGATTTATTTTGCACAACACCAAATGTATCTGGTTCTGAAATATCTTCAACCGGCTCTCTAAGTTTTTCTCATACAAAAAACGGGTACGAATATTACCATATTCAGTTTAGATTTTACCCCTGTACACTTTTCCCATATCCGCAACCGCATAACATACAGGGAACCTATACAATTTATTACGATGGCAGACTTATGAGAACAGCGCCATTCCAGATAGAAGGCGTATGTGGTTCAGGAGGCGGCAATGCAATATTTAATACAGCTTTCAGACCACCACTGGTAACGGATTATCAATTTAAAATTACGACTGAGAATTTTTGTTATGGCAGCAGTGGTAATATTTTCGTGCTTGGAACAACAAATAACTGCTCAAATACAGTTGAAATTGATACAAGTATAAATAAAAACATAAAACTTGAAATCACAAATGGCAAAGAATTTGTTTCATTTTATCAAAACGGAGTTGCCAAAGATACAGCAACAATAAGATATGATGATGTTGGTTTGTTTGGTAATATCAATAACATAAATATTATGGAAGACAGTTTTTATATAAGTCAAACTCCATTAGATATAATTATTAAAAGTACCTGGGCGGATGAAATCAGATTAGATACAATTACGATAAATCCCCAGGCCCCTACCCAAATATATGTTTCTGATGATCAACCAATTCTTGTATCAAGTGGTGGTGTATCAGGGGTACAGGTTAAGACTGTTAGCAGTACCGATAGCTGCTGGACTGAGATGCCGGATAGTGTAAAATATAAAGCAGCAATTATAAAAGGACAGAATTTAGGAAACCTTGTTGATTATAACACAGGCTACAGCGGAGATATGCTTATTAATTTATCACACACAAACGGACAGAGAGTAATTGGATTTGAAACCGAAGGAATAATACTTCATCAGGAAGATACAGTTTTAGTTAATATCTCTACAACCGATCCTAACATAAACGCTGTACAAGCGATGTTTATTATAAAACCAAATGATATAAATGTTACAATTATACCAAGTACAATTTCTCAGGGAGATACGGCAAGAGTAGTTTTAAAGAAAAACGGGCAAAACGGACTAGAACCTTTTCCACCGGATAAACTTTTTAATGTACAAATAGTAAACGGTACAGAATATGGTTTAATATTAGATAGCTTAAGCAATGATACACTTACAACATTTGAAAATATTTTACAAGGCTTTAAGATAATAGCAAAAGACAGTACAGGAATAGACTCAACTAAGATTAGAATAAAAGTAACAACTGAAGAAAGTGGATTTCCTGAAGAGAGAATGATAAGAAATAACAAAAAGCAAAATAAAAAAGAAATTGTTGATGATAATGAAAACCAGAAAAGTGATGATGAAATAATAACCCCTGACTGGATAATCCCCGGACCAATAACTCTTGAAGGTTTTGGTGATTTGATTGTTAAACAAGATGAGTGTGATGAGGAGATTGTGGTTTGTGAGAACTTTGATCCCCAGATTATTGATATAAATAATTTTAACTTGTTAAGAGAAAACGTACCCTGGCAATGGGTAGATAAACAAGGAAAACCACGATCAACTAATTCCGGTAGTGCATGTAAACTACAAGAATGGTTTAATTGTGATTCTACTAGAAATGGTGTTACCTATTTAATGAGTACAATCGGTAATTATAGCACCACGCCCCAAACCCTGTATAGAATATTAGATGACACTAAAATTGAAGTGTGTTTAGATACCAGAGATCCACACAATAAGAAGTGGATCCCTAATATTGAAAATATAAGAATCCCTATGTTCTCTGCATTCTGTCCAGAACAAGCGGATAGATGTGGTATATATAAGGATTTTTTTGATGCTACTAATACGAATATTCTTGCAAATTTTATTAAAAATAAAAGTGATTATGACGATGTAATGGATGCTTTAGATTGGTGGTGGGAAGGTCCATATAGGAATGCAAAAAATAAAGTCTATTTAAATAATAAAATACGGTTTTCAGAAGGTATAATTACTCACGAATATCAACACTTTTTGTACGATAGAGACAGCACAATATCTTATATGAATGGTTCGGAAGGACTTGTGAGTCTTAAAACTAATTTAGAATTTCAAAGAACTATTATTCAATTTAAGTGCCCAGAAGATGTTGAGAAAGATCCATTTTATATCTCAGTTATTAATTCTAAAATTTGGCAGCTTATTAATGATGGTGTTAAAAGAGGGAGAACAATAGACCCAATTACAAAAAAAGACAATACTGAATTTGATTGTGATGTAGCTGCTCGCAATACTTATAATGATATTAAAAAACGGATTAATGTTTGGGCAAAAAATAACGGTATTATCCAATAAAAATATTTTAGAAAGTTGAAAGGAATTAATAAATGAAAAAGACTTATTTAATAATTTTGTGGATAATCTCGATTGTCTCAAGCTATCCTCAGAGTACACTCTGGCCAGAGAATAATGCTAATAAAGGATGGGCTGATTACTTTTACGGTATTAGTACTGATTCACTCGAGAATATAATTTTGGATGATAATCTTGATACGCCCCCAAGTTACTATAAATTTGCGGCTTTGAATCTCTTTTATTATCATTTGGATACTCATAGAGAATTCTTAATATCCAACCTAAATTCAGCATTCGTAGAACCAACAGATTTACATGCAGATTATCAATATTCAAAAATTCTAATCGATAACTATATAAAGGGATTATTTAATGATCAATTAGCTTTAATTGGTCTGGACTCATTAGCAAGAATTAACTCAGATGAATATCGCCAAAAGGATGAGGCAATTTTTCTTCTAGCCCAAGCAGGTAGGTTTGATTATTGGGATTATGTGAAAGATCAATATATAAATAAACATAACTACGGAATGTGGAATACATATTATTTTTATAGTCAAGATTCAAGATATCGAAACGAAGTATTAGAGCGTTTAATACAAGAAGCAGAATCAATTCCTTCAGAAGAACTCTTGCAAGTACTTTCAAAAGCTAATATTGTAATGACTGTAGATAAATCCCGAGGAATTGAAATTCTAAAAAATCGATTTTACACAACTACCGATAAAATAAGATTGGAATATTTTAGAGATTTGAAATCTGTTGATAAAGAAGGCACTGTAGAGAGAAGTATGTATGGAATACTCAATGAACCTATAGATAGTATAAGAAAAGAATATTTGCCAGATCCTAATCGAATTCATTCTTATTATTTCAGTGAATATTTAAAACCAGAATTTATTAATTTTCTTTTAGAACACGCTAATACTTTAGATCATAGTTCTGAAACTTACGTGTTAGCTAGCAGATATCTTCACGAGTTTACACCATCAATTCCAGATTCCGCAACTCCAACAAATGATTTATTAAACAATTTGTACAACTATGTCGATAGTGTTTACAACTACACTTGGCTCGGCGATTTAACTTTCTCAAACGAGATAAAAAACATTTTAACAACAGCAAAAACAAATTTGCAAAACGGAGACTCACTTGCTTGCAGAGTTCAGGTAAAAACTTTCCAGGATTTAGTGGATAATGTTTATAAAGATTCACTCAACTCAGACCCACGTTTTGTAACAATAGAAGGCTGGAAATTTCTTTACTGGAATGCTCAGTATATTTTAGACAGACTGCCGGAACCACCTGCAAACCCCAACCTTGTTGTAAACCTAAAAAACAGTCTGGGCAATCAAATACCAGCAAGTTCAGTAAAGTATTATGAAGGAAGCTGGAAAGATGCTGTAAACAACGGAGACGGCACATTTACAGTAATAACAACAAAACCAACAGTAAGTATAAGAATGTTCTATGAGGGAGCAAACCAAACAGTAAATAATGTACCTGCACAAAACAATACTTATACTTTTACAACAGTAAATGCAGCAGTGCAATTAAAAAATAGTTTAGGTAATCTCATAGATCAAGGAACTGTTCAATACTATGCAGGTGCGTGGAGAAGTTTTGGTACAACATCAAACGGAGTTGCATACAAAGAGCTTCTTCCAATCAATTACAGTTTTAGAATGACTTATGAATATGGCAGCATAGATAAACAGCAAGATCTTTCTACAAATCCAATTGTTGTTTTTCAAACAGTTAATGCAGCAGTACAATTAAAAAACAGTTTGGGAAATTTTATAGATCAGGAACAGTTCAATATTACGCAGGTGCTTGGAGAAGTTTTGGTACAACATCAAACGGAGTTGCATACAAAGAACTTCTTCCAATCAATTACAGTTTTAGAATGACTTACGAATATGTTTCTAATGATAAACAGCAAAACTTAAGAACAAATCCCGTTGTGGATTTTAGTACTGTTCTTTGTTCTGTAAAAGTAAGTAAGACAAGTAATAATCAGCCAATAAATAATGCAGCAGTAAAATATTACTCCGGTGCGTGGAGAAATCTTGGAACAACAAATTCAAGTGGTATTGCAACAAAAGAACTATTACCAGAAACTTAAGTTTTAGAGCAACGTTTGGGAAATGTTAGTCAGGATAAACAGCAGGATATTTCTGTAAATAGTCTTGTTGAGATTTTACTTAATGTTCCGTAGCAATGAAATATTAAACAATTTCTCTCAGAGGTTCTCCGTGCAGAAACTCTGTGTTTCTCTGTGAAATGGATTGAAGGAAATCCTTACACGGAGAGCCACGGAGAATCCGCCGCGGCGGAACAGAGTAACACGGAGAAAGAACATTAGAAAAAAGGAATTATAATATGAAGATAAAAACAGTATTAACAGTAATCCTGCTATCCTCAATAATAGCAGCACAAAACACTTATGATGTCCAACCGGGTGTAAAGAACAATCAAATAGTATTTGCAGTTATCAAATATATCATCAACAGAATCTGCAAATAATTTGGAAGTAAAACTTATAAGAGATTCAAAAAACTTAAAATTCAATCAAACAGAAAAAATGATTGAGAATATAACTCAAGGTGAAGAAACAGAAGCTACATTTACTTTTGATGTTGATTACAATATCGGGAATGTAGAAGCAGACACAATTGAATTTATGATAACAGACAATAAATCAGTTTACTTAACCAAACAATTTATTTTACAATATACTTTACCAACGGAATATAAGTTAGAGCAGAATTTTCCAAACCCTTTTAATCCAACAACAAAGATCAGATTATCAATTCCAAATGTCACCCTGAGCGAAGTCGAAGGGTCTCACGTGCAATTGAAGATTTATGATATTCTTGGTAACGAAGTAACCACATTGGTAAACGAGCAAAAAGAACCGGGTTATTATGAAGTTGATTTTTCCGCAAGCAGTTATGCAAGCGGAGTTTATATTTACAGATTAATTTCTGGTAATTTTATTTCTACTAAAAAGATGCTGGTGTTAAAGTAACTTTATTCTTAACCTAAAACTAAAAACGCCTCGTGTGAGGCGTTTAACTTTTTAAACGGTTGCTTTTGCTGTTTGGTAAATTTTTTGAAATTCACGAGCCTTTCTGTTTTTCCAATTGCCTTTGTGATAAGCGTAGCCAACCACCAGCGGCATTGCAACAGTAGCTTCTGCATAAACCATTTGTTCAAATGAGGTTGAAACTTTACCCCAAGAACTTGCTTCTTTAAGTGTTGATCCGGAAAGTGCGCCATCACGTTCATCGGCAACGGTAATTTGAATTGCATACTTGTGCATTTCTGCATCTTCCTGTAAAATATCTGCAGCAACAACAATATCCTGTGTAAAGTTTTTAGGAACTCCGCCGCCGATCATTAATAAGCCGGTGTCTTTGCTGTGTAATTTAATTTTTGTTAGCTCAAGAAAATCTTTTCCTGAATCACAGGAAACATGGTTATCCGGATTTTTGTGCTGATGCATTACAAATCCAAAACCTGCAGAGCAGTCGGAAAATGCGGGAACAAAGATTGGAACATTTTTTTTGTAAGCAGCATATACAACTGAGTCATCTACTTTTGGTCCGCCATTTTCTTCAAGATATTTACCAAACTCCCATAAAAATTCTCGCGATGAATATGCGCCCGGTTTCATGCTATCAAAAATTGCGGCGGTTGTATCATCACAAACTCTAAGTTCATCTTCATCAATAAAAGTATCATAAATTCTATCGATGTGTAAATCGCGCATCTCATTATCATCAACCCATTTTGTGCCTTTGTAATGTTTAAATCCAAGCGCTTCAAAAAAGTCCTGATCAACCATAATTGCACCTGTTGAAACAATTGCATCAACCATGTTATTCATAATCATATCGTAAACAACTTTTTTTAATCCTGCACTAAACAAGCTGCCTGCTAAGGTTAAGATAACCGCGCAGTCTTTATCTTTAATCATAGTGTCTAAAATATTTGCAGCACGATTTAAATCTCGCGCAGTAAATGCCATATCTTCCATTGCATCTACAAGTGGAACAACATTGTGTTGTTTAATATCAATATGTTTAACAACATCTTTTAAATAATCTTTTTTTGTTGCCATTATTACTCCTTTATTATTTTATTTTCTTTTTGGATTAGCTGCAAAAAAATATGATTTACTTTATCACTTTCCAATTGATTAGAAAAAGATTTTTGCAAATCTTAATATTCCTTGCTTCCACGGAACGCGATGTGATACGCCATCTTTATTTATAAACTCATTTCTATGAGCAACATACCATTTGTAATTTCTTAGCAAAGCATCTTTATTTGAGAACTTTGGTTTATAACCAAGAACTTTTTCTGCTTTTCCAATAGATACAAAAGAATCTTTTGAAGCTGTTTCGTAAACCCACTTGTACAGAGGAGAAAGTTTTAATGCTTCCAAAAATTTTAAAGTATAAATGATTGGTTTTTCTGGCAGTCCAACAATTTTTTTACCAAATCCAGCGTAATCCAAAACAGCTTGATAATCTTCTCGCATAGTTGTGAACTGTTTTGCGCCAATGTTAAAAGTATCGTTTGCAATTTTTTCATCAAGAGTAGCGGTCAAATAAATTGCTTCGCATAAATCTTCAACATCCAAAAGCTGGTAACGATTTTTTCCGTTTCCAATCATGGGAAAACCTTTTGCATCCTGTGCCCAATCAAAAAGTAAATCAAATACACCCAGTCTTTCCGGTCCGATAAAAGATTTTGGACGCAAAATCGGAACACACATTCCTTTTTTTCTATACTTTAAACATTCTTCTTCAGCAAGAATTTTTGCTTTACCGTATGGTCCAACACCATCAAGTTTATCATTTTCTAAAAGTGGATGGTGATCCGGAATACCATACACAGCGGTTGAAGAAATGTGAATGAATCTTTTAATTTTATTTTCTTCAGCAGCTTCAAGTAAATTTTTTGTACCGTCAATATCAGTTGAATAAATATCTTCAGGTTTGTAAAGTGGCAACGCAGCTGCGGTGTGAACTATTATATCTTGTCCAGCAACAGCTTCTTTAACTTTTTGTTTATCTCTTATATCGCCACTAATTATTTTAATTTTATCGTTCATATCAGGATAATCAAAATCAACAATATCTAAAGAGGTAATTTCATGACCCCTGGAATGTAAATATCTAACTAAATTTATTCCCAGAAATCCTGCGCCGCCTGTAATTAAGTACTTCATTTTACTCGATAATTTATTAATAATGTGTAATCAAAATTAGTAATTTTGTTCTATGCTTCAAACTTTAGTAAATAATGCAGATGAATATCACATAAATGGAAACTGAAGATATAAATAATAATAAAACATGGATAAGAAATTTTTCATTATCGATTCTTCTCCATTTAGTAATAATTATTACAGTAATCTATTTCTTTAAACTTCAATCTGAAACATCAAAAGTTAATTCAAATTTTTTTACTATTGATACTAAAGAATATGTACAGCAAAAATCGGAGGATGTAAAAACTGAAATTGAAAAAAATGTAGATGATCCAAAAGAAATCAATGAAGAGAAAAAGAATGATGTGATTGAAGAAATACAATCTCTAAGCTTTTCAGACATCATTGCAGATTCAACAAATTTGGATCAAGTTTATTTTGAGCCGACATTAAATGTTTCAATTAAATATCCAAAAGGGTGGACATTCATTGATCAGAATAAAAAAAAGAAACTTGATGGAGTAACCTTTTGGGCAAATGACGGACAGTATAATCCACCGCCGTATATCCATTTAGAAGTTTTGGATAAGGATATGTTTATCGAAAAAAGATATACTTACAAAATGGATTTAGAAAATTACAAAGCATATTATAATGATCCGGAAGAAATGCAGGGATACATTACCCAGATTTTTTATATCCGAACTGAAGATGATGAAGATTTTAGATTAAAACTGATGATGAAAGGGGAAAAGGAATTCAAAGCGTTTCAGCCAAGATTTTGGGCAATTCTCAAATCTTTCAATTTTGGAAGTTCATTATTCTGAGAATATTCAAAGAATATTAAGGAAAAATAAAATTTTGATTTCAAACAGCATTAATAAACTTTATATTTCTTGACTTTTCATCATCTTAGATATATTTTTCCTCTCTTTATTTGAAACGATTTAAGGTTTTCGGAGGAAAATTACGTGAAACAGGAAAAATTAACAAAATCAGTTAAAACTGAAGACGCAAACCACAAATGGTTTTTGGTTGATGCTGAAGGTCAAGTATTAGGAAGACTAGCTTCCAAAATTGCTGCAATTATTAGAGGTAAAAATAAACCGATTTTTACTACAAACACTGATACTGGTGATTTTGTTGTTGTGATTAATGCTGAGAAGGTTAGAATGACTGGCAAAAGAGAAAATCTGAAAGAATATAAAAAACATTCAGGTTATCCCGGCGGTCAAACAACTACATCTTTTCGAGATATGATTGCTAAAAAGCCAACATTTGTTGTTGAGAGTGCAGTAAGAGGAATGTTGCCAAAAACCAAGCTTGGAAATCAATTGATTAAAAAATTAAAAGTGTATGCAGGTACTAATCATCCGCACGCAGCACAGCAACCAGAAGCAATTAGTTTAATGGAGAAATAATGGCAGATAAAATTTTTATTGGTAGAAGAAAAACTGCAGTTGCCCGCGTTATTTTAAGAAGCGGAAACGGAAAAATTACTGTAAACGATAAGGAGTTTGAACACTTCTTTCCACAATTATTAAGTCGTGAAGATATTTTATTACCTTTTAAAGCTACTGATACATTAGGCAAGTTTGATGTTCATGCTAATGTAAATGGCGGCGGAACTACTGGTCAGGCACAATCTATAAGATTAGGAATTGCAAGAGCTTTGTTAGAAATGAATCCTGAATATAGAGTACAATTAAAAGTTGATGGATTATTGACAAGAGATCCAAGAATGGTTGAACGTAAAAAATACGGACAGCCGAAAGCAAGAAAAAGATTTCAATTTTCTAAGAGATAATTTCAGAGTTCAGGATCGAGTTCAAGTTGAAATATTTTTCTTGAACTTGAACATAAATTTGAACTTTTATTAAATAAACATACTTTCCGATTTGCCCCCTGTGTCCCACAATAAAAAGGGATGGAAGGCAAAGTTGAAGAGAGTAGAAGAAAAACAGGAGTAATATGAAAAAAGTTGATTTGACTCAGCTTATTGAGTCTGGTGCGCACTTCGGACATTTAACACGCCGCTGGAACCCGAAAATGAAATCCTACATCTTTATGGAAAAGAATGGGATTCATATCATCGATCTTAAAAAAACCCAAGCTCATTTAACTGAATCTGCAGAAGAACTTTCTAAGTTAGTTGCTGATGGTAAAAAAGTGCTTTTTGTTGGAACAAAAAAACAAGCTAAAAATGTTATCGAAACAGAAGCAAGACGTTGCGGACAAAACTGGGTTTGCGAAAGATGGCTTGGCGGAATGCTTACAAATTTTTCTACAATCAGAAAAAGTGTTAAGCGTTTAAGCAATATCGAAAAACAGGAAACTGATGGAACATTTGATAAAATCACCAAGAAAGAAAGATTGTTTTTAACAAGAGAAAAAGACAAACTAAAAAAAGTTCTTGAAGGTGTTGAAACAATGGGAAAACTTCCGGGCGCTTTATTTATTGTTGATATTAAAAAAGAAGATATCGCAGTTCAGGAAGCTCATAGATTAAATATTCCAGTCTTTGCAATCGTTGATACAAATTGTGATCCAGATGAAGTTGATTATTTGATTCCAGCTAATGATGATGCTGTAAAAACAGTTGAGATTATCACTCAGTATATGGCTGACGCAGTAATCGAAGGCGATTCAAAACTAAAAGAAAAGAAAGCTGAAGAAGTTGCCGAAAAAGAACGGGTGAAAAAAGAAAAAGAATTAGAAAGAAAAGAAGAAGCTAAAAAGAAATCTGAAGCAAAGGCCAAAAAAGATGCCGAAGATGTAGCTAAAACAACTGAAAAAACCGAAAAAACTGAAGAATAATATTCTGATAAAAAATTTTGAAAGGAAGTGAATTAACTATGGCTATTACGGCTGCACAAGTTAATGAGTTAAGGCAAAAAACCGGCGCTGGCATGATGGATTGTAAAAAAGCGCTTACCGAAGCTAATGGTGATTTTGAAAAAGCTATTGAATTACTTAGAAAAAAAGGCGCTGCAATTGCATCTAAAAGAGCTGATAAATCTGCTAACGAAGGTATTGTAGTTGCAAAAGTATCTGATGACCATAAAAAAGCGGCGATGATTGAAGTGAATTGCGAAACTGATTTTGTTGCCAAGAGTGATGACTTTATCAAGCTTGCGAATGAAATTGTTGATGTTACTTTTAACTCAGAACAATCGGATGCTAAGAAATTGCTAGAATCCAATAAAAAATTAAGTGAAAAAGTTGTTGATGTGATGGGAAAAGTTGGAGAAAAAATTGAACTGTCTCGTGTGTTAACTGAAAAAGCTGATAACGGATTGATTGTGGACTACATCCACATGGGTTCAAAACTTGGTGTGCTTGTTAAATTTGATAATGTTTCCGGAAACACAGATGAATTAGTTGAAATCGGAAAGAATATTGCAATGCAAGTTGCCGCAATGAATCCTATTTGTGTTTATAGAGAAGAAGTTCCAACTGATACAATTGAAAAAGAAATCGATATTTACAAAGAATTAGCTCGTAAAGAAGGTAAACCTGAAAATATTTTGGAAAAAATTGCAACGGGTAAATTGAATAAATTCTATTCTGAAAATTGTTTATTTGAACAAGCTTACATAAAAGACAGCACAAGTTCAAAAACTGTTGGTAACTTAATTGAAGATTACAATAAGAAAAATGCTTCGCAGGCTAAGATTAGTTTGTTTAAGCGTTTTCATCTCGGCGACGAGAATAAATAGTTTTATGTAAAAGGTCTTAATTTTATTAAGACCTTTTTTTATATTTATAATTAAAGAATCCAAAAGGTTGTAATGAGTGCAGTAAAGTTTAAAAGAGTACTATTAAAGTTAAGTGGTGAATCTTTGATGGGTGTTCAAGGATTTGGGATTTCATCAGAGGTATTGGATTTTTTTGCCGATGAGGTTAAAAAAGTTCACAATGTTGGAGTTGAACTTGGAATTGTGATTGGCGGCGGAAATATTTATCGCGGACTAAGTGCAAGCACACAAGGAATCGATCGTGCAACAGGCGATCAAATGGGAATGCTTGCTACAATGATAAACTCACTTGCTTTACAAAATGCAATTGAGAAAAAAGGAATTGGAACCCGCTTAATGAGTGCAATCAAAATGGAAGAAATTGCGGAACCATATATAAGACGAAGAGCAATGCGGCATCTTGAAAAGGGCAGAGTTGTTATTCTTGGTGCAGGAACTGGTCATCCATATTTTACAACTGATACTGCAGCTTCACTTAGAGCAGTTGAAATTGGTGCGGATATAATTGTAAAAGGAACCCGCGTTGATGGTGTTTATGATGCTGATCCTGAAAAAAATACAAAAGCCGTTCGATTTGAAAATATATCTTACCAGGATATTCTAAAAAATAATTTGCGCATAATGGATCTAACTGCAGTAAGTTTGTGTCATGAAAATAATTTACCTATGATTGTTTTTAATATGGATGTTCCCGGCAATTTATTGAAATTAGTTTTAGGCGAACCGGTTGGCACATTTATAAGTAATGAAGATTCAAAATAAAATTTTAACAATAAATTAGTGAGGTGTTATGCACCATGTAACAAAAGATGCAAATAACAGAATGGATAAAACTCTGGAAGCATTAAAATCAGAGCTTTCGAAAGTTAGAACTGGTAAGGCAACAACCGCACTGCTTGACGGAGTAAAGGTTGACTATTACGGCACGATGACGCCCATAAATCAGGTGGGAAATGTTACAGTTCTTGATTCGCATACATTGTCGATAACTCCTTGGGAGAAATCGATGGTTGTTCCTATTGACAAAGCAATATTAGAGGCTAATTTGGGATTCAATCCGATTAGTGATGGTACAAATCTTAAAATTCCAATTCCCATGCTAACGGAAGAGCGAAGAAAGGATTTTGTAAAAATAGTAAAAAAGTTTGGTGAAGATTCCAAGGTTGCCATTAGAAATGTTAGAAGAGATGCAAATGATCATCTAAAAAAAGAACAAAAAGATAAAAAGATCTCGGAAGATGAATTAAAAAGTGAAGAAGATGAAGTACAAAAGTTCACAGATCAGCACATCAAAATGATTGATGAAATATTGAAAAACAAAGAAAACGAAATAATGGAAGTTTAGATTTTAAGTCTTTTTAATTACCCAACTCCAATTTTTGAGTTGGGTTTTTTTTTATCTTTGGGTCAAATAAGCTTTATTTAATTTTGTATTTTTGTTTAGTGTAATAAGTTGCCTTGCGCAAAATTTGAAACCTTGGAAGTTTTTCTGCCGATTGCGTAAGCTGAATTTAAAAAATAACAATTACAATAATGAATCCAGAAACAGAGGAAAAATCTAACGGTATCATTTCAATTTTAAGCAGTCCTTTGCTTAAGAATGTTATGTTTACTATCGCTGCAATGGCACTTTTTGTATCTGGAGTTATTATTTACGGTATTATTCTAAATCTTAGAGAAGTTTCACTAAATGAAGCAATGTTGCAAAAAGGATTTAGAAAACTAAATGATGTTAATCTTCTGGTAGATAGAAAAGTTTTTACGCTTAGCGTTTATGAAGATACAGTTTTTATAAAATCGTACCGAGTAAGTTTTGGCAGAAACCTTACTGACAAAAAGAAATTAAACGATGATGGTGCAACACCAATTGGAACGTATAAAATTTGCAGCATAACCGACAATGCAACTTATTACAAATTTTTAAAATTAAATTATCCAAATTTGGATGATGCAGCCGAAGCTTTGCGTAAACAACTTATTACTCAAAAACAATTTAATCAGATTAAGTTTGAATTTTATTATGAAGAATGTGTTAGTGCCAATACTGTGTTAGGCGGCAATATTGGTATTCATGGTATTGGAAGATTAAATTATATTTTTAAAAATCTGCCGTTTGTTTATAATTGGACAGATGGTTCCATTGCAATAAGTAATGAATCACTTGATGAAATTTTATCAGTAATTAAAACAGGGACTCAAGTTGTTATTAAATAATTTATTAAATCGATTGCTGCTGATTTTTTTATTGGCAGGAATAATTTCTTGTTCAGAAAAAAAAGAAAAAATTCCAATTCTGGATTTTGAAAACAAAGCCCAGCTTTTAGAAATAGTTAAGAAGCACTATAATAAAGACACTCAAATTGTACTTGGCGGTATGTTTGATGAAACAGGAAAAAAGTTTGAAGTTGCTGGAACAGAAATTAATAATAATGACGAGTGGGGAATTAAGTTTACATTTTTAGAACAATCAGGTGATGAGTTTATTTTAAAATATGAAACTGATTTATTGGATGGTTCTTTTAAAGAAAGTTTGGTTGATAAAATAAAATTTTCATCAATAGATTACGATCTGGTTTATTATAATTCTCAAGGTTACTTTTTAGGCAGCGGCGGCGGAGAAATATTTTCATACATAATCGATTTTGAAAACAAGCAAGTTTATTATGCTCATCTTGTAGTTGAATCGCCCACTGAAACATTATTATTTATATCCGATAATACACAGAACAAGGAGTTAGTAAACTTTTTTAATCTAACATTTAAAAAAGATTATCCATCATTGAAGATTGTTAATGATGATGTTGTTGCTGAATGATAGTTATTTATAATTCTCAATTTCAAGTTTGAATAAGTTTAAATGTTTAAACGAGGCTTAATACTCTCTATACTTTTGATTCTTTGCCTCTCAAAGATTTCGTTCAGTCAATCTTACTACGATTTTGAACTTGTCGCTATAAATTTTAAAGGGAACAATTTCTTTTCATCATCTGATCTGCTTTCAAATATCGAAAGTAAAGAAACACCAATGTGGTTTTGGAAATTTTTAAACTCATTTACTCCATTTGGTGATGAACCCGTTTATTTTGATTCATCAAAAATTTCAATAGATAAATTTGCAATGAAAGAATTATATAGATCAAACGGGTTTTTTAATGCTGAGGTTATAAGCGATATTGTTGTTGATTCATCTGATCAATCTGTTAAGATAAATTATTACATCACAGAAAATGAATTTTCTATTTTTGGAAATATAAATATTATCGGTTTGGATGAACTTGACGATTATGATTATGGACGGATGATCAAAGAATCATACACACTTGATTCAACCAAAAGATATTCCGAATCAGAAGTCCAGAATAATATTTCATCAATAAGAAGATTTTTAGCAAACAACGGTTACATTTTTGGCGGATACGACAGCACAATTGTTTTTATTGATACAATTAAACAAAAAACTGATCTTGATCTGTATTTCCATAGCGGCGATAAATATTTAATTGGTGAAACTGTAATAAATAAAACCGGAAAATCGACTGAACAAGTTAGTAACTCGCTTATTGCGGAAATTACCGATCTAAAAGAAGGACAAACGTACGATCAATCTAATGTTGATAGAAGTGAATTAAGATTATTAAAAACAGAACTCTTTAATTCATTGGATATAAATCCAATTATAAACGATACGTCTAATTTAAAAATTCCCATCGAAGTAAATGCAACTATTGGATCATTGAACGAACTTTCACCGGAAATTAAAGCTGATAATGAGTTCAGCAGTTTTAATCTTGGTTTGGGAATTGGTTACACAAGAAAAAACTTTCTTGGTGATGCAAGAAAATTAACTGTTTCTACCTCATTTAGATTGATTGATATATTAAACATTAATTTTAACAGTATATTTAAATCGGCAGCAGATAGAGATTCAACTTATCAGGGCGTAGCTGATTTGAATTTAAAACTTGAGCAGCCATTTTTATTTGGCAGTCCAATCTTAACAACAACCGAACTTTATTTAAGATCAAGAACTTTAAAATTTTCTACCGAGAACTCTTATGGTGGTGCACAAAGGTTTGATTTTGAAATGCCTTCACACACTTTCATCACTCTTTTACGTCCATTTTTAAGTATTGATATAGCTGAACAGGAGATTGTTACTACAAATGAACAACTCGGTTCAATTTTTACAATTACTGAAACAGATAATAGTTTAACCCCTGGTTTAGGAATTGAGTTTGGATCATCAAAGACTAACGATATTTTATATCCAACGCAGGGCAGTTATCTTTTTTTTACACCTGAATTATTTTATTCACAAACTGATAAAAATATTGTTTTAAAAGAAGTTGGAACTTCAGCGAGAAGTGATTCATCAATTATAGGCAATATTTATTTCTATCGTTTACAAACAGGTGTTTCAAATTATTTATCTTTAAATAAAAACAATTCCGCTGTGTTCGCATCAAAACTTAGGATTGGATATGCGCAGCCGATTACTGGTTCTGATAACTCAAATATTTCATCAGAAAAATTAATCCCGCCGAATAAAACTTTTTATGCTGGAGGCAGTAACTCAGTAAGAGGTTGGAAATCCAGGGAATTAACTCCAAGAGATACCGTAAATTATTTTGGAATTACCACCGAAACCGATGCGCTAAGAGGCGGAACCTTTTGGCTCGAAGGATCATTTGAAGTTAGACAAAAACTTAATCAATATTTTGGTTATGCAGTTTTTGCTGATTTTGGAAACACCTGGAATGGCTGGAGGGAAATGCAGGCAAAAGATATTGCTGTTGCTGTTGGATTTGGAATTAGAGTTTACACTCCAATCGCTCCATTTAGGTTAGATTTTGGAACAAAATTCTACAATCCTGAAGATCAAAAAATGATATTTGAAAAGAAATTTTTGGATAATATTACAATCCATTTTGGTATTGGCGAGGCATTCTAATCTTTGCTAAGAGCCTTTAATTCGCTATCTTTCTACCCCTTTTATAGAAGAACAATATGATTTTAAGTATGACAGGTTATGGCAAAGGCACTGCCTCAAATGGTAAATGGCAGGCTGATGTCGAAGTTAAAAGTATAAACAGCAGATATTTAGAAGTTTTTTTAAAGTATCCTCCTATTCTTGCAAATAAAGAATATGAGCTAAGAGAATTAATCAAATCTAAAATCAGACGCGGCAAACTTAACGTTAGTATTCAAATCAAAAAAAACGGATTTGAAGATGAAGCTGTTTCGTTGGATGAATCAAGATTAAAAAATTATCTGGCACTTATAAAGAAGATTAAAAAATCAGCAAAGATAAACGATAAGATTAAGTTGGATCACATACTTATGAGTCGTGATATTTTTTCTGCTTCGGTTGAAGATATAAGTGAAAAAGATTTTGAAGTTTTAAAAAAATCAATTCTACTTTCTTTGGATTCGCTTATACAGATGAAAAAAAATGAAGGTAATGAATTAGAAAAAGATTTAAAGAAACGCGTTAAGTCAATCGAAAAATATCTTGATCAGATTGAAAAAGATGCGGAGCCAAGCGTTGGAGAACATTTTGCTAAGTACAAAGAAAAAGTAAAAAATCTCCTTGAAGATAGCACAGGAATCAATAACGACAGGCTTGAAACTGAATTAGCAATGATGGCTGAACGTGCTGATATTACTGAAGAATGTGTGCGATTGCGTAGTCACATAAAATTTTTATTAAGCAGTATTGATAAAGAAGAAGACCCGGGAAGAAAATTAAATTTTCTTTGTCAGGAAATGAACAGAGAAGCAAACACGATTTCTGCAAAAACACTTTCTACGGCTATCACGCATAACTCTGTTCACATAAAAGAAGAAATTGAAAGAATACGAGAACAAATTCAGAACATAGAATAAGTTGGAGAATAAAGGAAAGATAATTGCAGTATCATCCCCAAGCGGTGGCGGAAAAACTTCTGTTGTTAAAAAACTTTTAAAAGATTTCCCGGATATTGTTTTTTCTATTTCCCTTACAACACGCCCCAAACGATCAAACGAAGTAAACGGCGTTGATTATTTTTTTGTAAGTGATGAAGAATTTGAGCAGCGAATAAAAAATAATGAGTTTATCGAGTGGGAAAGATTTTACGATTATTATTATGGCACTTTAAAAAATTTTGTTGATGATAATATTAACATCGGTAAATCTGTAATATTTGAAGTTGATGTAAAAGGCGCTTTATCACTAAAGAAAATTTATCCAGATAGTATTTTAATCTTTATTGATCCGCCTTCTTTTGATGAACTTATTGTTAGATTAAAAAACAGAAAAACAGAAAATGAATCTGATCTTCAGAAAAGAATTGATAGAGCAAAAATGGAGTTGAGCTTTAAACAGGATTTTGACTATATTTTTGTTAACGATGAACTAAATAAAGTTTATAAAAACGTAAGAAAACTAATTAGTGAAAAAATAAATAAGGAGTAAATTAAATGGATATTACACCGGTCGAATTACGAGACATAGATAAACGTGCTGAAAATGTTTATGAAGCTATTTGTGTTGCAGCGTTACGAGCACGTCAGATTAATGACGAAAACAAAATTGAATTTAATGCGATGTTAAATACAATACCTTCAACGGGTTCTGATGATGAAGCTGAAGATGTTACAAATCCGATCCAATTAAAAATGGCGATTGATTTTGAAAAAAAGCCAAAGCCGCACTTAGAAGCGCTTAACGAATTACTTGATGGCGAAACAAAGTTTAAATACAAAAAGTAAAAAACTGATATTGAGAATTTCTAAATGTCATCCTGAGCAAAGTCAAAGGATGACATTTCTTTTTTAGAATTATACAGCTAAAAGATTTCTCACATCATCAATCTTAAAAATGTAAATGAACACATCCTCAACTAAAAAAATAATAGAAGCACTAAAAGATCAGCAAAGTATTTTTGGTAATGAATTGTTTGAAGAAAAAAGTATTCCTTCCAAAAAAAGCACAAATCAGATAAATAAGAACAATACAGTTCAATCAACAAGAAAATCTTCTGTGGTTAAAGAGCCTGCAAGCACCTTATTTAAAAATACAAGCACTGTAAGTAGTGATTGGGAAAAAGCAGTAACTCTTGATGAGCTGAATAAGATGATCTGCAATTGCACAAATTGTGTTTTACATAAAGGAAGAAACAGTTTTGTTTTCGGCGCTGGTAATCCAAACGCAGATGTTGTTGTAATTGGTGAAGGACCAGGGGCAGAAGAGGATAAACAAGGTTTACCTTTTGTTGGCAGAGCCGGAAAACTATTGACAGATATTTTAAAAGCAATAAAGTTTGAACGAGAAGAAGTTTACATCTGTAACATTGTAAAATGTCGTCCGCCTGATAATCGTACACCTTTGCCTGATGAAATGGAAACCTGCATCCCTTACTTAAAAAAACAAATCGAACTTATTAAACCAAAACTTATTTTGTGTTTAGGTTTAACCGCCTCTAAAGGTTTATTAAAAAACAAAGGAAGTCTTACAAGTTTACGCGGACAGGTTTTTGAATACGAAGGAATTAAAACAATGGTAACATTCCATCCCGCAGCACTTTTACGCAACCCTAACTGGAAAAAAGATTGCTGGGTTGATGTTCAAAAGTTTAGAAAACTGTATGATCAGATGACTGCATAGTTTGTTTTTAAATTTTAAGCCGATTGACAGAATAGACAAAACTCTTTAGTTTTGAAGTAGAAAAATTTTATTACAGGAGAGAAGAATTTTTGGCCCATCTTAATCAATAATCATTCTTTAATTTTTTTGCAGGAGCTTTTATGAAACGCAATATTTCTCTGTTCGCTTCTGTTCTAATTGTTCTTTTTTCAATTATCTTTTTCAATTCATGTGCTACGATCTTTAAAGGTTCACACGAAGATGTAGAATTTGCTTCTGAGCCTTCTGGCGCAAAAGTATATATCAATGGTGAGTACATTGGTAAAACACCGCTGGAACTGCCATTACTCTCAGAGATAAATTATGAAATTGAATTTAAAAAATCTGGATATGAGACTAAAAAGGCTTACATCACCAGCAAAGTTGGGGCGGGTTGGGTTATACTGGATGTTGTAGGCGGCTTGATACCAATACTTATTGATGCTGCCACTGGCGATTGGTATGGACTTAGTCAAGATAACGTAAACGCGATCTTAGAAAAACAACAATAAAACAACCATCTTATTATGGGCGAGGAACAACTTCGCCCAGTTTATCTCTAATCATCTCTAGAATTATTTTAACATATTAATAGAATCTAAATGACTAATAAAACAATTGAACTTTATTTTGCTTACTGCTAAGTTGCATATAGAAATATTAACCTTGCATAATTAATTGGTGAAAATATGAAAAAGAAAATTTTATTAGTTGGCATACTATCTGCATTTTCCTTTTTTAGCTGCACAGAAGATGAGATTGTAAAACCATCTCATTACAACACTCCGGCTATTTCTAAAACAACAAATGCATTTACTTATACGCTATGGGCAGATTACTATACTCAAACAGCAACTTATGATTTGAATTTTAATTCAGATTCATCAGCGTTTTCACTTATCATCACAAACTACTTTTCCGGAATTGGAAATCTGGAATTAAAAGATACAAGCGGTGCAATCATTTACTCAGAAACATTGCAGGGCAATAAAGTGATTTCATTTACACAAGCCAATCAAGTTATTCCTAAACTCTTGCATATTGATTTTGATCGTTTTACAGGAAAAATAAATATTGCTTTAGCAAAGAGCGGGGTTAATTAAATTGAAAAAAAACTGCCAGATTTGCGGACGTGATAATACAGAAGTTGATGTGATCTCTGCTGTTATTGTTAGACCTGCCGTTGCCGAATTAATTAAATCCTCTTTTCCTAATTGGGATGCCGAAGGATTTATTTGCAGAGATGATTTGCGAAAATTTAGAAGTGAATACCTAATAAAAATTATGCAGGATGAAAAAGGCGAACTAACAACTTTGGAAAAAGATGTTATTGAGAAAATGACTGACTATGAAACCATTTCAAGTGATATTGAAAAAGATTTTACTTCGGATTTTACATTTGGTGAAAGAGTTTCTGACAAAATTGCAACCTTTGGCGGAAGCTGGAAGTTTATTTTTATTTTTGCGTTTGTACTTTTTGTCTGGATAGGAATTAATAGTTACATCCTTCTTTCACGTCCATTTGATCCTTATCCTTTCATTTTATTGAATCTAATATTGTCTTGTATAGCTGCTATTCAAGCGCCTGTAATTATGATGAGTCAGAATAGACAGGAATCTAGGGATCGTAAGCGGGCTGAAGCAGATTATAAAATAAATTTAAAATCAGAGTTAGAATTAAGACAGCTGCATCAAAAAGTTGATCACCTTTTAATTCAACAGTGGAAAAGAATGGTTGAGATACAGGAATTACAATTGGAAGTTTTGGAGGAATTAAGGAAGAATCCAAAATGAAAAAATATTTTTTATTTATCCCTACAATCTTCTTTGTGCAATGTACATCAGCAAGAATATCTGAACTGTACCAGGTTTATGATAAAGTTAATTACATATATTGGTCTGAATCAAATAAACTATCCTGGAAGGATTTTGAAGGTCAGCCTTTTGGTTCAACAAATAATTATGCTTCCGAAATTCATATTTACAATCCAGCTACAATCGAAAAGGCAAATCTTTTTAGTACGCCAAAACTTACATCAATTTGTGTATTCGATAAAAAACATTCGTGGGTTAATAAGAAAAGCGCATCAGCCAATTTGTTACTTTACAACCAGGTTATGTTTAATCTCTATGAACTTTATACGCGTAAACTTAGAAAAGAATTCTACAATACTGATTTTGGTTTAAATGATTATATCCAGCAATTCAATACAATGACAGAAAAAAACAACTCAGATTTGAAAAACCGAATGGAAAATTTTCACAGGGATTCAGATCTGGGCCAGAACGTGGCAGGAATTAAACTTTGGGAAATGACAATTGACCAGGAATTGGAAGAATTAAAAGCTTATAAGGTAGATTATAAATAAAAGATTAATAACCTGTAATTTAAATTTTCGTTTACGGAAGTTAAATTCAGTTCTGATTCCAACCTTGTAAATAATCTGCAAGTAACTTACTTTTACATCCCCGATAAATCGGACTTACTTTATAAATTATGGCAAAAACAAGCAAAACATACAACGAAACAAAAGGAATTATTCCTGCAGATGTAAGACCGCCATCCGCACCGGAAATTGAAGCCGCTGTTCTTGGTGCAATGCTAATCGAAAAAGAAGCTGTACCCAAAGCAATTGAAATGCTTACAAAGGACAGTTTTTATATGCGTCAGCATCAAATGATTTTTGAAGCAATGATATCTTTGTTTGAATCAAACGAACCGATTGATACCGTTACATTGTATGAAGAACTCAAGAAAAGAAATCAAGTTGAAGAAGTTGGCGGTGCAGTTTACTTAAGTAAGTTATCGCAAAATATTTCATCCGCTGCTAATGTGGAATTCCACGCAAAGATTATAATTGAAAAACAAATCTTACGCGGATTGATTTCTTCATCTCACCAAATTGCCCAGGCAGCTTACGAAGGAAACCTGGATGCGTTTGAAATTTTAGATGATGCTGAAAGAAAAATATTTGAAATAACAGAATCACATCTTCAACGATCTTTCCAGGGAATGGATCGTGCTGTGCGCGATGCTCTTGAATACATTGAAGCAATTCACTCGCAGAAAGATAGAAAGTTTTCTGTTCCAACCGGATTTTATGAACTTGATGAATTACTCGGCGGTTTTCAAAAATCGGATTTAGTTATTGTTGCTGCAAGACCATCAATGGGAAAAACCGCATTTGCCTTAACACTTGCCCGCAATGCCGCAATCGATCATGGTGTTCCAATTGGGATATTCAGTCTTGAAATGGCAACGATGCAATTAATAATTCGTATGCTTTGTGCCGAAGGAAGATTGAATGCGCATCTTGTTAGAACCGGAAAGTTACCGAGTGAAGAAGGTGTTAAGCTAAGCAAGAATGCTCACAAATTAATTAACGCTCCGTTGTATGTTGATGATTCGCCATCGCAAACCGTTTTGGAAATTCGTGCAAAAGCAAGAAGATTAAAAGCGGAAAAAAATATTGGAATGATAATTATAGATTATCTACAGCTAATGCAGGGTCCGCCAAAAGCAGAAAGCCGTGAGCGAGAAATCTCTCATATCTCAAGATCGTTAAAAGCACTTGCAAAGGAATTAAATATTCCTGTTATTGCCCTTGCACAACTTAATCGTGCTGTAGAAGCACGTACTGATAAACGTCCGCAGCTTTCAGATTTGCGTGAATCAGGTTCGATTGAACAGGATGCTGATGTTGTGATATTTTTAAATCGTCCTGAGTATTACGGGATTGATAAAGATGAAAATGGTCAATCAAACGAAGGTGTTGCAGAAATAATTATTGGTAAACAGCGTAACGGTCCAACTGGAACAGTTAAACTTGCGTTTATAAAAGATTACGCACGATTTGAAAATCTTGCACACGCAAGACAAATCGCGGATTATTCATCTGTCCCTGCTATAAATGAAGATATTATTTAGTTAGAATTAAAAATTAAAAAGTGAGAATTGAGAATTAAAAATGAGGAATTATTTTAGATGTAATTTTGACCAGAGGGAGAAATCTGTTAGACAAATAACTATCGCCTTTTTTTTAATTGTTTTTTCTCTTTTATCTCCCAAAATCAATTCACAAGTCTTCTCAGAAAAAGATGTAGAAGTTTGTAATTCAAAATTTAATATAGCGGTTGATAAATCGTTAAAAGATAAACCAATTAATGAAATTATAGTTGAAATTGGAAAAAGTTTTTTAGAAACAGATTACATTGCTCACACACTTGAAAAAGAAGGTGATGAACAGCTTGTAATTAATCTTACCGGACTTGATTGCACAACATTTCTAGAAACATCTTTAACTTTTGCACGTTGTATAAAAAAAGGTACAACAAGTTTTGAAGATTATCAGGATGAGTTAACTTTTATTCGATATCGTGATGGAAAAATTGATAAATATCCCTCGCGCTTACACTATTTTTCGGATTGGATTTATAACAATCAGCAAAAATCCATTGTGAAAGATATAACCGAAGAAATTGGCGGAAAGAAAATAAAATTTGCTGTGGATTTTATGTCTAAAAATCCAAAGTACTATAAGCAGTTGCAGGAAAATCCCGATTTTATTCCCATCATAAAAAAACAGGAAGAAGAAATAAATTCCCGTCAATATTTTTACATCCCACAAAATGAAATTGAAAAAGTTGAGTCAAAAATTCAGACTGGTGATTTAATTGCATTAACAACAACTGATAAAGGTTTAGATATAGGTCACGTTGGGATTGCTTTAAAAATGAATGATGGAAGAATCCATTTTATGCACGCCCCATTGGTTGGAAGTAAGGTTCAAATCACACAAACCCCATTAAGTGATTACGTAATAAAAAATAAAAAGCGTAATGGAATAATCGTTCTAAGAGTTTTGGAACCATAAATATTAGCTGGAAACTAATTGTTTGTCATTTCGACCCTGCCTTTGCCGGCAGGCAGGCGCAGGGAGAAATCTTATTATTTTTGTTTAAAGATTTCTCATCCCGAAAGCCTTCGGGATCCATCGAAATGACTTTTAAAGTCTTTATTATAATTTTAATATCTAATAATTTTAAAAATCATTTCATCTAGACTTTTTTGTTTTATTCCAAAAGATTGAAGTTTATTTGTATTCATTGAAACATCTTCAACCTTTGGTAGATTTGGTAACTCATCCATTTTAATTTTAACTAACAGATTTTTATCAACTCCAGAAATTTCACATAATTTCTCACCTAGTTCATAACGAGAAACTCTTTCAATCCCACCAAAATTTATTATTTCTGATTTAATATCATTACTTACTAGTTCATTAATTATTCTTGCGGATTCGTTCAAAGAAATCGGAGTTCTTATCTGATCTGTAAAAAGTTTTACCTGTTTGCCTTGTTTTAAATCCATAAACATTTGATGAAAATGATTTTTGGAATGATTCATTCCAAGCCCGAATAACAATGCTGTTCTGAGAATTAAGTAGTTCTCAAATGTTTCCTGAATTTTTATTTCACCCATTAATTTTGTTTCAGCATAAAGCGAAACAGGAATTAGTTTTGCATCTTCTTTTAACATTGATCCCCGATAGCCAGCATAAACTAAATCCGTAGAAGTATAAATGAGTTTTGCATTATATTTATAGCAAAGTTCTGCAATTTTTTTTGTTGTATTTACATTAATCTCATAAACATCTTTGGTGGAAATATTTGCTGGTAAGATTGGATTAGTAATTGCAGCGGTGTGAATTACAGCTTCTGGAATAAAATCTGTAAAAATTTTTTCTAATGATTTTGTATCAAGCAAATTTATTTTACGTGAATTAAAACTTCCGCAATTACCCGGATTTGAATTAAACAAAGTTAGTATCTCGTGATTTAGCGATAACACAACATTTAAATATTGCCCAAGCAATCCGCTTCCGCCTGTAATTAGTATTTTCATATTTCTATTGACTGAATTTTACACTATAAAAGTTAAAGAACTATTTTATTTTAATCCACCAAATCTACATTTTTGAAAATCATACTTACTTTGGTAAATTTATTAAGAAATAATGAGAGAATTATGAAATATCTTATAACCTTATTTTTAGCGATTATAATCAATATTAGCACATTTGGTCAGAGTGCAAAATATTTTGATGCACCGTTTGGCGGCGGCGGCGGATTTATCGCTGGCTGGCAACTCCCAAATGTTGATCCTTTAAATCTAAAATTAAAAGAAGTTGGGATTCCTGAACTTTCTACAAGCGGAATTTTTACAACCGGCGGCGGCGGTTTTATCTATATAGGATTTGTAAAGAATTTAAGATTAGGCGGCATGGGTTTTGGTGGATCAGCTTCATCGTCAATTACAACAAACGGTGTAAATCAAGAAGCAATTTATTCGATTGGCGGCGGTGCTTTAACAGTGGAATATACTTTACCCTTTATAAAAAATATTGGTGTTTCGGTCGGAGCAAATATCGGTGCGGGTAGTATGTCTGTGGAATTATATCGCAATAACGGTAGTTTTAGTTGGGAAAATATTTTTACTGAGATTAAAAATGGAACAACTTCAAACATTTACAGAAAAATTAATAACGATTATTGGATGATTACTCCAACTTTAAATGCAGAGTTTCCGATTTATAGATTTATTGCTTTAAGGCTTGGGGTTGGATATCAATTAACTTTTGGCAGTGGGTGGGAAGCAGATAACGGTCAATCAATAAATGGTGTTCCAACAGATTTAAAGTCTGATGGATTTTTTATTCAAGCAGGAATTTTTGCAGGATTTTTCTCTTTTTAATTATGAAAAAAATATTAATAACAGGCGGCGCGGGTTTTATAGGCAGTAATTTTATCAATTACATTTTAAAATCAAGAGATGATTATTTTATTGTTAATCTTGATAAACTTACATACGCTGGTAATCTTGAGAACCTAAAAGAAATTGAATCAAACAAAAATTATACTTTTATTAAAGGAGATATAACTAACTCTGAATTGGTTAATTATATCTTTGAAAAGTATAAAATTAAATATGTAATAAACTTTGCGGCGGAATCTCACGTCGATAGAAGTATTTCAGGATCAGAAATATTTTTTAGAACAAATGTGATCGGTACAAATGTTTTGCTGGAAGCTGCGCGAAGATTTGAAGTTGAAAGGTTTTTACAAATCTCAACAGATGAAGTTTATGGCAGCTTAGGCAAAACGGGATTGTTTACAGAACAAACTCCGATTGCACCAAACAGTCCATATTCAGCAAGCAAAGCTGCTTCGGATATGATGGTTCAAGCTTTTCATCACACTTATGGATTGCCAATTGTTATTACAAGATGTTCAAATAATTATGGTCCCCTGCAGTTTCCGGAAAAATTAATTCCATTAATTATTTTAAACACATTGCAAAATAAAAAACTTCCCGTTTATGGTGATGGGATGAATGTTCGTGATTGGATTTATGTGATCGATCATAATAAAGCAGTTGAGTTAGTTTTTGAAAAAGGAAAACTTGGAGAAGTTTATAACATCGGCGCAAGCAACGAAATGCCAAATTTAGAAATCATAAAACTTATTTTACAAAACTTAAAAAAGGGTGAAGAGTTAATTGAATTTGTAAAAGATAGACCCGGACACGATAAGCGTTATGCGATTGATTCAACAAAAATTCAAACTCAGTTGGGATGGAAACCGGAATTTAAATTTGATTCTGCAATTCAGCACACAATTGAGTGGTATCTAAAAAATAGAAATTGGTGGGAACGAATAATATCCGGCGAGTATCAAAAATATTACAATCTACAGTACACAAATCGAAATTAAGGAAGAAGATGAAGAACCTAATTTTATTATGGTTATTAATTGTTACGGTTGTCTATTCACAATCAACTACAAAAGATCAACAAAGTCTATTAAATTTTTCTGGAATCAGTGTAACCATTGGCGGCAGTTTTCCCTTAACAGGTTCTTTTCCAGCATTGATGACTGAGAGAGTTGATCAGTTTGTCACGAGAATTTATAACGAAGCGGTTGCACGTTCAACAACTAATGCTCAAGATGAACAGATGCTTGAAAAATTAAAAAAAGATTT
>CAVPHP010000011.1:0-376695 GCA_963704275.1 uncultured Ignavibacteriaceae bacterium | reverse complement strand
TTTGCTAAGAATTGTGAATGGAAGCTATATTGATTTGGTTTAAACTAAATGGTTAATCTTTTAAAAAGCTCCACATCCTCCTTAGTTGTAATTTTAAAATTAAAAACCGATCCTTCTGAAATGTTAACTTTTTTTCCGGTTCTGCTTATCAGCATTGATTCATCAGTCCCGGCAAAATTTTCTTTTTCAGCTTTGATTATTGCTTTACGTAAATCTTTATACTTAAATATTTGTGGGGTTTGCACGTAGTAAACTTCATCACGATTTAAATATTCAGCTACAGTGTTATTACCCTTTATTAATGTGTCTTTTGCTTTTATGCAGACAAGAGCATTTCCTTTTTGTTTTGCAATTTGTATTGCATCAGTTAAAACAGTGCTTGGTAATAATGCACGCGCTGCATCGTGAACAATAATTAAATCACTTTCATTAGCTTCTGAAGCAAGCACAGCATTAAACACAGATTGCTGTCTTGTGCTGCCGCCTTCAACAATTAATTTTACTTTAGACAGCTTATATTTATTAATAAGCTTGATAAGATGATTAAAGTATTCCGGTTCTGCCGCAATAATAATTTTATCAATTAGTTTATTTTTTTGAAATACTTGAAGTGTGTAAACAATTATTTCTTTGCCGTGTACTTTTAAATATTGTTTAGGAGTGGAAAAACCACTCCTAAACCCTTTTCCGCCAGCAGGAATAATTGCTATCGATGTCATACTATCATCATAGCATCGCCGTAACTTAAAAAGCGATACTTATCTTTTAAAGCTTTCTTATAGGCTTTCATTATCAACTCAGTTTCACCCAGCGCGCTTGTAAGCATTAGTAATGTTGATTCCGGTGAATGAAAGTTTGTAATTAGCTTTTGAGTAATATGAAATACGTGAGGCGGATAAATAAATTTATCAGTCCAGCCTCTGCCCGGTTTTAAGAAACCATCTGCAGTTGTACTTGTTTCCAAAGCACGGCAGGCACTTGTACCAACAACAACAATATTGTGTTTAGCATGCATAGCCTTGTTCACAACATCTGAAGTGTGTGCAGAAATTTCATAATACTCAGAATCCATTTTATGTTTGGTAAGATCTTCAACCTCTACAGGTCTAAATGTTCCCAACCCGATATGAAGGATTACAGGAACAATATGAATTCCTTTCTTCTCAATTTTTTCAAGCAGTTTAGTTGTAAAATGCAAGCCAGCAGTTGGTGCAGCAACAGCGCCATCAACTTTAGCATAAACTGTTTGATAATTTTCTTTATCCTTAGGCTCAGGATCACGTTTGATGTAAGGTGGAAGCGGAGTTAGACCGATTTTTTCAACTGCCTGAAACACGTTTCCCGGTTGATTAAATCGTACTGTTCTGCCTCTTGATGTTGTATTATCAATTACTTCGCACCAAAGATTATTATCAAAATAAATTTTATTGCCAATCCTAACTTTTCTTGCAGGATCAACAATAACATCCCAGATACAATCTTCTTTGTTTAATTCTCTTAAAAGAAAAACTTCAATCTTGGCTTGAGTTTTTTCTTTTTTGCCAAACAATCTTGCCTGAAACACTCTTGTTTCGTTTACAACAAGTACATCGCCTTTTTCCATGTAGTCAATAACATCAGTAAACTTTTTATCTTCCATCTCGCCGGTTTCTTTATGAACAACCAATAATTTTGATTTATCACGCGGGCTAACCGGGTACTTCGCTATGGAAGTTTTTGGCAAGTTGTACTTGAAATCTGATAGCTTCATTTATCTCTACCTTCTCTTATTATTTTAATTTTCATTCTGTCACTCTGAGCAAAACGAAGAGTCTAACTGGTAAAACAGATTCCTCTTCGCTTCACTCATCGAAATGACATTTGTCCGAAGGATATCTTCGGAGAAATTACTTATTTCTTTTTAGATACCTTTTTCTTTACTACAACTTTCTTTGCAGAAGCAGCTTTTTTAGCAGCCGTTTTTTTTGATGAAGCTTTAGCAGGTTTTGCTTTCTTCATATCTTTTACAACAGCTTGCGCAGCAGCTAATCTTGCTATCGGAACACGGAAAGGTGAACAGCTTACATAGTTTAATCCTATTTTGTGACAGAACTCAACTGATCTTGGTTCACCGCCATGCTCACCGCAAATACCGATCTTAAGATCAGGTCTGGTTTTTCTTCCTCCTTCAACAGCTATTTCCATCAGCTTACCAATTGCTTCCTGATCAATTGATTGAAATGGATCTTCAGGAAGAATTTTCATATCAAGATATTCAGGCAAAAACCCGCCGATATCATCACGAGAAAATCCAAATCCCATTTGTGTAAGATCGTTTGTACCGAATGAGAAGAACTGTGCGGTTTCAGCAATCTTATCTGCAGTTAAACATGCACGTGGAATTTCAATCATCGTTCCGGTTAAGTGAGGAATTTTCTTTAATCCAAATTTCTCACAAACTTCTGTATGAACTCTTTTTACAATTTCATACTGATGATTGATTTCATTAACGTGACATGTAACAGGAATCATAATTTCAGGAAAAGGTTTCTTACCTTCTTTTAATAATTCTGCTGTTGCTTCAAAGATAGCACGAATCTGCATTTCGGAAATCTCAGGATAAGTAATTCCTAATCTTACACCACGATGTCCCATCATAGGATTGTTTTCGTGAAGTGAATCTGCACGTTTGTTCAATTCTTCAAGTGATATTCCAAGACTTGAAGCAAGTTTTTCTCTTTCATCAATTCTTGTAGGAACAAATTCATGTAATGGCGGATCAAGTGTTCTAAACGTTACAGGATATCCATCCATTGCAGCCATCGTTCCTTTTACATCGTGTTTTACATGTGGAAATAATTCATCCAACGCTGCTTTTCTTTCAGCAAGAGTGTTTGAGTGAATCATTTTACGGAGTTTGAATAATGGTTCTTCAGAATTTTTTCCGTAGAACATGTGCTCTGTTCTAAAAAGCCCAATACCTTCTGCACCAAATGCTCTTGCACGTGCTGCGTCTTCCGGAGTATCAGCATTAGTTCTAACTTTTAATTTCCTAACATCATCACACAACTTCATAAATAATTGGAAATCAGGATTTTCTTCAGCAGCTTTAATCATTGGCAGCTCGCCTAAGTAAACAGTTCCCTTAGATCCGTTTAATGTAAGCCAATCACCTTCTTTAATTGTAACATCACCGACAGTAAAATATTTTGCATCATAATTCATTTTGATCGAACCAGCACCAACGATACAGCATTTACCCCAACCACGTGCAACAAGTGCGGCGTGCGATGTCATTCCACCACGAGCAGTTAAAATTGCTTGAGCAGAACGCATACCTTCGATATCTTCTGGATTTGTTTCTTCACGAACGAGAATTACTTTTTTCCCTTGCTTAGCCCAAGCAACAGCATCATTAGCAGAAAATACAACTTGTCCTGCGGCTCCGCCTGGTCCAGCTGGTAAGCCTTTTGCTACTGCATTGGTTTTAACTTCAACAGCAGGATCAATAATTGGATGAAGAAGTTCATCAAGTTGTGAAGGTTGAACGCGCATTACTGCTTCTTCTTTTGTGATAATTTTTTCTTTGTACATATCAAGAGCCATTTTTACAGCAGCAGGTCCGTTTCGTTTTCCAACACGGCACTGTAACATATAAAGTGTACCATCCTGAATTGTAAACTCAATATCAAGCATATCATGATAATGTCTCTCAAGCGATTTCTGTATTTTGTGAAGCTCTGTATAAGCTTTTGGCATTGCAGTTTCTAGTGATTCAAGATGTTCTGTGTGTTCACTCTTGCCAACTTCGTTAATTGGATTTGGAGTTCTGATTCCCGCAACAACATCTTCACCTTGAGCGTTTGTTAACCATTCACCATAAAAATAATTTTCGCCGGTTGCAGGATTACGAGTAAATGCAACACCTGTTGCAGAACTATCACCCATATTTCCAAAAACCATTGCTTGAACGTTTACAGCAGTTCCCCAATCATCTGGAATTCCTTCAATCTTTCTATAAGAGATGGCACGTTTGCCCATCCAGCTTTGGAATACTGCTGATACAGCGCCCCATAACTGTTCCATAGGATCTTCCGGAAATGGTTTTCCCAAAACTTCCTGAACTTTTGCTTTGTAGATTTCAATTAATTCTTTCAAGTCTTCAGCAGTTAAATCAGTATCTGATTTAGCGCCGCGAGCTTCTTTCATGTTGTGAAGTTCTTTTTCTAACTGCTGTCTAACACCTTTACCTTCTGCTGGTTCGATGCCTGCAGCTTTTTCCATAACAACATCACTGTACATTTGTATTAAGCGGCGATGTGAATCATAAACAAATCTTGGGTTGCCGGTCTTTTTAATTAGTGCTTCACGTGTTTGATTATTCAATCCTGCATTAAGAATTGTTTCCATCATACCAGGCATGGATGCACGTGCGCCGGAGCGAATTGAAAGAAGCAGCGGGTTTTCTAAATCACCAAACTTAGCTCCCATCTGTTTTTCAACTTTTGCAAGAGCGTCCTTAACTTGTTTTTCAAGTTCTTTTGGATATTTTTTCTTGTTCTTGTAGTATGCAGTACATACTTCTGTGGTTATTGTAAATCCTGCTGGTACAGGAAGACCAATGTTAACCATCTCTGCAAGGTTAGCACCTTTGCCGCCGAGCAGCGCTTTCATTTCTGATTTACCTTCGGCTTTTTTTCCGCCAAAGTAGTAAACATATTTTGTTTGAGCCATAGTGTCCTTTCCTCCGTTATAAGATTATCTGTTTGTTTATCTCTTTATTACGAAGCATTATTTAGTTTATTAATTAAATACTGTTTGAATGATTCTTCATCATCCATACATAAGTTTATTTTAAGATAAAATATTTCAATGTCATCAAATTCTCTTTTAAATCTTGAAAGTTTTACTGCATCTTTTTCAGTGGTTACAACCGAATGAGAATTGGTTGTATAAAACTGTTTTCTTATTTGCTGCACTTCTTTTAATGTATAATTCTTGTGATCTCTAAATATCAATTTGTTCTGTGTATCAACATGAGCCTGATTTAACGCACTTAAAAACGATGCCGGGTTTGCAATACCCGAAACAACTAAACTTTCCTGTCCTTTAAAATCATCAATGCTGTATTCAATCTTTCGCATCACATCAACAAATTTTATTGCTTTATAGTATGATGTAAAAATCTTTTTTCCTGCAAAATAATTTTTCATTTCAGAATTAATTTCCTCTTTAGCAAGAAATTTTCTGTTAAGAATTATTGCATCAGCTCTTTTTAGAGAATCAAATCCTTCCCGCAAATCACCCAAAGGCAAAAGATTATTAGTAAAATAACTTTTACTGTTTACAAAGCTTTGGTCAATAACAACAAGATCAACATCGCGTGCAATCCATCGGTGTTGAAAAGCATCATCAAGTACAATTGTGTTTATTCCGGTTTCATCAATCAATCTCTTTGCGCCTTTTACACGATTTTCAGAAACCGCAGCAGCAACTTTACATTCCAAACTTGTTTGATAAATTTCATCTCCGCACTCTTCAACAGAAGTCAGAATTTCATTTCCTTCTGAAACTAATTTGTAACCAGTTGATTTTCTGCCATAACCACGACTTAAAACGCCGACTTTATAACCGGAGTTTTTAAGCAAACTTGTAACATAAATTACAAGCGGAGTTTTACCGGAACCTCCAACATTTATGTTGCCGATAGAAATAACTTTTGCATTAACTTTTTCAGATTTAAAAACAGACTTATCAAAGAACAAATTTCTGATAGAAATTATAAATCCATAAATAAGCACAAACGGTGCTAATAAAATTTTTAAGAATTTCAACAATACAACACCTAAAATTTTTCCGCTTCCTCTTGAAGCGCAATTAATTTACATTCACACGCATCAATAATTTTTGAAGTATCATCATAACTTAATTTGCTATCAACGTAAACAAGATCAGAATAAATAACTTTAACATTTGTGAACGGATTTGGGATCTGAAATTTATCCCAGCTTTTTAATTTCTTTTTAGATTTTATTCCAATTCCCATTAACACAACAGGTACACCGCTTTTTTTTGCTGTGATAACTGCTCCAGCTTTAAATTTACGTTCAGGTCCGCGCGGTCCATCAGGTGTAATTGCAATTGAGTAACCATTTTTTGCATGATCAACCATAATACCAAGTGCAACATCTCCGCCTTTACTGCTTGAGCCACGAACAACTTTATACTTCCAATGCTTTAATTGCTTTGCAAGTAAATCACCGTCTTTGCTTTTACTCGTAAGCGCCGCAAACCCATCATTTCTGTGTAAGAACCAGGGCAGCAGCATCGTGCCGTGCCAAAAAGCTAAAACATAACTTTGTTTTTGCTTTCTTAAATCATCAACAACTTTTTTGTTTTTGTATGATACCCGCAAAGTTTTACATAACGCATCAAGACTGTGTTTTAAAAGATAACTGCCTAAAAATCTTAACGTATCCTGTTTAACTTGCTTTGTGTTCATTTAATATTGAATAAATAATTCTTGCTGCATTTTGCGGAGCGTTTTTATCTCCCAGCACTTTTTTAATTCCACTTAGTTTTCTTTTCACATCATCATAGAAATCATCATCAGATAAAATATTTTTTGCAGCATCATATATTTTTTCTGCACTTGCATCACTTTGAATTAACTCTGGAACCACATTTTCATCTAAAACTATGTTTGCCATACCAATGTTTTTAATCTTTACAAGTGATTTACCAATTATATAACTCATCAAACTTGTTTTATAGACGATAACCATCGGCAGTTCCATCAATCCGGCTTCAAGTGTTGATGTGCCTGATTTTACAATTCCAAACTTAGCATGCTTTAATAAATCATAAGTATGATCTTTTATTACTTTAAAATTTTTAACATCCGTTAACTGAAAAAATATTTTTTCATCAAGATTACTTGAACATGCAACAACTATTTGCATATCAAGTTCGTCAGCAAGTTTTACGGAAGCTTTTATCGCTTCAGGAAAAATACTTTTCACTTCCTGTTTACGGCTTCCGGGCAGTATTAATAAAATTTCTTTTGCAGGATCAAGTTTAAATTTATTATCTAAAAGATTTCTGGAAATAAAATCATATCCGTTTATTTCCTGAATCAAAGGATGACCAACAAATTCAGCATTAACATTTTTTTCTTTAAAAAACTTTTCTTCAAACGGAAAAACAACTAAAACTTTTCTGAACAACTCTTTTATTTTTTTTACTCTGCTTTTTCCCCAAGCCCAAACTTGTGGAGTTATGTAATAGATGAGTTCAAGTTTAAGTTCAGGCTCAAGAGCTTTTAATTTTTTAGCAGTGCTTAGGTTAAAGCCCGGGTAATCGATCAAAACAGCTTCG
Source organism: uncultured Ignavibacteriaceae bacterium (assembly GCA_963704275.1). Classification (GTDB taxonomy): domain Bacteria; phylum Bacteroidota; class Ignavibacteria; order Ignavibacteriales; family Ignavibacteriaceae; genus IGN3. Next base: position 369,339 of record CAVPHP010000011.1, on the reverse strand, counting down.
CCTATTTTTCTTTTTTTCACTTCATCAATTAAATCGCGCTGAACTTTTTTTATAAAAGGTAAATGTTTTATCACTTCAACAAATCCAAGAAAAGCCATTTTATCTATGTGATAAATTATTTCCATTCCTTCGGCACGCATTTTATCGCCGCCGATACCAAATATTTTCAAAGAACTATCTAACTTTTTTAGCTCACGTATTAATGATGCGCCGTGCAAATCACCCGAAGCTTCTCCTGCAATCATTAAAACATTTTTACTCTTCATCACAAAATATTATTTATACTTAAATACCATTTAATAATTATCAACAGCGCAGCAGTTCCGAACGCCTGCAAAGTTCTGGTCTCAGATTTTAATCCTTTGGATAAAATAAACTCAGGCTGCAGAATTGATTCAACTTTGTATGGTTTTAATCTCCATCCAAACCTTGGAACGTTTTCTAAATATTTTTTATAATCACTGCTAAATTTTATTTTAAGAAATTCTTCTTCTTCTTTTACGATAAAAAGATATTGCATAATAAAAAATAATATCGCAATAATTTGCAAATAGGGAAACAACGACATCGACATAATTCCCAGTCCGAGATACATTAAAATATTTCCTACATAAAGTGGATTTCGAACGTGTGCAAACGGTCCGCTGATAACAAGAAAACTGCCGCCAACGCCTCCTGTTGTTCGTGTTTCACTACCTGCCCAGCTTACACCCCACAATCTTATTAGCTCACCAATAAATGCAATTGCAAATCCAACAGCTAAACTTGTAACAGTTGCATTTTCATAAATCAGCATAAGAATTAAAAACGGAATCGGTGTATAACTTCTGTATTTAAATATTTTTGTTGCAATGTTATTCATTCTTACTCCGCCAAATAGGCTGATTTTCTTTTTAATTGTGCCTGATGTCTTTTTCTTAAATTCTTCTTACTCACTAACTCAGTTATTTTGCTTGTTATATCATCAAAATTGTTGAACGGATAAAAACTTATTTTTTCCATTGAACAATATCTTGCAAGATCTTTTTTTGCAAAAATAAAATCACAATACTGTGCTGCCTCTTTATCCGAGTTTCCATCGCCAATATAAATTGTATAATCATCATCGCTGCTATGATTTATAATATGATTATGCTTACAATTTGCTGACGTAGGCGAATCACTATCAAAGTACGGATATTCAGCGCTTAACTTTCCCCTGCCAACATAAAGTTTATTGGAATAATATTTAATTCCCCTTAATCCCGCTTTATCAAAAAGTCTATCGATGTAATAATCAAAGCCATCGCTTAGTACAATCATTTCAATTTTATTTTCAGAACAAAACTTTACAAACGATATAAAAGTTGGATCAACATCAATCATATCAACAAAATTATCAAGTTCATTTTTGCTGGTTACGTTTACAGAATCACAAAGTTCATCCCAGCATTGGCGGGATGAAATTTTATCACTTAAAAGATTTTCAATTATTTGATTGACCTTTTCCGTCTTACCAAATTTTTGAAAAATTGCTTCACCAACATCTTCAAGCGTAATCGTGCCATCAAAATCAACAAAAACCTTTAATACTCTTTTATTCATCATCCGTAATAATCATTTTTTTAACCTCAACAAATTTGTCCGTCTTTAAACGATAGAAATAAATTCCCGGCGGCAAATTTTCCGCATTAAATGCTATCTGGTTTTTACCTGCATGACAATTAATATCTTCAATCTTTTTTACTGTCTCTATACTGCTGTTAAAAAAATCGATAGAAACTTTTTCTTCCTCCGGAAGATAGAAACTGATTATAGTAGAATCAGAAAAAGGATTTGGATAATTTTGTCCAAGCAAAATTGTTTTTGCATCGCGGAAATAATCAACTTTTTCTATAACAGAATATTGCGGCTGCGTTTTATCATTTTTTTGTGCGATGCGATAATAAATTGAGCCATTAATATCCGGCACATCATAAAATTCATAATAATTTGTGTCAGTTTTTTTATTCTTCTTTACAGACCCGGCAATATTCCAATCATTATCCTTAGCATATTCATCTGCCGATCTATATATACTATATGTTGTTCCTTCATTTTCATTTGCAGCGTACCATGATATTTTTACTGAATCATTTACAACTTCTGTTTTAAAACCAACTATTTGAGATGCATAAGTTCCGGTGCTAAAAATCTTTTGTCCGTAAATATTATTTTTTTTGTCTGTCGTTCCTTTAAATACAGCTACTGCGCCGCCATTACCGTCGGGAACAAGATTAAGATAGCTTTTTTCCATATCCTGCGATGAAGAAATCATTACGCCGGATGAATCCCAAACAAATTTTCCTTTAAGATCAATTTTTTGAATGTACAAATTTGCATCGGAATTATTCTGACGTTTATCAATCCACGCAATTACAACTCCATTTTTTTGATCATAAACAATGCGCTGCCCAAATTGATTCCCTTTAATATTGATAACTCTTTTCCCATTTTTTTCCCACATAGGATTTCCCTTAACATCAACTCTTTGAATAAATACATCTTTAAGTTTTTCATACTCGTTTGTCCAGCTAACAACAACACTTGAATCAACAAAAGCAAATTGCGGATTTGATTGACTTCCCGGTTGATATGTTAGCAGTTTACCTTCTTCACCCCAGAGCAATTGCCCTTTATCCGAAATTAAATTTTGATAAATAATTTTATTGGAACCTTGATACGTTATTGCAGCATAAACTCCGCTGCCAAGTTTACCAACAGAATAGCCGAGCACATTATTAGTTGGTTTTGAAATCGTTATTGGTTTTGGTCCCCAAACTTTAGAACCAGTTGAATCAACAAATTGTAAACGTAGTACGGTTTTTTGATTTAAGTTTTCTAACCAAAAGATAAATGCCCCGCCCTTATTGTCAGGTACAATTTCAGTTTCGCTTAATGTGTTATTAGAATTATATAAAATGCCTTTTAACGAATCACTTAATATTTTTCCATTTGGATTTAGCACATTGTATCTAACAGAAAATTTATTACCGGATAATAAATTTTTTGTAAGATAACTTGAACAAACGTATCCCCGTTTATCAACTCGCAATGAGAAATCAACTTTTTTAGCTTTGTTTTCTGTGAGCTGTATTCCTTCATTCTGCCAGAGTCTTAATCCACTCTTGCTAAGTTTTTGGATAAACAATTCAGAATTTTTTCTTTTATCAAATCCTTCCCACATAATTATTGAATTTCCAAAAGGATCAACAGAAGCGAGAGGGTTTTCCTTTAATCCGCTTCTTGTGGAAACAGCCTTGCCATCAGCTCTAAAACTTACTTCACCGTTTTCATCAAAATGGATAAAATAAATGTTACTGCTTGAACTTCCTTTTTTATCTTCCCAAAAAACATAAGCCCCGCCGTTAAAATCCCGCAGAGCAGAGATATTAATTGGATCAACAGGATCAATTACTAATTTTGTGTTTGATGATGGATCATTTACCCACTGCGCCAAAGTACTATCAAACAAGCATAACATTGCAGCTGCAATAAAAAGTAATAGTTTTATATGTGATGATATTTTTTTCAATAAGTTTTTTAATTATTAAAAGTGAATTCTCAATTAAAAGATTGCTTCGGCTAATCGTTTCCTACCGGCAGGCAGGCGCCATCGCAATGACAATTTTAAAGTCACTAACAACCATGACAAGGAATATTATTTATAAAGAATATTTTTAGTTAGTAACAAAATCTAAATCTTCATTAAATCTAACGCTAACTAGTTTGGATATTCCTTCTTCCTGCATAGTTACACCGTACAAAGTATTTGCCGCTTCCATTGTGCGTTTGTTGTGCGTTACAACTATAAATTGTGTGTCTTTGCTAAAGTCGTCAAGTATTCGTGTAAAGCGATCGATGTTTGCATCATCAAGCGGCGCATCAATTTCATCAAGAATACAAAATGGACTTGGCTTAACAAGATAAATTGCAAACAACAGCGCAATAGCTGTAAGTGTTTTTTCTCCTCCGGATAAAAGCTCAATTGATGTTGGGCGTTTGCCTTTTGGCTTTGCAATTATTTCAATCTTTGCTTCAAGCGGATCAGCATTTTCTTCAATCTTTAAATCTGCTTCATCACCGGGATCAAAAAGAGTTCTAAAAATTCTAACAAAATGCTCCCTTATTTTTTCAAATGTTTCAGAAAATTGTTTTTGCGCCGTGTTATTAATTTCTTCAATTGTTTTTACAACATCTTTTTCAGATTCAACTAAATCATCGCGCTGCTTGTGAAGAAAATCCAATCGCTCTTTTTCTTCCTCGTATTCAGAATGTGCAACAAGATTTATTGGTCCTAAATTTTTTACTTTAGCTTTTAAATCAATCACTTCATCGGTTCTCTGTTTAAAATCAAACGACTGCAAATCATCAAAATCTTTTTTCTCAAGTGTAAGCGAATAATTTTCTTTTATTTGCTCGATAAGATTTGCGCTTTTAATATCAAGCTCTTTAATTGTCATTTCCATATTATGAATTGTATCAGAAACAGATTCGCGTTCTTTACGTAATCCACGCAATGCAGTATCTTTTTGATTTACTTCTTCTCTTAAATTTTTGTGGCGATTTTCAATTTCTCCCAACTGATTATTTAAAACATTTTTTGCTTCATCAAGTTCGTTAAAGCTTTGTTGAAGCGTTACAACTTCCTTATCAATAGTATTAATCTCGTTAGCAGAAGATTCAATATCATCTTTTCTTTTTGTGATTGAACTATTTATTACTACGATAGATTCTTCCGCACGTTTGATTGAATTTTCTGTATTGCGTTTTTCACCAACAAGTCTTTCGATGTTTACGCTAAGTTCGTTACGCTGTGTAAGTATTTGATTGTATGCTTTTTCAAATTCAGAAAATTCGGAATCAAGGGTTTGTTTTTTGCGCTCTTCTGAATCACGCAAAGCGATTTCTGTGTTTAGCAGTGATTCAAGTTTTAATTTTTTATTATCAAAAAGATTTGATTCAGCCGCGTGCTCTTTTATTTCCTGCTGAATTTTTTCAATCTCATCGTTCGCTTTTTGTTTTTCAAATTCAAATTGAGAAATTTGTTTTTCAACATTCGCTAAATCATTAATAAGCAGCTTGCCTTGCTCAGATAAAACCTTTAAATCAATTACCGCAAGCTGGTTTTCTTTATTCGCAATTTCATTTTGAGTTTCAATCAAACTCTTTTCTTGTTTTGGAAATTCTGAACTTAGACTTTCCAGTAGTTGTTTTCTTCCAAATAAAGAATCATCTAAACGCGGAACGGAGCCGGCTTCAATCACACCATCTCTCGAAACAAAATCACCGTTTAAAGTTGCAAAACTAAACGAGTTATATTTACCGTAAAGCTCGAATGCTTTTTCTAAATTTTCAACAACACAAATATTTTTTAAAATCTTTTCAAAAAATGGTTTCCACTTTGCTTTGGTTTGAATTGAATTACTTGCCCAGCTTACAAATCCATTTTCCTGTTCAAGTTTTTTTGCTTTTCTTTTTTCGATAAAAGCTTGAATCTTATTTAATAAACCCTTGCTGTTAAAATCTTCAAAATGCGGATAGTAAAAAGATGCTTTGCCAATATCATTATTATTTAAATATTCAATTCCGCGTTTTAAATCTTCTAAAGACTCAACAAGAACATTATTAAGATTATTTTTTAACGCAGCCTCAACAGCAAAACGTAATTTCTCATCCGAATCACCAATGTGTGCAAGAATTGTGCTTTCCTTTTTTGCCCAGCCTTTATTTTCTAAAAGTGCTTTTGCACCTTTGGAAACGCCTTCAAGATTATCTATAAGATTTTGGATAAAAGATATTTTATCCTTTAAAGATTTTATGACACTGCGCTGTTCAAGTTCATTTTCTTTTAATTTATTTAACTCAACTTCTAATGTTTCTTTTTCATTCTGCTTACTTAAATACAACGATTCCGCATCAGCAATTTTTTTCTGGATTTGTTCTTTATCTATACCAAGCTCTTCAATAAATCCAACAGTTTTAGCAATGTTATTTGTAAGCGATTGAATTTTATCACTTAACTTTTTAATGTTTACTTGTTTTGATTCAAGAATTGCAATTGTATTGCGGAGTTCATTCTCTCTGCCTGTAATTTCTTTAAACTTTTCAAGAAGAATTTCAGATTGTTCTTTTAAAAGATTTTTCTTTTGTTCCAAAAATTCTAGCTGCACATCAACATCGTGGTCAAGAGTTTTCTTTTCGTGTTCCTTTTGTAATATCTGTTCAGCAAAATCAGAAAGTGTCGAAGCGCCGGTTTCAGTAATATTTTTTGCTTCATCAAATTGACGGCTTAATTCACCAAGCTCTGTAATGTATTTTTCTTTGCTGCGTGTAAGAGAATTTTTTCTTTCATTGTTAAGAGATAACGAATTTTGAACATTAAAAATCTTCTCAGTCTGAAGAGTAATTTCGTTTCGTTTTTCCTTTAATTCATTTTCGATTTCCACAAGATGTTCGCGAGCTGTTTTAATTTCATCTTCTAACTTTGCAATATCTGATTCAAATTGAATTTTCTTTTGGGAGTTTTCATTTTTTGTAAGTTTTGATTCATCGATCTTTAAAATAAATAGAGCTAATTCTCGTTCAGATAAATCAATCTCTAACTCACGTAACTGTGAAGTTAGCACATTATATTTATCAGCGCGTTTAGCTTGTCTTTCTAACGATGCAACCTTTTTTTCAACTTCTGATACAATATCATTAACACGGGTTAAATCTGTTTTTACTTCATCAAGTTTTCTTAAAGCCAATCTTCTTCTTAGCTTGTATTTATTAACTCCTGCAGCTTCTTCAAACATTGTGCGGCGCTCTTCGGCTTTATTGCTAAGAATTGTTTCAACCATTTTTAGTTCGATTACAGAATACGCATTAGCGCCAATTCCTGTATCCATAAAAAGATTGGTAATATCTTTTAAGCGGCAAATATTTTTGTTAAGTAAATATTCACTTTCACCCGAACGAAAAATTCTTCGTGTAATTGTAACGTCTGTGTATTCTGTGGGTAATATTCCTTTTGTGTTTTCAATTGTAAGCGATACTTCCGCCATACCCATGGGCTTGCGCTGTGCTGTCCCGTTAAAAATAACGTTTTCCATTTTATCGCTTCTAAGTGTTGAACTTTTCTGTTCACCCAAGCACCAGCGAAGCGCATCTACAACATTTGTTTTGCCGCAGCCGTTTGGTCCAACGATTGAAGTTATACCCTGATTAAAATTAATCTGGGTCTTTTGTGCAAAAGATTTAAAGCCGAGTATTTCTAATTTCGATAAATACAAAAATTTTATCCAGGAATATTAAATTGTTTCAGTGCGAGTTTTAGATATTGGAATACTGAACTGTTTACTTCGTAATAAAGCAGGAAAATAATTTTTACAATTAAAATTGAAAGCAATCCGTAGAAATATATTCCGCCGGGGTTCACATCAAATATTACTGAGATGCCTTTTAGCAGCCTGTACAAAATCCAAAACACAAATGCGATAAGGAATATGTACATATAGATATTTCCAACACCTGCATTTAATAATCGATATAGAACAATGCCGACAGGAATTAAAAGTACAATCGGAAGAAGCGCCCAAACTACAGTAAAAAATACGCTTGATAAATAGACTCTTGTTCTAACAAAAAATGATGCAGCCTTTATAATAATTGTTAAAAGTATCATCCACATTACAGTTAAAACAAAAAGCCAAACCAATGATGCGGTTGGATTCCATGCAAGATAACTTATACCTGATATTAAACCCGGACTTCCAAACGATAGAAATATTTTTTCTACAAGTACATTATTTTTTATATAATAAAAAAGATTTGCAAAGATTAGTGAAGTAACCAGCGCAACTATAACAGCAAGAAATAGTGAATGATATGCCGATATAATTCTTTGGTCGCGTACATCTGCAAAAAAGTTGTAAGGGCGCAGCAATGCGCGTGAAGCGTCTTCTCTAAATTTTCTACCTGAATTTACAAGCACGCCCATTAATAAAGCAAGAATTAATCCAGTGATTATAAAAATCATAGGCGCATCATCTTTATCGCTGCCGATTGGTATTGTTACCTTTTCTGTGTTTTTAATTCGCGCAGAAAGAACTTTGTATGCAAGTCTTTCTTGATTTCTTTCTTCGCCAACCAAACCAATGTTGTAAATGTTTTCTTCTTTATAACCACAAATGATTGAAGGATAATCACCGCGGATATCATACATTGTGTTTGCAAAAAATCCTGAAAGATTATTTGTTTCATTAAAATTAAATACATCATCAAAAAATTTGGCTTGTGCTTCGTAAGAAAATTTATTTACGTAACCATCAGTTTGCCCAATATTTACAGTATAAGTTGCTTCTCCAATAAATATTTTTCCTTTACCGATAGACTGAATAAGATTTTCAACTTCGGTTTGTTTATCTGCTGGAGTTACATTTAAAAATTCTATTCCGAATAAATCTAAATTATCTATCTGGTAATATTCAAAATCAAAAAACGATGCATAAGTTAAAATACTTCTGGTTTTCTTAACCTGAGATGAAAGTTCGCTTAACAAAGCACGGTGTGCATCAGATTTTAAAAGATAAGATGAACCAAATCCAATTCCGCCAAGTGCAGAAAAATTTTCATAAGCCAGCATTAAACTTGAAAGATAATTTTTACTGCGCACCACAAAATTTTGCGAGCCTGCAAGTCCTTCGGGCAAATTTGCAATCGGCAGTTCAACAAAAGCAATCAAACCAATCTGTTCGCATATTCTTAAATAATATGGATTTGGAAGGGAGCGCGAAAATCTAACCGAATTAAATCCAGCTTGTTTAATTTTTTCTAAATCACTTTCAATTCTTTCGTATGATGAAAGACTTCCGTATTGATAAAACGATGGAATGTATGTAACGCCGTACAGTTTAAAATCTTTTCCATTAAGTGTAAAATTATCTTGCGCTGATTCAAGTTTAAATAAAGCAATGCTTTGATCGTGTCTGTCAATCAACTGATCGCCGCGCCACAGCTCTAATCTTACAATATAACTTACGGGATTATCCGGACTCCAAAATGTTGGCGATGCAATTGTAATGCTGTTATTAATTTCAATTTGTTTGTTCTGCTTCAAAACAAAATTATTGTCACTGATTCCTGGACCTACCTGCCCGGCAGGCAAGCTTGAACTTAAACTCGTTCTTCCATCGGGATAGAAAATTTGTGTGTGAAGTGTAAAATTTGTTTGCGTACCAAGCGTATCGTTTATCTTTTTAAATTCTTTATTATCAATTACCGATTGCAAAGAAATAACAGCCTTGTTTGATTTTAAATCAACATCAGTTTTGTATTTAAAATCTGCTATACTAACATTTGGCGTTAAATGGAGATACACATCGCTGATAACTCCGCCGAAGTTTTGCGGAAATAAAAATCTTTGCTTAAGCGGAATTGTATTTTTGGAATCAAGCGCGTAAGAAAGTTTTACAGAAATAACATTGTCTTGGTCTGATTTTAGAATATCACGCGGAAGCGAAACTTTGAATGGGAACTCTCCGCCCGGATGACGATAGATTATTACTTTGTTTACAGAAATATCTGCTGAATAATTTAATCCAAAAAAGTTTAATGATATTTTATTATTGTTTAACTGCTCATTTGTAAGCGGAAAACTTTTTTCAAAAACAAACTCGCCCTCACCTTCAAAGATTGATGGAATGCGTACATCTACTTTTTCTTTTTTCTCATCATCAGACGGATAAACTTTCCAACTTCCATTTAATGAAATTACATCTCGGGTGTTTGTGATATCAAAAAAAAGCTGGTCTGAAGTATTTATTTTATAATTAGGAAGTTCTCTGAAAATAACCTGTGAAAAAGTTGCCTGAGAGAAAACTATTGCGGCTACAAATAGATTGTAAGATAAACTCTTGAGGGATATCATTCTTTGCTAAAAACTCCTGGAAAAATAAGTTACAAATATAACCTCAAATCGAAGGGATTGCAATGAAATGAAAGCCCGATTTAAGCTAAAAATCAGGCTTTTGAAAAGAAAATATTATTCGGAAGCGCCTTTTATAATTCCTAAAAACGAATCTGCTTTTAAACACGCTCCGCCAACAAGCGCACCGTCAATATCCTTTTGTGAGATAAGTTCTTTTGCGTTATCCGGCTTTACACTTCCCCCGTATTGGATAACTAAATCATTTGCAATTTCTAATGTATAATCTATTTCAATTAAATCACGAATAAACTCATGTACCTCTTGTGCTTGTGCAGGACTTGCCGTTTTACCTGTCCCGATTGCCCAAACTGGTTCGTATGCAACAATAATATTTTTCATATCATCAGCGGAAATTCCTGCTAATCCTTTTAAGATTTGACGTTTAACAACATCGTTAGTTGTTCCGTTTTCTCGTTCTTCAAGAAGTTCACCTACGCAAAAAATTGGTTTTAATCCCGCAGCCAATGCTTTTTTTATTTTTTTATTTATCACTTCATCAGTTTCGCCAAAAATGTGTCTTCGTTCCGAGTGGCCAAGAATTACATATTCACATCCTACTGATTTTAACATTGATGCAGAAACTTCGCCTGTAAATGCTCCGCTTTCTTCAAAGTGCATATTTTGTGCACCAAGTTTTATAACACTACCGCTTAAAAGTTTTGAAGCTTCTGATAGTGAAGTGAATGGTGGACAAACGATTACATCACAATTTGGTTTTTCTTTTTGCAAAAGATTTTTTAATTCAACGATAAGTTTTTCTGATTCTTTTAAATCGTTGTTCATTTTCCAGTTGCCGGCAATAACTATGTTGCGCATTTTTTCCTCTAAGGTTTAATAAAATTTCTTTGTAAAATTACACAAGAAAAAATTGGATTTACAATCTACTAGCGTGATCTTTAGATCCTATTCTTATTTATAGAGTGTCATTTCGAATGAGTCTTGAGTGAGAAATCTTTGCTTTATAAAATCAGATTTCTCTCGATAAATCGGGATCGCAAATGACTATCTGTTTTAAATATATTAAAATCTATTTTTGGACTAATGAAATCAAAAATAACTAAACAGGTATTTCTTCTTGGAATGGTAAGTCTGTTTACAGACATTGCCAGCGAAATGCTTTATCCTGTTACTCCGATTTTCTTAACAGCGGTTTTAGGCTCATCAATGGCTGTTGTGGGCGTGATTGAAGGAATTGCAGAAGTTACTGCCGGATTGTTAAAAGGATATTTCGGAAATCTTTCTGATAAAGTTGGTAAGCGTTCTATTTTTGTTGTTTTGGGTTACGGAATTTCCGCACTCTCAAAACCTTTACCCGGAATTTTTCAAAACATTCCAATCGTTTTAACATCACGAGTTTCAGATAGAGTTGGCAAAGGGATTAGAACTGCTCCACGTGATGCGCTACTTGCAAGTTACAGCGATGGAAATTCAGGTGCTGTTTTTGGATTTCATCGCGCGATGGATACACTTGGCGCGGCTATCGGACCTGTAATTGCACTCATACTTTTATACTATTTCCCGAATAATTTTCAATTAATATTTTTAGTGGCTTTTGTTCCATCTGTAATTGCGGTTGCGTTTACGCTGCTTGTAAAAGACAAACCGGGTTCTTCAAAAGCAAAAAGTAAAAAAAATTATTTAGAGTTTTGGAAATCTGCCCCGAAGGAATACAAAAAAATTCTGTTACTAATCACAACATTTTCTTTAGTAAACAGCAGCGATGTTTTTTTAATTTTAAAATCAAAAGATATTTCACAATCAAGTTCGCTGGCAATTTTTGGATATGTTTTTTACAATCTTATTTATGCTGCTGCATCCTATCCGTTAGGCGGTTTATCGGACAAACTTGGTAAACAAAAAGTTTTTTCTTTTGGTTTGATAATTTTTTCCGCAGTGTATTTTGGATTTGCTTTAGTTCCAAATATAAATTTCATCTGGGTGCTTTTTGCACTTTATGGAATTTATGCAGCATCAACAGAAGGTGTTTCAAAAGCGTGGATTTCAGATTTGATTCCCAACGAACAGCGCGGTTCCGCAATTGGTTTACTTACAATGCTTTCCAGCTTTGCAATTATGTTCGGCTCTTTTTTAACCGGAGTTTTGTGGGATAAATTTGGTTCAGAAATTCCGTTTATAATTTCCGCTATAATTAGTTTAATAATTGGAATTACAATTCTTTTTACAGCAAATAAGCAAATCAACAAATAGTTTATATTCTTCTTTACCAATTCTAAAAAGTCATTTCGAACGAGTCTCCGAGAGAGAAATCTCTTATAGTAATATCTTCAGATTTGTCCCTTCGGCGAAATGACTATTTGAATGCTTGAATAATTCATAGTCGTTCGAATTTGCTGTAAATCCCTAATATTTCCCCTCAAAATCTTTTATTCCTTTTTAGTATTTTAGCACAAAGATTTTCAAATATAAAATTTTCATTTATGCAATCATCCAAAAAAAATACCGCTGTTATCGCCTTAAGCGGAGGAATGGATAGCTGCGTTACTGCCGCAATTGCCAATTTGGATTACAATCTTGCGTTTGCACATATTAACTACGGACAGCGTACGGTAAACAGAGAATTAAAATCATTTAATGAAATTGCTGATCATTACAGAGTAGAGAAAAGATTAATAATTGATTACACACATCTTGCAAAAATTGGCGGCTCATCTCTTACAGATAAAAATATTGAAGTAACAAAAGCAAATCTTGAGAATAAAGATATCCCCTCTTCTTATGTTCCATTTAGAAATGCAAACATACTTTCTGCTTGCGTAAGCTGGGCAGAAGTTTTAAATGCAAGTGCTGTTTTTATAGGTGCTGTTTATGAAGATTCATCCGGATATCCGGATTGCAGACCGGAGTTTTTTTCCGCTTACGAAAAAATGGTTGAGCTTGGCACAAAACCGGAAACAAAAATTAAAATTGTTACTCCGATTATAAACTTATCCAAAGCAGAAATTGTTAAAAAAGGAATTGAACTAGACGCTCCGCTGCATTTAACCTGGAGCTGCTATCAAAATGAAGATGAAGCTTGCGGAGTGTGCGATAGCTGTGCATTACGTTTACGCGGCTTTCAACAAGCTGGATTTGAGGACACGATTAAGTACAAATTAAAACCAAAGTATTGATAGATAATTAGACAGAGGAAATATGAACGACAAAATAAAACTATTAGAAACTTTTGAAAATAAATATCCGGATAGAGATTATACGGTAACTCACATTGCACCTGAGTTTACTTCGCTTTGCCCTAAAACCGGGCAGCCGGATTTTGCAACTATTACTCTGGAATATATTCCGGGTGAACTTTGCGTGGAATTAAAATCTTTTAAATTTTATCTTCAATCTTACCGCAACGATGGAATTTTTTTTGAAAGTGTTACAAATAAAATTCTTGATGACCTTGTGGAGGTAACTCAACCGCGGTTTATGAAAGTTACCGCCGAGTTTAATACTCGCGGTGGAATTTCTTCTGTGATTGAAGCTGAGTACGAAGACGAAGACTATTGGGATTTAGATGATGAAGACGAATTTTATGACGATGATGATTTTCTTAAAAATTAATTTATAAAAAATGCAGCGCCTGTTAGATATTAAAAAAGGATTTCTTAAAGACAGAGATGCTCTGTTTGCGGATTATAACGGCAAAACGGATGCGTTTGTTTTCAGCAAATACTACAGCGTACTGATTGAAGATACTATCAGAATAATTCTTGCTGATAAAAAGTTTGCTTTTGCATTAGCCTCTGCGGGCAGTTTTAGCCGGCGAGAACTCTCCCCTTTTTCTGATATTGATTTGATGATAATTTCAGAATCAATTGAAAAAGACATTAAAGAAATAACAGAGTTAATTACAAATCTTTGGGATGGCGGAATTGAAGCATCTCATACCGTGCGCGAAATAAGTGACATACAAAAATTTTTATCTTCTGATTTACACACCTTTACGCAGTTTTTTGAAACACGATTTATTGGCGGCAATTTAAATCTTTACAACAATTGGAATAATGAACTTTTAAATTCTATTGATGATAAATCAACAAAAATATTAATTACAGAGTTTGTTGAAGATGTAAGGCAGCGCCACGAAAAGTACGGCGATTCGCCAAAGATGCTTGAACCAAATGTTAAAATGTCTGCCGGAGGCTTGCGCGATTTTCAATCGATTGAGTGGATGAGGATGATAAGCAGTAAACAACTGCTAAATTCTCAGCAAGAACTAACTCAGGCAGAAATTTTTATAGATCATATCAAAAAAAATAACCTTGCAACCACAGCAGAGTGTAAGCGTCTTATAGAAAGTTACAAATTAGTTTTATCCATTCGTCATCTTCTTCACATCACAACAAAATCTAAAACAGATAGATTTGAATTTTCAAATCAGATAAAACTTGCAGCAATTTTTGGATATGATGAAAATGATCTGATGGGTTTTATGAAAAATTATTTTGCGTCAACAAATATAATTTTTCGTTTCAGTCATTCGATAATTAAAAAATTTAAAGTTGAGTATATAAATCCAGTTCACGATTCTCTTTCTTACGACCTTGATGAAGATTTTTATATAAAAAACAAAGTTATTTTTCTCAGAAAAACAGAAGCATTAACTCTCTCCGATATTTTTAGAGTGTTTTATTACCGAGCTTTTCATAATGCCGGATTTGATGATAAACTTAGAACACAAATTATTGACGCGACAGAAAATTCTTTAGAAAATAATTGGGCGCAGTCTGATTCTTCAGTTTTTTTTAGAGAGATTTTAAAACTGCCGCGTAATGTTGGTGCAACGCTTTCTGTAATGAATGAACTTGGTGTGCTTGGCGCTTTTATGCCTGAGTTTGCTGATCTTAACGGCTTTATGCAGCACGGTGTTTATCACTGCTACACCGCTGATGAACACACTTTAATTACGATTAAAAATTTAGAAAAACTTTACAACCAAAATTCTGCTTACGGAAAAATTTATAACACGATAACAAATAAAGAAATTTTAAATCTTGCATTACTTCTGCATGATATTGCAAAACCAATTGATATTTCGGGACACGAAATAATCGGTGCGGAAATGGCTTCCTCAATTTTAATAAGATTGGGATACGATGAAAAAGAAGTTGATAAAGTTTGTTTTCTTGTTAAGAACCACTTGCTCATGGAGCAAATTGCGTTTAGAAGAAATTTAAATGATCCCGAAACGCTTAATAATTTTTCTGCAAGATTTAGCTCGATTGAAGATCTGGATTTACTTTATTTGATAACTTATGCAGATCTTTCTGCGGTTAATAGTGCTGTTTGGACTTCGTGGAAAGCGGAACTCTTATCCGAACTGTACAGAAAAAGCAAAGTGATGATTCAGGATAAAATTTCCGGCGAAGATCTTTTGTACTCAACAATTTATTCTATTCCAAAAGATATTTCAAAATATTCTGATAAGATTAACGAAAGCCATCTACAGGATCATTTTGAATCTTTACATGATGATTTAAGTTATGCGAATCATTTTACAGATGAAGAAATTATATCTCACGTAGAAGAAATTGAAAAAGGAGATAAGATTTCTGTTCTATTCAAAGATCTAAATGATTTTACAAATGCAACAGTTATCACAAAAGATTTTCCGTCTTTACTTTCAAAACTTTGCGGTGTACTTGCAATAAACGATGCAAATATTCACTCCGCAAATATTTTTACACGTAAAGATGGAATTGTTATCGACACCTTTCTCGTTACTGATTTTAGGACTCACAAACTGATTGATGAATCAAAACATTCAAAAATTACGGAGGATTTTCACTCAGTTGTAAATGGATTTTTGCAGTTACATGTTGAAGTTGCAAAATTAAAATCTCGTTGGTGGCGGATAGAAAACAAATTATTTAAACGAACTGGACAAATAAAAATCACTTTTGAAAAACACGATCGCTACACAATTATTGATGTTCACTCACATGATAGATTAGGATTTTTATATCACTTAACCAATAAAATGAATGAGCTTGGTTTGATAATTTACTTTGCAAAAATTTCTACAAAGGGAGATGATATTGTGGATTCATTTTATGTGCTGGATAGAAACGGCAGCAAAGTAAAGCAGAATGATTATAAATTAATAATATCAGAACTCACAGATACTATAACACAAATTTTGTAGCTCAGGTCTCTGTCCTGAGTTTTGATGAAATCAGATGCAACTTTTGTAAGATATTAATTCAAATAAATTGCTAATATTTAAAATAAAAAATACAGGTACATTTTGAACTTTATGGAAAAAGAAAAACCAATCGGAGTTTTTGATTCCGGTATTGGCGGTTTAACTGTTGTAAAAAGATTAGCATCAATTCTTCCGCGTGAAAGCATCGTTTATTTTGGTGATACTGCACGAGTTCCGTACGGATCCAAATCAAACGCAACTGTAATTGATTATTCAATTCAGGATTCAAATTTTTTATTACACAAAAATGTAAAAGCAGTTGTAGTTGCCTGCAACACTGCTTCATCAATTGCAATACCAGAACTTAGAAAAAAGTTTTCTGTACCTGTAATTGGAGTAATATTACCGGGTGCGGATATGGCTTATAAAGAAACTCGCAACGGAAGAATTGGTGTAATCGGTACGCGTGCAACAATAAATAACAATGCTTACTCAAACGCAATAAAAGAAATCGATAACAAAATAGAAGTATTTGAAAAAGCCTGTCCGTTGTTTGTTCCAATTGCAGAAGAAGGCTGGACTCATCATCGCGCCACTTATGATATTGCAGAAGAGTACTTAAAAGAATTACGAGAAAAAAATATTGATACCTTGGTGCTTGGCTGTACTCACTATCCAATACTTGCAGACGTAATACAAGAAGCTATTGGTAAAAATGTGAAGTTAATTGATTCCGGTGTAGCAACAGCCGAAGTTGTACGGAACGAAATTGCTCGAATCGGATTAGAAACAAACTCAGCAGTGCCGGGTAATTTAGATGTTTATGTAAGCGATATTCCAACAACATTTAAACAAGTTGCAGAATTATTTCTTGGCAAAATGATTAATGATGTTGTAAAGGTTGATATAGAAGCGTTGTATAAAATATAAAATGAACAACCAATTAAAACCGCGTATAGATTTATTAATTGAAGATTTGAAAAATGATTTTTCTTTGATCGCAAAAAAGAAAAAAGATGATGAATGGAAGAGAGATCATTACCGATATACTTTTACTGTTCACGTTCAAAGAATTTATGAGATGTTGAACACATCGATTACAGAAAACCCACCTGCAGAAATTAAATTATCAACTAAAAAAGAATTAAAACTTTTAAGAGATGAAATAAATAATATGATAGAAAGTTAATCTTACAAACCAGTTCCTCAAACTAACTGGGTTTTTGGTTCACTCAAAATACTTCCTAATTTCATTTTCTTTATCTGTTAATCCTAAAACAATCATCAATTTAATTCTCGCTTTTTGTCCATTAAGATAATCTGAAAAGATTACTCCAAGATTATGCAAATGTTTTCCAGCGCCGGGGTAACTATAAACATAATCCGTTTCTCCTGCGGGGCATCGAGATGTAAGTACAACTGGAATCCCTTTTTCAACTGCGTATTTAATTCCTTCAAATGCAGGCGGCGGAACATTACCAACACCGAGAGCTTCAACAACAATTCCATCAACACCGCTATCTGCAGAAAACTTAAAAAATTTTTCATCCATTCCTGCATAAACAGTTAGCAAATCTACATTGGTATTAATTTTCTCCGATTGAATAATTTCAAGATGCTGCGGTAGGCGATTAAGAATTACCCGGCCGTTTTGCACAAAACCAAGAGTTCCAAAATCCAGGCTTTTAAATGATTCCACAGAATCAGAATAAATTTTTGTTACCTCACTTGCGGCATTAATTTCTCCATTAAGGCAAACAAGCACACCAAGATTTTTTGCGTTATTATTTAAACAAATATGGATTGCATCAGTTAGATTTTTAGGTCCATCCCAATCAGGCTCTGAGCTGTTTTTCATCGAACCAATAACAACTATTGGGATTTCTGTTTTAATTGTTAAATCTAAAAAGTATGCTGTTTCTTCAAGCGTATCTGTACCGTGTGTTACAACTACGCCATCATATTTTTTTTCTTTTAATTTTGCGTTTATCTTTTTTGATAAATCGAGCATAAGATCTGGCGTAACATGCGGTCCGGGATATTTTCCGAAATCAAAACACTCAATTTCTGCTAATGATTTTGCATCGGGCATCATTCCAAGTAATTCGTTTCCGGAATATCTTGGAACAGCTCCGCCGGTTTTTTCATCAATCATCATTGAAAAGGTTCCGCCGGTAAAAACAACTAATATTTTTTTCATTTTTCTTCCAAAAATTTGTTCACAAAAATAGCCTTTAACTGCTATTCTAAAAAGAAAATTATGTGTTTAATCAACATAGCGTTAAATTGACTTGCGGAGTTAATTTTGAAAGTTTATTTTTCGTACAAGTTAAAACAAGAAAAGGTGTAATTATGTTAATGGTTGAAGATGTTGATTTAACTCCAAATCCGCATGCATTAAAATTTATTTTAAATGAAAAATTATTAAATCAGGAAACAAGACAATATCCAGATATTCAATCTGCACAAGCTGATCCATTTGCAAAAGGTATTTTTGAAATTGATGGTGTTGTTTCTGTTTTTTATATGGATAAGTTTGTTACGATTGAAAAATCCCCTGAAAATAATTGGGGACAAATACAAAGACCGTTTATTAATTTTTTAAAATTATTTGATAAGAGTTTAATTCCTGCTGAAAAAGAAATTACCGTAACCAATGAAGAATCAAATGAACTTTTAAAACAAATAAATGTTTTGCTTGATCAAAAAGTTAGACCGGCACTTGCAGGTGATGGCGGAGGCTTAGAAGTTTTAGGTTTGGAGGGTTATACGGTTAAAATTAGATATCAAGGCGCTTGCGGAAGCTGTCCAAGTTCTATCAGTGGAACACTTACTGCGATTGAAGGATTATTAAAACGTGATGTTAATCCTGCAATAAATGTAGTTCCGGCTTAAATTATTTTTAATATGTTTTGTAAGGCTGCTTAGCTTGGCAGCCTTTTTTATTTTTGGAGTGAGAACATGCCAGAAACAAATTATTATTCTGAAGAAGTTATATCAGATATAAATATTGTTGTTCTTGTTTCATCAACAGGTGTAAAAAAAATATTTCTAAATCCAAAAAAAGAGAGTAAAGAGATATCCGCAGCAACAAAACTTCGCAGTACTGATCCTTACCTATTCGGAATTTTCAATCAACTAAAAGAATACTTTGATGGAACAAGAAAAAAATTTGATGTTCCGCTTGATGTGGAAGGTACAGAATTCCAGAAAAGAGTCTGGAAAGAGTTACAAAAAATTCCGTACGGAAAAACAATCAGTTATAAAACTCTTTCAGAAAAACTTGGTGATGTAAAAGCGATTCGTGCTGTGGGCACTGCAAACGGTAAAAATCCAATTGCTATAATAATTCCCTGTCATCGTGTAATTGGTGCGGATGGAAAACTTATTGGATATGCCGGCGGATTGGATATAAAAGAAAAACTCCTTCATTTAGAAGGAGCTTTAAATCCGGAATTGTTTGATTAAAAAAATCAAACTAAAAATTATTTTATATCTGTTACTTTGCTGATATCTGCCAGCTTAACAAATTTTTCATTAAACTTATAAGCGCCCGCATCAGTCTTCATACTTTTAATCACCTTAACGGTTACGCCTTCAACTTTTTTCTTGCCTTTTGCTTTATCAGCAAAACTTTGGGTTTTTGCCATTTTATAATCCTATTATTTTTATTGCTTTATTTTGGGTTGTAAATATATAGGAATAATGCTTTAAAGAAAAGATTTGGATACAACTGCACTTTTAGCTTTCTGTTTATTGGGAATCCTGCATTTTTTCTTAGTTTTGGCTTTCATTTTTAATTTTATTGGATTTATGGCTTCTATCGAAGGAACAAAAAAACTCATTTCTGATTTCCCTGAAATAAAATATAAAATATTAGGCAAAACGGATTTTAATATTTCAATCTGTGGATTTGGATGTTACAGAATTGATGATGGAATTCCACAGCATAAACAAGCTTTAGAAAAAGCATTGCTTTCCGGAATAAATGTCATCGATACTTCATCAAATTATTCTGATGGCGGAAGTGAAGTTATTGTTGGTAATGTTTTAAATAATCTTTTCTCCGAAAATAAAATCCAGAGAGAAAATATTATTGTTGTTTCTAAAGGTGGATATCTGCAAGGCTCAAATCTTAAGCTTGGAATGGAAAAAGAACAATCGGGTAAAGCCTTTAAAGATGTTGTAAAATGCAGCCCGGATTTGTGGCATTGTATAAGCCCTGATTTTTTAGAAAACCAAATTACACTTTCGCTTAAAAGATTAAACTTAGAAACTATTGATGTTTATCTGCTTCACAACCCGGAATATTTTTTAACTTACTCTATCATTTCCGATCCCGAAAGACGGGAGCGAGAATACTATCGCAGAATTAAAGAAGCGTTCATACATTTAGAAGCAGAAGTTAAACGCGGAAGAATTTCTTACTACGGAATTTCATCAAATACTTTTGGTGAAAAAGAAACGAAACAAAATTTTACTTCGCTTGAGAAAGTTTTAAATATCGCGAAAGAAATTTCTGAACAAAATCATTTTGCTGTTGTGCAGTTTCCAATGAATCTAATTGAAACCGGTGGAATGAATAATTTAAATCAGCAAAACGGAACAAAAACTTTTTTACAGTTTGCGGATGAAAATAATCTTGGAGTTTTAGTTAATCGTCCGTTAAATGCAATCATCAATAATAAGCTTATAAGATTGGCGGATTATCCTGTAACGGAAGATCGCTCCGAAGCAGAAGTTTTTAGTTTGATTGACGATTTGCAAAAACAGGAAACGTTGCTGATTGAGAAGTATATTAATTTTATAGGATTAAGTGCGAGCGAGAAAAAAAATGTTGTTGATTGTGTTTCGCTTTCTGCAATTTTAAAATCTAACATAAGTAAATTTGATAGCCCGGGTAATTTTAATGAAGTAAAAACAAGCTATTTAATTCCGCGTGCAAATTTTGCTATTAACGAAATAGGTAAAAACTATCCAGATGATGAAAAAGTTGTACGTGCTCTTAGAAATTATGCAGTAACAACAAACATTTTATTGGATTCCATTTTTAGCAATTTGGCTAAAGAAAAGAATCTTGAAAATGAGAAATTCCACAAGAAAATAGATAAATTTGCCAATAGTGAGCAACGGAAATTATCTCTTTCTCAAAAGGCTATACTATTAATTAATAGTGTGCCCCAGGTATCATCAACTTTAGTGGGAATGAAAAGGGTTAATTATGTTAATGATGTGCGAAAATCAATAAAAAGTGATTTAATTGAAGATTATACAAATTTTTGGCATAATAATGGCAACTCTATTTAATAATTTTTTGAATCGATCGATAATAATATATATCTAACAACATCTACTCATTAAAAATTTCTAAACGTCAAATATTTCTATACATTGTTTATTTAGATTTTATTGATTAGGTTTTATCACAAATTTTTGGTTTAAATAATGTTTTTACTCGCAACAATAATAATTTTAGCATACTTAGTTGGCTCAATACCAACAAGTATAATTGTAAGTAAGCTTTCACACGGTATCGATATTCGTGAACACGGCAGCGGAAACGCCGGCGGCACAAATGTTATGCGCGTGCTTGGCTGGAAAAAAGGATTGCTTGTAATTATACTTGATGCTCTTAAAGGCGCGTTTGCAGTTGTTGTTATTGCAAGATTACATTACGGCGGATTACCTTTCCAAAACGTTTCCCCTTTTGATGATTTTACTTTAGTACAAATCATTGCCGGTATTGCTGCAGTAATTGGTCATATCTGGACCGTATTTGCCGGCTTTCGCGGCGGAAAAGGAATTGCAACTGCTCTTGGAATGCTAATTATGATAATTACTGTTGATATGCTTGTTGCACTTGGAATTTTTATTTTAGTTGTAACTGTTTCAAGATATGTTTCTCTGGGTTCGATATTAGCTGCTCTGTCAATTCCATTTACATTAATTTTTAGAGAAAACATTCTGCACGATCATATTCAGAGCTACGGAACATTGCTTCCGTTTGTTGCGGCAGTTTCCTTACTTGTAGTTTATACACATCGCAAAAATGTTATGCGATTGATTAACGGAACAGAAAGTAAAATTAGTTTTAAGAAAAAGAAGTAATGAAAATATCTGTTCTTGGTGCTGGCGGTTGGGGAACAACACTTGGAATTCTTCTCCACTACAACGGACATCAAGTAACTCTTTGGGAATACAAAAAAAATTATGTTAAGGAGTTAATCAAAAAAAGAATTAACACTCTTTACCTGCCCGGCGTAAAAATTCCAGAAGAAATAGAAATCACTCACGATCTAAAAGAATCAGTTCATCAAAAAAATCTAATCATACTTTCAGTTCCATCACAATTTCTTCGCTCTGTTATAGAAGACGTAAGCTATTCTGAAATTAAAAATTCTATTCTTGTTAGTGTAGCAAAAGGAATTGAGAATAAACACTTGATGACAATGTCTCAAATGTTAAAAGATGTTCATCCAAATTTAAGCGATGAACAAATCGGCGTGCTTTCCGGTCCATCGCACGCAGAAGAAGTAAGTAAAAGAATTCCAACCGCTGTTGTTGCGGCTTCAACGGAACACGAAACTTCAAAATCAATACAAGCGGCTTTTATGAATTCTTATTTTCGAGTTTATTCATCAACAGACATTCTTGGCGTTGAGCTTGGTGGTGCTTTCAAAAATGTTATCGCAATAGGTGCAGGAATTATTGATGGCGCAGGCTTTGGTGATAATACTAAAGCAGCGATTATGACTCGGGGTGTTACTGAAATTTCACGACTCGGAATGGCAATGGGCGCAAGACCAGAAACCTTTGCAGGTCTTTCCGGAATGGGTGATTTAATTGTTACCTGTATGAGTAAACACAGTCGTAACCGTTATGTTGGCGAACAAATTGGCAAGGGTAAAAAGTTGAAGGAAGTTTTAAAAAGTATGGACATGGTTGCAGAAGGTGTTGAAACAAGTAGATCGGCTTCTAAGCTTGCAGAAAAAAATAATGTTGAAACCCCGATTACAACCGAAGTTTATAAGATTCTTTTTGAAGACAAAGATCCTGTAAAAGCAACCACAGATTTAATGACACGCGATATGAAAACTGAAAGACATTAGTTTGAAGACAATAGAACACGGATAGCGCGGATTACGCTGGTTCACACTGATTTTCTATCATTAGAAAAAACTTTTCTTTTAAATTCTGCTTTCTTACCAAAATTTAATAATAGACCAACTTCTAAATTCGTAGCTTTTAGATAATTTATTAATTGTGCTTCATGTTCTTCACATAAACTTTCAGCAGCTTTTAATTCAACAATTACCAAATCATTTACAATTAAATCCGCGAAGTAATCACCTACTTCAAATTTTTCATAAAATACTTTAATATTCTTTTGCTGCTCAACTTTTAGATCCATTTTCATCAATTCAATTTTCAAAGCATTCTCATAAACCTTTTCAAGAAATCCATACCCAAGTGAATTGTAAACTTTATAATATGCCTCAATTATTTTCTTTGTAATATTTTCGTGCAGCAAAATTCATCCTTTTATTTAATCTGCGAAAACCCGCGCGATCCGTGTAATCCGCGTTCTATTCCTCTTTCTGTTTATTCAGTAACTCGTCCCCCCGGTAAAGAAATTCCTTTTATTTTTCTGTAGATAGAAACTGCGTAAGAGTCAGTCATGCCAGAAACGAAATCGATTATTCTTAATAAACGATGATATAGTTCTGGATTTTCTTTTTCCGCATAGAAAAATCTTTTTGGGATAAGATTTATTATAGCACGATTTTTTGGTGAAAGTTTATTTTCTGAATATTCATTGTATGCAGTAATAAAAGTATCAAGCAATCCACCAAGAACTTCGTATCCAGCAGCCTCACGTTCAACAACACTTCTGTGCCTATAAATCTTTTCGATTGATGCTTTCTCAATTTTCTTTAATGCACTGGATTTATTTATTACAGTTACTAGTTCTTTATTAAAAGTTCCCGCAAGAATTTCTTTTTCATTTTCAACAAATGCCGCTGCAATATCATTAACCAAATCACTAATTGCTTTTGCACGCAAGTATCCAACTTTTTCGTTATCATCACGATTTTTATATCCCGTCAAATCTTTTTTATGGATTAAAGGCAACAATAAATTTTCTGTTTCTTTAAATGATAATAACCCTAAACGAAAACCATCTTCAAGATCCATAATGCTATAGCAAATATCATCCGCAGCCTCAACAAGAAAAGAAAGTGGATGACGGCTCCATAAATACTTTTCTAATTTATTTGGTTTTACTAATCCTGTTTTTTCTGCAACGTGTTTAAATATTTCTTTTTCGGATTGGAAGAACCCAAACTTTTTGTAGATGTTTTTATGTCCATTTGAGTTTTTAATTTCCAAATCAGTCAACGCTTCTTTAGGATATTTGTTAAGCGCGGAAAGTGTTGCATAAGTTAATTGTAATCCGCCGTTAACATCACGATTTAGAAGTTTTGTAATTATTCTAAATCCTTGTGCGTTACCTTCAAAACGAATTAAGTCATTCCATTTTTTTTCATCAGCAATTTCTACTTTAAACTTTTTACCGTTCCCATTTTTAAAATATTCTGAAATAGCATCCTCACCTGAATGACCAAACGGCGGATTTCCGATATCGTGAGCAAGACAAGCTGCAGCAACAACTTCTCCAAAATGAAATTGTGTAAAATCTTTTTTAAGCTTTGGATGTTTTGCATATTATTTTTTCTCCAACAAGATTTCCAACAGATCGCCCAACAACTGAAACTTCCAGGCTATGAGTTAATCTTGTATGAACAAAATCGCTTTCTGGTAACGGAAAGACCTGAGTCTTATCCTGCAATCTTCTGAAAGCTGGAGAAAAAACTATACGATCAAAATCTTTTTGAAACTGACTGCGTCCATCTTTTTTTGTTGATTGACTTTTTTCAATTCCAAGACGGTCATCTGTTAAAAGTAATTTCCAATCCAAAGTAAATTCCTTTTATTCTTTGTGCAGAAAGTTAAATAAAATCTTTATTAATATTTATCTATAATGTTGAGTTTGCCTTGCTAACAATCTATTTTTCGGACAATGAAATCAAATAAAGAAAATATTCTTGAGTCTTCTATTCAATACATCAAATCTGTTGGACCTAAACGTGCCGAATCTTTTTCTAAAATTGGCATCAACACTATTCGTGATTTAATCTTTTATTTCCCTTCCCGGCATTTAGACAGAGCAACTATTTTAAATTCCACCAAAGCTTATAGCTATGCAATTAATGGTTACGATGGTGAAGCAACGATAATTGCAAAAGTTGCTGATAAAGAAAAAAGAAATCTTGGTAGAAAAGAAATTCTAAAAGTTCAGTTTAGAGATTCATCCGGGTTTATAGAATGTGTTTGGTTTCACGGAGTAAAATATTTTCAAACTGTTTTTAACGAAGGAGAATATTTTGCTATTTCCGGGAAGCCGGAAATAAATTATAACAAACTTCAATTTGTACATCCAGATTTTGATAAGATAACAGAAGAAGAAACGCAAAGTTTTCTTAACACCGGAAAAATTATTCCGTTTTACAGAATTCCAAAAGAACTTAAACAAAAAAACATTGGTGATTTAAGTTTACGCCGTATTATAAACACCGCAGTTGAAAGTTATGTTGATAATCTTGAAGAAACTCTTCCCAAAGAAATTATAGAACAACATAATCTTTTAGATTTGATAAACGCTGTTAAAAATTATCATTATCCGCAAAGCAAAGAATTATTTGAGAAGGCAAAACGCAGATTTAAGTTTGAAGAAATGTTTTACATCGAACTATTGGTTGCAATACGAAAGAATAATTATCAAACAAAGCTTGCCGGAAACAAAATGGAAATAAAATCAAATCTTATTTCTGAGTTTCTTAAAACACTTCCATTTGATTTAACAAATTCGCAGTTAAACGTTTTAAGTGAAATCAAAAAAGATATGCTTTCTGAAAAACCGATGAACAGACTTTTGCAGGGAGATGTTGGAAGCGGAAAAACTATTGTAGCTCTTATCGGAATCTTAATTGCAATTGATAATGGTTATCAGGCTGCGCTAATGGCTCCAACAGAAATTTTAGCTGACCAGCATGCAAAAAATATTTCTGCGATGATGAATAAACTTGCTTCAATCACAAAAGGAAAAGAAATACAAGTTAGTTTATTGCTTGGCGGACAAAAAAAATCTGTGCGGACAAAAAAACTTTCTGATATTGAATTGCAGGAAGCAGATATTGTTATCGGTACACACGCAATTTTTGAAGAACAAGTTAAATTCAAAAATCTTGGATTGATCGTAATAGATGAACAGCATCGTTTTGGTGTAAAGCAGCGTGCGTTACTTCAAAGTAAAGGTAAAACTCCCGATGTACTTGTAATGAGTGCAACTCCAATTCCAAGAACTCTTTCAATGACGGTTTACGCTGATCTTGATCTTTCGGTTATTGATGAAATGCCGAAGAATAGAATTCCAATCAAAACCGTTTTACGAGGAGAGAAAAAACTACCTGAGATTTACAATTTTATAAATGATAAAACCAAGGAAGGTTATCAAACATTTTTAGTTTATCCGCTTGTTGAAGAATCAGAAAAATTAGATTTGAAAGCTGCAACAATATTTTATGAAGATTTAAAAGAAAATCATCTTAAAAATCTTAGGCTTGGATTAATTCACGGCAGAATGAGCTGGCAGGATAAAGAAGAAGTGATGCTAATGTTTAAGGATAAAATGTTTGATGTTTTAGTTTCTACAACTGTAATTGAAGTCGGGATTGATATTCCTGACGCAAACATAATTTTAATTAACGATGCACATAGATTCGGATTGTCGCAGCTTCATCAATTGCGCGGCAGAGTTGGCAGAGGCAATAAGCAAGCTTACTGCATCTTAATTACGAAAGATGAAATAGCTGCAAAGCAAAATGCAAACCAACTTGAACTTGATTATTTATCTTCTGTTCAATTAGAAAAGTATAAATCATCCGTAAGACTGCAATCGATGGTAAAATATTTAGATGGTTTTAAAATTGCTGAAATAGATTTAAAGCTTCGCGGACCCGGAGATATTTTTGGAACAAAGCAAAGCGGTTTTCCGGATTTAAAGTACACAAACATTGTTGATGATCATGAAATTATTCTCGAAGCAAAGCAAAGTGCGTTCAAATTAATAGAAAATGATCCGCATTTAGAAAAAAATTTTTCTGAGCTGATTCGCAAAAATCTTATCAAATATTATTCTCAAAACCTTTCTTACGCAAAGATCGCTTAGCATTAAAAACATTTACATCTATCCTAATACTATAAACAGCTATTATAGTTCATCTTCCTAAATTTTAATTAATGAAATTTCTTTTAAAATATTTTAAAAACATAAGAAGTTGGTTGATGAACGCTTAAAAATATTTTTTCTAACATTTTTAAAACTTGTTGACAAACATTTTATAAATATTATATTTGGAATAGAAAAAATTTATAAGGAGAAAAATATTTTATCTTCCTTCTTTAACAAGAAGTTGAACGTTGTATTAGCATACAATTTAAAACCAGAAAGTGAACCTCTCTCTGCATCAGTGTCTCCAATTGTTAATAATCAATCACAAAACTTTCAAACTCAATTAGATACTTATGCCGAATGGGATACATGGGAAACTATCAACGCAGTTAAAGATGCAATTGCATGTTATAATAATGTTACTTTGATTGAAGCAGACGAGGAAGCATATAATAATTTTCGAAAAGTTAAACCTGATATTGTTTTCAATATTGCAGAAGGTGCATTCGGTGTAAGCCGCGAAGCACAAATACCTGCAATGCTTGATATGCTTCAGATACCTTACACTGGTTCTGATGCACTTACACTTGCAATCTGTTTAGACAAAGCCCGGACAAAAGAAATTTTAAGTTATTACAAAGTTCCCACCGCAAAGTTTTTTGTTGCCGATGAAGTTGATGATGCAGGAAATCATAATCTTAACTTTCCAATGATTGTAAAACCAGTTAGTGAAGGTTCCGGCAAAGGAATTTTTGCTTCATCTTTTGTTCACAGCAAAGACGAACTTAAAAGAGAAATAAAAAGAATTACATCAGAGTACAATCAATCAGCTTTAGTTGAAGAATTTTTATCCGGCAGAGAATTTACAGTTGCAGTTTTGGGAAATAATGGTGATACAAAAATTCTGCCCGCAATTGAAATGAGATTTGATAAATATCCTGAAGGAACTGCGCCGCTATATTCTTACGAAGCTAAATGGATTCTTGATACTAAAGAAAATGAGTTTGATGTTTTTGATTGTCCTGCAAACATCACTAAAGAGCTTGAAGAAAAGATTAACAAAGTTTGTTTGGATACTTATAGAGTTTTAAAGTGCCGCGATTGGAGTCGAATTGATTTACGTCTTGATAAAAATGGTGAACCGAATATTATTGAGATAAATCCATTACCAGGAATTATTCCTGATCCAAATGAGAACTCAAGTTTCCCTAAAGCTGCACGCGCTGCGGGAATAGATTATAATGATATGATAAACACAGTTTTAGCATCAGCAGTTAAGAGATATAATCTGTTATGAAAAAAACTGAAGCTAAAATATTAGTTTGTTACAATTCGCCTGTAAGCGTTTTTTCAATTTACAACGGAAAACATTCTGATGAATCTACTGCAGGCAAAGATTTATCTGAGCATTCATTCGCATCAAATATGTTAGAGATTGAAAATCATCTTAAAGAATTTTTTACCGATGTGAAATCTTTACCGATAGATTTAAATATTAGAAAGTCAATTGATCAGATAAATAAATACAATCCGGATGCGATTTTAAATTTTGTGGAATCTGTTGAAGGAATAACTATTTACGAATATTGTATGGCTGGCTTATATGAATTACTCGGTTATAATTATACGGGAAATATTCCATCAACACTTGGCAATTGTTTAAATAAAAATCGAACAAAAGAAATTTTATATTCAAATGGAATTAAAACTCCAAGAGCAATTACTTTAACACAGAAATCTAAATTCACAAAGAAAGATATAAATCTAAATTTTCCACTTATCTTAAAATTGGTTGATGAAGATGCAAGCATTGGAATTTCGGAGAACTCAGTTATTAATAATTACAGAGAGTTAAGAAAACATTTTACTTTTTTAACCGAGACTTATAAAAAAAATCTTATTGTTGAAGAATATATTCTGGGAAGAGAATTAAACTGCGCTGTGCTTGGCAATGAACCTCTTCCAATTTCAGAAATAGATTTTACAGGTTTACCGGAAAATTTGCCAAAAATAGTTACATACGATGGCAAATGGATGGAAGGCAGCACTTATTATAATCATACAAAACCTGTTTGCCCTGCTGATATTGATTCTGACATCAAAAAGAAGGTGGAAGAAATTGCAAGACAGGCATACAAAGTTTTAAACTGCAGAGATTACGCAAGAGTTGATGTGCGATTAGCCGATGATGGAACGCCTTATGTGATTGAAGTAAATCCAAATCCTGATGTATCGAGTGATTCCGGTTTTGCAAGAGCAGCCGCAGCATCAGGAAAATCTTACAGTGAACTTTTATTTACTATAACAAGTTTTGCATTACAACGAAAATACAATGATTCGAAAAATAAAGCAGTCTGACGAAGTAGAAATTGAAAATATGCTGACAAGAATTCCAAACTTTAATCAAGAAGAAATTAAAGTTGCAATGGAGCTTGTTAATATTTCTGTTATGAATCCTGATCAGACTGACTATCATTTATTCGTTTACGAAAATGATGGCAAGGTTGTTGGTTATCATTGTACAGGTAAACGACCTTTGACTGACGGCGTTTACGATCTTTACTGGATTGTTTCCGATCCTGCAACCTCAGGCAAAGGAATTGGAAAAAGTCTTTTAGAACATTCTGAAGAGTTTGTAAGAAGTAACAACGGCAGATGGCTGCTGGCAGAAACTTCTTCAAAAGAAAGTTATGCTTCCACGCAAAACTTTTATCTTAGAAATAAGTATTCAATTATTTCAGAGATAAGAGATTTCTACTCAGTAGGTGACGACCTGCTGGTATTTGGAAAGTATTTCAACAATAAGAATCACTGAGGAAACGTTATGGAACTTTGGCAGCAAATGGTACGAGACAGTGTGCACACTGTCGATGAACTTGTAGAAAAATTCGGGATAGATCGAAAGGTAGCGGAAGATCTTGATGAATTTTTTCAGGCACGTATCAATCCATATTACTTAAGCTTAATTCGCCATCCGGGTGATCCCATCTGGCGTCAATGTGTTCCGGATAAAGCTGAATTAGAAGACTTTGATGCGACAGAAGATCCGCTGATGGAAGATGCAATGAGTCCTGTATCAAATATCACTCATCGTTATCCCGATCGTGCACTGTTTCTTGTTACAAGCCAATGCGGAATGTATTGCCGCTTCTGTACAAGAAAAAGAAAAGTTGGCGATTATGAAAAAATATCGATGAAGGGACTTGAAAGCGCTTTCAAATATCTTGAAGAGCATACGGAAATCCGTGATGTAATACTTTCAGGCGGCGATCCTTTAATGTTAACGGATGCAATGCTTGAAAAAATTCTTCAGCGAATAAGAGCAATTCCGCATATCGAAATAATTCGTATCGGATCTAAAATGCCATGTGTGCTTCCACATCGTATTACACCAAAACTTGTAAATATGTTAAAGAAGTATCATCCAATTTATTGCAACACACACTTTAATCATCCTTGGGAAATTACTCCTGAAAGTTCTAAAGCTTGCACAATGATGGCTGATGCAGGAATACCAATGGGCAACCAGATGGTTATTATGAAAGGTGTTAATGATGACCCTGAGGTAGTTAAAGAATTGATGCAGAAACTTATTGAAGATAAGAGTTCGTCCTTACTATATGTATATGGCAGATGAAACTAAAGGTGCAAATCATTTCAGAACTTCAATCGAAACAGGATTGAAGATAGTTGAAGGTTTGCGCGGACACACAAGCGGACTTGCAATTCCTCATTTTGTAATTGATGCACCGGGCGGCGGCGGTAAGATTCCGCTTACACCAAACTATGTGCTTCACAAAGATGAAGAGAGAATTATTCTTAGAAACTTTCAGAATAAAATCTACACTTACAAAAATTATGAAGATAAAAATAATCCGGATGGATTTGGAAGCAAGAAAAGCAATAGTAAAAATGGCAAGAACGGAAGTAATGGAAATGGTAACAGTAACGGCAAAGGAAAGAAAGATGATATGAAGCCGAAGAAGATAAAACTACCCGAATTACAAGAAATAAATAATTAATATTCGTAGCGCAGGACTCTGTCCTGCGTTTTTGTTTTTTTTTGTATATCTCACACAATCCGCTTACAACAATTAAAGATTTCTTATAACTTTTCTAATCACAGGTCGGAGACCTGTGCTACGAGAGTATTTTTAATAAATCCTTTTCCAAACTTTCATAAGGAGTTTCAACTATTCTTCCAATTTCCTTTCCATCTTTATAAAAAATTATTGTTGGAACGAATTGAATATCAAGTGCTTCTGCTTCGTTGGATAGACCTTGCTTTTCTCGGTTTACACCAATTAGAGCTATTGAGTTTAAATTGTAGTTGAGTTCTTTTAATATCTTAAAAAATCTTGGCAACTGTTCCCTGCTATCACTGCAAGTTGAACGAAAAACTATTTTAATGTTAATGTCTTCAAGTTTTCCTTCGAGCCTATCAAGAATTTCGTAATCAGGTTTATAGCTTTCGTATTCTGAAGTCCAAGTATTATTGAAAGTAGAATCATTTATTAAGCTTGCAGGGCAGTAACCGAGGATTAGTGGCTCGCCATTTTTTTCATCGGTTGTAATTTTATAATCCTGGGCATTGATTTGGAAAGCTGTAACTAAAAATATTGATAGGATAAAGTTCTTAAACATAAATAACCTTTTCTATTGCCACGACTTTTAAGTCGTGGATAAAATTTATAACCAAGTACTTGGCTTTAGCCGCATTTGAATAATAATAATGTGGCTAAAGCCAAACGTTTTTTATATAGTTATCCACGAGCTGAAGCTCGTGGCAATAAATAATTCACATTCATTCCTCGACTCTGCTCAGAATGGTCATACTTAATGTAATAAATGCTTCTAATCTTTCTTAGTTCGTAGATCAATTCCCCAAAGCAATTTATTTCTTAATGTTTCAAAATAAGTTGTAAGTGATGTGTGAACCAGTTTTAACGGACGCTCACTTTTGCAAATCTTTATTTCAGTCGGCGGCGGAAAATCAAAGACTCTTTGACCATCGCAGCTAACTTGAATTTCTTTATAAGGCGAATCTGCTTTGATTAATATTTCCTGAGAACTTGGCAGCACAAGCGGTCGGATAGTTAAACTATGGGGAGAAATAGGTGAAAGAGTAATCACATCCGATTTGGGAGATACAATCGGCCCGCCCACAGAAATTGAATAGCCGGTTGAGCCTGTTGGGGTTGCAACGATTAAACCATCAGCAGAAAACGTTGTAACGTATTCACCATCAACCCAAACAGTAAGCTCAATCATTTTAGGCCAACCGCCTTTATCAATAACAATATCATTTATTGCATAAAGTTTTTCTTTTTCGTACCCAGCTGCTAAACCGCTGATAACCATTCGTTCTTCAATGCTGTACCTGCCTTCTTTAAGCTCTTTAATAATGTTATCCATTTGATCGATGTTTGCTTCGACTAAAAATCCCAGCTTACCAAGATTAACACCAAGCACAGGTTTATCATAAAACTGTGCGTTGAATGCAGTTGCAAGCATCGTTCCATCACCACCGATTGAGATTATCAAATCGGCTTTCTCATAAAGCTCTTTATCGTCGGTTACAAAATCATCAAAGAGTTCGATTTTAAGTTTTCCTTTATCTTCACAAAGAGATTTGGTAAGAATATAATCGAGTTTGTTTTTTTTAAGCTTGGATAGAAAAGATGAGACTACTTCAAAAACATTTTCTTTGGTAACGTTTGCTATTATTCCTATTAACATAAATTTCTCAAGGTTGATTTTGAACTGATATAAATTACGATTTTTTTAGTAAAGATAATTTATCAAAACAGATATTATCGTACCGCTGCCAGTTTTTCATAAACCTCTAAAGTTTCTCTGGCAGTTTTTTCAAAGGAAAATTTACTCCTTTGGATTTTTCCTTTTTCAATTAATTCTTTTCTTAATTCTTTATCAAAAATTACCTTTTCAATTTTATTTTTAATATCCCCAATATCATTCGGTTCAAAATATATAGCACTATCGCCACCGACTTCGGGTAATGAACTTGTGTTACTCATTATTACCGGACAATCACAATTCATAGCTTCCAATGCAGGGATTCCAAATCCTTCATATAATGTCGGAAAAATAAATGCAAGGGCATTTGAATAGAGTGTTGCTAAAGAAGCATCATCGGCAATTTTATAAATTACTTTATTTTCTATTTGCATTGATCTGAAATATTTTATTTCGTCGTTAGAAAATCCTCCACCGCCCGCAGAAATTAGGAACAAATCCTTTTGCTCCTTTAGTAACGGTGCGGCAGCTTGAATAAAATTCTTGAAGTTTTTGTAGAAATCCCTATTACCGACAAACAGAATATATTTTTCCGGCAAACTTAGTTGTTCTTTTGACAGTGAAAAGTTTTTATTGATTGAAGCTGCTAGATAAACTACTTCTATTTTTTCAGCAGGGATTTTATAAATATTTATTAAATCATTTTTTGTGCTGTTAGAGATGGCAAGAATTAAATTAGCTTTGCTTATGATCTCTTTTTTATACTCAAGAGTTCTATCAATAGAATTTATTATTTCCGGATATTTTTCATGTATTGAATCATAAACAGTAACAATAAATGGTTTAGCATTTAAATGTTTTAAGAAATAAGTTCCGTAATAAGTTGGATGAAAAATATCATAATCCTCTTTCTTTAGATTGGGGATTGTTGAGAGGCGATTAACATAATCGAGAATTGTTCTTTTAAAATAGAATTTATGATTTGGAAAAAACTTCTTTACTTCAAAAGATTTATCTTCATTAATATAAAAGTTGTTTGAATACTTTAATGAAAGTTCAACTTCCACATCGGGTAATTTATTTAGCTCTTTAATTAACTGATAATAATATCGCGAAACGCCACCATATTGCTGCTGAGCAAAACATTGATGATCGTAAAGTACTTTCACTTGGTTTTATCCGAATAGTTATTAATATTATCAATCATAGTATGATCTGAAAAAGTTTTACTTTTTGTAAGTGTTTTTACAATCAGGTACAATCCAAATTTGCCAAGTTTTTTAAAAACAATAAGTAATGTTTTATTAAACTTTCTTTTAGTGATTATGTGGATTCCATTCAAGTTATAGTAATTCAACTTGTTTTGATCAGCCAAATTGTAAAATGTTTTTTCAGTATAAAAAGAAATATGCTGTCCATGATTAAAACCGTAGTACCACCAATCTTTAGGATTGGGGATTTCTTGAGGCATTAGCTCTGTTGAAAAAATAATGGTATCACTTAACTGCAGCATTCTTTCTAATTCTTCTTTTGGATTTATGAGATGTTCAAATACTTCAAACGCTGTTAGAATCTCAAACTCAGTCTCAGTAGTTTTATCAATCTCAAATCCATTTGCAAATAAATTTTGTGTATATGGATCATGCCAATAAAAATCAAAACCGATATCTCTCAATAATCGTGTAAACACCCCATATCCGCCCGCATAATCCAAATAGGAATTGCCCTTATCGAAGAAAAAGTAAATAAGTACGGAAAGTATCTTGGAGAAATTGATATTACGATCAAGTAAACCAGTATCAGAAAGATTTATGGGTCTGGAATAAGCTTCTTCCAGCCAGAACGGTTCTTCCGTATATAAATATCCGCAATTATTACATTTAAAATATTTAACATCATACCTGTTTAATATTTTTGCTGTAAATACTTGTTGGATTTTTGAGTTACAAATTTTACAAATCATTTATTCCATATACCTTTTGCTGTGCCTGAAATTAATTTTTTGTATTGGATTGGTGCCCAAACGGATGCAATTATTAAGCAGATGTTTGTTGAAACTATAACACCTGTAATACCCATCCCGGCATTTTTTGCAAGAAAAATTGAAAGAGGAATATTTAGTAGTGCAACAAAAACTGAGTAATAAAGTTGGATTCGTACCTTACCCACACCATTTATAAAATAAGAAAATATATTATTCCAATTTGCAATTATCACGAACAACCCTGTAAAAACTGATAGCATAAATGGAACCTTAATGTTTTCGCCAACCCAAATCTTATATACAAAATCCGATAAGAGAATCATAAGTATTGCGGTAAACGAAAGAAGTGCCCATACAATAACCAATTTTTTAACTGAATTTTTTATCCAATCATATTCTTGCTTAACATAAGCCTCGGTAAATGCAGACCAAAAAGGCGCAAGCATTACATTAAAAACCAACGGAACCATATAAAAATATTTGTATGCAATATTATAAATAACCACTTGTTCTGGTCCGTATAATTGTGAAATAATAATATTATCTGTAGTAAATACTATTAGGCTGGAAATTTGAATAACAAAAAATTGCATTCCAAGTTTTACAAGTTCCGATGAATATTTAAAATTTATGGTTTTAAATGATGGTGAAATATTTTTGTATTGTCCCTTAAATAAAAACAAAGAGGCTACTAAGAAAACAATCACCGGAATAGCACTTGACAGTAAACCAAACAGCATCAAAGATGGTTTGGTATAAATTAAAAGCAAATACACTACTAACAAAGTAATTGTATTTACAATTAGACTTAGCACACCATTAAGTGCAGGTCTCTGATCAGCATTAATAATTGATGTGATAAGCTTTAACAAAAATTGCGCGAGGAATAAAACAATTACATAGAATACTAATGTGTTTAATAATTCTAAATAACCTGCTGGAGCATTAAGTAATTCAGCCCAGTTTAATAATCCGTGGATAAAAAAGTAAATAAAAATTGCAATCAGTATACCAATTGTAAATACAGAATATCCCGTGCTGACGTAAATACGAGCTAATTTAATATCCTTTAATGCAAGTGCTTCTGCAAGCTTGTTTCGTAAACCATTGCCAATTCCAAAATCAAGATTGATAAGCCAGCTTAGTATTGATGCGAGTGTCAGCCAAATTCCATATTCAACATTACCTAGATACTTTATCGTTATTGGTACGAGTGCCATTATTGAAAAAAAGTTAAACACATGCATTACAAAAAGAATGATAATATTCTTTTTAGCTTTTTCTGAACGATTAGAATCTTTGAAATTAAAAAGTTCTGATGGAGAATATTTTATGTTGGGAAATTTCAAATGTAAAAACGATTGTATTTTTTGAATGCAGTTCTGTATCCTATACTTTCCATTTAATATATCGCCAAATTTTTACGATGTTATTCAGTCCTATTTTAGTTATAATCCTTTTTATAAGGGTACGAATTTTTCTGTGCCTATAAAAAGATTTACCTGCCTTATACCACAAGTCATACTTGTTAAGAGCTAACTTAATTTCTTCGATGCTTTGAAGCTCATTTTGCCAGGATGCACCTCCTGAATTCATTTGTACTAAAGGTGAATCACTTATGTAAACTGAAAATTTATCTGGATTTGAATATTTTGATATTCTACAATAAAACTCAAAATCCATTGAAAATTTATAACTAACGTCATAATATCCAAGTATTTGATATAAAGATTTTCTTACAAACATTGTTGGATGGTTATAAACAAAGCCACTCATCATTTTAGCCATTAAAGGTTTTCTTATGTTAGATCCATGTATCTCATCGAAAAAATAAATGTCCCCGTGTACAATACTAATTTCAGGATTAAGAAATTCATTTTTTATTTTTTCAAACACATCAATTGAATAATAATAATCATCACTATTCAGTATTCCAATAATATCGCCGCTTGCGGCTTTTATCCCCTTGTTAAAAGCATCGGAAATTCCGCAATCTTTTTCACTAATAATTCGTAAATTTGATAAGAGTTTATTGGATGAATAAATATTTTTTATTTTATCAAGTGTTTTATCAGAACTAAGATTATCAATTATAATATGCTCAAAGCTTTTATAGGTTTGATTAATAATTGATTGAACACATTTATCAATATCTTTTTCAGAGTTAAAAGTTGGTGTAATAATCGATATCAACATTTTAAATTTTACTTATTGATTTTTTTTATAAAACGTTAAATAAAAAATATTTTCTTAATTTTTTGCCAAATATAACCCATTTAGATGAGAATAAATTTAGTTGGCTGATATAAAATTTGATATTACTATTGATGCAAGAATGATCAATCATTCCGGTATTGGAACATATTTAAAAAACATGATCCCAAATCTTATAGGTAATTACAGTTTGGCACTTTTGGGTAATACAAAAATCCTTCAATCTTTTGAGTGGAGTGACAAATCATCAATATTTAGTGCGGATTATCCAATATATTCAATATCAGAACAGATTAATTTGCCGCGCTGCATACCAAAGAGTAAAATTTTTCTTTCCCCGCATTATAATATTCCTCTTAGAAAGATCTTAGCAGAAAGAAGAGTTGTAATAATACATGATGTAAATCATTTGACAAAATTGAATGAAATTTCAATTGTAAAAAAAATGTATGCAAGATACATGTTAAGTGCAGCCTTAAAAAAATCTGATAAGGTTATCACTGATTCAAATTTTTCTAAAAGTGAAATAAAAAAATATTTATCAGCAAAAGAAGAAGATATAAAAGTTGTGTATTGTTCTATTGATGGTGACAGTATTAAAAAGGTTTCGGATAAAATTGATATTAATGTTTTTAGAAAAAAGTATAAACTGCCTAAAGATTATTTTTTATATGTTGGAAGTATAAAACCACACAAAAACTTAATATTAAGTCTAAAAGCTTTTAAAATACTAAGGGAAGAATATTCAAAGTATAAATTAGTTTTAATTGGGTTAAAACCTGATGAGTTTTATAAAAACGAAGAACTGATTGGATTAAGAGATAATGTTATTGTTCCGGGTTATATTCCTGATAATGAAATGCCTGCTGTTTATAAAGATGCTTTCTGTTTAGTCTTCCCTTCCATGTACGAAGGCTTTGGTTTACCGCCATTAGAGGCAATGAGTTGCGAATGTCCGGTAATTACAAGTAATGCTGCATCATTACCTGAGGTTTGTGGTGATGCTGCGATTTATTTTAATCCTTTTAATGTTGATGAATTTGTTGGAGCGATGAAACAAATAATTGAAGACGAAAATTTAGCTGTAAGTTTAAAAAAGAAGGGATTAGAGAATATTAAAAGATTTAGTTGGAATAATTTTAGCAGTAATCTTAAAAAAGAATTTGATGAATTATTATAAAACTATAATTTAATGAAAACCGCAATAGTACATGAATGGCTGGTAAATTACGCCGGCTCTGAAAGATGTGTTGAGTCTTTTACAAATATTTGGCAGGATGCAGATGTTTATTCTTTGGTAGATTTTTTAAATGAAGAACAAAGAAATATTATTCTTAAAGGTAATCACGCAAAAACATCCTTCATTCAACATTTACCTTACGCAAAAACCAAGCATAGAAATTATTTACCTCTGTTTCCTAGAGCTATTGAATCGTTTAACTTATCCGGTTATGATGTAATAATTTCAAGTTCACATGCTGTGGCTAAGGGAATTAGAACAAATAAAAAACAGCTTCATATCAGTTATTGCTATTCACCAATGAGGTATGCTTGGGATAGTGCTGATGAATATTTAAAAGGTTTTAAAGGATCAATTGCTAAATTATTTCTTAACTACTTAAGAAGATGGGATAAAAAATCTGCCAAGAATCCTGATTATATTGTTTCCATATCCGAACATATCAGGAAAAAAGTAAAAAGAATTTATAATCGTGATTCAGATGTTATATATCCGCCTGTGGATACAGATAAGTTTAAAATGGAAACTAACAAACAGGATTATTATTTAGCGGCATCAAGATTAGTTCCTTATAAAAAGATTGATTTAATTGTGGATGCGTTTGCACAAATGCTGGATAAAAAACTTGTTGTTATAGGAAGCGGACCTGAAAAAGAAAAAATTATTGCTAAGGCAACTCCTAATGTAGATGTTGTAGGTTATCAGGATTTTGAAAGTCTAAAATCATATATGCAAAAAGCAAAGGCTTTTGTATTTGCTGCTGAAGAGGATTTTGGAATTGTAGTTGTTGAAGCAATGGCTTGCGGTACTCCTGTTATCGCTTACGGTATCGGTGGCGCGGCTGAAACTGTTATTGATGGAGTAACAGGAATTTTATATCCTGAGCAAACTATTGATTCGATAGTTGAGGCTGTAAAAAGATTTGATGTGATTTCACACTCAATGAATTACAAAGAAATCAGGCTGCACTCAGAAAAATTTAGCAGAGCA
This sequence comes from uncultured Ignavibacteriaceae bacterium, assembly GCA_963704275.1. Lineage (GTDB taxonomy): Bacteria > Bacteroidota > Ignavibacteria > Ignavibacteriales > Ignavibacteriaceae > IGN3. Next base: position 329,719 of record CAVPHP010000011.1, on the reverse strand, counting down.
AATTTTGAACGCAGCATTAAAGATTATGTAAACGAAAAGTATAAAAATTTTCAACATAACAAAGTAAAAAAGAAAAATGATCGTTAATAAAAAATCAATATACACTTCCCGGCTGTTAGCAGATTTATTAATACTTAACTTATCTTTTCTTCTTTCCGCAATAATAGCCCAATCGTTTGAAATATTAGTAGCACGCAATTATATGTTTGTGCTTTTGTTGTTTCTAAATTTTATCTGGTTTATTAATGTAAATCTTTCAGGTTTTTATTTAGATTTTTTTACACGCTCATTCTCATTTCAGTTTTTTAACATATTAAAACTTGTTTTTTTTCAGGTGGGATTTACTGTATTATTTATCTTCTTAACAAAAGAAGATTTGTTTACAAGAAATTTTATTGTGTTGTATGGAGTTCTTCTAACCTTATCAATCAGTTTACGCACGGCAATATTTAAGAATATTCTAATATCACTTAGAAGAAAAGGAAAGAACATTAGAAAACTTTTAATAATTGGTGCGGGAGAAATTGGCAAAAGTTTTAAAGATACAATCGTTCGTAATGCTGATTTTGGCTATCAGTTTAAAGGTTTTCTTGATAATACAATTAATGGTGAAGACGTTATTGGCTCTTACGATAAGCTTGATGAAAAGCTAAAGACATTGGAAATTGATGAAGTTGTAATTGCACTTTCCTCACAGCCGCAGGAATTGTTAGATGAAATAATTAGAGTCTGTAATATTAATGCTGTTAGAATTCACATCATTCCGGATTATTTTAGATTTTTATCAAGCAGATTTCAAATCAGTTCAATTGGTAATTTTCCAATTATTACAGCACGCCAGGAACCGCTTGAAGAAGCAAACCGCAGATTTTTAAAACGCTTGTTTGATATTTTGTTTTCAATTTTTGTTATTGTTTTTTTACTTAGCTGGCTGTATCCGGTAATTGCAATTCTTATTAAGATAAATTCTAAAGGCAAAGTTTTATTTGTACAAAAGCGTATTGGTACAAAAAACGAAATGTTTGAATGTTACAAATTTAGAACTTTAACATCTGAATCATCTAAAGAAAGCCAGGTATTTAAACCAGTTACGCTTGGCGATAAAAGAGTTACCACGATTGGAAATTTTTTAAGAAAATCTAACATAGATGAATTGCCGCAATTTTTTAATGTGCTAAAAGGCGATATGTCCGTCGTTGGTCCACGACCGCATGCAATTCCGTATCAGGATTTATACGGAAAAATATTTGAAGAAATAAAAATGCGGCTCAATGTTCGTCCCGGTTTAACAGGCTGGGCGCAAGTAAATGGTTTACGCGGTGATGTAGAAGATGAAGAAGAAAATAATCGTAGAACTATTTTACGTATGAAGTATGATCTTTGGTACATTGAAAATTGGACAATGCGTCTAGATTTTCAAATCATTTTGATGACGATCTGGCAAATGATTAAAGGCGATACAAAAGCTGTTTAATTTTTAAGGAAGTTTAAATTCATACAGTTCTTCTTTTTTATCAGAAACTATAAAAATCTTTTTACGCTTATGATCTACAATCAATCCCTCCGGTTGTTTAACGTTTATTCCGTATTCTAATATTTCATTTCCATTTAAATCTGTTTGGATTATTTTTTGAGACTCATCACTTAAAATCCACAAAGTATTATGATCGTTAGAAAAAGATATATCTGAGTAATCTTTGGCAAACGTAAGTTCTTTTCTAAATATTTCTTTGAAGGCACTATCTGTTTTTATTAATAAACCCGGTCGTTTTTCATTAAGAAAGTAAAAATTTTTTGTTTTGGAATCGTAACAAATTCCTTCCAAGCCTTCATTTAATCTGCCCTTTAAATCAAATCTTTTTCTGTTTATTTCTTTACCCGAAGTATCAACAACTACAACTTCTCTCGTTCGCTCAAGAATAACTGCAAGCTTAGTTGAATCAATAACAGTTACACCCTCCAAATCTTCTCCATCCACAAAAAATGATTTTAAAATATTTCCGTTTAAATCAAGTTTAAAAACCCTACTATCGTCATCACCAACGCACCAAAAATATTTTCCATCAAAAGAAAGAGTTAGTCCTGATGGTTCCGAAACATTAATAGGCGTAATTTTTACTATCGGTAAATTTTTAACAGGTGGCGATTCTTGCCTGTTAGTATTACATTTGTAATGTGATAAAGCAATTAAAAGGATGAATATAATACTTGCATAATTTTTGATTAATGTTTTCTTATTTGCAGTTTTCATTCAGCTTTTTATAATTGTTTTCAGAATATATTTTTAGACCTATAACAATATAATGTTAAGAATTCGGTTTTTTACGAAAGGAGATTTAACAAAATGATGATAAGTGAAGGATTTTTCAGGTTATCGGCAATGGTTGGTTTTGTAATCGTCCTGATAATTTTACTATTTGGTTATCTGTTTTTTGAACCTTTCCTAACCGAAGAAACAATATCTATAAAGGTTATTAATAAATCACAGTTTGGTAATGAACCCGAAAAATATTTTGTGTTTACAGATAATGAAGTATTTTATAATTCTAACAACTACTATCAAAACAAAGAAAATGCGGATGAGTTGAATGCTAAAATTTACCCCGGCACATCCTACAAAGTAAATGTTGTTGGTATTTACTTGCCCTGGCTTCCACGATTTAGAAACATCACCAAAATTTTGGAAATAAACGGAATTCCTGTTCTTGAAACTTCTGTAAAGTCTAATTAAAGTTTTTTAATTCAATTTAAACAAGATTTGAAACCTCTAAGGTTTCAATTAAAATGTTTTACTAAAATTACTACTTTGGAAAAAAAATCTTAAAACCTTATGTGTTTTTGCGTAAACTTAGTTCTTAATAATCTGGCTTTTTATTATTTTTGAAACAACAAACAAATTAATTAACCTAAAAATATAAGGGGATCTTATATGGCAGTTCTAATTACTGATGAATGTATTTCCTGCAACGCTTGCGAAATTGAATGTCCGAATAATGCAATTTACGCAGCAGGCGATGCTTGGCTTTTAGATGGCGAACATGAAGCTTTAAACTCAGATCATACATATATCGCAGTTGATAAATGTACAGAATGTGTTGGCTTTTATGATGAACCACAATGTATTCCTTCTTGTCCTACCGATGCAATAATTATGGATCCGGACCACCAGGAAACTAAAGAACAATTAATGGCTAAGAAAGAACATTTAGATAAAGTTGGAAGATAATTTTTTCTAAACCAATTTAAGGGAGCGGAAAGCTCCCTTTTTAATTTTAAATGGATTGAAATTTTTTGCAGTGATTTTATTTCTTCTTGGTTTTCTTCTTTGGTAATTTCTTTTTTGGATCACAATATTTTTTTATCATTTCATAAGCATCAAAGTAGCCAAGCTCACCGGCTTTCTTAAAATCCGGACAAGCTTTATCAAATTTTTCCAGCAAAATTTCTGCTGATCCGCGAAAATAAAAAGCTTTTGCCAATGTTGAATCAATATTAAGTATTTGATTATACATATTAAGCGCTCCTGAAATATCATTAACTTTTATTTTTGCTTCAGCTAACACAAAAAGCGTACTAATATTTAATGAGTCAATCACCAGTGAATTTTCATAATCCTCAATCGCACCAGCAAAATCGCCAAGCAGCATTTTTTCGTTAGCACGATTGTAATATGCAATTCCATCAGTTGTATCTAACACCAAAGCTTTGGAGTAATTATCAATCGCAGTTTTACTGTCGCCCATCATTGCATAAAGATTACCCAAATTAACATACGTTGCGGGATTTCGCGAGTTAAGTTTTGATGCCTTTGTATAGTACTCTAATGCAAGTTGGTTTTCACCTTCTAAATATTCTAAATATCCCAAATCAAAAAGTAAATCCGCTGATTCTGAGTTTAAATTGTATGCTTCTCTAAAATCCTGCTTAGCTTTTTCAAGTTCATTAAATTCTAAAAATATTTTTCCTCTTAAATATCGAGCGTTAAAAGTATTTTCAAGTTCTAATGATTTATTTAAATCATCCATTGCTAAATTTTTATTATCAATTTTATAATTGGATTTAGCGCGCAAAACGTAATACCCCGGTTCATCATTTTTTGTCTGTAATGCACGATCGATATAAGTAATAGCTGTTTGATATTTACCTTCATTGTAAGAATTCAATGCAGAATAGTATTCGGGTAACTCCGTTGTACTTGCGCAGCCAAACATTAATATTACAAGTATTGATATGATAATTTTTATTTTAAATTCCATTTTTACCATTATTAGTAATTGATTTACAGTTTTAATTTACAAATTAACCTTATTACAATAAATTCTTTAATCAATTATTATTAATTTTCAGTAAAACAAATAGAGATTATTATGGATTTATCACTTCTCATTTCCGGCGTACTGCAATTATTTCTTTCTCTTTTTATAGGTATAATTTTTATATATGCAGGATTTAAGTTCTTTCACAAAAAAATCAAATCTATAAATGAAATTGAAGAACTAAAAAAAAATAATATTGCAGTTGCAATTCTTAATGCTTCAATAATTTTAGCATTAGTTATAATGGTTAAAAATGCTATTGAACCCGCAATAACAGTGTTTAGTATGGCTCTCAGAAATCCGGACGCAACTTTCAGTTCTTTTATTCAAACAGCGGGAATAATGTTAGTGCAAATAATTTTAGCCGGATTTATTGCCTACATTTCAATTTATCTTGCTATAAGTTTATACACACATCTAACAAAAGATTTAGATGAACTTGGTGAAATAAAGAAAAATAATATTGCGGTAAGCATTGTACTTGGAGTTGTAATTATTTCAATTTCACTTCTAATGCAGCAGGGCATAAAATCTATTCTTGATGCGTTAATTCCCTTCCCATCAATTTCTTTAAAAGATATTGGATTGTAATTACAGATGAAAAGAGGCTGTGCTGTAAGTTTTGGATGCACTGGAATAATTGTAATCCTAATATTCGCAATTTTAATTATTGATTTTATTTCAAATCTTAATTTTAGTTTTGATGGATTTGAGGAGACGAAAAGTGATTACGTTTTTAAAGTAGATACACTTGGCAATCAACCAATTATTACTTCAGATTTTAGCTGGAAGTTTACTTCATCATCTCTTGGAAGAAAAAATTATAAAATCTCTTTTCAACTTTTAGAAAAAGAAGTTCAAAAGGCTTTGGCTTATATGGATGAACTTGCAAAGCTAAGTACTCGAGATTTGAATATTGATCCAAATTACAAATCAGATAAAGTTTATTATTCTAAACTTGTCTGGCACGAAATCTACAAACGAATTTTTTGGCAGTCTTATGATAAGCTTGATGATATTTTAAAGGGTTTTAATGAAGTATTTAAAAAAGAAAACTTAAGTGATATTGATAAGATTTATTTTATAATATCATTTGTACAAAATATAAAGTACAAAAGACCCGGCGGCGAACTTGATCTTTTTCCGCCGCTTGGAACTCTTGCAACTAAATATGGTGATTGCGACACAAAAGCACTTTTGCTTTATGTGATTTTAGAAAAAGCCGGTGTTGATTGTGTGATGTTCTGGAGTTTTCAGTACAAGCATGCAATGCTTGGCGTTGCGATACCAGCCCGTGGAAATTATAAAACAAACAATGGTAAAAAATATTATTTTGTTGAAACAACTTATCCAGGCTGGATGATTGGAGATATCGATCCGGAAATGGACGATCTTAGTTTTTGGTATGTTGATGATGTTGATTCGGATAAAATGAAAATCGATTATAAATACAACGATGAAACAGATAAAAGAAAAATAAAGTTGGAAAGTAAGGATGATAATGACCATGATTCAGGCAAAAGAGATAAAGCCTCACCCGCAAATGATTAAGTAATATTAGGGTTTTCTCTTCGATATAATATTATTTGTCAAGATTCTTTAGGTCAAGAAAATATTCAATTATTATTTCACCGTCTTCAAGTGGATCTTCTGTAACTCCTGTTTCAAAATTACTATTAACCTTTTTTGTTAATCTTTCAGCAGCATCACGAATATTTTTGGGTATTGTATGATCTTCCTGAAGTTTTACGAGCATAGTAATTGCGTTAGCTCCATAATTTTTATTTGGATGAAATCCCAGCCAATGCTCTATCGCCATTCCACAAGCGCGGCGTGCACAAACACGAGCCTGACCTATATTGCCAATTTCTTTTGCGTGATCACCGATTTGCAATTCTGTTTTTGCAAGACTATAAACTACGTTTCTTAATTCACTCATTGTTTAATCAAAAAAAGTTTTTCTTTCAGAGTTAGATAAATGAAGTTTTATTTCATCCAAATGTTTTTCATTAGTACGATTTGCAGATAACGGTGGAAGTTCATTGAAGTCAAAAAATTTTACGTCTAAAGTTTCATCGCTTGTTTTAGCTTCACCGCCAAGCAATTCACAAAGAAAAATTATTTTAAATGCATGAAAAAATTCTAATCTGCCGCCGACTCTGTTTGCATCGTAAACTCCGATTACTTTTTTCGGTTTTACATCAAAACCGCTTTCTTCTTTTGTTTCACGAATTGCAACCTCAGATGGGATGTTTCCAACATCAGCCCATCCGCCGGGCATTGCCCAGCAGTTGTCTGTGGATTCCTGCACAAGCAAAATTTTTCCATCTTTGATAACAGCGGCTCTTACATCAATTTTAGGAGTTGCATAGCCGGGATGATTCATCAAAGTTTTAACAACAGATTCTTTTTCTAATGTTGTATGATGTTCTATTATTTCAGCGGTTATTTCATTTAATCTTTTGTAACGATCTTTTTCATAACCTGTTTCAGCAAATGCAGCACCGGTTTGCGCAAGCTGCTGTATTTCTCGTGCTATCTCAAGCCATTTAAGTGTTTCAGAATTGCTCTTCATTGTACATTGTTAATTATAAATTGTTAATTAAAAAGGATTTGTTGCCCACACAGTTACTTCAGGAATAAAACCTCTATCGTCCATTTCTAAAGAAGAAACTATTGTATGAGCAATTTCTAAAGGTCTTAATCTGTTTTTTACTTCTGGTTTTTCTTTTCGTTCATCATCACCAAACGCCGTTGTAACTTCGCTTGGATTAACAAGAATAACGCGAACATTATATTTTCTTAATTCAGCTTGCCAGCATTGTGTCATTCCACGCAAAGCAAATTTTGAAGAAGCATAAACAGTTCCGTTTGCAAATCCTTTTGTGCCTGCTGTTGATGCGATATTAATTATGTTACCGGATTTTTGTTTCTTAAAAAGTTTAGCTGCTTCACTTGCCATAAGTGCGGCACCAAAAACATTTACATCATACACACGATGAAATGCTTTTATATCAAGTTCAGTGATTTCATTCCAGCTATCACCGATTCCAGCATTGTTAATCAGGCAATCGAGTTTACCGAATTGCTTGAGAAAAAGATCGTAAGTTTTCTGTACATCATTTTCCACAGCAACATCTGCATGGATTGGAAATGCACCAATTTCTTTTGCAACTTTTTCTAATTTGGATTTATCTCTACCTGTGATTGCAACTTTACCGCCTTTTTCAATTAAGAGTTTTGCAGCTGCTTTTCCAATTCCTGCACTGCCGCCGGTAACAAGAAATGTTGAGTCTTTGATGTTCATTTATGCCTCTTTTTATTGCAAAGTTAATAAGAAATCGGGAATAATGATTACTGATAATTACTGCCCAGATAAATAAGATTTATAACGATTAAATAAATTTTAAAGTAGATAAAATCAAATAAATTCCACGCAACAAATAATCCAACTAAAGCAAAAGCAGGTTTGCGAACAAAGTTAATGTATTTTCTTCCAGCATCTTCACTTAAATACATTGGTGGAATAGCGCTTCCATCTAATAGAGGAAATGGAAGCAGATTAAACACTAACAAAATTATAATTCCTATCTCACGTCCTAATTCCGCCAACTAAAATGCCGCCTGTCTCTTCGGGAGTTGGTGTTGAGGCGTTGGCTATGCGTAGCTACTATTTTTTTTTCTCCCAAACCGTTTTTGCTATGGCACAAACCTTCTTACTATCTTTATTTTTTATAGCATGGACAAAGGAATTGTCATTAATATCTTTTTTAGTTAAAGTCAGGATTGTATCACCCTCTTTAACTTCTGCAACAAAACGCCCTTCGATAGAACTTAAAAAACAGTTGTCAACGATATCTTCATCCATGGAATCGATTACCCATTGTAAATATCTGATATTATTTAAATGATTATACATATCTATGTCATACCGATTAACATCATGTTTTTTAATATGACTTCCAGATTCACTTACTTCTATATTGATAGAAATTTTATGTTTTATTGATTCTTCATAACAGTAAGACCATTTCTCTTTGATGTCATCAAATATTTGGACAGGTCTTCTCCTTTTTATATCAAAGAAAACCCATAAACCTTTAGCTCTTCCTATAATATTGTCTTGTTCATCATAAATAATGTTTTCCCTAATTCCTTTTATAATTGAGTAGGATGACATCCATGTTCTTATGATAATCTTTTCTTTATAAGAAGGATAACGGTACATTTGCATAATACCAGAAAGCAACACCCAGCCGATATCTTGTTCTTTTAGATCATATAAACTGTTATCTATGGAATAACAATGATCTGCCGCTGTTTCCTCGAGTAAAGTTAAAATAGTAGTTGGGGCAGTGTCGCCCGTTTTATCCATTTCAGAATATCTTAACTCAAATTTTTTATCAAAATAATTTTCCATATTCTTTTATTTTTTAATTGACTAAATATTCAATATGCTTTTTTGACCAATAGAAGAATCACCAATTTCATTGTAAGCAAAACCAGGTATAATACCCAAATAAAAACTATTAGAATTGTCTTTATTTGTTTGGGCAAATGATGATTGAATTGAAAAAACAATATATGCACTTATAAAGAATCTAAATATTTTCATCTTCTACAACCTAACTATTACTTATACTCCACTGAATTATTAGTTAAAGAACTTATTTATGTGTGCTGTATATAAATATATTCCACTTTCTTTGATATTTAATTCAATTTAAAATATTTAGAAAACTGCTTTTGCATAAATACATAATTTCAGAGAAAAATTAATGATAATTGCTCCCCGGATACAGAAGATTAATAACAATTAATTGCACTTTAAAATAAATTAAACCAAATAAATTCCAGGCAACAAATAATCCAATTAAAGCAAAAGCGGGTTTACGAATAAAATTAGTATACTTTCGCCCTGCTTCTTCACTTAAATACATTGGCGGAATAGCGCTTCCATCTAATGGAGGAAATGGAAGCAGATTAAACACAAACAAAATTAAATTTAGTGAAAACATTACACTTACAATCTTTGCAAGGATTTCTAAATATCCGGCACCGGCACCTGCAACAATTCCGGAAATAGTAATTGTATCCGGCTGAATAAAAAATCCGGCAGAAATTCCAATGTGAATAACTATTGCAGATAAAATTACAAGAATAAAATTTGAAATTGGTCCCGCCGCAGCCATAGCCGCAGCTTTCTTTGGATAATCGTGCGCCCATTGCGGATTGTATGGCGTGCTTGCCCAGCCGATCATCCAGCCGCCCGCTGCAAAAGAAAGTAAAGGAACGATAACTGTTCCAAATGGTTCGCGTTTAATATGTGGAATTGGATTTAAACTTACCTGCCCTACTTTATGAGCAGTATCATCACCCATTTTATAAGCTGTTAATGCGTGCGCTGCTTCGTGAAAAACAGTTGATAATAAAAAAATTACGTACCAAAGAATTCCGTCTGCAATGTTCATAAGCGATAAAGAAAAAATAAATAATTGATTTTGTGTAGATGTAAAATAAACAAAATGATAAACAGTAAATAGAAAGGATAAATTGGTTGGTTTAAAAAACTCAAATCTCTAATTTTAAAGTAGAAATAATATTAAATCTGTTAATTTTTTACCGGAGTTACAATGAAACTCAGAATATTTACTTCGCTTTTAATAATCCTCATTTCTTTTTCAATCTTTGCACAGGACACTGATAAAGACAAAAAGGAAGATAAAAATCCTTTTAAATCAGAAACTTTTAACGGATTAAAATTCCGTTTGATTGGTCCTGCCGCAACATCCGGAAGAGTTGTTGATTTTGCAGTTAATCCAAACGACATTACAGAATATTATGCTGCAGTAGCTTGCGGAAATGTTTGGAAAACTACAAACTCCGGCACAACGTGGGACCCTATTTTTGATAAGTACGGTTCACACTCAATCGGCTGTGTATCTCTCGATCCAAACAACTCAAATGTTGTATATGTTGGAACAGGAGAAAATAATTCTCAACGAAGCGTAAGCTGGGGTGATGGTCTTTACAGAAGTGAAGACGGCGGAAAAAGTTTTACAAACATTGGATTAAAAAAATCAGAACACATTGCAAAAGTATTAATTGATCCGCGTGATTCAAAAGTAATTTATGTTGCTGCACAAGGTCCGCTTTGGGGTCCTGGCGGTGACCGCGGCTTGTATAAATCAACAAATTACGGGGCTACATGGGATTCTGTTTTATACATAAGTCCAAATACCGGAGTAACAGATGTTGTAATGGATCCAAGAAATCCTGACGTGCTTTATGCAGCATCTTATCAAAGAAGAAGACATGTCTGGACATTAATAAACGGCGGACCTGAAGGTGCGATTCATAAATCTACTGATGCAGGTAAAACCTGGAATAAACTAACAAGCGGTTTACCAACTGGTGATATGGGAAGAATAGGTCTAGCAATTTCACCTGTCAATCCTGATTTTCTATATGCGATTGTTGAAGCTGCAAATGATGGCAGTGGTTTTTATCGTTCCATAAATCGTGGTGCAAGCTGGGAAAAGATGAGTGATTATAAAAATGGTAGCGCTCAGTATTACTCTGAAATATTTTGTGATCCGGTTGATGAAAATAAAGTTTATGCTTTAGATACCTATTCTTCAATCACAACAGACGGCGGCAAAACTTTTGATCGAATTAGTACAAAAGGAAGACATGTTGATGATCATGCTTTTTGGATCAATCCAAAGAATACAAATCATTTTATGATTGGCGGCGACGGCGGTATTTATGAAACATTTGATGCGGCAAAAACTTTTCGGTTTAAAGAAAATTTACCAACACTTCAGTTTTACAGAGTTAGTGTTGATAACTATGAACCTTTCTATCGAGTAATGGGTGGAACGCAGGATAATAATAGTATGATTGGCCCTTCGCAAACAATTAATGAAGAAGGAATTGTAAACGCTGATTGGATTCCGCTTGTAGGAGGCGATGGTTATGAAGCTATTACTGATCCAAGTAACCCAAATATTATATACTGCGAATGGCAATATGGTGGATTAACACGTTATGATATGCAAAGCGGCGAACAGATAAGCATTAAACCGCAGGAAAGAAAAGATGAAGCGCCGTATAGATGGAATTGGGATACTCCTTTAATTACAAGTCCGCACAGCAATACAAGAATATACATCGCTGCAAATAAATTATTTAGAAGTGATGATCGTGGTGATAGCTGGCAGGTTATTAGTAATGATCTTACACGACAGGTAGATAGAAATAAGTTGCCAATAATGGATAAAGTTTGGAGTGTTGATGCAGTTGCAAAAAATGCTTCAACATCTTTTTATGGTAATATTGTTTCGTTAACTGAATCACCGCTTGTTGAAGGGTTATTATATATTGGAACTGATGATGGCTTAATTCAGGTTACTGAAGATGGTGGAAAAAATTGGAGAAAGATTGAATCGTTTCCCGGAATTCCTGAAATGACTTATGTAAGCTGTTTGTACGCATCGCAGCATGATGCAAATACAGTTTATGCAACGTTTGATAATCATAAGCGTGCAGATTTTAAACCATACATTTTAGTCAGCAATGATCGCGGAAAGAGCTGGAAATCTATTGCGGGTGATTTAAAAGAACCGCAAGTGGTTTACACCTTTGTTCAGGATCATATCAAAAAAGATTTATTCTTTATCGGAACTGAGTATGGAGTTTTCTATACAAATAACAGCGGTGAAAAATGGATACAGTTGAAAGGGAATTTACCAACACAGGCTGTAAGAGATTTAGATATTCAAAAAAGAGAAAACGATCTTGCACTTGCAACTTTTGGAAGAGGATTTTATATACTTGATAATTATTCTGCATTACGAGAGGTGACAGAAGAATCTTTGAATAAAGAAAACTATAAACTCTATCCCGTAAAAGATGCATTAATGTTTACAAAGCGTAGTGCAACATTTTCCGGAGTTGGATCATCATATTACAAAGCTGATAATCCACCTTTTGGAGCCGCTTTTACTTATTATATAAAAGAAGCACCAAAAACCTTAAAACAGCAGCGACAGGAGAAAGAAAAAGAATTAATTAAAAAAAATGAACCTGTTCCATATCCGTCTTTTGAAGATTTGAGAAAAGAAGATGATGAACAAAAATCATTTTTACTTTTTACAATTTACGATGCTGCAGGAAATGTTGTTAGAAAATTAAAAACAAATGTGGCTGCTGGATTAAACAGATTTACGTGGGATTTACGATACGCCAATACAAACCCAGTAAAAAAAGCAAGCGATGAAAATCCAAGTGGTTATCCTGTTATGCCAGGCAAATATAAAGTAACAATGTCAATCAGTAGTAATGGAGTTTTAAAAGAAGTTGCCGGTCCTGTTGAATTTGAAGCTAAAGTTTTAAACAATGTAACACTGCCTGCAAATGATAGAAAAGAGTTAATAGCTTTCCAGAAAAAAGTTGGCAACCTTAGCGGTGCTATCAATAGTGCGGTAGAAGTGTCATCAAAATTAAAAATGCATATTGAAATTATTAAAACCGCATTAACACAGACTGAAAATGCACCCGAAAATTTAACTGATGAAGCAAATAGAATTGCTGATGAGAATTTATCAATTTATAGAAAACTTGTTGATGACGAAGTTATCAGTAATAGAAATGAGCCAACATATCCAAGCATATCTGCAAGAATTGGTGAAGTTACATATGGTATGTGGTCAACTACTTCGGCTCCAACTGCATCATACAAACAAAATTACCAGATCGCCTCGGAAGAATTTAAACCGGCTTTAGAGCAATTAAAGAGATTGGTTGAAACTGATTTAAAGAATCTTGAAAACGAAATGAATAGATTAAATGCTCCTTGGACTCCGGGTAGAGTTCCGGATTGGAAAGAATAATTATTAATTCCATTAAGAGTGAGATACTTTTTTTTCTTATCTCACTCTTAACTATTTATTTAACTATTTGAGTAAAATCATTTTTTTAGTTTGTATGAAGTTCCCTGCTGATAATGTGTAGAAATACATTCCAGATGAAAGATTAAGCCCATTAAATTCTATTTCGTAATTCCCTGCGGATTTAAATTCGTTTATAAGATCCGCAACTTCATTTCCTAATATGTCAAAAATTTTAATTGTTACAAATTGTGTGTTACTTATTGAATACTGTATTCTGGTAGAAGGATTAAATGGATTAGGATAATTTTGTTTTAAACTATAATCAGTAGGATTCTCATTTACATCATCAATGTCTGTAACAACTTTATTAACACTTTTATATAAACCGTAATAATCCATTCCTGCAAAAAGATATCCGGTACTATTGGTTAACAAACTTAGAATATATTTATCTTCACCCATACCGGATTTTACGAGTTCCCAATTATCTCCGTTGTTAAGCGAGCGATAAACCCAATTGCCACGAGTACCAGCATAGATAGAACCATCTGTATTAATTATTAAACTGCTATAATCCCATCCTGCACCAGTTTTATTTACCCAGGTTAAACCATTATCTGTAGATTTATAGATTCCATATCCAAGTGTAGCCAAAAATATTTCATTCTGACCATTGACTGCAAAAGCACTTGGTGTAAATGAAACAAAACCACTTGTTGTAGCATTCCAGCTAACGCCGCCATTATCAGAGTAAAATACTTTACCATAGCCAGCGGCTAAAATTCTTCCGCTGTTTAGTTTAGTAATAGCATAAATATTTTCTGTTTGATCAAATATCTGCTGCCAGTTTGTTCCTCCATCGGTTGATCTGAATATTCCGCCTTGTGTTGAAGTGTAATTCAAACCGACATAAACGTATCCGTTTTGATCTACATAAACGCAGTTCATTCCGGTTAAAGCGTCCCAAACTTTATTCCAGGTGCTTCCGCCATCTGTAGATTTATAAACGCCGCTGCCAAATTGTGAACCGATTGTAGCAGTATAAAGAATTCCTGAATTATCTTTTGAAAAAGAAATTATCCAGTGATTTGTTAAACCCGATTCACTCCACGAAAAACCCAAATCTGTGGATTTATATATTCCTTTAGCAAAGGTACCTGCCAAAATGTGATCTGAGGAATTTGTGATCATTGCGTAAACGCTGTAGAGAGAAGAGTTGTCTGATGGGAAATTTGTCTTTTCCCAAAAATCTTGAGAATAGCTAAAACTAATTGAAAGAATGAACAAAAAAAGTATTTTTAATTTCATAATCTCCCCTATGAGATAGTGTGAGTAAAATTTACATTTAAATATAGAAATATTTCAGAACGGCTGAAAGAAAAAATAAATTAAAATAATACTTTGGTTTTCCACTTTTATCTGTTCTCTAAGATATATTTTTACAACATAGATAAATATTATTTTAAAATAGTTTCTGCAATAACAGGATAATGATCAGATGGATACAAACCATTAAATGTTGTTGTATCAATTAGATGATTTAGAGCTTCAATTTTATCGTTCACAAAAATAAAATCTATTTTATTTTCTGGTTGGATATCTTTTCCAAATCCGTTAAAAGTAATATTTCCGCTAATATTTTCTGTCTTAGAAATTATTTTAGAATCAAACAATTTACTTGTGATTATTTTATAACCTTCTGAATTTGATGTATAATTAAAATCACCTGTTAGGATTACACGGATAATTTATGGAATATTTTCTAATCTTCATTCAGGATTAATCTTGAGCCTTCGGTTCTGGCAACTTCTCCTTTGTGATCAAGATGAGTATTGAAATAATATAATTCTTCAGATGACATCAGATCTTTAAGTTTTACAATTGTTAGTGTTCTATTGAATGCTGCGTCCCAGCCTTTGGAAACAAGCTCCGGCGTTTTAGAAAGCCACAGTGTTTGTTTTGTTAAAAGTTCAAACCTTTTTTTCTTATACAGGATTGCATTTGATTCGCCTTTCTCTTTGCCATCTTCACGACTAACAGCATACCATTCATACTCATCTAACATTTCAGCAAGATCGCTTACTTGAAATATTTCTGCTTCCTGTAAACCAATCAAATCAGGATTATGAGTTTTTATAATATAAGCCACCAAATATTTCCTCATGCTCCAATTATTTGCATCTGACGAATCTTCACAATATCCGCAGCGAATGTTGTATGACATAACTTTTATGTTTTCTGTTTGAGCACTAAGCGATAGCGATAAAACAAATAACAATAAACACACAAATATTTTTTTCATCTTTTCCCTTAAAGTGATTCTAATTTTTCAAGCAGTCTAACCATTGCGAATGTATCCATTTTACAATACTGAAGTAAGTTATATCTTGTTTCAGCAATCTTCATTAAATCAGTTTCGTAATAAAGACTTTCATAGGCTGTAGATGCAAGTCCGCCTTCATTTATTTCTAAATTTTCATAACTTAGTTCTGGAATCAATGCAGGCAAAACGTATTTGATGGAATATGAGCCTTGCATATTATAAGTGTAATAATATTTTTTCTGAAAAGGCAGCATTAAATCTTTAACTCGATTTATTCTTTCCTCAATTTCTTTTTTGTATTTGGGAAAAGCTTCTGCGATTTCTTTTAATCTTAATATCTCAAATGATTTATTATAGGTAAGAATATCGCCCTCAGTTTTTGTATCACGCAAAAGATTTTCTATAAATTTAATTCGCGGATCAGTGCCGGTGTCAGCTAAAAATTCAAAATGTTCAACTTTACTTTTCTTATTCTTTTTAAAATGCACGGAATACTGAAATGGAATTTGCTGATATGGTCTTGAGTTGTCAAACATAGGTACAGCGGGTTGAAAAGATTCGAAATCCATAAAATAAATTGGATAATTCAAATCGTATAAAAATTCCTTAATTGCTTTTTTATCAATCAAATCTTTTTTGCTTTTGTAAACATCAACTTGAAGTTTTGCATTCTTTGGAAGATTGGCATCATCCGGTATGTCTTCCAATTTAATAATCCCGTTTCTGTAAAAATCATATTTTTTGTTTAGATGAACACCTGAGAGATCGAAAATAGAATTTTCAGGAATATGTTTACGACAGTATTCATAAAACCCGCAAGTATAGGGATCGTAACAATGTTCACCTATATCAATTTTAGGAATTATTTTTTGGCTTAGTGTTTTTTTAAATCGTTTTACATTTTCTTCAACCCATTTTTGTAATGGTATGATTAATTTTAAAACTGATTCTGTTATGAAAAGTTTATCTAATTCTATTTCCCCGTTTCTTACATATTGATTATTTATGTAAGTAATTGAAAAATCTTTGATCTTATAACCGCAATTAGAAATAACCCAATACTGCAAAGCTGCATCCCGAATATAAGTCTCTGAAATTGATGTTGAACTTTTTACTTCAAAAACTTTTAAACCATTTTTTTCAACTACAACAATATCTGCAACTGCAAGCACAGCACTAAAATTAAAAGATGCTTCATAAATTATTTTTTGTTTTTCATTAATTAAATTTTTTGTAACAACAACAGCTTTAGCATATTCAAATTGTGATTTGGGTGAAGCATCAATCCCATTTGGAAAAAGCTGCTGTGCAAGTATTCCAACATCAGTACCGCGTTTAAATATTGCTTTCTGCATTTCAGAAAGCTGATCCATTTTGTTGTAGTGATACTTATAAAGATAGAGTTGCTTTTCGCACTGCACACCGCGTATGAATGAAGATTTGCTAAGAAGATGTGAAGCCATTGATTTTCCAATCTGCAATAAATTCTAATTACAATTTAACCTTTTTATAATTGAGTTTAGAAAGGATTTTTTGCAAATTAGGATTGACAAATTTGAGACTCACGTGAAAAACTCTTTTCAAATAATACTTCTCTGCATTCTATGTGTTTATTCCACAATTAACTTGGTTGCGCAAGATAAGTTTTATTCTAAGGGTTTAGCAAATGGATATGCTTGGACAGATAGATATTCCACTAATACTTTAGCATATTCCAAACGTGAATCCTTAGGAAAGATGTTACCGTACAAGATGATTAGACCCGATAAAAATATTCCCATTGACCAAAATAGTATTCAAAGAAAAATTTCATTCCCTCTTGAATGTGAAGATGATGTGAGAGAACTTGCCAAAATAAATGAGGAGGAAATGATTGATATTGGTGTGATGGTAAAAATGATTGATGAATTTTATGCGTATGAAGATAATCGAATCATTCCGGTATTGGGCGCATATTGCTATAGTGTTAAAAAGTTAGTTGGGATAAATTCAGAAGAGCTTGAAAATTATCGTCTTAAATTGCTTAAATATTCAACAAATTAATAGAAGAGGGATTGATAAATTTGTATTTCAGAATAGAAAATAAATCAATTGCCATTGCAATACTTCTGCTTATTACTTTAATATCTACGAATTCTTTTACACAAATAAATGATAATTATTATACAAAAGGCTTAGTAAATGGTTATGCCTGGTCCGCATCTCCCTCGGCCAGCATGCTTGCATACACAAAAGGTGAATCACTTTCCAGAATGCTTAATATCAGAAAGTATCAAACTCAAGACCAAAGAGATGTTTCATTTCCATTAGGGTGTGATGATGAAGTTGAAGAACTTTTGAGATCTAACACTGCTACTAATATTGATTTACAAACAATCGAGAAAATGATAGATAAATTTTATGAAAAAAAAGAAAATTTGATGATTCCCGTATTAGGAGCCTATTGTTATTGTATTAAAGAAATCTCAGGAGTTAGTTCCAAGGAGCTTGAAAAGTTTAGGAAGGAATTACTTGATTTTTCTGATGTAAAATTAAAACAGTAGCGGTTCGTTAGGTTTCTGTTTTGTTTTTTTTTCTTTTTTCTTATCTTTTAAAAAATCTGCAAAATCTTCTTTAGTTATAACATAAATTTTACCAACCTGTGTGGATTTTAATGTTCCGTTTTTTATGTGATACAAAACTCCTGAATGGCTCATATCCAAAAGTTTAGCAACTTCCTGAACACTAAATAAATCTTTCATAAGCTTTTCTGAAATAGTGAAACTAATTTCATTGCGAATTTAAGCTATTAAAACGATAGTTTCAACGAGTGCCAATGAAAGAATTCTTAAAGCTAAAGAAGTACACTCAAATATTTTTAGTTGGCATTTAACAGGGTATTTACAAGTTGTTTCTTGTGTCTTCTCTCTTTAATTACAACTACCATATAACTTGCAACAAATATTGCGATTGCCACACACAAAACAATTACACTCAACAGATTTCCATCACTCATACCTAACAAGACATGTAATGATTGAAGGGTAAGAAAAATTAATATTGCTTTCATTTTACCTCTAATTATTATTTAATTACTAGGTAAAATTATACAATGAGGTTATTTCAAATTTAAACTTACTGTTACGATAACATTAACAAATTGTTAAGCAGATACTATTTCAACAAAATCATACTTTTTGAATATGATTTGTCATTTAAGCGCAACGTATAGAAATACACTCCACTTGATAAACCATTTGAATTAAAATCAACCTCATAAGTACCTGCAGGTTTAAATTCATCAACTAATTTTACAATTTCTTTTCCCAACACATCATAAACTTTTAAAGAAACGAACCCCACCTCGTTCCTCCCCTTTGCGAAAGGGGAGGATAAAGGAGGGATTGGGATTGTATATTTAATTTTTGTACTTGGGTTAAAAGGGTTAGGATAATTCTGGAATAAATTAAACTCATTTACTAAGTTTGATTCATCGTCAACTGAAACAATTCCGGGTTCAAAATAACTCATTGATTTGGTGATAACAGAATTAAAAGCATTATCATCTGCGGCGGTTTCTAATGGCAATGACAAATAAATTATTTTTCCCGAATCACTCGATGTTCCAAATGTACCTGAGTATTCTACACCAGCCCCTTTGTTGTTAGAAAATTTCATACAAAGATTACTTCCGCCTGAAGGACTAATTTCATCCGGATAATCTTCGTAATAAACCTGTCCAAAATTCAAACTTACACCATCGAAACAAGAACCTGTTACACCGCTTGCTATGTTTGAAGCAGCGTCATCAGCTATATAAATTGCTTTTAAATAATTAGTAAAGAAATCTTTATCAACAGTGCTGCCATTGGCGTACAAATCCCAGCCAATCTCACTACCCGAAACAAAAAGTTTACCGCTGTTTTCTAAAAAGTTTTTAACAAGGTTTTGCTCTACTGCACTGAATGTTTCATCAACGGTTGATTCATCTCCCAGTATCCAGAATATTATATCGTAATTATTAATATTAATTAATGAATCTTTAACTACATTATTCTTTACAGATTCAAAATCTATAGAAAGAGGTTGTAGCGCTTTGCCATACCGAGCAATAAAATTATTCCCGGGTCCCCGCCAGCTTCCTGTATTTCTCTCAAAACCATCCACCAATAAAACCTTTTTATTTGAAGAATAAACTCCTACACCTAAAACATTTGACCAGTTGCTTTCAGAAAAAGCCGGACTGTTGTTCAATACACTTGAGACACGATAAAATTCAGAGTTATTATTTCTGATTATAGTAGCTGATGTTGTTGTAAGTGAATTTTCATTTTGAATTATAGACCAGTTTTTACTATCTATCGAGGAGTACAATCTATAACCCATAACATTTGTTGTATCGCAATTCCAATTTAAAACAGTTTCTCCTGTCTGATTTGCAAAGGCACTAATTAAAGTTGGCTGCTGTGTAGAATAATCACTGACCATATTATTATAATAACGTGGAGTGTAAGTAGTTAAATCTGATATTGCAAAGGTCCAGTAAGATACATCCCAATCTCTGCCCGCAGATTCAACAACTCGCAGTGAACCATTCTGCATTTTTTCAATAAACAATCTAACATGTCCAACTTTATGAATCGCATCACCGGGTTTTAAATCATTCCAGCTGGCGTATTGTGTGGTGATGTTTGGCATAGAACTCGTGGAAGCATGATAAGTCATCTGCCAGCAGCGGCTTACAAAACCTGAACAATCAACTCCAATGCTATAGGCTGAAACACCAGCGGTATTTATATCACCGGCATATCTTCCTATTGCTAATCCATTATCAAATTGTGCTAAACTGCTAAATCCTCCCCACATATACGGAATTCTTGCATTTGAACCCTGTACCAACCAGGCAGGTGTTTGTACTTGATCACCATCCGGGGCAATAACAACAGTTGGGGCAAGATTAGCGCTGCTGCAAGAATATTGATGAAGTACATACTGCTCACCAATTCTTAACGCTTCAACTCTACTGGCATTTGCTTCGGGATTGTTTGGAACAATAGTTTCAACTTCATCAGTAGTTACAAAATCGTTGAAGTGTAAAGAGTAATTATATTCCAAGGGATAGTTAATTTTATTTTTTGATTGTATTGTTAATCCGGAACATTTTAATACACTGATTTTCTCTTTATCGCAAATCAAGTGATAGAGATTTCCTTCTTCGTCTATTTGAAAATCTTTAATTGTGTATAAATATTTGATTGAAGGAATCTCAAGAATCGATAATACGTTACCTTCGTTTGATAATGTATAAACTTCCCTTTTAATATTTAATGGAATTTCAGAAATGAAAGTTTGTATTTCAATAAATATATTTCCACTTCCATCTATACCAATAATATCTGCACAAGCAAGGTTATCAGGAAAGTTTAACTCAATATTATTTTTTAGATTTTGAAGATTTGATGTAATCTTCAAATTACTTTTTGTCTCTACAATTAAGGAAATATTTTCACCATTGCTGCCGGTTAGATTTCCGTTAACATCTAAAAATAAAGTTGGAGAATTTTTTAGATATGATTTCCTGAACTTTAAATTTGATTTTTCAGTCAAGCTTGATTTATTGGCAGTTAAGGTTTGCAAGTCGGTTTTAAAATCAAGTGTAAAATCTCTTATTTCATTCTTGGCGCGTAAAATCTTTTCAGAGTTTTCATTATTAAAAATGTAACTGGAGTTATCATCAAATGAATTAAGACAAACCACCCCATCTTTAACATCAAAAGAAGAAACGGCATAAATACCCGAGTTATCAATTCTAACTTCGATCGGAATCTGGTTATAGTCTTTTTCAAAAATTTTTGTGAATTGGACTTGTGAATAGATCAGATTAGCAAACAGTAAAAAAACTAAAAGTAATAATTTATTAAACATTAAAAATCCGTGTTAAAATTATTTAAAAAATATCCGAGCACTTATGGAATATAAATTTCTTTGATGGAAATAGTAATACCGTTTTTAATTTCAAACTTAAATGGAATGTTTCTAAATCGATCCATATCTTTTGAAGAAATCAGTTTGATAAAAGACGGGTAATCTAAATTTTGGTTAAAATTAAAATTACCCGTGCTATCAAATGAGAAAGTTTGAAATGTAACTTTTGTGTTATTATCTATTTTAAGTTTTGTGCTGTCTTTAACAGGATTAATAATATCAATACTGTTAACTATTTGGATTGTATCCACAATTAAAAATTCATCATTGTCATTTTTTAGATATTTAACAATGCAGCCGATTTTATTTTGCATCGTATCAGATACGGTTTTTGGAGTTGTGTCATTTTTTTTCACTTCATCCATCTGTTTATTACAAGCAGAAAAAGAATGGATAAAAATTACACTCAAAATAAAAACAGGTAAAAATGATTTGTAATTCATAATTTTTTTTTAACCACTACGCAAATAATTAATCGTGATATTCTAATGAGCAAAATTAGCATTGCTACTTTAGTAACATCATGCTTTTTGAATAAGTAACTCCGTTAACATTAAGGCTATAGAAATATACTCCGCTTGAAAGTCCATTAGCATCAAACCGTACTTCGTAGCTGCCTGCAGGTTTATACTCATTTACTAAAGTTGCAATTTCAGTTCCAAGAATATCAAAAACTTTAAGCTGCACTCGAGACCCTTCGACACCGCTCATAGTAACATTCGGAATAGAATAGCTAATTGTTGTACTTGGATTAAACGGATTTGGATAGTTTTGATTCAATTTATAATTATCAGGCATACTTGTTAATATAGTATTATCAACACCGGTAACAGGTGCAAATAAGTTTTTATAGTATGTAAAATTACCGTTGTATTCTGCAAGTATCATATCTCTTCTTCCATCATTATCAAGATCCGCAAAACCGGCATGCGGCCCCTGATCAACTTCTATTCCTGCAAACATTGCATCAGATCTAACCCACAAAGGAGTATTTACAGTTCCATCATTTCTATAGTACTTGACTGTGCCCCAGTTATCGCCAATTATTAAATCAAAATCACCATCGTTATCAATATCCGCTAAAGTTGGTCGCCCGTAATTGGGAAATGTTACTCCAGAAAAAGTAGTAGTATTTACTGTAAAGATATTGTTACCATCATTTGTATAATACTTTGATTCGGTTCCTGTTTCTCCGCGAACCAGTAAATCCAAATCTCCATCACCATCAAGATCAGCAAAAGACGGTATGCTTGACCATCCAACATCTATAGAACTAAACATTGTGGTGTTTTGTGTAAAAGTACCGTTGTTGTTTTCAAAAAGAAATACCTGACCATTTAATGCACCCGAGACAATATCATAGTCTCCATCATTATCAATATCTACAAAAACAGGTGCACTGTAAGAGTTTACTGTTAAATTTGAAAATGAAGTTGTAACCTGATTAAAGATTGGTTGTTCAGATGTTCCGTCATTTCTAAAGTAATAAAATTTTCCGTTCCACATTCCGCTTAATAAATCATTATCTCCATCGCCGTCAAAATCTGCAAGTGAAGCACTACCACCGCTTCCGCTGAGTTTTATGATTTTAAAGTAATCGGGATAGTATTGAAAAGATGGTGATGAAGCAGTACCAATATTTTTATAAAGATACATAATTCCATCAGCCGTTCCGTAAACAAGATCAAAATCACCATCGTAATCTATATCAACTAAATCAGGATTTTTCCAGTAAGTTGTTGTTTCAACTCCGTTAAAAGTTGTTGAGTTTTGTGTCCAGATTGGATTTTGGTTTGTTCCTGTATTTATATAATAAACAAATGTTTGAAGGTCTCTTCCGAAAAGTAAATCATAATCCCCATCACTATCTAAATCTGCAAAAGTTGGATAGGAGTTTAAACCTATATCAGGAATTCCAGTAACCAAGGTATTATCAAATGTAAATTGTGGATTTGCTGCCGTACCGGTATTTCTAAATCCCATTGTTATTCCTGGATCTGGTCCGCCCAGCAATGACTCACCAATCCCGACAAATAAATCTAAATCACCGTCACCATCAATATCAACAAAAGCCGGCTGAGGATCAGTCCCGATTAGAGTATTAACCTCTGTAAAGACTGTATCTACAGAAACAAAATCAGGTGAGGAAGTGGTTCCAACATTTTTATAATGACGCAAACCATTGTAACCGCCAATAACTAAATCCAGAATACCATCACCATCTAAATCAATAAGAGTTGGATAATCAGCATTTGTGTGTGTTTGTCCGGGTGCATAAATATTTTCAAGTACCGTTGCATCCTTGGTATATGTTGAAGGAAATAGATTAGAATTGCTCCAGAAAAATTCCGACTTGTCATCAAGATTGCCGATAATTATATCTAAGTTACCGTCATTATTTAAATCTGCAAATTCAGGAGCAGAAAAACTTTTAACCGTTACACCCGTAACTGCAAAAACAGAATCAACTCTTAACCAGTTTTGAGCAAAAAGATTTGTTGATATAACGACAATAAAAAGTAAAAACATTTTTTTCACGCGAACTCCTAAATTGAAAATAATTATAATTGTAAAAATACGGAATGTTTTTGTGACAAGGGTGAACAGCAGCAAAATTACTGTGATATTTTAAGCAGTAAGTGTACGTTTTTATAATAATAAAGATTAACTATTCAATGGAAACCTTGTTGATCGCTTTAAAATTTAGATATTTACAAAAAGAAGATTTCATTTTCTATTATCTTTCATCTGCTTTGATTATTTTTTAACATATAAAAATCAATAAAAGGGTATCTTGCTGATGTCCTCGTTCGAAACCGCATTTAAATCCATATCTGAATTAGTCAATGATTTTAAATCAAGCGATAAAAATTATCTTGAAAGAAAATGTGAAAGTTTAGATAATCAAATAGATAAACTTGTTTATGAGTTATATGGATTGACGGAAGAAGAAATAAAAATTGTAGAGGGTAAGTGATGGAATTTAATTGGTCAGACAAAAGATGGAAAGGTTAAGAATATTCAAACCTGTTATCCTGTTATAAGAGATTCTAACCTAATAAATATTTAAGATTCTTAATTTTAATAGTTTTATATTTCAACAAGTATAAATTTATTCGTTACAAAATAATTGGTTAACTAATGGCAAAACTTAAAAAGTTCGGTACATTTGGCGGAGTGTTTACACCATCGATTCTTACTATTCTTGGTGTTATAATGTACTTACGGCTTCCGTGGATTGCAGGGCAAGCCGGATTATTAGTAACAATCGGTATTATACTACTCGCACATCTTATCTCTGTAACAACCGGATTAAGCGTTTCTTCAATTGCAACAGATAAAAAAGTAAAAGCCGGCGGAACATATTATATGATTTCTCGCAGCCTTGGTTTACCGATTGGCGGTACACTTGGCTTAGCTTTGTTTGTTGGTTTGTCATTCAGTGTCAGCCTTTACTTAATCGGATTTGCAGAAAGCTTTTTAAGCTACTGGGGATTTGAAGTAACAAAAAACACGATTCGATTCGCGGGAACAATCATGTTAATTTCCGTTACCATCATTACATTTATCAGTACTTCGCTTGCCATTAAAACGCAATATTTTATTATGACGGCAATTATACTTTCATTGCTGTCCATATTTTTTGGAAATCACAGTTATGTTCCTACGGAACCATTAATTAATTCAATTTCAACTGCGGCACCCTTTATAGTTTTATTCGGAATTTTTTTTCCGGCAGTAACCGGATTTGAAGCCGGTGTTTCAATGTCAGGTGATTTACAGGATCCAAAAAAATCAATTCCTTTTGGATCAATGAGTGCGATAGCAATTGGATTAGTTGTTTATATCATACTTGCGTTTTTCTTCTCTTATTCTGTTTCATCAGATTTATTAGTTAACGATCCTAACGCATTATTAAAAATTTCACTTATTCCGGAACTTGTAATTGCAGGAATTTGGGGTGCAACACTTTCATCAGCATTTGGCAGCATACTTGGAGCACCAAGAATTTTGCAGGCAACATCAACAGATAAAATTACGCATAAATTTTTTGCTAAAGGTTTTGGACCATTAAATGAACCCAGAAATGCTTTACTGTTAACTTTTATTATTGCTGAAGCTGGAATATTAGTCGGCGATCTTGATGTTATTGCAAGAATAGTTTCTATGTTCTTTATAACAACCTATGGATTTTTAAATCTTAGCTGTGCAATTGAAAGCTGGGCAAGTTCTGATTTTAGACCTGATTTCAAAATTCCAAAGTTTGTAAGCATAATAGGATCGGCAGCATGTTTTATTGTAATGATCCAGTTAGATTTTATTGCTATGGTGGGTGCAACAGTTATTTTAGGCGCACTATTTATTTATCTAACCAGAAAGCAATTAACATTAGAAACCGGCGATACATGGAGTAGTGTGTGGTCTTCTGTTGTAAGAAAAGGTCTTGCAAAACTTAGCAGCAGTAAAACTGATATTAGAAACTGGAAACCAAACATAATTCTTTTTAGCGGCGGTGTATCGCAAGAACGCCCGCATCTTTTAGATTTCGGTAAGTGGTTAACAGGAAGATTAGGTCTTCTTTCCGATTTCCATTTGATCGAAGATAAATCTGCGGATGCATTATTTAAGAGAGATATTTCTGGCGATAAAAATAAAGATGTTGTAGAAGGTATTTTTACAAAGAATTTTGTTTGCAGAAATATTTATGAAGGAATTGATGCAATCACCCGAGTATATGGTTTTTCGGGTGTTGAACCCAATACTATCTTAATGGGATGGGCTAGAAACACAACTGATCCCGCCCAGTTTGCCAGGCTAATAAAAAGTTTTAACGAATTAGATTTAAATTCTATATTAATTGATTATGATAAAGAAAGAGGTTTTGGACAGAAAAAAGTTATTGATGTTTGGTGGCGTGGAGCGGGAAACAATTTCAGCTTTGAATTAGCACTGATCCGGTTTCTCACCTCAACAGATGATTGGCGTGATGCAGAAATCAGATTTATTATAATATCGCAAAAAAGTTCTGCTGTAAAAAGGGCATATAGTAACCTTAGTCAAATTCTCGATCAATACAGGATTAGTGCTTCGGTTAGAATTATTAATAATGAAATTGAAAAAAGAAATCTTTCCGATATAATTTTAGCTGAATCAATAAACAGCGACCTTGTAGTATTTGGAATTCCGGAGATTACAAAAAATAATTCCCAGACTTTTATTAATACTATAAATGAGCTAACAGACAGTTTAGGAACAGTTATGCTTATTCGTGCTTCAAGTCAGTTTGAAGAGTTAAGTATTGGCATTCAAAAAGAAGATGATGAAATTGAAATTGCATCGGATAAACCAGATCTGCCTGAACTAAAAGCTAAAAAAAATACTGTATTAGAAAAAGATGTTCAATATTACAGCTCAAAGGTTGAAGAGGTCTATACTGAATTTGTTAAGGAACTTTCAAACGACATTTTTTCATCAAGCCTGCTTGTATTACTAAGCAATTATAGAGATGAGGCTAAGAAAAGATTTAATCAATTGGAGAAGAAAATTGAGCAGTATCATGGAAGTGAAGAAAAAAGAAGACTGCTCATCAGCATAAGAAATGATTTAGTTTATCATTTAAATAATGAGGTTGATGGGGTCTTAAAAGAGCAAGAAAAAACTAAAGAGACATTTGATAGGAATTTGTCCCTGGTTAGTGTCAGATTAAAAAAAATAAAAGAAGGAATACCGGAAAAACTTTCTGTTACTTTTGATTTGGATGATCTGCAAATATCTGAAGAGGATAAATTTGTGGAAAGATTTACAAAAAGGTATAAAAAGCTTAAACAATCAATCACTAAATCAAAAATTTCAAAACAAATAAAATTTGGAAAATTTTGTTCATATTATTTTGACAAGATTTATGTGGAATCTTTCACTACATATCTTGCTGAGTGTGAGACCTTAAATTATAAAGTTCTAAATGAGGTTCAGAATTCTCATTCATTTGTTCTTTCATCAATTGATGGAGTGCTGCAAAAAATTGATGATAAAGAAAATCCGTTGGAATTAATTTCTTCAGAAAAAGAAAAGTTTGATGCCCTTTTTGAACAACAACTTGAATCTGCAAAAAATAACTTAGATGCTTCATATAACAATTTATTTTTATCCATAAGAACTAATTTCCAAAATCTTTTGCAGGATATAGAAAATATTTCTGCAAATTCGATTTTAAGACACAGACGTAAACTTAGCAAAAGCGACAAACTTCTAATTCATAAGGTTTCCGATTTGGCAAAAATCTGGACTGACAACACAAGGCGCATTCTTAATTTAATAGTTGCGGATTTGCTAATCGAAAAATTTAAAGGGAAAATTTTAAGTCATATCAGTGCTATTAAGATTAATGTTAGTCGAGACTTAAATACATATTACTTTAATAAGGTTACAAAGCTGGGAAATGAAATTCAGAGCAATTTAGATTCAACAGATCAGGCACAGCAGAAAGTATTTGGAATTAAGTTTGATGAATCTTTTGAACTGTTAAATTTATTTGAGCCATCAATAGAAAAGATAAGGGAAGAAATTGTTGAGTTTCCGGAATCGATTGAAATTATATCAGAAAAAAGCAGTGAGAATGAAACAAGAAATAATTTTGAAGATAGTGAGTCTTTAAATATCAATCTGCGCAAGCTGGTTGATTATAATATTGAATCACAATTGATTGAGAACCTATATCAGCAAGTAAGTGAAACCCAAAAAGAGCTTTTAAAATCAACTGAATCCATTAAAAGCATAGTGGGACTTCTTAATTTTAATTCGATTGATATTGAGATTCCTGCAACATCTGATGATTCTTCTGATCAGGACAGAAAACTAATACAAAAAAACTCTTTAACTAAAATTGAACGCGAGATTTTAAATGTATCTGATTTTAAAGCAAAATTTGTTTCCAGTATTGACAACATATTTCAAAAATCCTTTGAACCATTAAGTTCTTATAGATTGATTAAATCATCACTTACGCTTGGTACACAGGTTAGAGAAATAAGCAGTAAAAAAATAACATCTAAAATAGCATCCGTTAAAAACAAGTTCATCAAAAAAATTAATGATTTGTTTGTAAAATTATTGTATAAGAAATCGGAAGGTTTATTATTTGCACAAAAAATTTACAGGGGAACAGAAAAAGAAGCACAGATTTCTGATGTAATTAAATTTACTGAATCACTTACTCCAAATAAAAAAATACTCAATCAAATTCCATTTTACCATAGAAAACTATTCAGTGGAAAAGCAACAGCTAGTAAGGAACTATGGGTTGGTAGAAACAAAGAAATTGCAGAGTGTAATAAAGCTGTTCAGAGGTTTAAGCAAGGTTTAAAGGGTGGACTGCTTATTATAGGAGAAAGAAATCTTGGTAAATCTTCATTATCTACTTTTATTGCCGAAAAGAACTTTGGATTAGGGAATTTTTATTCCTTAAACCCGGAACACGGCGGCAGCATTGACATGGAATTATTTAACTCAAAATTGCAGGCAGCTTTAAAATCAGAAATGAATTTGGACGAAACACTTAGCAGTGCAACAAAAATTTCAGCTATAATAATTAATGATTGTGAATTATGGTGGCAAAGATCTGATGATGGTTTTAGAATTATTGATAGGATTACTGAACTGATTGAGATCTATGGAAATAGATGGTTTTTTATTTTAAATATGAATATCCATTCTTATCATTTTATAAAAAAAATAAAACCTATCGATCAATACTTTTTTAACATCGTTAGTTGTGAACCTTATGATGCAGAAGATTTAAAGAACATCATTCTGCTCCGCCACAAAGCCAGCGGAATAAATTTTTATCTTGATGGCAAAGAACCATCAGAATTAAAACAGGCGGGCTTGTTTAACGCATATTTTAATTATTCCAATGGAAACCTTGGAACCGCACTTCGTGGATGGATTAATAGCATTAAAAAAGTTGAAGGAAACATAGTACATATCAGTTTTCCCACCATCCCCAATCAAGCTATTTTTGAATTATTTTCTGATAAATGGATTTTAATAATTATCCAATTAATTCTACATAGAAGATTAAGCTTAGACCGATTAAATAATATTATGCAGGATGATTTTTCTGAATTAGAAGAGATTATCTCCAGGATGAAAGCTGCTGGTATATTAATCGAATACAGTAAAGATGTTATAGATATCAATCCTTATGTGGAACCTTTTATAATCAGTCATTTAATTAAATCGGATATTTTATAATGGAGACATCAAATACATATTCAATAATTATGGATCTTTTTTTAATTGCCATAATTGCTGTTGTTTTATTTGTGCTGCTTAGAATCACTTTTATTTTTATTAAGTATTTATTAACAGGATCTAAAATCAGATCAAAGATTTTAAGAATATTTTATTTATTACAGTTTTCAATTTGGTTTGCTTTTATAGTTCTCACACTTAATTCTACTACCTTAAAACCATTGATTTATAACCCTGTTTTTCTTGCAGCTTCCGGTGTAGTATTAATTTTATTCATACTAACTACTGGTAAAGATATTTTTGCCGGAATTACTTTGAGAACAGATGAGTCCTTATCATTGAATAATTCTATCAGATCAACAATTGCTTCCGGTAGAATAATAAAACTTGGTTTACGATCAGTTACATTGGAACCAGTAAACGGAGAGGCGATAAGAATACCATATAGTCAGTTAGCCTCTTCAAGCATTACTATCTCAAAAACAGAAGCAATGTTTAGGGAATTTGAAACTGAATTGAGCATCACACCCAAAAACTCTCCGGAAGAGACAAAACAAATAATATCAAAAGCTGTATTAAACTCAACCTATTCTTCTGCAGCACAATCACCAATTGTAACTTTTTTAGGTGAAGTAAACGGTAATTATAATTTTAAACTAACTGTTGCAGTAATGAATGAAGATTATTTTAATAGACTGTTATTTAATTTGAAAGAAAAGACTGGCTTAGGAAAATTTTTAATACAAGTTTTTAAAACTAAAAATCCGGTTTTTTAACCGGATTTTTCTTAGTAGCGGGGGCAGTCCGCCGCGGCGGATTGAACCTACAACCTTCTTATTTCTTTAAAACAAAAAATCCGGTAAAAACCGGATTCTTTCTTAGTAGCGGGGGCAGGACTTGAACCTACAACCTTCGGGTTATGAGCCCGACGAGCTACCAATTGCTCCACCCCGCGATGTAATTTCTATAATTTCTATTTTTTTTGAGCCCTTACGAGCTACTCCCATTGGGACTCAACCCCGCGATGTAATATCTATGTTTTGAGCGTTAAACGCTGTTACATTTTCAAAATTTCGTGAGCAAATATAGTCAATCACGTTTGCGATTGCAAGTTACCTGCAAATCAACCATCTATATTATTAAAACTGGATGCAATCCCATCAATTGCTTGCGAACGAACGTGAATTTCATTCAATTTTTGGATGAGACTTAAAATCACTTTTCTCTTGTCTTCTACCAAACTTGTCATATAAGAGCTAACATCAGGCATATTGCATTCATCCAAAACGCTTTCGTAAAATCTTACCATTGCTGTTTCTCGGCGCAAAGCTTCATTTAAAGTTGCACATGTGTTTTTACATGCGTGCTGACATTTTATATCTAACTCAGCCATGGCTTATCCTCAGGTAAATATGATTAAATATACTGACACATTTGATTCTAACTTAATTATCTGTTGATCATCTCTTAAGATGTCATTTCGAAGTCCGCCGCGGTGGATTCGACTGAGAAATCTTTCTGTTAGATTAAAAACAGATTTCTCTCTTCGTTCGAAATGACCAATATGAAAATTCTTTAACATAATTTTTAAACCGGTTCAGCAATTTTTACTAATTCTCTTCCGCGTAAAAGAGCCTGTTCGTTAACAGGAATTAAATTATGTCTGCGCTCTGGCAATGCTTTTTTTAGCGCTACCATAATTGTTTCATTTTTTAGAATAGGGCGCTTTTCTAAAAACGCACCAACCATAAACATATTTGCAACTTGCTTTGTGTTTAGTTTATCGGCTTCTTCATTACCTGCAATACATACTATTTCAATATCAGTTCTTGTTGGTGGATGTACAGCAGTTGATTGTTCATAAATTAATAATCCGCCTGGTTTAATTGTCTTTTCAAACTTATCTATTGAAGGCTGATTAAGCAGTATTGCCGTATCAAATTTTGAAATCATTGGCGAGCTGATTCTTGAATCAGAAACTATTGTAATACAATTAGCAGTTCCGCCTCTCATTTCAGGTCCGTAAGAAGGCATCCAGCTAACTTCTTTTCCTTCTATCATTCCGGCGTAAGCAATTAATCTTCCCATAGAAAGTACGCCCTGTCCGCCAAAGCCTGCAAAAATTATTTCGTGTTCTTTTGTCATTTTAAAAATCCTTTACTGATTCAGATTTAATTTTTTGGAACTTTCAAATCACCAACGGGATACATTGGAAGCATTTGTTCCTCAATATATTTTATTGTTTCCACCGGAGTCATTTTCCAACCTGATGGACAGTTTGAAACAACTTCAATAAAGCAAGTTCCTTTTTTCTGTTTCTGATATTCAAATGCTTTTAATAATGCTTTCTTTAATTTTCTTACTCCACCGGGATTATGAACAATTTGTCTTGTTACATAATATGCGCCAGGCAGCAAACAAAGTAAATCAGATATTTTAAGAGGGTTACCAACTTGTGCGGCTTCCCTTCCATAAGGTGATGTTGATGTTACCTGTCCAATCAAACTTGTTGGAGCCATTTGCCCGCCGGTCATTCCATAAATTCCATTGTTGATAAAAAGCATTAAAATATTTTCACCACGGTTTACAGTGTGAATTGTTTCCGCTGTACCAATTGCAGCAAGATCACCATCACCCTGATATGAGAAAACATATTTATCCGGCAAAACTCTTTTAATACCGGTTGCAACAGCAGATGCTCTTCCGTGAGCGGCTTCCTGCATATCAACATTCATATAGTGATAAGCGAAAACAGAACATCCAACAGGTGCAACACCTATTGTTTCTTCCTGTATTCCAAGCTCCTGCACAACTTCCATTAAAACTTTGTGAACAACGCTGTGTCCGCATCCCGGACAGTAGTGAAACGGAACATCAGTTAACGTATCAGGTCTGCAATAAACTTGCTCATAATTTTCATCAACCTTGGTTCCTAAATTTTCTTCGTCTTCTAAATATAATTTTTCGTTCATTTCATTTTCTCCTATACATTAACTGCGTTTTGTGATTCCTGGACTGATTCAATCTTCTTAAGTATATCTTCAGGAGATAAAATCATTCCGCCCATTCTACCGATAAAATGAACAGGAACTTTTCCTTCAACAGCAAGACGAACATCTTCAACCATTTGCCCTGCGTTCATTTCAACAGTTAACATAAACTCAACTTGATTTGATAATTCTTTTAATCGTGCATAAGGATATGGATAAACAGTTATCGGTCTAAACAAACCAACTTTAATTCCTTTTTCACGTGCAAGATCAACTGTCTTTTGACAAATACGTGATGATAATCCAAACGCAACCAAAAGTATTTCTGCATCATCAGTTTGAATTTCTTCATATCTAACTTCACTCTGTATTGCTTTATACTTTTCCTGCAAGCGAAGATTCACTTTTTCCATTTCTTCCGGCTGAATAAAAAGAGAGGTGATAACATTATGTTCTCTATTTTTTGTTTTACCTGTAGTAGCCCATGGTGTTTCTTTTTTTGGCAGCGAGCCTCCTTCGGGAAGAATAACTTTTTCCATCATCTGACCAAGTGCGCCGTCTGAAAGAATCATAACCGGGTTGCGATATTTTTCAGCTAATTTAAATCCATCAAAAACAAAATCTGCCATTTCCTGAACTGAAGCAGGAGCTAAAACAATAAGGTGATAATCGCCATGACCGCCTCCCTTTGTGGCCTGAAAATAATCACCTTGTGAAGGTTGAATGGTTCCGAGACCCGGACCGCCGCGTACTACGTTTGCGACCAAGCAAGGAAGTTCCGCTGAAGCAATGTATGATAGACCTTCCTGCATTAAACTTATTCCCGGTGATGATGATGAAGTCATCACGCGTGCGCCTGCACCTGCAGCACCGTAAACCATATTGATTGAAGCAACTTCACTTTCCGCCTGAAGCACAATAGCTTTGGATTCTTTTCTAATAGGTACTTCACGTGTAAGATACTCAATCACTTCGGATTGAGGAGTTATTGGGTAACCAAAATAAGCATCAATGTCTGCACGTATTGCAGCTTCGGCAAGTGCTTCGTTACCTTTCATCAAGCGGGCTTCACCCGATTTTTTTTCTTTATTTTCCATAAAAACCTTTTTGTAATTAATTAAACTTAAAGCCTATCCAAAGTGCTCCTACTGGAGAACTTTTTTAGCAGGCTTTGGTTCACGATAAACTGTTATAGCTGCTTCTGGACAAACAAGTGCACAGTTTGTACAACCGGTACAAACATCATTCATTAATTCAACAAAGCGATAACCTTTATCATTAAAACTTACTGATAGTGCGAGAGAATCCTGCGGACAGGCAACAATGCAAAGTTCGCAGCCTTTGCAAATTTTGCTATCAACTATTATAGTACCTTTAATCATATCTGTCTCTCTTTTGGATTTGAGAATGCTTTTAATTATAGCCAAAATCTCAATCTTAATGCCATATGATAAATGAAGTTATGGCACTTAAAAGCAATTAAATATTGGGTAATTATCAGATTTAGGAAGCATTAAAGAATGGCTATTCCTATTTGTGAGAAGGATTGTTGATAGTTGGCAATTATTGTACTTGTATGTCACCCTGAACTTGTTTCAGGGTCTTTGGTAAGATATGAGAGATTCCGAAACTAGTTCGGAATGACTATAAAACATTAAACCTCTCCACGCCAGTTTTGATTATGTGATTTAAAACTGTCTAATATTAAATTATTTAACTCAGAATCAAGCGGACCTTGTTCAATAATTTTAATATTTGATTTTAAGTGTTCAACATTTGTTGTTCCTACAATAGCCGTATCAATTCCATTTGCAAAAACTGTAAAACGCAAAAAAGTATCCAGCCAGTTTTTTTGTTCAGGTAAGTTCATAGTTTTCCAGCGATGCCAGTATTCTTCGCAGTAATGTCCAACTGGTCTTTCGGAAAATCTCCACGGTGCATTTGCTATCGGGCGTTTTGCAATTACTCCCATTCCCTTTTCTTTTGCCTGTTTGATAGAACCATCAATATCAATCTGGTCACAAATATTTACTGATGTTTGAATGCCGCCAAATGAACTTGATTCAATAGCAAAATTTAATTCTTCGTTCTCACCTGAGTAAGCAGCAACTCTAACTTTTCCCTGCTCAATAGTTTTGTGAAGCGCTTCAATAACTTCTCCGCGCTGCAAAGTATTTAAATCACAGGAATGCAGATGAACAATATCAATATAGTCGGTTTGCATTAATTTTAATGCATTATCAACTCCGGCAAGGATGATATCATAACTCCAATCAGCATATCCCTCAATACCATAGCCAACTTTTGTGGATAGAATAAACTCATTTCTTCTATGTGAAATATATTTACCGATTCTTTCTTCACTTGCAAAATATCCGCGAGCAGTATCTATTAGATTAATTCCTAAATCCAAAACGGTATTAAGAATTTTTTCTGAATCTTTTTCAGAAACTGCATAATCACCGATTTCTCCTGCACCAAAACCAAGTGCGGATACTTTTAATCCTGTATTTCCAAAATTTCTATAAATCACAATTTTATTTCAGTCGTAACTCAGACTTCAGTCTGAGATGAGACTAGCTGTTTAAAGTTTAGAAAATCCGCAGACTGAAGTCTGCGCTACGGTAGTTCTGAGGAAGATTCCTCAATCTCATCAATAATTTTTTCGGCCTGTAGGACCTCTGAACAGGGCACCATTAACTTTATTTCATTAATTAAATGTCCTTTCGGATCGCCGCTTGCACGAAACAAGGTATAATCACCACCACCGAGAGAAATCGGAGAAGCTTTCCTTTCATAAATAAATGGATGCAAATTATTTTCTTCTAAAGCAGATTTGTAAAGATTAACCTGCTGCTCATCGGAAGAACCAAAGATGCGCGCCATCCCTTCGTAAATTTCATAATCGGAATGTTGATTGCATAAAAATATTCCGTTAACGCGGAGTCCGCATCTTTTACAATAAGCTTGATGGCAAATAGCGCAAACACCTTTTGCATCATCATCGGAATGATTAAAGCAGCTTGTATCATCTATAAAAATTGTTCCGCATTTTACACAGAACTCTGAATCTTTTGAAATTTCTGTTCCACAAAAATCACATAAAAGTTTATCGGGCATTGTTTCCTCCTGGTTGCTGGATGCTTGATTCTAGATACTTGATTCTAGATACTGGATAGAAAATCTGAATTTATTTTAACCAGCATCAAGAATCTAGGATCAAGTATCTCTAAAAATTTGCTAAAAATTATTTATAAAATGAAAAATTTACTCAACAGATAATCCACCCCTATTATCTCTCGTCATTCTTGAGTAAAGGGAAAGGTTCGAATCAAATAAAAACTTTAACCATAATTTTGTCCACGATTTATGGGAAACAAGATTATCATAAAACTCGGGTGCTACAGCTTTTACTTTTGGAAGATTACTCCACGGAATTGATGGAAAATCATGATGCTCATTATGATATCCAACATTAAGTGCAACTATGTTTATTGGACCATAATAGCTGTAAGTTTCTTGCGGCGGTGCGATAAGAAAA
This sequence comes from uncultured Ignavibacteriaceae bacterium, assembly GCA_963704275.1. Taxonomy (GTDB): domain Bacteria; phylum Bacteroidota; class Ignavibacteria; order Ignavibacteriales; family Ignavibacteriaceae; genus IGN3. The sequence continues at coordinate 293,438 of CAVPHP010000011.1, read as the reverse complement.
TGTTCTTGTATCCATCTTGCCCCGAGGGGATGAAATCCTATTGAGAAGAAAAAAGAAAAAACAAGATAGAGAAATGAAGTCCAGCCAAAGAAAATTATTACAAGTGCATCTACTCCAAAGACAACAATCCAATTAATTATAGTCCATGTGTTCATAAACTGTATCTCTTTTAATCGTGGCGTGCGTACTGCCTGAAATACAGGAAATAGAATCTCCCAAAGTGCTTTGCCAAAAAACGAATGACCAATAATTTTAGCTTCCCACTTGCTTGCAAGATCAGCATCAAGATAATAGTCTCCCTGAAAAGAATGATGTTTTAAATGATAACTTCTAAAAGAAACAGAGCTAGGAAGTACGTTTGGAATATCTGCAAGAATTCCTGAGATATAATTCATTGCTCTATTTTTAAAGATAAGATTGTGAGCCGCTTCGTGTATTAAAACATAGCAAGCATGATTTGCAAAAGCACCAACTAAAAATGCAATAATTAATGCAAGCCACCATGGTTGTGATGAGAGAAAATATGCTATCGTTAATTGTAATCCTAGTGTAAAAAGTATAATTAAAAAACTTAAAGGATTTCTTCCGATATGCTCTCGCACTTCAGGATGCGCTTTTAATATTGCACGAGTTCTTTCCTTGTGCGGTTCAGGTGCGTTTGAAAACTGGAAATCGTTTCGTGTGGAAGTCATTTTACTGCCTTAATTTATTTTAAGCATTTACAGAATAAAATTACAATAAAATTTTGAAACTTATTTATACACTACAAAGTCATTTTAAAGGTGGGGAGAAATCTCTCCCCGTCATTCCGAACGAAGAGAGGAATCTTAAAGATTTCTCAGTCGCTATCACTCCTTCGAAATGACAAAACTAATAATATATTTCTTCTCGCAGCTAATCCTCGGATGGCGATGACAATCGATTATTATAAATGTTTTGTAAAAGCTCTTAAATGATTTTCCGATCCGCGCTTAAGATTTTTATAAACTGCTTTTATATCTGGATTATCGGTTTGTTCAATTCTTTCATCAAGATCTTTAATATCCATTTCTTCAATTTCTTTTCCAACAAGCATTGCATCTTTATACGACTTCTGTCCTTTTGCAACTAAATCATCATATAGCTTTTTAAATTTAGTATTAGAGAATGCACCAATTTCATTATCTGTAACCGGGTCCGGGATTTCATATTTATCCAATAAAACTTTCACAGCATCCATATGCCGTTCTTCGCTTTTGGGGATGTTAACAAACATTTTTTGTTTATAAGTTTTACCAAGAGTGAAGTAAACATCGCGGGCAAGTTTTTCTTCCAATCGCATGTAAATCAATCCATCTTTTTCTGTGGATGAAAGATCATACTTGATTGAATCAATCGCTTGTAAACAATTGCCGTTTCCGCCTTTGCAATTTTTATTTGCATTGCTTTTTTGTCCGCAGTTTTGAGCGTTTAAATTTAGATAAGCAAATAAGATTAGAATTAAAACAATTAGGCTTCTCATAAATAATATTTCTCCAAATAATTTCCGTAACTCAGAGTTTAGTCTGAGAGATTAAAGTTTAGTTAAATAATAAAGCACAGACTGAAGTCTGTGCTACGTATATAATTTAAAATGCAGTTACAAAACCAACACCAAATTTTGCATACTCGTGTGTAAAATCGTAATTAACTTCTGCTATCAATCTAATGTTTCGTCTAAAGACATATCCAAGATGACCCGAAAGTGTTTTATAATTTAAATCAGAAAAATCAGATTCAATCCAATTAAATAATCCGACAGCATACCACTTGCTGTCATCGCCGTTTGGACGGTAAACCATTTCAGCAAACGCCCCGCGAGTAGCAATCTCAGGAATCGGATTAGTCTGATTATATAAAAAGGTAGAATTATTATCATTTCTTTCCACATACTGTAAATTCAATTCAATTGGATCAAAAGATATAGTTGCATCAGCACCAATCATCCATAATTCATTTTCCGGGTAATAGGTACTCCAAACATTATTATTCACTGAACTAATTTCCTGTTGCTCTTTTCCCCAATAACCCATTGTACCAATTCTTAAATGTTCACCAACATCCTGTGAAATTCTACCCATAAAGTTTTTGTATTTGTCGTTATCAAAATTGCCGTCCATAAATCCTTCGCCAATTCCGCTGCCATTTACAATTTGCAAAGCAATATCGGTCCCGCTTTCAAATCCGTATGTTAACATTATTCCTCTGTCATAAGTTAAATCAACTTGCGATGCACCGGGTCTAACTTTGTAGATATAATAATCATCACGGGTTAATCTTAACTCTCGCTTAAATAACGGATCACAAAGTTGAAACTGTCCGATTGTTAAATCAAGTTCGCTTCCCAATACATCATTAAACATTAACCACGCATCTTCAATTTTACCAACTTCACCATTTTCTAAAATGTAATAAACATAATAAGAAACATCTTTTGCAATCGCTCCACCGGTTAAAAGTTTAAATAGTATTGGAGTTGTAAAATCAGATTTTTCTGTATTGCTTTGGTTGTATGTAACGTATCCTTCCAATCTTAATGCAAGAGGCAGATCGCGAATGAGGGAAAGTTCAGGATCACCTGTTTCAACAAAATATCTTGGTGCATCCTGATCTTTAAGAAAGTCAGGATCACCTGTTTCTACAAAATATCTTGGTGCATCCTGATCTTTAAGTACAAAACCGTTTCCTGCAAACTCATCGCCGTAAGGTTTTAGTTTTGGAAATGGTGAGTGACAAGTTTTACATGTCATATTATATTTTCTTGCAAATGCGGGAATTGCAAATATTTCACTTGCAATTATAGTGGTTATAATCAAAGCTAATACTGTTAATAACATTATTTTTTTCATTTTTTATCCTCTATTTTTTGTATCGTCATTCCGCACTCGATGCGGAATCTTTTTTATCTATGGTAGATGCCGGATTGGGTCCGGCATGACAAACTAAATTTACGGTAACACAGTAACAAAAGTTGAGTGTTCATTTACTTTTATAATTTCAGATTCCTCTGTCGGAACATTTAGAAAATCCGCAACTGGCTTAACTAATTTTTGATAGTTAAGAACCGCAGTAACTTTTAATTCGCCCGGCGCAATATTATTAGGAAGATTAAATGTAAATTCTTCTAATTTTGTTTCGCGTGGTCCTAATCTGTAATCCACTCCGAGTGATTTTGTGTTCCACTGTTGTAGTGTCATTCTATCCTGCGGATCAAAATAAGCCATTCTAAAAATTCTATCACCGATTGGAATTCCATCTCGCTGTACACCTTTAAAGTTTGGATCATTCTTTGCAATACCCATATCCTGATAAGCTAAAACATCAGCACCGATTGTATATTCTTCGCCGTCAAATCCTTTTTTATTCACAGGCAGGTGATAAACATTTCCTTTTGCATCAACAGCTTCAACGTGCATCCAGACAATTCTATCCTCAACAGAGCCTGATGGAAATTTGTGTCCTGTTTTTTGATTAAACAATGCAACCGTAAACTTAATTACTTCACCTGGTTCTGCTTCACGAATATCAGGATGTATTCTTAATTCAATTGTTCCTTTAACTTTGCCCGGATCGTGAGCGCCATGAAACAAATGCTGCCATGCATCGGGATATTTATTTCCCATTGCTGCTGTGTAACCTTCAGCTTTTGTCATGTGGCAATCCTGACATTGAACACCCTGTTTAAAGTAAGGTCCTTCTTTCCATTCGAGATGAGTTGATTTAACCCAAATACCGTAAGGTGACATTTCGTTATGACAGGTGCCACAAAAATCACCAGACTTTAAAAAATCAGATTGAATGATTTTATGTTCCGGTGAGCTGCCGGTTCCGCGTGGTCCGTATTTAGTTTTTCCATCTGTTGGATTTGAAATAAAATTAAAATTATAGGGTGTGTCTCCTTCAAAACCTGAGACCGTGTGACAAACATCGCAAGAAACGGATTCATTAGCGCGGGAATTCATTTCAGGTTTTGGTGGTGGAACATCGCCTGCAAAAAAGGATATTGGTGCGTGACATCCGTTGCATTCGGCTTTTACTCCTGCAACTTTTTCATCTTTTTCTGCGTGCGGAATTGCAAGTTCAAAGTATTCTATTTCATCCCAATGATGCGTATAAGCTTGCGACATCATTGCTTGTTTCCACTGCTGATAAATATCAACATGGCAGGATGATCCACAGAATTGCGGAGTTTTATACTCATCATATTTTCTCGTACCAAGTGCATCAACACCAGCTTTTGTTTGTGCAAACTGATTTCCGACAAAAATTATGACCAGTAAAAACGGAACAGAAATTAGTTTAAGAATTTTCATAATTAACCTCACAGTTAGATTTGAGAATAGGTTGAGTCTTTGGGGAATAGTGATTTGGGTATAGCAATATTGTGTTTGTGGATTTTAGAAAACCACAAATTATTTTGCGGATTATTTTTTAACAAAATTGAAACAGTAAACATTTTAGTTCCCCTATAATCATTACAAAGTTAAAAAAATATTCCAATCAAAATCAGACATAATTACAAAACGGAAAGCAACTATTGCTATTCATTTCCCTTCGCAAATAATGCACTCAGTATTCAGTCATACCTTATCAAATTCCATCACCATCTTTATCAATAAATATATTTTTTCCTTTGCGCTAATTTGATTTTGAATTTTGTTCATCTCATGATTCTAAACTTGATCTTTAACTTTTTCACTTTCCTGTTTTTTTTGCTTTGTCTGCGTTTTATCAGAAATTGTTTGACTGTAAATCAAACCGGCAGAAAGTAATACGATTGTTATTATTGTTTTTATATAAACCTCTGATAAAATTGCACAATATAAATGCCATCAAAAATATTGTTATCACGCAACAGAAATCAAATAAAATATTTTAAGTGTTCAACCAATAAGGGGTGATGCGACTAAATGGGCGAAATAATTTACTATTTTTACAATGTCATTTTATAATATTTATTAAGGGAGATTTATGAAATCTATATTATTAATTCTTATCGGTCAAAGAAAACAAGCTGCTGTGCAAGTTCAAAAAGTTTTAACCGGTTGGGGATGCATGATCAAAACAAGATTAGGCATTCACGATGGAATTATGGAAAATTGCAGCGATCAAGGTTTACTAATTCTTGAACTTGCCGGCGAAAGAAAAAAAATGGATGAGCTTGCAAGAAAAGTTTCGTTAATAAAAGATGTTTCTTCTAAGCTTGTTGATTTGAAGGTGATGAAGGAAAAGAAAAAGAAAGTTTCTCCTAAAAAGAAATAATGTCTTTCTTGTTTATTACCACGAGCTTTAAAGACTTTGTTAAAATCTAAAAAAGCGTTACATCGAGCCAAGTCGAGATGTGAATTTATTAAATAATGCTCGACTTCGTCCCTGCTTGCCGCAGGCAGGTCCGCTCAGCCTGACGATTGCAAATTTTCGCACAGCCTTTAAAGCTCGTGACAATAGATAGCTGATATTGTTTTAAATTATTTCTTTAAAAAGGTAAAGTAATCTTTAACGCAGGTGCCTGGATATTTATTTGTAGAAAGATGCGATGGACTTTCAACATTTATAGTTCCACCATGTCTTTCTACAATTTGTTTTACTACTGATAAGCCAAGCCCGGATCCTTCGACTCCGATTTTTCTAATATTACTTGCCCTAAAAAAATCAGTAAATATTTTATCTATTTCTTCTTTGGGAATTCCAACCCCGTTATCACAAACTTTTATCACTAAATTATTTTTATCTTTATCGATATTTATTTCAACCAAGCCCTCCATATTATTATACTTAATTGCATTGCTAATGATATTTGATAAAGCAATCTGAATCAAAAAAGGATCGCCTTCAATAGGATGTTTTTCTTTCCAGTTATTGATAAGCGAAAGCTTTACCCCTTTTGCTTCTGCATTAACCTTTGCAACTTTAATTGCTCTTGCCAGTATTGAGGCAATATCAACCTGTTCTTTTATAAATGAATCTTCTAATTTTAGTTTTGAAATTTTTAATACATTATTAATTAATTCAATTGCTTCATCAGATCTTCTTCTGGCACGTATTAGTTTTTCTTCAACAACTTCATCTAAAGGACCAAGAAATTTTTGTAAAATTAGATCAAGATAGGAATGTACTGCTGCAAGCGGAGTTTTAATTTCGTGTACAATACCAGAAATATATTTTTGTTTTTCTTTTTCCGCAGCATTTATTTTATCTATGGATTCAAGTAGCTGCTGTTCGCGAATGTAAAGTTGGTTTGCCATTCTATTTGCGATTAGCACAACCATATCAACCAGGAATGCAAAGCTAACATTTATTGCAAGTACATAATTAAATTGCTGATGAAGTGAGAATGGAAGAAAACCATTTACATGATGATGCGGTAATAACCCATAATATTCACCTACTGTAATGCCCCAAAACGCAAGCACAATAACTACAGCAAAAGTATAAATAACAAATCCCGGTAAAATTAAACTCCCAACAATCATGTGTATTACAAAAAATAAAAGTAAAGGTGATTCAACACTTCCGGTAAAGTAAATGAGAAGAATAAGTGCTATCAAATCAAAAATCATTTGAAGAATTGACAAATGCAGCGGATTAAATTTATTCGCATCGTGTTTTAGAAACTGTCTTATGAAATGAAAAGCAATATTATAGAGTAGAATTGAAAAAGTAATTATTAACAACGCTGTTTGTTGTTTATCACTAAAGGTAATTTCTAAAAAGTATTTAGGAAATATTATAAAGAAGAGAAGCATTACAACGGCAGTATAACGTAATTTTATAAACCAAAGATTTCTTTTTCGTATGGTTAACCAGAATTCTTCGTAATGCTTTGCCCAAGCAGGAATTAGATCAAACATTGTTTTGCTTTTGTTTAAAAATAAAACCAGGCAGAATTCAATAATTATACTTTTATTCTGCCCGGTTTAAATATACAAAGTTAAGCTATATATTTCCCTCTCTTCACATAATGTGTGTGAAGAAGTTTATGAGAAATATGTCCGCAAGGTCCATCAGTTAAAAACATATCATATATTTCAGCAACGTGTCTATTCTCATGAGATTTTCTTAGAGGTAAAGAATTATCTTCATCATAAATAGCTTTTGCACGCATCTTTCTTATTTCTTCTGTTGTTGGGATCGGCTGACCGCCGCCGCCGATACATCCGCCGGGACAAGCCATAAACTCTATGAAATGACATTCGCTGAATTTACCGCCGGCTTTTATATCATCCATAATTTTTTTGGCGTTTGCTGTCCCGTGTGCAACTGCTACTTTTAATGTTGCGCCTTTTAACCAGTTCCAATCCGGTACAAGATGCGCTAATAATTTTGGAACAGGTCCAACTTCTGTTATCGGAAGTTCAGCATATTTTATTCCTTCAAAACCGCGCAAAGGAATTATATCTGCATTAGCAAAAACATCTTCAACTTTTTTTCCGGTTACTAATTCAATTACCGTTCTTAAAGCTGCTTCCATAACGCCGCCTGTTGCACCAAATATTAACCCAGCACCGGATGCTTCACCAAATGGATCATCAAAATGTGATTTTGGCATCTCGGGCAAATATATTCCAGCTTCTTTTATCATCTGTCCTAGTTCACGAGTAGTTAATCCAAAATCAACATCTTTATAACCTGAGTCATCCATTTCCGGCCTATTACATTCAAACTTTTTAGCTGAGCATGGCATAACCGCAACCGATACTATGTCTTTTGGATCAATACCTTTTTTCTGTGCATAAAATGTTTTGATAAGCGCACCGAACATTTGCTGTGGTGATTTTGCAGAACTTAAATTATCAATGTATTCGGGATAAAAATGTTCAAGATATTTTACCCAGCCTGGTGAGCAGGATGTAAATTGCGGAATTGCAACTTGTTCTTTTTTAACCAATGCTTTGTAAAGTCTTAAAATTAATTCTGTTCCCTCTTCCATGATTGTAAGATCTGCAGTAAAGTTTGTATCAAACACTACATCAAAACCTATTCTTCGCAATGCGGTGTTCATTTCTCCTGTAAAAGATTTTCCGGGTTCTAATCCAAACACCTCGCCGATTGCAGCACGCGGAGATGGAGCAGTTTGAATCACCACATGCTTTGTTGGATCATCAATTGCATTCCAAATTACATCAGAAGGATCGTTAGCTTTTAATGCTCCTGTTGGGCATCGATTGATGCACTGTCCACAGTTTATACAAACAACATCAGCTAAGGGTTTTTCTAAAAATGTACCAATGTGTGTTTTATCTCCACGACCGATTGCTTCTAACACTCCTACTTCCTGTAGATCGATACAAGTTCTAACACATCTGCGGCAGTTAACGCATTTATTCATATCACGTATAACAGAATAGGATGAAAGATCCCTTTCGAAAACAGGTTTTTCAACATGTCCAAATGTGTATGAATCAACTCCATATTCTTTTGCAAGAGTTTGAAGCTCGCAATTATTATTTCTTACGCAAGAATAACATTCACCGTAGTGTTCACTAAGTAATAGATCAATTATATGTCTTCTTGCCTTGCGAACCATTGTGCTTGATGTTTTTATTTTTATTGAATTTGTAATTGGAAATGAACAAGCCGTTTGAAGAGTTCTCATTCCTTCAACTTCAACAACACAAACACGGCAGATGCCTGCAATACAAAGATCAGGATGATGACAAAGTGTTGGAACGTGAATTTGATTTTCTTTGCATGCTTCAAGAATTGTTGTTCCAAACGGAACACTTACTTTCTTTTCATTTATTTCAACAGTTACTTTACTTCCGATTCCATCTTCAATGGTTGGTTTTTCAACAGTTAAAGCCTGTTGAGACATTGGTGTTCTTGATTTGTCTTTCATCACTTACCTGCCTTTCCGTTAAATCCATTATTTCCTTTTGTGTGAAAGATTTCATCTTTGAAATTTTCCAGAATCGAAATAAATGCATTAGGGCTTGATTGTCCCAATCCGCATTTTGATGCAACTTGCATCGATTTACCAAGTTCTTTTAAAGTGTTAATATATTTGAAAGTAAACTTGCCGCTTTCAATCATTTCAATTCCTTCAAGCAGTTTTACATTTCCTATTCTGCATGGTGTACATTGCCCGCAGGATTCTTCAACAAAAAATTCCATAAAGTTTTTTAGAACATGCAGCATATCTCTTGATTCATTAAAAATAATTACCGAGCCGCCTGTTGGAATATCTTCATAAGCAAACTTGCGATCGAACTGTGATTTAGGAATACAAATTCCTGATGCGCCGCCAATTTGTACAGCTTTAGTATTTCTTGCACCAACCAAATCAAGTAATTCGTTTACAGCTATTCCCCAAGGCAATTCATACACTCCTGGTTTTTCACAATCACCGGAAACCGAAAATAATTTTGATCCTGTTGATTTATCTGTACCAAATTTCTTAAACCATGCACCGCCTTTTGTTATTATATGTGGAACTGCTGCAAGTGTTTCAACATTATTTACAGAAGTTGGATAACCCAGATAACCTGTGTTTACAGGAAATGGCGGACGATTACGCGGCTCGCCTCTATGTCCTTCAAGTGATTCTATTAATGCTGTTTCTTCACCGCAAACATAGGCACCTGAGCCAAGTCGGATTGAGATATCATACGAAAAATCCGTTCCAAGAATTCCTTCTCCCAGCAGATTATCTTCTCTCATATTAGATAAATAATTTTCCAACTGCTCAAGCATGTATTCATACTCAGCACGTAAATAAACAATACCAACTTTTGCACCGACGGTATAACCGCCGATAACCATACCATCAAAAACAAGTTCAGGATATTCCATCAAAAGAACTCTGTCTTTAAATGTACCCGGCTCGCCTTCATCGGCATTGCAAACAATAAATTTTTTATCAGCTTTTGCAGCGGCTGTTAACATCCATTTTGTGGAAGTAGGAAATCCTGCGCCGCCTCTACCTTTTAAACTTGAATCTTTTAATTCAAAAAGAATGTCTTCTCTTTTTTGTTTTAATGCTTTTTTAATTCCTTCTCCTCTTTTGTAATTGGAGAAAAGAACCGGACCAGTACGCTCCGCTTTTGTATTTATAATTTTTGTTTCAGTTTTCATTTATCATCCCTACTTAATTTCGTTAAGAATGTTAACTGCATTTTCGGGATCGAGTTTTGTGTAAACACGATCGTTAACTATCATTGCTGGACCTTGATCACACATACCAACACAGTTTGTAAATTCTAAAGTTATGCGGTTATCTTTCGTTGTTTCGCCGAACTTAATTCCAAGTTCTCTTTCAACAGCTTCAACAACTTTATTTTTGTTAGCCATATCGCACGATATTGTCTGGCACAATCTTACAATATTCCTACCAGTAGGTTTTGAATGAAGAAAGGAATAAAAAGATATAACGCTAAAAACTTCAACAGGATGTATATCAAGCAATCGTGCAACTTCCTGCTGTGCAAAATCACTAACATAACTATGTTTTTTTTGTATAGCCTGAAGCACCGGCATTAGAGATGATCTGTCTTTACCGTATTTTAGTACGTAGCTCTCTATCTCTTCGGAGAGAGCATTTTTTTCTACAACAAGCATTTACTCTACTCCTTAAAATGAATTGTTAAAAGTTTTTCTACTTTGTCCACAAGTGTTTCCGGTGAAATTGGTTTTTCAACAAAATCATCAACAGGAACCATTTCGCTTGGGCCAAATTCCATTCCTAATGATTTTGAAACCGATGTGTACATTATAATTGGTGTGTCCACATTCATTTTGCGGAATTTTTGAGCAAGAAAAAATCCGTCATCGGGTTCATTCATCATTACATCAAGAATGATTAAATCAGGATTTTGCTCCATAACGATTTTATATCCATCATCTGGATTTGAAGCGGTGATAACGTCGTAACCTTTTGAAGTTAATACCAAGCTGCTGGCATCAACAATATCCGGATCGTCGTCTATGATTGCGATTTTAGCCATGTGTTTATCCCCTAAAGATAAATTAATGGAATATGTAGTTAATTAAGTTTTAATACTTTGCGGTTTATTAACATGTTAAGTGCCATACTACTTTACAGCAAATAATTATTTTAATTTAATTAGGGTAAGGATAAAGCATTTTTTTATCGAGATTTTCTTAAACCTAAGAAGTTTTTCTTCTCAAATAAGATATGCTGTTTATTAGCTTTTGCTAAATATAAAATGATGATAAATGAGAATTGAATGAAAGGAGAATACTATTTTTACTAGATATTTTAATAATATGTACTAACAAAAAAGGCACGATCTCTCGTGCCTTTAATTAAAGATGTTCACATTTCGACAAGCTCAGTGTGACAAAAAAATTACTTCATCAACATTCCCAAAGGGATTTTATAATGAAGTGATTAGATCACTTCATTAACAACATTTTCTTTGTTGCTGAATAATTTTCACTTTCTATTTTGTAGAAATATATTCCTGATGCAAGTCCTGATGCATTAAACATTATTTCGTGATATCCTTCTTCCATTTCTCCCTTAAATATTTCTGCTACTTTTTCACCAAGTGTGTTGTAAACATTTAAACTTAAGTTTGTTTTAACTGGTAACGCAAACTTAATTGTTGTACTTGGGTTAAATGGATTTGGATAATTTTGATATAAAGCAAAATCTTTTGGTCCGGTCACTTCAACTTCTACTACGTTGCTGTAACTGAATGTTCCATCAAAATCTATTTGCTTTAATCTGTATAAAAAAGTACCGGGTTTTTCATTCTTATCTTTAAATGAATAGAATGTTTTTTCTGTCGTTGTACCTTTACCATTTATAAATCCAACATTATTAAATTCCGTTTGACCTTTGACTTCTGACTTTTGACGTTTTTCAATTTGGAATCCAGAGTTATTCAACTCAGTTGCGGTACTCCAATTAAGAACAACATTTCCATCAACCATTTCTGCGGTAAAGGCAACAAGCTCAACAGGAACTTCACTAGAAATTGTCATCGTAATTGGAACAACCATTAATGTGTGTGCAGGATCGTTTGTTGATATTTCCATATCCATTGAGTAATCACCAAGCTCAAGTCCATCTGTATTGATCATCAAACCAACATTGACAGAATTACCGCTGTAAATTGTACCGCTGTAATTATTAATTGTTAACCATTCAGGATCAGCAGCAAGCTGCACGGCTAAGTTGTTTGCAAGATAAGTTGAATTGTATGCAACTTGAAGTCCATCTGTGCCTGCTGCATTTTCAATTCCAACTGTTGCGCTGGTAAGCGTAGCATTCATATTGTTATAGTAAAACATTATTCTATCATTTGATCTTAACACAAGCTGAAATGTAAGTGATCCGGTGCCGGAATATTTCTGCCAGTTTGTAAACTGAATAGTTAGTTTATCAGCCTCCTGCAAATAGTGAACAGTTCCCTGCGTTCTGCCGTCAAGATCATCCCAGAAAGGCGCGATGATATTATTTGGCACTGCGCTGGCGGGAATTGTTGCATTAGAATAATACGCCGAAGTAAGTGCAGTAAAACTCAAGAAACCATTGGTACTTAAATAAAAATTAGAATAATTGGTTCCGTAAAATTTAAAATCAAATCCTATTGGTATTGCATTAGTATATCCATCATCCAAAGTTCCGTTTGGAAATGTTACAACTACAGCATTTGAATTTGCTGCTATGTCAGTCCATACATAAGCAGGACCGTTCGGTTCATTGCTGTCTTTCCATCTATATCCAAATAAATCCGGACCGCCGGCTCCTTTAAAACTATATCCGTTTATTTCTTTTGGAAAATCTTTTTTGTACTCAGTTTTTCCTTCAAACTTGTCATTAACTCCGGTTAAAACAACTTGAACATTATCCGGAAATGTACTGTTAGTTAAAGTAACAGAATAATCCAGTGTAGAGTTTTGAGTGGAAGTATTTGATAACACAAGGGTTTCTGTAAAAGTTGTATCAGGAATAGAAACACAATGCATTGAATCAACACTAAGCGAAGCTAATGGTGCAAAAAGTGTTATACCTGTTGGCACATTGGACATAACTGATTTGTTATTCCACATATCCATTGCTTTTGCTGCAAAGTAATATGTTGTGTTAAAGTTTAGTCCATCAATTGTAAATGATCTTGGAGTTCCTGCTGTATCAGAAACACCGGTAAACATTTTTTGTGATGCGTTATTGAAATCAACTTCACTGGTAATTGGATTAGTTGAATATCTTAAATCATAAGATGTAACTCCGCCAAAAGTTGAATCATACGGAGCAGTCCAGTTTAATGTCAATGAATTTGAAGTAGCATCACCAACAGCTAAATCTGTAATTGCATCCGGCGGTGTAGTATCGGGAGGAATCTGACGTTCAACAGGCATTGAAGGATCTCCCATCAAATTATACATTTCCATATAACGAAGAACGGTTGATGTAACTCCGCCGTAATGTGTTGCAAGATCAAACTTTGCTTTATCAAACATTGGTGTAACACGGGTTAAATCTTCCAAAAACATTGCATCAATTAATCTTTTTTCAAGAATGTCATCTTCATCCCAATAAGAGTTTACAGATGAACCATAAAAAGTTGATCCGCCGTTTGTTGTGCGTATCCATGTTTCACCAAAGCTCTCTGCTATTTGATATGATCCGGTAATGCAAGCAAAAGAATAAACAAATGGATACATAACTGTATTAGTTAATGATCTAACCTGTGATTGTGTAAGCTGCGGACCATCAGCCCAATAAGTTTCTGCACCGTGTCCGGAATAAATTGCAAATCTCTGATTAGCATTTAAAGCATCAATCAACTGTTGTGTGGTTGCATTATAAGTTACCGTATAAAGTTTTGTGTTCTGCCATCCCGCAGGTTGAAAGTGTGTATTGATAACATAATTATGAGTTCCTTCGGTAATTGCATAATTATCTGTTGAAGACATAAAGATATTTTTCTTTGCAAGCGTTGCAATGTAGCTTTCCATATAAATGGATTTTGTAAGTGCGTTCTGAAGTTCCTGAGCTGTTGTAACAGAAAATCTTCCGATAAAAGCATCAGCAAATTTATCTGTGCCTGCAAGCTGCACATAATTTAAATCTGTATTTGGGTTTCCTTCGCCGCTTCCAATCCACGATGGAATGTGCTGAACATCGCCGACAAGCAGAACAAATTCCGGTCTGGTTGCAGCGTTATCATATCTCGCTTGAATAAAAGATTTTATAGCCGTGGTTGTTGTTCCCGTTGTGCCTGTATTAAAAACATCTACGGTAAAACCTTGTGCAGATTTATGTGTAATAAAAGATGATAATCCTGCTTCAAAAGTTGGAGCGGTAATTATCAAATATCTCATTGATTGCAGAACCTCTGTTGGCTGATAACTTACAAGCACGCTTTTTAGAAATTCATTATATGCTTGTGATTTGAGAGATGTTGATTCCTGACTTGAATTAATTTTAATTTCAAAAGAAGCATCATCAGTAATCTCTAATTTGTTTTCAGTTGGATTGTATGCAAATGGATTAATAGTAACCATTACGCCGCTTACGCCGCCAACAATAAATGGATCTGAAATATTTATAGTTGATTTTGGTATTCCATCAGAATTGTAATAATCAGAATTAATTGTAAACGGTCTATCGCTTAAAGAATATTCTCTGCTCCAATACCTTTGTTTTGGATAAATCTTTCTATCAATTATCAATTCTGATTTATTTATAGAATTAATACTAACAGTTGGTTTCTGATTAGCATTTGGAATAAAAAGATTAAAAGAGATTTGCGGCAGTGCGGGCATTCCAACTTCCGATTCTGTACCATAACCCGGAACCTTTAGTTCAGCATATTCATTTCCTTCTTTACTGATTGAAGAAAACTCATACTGCTGCAATGAAAAGTTAACCGTGTAGCCGTTGGTTGATTTGACTACCGAAATTCCCTCAGGTTGAGCAAAAAGATTTGTGCTAATAAATGTAATTGAAATCAGCACAGCAAATACAAAATTGAAATAGTGCTTCATAATAGCCCCTTGCTATAAGTTGTTAAAAACGCCCCAGAATGAGGTGAATTAATTAATTAGAAATAATTGCAGGTAAAATTAGTTTAAAATTTATTACATAGCCAAAAATAGTTTTATTTTTAAAGACAAATGGCAATTTTTTATAATCGCCTAATTAATAATTAATATTTGTAAACTTTTGCTCACTTGAGCAGGATCATCTTTTTTGAAGAAACAAATTCACCAGCCTGGATAGTGCATATATAAACACCACTTGGTAATTGGCTTGCATTAAATTCCACCTCATAATTGCCTGCTGGATTTATTTCATTAACTAATGTTCTTACTTCTTCACCCAGAAAGTTGAATATTTTTAATAATACTTTTGCATCTGTCTTTAAAGAATACATTAATATTGTACTTGGGTTGAATGGATTGGGGTAGTTCTGAAAAAGAACATATGACGAAGGATATTTAGATATATCCAATTTGACTGATGTAACGGGAGCAAAACTTTTATAAATGCCATTATTTGATAAACCCAAAAAAGCATAATTACTATAATCAAAATAAATGTTATTAATAAAAGTACTTGGTAAACCAGCGTTTAAATTTATCCAGTCAACCCCTTTATTTGTTGATAGGTTGCACCCACTGATTTCTCCGCCAATTAATATATGGCCACTTGAATTAAATGAAATTGCATCAACAGCTAAATATGTTGAAGGAACATTTATCTCCCAAGTTTCCCCAAAGTCTATAGATTTGTAAACTCCTTCTCCATTTGTTCCAATATATAATATGGAATCCGCAGAAAAACTAATCTTTTTATAATATGGATGAGGAGACTTGATATTTAACTTATTCCAATGTATCCCACCATCGATAGATTTATAAGCATCATTCCACTCTACAGCCAGGATAATGTTACTAGATAAAACTGCAAAATCATCAATAAATATTGAATCCTGACTAATTCTAAACCAACTTTCTCCAAAGTCCAGTGATTTAAATAATCCTATATCACTGCTCGCAAAAAGTGTATCATTGTAAAAAATAATCCTGCTAAAATTGTGAGTATCTGAGGAATTAACTTTTGGATTCCAAGACAATCCAGCATCAGTTGATTTATAGATACCATTTCCTTCAAATCGAGTGGAAGCTAAAAGAACATTGCTATTCAGATATATTATACTAGCAATACTTATCAATTTATCGCTAGTATCAATTTCACTTAAAAATCCCCAATTAGCACCAAAATCGGTAGAAGTAAATATCGAATCTCCATATAGCTGGGATGCAATCCGCTGTCCATCGTAACCAGTAATAAAACCTATGGATTTATTGTTCATTCCAACTGGTTCCCAATAATTTTGCGAAAAGCTAGTGATTGAGAACAATATTATCATAATATATGTTTTCATTGGATAGCCCTTTATGTCTAATAAAAAATTAATCATTTCATTAATATCATTTTTTTGATTACACTAAAATCTTCAGTTTGAATTTTATAAAAATATATTCCACCCGCAAATCCCGAACCATCAAAACTAACCTTATAATCACCTGGTTGTCTATTGTCGTTTACAAGGGTTATTATCTCTCTTCCTAGTATATCATATATCTTTTATGTCACAAAACTGCCTTGGTTAATTGAAAACTTTATTTGAGTACTAGGGTTAAACGGATTAGGATAATTCTGAAACAGAGAGCTTGATCGAGTATTTATTATATTCTTCTGGGGATTAAATTTTTCAATTTCTTGTCCAATTATGTTTACTGTAACAATGTTTGTTGCTGGGGTTATTTGATTTAGATTATAAATTGCTATTACTTTGTATTGCACATTAACGCCTGCCGATCCTCCTGGAGGAGTTAAACTTACGGAGTTATCGACATATTCAAAGGTAGCTGGAGAGACAGTAACAAATGCTTCCCAAGGAGAACTACCATATTTTCTGTAGATTTTATAATTATTTACAGTAATTGCTGAAGATGGGAAAGGTCCCCAAGTCAATCTTGGATGATTATTCCCATTATTTGTTATTGCCAAACAATTTGCCCAGTACTCAGGGAATTCTAATGTTACCTGTGGTGTTGGGTTCTGTAATTTTAATTCCCAGATTTTTAAATAAGACCCATTTGAGATCGGAACGAAATTGTTTGTTGAACCAGAAGGACTGGCAGAGAAAGAAAACGTGTTTGAGTCATAATTGTATTTTAACCAAAAATCTATTGGATCACCACCAACATGTGGATAATTTGAGTATGGAATCCTAGTATCCCTATAATCAATATAAAAATAAGCACTATTTTCTATATTTGTTGATATTTTATATAAACCATATCCGAAAACGGGTGCAGGTACTGGTGGAACATTTGTGTTCTGCGAATAAACACAATCCCATCCCCTCCAATAAAAAAATGGTAAATTAATAAATGGCCATGGATAATTAGAATTATTAATGCTTAGGTTTGAATTAATGAAATAATCATCAACATTCAAATTTTCAGATGCCCAAACCGTACCAACATTATTTAATTGAATTGTATAGTTATTTGGTTGAGGTATATTTCCTTCGATACCAACATATAACTCAACACTCCATACCCACCCATTAGGCTGTTCTTCTTGAGCAAAAAGTGTTGAGATAATAAACGAAAATGAAAACAGCACAATAAACAAGAAACTGTAAATGCGCTTCATTTTTCTCCCTGTATGTAGTTTAAAATAGCCCCTGAAAAAGGACGAGTAATTAATTTGAAATATTGTTCTAAAAATAATCCAAATACTTTTTCATCACTAACTAATCTAAAAATAAAATTATTTGACTATTATGAATATTTACCGTCGATTTATTGTTGTCGTTGGTTCGGACTTAGATAACTGACATATTACTAGAGGGTAGATAAACTTTAAACAAAGTTCCCTCGCCATAGTCTGATTCAACTTCTATTTTTCCGGAGTATGAATCAACAATTCGTTTAACTATGGAAAGTCCTAAACCTGTGCCGCTTATGTTTTTTGTTTTTTCATTTTTTGCACGGAAAAATTCAGTAAAAAGTTTTTGTTTCTCTTCGGGTTTTAAACCAATTCCGCTGTCCTTAATTGTAGTAAGGAGATAGTCATCAGACATAGAAAGTTTAATTGTAATTGTTCCCTGCTCACGATTATACTTTATAGCATTACTTATAAGATTTGTAAACAATCTTGTAATTTCGTCAGCATCAACATTTATGCAGTGTGCGGATTCATCTTTATCAAAAATAACCTGCAAACTTTTTTTATTAATATCAATTTGAAAAAGCTCAAGTATGGAGGAGATAACTTCGTGCAAACAAACTTTTTTTATTTCGCGATGCACGCTTTTTAGTTCTATTCTAGAAATATCTAAAAGATCATTTACCATTTTGAGCAAACCGTCCAATCGTACCATCGAACGAATTTCATATTCTTTTTTTTGCTCGGCAGTTAAGGTAATTGAATCATCATTAAACAATTTTAAAAAACCATAAACCGCAGCAATGGGTGCTTTAAGTTCGTGTGATACCATTGAAACAAATTGTGATTTTATTAATTCAATTCTCTTTAGCTCTGTTATATCTTTAAATACAATCACTACTCCGGCTAAATTAGTCTCTGGATGAAGCACTGGCGATGCCGTAGCTTCAATAAAAAATTCTCTGTTAGGTTTTAATTCAATCTGAGTAGTGTAAGATTTTTGCTCAGTAGTTTGTTCATTAATAAATTTATTAAAAAGATTTTTTATCCCCGGGTGAAGTTTATCAAGTATGAATTCTTCTACAGCAATTCCCGGAAGATCTAAAAATCTTAACACTGCAGGATTATAAAGAACAGCAAGTCCATCTTTATTTACAACAAGAACACCATCTGTAATTGAATTTACTATAGTATTCATTCTTGTTTTTTCAAAAGCTACTTCAAGCAGTCTGTCTTCGCGTTCTTTTTTCCATTTTTCTGCTTCAAGATTTACTAATCTTCTTTCGTAGCCGTCTTTTAGATTTGATAAAAGTTCTTCGGGTGAAAATGGTTTTAGTATGTAACTGTGTGCACCAAGCCTTGTAGCCTCAACTGCTGTTTCATAGCTTGCAAATGCTGTTGCAATAAAACAAACTGTGTTGGGATATTTTTGTTTTATTTTTTTCAGAACTTCAATGCCATCAACATCAGGCATCTTTAAATCTATAACAGCAAGATCAAATTCAGTTTCAGTTCCAAGTTTTATTCCGTCCGTTCCATTTTCCGCAGCTGTAACTTCGTAGCCTTCGCCGGTTAACAGACGCTGCACACCAATGCGAAGACCCTTTTCGTCATCAACAATTAGAACTTTTGGTTTGTAGTTGTTCATTATTTCTATTTTTGTCATTCTGGGCTTTGCCAAAGGCATCCCCTTGGGAGACCCGGATTCAACGATGTACAAGTTGTAGATTCCCGCCTTTGCGGGAATGACAAGTTAAATTCTAATTTTTCAATTGCCACGCCCTTTAGGTCCAACTTCAGAAATTGAGTTTATTGTCATTTCGACCCTGCCTTTGCCGGCAGGCAGGCGCAGAGAGAAATCTGATTATTAACTCATTAAGATTTCTCAGTCGAATCCGACGCGGCGGACTTCGAAATGGCATTCAAAAATCCAAAACTCAATTTTCAAAATACACTCAGTGTGACAACTATGTATTATTTCTTCTTCAACTCAAAAAACGCTTCCAGTTTCTGAACAAACTCATCTATAACAACAGGTTTGTTCATAAGCGCATCAGCTTTTATCCATTCTTTTTCTTCAGATGTTGATGCACCAAATTTGAATCCAGTATCATAGGTTGCAGAAGTAAGAATAAAAACGGGAATGTTTTTTCCGTGTTCATCTCTTTTAATTTTATAACAAAGTATAAAACCTGAATCGTGTTCTTCCATAATTAAATCAACAACACAGGCATCAGGCTTTGATTTTTTAAATACCTCAAATCCTTCCTTGCCGCTGTTTGCTGTAATTACTTCGTAACCTTTTGATTCGATTAACATTTTATTTTGTTCAAGTAAATCTATGTCATCATCTACTAAAAGTATTTTCTTTTTTTCATCCATTTAATAATCGCTCCTTAATTAACTTCTATTGTTTGATGAATCTGGTTTTTTGGCAGTGTAACTTTGAATGTTGTGCCTTTACCAATTTCAGTTGTAAATGTAATGTTTCCTTTGTGCATTTCTACAATGCCGTAAGAAATTGCAAGACCAAGTCCTGTACCTGTGCCAATATTTTTTGTTGTAAAAAACGGAGTAAATACTTTACCTTGATTCTCTTTTGGAATTCCACTTCCTGTATCCGATACCTCGATCTTATAGTTATGTGCATCCGATGAAACAAATATCTTTAATTCTTTGATATTACTTTCGTTTATTGCATCGCAGGCATTTTTTATTATGTTAATAAATACCTGCTTAAGTTGTTCTTCATCCCCTGTTACTTTATAATCGTTTTGAAGAATGTCATATTTAAAATCAATTTGCCTGTATAATGGATTCAATGTAAATGGTTTTAGCACTTCTCTCAGAGTTTCTGTTAAGTCAAACTCCTTCAAATTTAGCTTACCTTGACGAGCAAAATTTAAAAGATTTGCCACGATATTTTTACATCTATTTGCCTCTTCAACAATCAGTTCTAAATCTTCTGTTCTTTGATCATCATGAAATATTTTCTCGAGATCTTTCTTTAACATAGAGGCATAAAGAAGAATTGTTCCCAAAGGATTATTAATCTCATGTGCAACACCTGCTGCCAGTTGTCCTATCGATGCAAGTTTTTCAGCCACGCGTAATTGTTCTTCCGTGTTACTTAAATTATCATAAGCAGATTTTAATTCATCAAGCACATAAGGCAGACACATTTCTTTTTCAGCAATATCTTTTGCAATAGCAACTGCATATTCTCTGCATGTTGGATAACCGCAGGCTCCGCAGTTTAATTCATCTTTAGGAGTAAACTTTTTAGTTTCAGCTAAAATTTCTTTAATTTTTTCTTCGGTAGGATAAGGTCTTCTTTGGTTATCAACATTAAAGTTTCTATGCAGATTAAGTTTTCTTGCGTTATAAAGATTACTCTTCCAAACTCTTTTATCAACACTATTTACTTTCTCTTCTATATAATCTATAATTTTTTCACGACGTGCATAATAATTCAATTTTGTATCTATAGCCGGACCACTGATACAGCCTTCACAAAATAAAATATCTGTAAACTTTGCATTGATATGATTGTTTGAAATCTCTTCAATGATCTCTAAAACATTTTTCTTTCCTTCAACTACAATTATATCTTTTTCAAGAACATCATCATTAACATCTGTTGTTTTTAGTAATCCGCCGGCAAGCGGATAGGCTTTACCCATCATTGCATGTGGTCCGTCAAATTCACTTTCTTCAAGTTTATCAACTATAATATTTTGTTCATTAAACATTTGTTTCAGTTCAGAAAAAGTTAAAACTGAATCAATTACTCCTGCAACATCATCATCCTGTGCTTCATGTTTTTTTGCAACGCAAGGCCCGATAAAAACAATTTTTACTTCTTCACCCAGATCTTTTTTTAGATATCTTCCCAGTGCAATCATAGGAGAGACAACCTGGGCAAGATTTGGAACTAAATTAACATAATACTTTTGGATAAAGCTAACTACAGCGGGACATGCTGAACTGATGACTGTTTTATCATTTTCAGCCTTAATTACATTCATATAATCGTTTGCAATTAAATCTGCGCCAAAAGCTGTTTCAATTACCTGGGTAAAGCCAAGCTGCCTTAAGGCGGTGGGAACTTTACTGTACTCATTTGGAAAAGAGGCAGCAAATGAAGGAGCAATGATCGCAACAACTTTTTCAATTTGTAACAAATCATAAGTTGCTTCAATCTCTGAATAAATTTGTTTTGCGTTCTGTGAGCATACTTTTACACAGTGTCCGCACGATATACATCTTTCTTCGATTACTTTTGCCTGGGCATCTATAACTTTAATGGCAGAGGCAGGACATTCTCTTATACAAGAATAACATCTTTTACATCTATCGCTTATCGTTGTAACTATTGCGTGATTCATATTTATTCTATTGTCTTCATAATTTGTCATTTCGACTGTAGGGAGAAATCTGAACAAGTTAATTAAACAGATTCCTCACTTCGTTCGGAATGACATTCTTATTTCTAATTTTTAAACATCTTTTTCTTATCAAAATATTCTGTATGAAGAATTTCATGTGCCTTATGTGAATTCGGCTCACCAAAAAATTCTGTATATAAAGTTTTTACAGATTCATTTTCGTGTGATCTCCTTGTCTTGGCATTCTCATCAATCTTGTACAAGACTTTGATACGTTTCATAACTTTTTCCGGTTTCTGATGAATCGGCTGACCGCCGCCGTTTATACATCCACCGGGACAAGCCATTACTTCTATAAAATGATGTTTGGAAGTTCCGTTCTGTACCTGATCAAGTATCGGGTCAACATTTCCAATTCCATTTACAACTGCAACATTCACATCAAGCTCACCGATTTTTATTGTTGCTTCTTTAACTCCAGCCATTCCGCGTACTTCTTCAAACTCAACATGCTCAATATCTGTCCCAGTCATTTTAAAATAAGCTGTACGCAAAGCAGCTTCCATTACTCCACCGCTTGTTCCAAATATTGCAGCGGCACCTGTTGATTCGCCAAGCGGATTATCAAATTCACTTTCAGGAAGATCATTAAAATCAATTCCCGAGATCTTAAAAAATCTTACAAGCTCTCTGGTTGTTAATACAGCATCAACATCCGGCATAGATTGTTCTGAAAGCTCTGCACGATTTGATTCATATTTTTTAACCGTACAAGGCATAATTGAAACAACATAAATATCATTGGGATCAATTCCCATTTTCTTTGCGTAATAAGTTTTAAGAACTGCACCTTCCATTTCGTGCGGAGATTTACAAGTTGAAACGTGATCCAATACTTCTGGTCTGTTCATCTCTACATATTTAACCCAGCCAGGGCAACAGCTTGTAAACATTGGTAAACTTCCGCCGTTTTGTACACGATGAATTAACTCCGTTGCTTCTTCCATAATTGTAAGATCGGCTGCAAAATTTGTATCGAATACTTTCTTAAAACCTAGTCTTCTTAACCCCGTAACAAGTAAACCGGTTACATCTGTACCGAGAGGCATATTGTATTCTTCACCAAGTGAAGCACGAACCGCAGGAGCAACCTGGACAATACAATATTTTTTTCTGTCGTAAATTGCATTTGCAACTTCTTTAACCGAACTTTTTTCTCTTAGCGCAGCAGTTGGACAAACAAGAATACACTGTCCGCATAAAATACAATCACTTACGTTTAAGCCTTTATTATAAGGTGTTGTAACGATTGAAGTAAATCCGCGTTTTGTAAAATCTATTGCGCCAACTTTTTGAATTTCGTGGCAAACACGAACGCATCTTCCACAAAGAATACATTTTGCAGGATCGCGTTCCATTGATGCGCTTGAAATATCTATAGCGTGCGATTTTGTTTCTCCAACATAGCGGTGTTCGCGAACTCCATATTGTTCGGATAAATCTTGAAGCTCGCAATTTTTATTGCGCACGCATATCAAACAATCCTGCGGATGATTCTCTACTAGAAGTTCTACAATTGTTTTTCTTGCTCTACGCACTCGTGGCGAATCTGTTGCGACAACCAATCCTTCGCTAACAGGATAAGCGCAAGAAGGTGTTAAACCTCTAAAGCCTTCAACTTCCACAGCGCAAATTCTGCACGCTCCGGTTGGATCTAAATCTTTTAAGTGGCAAAGTGTTGGGATTGATATTCCAACAGATTTAGCAGCATCAAGAATTGTCATTCCCTCTTCTGCGTTTACTTTTATATTATTTATTGTTAACTGAACCATTTTTTTCTCCGAAATTCAATTTTATTTTCTTTGTGTCATTTCGAAGGAGCCTGCCTGTCGGCAGACAGGTCTTCGACTGAGAAATCTGTATCAACACAAGTATCAGATTTCTCTCCCGATAAATCGGAATCGAAATGACAAATTTTTAAGAACTAATTAATGCTGATCGCTTCAAAACGACAGACTTCGTAACACATTCCGCATTTAACACATTTGTTATCCAATATGTAATGTGCTTGTCCTTTTTCACCAACAATTGCATCTGCAGGGCATTTCTTTACACACAATCCACAGCCTGTACAAATTTCATTATCGATTGTAAAGGTCAACAATTCCTTGCACACACCGGCTGAACATTTTCTATCATATAAATGTTCTTCGTACTCATGGCGGAAATATCTTAATCCCGCCAAAACAGGATTTGGCGCCGATTGACCCAATCCGCAAAGAGATGTGTCTTTAATTACATCAGCCAATCTTTGTAAGTGTATCATTCCTTTAAATCTCTGCAATTGATCAAGTTTGTTTCCATCAGTGCCGTAACGTTTTGGAATGCGTTCGATAATCTCTAACATTCGTTTTGTTCCTTCACGGCACGGAACGCATTTACCGCAGCTTTCTTCCTGTATAAATGTCAAAAAGAATTTCGCAACATCAATCATGCAGGTTTCTTCATCCATCACAACAAATCCGCCGGAGCCCATCATTGCGCCAACTTCTTTTAGAGATTCATAATCAACAGGAGTATCAAGCACACTTTCAGGTAAACATCCGCCTGATGGTCCGCCGATTTGTACAGCTTTAAATTCTTTTTTATCAGGAATTCCGCCGCCAATTTTAAATATAATATCGCGTAAAGTTGTTCCCATCGGAACTTCTACTAATCCGGTGTTCTTTACATTTCCACTTAACGCAAAAACTTTTGTGCCTTTAGATTTTGCAGTTCCAATTGAAGCAAATTTTTGTGCACCCATCATTACTAATGGTGGAACGTTTGCATAAGTTTCAACATTATTTATCACGGTTGGTTTGCCGAATAATCCGGAGATACTCGGATACGGCGGACGAGGTTTCGGCATCCCGCGTTTACCTTCAATCGAACCGATTAGTGCAGTTTCTTCACCGCAAACAAATGCGCCTGCACCTTTTTTAATTTTTATGTGAAGTGAAAATCCGCTGTTAAGAATATTATCGCCAAGAATTCCGTACTCTTCGCATTTACTGATTGTATTTTGTAATCTTGAAATTGCTAATGGATATTCTGCACGGCAGTAGATGTATGCCACACTTGCGCCGATAGCATAAGCAGCAATCATCATTCCTTCAATTACTCTGTAAGGATCACTTTCCAAAAGTGATCTATCCATAAATGCACCGGGATCACCTTCATCGGCGTTGCATATTAAATATTTTTGATCTGATTGCTGTTTAAGTGCGAGTTCCCATTTCTTTCCGGTTGGAAATCCACCGCCGCCGCGTCCTCTTAAACCTGAATCTAAAACTTCTTTTACAACTTCTTCAGGTTTCATCAATCTTAAAACTTTATCAAAAGCTTTAAAGCCGCCATTGGCAAGATATGCATCTATTGAAACAGGATTAACAACACCGCAATTTACAAGTACAGTTTTTTGCTGATGTTCAAAGAATGGAATTTCTTTTAAACTTATTACACCATTTGATTTGCTATGACTGCCAAGAAGTTTTTCTTTAAAGATTTTTTTCTCAACAATGGTTGTCTGAATAAGTCTTGGAACATCTTTGTACATTATTTCCTGGTAAGATATTCTGTCTTTGCCCGGAAGTTTAATATCTACAATTGGCTCAACAGCGCAATAGCCTATACAACCGGTTCCTTCAACAATTGCTTCTATATTCAACTTCTTAAGTTCAGCTTCTATTGTTTCTTTTACTTTTGCAGCACCTGATGCAAGTCCGCAAGTTCCCATTCCAATTATGATAATTGGTTTATCGTGTTCTTCATATTTTAAACGTTTGCGAAGTGAAGCAATTTCATGCTCGCAATTATCATCGTGATGACAAAGCGGACCTTCTGTGCAGCATTGAATAAAATGTTCGCAGGGTTTATCTGTTGTATGCCAGCATTTTTCGCAGCAGAGTTGATTAAAATCTTTCATTTGCTCGCCTCAGCAGTCTCTGTCTTTTTAGGAGTTTGATATTTCTTCAAAATTTTTGGAATATCTTTTACAGAAATTCTGCCGTGATAATCATCGTTAACAAGAATTACTGGAGCGATTGAACATGCTCCGATACAGTTAACAACTTCAAGAGTAAATCTTTTATCACGTGTTGTTTGCCCTGCAGATATTCCCAATTCTGATTCTAAAGCAAATAACATATTTGCTGAATTCTTAACGTGGCAAGCTGTACCCCGGCAAACACGAATTATGTTTTCACCCAACGGCATTAATCTGAACTGATTATAAAAAGTTGCCACACCATAAACACGGCTTAACGGAACTTTAACAAAATCAGAAACATCGCGTAAGGCGTTTTCGGGCAGATAACCATAAATATTTTGTACGTCCTGAAGAAGCGGAATTAAGGAGCTTCTGTCATTCGGTTGATAATTTTCAAATATTTTTTTGTGCATTTTTTTCCTCAAGTGTTTCGTATAGTCACTTCAGTGGTGCATGCAAAATGCCAGATTAGTAAAAGTAAAAAGCGCTTTTAAGTAAAAATTTCAAGTCAATAAATAGTAATTAGCAATTAACTTTTCTTGCTTTTGGGAAGTTATTTATTGAAAAATGGAAAGTGGAAAGTGTTTGTGGGATGAGGTAAAGTGATAATTTTATTTTTGTAAAACTGATTAACGTCATTACTCGATCCCGATTTTAATCGGGAGAGAAATTTATTAAAATCTATGTTAAAAAGTTTCTCGGTCACTCTACCCCTTCGAAAAAATTAATCAAATATTTGCGGCGACTTATTTGTTCCTGAAACTCAAATGTTTGTGAGTAAGATTTTTATGGAATAATAGAAAAGTATTAAAAACAGAAAGAGAATTTTGTAATTCATAATCGCTGAATGAAATAATTATTTATTCCTAACTTTTTCCCATTCAGCAAATGCATCTTCAAAAGGAATAAGTGCGCGTGGTATTGCGCCGTGCATGTGGGATGTTATTACTCCGTAAGTTACAAGAGGTACATCCATAAGCTTTGCTTCGTTAATTCTTGTTTGCATTGCACGATGAGTTAATAAACATCCGCCGCAATGAACTATAAGTTTGTAAGAGGATAAATTTTCCGGCAGTTCTGTACCATGATAAACATCTATTTGTAAATCTTTTTTTGTATAACTCTTCAGCCACTTTGGAATTTTTACTGTTCCAATTCCATCTTCCTGAATGTGATGCGCGCATACTTCGGCAATTAAAACTTTATCACCATTTTTAAGATTTTCAATTTTACGTAAACTTTTTATAAATAGCAGTAAATCACCTCTGTGGCGCGCAATCAATAGCGAGAATGTAGTAAGATTTATTTTTTCCGGAATACTATCAGCAATTTGCGAAAGTGAATTACTATCAACAATTACAAGATCAGGATATGATTTTAAATTATTTAAAGTTGATACGAGTTCTTTTTCCCGGCAGACGATTACAACTGCGTTTTCATCAAGCGCTTCCCGAATGATATGAACTTGCGAAAGGATTAATTTTCTTTGCGGTAAAGTTAGATCCACCGGCACAACCATAACCACAACATCGCCAACAGAAACAATATCATTAATAAGCGGCGGTTCATCATCCTGCGGTAGCAGTCTTATCATTCTTCGTTTTAGTTCATCGATGCCGGCTTTTTCTTTGCACGATACTTCAAAGTGCGTCATCCGTAGTTCTTTAAGTTCTTTCAGCAATTCGGGATTAACACCAAACTCAATTTTATTTACAACAACTATGTAATTGATTTGAAGTTTATCAAGATAAGCAAACAGCTCAAGTTCTTTACTTTGCATCGTTTCGCGGGCATCAAGCACAACCAATGCAAAATCTGAAGATGATAAAATTTTTATAGTTTCTGTAATTCGCTGCTTTCCAAGTTCACCTTCATCATCAATGCCTGCTGTATCAACAATAACAACAGGACCGTAAGGCAAGAGTTCATACTTAGTTGTAATTGCATCTTTTGTTGTTCCGGCAGTATCAGAAACTGTTGAGACATTTTGATCGAGCAAAGAATTTACAAGCAAAGATTTGCCAACATTTCTTCTTCCAACAATGGCAATATGTGGTCGGCTTGAATCGGAAATCATTAAAAATATTACTTTCTGTATGTGCAAAATTTGATAGAAGCTAAGTTGAAATGGCTAATATCACTTCCCTGAAAAAGTTAAAGGTCAAAAAATGTTCCATACAATAAAACAGCATTCCGAGTGGATATAATTGTTTTTAAGAATAAAAATTATTTCACAATTGTTTAGTAATACCAAGATCAAAAAATCATTTCTCTGAAATAAGAAACCAGTCCACTTGACAATTCAATATTATTTTAGCTTTTTTGAAGCAGATATTTTTTAACTCTTTTTATAAAGGGGTTTTTTATGAAAAAGATCGGGTTAGTTTTCGCTTTCCTTTTAACAATTTCATTTCAATTAAATGCACAGTGGTATATCCAATCGGGAGGTGAATACAGACTGTATTCAAATGTTTACTTTTTTGATTCAGATACCGGTTTCATTACTTCTGGTTACCCCAGCAATATCATTAAAACTACCAATGGTGGAAAGGGTTGGTCCGTCAGTTGTCTGGGTTATAATTCTAATATAGAGGATATGATATTTGCCAATCCTGATACGGGTTGGGTCGTCGGAGAAAAAGTATTTAGAACAACAGATGGCGGAATGAATTGGGAAATCCAAAATTCTGGAGAACATGTAGTGCTAATAGCTGTTGATTTTATTAATTCAAATTTGGGCTGGATACTTGAATCTGGTGGCAACAGTTTGCGAAAAACTTCAGATGGTGGAATAACTTGGGACAATCATCAATTCGACATTAACAATCTTGGATATTTTATCGATATGAATTTCATTTCAGAATCTGTTGGTTATGCAATTTCAACAAATGGATTAATAATGAAAACAACAGATGGGGGTTATAATTGGTTCTTAGTGTTAAACAATAATCTAATAGCCTTAATAAATATTGAATTTTATAGTGATAAAATTGGATGGATCGTTGGATCAAATGGAACAATACTTAAGACAACTAACGGAGGAAGTAGTTGGAATTACCAAAACACCACATCAACAGAAACGTTCAATAGTATTTCAATGTTGGATAGTGAAAGAGTTTATATTGCAGGCACAAATGGAGAGATTCTTAAAACCACAGATGGAGGAGAGCAATGGATTCAGTCCGGGCTACAAACAACTAATAATTTATTGTCCGTTTGTTCTATTGATTCAAATAACTGTTGGACGGTTAGTTATGAAGGTCTAATTTATAGTACTACCGATAGTGGAAATAACTGGCATGCGGTAAGCACAAGTAATCAAAGTAGTTTGTTAGATATTACATTTACAAACTTGCTAGAAGGAATTGCTGTCTCGTTAGAGGGAAGAATTTATCATACGCAAAATGGTGGTGTATCCTGGTATGTATCTCCTTATTACGAGGATGCGCATCTCAAATGTATTTCATTTTGTGATTCAAGCAATGGATTAATCGTTGGCCCTAATAAATCTATATTTAAAACTATTGATGGTGGAAATACCTGGGAAAAAATTAATGTTTTGGGAAACTACAATTATAGTAGGGCTGATTTTGTAAATCTTGAGATAGCGTATGTTATTGGTGAATTAGGAGTAATTAATAAATCAACTGATGGTGGACAGACCTGGTTTGATATTTCGTTTGGCTTATCTGAAGACCTAACAAGTATAAAATTTATAGATGAAAATGTTGGATATATTTCTGGTAATTCCACTAATATCTATAAAACAACTGATGGGGGTCAAAATTGGCAAAACCAACCCACAGGTATTAACTACTTTATAAGTGATATTGACTTTTATAATAGTATTGGGTTGGCAATTAGTAATAATGGAATAATTATAAAAACAACAAATGGCGGTAGTGATTGGATTCAAAAAAATAATATAACCTTAAATGATTTAAAGGACGTGGACTTTATTGACAGTAACACTGTTGTGATAGTTGGATCAAATGGGACAATAATAAAATCATTTGATTACGGTGAGAATTGGAATTTACTAGAAACGAATTCATTCTCTAATTTGTGTGCTATTCACTTTTCTAATCGTCTTATGGGTTGGGCGGTAGGTGATAATGGTACGATTTTAAAAACCACCAACGGCGGTGTAACTTTTATTGAAGATGAAGAAAATAATTTTACTCAACCAAAAGAATTTTTGTTAGAGCAAAATTACCCAAACCCATTTAATCCAAGCACAAGCATTCAGTATGCAATAAGCAGCCTGCCTACCGGACAGGCAGGTACGCAATTTGTAACACTTAAAGTTTATGATTTACTTGGAAGAGAAGTTGCAACTCTTGTTAATGAGGAAAAATCAGCTGGATCGTACAATGCACAATTTACAATTAGCAACCTGCCAACCGGACAGGTGGGTGTACAATTAAGTTCAGGAATTTACTTTTACAGGCTTCAAGCAGGAGAATTTGTTGAAACAAAGAAGATGATTCTTTTAAAATAAACTTTGAGAACTTTGTGTCTCCTTCGTGCTCTCTGTGGTTAAAGCACTTAACCACAAAGGACACGAAGTTAATTTTCACTGAGAACACTAAGTTCTTACTTCAAATCATTAACTTTAATATTCACTACATCACTAAAACCATTTAACTCAGGATAGTACATTAAATAACCTTGTGCAGGCATAATTTTATACTCGCCGGGAATTTGTGCTTTAATGATGTATGAAAATTCCATTTTATTCTGGCAGCTTGTTACAAAGAATGCAACTTTTTCATCACGGTATTCACGATCTGCATAGTGCCAGCGCCACGGCATATAATCATAATAGTAATCATAGTAAGTTTGATAATTGTTTTCACCATCGATAAAATATTTATCCATATCTTTTACGATCTCAAAACCTGAAGGAAGCATATCTTCCAGAATAAAGTAATCAAGATTATCGGATTTAGATTCCACAAAAGTTTTTACAAAAATATCCTGTCCGCTTGTTACAGTTCCATCAAATTTTTTCTTGTAATAAATAATGCGTCCGTCTTTCTCTCCGGTTTCAAGCACATAATATTCTCTGCGAATCTTAAACCCATTATCGCGTTTTATATCAGAAAGATTTTCTGTAAAGAATTCGTTAATGCCCGAGAAATACAATTTACCATTACCGGATTTTTCAATTCGGATAACATTCTTACCTATTTTCAAATCAGTGTTTGCAAACTTGAAAGTTTGTGCTTCTTTATAAATATCAGATTTATCAAAATCCTTTTGTGCAACTTCGGATCCGTTGAGAAATACTTTAACAGAATAATTTGGATCAAGTTCTTTTGTGATTTTTAAATAATCAGTTAATGCAAACAACACGACAGAAGTTTCCTGAGTTGATCGCCACGAATAGCCCTGTTTCTTTTTCATCAGCCAGTTTATCGCTTTCCCAATCAAATCGGAATTTCCATCAACATTTAGCAAAGCCTTAACAGCAAAAGCTGTTCCCTGCACATTATCATTCTGCCATCTGTAATGCCATTCTTCTCCACCCCAAAATGCAAATGATTTTTCTTCATTAACCTGTTTCTTCAACTTTGCAACAACATCTTTTGCTTTTTGAGTTTCGCCCATATTATTTAATGTTATTGCAATTAAAGAAAGCGGATAAGAATTTAAATCTTTACGAAGCAGAATATTAATTATCTCAATGTAATTTTTCTTATCGTAATTTTGATTTTTTAATGCAGTGCTAAGCGAGTAAAGCATATAAGCCAAAGTTGTTTCATCCGCATCCGGTTTAGCATTTGTAATTTGATTTTTAAGATTGTTAATACCGTTGTAATAAACATTTTCATTAATATCGTAACCGGCTTCGCGAGCTAAACTCATTCCATAAATTACATAAGCAGTCATATATGGATGAGTTTGATCATTTGTCCACCAGCCCCAGCCGCCATCAGAATGTTGAAAATCGTAAAGGCGTTTTAATCCCGCTTCAACATATTTTGGAAGCTCTTCAATCGTTTGTGATTTTAATGGAGCATTAATTGACTTAAATGTATTTGCAACAATTATTGTTGGTAAAAATCTACTCATTGTCTGCTCAACACATCCGTAAGGATAGCCGGCAAGATCATCGAGAGATTTTAATATTGTTCCTGCTAAAGATGGATTTAGTGTAAATGAAAAATTTGCACTTCGCAGATCAACATCTTTTGGGATTACAAATTCAAGATATTCGTTTAAATTTTCATTTGAATAATCTGCAACCAAAGGTTCAATTACCTTAACTCCGTTTGGAATTATTTGAACTTTAACTTCCATTGCATCAGATTCTTCATTTGTTAATGCTGATGCTTTTAAAGTTGCATCTCCTGTTGGATAATCAACTTTAATTTTCCAGTCAATTCTTAATTCAGAGTTTGCGGGTATTTCAACTTCATAAATTTTCTTTGATTTAAAACTGCTGTTCTCATATCCTTTTGAATTAATCTTCGAACCTATCAGTTTTAGTTTATCAGAACTAAATTCAATTTTTGTTGTCTTTGCTGATGAAAGATAATTGTGCACGTTTGTAGAAATCACAACTTCATCATCCTGCCTAAAGAAACGCGGAGTTTCCATTCGCACAAGTAAATCTTTTCTGCTGAAAAACTTGTTTACTTTTTGCCCAACATCAGTTTGCTTTGTAATACCGCGAACAGTTGTACGCCAGGTTGTTAAGTTATCCGGAATCTTAAACTCAACATTCGCCTTTCCATTCGCATCAGTAACAACATGTGCTTTCCAAATTAAAGCATCTACAAAGTTTGTGCGAACATCTGCCTGTACATAAGCCGCTTTATCTTTTGATTCCTTTTTCATCATCAAGCCATCTGCCATAACATTTGGTGCTGCCATATTACGACTATCCATTCCACTCGCATCAAGTTCAGCGCTTTCAAATACAACATCACCTCGTTGATTACCCCCAATTCCACGCACCATCATTTCTTCCAGTTTTTCTTTTTGATTTTCCTTAATAGTGAAATTGTATTTGTTTTCACCA
Source organism: uncultured Ignavibacteriaceae bacterium (assembly GCA_963704275.1). Lineage (GTDB taxonomy): Bacteria > Bacteroidota > Ignavibacteria > Ignavibacteriales > Ignavibacteriaceae > IGN3. Next base: position 260,310 of record CAVPHP010000011.1, on the reverse strand, counting down.
TCAACTTTAACATCATCAATTAACAACATCCCGCCCATTCCGGCAGAAATAAACAATTGATATTTTCCGGCAGCAACATTTTCAATCTTGTAATTACCCAGCGAATCTACTTTTGCTGTGTAGTAATTTCTTTCACCGGTTAAAATCACAAACAAACCATCCGGAATTAATTCTTCCTTCTCAATTGTAATCTTTCCATAAAGTTTACCTTTATGTTTGGTATTATCTTCTTTGTATGAGAAATAATTTTTGTCAATATAAGTTGCATCACGACTTGAAGAACTAAAATAAGCTGATTGCAATGAATTGTAGGTCGGCATATAAGAATATTGCGGAGAATAGAAAAAGGTTTCTATCGGCTGAGTTTCATCTTCTTTAATTGCGTAAATGCTTTCATCAATAATCCCAAAACTTACCTCTGTGTTTTTTACAGGGTTGCCGAGAAAATCTTTAACAACAATTTCATAATTAGCTTGTTCGCCAGGTTTATATGTTTCTTTGGATGGTGTGAGTGAGATACTTAAAAACTTATCTACTGCTAGAACTCCCACAAGCTTTGTGGTTTGATGAAGCATTCTATCTTTTATAAAACTTATTGAAATATTAAAGCTTGGCGAGAACTTTTCCGTAAGCTTTTCACGGATTTCAAAACTATTGTTTTCAGGTTTTAATTTTTTGTAAGATAAAATTCTATCTGTTTCATAAGTAAGCAGTAATTCCTGATTATTATCCGGCAGAAAAACGTACGCTATTAACGAATCACCTTTTTCATACGAATCTTTATCCGTTATAATTTCCAATCCGGCGTTTGTTCTTTGATAATAGTAGTTATTATAATCCCCAACATAGAACGAACTTGAGGCTTCTATTTCTCGTTCCTTTTCATCAAAGGCAATTACGCGATAATTAAAATATCCGGTTACATCTTTCTTTGGATTAAATGTAACAACCGCTGAGCCGGCAGCATTAGTTTTTGAGAATAGTGTATCGCTCATCGATTTCATTCGCATACTTTTAGGATCATCGGGATAATTAATAATAACTCTAAAATCTGTTTGCACAGGCTTATCGGAAAAATCTGATGCATTTACTTTTAGCTTTACATCTTTACCAAGCTGAAAAAACCATTTATCCGGCGAAGTTGAAATCGTAAAAGAGCCGCGTGTTACAAATGCTCTTGCAGAACCAGAAATCGCTCTGCGAGATGCATCAGTAACTTCCGCAGAAATTATATACTGATAATCGTAATTTTTATCCGATTCAACTTTATAACTAAACTCAAACTTGCCATTTTCATTTAAAACTCCGGATTCCTGATGAATCATTTCCTGCTGCCCGCCGAAGTATCTTTCATTTCTAAAACCTTTATAAAACCAGCTCCACTCGCTAAAATACCACCACGGGCGCCAGTAAGTTTGTTTGTAAATATTAACCTGCACAGTTGCATTTTTAACCGGCGAGCCAAAATAATAATCAGCAGAAACTGTGACAGCAATCTTATCTCCTGCTGCATACTGAGGTTTATCAGTTGTAACGTTTACTTTGTACTCGGGTTTTTTGTACTCTTCAACCGAAAAGGAACCATAGTAACTTTGTCCATCTTTGGTAAGATAGATTGAATAAACCCCAAGATCGGCTTCAGGATCTAAAACAAAACTTGCGGAAAGTGAACCGAACTCATTTGTTTCTGCTTCACCGGAATAAACTTCTTTGTTCTTTGGAGATTTAACTGAGATTCCAATTTTTGCATTTGGAACATTTAAAATTTCATTCCCCTTTTTGTTTCTAAAGATTGCTTTAAAGTTTACTTCCTGTCCGGGTCTGTAAACAGGCTGCTGAGTGTAAACGTATGCGGTTAGATATTCATTCTGATTACGATTAAAATAAAAATATGGATCACTTAAAATTATTTCATCACCGGAATAACCGTAAAGCTGGATGTTACTGTTTTCCATACCTTTAATATCTGACAAACTGGCAAAGAGCAACCCCTCTTTGTCAGAAATTTTTGAATCGAGCATTTTTCCGTTCTGATAAAAATCAAATCTTGCCTTTTTAACAAACTCGCCAGTTTTAGCATCTGCAATAAAAGCCAAAATTTCTTTTTGATTGTTTTTATAAACCATCGCATAATTAGTTACTATAATTGCACAGTATCCAACTTTATCTTTTCGTATTGCCTGAACGATGTAAATTCCCGGTTCATCTATCTTCCCGATTTTAACTTCGCCATTGTTATAATTATTTGTGGTAAGTTTGAACTCCCATTCTTTTACAAGTCTAGTATGTTTTAGTAAAAGCTCTTTATCTTTTCCCCAAACATCAAACGCATAGCGGTTGCTGTTTTGATCAAGCAAGGAGAAAAATCTAACCGGATCATCGATCTTTAAAAGTTTCATCGAAAACTTCTTTGAACTCTGAGAGTATGAGTAAAGATTTAGCTTCGCCACATCTCCCGGCGCAAACGTTGTGTAGTTTGAAAGATAGAAGTTATCATTTTCATCAGACAGCAGCATTTGAGTTGAGCCTCCAACAAAAAATGATGTAATAAAAACTGCAATTAGGAAAATTATTCCTCTTTTCTGAATCGATCTCATATTTTTCTCCGATTTTAGAGCCTTATACAAACTTAAAAAATAAAAGTGCCAAAGTCTTTAACTAATTTTTATTGTTCATTGATGGAAAACCAAGATCAAGTTGTTAAAATATACTAAATCCGACTTTAATACTAAATAAGTCGGATGATTGGGGCTGTGTGATACGGGACCTTGGGGACAAATATTCTGTTGGATCGTCCAAAGGCTCGGATTAAATTTGTGTCAGCAATCCGATATGTTTAATAAAAAAGAGGTCTTATTGAGATCATTAGTAAAGGTATTTTTTGTTCTTGTTTTAGTTGCGCTGGTTGGTTTTACTGTAATAGTAAACGAAGATAAAATAACTGAACCGGTTGTAACTGAAGATTCAGGTTCAGTAGAAGAAGCAGTTGTAACTGCTGATCGTTCTTTGGTTGAGTTTGTGGATAAGGGAAACATGAAAGCATCATGGTATGGTCCCGGTTTTCATGGTAGATTAACCGCAAATGGAGAAGTTTATGATCAGATGTCATTTACAGCAGCTCATAAATCACTAAAATTTGGCACATTATTAAAGATTACTAATCCCAGAAACAACAAATCCGTGGTTATCAGGATAAATGATAGAGGTCCTTACATAAGTGGAAGAGATCTTGATCTTTCTAAAGCAGCAGCTCTTGAACTCGGAATGGTTAAAAGAGGCGTTGCAAAAATTAAGGTTGAAGAAATCAAAATTGCAGGATTAGATAATCTGGTGATGAACTAAGAAAAAGTCATCATATTTAAGAATTAAAACCCGGAATAACCGGGTTTTTCTTTTTTAAACCTAATAGTTAATCCCAAATCTAAATTTAATTGAATTACTTTCCTGCTTACGCTATTTTAGCATTGTAAACATGAACAATTAATATAAATCATTTAATAATCGGAGCTATAATGTTAAATAAAATAAAAGAATTATTGGGTAAAGATGCTGATTCCCTTTTATCGTACAAAGCAAAATTTCCAAAAGAACAATTGCACCTACCTGGTCCAGATTTTGTTGATAGAATCTTTGCACAAACTGATAGAAGCATAAACGTATTAAAAAATCTTGAATGGATTTTTCAAACAGGACGATTAGCCGGAACAGGCTATGTTTCAATTCTTCCTGTTGATCAGGGAATTGAACACAGTGCGGGCGCATCTTTTGCACCAAACCCAGTTTATTTTGATCCTGAAAATATCGTAAAACTTGCAATCGAAGGCGGATGTAACGCTGTTGCTTCTACACTTGGTGTGCTTGGAATGACTGCAAGAAAATATGCACATAAAATACCTTACATTGTAAAGATTAACCACAACGAACTTCTAACCTATCCAAACAAGTTTGATCAAATAATGTTTGCAAGTGTTGAACAAGCTTATGATATGGGTGCGGCTGCTGTTGGAGCAACTATCTATTTCGGATCAGAAGAAAGTGCGAGACAGATAATTGAAGTAAGTGAATCTTTTCAATATGCACACGAGCTTGGAATGGCTACAGTTTTATGGTGCTATTTAAGAAATCCAGCTTTTAAATCTGATAAAGATTATCATGTTTCTGCTGATTTATCAGGACAAGCAAATCATCTAGGTGTTACTATTGAAGCGGATATTATAAAGCAAAAGCTTCCTGAAAATAACGGCGGATATAATTCATTAAAAGGATATGGTAAAACTCATAAAAAAGTTTACACTGATTTATCAACCGATCATCCAATTGATTTAACACGTTACCAAGTTATTAATAATTATATGGGTCGTGCAGGATTGATAAACAGCGGCGGAGCTTCCGGCGATAATGATTTTGCTGAAGCTGCAAGAACTGCTGTTATCAACAAGCGTGCAGGCGGAATGGGATTGATTTCCGGACGTAAAGCATTCCAGCGCCCGATGGCTGAAGGTGTTAAATTATTAAATCTTATTCAGGATGTTTACGCTGAAAAGAAAATAACTGTAGCTTAGTTTAATCCACTTTTTTTCTCCCCCCTTTTCTTAGGGGGGAGAAATTATTTTAGACGTATTTCCCAAAATTAAAATCAAACAAATCCCAAAATCTCTTCAATTCTCTCAACAATAAAATCAGGATTTTCTAATTCTAAAAGTTCTTTAGTTCTGTAGCCGTATATTACTCCACACGTAAAACTGCCTGCATTTTTTCCGCATTGGATATCCATTTCAGTATCGCCAACCATAAGAGTGTTTTTTAAATTGATACTTAAATCCTTACAAATTATTTGCAGCGGTTCTGGTGATGGTTTATGTGCAATGCCATCGCGTCTTCCCATAACAAGATCAAAATACTTTGCTAGATTAAAATATTCTAAAATCTTATCTGCTTGGTCTTGCACTTTAGTAGTGAGCAGAGAAATTTTTATGTTTTTATCTTTTAGTGCTGCTAATGTTTCTTCAACTCCATCATAAAGAGTTGAGTAATGCATTTGTTCAAAATAGTTTGCTTTGTAGATATTTATAAACTCATCAAAACTTCGAACATCAATATTAAATGCATTAAAAATATCATTAAAATGCTGCCCAATTTTAGCTGCAAATAATTCTTCATCTATATTAAAGTTAATGTTGAGTTTGTTTAGAGTAAAAGAGGTTGACTCATATATTGTTTTATTGGAATCAACTAAAGTTCCATCCAGATCAAAGCAACAATGCGATAAGTTTAGGTTATTTTTACTTTTCAAATGGGAAAATCCTACCTGCGTTTACTTAATTAATAATCATAATATTTGTTAAGCTGAAACAAAAATAAATCACAAAGTCTTTTTTTTTAATAATTAAAGATACAACTTACGTTTAACAAAATACTGCATTTGCCTGATTGAAAAGTATAGATGGAATTCTGAATTTTACCATTAGAAAACATTTGTCTCATCAAGAATTTCGGTAGGAGAATTTTATTTCTAAAACGATTAAAACTTTTACTTATTTACATCTAATTACTGGCATAATTATTTATGTTATTGTAACCAAATCAATCACAAAGGAGTCCTAAATGAAAAAATCGTTCTTACTTTTTGCGTTTCTATTTTCCCTTGTTCTTGGGATAAGCCAAAGTATCCTTGCTCAAAATGAACCCGTTCTTTACTTTTGTGAAAAGTATGGTAAAAACGGTGAAGTCGGAGTAAGCGATAGATTTACAACCGGATATTTAACTGTTATGGTTAAATGCGATTATGCACTTGAGCTTGAAGATTGCAAAATTCAGTTTGATCTTTACAATCCACGCACAAAAAAGTTTGAGTACTACAAGAACTTTGATTACGTGGTAGAGCCGGATATGAAATATATTTTCTTTGCAAAGAATGATGAGAGCGATATGAAATTTGAAGATCCAGGTTTTTACAGAGTATTTTTACTTAATGACAGAGACAAAACTGTTGCAAGTGCACTAATTGAAATTGTTGATTAATATCCAATAATTAATAATATGTTTTAAACTAAGCGGTACTTTTAGTGCCGCTTTTTTATTTTAGATCTAAATTATTTGCTTAGATGTTATAAATTTGCCTATAAAATATTAAAGAGTAAAAATGAGAAAACTAAATTTAGGCTGCGGTAAAGATTTGAAGGACGGATATGTCAACCTTGATATTGTGGATTACGGCGGAAATCAGATGCACGATATAAATAAATTTCCTTATCCTTTTCCGGATAATCATTTTAATGAGATTTATGCTTCACACGTGCTTGAGCATATCGATAACTTCAACAAAACAATTACCGAGCTTTACAGAATTTTAGAACCAAATGGAGTTATGATTGTTTACGCTCCATTTTTTCTAAACACGAAATATTTCGGTGATCCGGATCATAAAATTCCATTTTCAATTCGTACGTTTGATAATTATGAATATATCGCAAACCGTAAACTAAAATTTTATGAAAAATGGAAATTGAATCATAGAACAAATTATGAAACAGGTGCACAGTTTGAAGTGCTGGAAAAGAAATTTATAACGTCACATTTTTCTATTCTTAAATGGATGGATTTCTTCATTAACATCGAACCGGTTATTTATGAAAGATTTTTTTCAGGTATTTTCTCGCCTGAAGAAGTTTATTTTAAACTGAGAGCAATTAAATAAACCTTTCCAAATAATTTCTTTCTTCGCCTGCCTGCCGATAAAGAGTCGGTTTCATAAGTGTTGTACTTGTCATTTCGACCCTGCCTTTGCCGGCAGGCAGGCGGAGGGAGAAATCTTTTACGCTAAAATTTATAAGATTTCTCAGTCGAATCCACCGCGGCGGACTTCGAAATGACTTATTCGAGTTAGGCAACAGGCTCGATAAAGGCAGGTTCGGAATGGCAGAATATTCGAAATTACTTTTACTGATTACTTGTTTATTTTTACCGCTCCATGAATAATCAACAACCATCCAACTAAAAAACAAAAACCGCCAATGGGTGTAATCATTGCAAATGTTCTTATTCCTGATGTTGAGTAGATGTAAAGTGAGAACGAAAATAATATTATTCCGAGTAAAAAAAATATTGATGGCAGTTTAGCTTTTATCAATGTATTTAAAGATAATGTAAGCAAAACAACGGAATGAATGAGATGATATAAAACTCCTGTTTTATAAATCTCCAACATTTCCACAGTAAGTTTTTCCCGCAATCCATGTGCACCAAATGCGCCAATTGCTACAGCTGTAAATCCAGAAACTGCTGAAATAATTATCCACGTTTTTTTATCATTCATTGCCCGGTATCCTTAATTTGTATTGAATAGTAAAAACAAATTTCATTAACTTTGCCCATAATTTAATAACAACAAAGAAAAGAAATGAAGATATTACAAAAACTTATCCTGCCTTTATTATTAATATTGGTCGTATTTATTATATACAAATTCTACTTTGCTAAAAGCGGACTCGGATCATTCGATGATTTTGATCCAAACAACACCGCTGTTAAAGAAATCCGTGTGCAGTTGATTGTTGATCGCGGAGTAACACAACAAGGTGAAGATATTGTTTTTTACGCAGCGGATAAAAACGGAAAAATCATGATGGTAAACGGACACGTAACTCTTCCAAACGGATTTGAGAAAGCTGAAGTAGTAATCCTTAAAGGCCATTTAAGTGGAAATAGTTTTCACACACACGAAGTTGAGATAGAATAATTAGGTGTATGAAAGATTTTGAACTCTTCTCAAATTACAAACCCTCGGGTGATCAGCCTGAAGCAATTAAACAACTTGTCGAGTGTGTCAATCGAGGAGATAAATTTCAAACTCTGCTTGGTGTTACCGGTAGCGGAAAAACATTTACAATTTCAAATGTTATTCAGCAAACCCAAAAACCGACTTTAATAATCTCACATAATAAAACGCTTGCAGCACAGCTTTACTCGGAGTTTAAAGCGTTCTTTCCAAATAATGCTGTTGAATTTTTTATAAGCTACTATGATTATTATCAACCAGAGGCGTATGTAGTTTCCCGCGATGTTTTTATAGAAAAAGATTTTTCTGTTAATGAAGAAATTGACCGCTTGCGTTTGAAAGCTACTACTTCTTTAATCGAAGGAAGAAAAGATGTTATAGTTATTGCAAGCGTTAGCTGTATTTATGGTATCGGTGCACCCGATGAGTATGCGAAACAAATAATCTTTATTAAAAAAGGTGAGAAACTTGACCGCAAAAAATTTCTGAGAGAGCTGGTTGAGATTTATTACTCAAGGAATGATGTTGAGTTTAATCGTGGTACTTTTCGCGCACGCGGAGATGTTGTTGAAATTATTCCCGCTCATCAGGATGAAGAAGCGATACGTGTAGAGTTTTGGGATAATGATGTTGAAAAGATTTCAATCATTAATGCGGTAACCGGAAAAGTAATTCGCGAAGTTGAATCTGTCCCTATTTATCCGGCAAAATATTTTGTTACTGATCGCGGTAAAATGCAAAAAGCAATTTATAATATCGAACAAGAGCTAACTGAACAATTGGATCTTCTTCGTAAAGAAGAAAAATATTTAGAGTCACAGCGTCTTGAACAGAGGACAAAGTTTGATATCGAAATGATGAAAGAGATTGGCTATTGTTCTGGAATTGAAAACTATTCCCGCCACATGGATTTGCGCGAACCAAATTCACGTCCTTCAAATTTATTTGATTACTTTCCAGATGATTTTCTTTTGATAATTGATGAATCACACGTAACAATTCCACAAATTCGCGGAATGTATCTTGGTGATAGAAGCCGCAAACAAACTCTTGTTGATTATGGTTTTCGACTTCCATCTGCGCTTGATAATCGTCCAATGAAATATGAAGAATTTATGGGAATGTTAAATCAAGTAATTTTTGTAAGCGCCACTCCTGCTGATTACGAATTAGAATTGTGCGGCGGAGTTGTTGTTGAACAAATTATTCGTCCTACCGGTCTGCTCGATCCTGAAATTGAAGTTCGTCCGATAAAAGGACAGATTGATGATTTAATTGCTGAGATAAGAAATAAAACCGCACTCAAGGAAAGAACTCTTGTTACCACGTTAACAAAAAAAATGGCGGAAGATCTTTCTGACTATCTTGATAAGATTGGAATAAAAGTAAGATACATTCATAGCGATATTGATTCTCTTGAGCGTGTAGAAATACTTAGAGATTTACGTCTTGGCGAGTTTGATGTTTTAGTTGGAGTAAATCTTTTGAGAGAAGGTTTAGATTTGCCGGAAGTTTCTCTCGTTGCAATTATCGATGCAGACAAAGAAGGATTTTTACGAAGTGAACGATCGTTGATGCAAACTGCCGGTCGAACTGCGCGTAATGTAAACGGAAAAGTAATTATGTATGCTGATAAGATCACTGAATCTATGCGAAAAACTATTACTGAAACAAATAGAAGACGCAAACTTCAGCAGGAATACAATGAGCAAAACGGAATTGTGCCTGCAACAATTTATAAATCGATGGAAGATATTATGTCTTCAACTTCTATCGCAGATATTAGAAAGAAAGATGATAAAGAGAGTTATGGTTTTTCAAAAGTTGCTGAGCCGATTCTGAAGTATATGGATAAAGAACAAAAAGAGGATTTGGTTGAACAGTTAACAGTTGAAATGCACAATGCCGCGAAAGATCTTGAATTTGAAAAGGCAGCTAATCTGAGAGATGAAATCAATAAACTAAAAAAAATGATTGGGTGAGAAAAGTACTTCAACCATATTGTCATTCCCACGAAAGTGGGAATCTCATGTCCTTAGTTCTTTGGATTCCCGTTTTCACGGGAATGACATTTAAATTTGGTGTACTAATCTGCCTTTCAATCTTCTAAATTTTAATTAGTGAAGTAAGTTCTTGGGGAATTGATTCCCCTTTGTAAGTTACTTTTTCTAAAAATAATCCTGATGGCGGCGCAGTAAATTTTGCAGGTTCATTTGTTTTAGTATTTAAGTAAAACAAAATATCTTTTTCAGATTTTCTTCCACGACCAACCTCGGCTAATATTCCAACAATTCTTCTCACCATTTTCCAGATAAAGTGAGATCCAATTATCCTGATAAGAATTAAATCACCTTCTTCTTTTAACTGTATGTCATCAATTAAAACTTTAGTGGATTTTTCAGTTGGATCATCATCAGAGAAAGAAGAATAATTGTTCATCCCTAAAAATAATTTTGAAGCTGATTCCATTTTATTAAAATCAAGTTTGTCTTTTATCCACCAGACAAAGTTTTTACCAAAAGCTGTTCGTCTTCTTGAAATCTGATAAACATAACTTCTTGAGGTTGCATCATGCCGTGCGTGAAAATTTTGATTAGTCTTTTCAACTTCTAAAATCGTAATGTCATGCGGAAGATTATCATTTAATTTTAATCTAATAATTTCCGGAGCTAAAACAGTCTTCACATCAAAGTGCGCTACCTGGCAAAGAGCATGTACTCCGCTGTCTGTTCTTCCTGAACCCTGTATATCTATGAATGAATCGCCAAAGACATCTACCGCAGCTTTATGAATTGAGCCTTGGATTGTTTTCGCATTTTCCTGTTTTTGCCATCCGGAATATCTTGTGCCTTCATATTCTATAAAAAGTTTAAATCGGGAATAGTTTTGATGCGTTACTTTGCGTTTATCGGCAGCAAATGGTTTGCCCTTAAACTGGCTGCCTGATTTGCCTTTAAATTTATCCTTGGAATAAAACTTCTTGCCTCTCAATTAAGTCTCGCTGTTTCTTCTGCATAATCATACTGGGTTTCGTAAACCCTAACTTTTACCGAGGAGATATTTGATGGCAATGAACACTTTTTTATTTCAGACAAAAGATAATTACAAATATTTTCCGCAGTTGAATTAAAACCCACAACAACTTTCTTTGAATTCATCTTCTCCAAAAATTCAAGAACAATGATATCATCATTTGTTACCATAAATGAATGATCAAGCTTTTCTATCACAGGATTAATTATTTTTTCTACATCGTAATAATCAATCACCATTTGGTTTTTATCAAGTTCACCTTCAAATTCTACAATCATTTTGTATGAATGCCCATGAATGTTTTTGCATAAACCAAAATGTTCGGGAAGTCTGTGTCCCATTTCCCATCTAAATTCTTTAGCAATTTTCATATTTATTTAGTTTATCCTTTTATTCTTTGAATGTCATTTCGAACGATCTCGATTTATCGGGAGCGTGAGAAATCTTGATGTGGGAAAAGACTTCTCCCTTCGCCTGCTTGCCGTCAAAGGCAGGGTCGAAGTGACAAATTATATTTTAAAATCAATCTCGCTAAACGGCCTAAACACCCTTTGTTTCAGGATGCCAAATATATTTGTGCATCTGAAGTTGAAATCTGACATTTAATTTGTCTTCTAAAATCCAATTAACTAATTGAACAGGTTCAAGTTTTCCAAAGACGACGGAGAAAAGTATTTCACACTTTTGCTCCAATGAATATTTTGTGATTATTTCTTTTGACCACTCAAAATCTTCCCTGCTGCCGATAACAAACTTGATTTCATCAACTGGTTTTAAGTAATCAATGTTTTTATAAAGATTTTTCTTTTCCATTCCGCTTGATGGACATTTAAGATCCATTATAACTTTTACTCTTGGGTCGATATCTTTTATAGAAAGACTTCCACCTGTTTCAATTAAAACATCAAATCCCTCATCACAAAGCTGTTTCATCAAATCTAAACACTCATCCATTTGGACTAATGGTTCACCGCCTGTTATTTCTACAAGTTTACACTCATATTTTTTAATTTCAGAAATCACTTCTAAAATTTCCATATCCTTACCATCGTAAAAAGCATATTCTGTGTCGCAATAAGTACAACGTAAGTTGCAATATGTTAAGCGAACAAACACGCACGGAAGACCTGCTGCTGTGCTTTCACCCTGAACAGAATAATATATCTCATTAAGCTTAAGCATAAATAGTGCGATTTTCAGTCATTTTCATAATATTTGGTGGGCAAAGTTACTAAAGCTAAGTTTGACATCAAACGAGGCATTACCTATATTTGGCTCACATTTTTTAACTAATTATAAGGTTTTTTGTAAATGGCTCATCATAAATCGGCAAAGAAAAGAATTAGATCCTCTGAAAGAAGAAAAGCAGTTAATAAAATGACTGACTCTAAAATTAAAACTGTAATTAAAAAAACGCTAGCTACAGATAAAAAAGAAGAACTTGAAGTACTATATAAAGAAGCTATATCCATTTTGGATAAAGGAACCTCAAAAGGCAGATTACACAAAAACACCGCAGCCAGAAAAAAATCAAAATTAACAAAGCACTTTAATAAAGTAACTGCAGCCAAATAGTTTGATGATTTTATGATTTATAAAAAAGCTCTTCACTTGAAGAGCTTTTTTAGTTTTAAATTTATCTAAACTTCACTCAACAAATCTTTACCTTCTGTTTCCGGAATATAAAACCTAATGGCTTTAACATTTCCATTTTTATCTTTTTCTGCTTTGATTTTTTTCTTTATCAACACACTGTGCTCAATTATAACATTATCATCCACAACAGAACCAAACAGATAACTTGATCCTTTTATCAAAACATTTCTTCCAATTCTTAAAGGAAACTCATCACTACCTGTCATGTTAACACTTGATTCGATTGTTGAGTTTTCACCAATGACGATGTTGCCTTTTATTATATCACCCCAAAGTATTTTTACCTTATCTTCAATAGTTAAAGTCTGATTCGGAAAAGTTGAGAGATGTACAATCCGCCAAATAATGATATTCTTTCCAAAGACAACATTTCCGTTTATGTATGCTGCTCTTCCAATCTCAACATTGTAGTTTAGTTTTACTCCTTTACCAATATAAGCGCCTTTGCCAATTTTAATATCCAACGGAACTCCGTTTTTATCCATCTCTATTAATTCATTAACAACAGTATCGTGTATAAAAAAATCATCCGGATCATCAATCTGTATAATATTTTTTAATTTTTCATAAATGTTGCGCCTGGCTATTGCTTCCATATCTTTAAGAACAGATTTATCATTAAAACCCATTACAACATAATGTTCATTTGGTCTTACAGCTCCAACTGAATATCCTTTTTGATTAAACAATTCAATCAAATCTGTTATGTAAATTTCATTCTGTGCATTATTGCTTGAAATCTTGTTTATCAACTCAATTAGCTTTTTGAAATCAAACGCGTAAACACCTGAGTTAAATTCCTTAATATCTATCAGTTCTTGCTTTGTATAAGAATAGGTTTTGTTTCGGTAAGCTAATTCATAAGGTTTGCTATCAGTCAACGCTAAGATATCTTTGAACTCCATAATCCGAATAACATTTCCATCTCCATTGCCCTCTTTTGTTCTGATAATTCTCCCGTAAGAGTTTTCCATCGGATTACCATCATAAACTCCTGTAAGTACCATCATATCTTTTCCGGAAGAGATAAAATCATCTCTAAACTTTTTCATTGAAGCTTCATCAAGCAATCCCATATCGCCGGGCAGCACATAAACAACTCCATCTTTAAAATCATTTTCAATTTCTTTCAATCCGATTTGAACTGCGTGCCCTGTTCCGTTTTGTTTTTCCTGGAATGCAAATTTGTTAGATTCACGTTTACCAATAACATCCATCACATCAAGTGCTTTTATTCCAACTACTGTTACCGTGTTAATGTTTTCAATCCCGAGTTTGCATGCATTATAAACACGTTCAACTGTAGGGATCTCCCAAATTTTATGAAGCATTTTTGAGGTTTGAGATTTAATTCTTTTTCCATGTCCGGCAGCAAGAATAATTGCAACTTCATTAGAGGAATTAAGTTTTGTTGAAAACTCTTTAGCTTTAGAATAAACTTCTGAACTGATATTTTCACTCATAATAATTTTTTACTTTACTTTTTAATTGAATATGTAACTAATTAACAATAAATAAGCACGAGGAAAACCTCCAAGATTTTAAGATTCTAACTTCTAAAATAGTGATTTTAGTCGAACATTTTATTTGAAACCTTGGGGGTTTCAAACTCTGCGTAAGGTTAGGCACTGATTAAAAATTAATTAATGGCATTTCTATTCCAAGTCTTTGCATTTCATTCTTTTAGGTCAATCCCTATCTTTGCTCGAATTTTAAATAAAGAATAGGAATAGTAATGAAAAATGATTTAGCCAAGATACTTTTACTTGTAACAATATTCTCAGGTGCAGCTTTTGCACAATCAAACGGATTTGGTTTGGGGATAATTTTAGGCGAGCCAACAGGAATTAGTGCAAAATACTGGACTACAAGCAGCACAGCTTTTGATTTTGGTTTGGGTTATTCTCTCAGGAAATACAGCAGACTACATTTACACGCTGATTATTTATTTCACGTAAAAAATATTTTTAATACTTCAGAAAATATTTCTCTATACTATGGTCCGGGCGCAAGGTTAAGATTAATAGAAAGCGGAGATTCAAGGTTAGGTTTTAGATTTGATGTCGGACTTGCCTGGATTCCAAGAGATGCACCTGTTGATGTTTTTCTGGAGATTGCACCGCTGCTTGATATAATTCCATCAACTGATTTTACTGTTAATGGCGGCGTAGGTGTAAGATTTTTCTTTAATTAGTTTTTGAATCCGGTCTGGTCAATTTGAAGAAAGCAATATTCAATCCGAATGTAAACCAAATTAAAGTGGTTATTTCGTGATCCCAAAAATTTAACTCTGTTAAACCGGAAACAATAAATCCGCAGAATGCTGCAAGAGCTCCCAGTGCATAAGAAGAAACAAATGGTTTATCCTTAATCGTTTTATAAATATTGATATCAATCTTTATTACTTTATAAAACAAATATAGAACAGCAAGCAACCCAAACAAACCAAGCGTTGCCAAAACGTGAAAGAAATTATTGTGTAAGTGCCCTTGAATTTCTTTATCAAAAGGTCTTTTGTATTGTCTGTAATAATCAGCAAGATCAATATCGCCCACCCCAAAAATTGGATAGTCTTTAAATATCTTTATGCCCGCCCTCCAGAATGCAAATCTGTTTGCATTGGATGGATGATTTGGATCAACCACGCCGAGCAGCCTGCTTTGCTTTGTTTCTAAATGTGTTATATAAAAGTAGTTATCATCAATGCTGATTGATTTGGGAGTGTAGCCAATATTTATTTTTGCTGTTACATCAAATTGCAGATTAATATTCAGTTCTAAAATATATAGCTCACCATCACTATTTAACGCATAATATTTTCCGTTGTTTTGATAAATCTTAAATAGATTTTTAAGATTAGGAATATTTTGTACTAAGTTAAACCCATCTCTATTAACACTATAAATATTTAGACCATTTTCTTTTTCTGTAAAAGCAAAAGCAGATGAGTAATATAAAAATGAAATCGAAGTTGAATCTTTAAATATTAAATTATCAACAGGAAGTCCATCTATTAAGGGGTAAACTACAAATCCTTTTTGAGATTGTGAAAAGATTATAAAAGATGTATCAGCAAAAACAGCATTATAATTTGCAAATTGTTTAGCACAATACTTTAGATTAATATCTTCCGGATTTTTAAAAACAGTTAAGCCGCTGTCACTATCAAGAACATAAAAATATCCATTAGCAAAAGTTTGTGAAAGAGTTAGACCAGGTGAATATAGTTCACCCTTTTGTGTTAATAATCCTGAATTGTTTTTTATAAGAATATATCTTGTATCCATTAAAAATGCTAAATAAAAGTCATCTTTCCAATGATAAAAACCAATTACGGCAGATGGCAACTTTATTTTATTTGCTATGGAATCGTTTTTAATAACGGTAAGTCCGGCATCATAATCTGAAACTATTAACTTATTTTTTAATGGAAAAATATCATAAGCTTTTCCATCCGTTGCTATCGTTGAATTTAGTTTTAAACTTGTTGAATCAGGATTTAGCGAATAAACATTTACTTCGCTTATGTTTTTTTGAGTGAAGAAAAAAACGACAATTAAAGCGGCACCGGCTGCTAATATTTTCCATTGTTTTTTCATTATCAGAATAATTAAAATTCCAAAAGCTGCGCCCATCCAACCTGTTCTTTTATAAGTTGAGAATAAAGCTAAAAGGGAAAGTGAAAAGCCGAGTAACAGTAATAATTTATTTTTTAATGTTGTTTTTTCATTTATAAGGAATGCAAAAAGAAAAATTACTGTAAAGCTAAGTATTTC
The DNA here is from genome assembly GCA_963704275.1 of uncultured Ignavibacteriaceae bacterium. Lineage (GTDB taxonomy): Bacteria > Bacteroidota > Ignavibacteria > Ignavibacteriales > Ignavibacteriaceae > IGN3. Next base: position 244,068 of record CAVPHP010000011.1, on the reverse strand, counting down.
GCTTGCTGTTATAGGATATTGAAAAATAGATGGACCTGATTCTGTAGCACCGTAGAGGTCTTTTAGATAAAATTGAAAAGAGAAATAAAGATAAATTAAAACAGTAACTAATGTTCCGCCGATGTAAATTTTAAAAAATGTCTTTGCACGTTTAAAATCTTTTATGGATGCAATGGTAATATAAATTATCGGAATTAAAAGTACATGCTTCAACAGATTATGTAAAGATGCAGCGTGTTGTGCAGATAATATTGTGGATAAAATTTCAGCTAATATATACCACGCAAGCGCAAACTCTAATCCAGTTTTACTAAACTGATTTTCTTTTTTAATTGATGCTTTTATTAGAATAAGAATTAATGCGCCATAATACCCTAATTGGTTAACAAAAATTGAGTTGCTAAGACTTAATAAAAAAATAATTATAAATACAAAAATAGCTGAATCAATTATTTTCAGATTTCTTGATTTGCTATCAGACATCGTTATCCCTAAACTGCATTTCGTAAAGCTTTTTGTAAAGCCCTTTTTCATCTCCAATTAATTTATCGTGTGTGCCCTGCTGAGTTATTCGCCCTTTATTCAGCACCAGAATATTTGTTGCATTTCTTATTGTACTTAAACGATGTGCAATTACAATTGTAGTTCTGTTTAACATTAATCGTTCGATAGCTTCCTGAACAAGGATTTCAGATTCATTATCCAATGCTGATGTTGCTTCGTCAAAAATCATTATCTCGGGATTTTTTAAAAGTGCACGTGCAATTGTTAATCTTTGTCTTTGTCCACCGGAAAGTTTTACACCGCGTTCGCCAATCATAGTTTTATAGCCTAGCGGCATTTCGCTAATAAAATTATGAGCGTTAGCAGTTTTAGCGGCTTCAATAATTTTTTCCATTGGATAATCTGTTAAACCATAAGCGATATTTTCCGCAATGTTAGTATTGAACAAAAAAGTTTCCTGCGTTACAATTCCCATTTTAGCCCGCAGAGATTCGATTGTAACATCTTTAATGTTATTTCCATCGATAATAATTTGTCCATCGGTTGGATCATAAAATCTTGGGATTAAATCTGCAAGAGTAGATTTGCCGCCGCCGCTTGGACCAACAAGAGCAACAATTTCTCCGCGCTTAACACTAAAGTTTAAATTATCCAAAACTATAACATCAGAATCTTCATATTTAAAAGAAATATTTTTAAAAACTATTTCATCTTTAAAACTATTTAACTCTAATGCATTTGGTTTATTTTTTATTTCAGGTTCAATATCTATAATTTCAAAAACTCTATCTGCTGCAGCACTTGCTTCCTGAATTCTATTATTAACACTGCCAAGTTCTTTAATTGGCGGCATCATCTGAAAAATTGCAAATAAAAATCCCAAAAACTCACTTGCGTTTAGAGTTTTATCAACCAGAACTAAAACGCCTCCGTAGTAAATTATGACAACCCCAATTATCACACTTAGTATTTCTGTAATTGGAGAGGAAAGATTTCTTGTTCGTACAATTTTTAGAACTAACTTTAAATAACTTTTTGTTTCATTCATAAACCTGTTATTTTCAAATTGTTCCATTCCAAAAGCTTTAACAATTTTAACTCCGGAAATTGTTTCCTGAAGTATGCTTGTTATATCTGCAATTTTAGATTGAAGAATAACAGTCTGCTTTTTTAATTTAGTTCCAATCCAAGCAATTATTAAACTTGCAATTGGTACTATTATAAACGCAAATAGTGATAGCCGCCAGCTTATGCTGACTGCAATTGCAAGAAACACAACTAAAGTAAGCGGCTCTTTAATTAGATTTGAAAATGTTGCAGATATACTTGCCTGAATAATATTTACATCGTTTGTAAATCTTGAGATAATATTTCCAACCCGTTCAGATTTAAAGTAACCTATCGGCAGCTTATGTAAATGGCTGTAAGTTTCATCACGTAGGTCTTTCATTGATGCGTATTCTACAAACGCCATAAAATATCCCTGTATATACCCAAAAATATTTTTTAAGATAAATGCTGTAAGAATTAATAAACAAATTTTAATCAATACTTCGGGTTTATCACCTACTAAAACAAAATCATTGAATGCTTTTACAATATCTTCTTTTAGATTGATAATCCAATCGGGCAAAATACTTGAAGCTTTTTCAATCTGGCTGGTTTGTTCTGTAGTTTGTTTTAAGGATGATTCCTGAAACAAAGTATCAAGCAAAGGAATTGTAAGATAAACAGATACACCGTTTAAAATTGCATACAAAATCGTAAACACAAAGGTTAGTAAAATGTGTTTCCAATAAGGTTTTGTGTACGATATTATTCTGTAATAAGAATTCAATTTAATTTATTTTAATTTCTAAACACTGCGAAGACTGCAGCCGCCATTGATTTTAATTGTTTTGAAGTTTGTAAGAGATTCAAGTTTAAATATTTCAATATGTGAATCTTTACCAAACCCGCTGCCAAATATCAGAAAATCACCAATCAGCACAAAGCGATTGTAAGCTGTTGCATTAAACTTTTTAACTGTTTTTTTCTTTTGAAGATCATACACAACCACTATAGCCTCATTTATATTTTTAGTTTTTAGTTTTAAAGTATCGTTTGATTCGATAAGCATTACAAGCTGCTTATTGTTTTCAGCCCAGTTTAACTGTATTATTTTATTGGATGACAAACCGGTCCAAACTTCTCTGTTAGAGTTTTGCTGTCCGATAAATATTGAATCATTTTTTTCAACCACCGTAAAAAGATCATTTGGAGATTTATAATTTAACGCAGGTAGTTTTGTTATCGGGTAACCATCTTTTGTTAAGTCAAATATTTCTGTGTTATCAGAAAGCAGTTTGCCAAAACGATTATAAATCTGTGTGTTCTTATTTATGTATGATGCAATTATTTTATCAATTGAATTTATAACTAAAGTAAATCTATCATTATCTATCCAAAATGGAATTATCTGAATTCCTTCTTCTAATTGTGTTATTGATTCAACTTTCTTTACATCAAAATCAATACGATATAAGCGTCCTTTTTCTATTGCCGGCTGTGATGATTTTAATCTCTGCTGCCGTTTAGTTATAAAGTAAGCTGATTTATTATTTGGAGAAACTAATAAATCAATTACTCGTTCATCAACAGAATGCCAGAAAATTTTGTACTTATCTAACTTATAATCATATCTATAAATCGCAGGCTTGCCGTTATAACTGCCAACAAAATAAAAACCTGAAAACTCTGTTAGCGTAGCATTTGCAATTTCATTTTTCAGATTTTCTTCGTCAATATCGCTCTCATTATTTTTATTGCAGGATAAAAACACAACAGCAAGCAAAATTAGAAACAGCATTTTTCTCATAAATAATTTTATCATCATATTCAGCCTCTTGGATGATATTGTTTATGAACCTGTTTAATATAATCACGATCAATGTGAGTATAAATTTGTGTTGTGGAAATATCTGCGTGCCCAAGCATTTCCTGAACAGCTCTTAAATCCGCACCGCCCTCTAATAAATGCGTTGCAAACGAATGTCTAAAAGTATGAGGATGAACTTTCTTTTTAATTCCCGCTTCCTTAACATATCTATCAATAATTTTCCAGACACCCATTCGGGAAAGTTTTGTACCGCGTGCATTTAGAAATAAATTATTTTCACTTTTAGATTTCTTCATCAGCAGCGGTCTGCTTTTTTTAAGATACTCGCCTATCCATTTTATTGCACTTGAACCAATAGGAATAAGTCTTTCCTTTGATCCTTTACCAAACACACGAATTATTTCATCATCTAAAAAAAGATCATTAACTTTTAAATTAATCAATTCTGAAACACGAGTTCCACATGCATAAAATAATTCAATAATTGTTTTATCGCGCAAACCTAATTTATCTTCAACTTCGGGTGCGGATAATATTTTTTCAATTTCAGGTATGTTTAATACGCCTGGTAATTTTTTAGAAATTTTTGGTGCAGTTATTTTTTCAATTGGATTTTTTAAGATGTATTTATTTTTTAACAGGTATAAAAAAAATCCTTTTAACGATGAAAAATATCTTGCGCTTGACGAACCGGAAAGACCGAGTTCTTTTATCACTTTAAAGAAATCTCGGATATGATCTGAAGTAATATTTGATGGGTCATCAACACTTGAATCTTTTAGAAAAGATATGAATGCATTAATATCGTTCTTGTAAGATACAACTGTGTTTTGGGAAAGATTTTTTTCCAGCTTAATGTGTGCAAGATATTCTTTTAGAAACAACTCCATTAGTTGTCTTTATCCGTGCTGATTCCTTTTTCTGCGTCTTCCTGCTTAGGATATTTTATTCTTCTATGATGCTGACTGATTAAAATTGAAAGGAACACTTCCTTCATTTTTGATATATCACTGAATGTAATCGGCGCATCATCGAGCTGAGCCTCTTTTAATCTGGAATTAAAAATATTATTAATCATGTTTTCAACTTTTGTGGTATCCGGGTCAGTAATAGATCTTACAGCCGATTCACATCCATCTGCAAGCATTACAATTGCAGTTTCTTTTGTATTTGGTTTTGGTCCCGGATATTTAAAATCATCAATGTTTATTTTATCCTCACCGTAAAGTGTTTTTGCTTTTTCATAAAAGAATTTACTTACAGTTGTACCGTGATGCATTGGAATAAAATCAATTAACTCCTGTGGAAGTTTGTGCTGCCTTGCTAATTCAATTCCATCATTAACATGTTTAAGTATTAAGTGAACACTTTCTTCAGGCGGCAGATTTTCGTGCAGGTTCTGGCTGTTCATCTGATTTTCCACAAATCCTTGCGGCTCAATTGTTTTACCAATATCATGATAATATGCACCAACTCTTGCAAGCATTGCATTTGCACCAATTTTTTCTGCTGCCGCTTCTGCGATTGTTCCCATTGTCATCGAATGATTAAATGTGCCGGGAGCTTTTCTTGCAAGTTCTCGCAGCAGCGGTCTATCAAAATTTGAAAGTTCTAATAAGGTTAAATCAGTTGTAATGTTAAATAATCTTTCAAAAAATATAAGTAAACCATAAGTAAGAACAGGGCTTATCACAGCATTTGTTGCTGCAAATGCAAGCTCAATCAACATTGATTCTGCTGGGGCAAAACGCTCCAATCCAAATGCAAGAATTGAGGCTGTGTATCCGATTAAAATAAATACAAACGAACGAAATATCTGTGAACGATTTTTTATATCGCGCACAGTATAAACCGATAATCCGCCCGCAATAAAATTCATTGCCATAAAAGTGTAATCGTTGCCGCGCAATGCACCGACAATTAAAGAAAGAATAACCGTTAAGTAAAATCCGACTCGTGAATCAAACACAATGGTAAAAATCATTGATGCTGCAGGAACAAATATCAAATATTGTATCGGAGCTTTTATTGCAATATGATTAATGAGATAAGTTACAAACGATATAATAATTACAGTTACAGAAATCAATACAATTTTTGTGTTGTCATAAAATATTTTTTTTCTGAACAGATATAAATAAATAGCAAGTATGGTAATGAAGAAGGATATATGTAGAAATTTTCCTATCAGTTGCAGCACTATTCCTTCGGAACCAATTGCTTCTCCTTTTGCTTCTTTATAAGACTCAATTTTTAATTTTACCTGCTTTGTAATGCGATCATGTTTTGCAATAATTCTTTCATTCTCGTTTACTATGCCCGCATATTTAGAAACATTATCTTTTGCTTGTTCAACTTCAAGATTGGTTGCTTCTTCGTTGTAAACAAGATTCGGATAAACAAAATGAACTGTAAATTCCATAACAGCCGATTTCAATTCATCGGAATAGTTTAACTCCTGTATTTTATTTCTAACATCATTTTTTGCTTGATCCAAAAAATAAAATTTACTCGCTGGCTCAATCTTATCTACATTGCCAATTCTTATAGCAATACTATCGCGCAGCTTTGAGTTTGATGCAAGATTTATAATTCCCCGTTTACTAACTGCATCAGCAATTGATCCCGCAGAATTAAAAATCTTATCTAATAAATCATCTTTTCTACTTTTAGAATTCTTATTCAGCTTACGCAAGTTTAAAAATTGAGTAAAAGATTTTGAACTTAAAAATGTAGGATTTAAATAATTGTCGTTCTGTTTGTCTAGATTTTCATCAATTACAGAAACTATATAAGCGGCAAATGTTTTTAGTGAATCACTGTTTCGTACTTTAATATTATCAAAAACAGGAAAAACTGATTTTTCCGCAGATATAACTTCGTTTTCATAAGTCTGTTTTTCTTTGATGATAGGAAAACTAAACGGTGCAATTAGATCATCGTTCGTCCAGATAGCACCTTCGGTAACTTCAGATTCAATTGATTCTCCTTTAGGAAACATCATAACGATCAGGATAACAGTAATTAGCCCGATAATTATTTTTCTTTTTATTCCAGTTTGACTTAGAATATTTTGTTCATTATCCATAGTTAAGACATTTTAGCTTTTAATAAGGCTTCTAAAAATTCAACTGCGCCTTCTTCGTTATTAGTTTTTTTAATAATGTAATCCGCCGCTTTTTTTATTTCAGGAATTGCATTTTGCAAGGCTATTTTTATTCCTTTTGATTCAAACATACTTAAATCGTTATACCAATCACCAAGTACTGCAGTTCTTACTTCTTTAACATTTAAATGTTTTATCAAACGATGCATTGCTTTTCCTTTAGACGATCCCGATCTCCGCACTTCAAGATAATAAATTCCTTCGTGAGATTGTGATCTAAAAAAGGATACTGATGTTCCCAGTGTAAAAGGAAAACTTAATTTATCCCTAACAAATTCAACTGTGCGCCGATTATCGCCGGCAAAAACAATTTCCAAAGTTGTGTTTGTATATTCATCATACGAATCTACTGCTTGATAAACAGCACCAAACTTATCCATTAGTTTTGGAATAACTGAACTTTGTTCCGTAAAATAAATTGCTTCCGCATGGCAAAGCGCAATGTTTACAAGATATTTTTCTGAAAGCTCAATTGCTTTTTTTACCTGACTTTCTTTTAGAAAAGAACGATAAACATAGTACTGGCTTGAAATACTTTTTATTGATGAGCCATCTAAAGATATCAGCGGCAAGTGTATTTTAAGCTCTTCAGCCAAAGGAACCAATGCTGAATGAAGACGACCGGATGCAAATGAAAAAAGCACACCAAGTTTTTTAATCTCCATTATAAGCTGTTTTGTTTGCTCACCAATTTCTCCCTCATCGTTTACCAATGTTCCATCAACATCAAAAAGTACAAGTTCTATTTCTTTTAACCGCGCTAAATCAAACATTTTATTTTATAACTGTCTTCCAACCAATTTTAGAAAGATTAACATAAATAATTGAAACGGAAATTGCTGCAACAACCAAGTAAATAATTGCATCTATAAACTCACCCATTATCAGTTTTCCCGTACCAAATAAAATCGTATAGACTAAAATAACTCCAATTAACCAGTTAATAAACAATCTAAAAAATCCGGTATCGCTTTCAACATCCGGCAGCTTATCAGAAATCTTTTTCCACATTACACCGCCGGGATGAATTTTTTTATAGAATGAAAATAAAACTTGTTCATCTGTTGGTTTTGTTAAAAACGTAACTACAACCCAAACTAATGTTGTGCCCGGTACGATTATAAATAAACTGTACGGAAACAAAATTCCATAACTTTTTAAGATTGGGAAAATTATAAACGGTGTTATCATTGCAGATATTTCTGACCACGCATTTATTCGCCACCAGAACCATCTTAAAATCAAAACCAATCCAACTCCTGCACCACATTCAATTATAAATGCCCACGCACCGGAAATTTTACTTATAAAAAGTGTAACAACTAAAGAGATCAACATTAAAATCATTGTAGCGATTCTAGAAGATAAAACATAATGAGATTCTTCTTTATTTTGATTTACAAATCGTTTATAAAAATCATTAATAATGTATGATGTACCCCAATTTAACTGCGTTGCAATGGTGCTCATGTATGCGGCAAAAAAAGCAGCGACTAATAATCCTTTTAATCCTGCCGGAAGAAAATCGCGCATAGCATAAATAAAACCCATTCCCTTTTCTGCATCAGCAAGTTCAGGATAAAGCACGAGTGATGCTAAGCCAACTAAAATCCACGGCCATGGTCTAATTGCATAATGCGCAATCTGAAAAAATAATGTTGCAAACAAAGAATGTTTTTCATCTTTTGCAGACATCATTCGTTGTGCAACATATCCGCCGCCGCCCGGTTCTGCGCCCGGATACCAGGAAGCCCACCAAATTATTCCGATGTAAGCAAGAAAAGAGAAAAATGACATCGCTAAAATTCCTGCTGCGGAGGGAACATCGGAAATAGTTGGAAAGAAATCAAAAACATAAGCAGGTAAATTTTGTTTTAAACCTGCAATGCCGCCTACTTGCGGTGAGTTTACCACAATAATTGCAAGAATAATACACCCAATCATTGCGATAAAAAATTGAAATGCATCTGTAATTACAACTCCCCACAATCCGGATATTGCTGAGTAAAGCGCGACTAAAATCATACATCCAAAAACATACAACATAACAACAGACTCATCAATACCAAACATTCCTTGTAGTATTGATGACATAGCTTTGTTTACCCATCCGATAATTATTACGTTCATAAATAATCCGAGATACAAAGCACGGAAGCCTCTTAAAAATTTTGCAGGTTTTCCGGAGTATCTTATTTCAGCAAACTCTGCTTCGGTCATAATACCAGCGCGGCGCCACAATCTTGCAAAGAAAAAAACAGTAAGCATTCCGCCAAATGCAAAGTTCCACCAAATCCAGTTTCCGGAAATACCATTCTTTGCAACAAGTTCAGTTACAGCCAATGGAGTATCCGCCGCAAATGTAGTTGCCACCATAGAAATACCTGCAAGATACCATGGCAAATTTCTACCTGAGAGAAAAAAGTCATCCGTGCTTTTGCCGGCTCTTTTAGAATAAATTAAGGCAATTGAAATTGAAAAAATGAAGTACGCAACAACGATTAAATAGTCTATTAATTCCACATTTACCTCTATGGTATGGTATCCGTTTTATTGCTATGCGGGAAAAGTTTTTTTACGATGATAAATATAAGGTTTAGTTGCCCAAATGGATACTTCCACTCTAACAATTAATATTAAATGTGTACAGAATTTTAAAATTTTGCGGGATGTTAGATTGATAAGGATAAGCTATATAGGGTTTTTTATAAAATAAAAATAGAGAAGTATTATAGACACCACCAGTTTTAACAAGTAAATTATATCAAAATTGATTATCGTTTTCTTGTAATCATTTCAAAAAGATTTCCTACAAGCAGAGTTATAAAAACCCCGATGAGAATAAACCACGTCCATGCAACAACTTTAAATATTATTATGAAACTCATAGCTACGATAGCCGCGATAAATCCTGCAATAGCATGATTTTGTTTTATTCTTTGGTTTGATAATCCCAAAAGAAAGGTACCAAGCAAACCTCCATAAGTAAACGATGCAATACTTAGTGCAAGTTCAACAACTGCTTTAGAGCTTTCCATAAAAATAAATGCAGAAAATATTAACATCACTGCCCAAAATATCGTAAGCATTTTTGAAATGAATAAATTTTTTGTTTCATCAATAGTTTTTTTGAATGGAATATATAAATCCAGCATAACAGAAGATGAAAGCGATGTTATTGATCCTGCAAGAGTTGAAAGTGCAGCTGCAAATAATCCCGCGATAATAATTCCCTTAACCCCCGACGGCAAAACCTCAATAATAAATTTAGAAAATATTTCATCCGATTTTATATCGAGCGGACCGTAGTATGCGTAAAGTAAAACTCCAACAACTAAAAAAAGTGCGAACTGAAAAATTATAATTACCCCTGTTGTAATAATTGCCTTCTTACTTTCAGCTAAATTTTTTGCTGCAAGTAATCTTTGCACAATTAACTGATCAGTTCCATGTGAAGACATTGATAGAAAAGCGCCGCCAATCAAGCCGCTGAGCAATGTATATGGCTGCGAGAAAAATCCGGCAAAACCATTTTCAAATCCAAAGTTAAAAACGCTAAACTTTGATGATATTTGTGTTGATGATAAAACTTCTCCAAGCCCGCCGGGAATATTACTAATCAAATAAAATCCGGCTAAAATTGCTCCACCGATGTATATAAATAATTGAATCGCATCAACCCAGATTACACCTTTTAATCCGCCTGTAAAAGTATAAAGCAGCGCAACAATTGCAATCATTACTATCGCTATCATTGGAGAAATATCGAGCATCAAATAAAGTGGAATCGCAGTTGCAAAAAGTCTAACTCCATCCGCAGCAGTACGCGTAAACAAAAATGTAACGGAAGCTAACGAACGTGTTTTATTTCCAAATCTGTTTTGTAAATACGAGTAAGCAGTTGATAGTTCGCCTTTGTAATAAGCAGGCAAAAAGAATTGCGCAACAATTATTCTTCCGATTAAATATCCAAAAGTTAATTGAAGAAAATTAAGATTGGTTAGATATGCAAGCCCGGGAATTGAAATAAAAGTTAGCGTGCTTGTTTCAGCAGCAACAATTGAAAAACTAATTGCCCACCATGGAACTTCCTGCTTGCCGATAAAATAATCTTTAACTGTTTTTTGTTTACCGCCGATTATTTTTCCAAATGCAGTAATAGCAATCATATATAAAACTATGATTGCATAATCTAAAGTAGAAACTTGCAAAAATTATTTTCCTAACTCAGTAAGTGCATGCTCTACTGTATCTGTAACAGGCAGCACTCTATCTAACTGTGTAATTTTTATTAATGTATGTACTTTTTCTGATGGTGCAGCAAGTCTTATCTGTCCTTCGTTTGCGGATACGATTCGATTTGCAACAAGTATTGCGCTTAAACCGGAGCTATCGCAGCTTTCAACAGCACTAAGATCGATAATCAGTTTATTTACACCTTCAACTTTTAGAATCATCGTAAACTCGCCTTTTAGCAAGCCCGAAATGCTTGTATCCAAACGCTTTTCGTTTAATTTAAAAACTGTAATATCACCAACACGTTTTGTTTCAAAATTCATAGTTCTGCCTTTAAAACATTTTTAAACAATTTAAAAAATTACTGTAAGCTAATTCAGATTCAACATCGTTGTTAGCAATTTGAAAATTATAAAACTTATCTGCACCCTTTTTTGAAAATCCAATTCTAATTCTTGCATTAACAAGATTTGAAGCATAACTGTAAAACAAATTATCTTTTCTGTTTAAATCCATCACGCAGTCAAATTTCATATCCGATAATTTTGCAATCAGTTTATGCGATGGCAGATCAAGTTTATTTAAATCTGCAATTCCAAACTCCATTGCTTTATTTCTAAACTTAGCAGGCATCAAACTAATGCGGTAATCTCTTGTTAATATTTTTATTGATTTGTTTAGATGTTCAAGATACTCAAGAATAATATAACTGGCTCTAAAATCTTTTTCATCTTCGGGCATTAAGATTAGGAAAGAGCCCGATCTTCTTAATGCTTCGGAAAAATCCTCTTCATTTAAAACAATATTTTTTAATTTTCTTGAAATTAAAAATCGTGAAAGGTTTTCTTTTATTAGGTCAATCATAGTTTTTCGTTTTCTTCGAGCATTTTTATAAAAGTATTTTCATCCAATACTTTAACACCAAGCGATTCTGCTTTTGATAATTTTGATCCGGCTTTTTCACCGGCAACAACAAAATCAGTATTCTTACTAACACTGGCAGTTACTTTGCCCCCGAGCGCAATAATGCGTCCGCCTGCTTCATCGCGGGAAAAAGTGGAAAGGGTACCAGTTAACACAAATGTTTTTCCTGTTAATGCAGATTGCACAACTTCTTTTTTTTCTGATGTAAAAATTAAGCCTGATTTACGTAAATCCTCAATCAATTTGATATTATTTTTATCGGAGAAAAACTGTTTTATACTTTTGCTGATGCTTGGCCCAATTTCATAAATTGAAGAAATTTCCTCTTCTCTTGCCGCAATTATATCATCAATCGAATTAAAATGATCGGTAATTTTTTGTGCCGCTCCTGCACCGACATATCTTATTCCAAGCGCAAACAGAACTTTTGCAAACGGTTGGGCTTTACTTTGTTCAATCGCATGCAGAAGATTACCAATACTTTTCTCGCCCAGTCTTTCTATTTCTACCAGTTTATCCCGTTTATCTTTTAATTTATAAATATCGGAAAAGTGTGTGATAAATCCTTTATCAACAAAAAGATCAATCAGTGCATCGCCAAGACCTTCAATATCCATTGCGCCGCGTGATGCAAAATGAATTAGTCGTCCTTTAATTTGTGCAGAACATTCTGGATTCTCGCAATAGTATGCAACTTCACCTTCAGGTTTAAATAATTTGGAATTGCAAACAGGGCATTTTTCCGGTGCCTTTGTTGGCTGACTTTTCTTATGTCGTTCATTTAAAATTACAGAGACAATTTTGGGAATTACATCTCCGCCTTTTTCAATTACAACAGTGTCATTAACCCTAATATCTTTTCTTTGTATTTCATCAAAGTTGTGCAATGTAGCACGACTGATAGTTGAGCCAGCAAGCTTTACAGGTTCTAATTCCGCAACCGGAGTAATTGCACCGGTTCTGCCAACCTGCCAGGTAATATCTTTCAATTTTGTAAATGCCTGCTTTGCTTTAAATTTATATGCAACCGCCCACCGAGGAGATTTTGCAATGCTGCCCAATAATTTTTGTTGATGAATTGAATTTACTTTTATTACTGCGCCGTCTATTTCATATTCAAGTGTGTCTCGTATCTCTTCAAATTGGCTGCAAACTTTTAAAACTTCCTCAATACTTTTGCAAATTTTATACTGGGGATTAACACTAAATCCAAGCTTTGTTAACAATTTTAGATTTTCTGACTGTGAATCAAAATCTTCATCTCTACTAATAAGTGAATAGAGAAATACGTTTAATTTTCTTGCGGATACAATTTTGGGATCCTGTAATTTTAAAGTGCCAGCCGCAGAGTTACGTGGATTAGCAAAAAGTTTTTCTTCATTTACTTCGCGATCTTTATTTAATTTATCAAAATCAGAAATACGCATGTAAACTTCGCCGCGCACCTCAAAATTTTTAAGATTGTATTTTTTTTCTTTTGATAAATCAAGCTTTAACGGAACAGAACGAATAGTTTTTATATTGTTTGTTACTTCTTCCCCAACGGTTCCATCACCCCGCGTTGCTGCCGTTTTTAAAATCCCATCAACATAATTAATGCTGATTGATGCGCCATCAATTTTTAATTCAACAACGTATTCAACTATTTCTGATTCAGGTAAGTTCTCTTTTACTCTTCGATCAAAATCTAACACGTCCTGCTCATCATAAGTGTTTGCAAGACTTAGCATAGGAATTTTATGTTTTACAGGATTGAATTCTTTTGTAATATCTTTTCCAACTCGTTGTGTCGGAGAATCAGGAGTAATTAAATGCGGATTTTCAGTTTCAAGTTTTTCTAATTCTTTAACCAGCTTATCGTAGTTTTCATCACTAATACCTGGCTCAGCTAAAACATAATAATTATAATCGTATTTGATTATTTGGCTGCGCAATTCCTCAATTTTTTTTTCAATCAACGATGCCATTTACTCTTGTTCAATTTTTGGGGGTGTGTTTAAATAAACAAGTCCTGTTCTATCTAATTTAAAATATCGTACAGCACCCAATCGCCCGGTAAAATCAACCGGCTGATCATTTAATTGCAAAGTTACAGCGCCGGAATTTCCGATAGTTGCTTTAAATTCTTTTGCCGCACTGATACTGAATTTTAAATTTGGCGCTAGCGTAAACTCCTGCGTACTGTTATTATCAAGCACAACTAAAACCCACGAGGTTTCTTTTGCATAAAAGGTTAGATGAAGACTATCGGAAGAAGCAGGAACAATTGTGCTGTCGCTTTCATTTAACTGATCAACAGGTTCATCTTCAATATATCTTTGGTTATCCTGTTGTATTACTTCTTCAATTGGGTTTTCTTCCACAATTATTTTATTGCTTTTATTGAAAACAAAAAAGTAAACAAGTGCCGCAACAATAATTAATCCTACTCCGCCCAAACCAAAAATTAAAAGCTGCTTATTAGCGTTAACTTCATCATCGCCTGTGTGTTGTTTGTGCTCATCAACATAAGATTTTAAAGGAGAGGTTGATTTTACCACTGGTTTTGGCTGCTCAACTTTAGGTGCTTCGGTTAGGGGAATTTCTGTTTTAGAAGACTGCTCCTTCTTTATTTCTTGTTTAATTTCTTCAACAGGTGCAGGCGGATTTGGATCATATTCTACTCCTTCTTTTGCGGCTTCAAACTTTTTTAAAGTTATGTTTTCATCAAGCCCAATAGTTTTAGCATATTGTTTAACAAAAGCTTTTACATAAAGATCAGGCAAAAAAGAAAAATTACCCTGATCAATGGCTTCAAGAAATTTAAGATCAATTCTTGTTTTAGCTGCCATTTGTTGTAATGTTAAACCGGCACCTTCACGCTGCAGTCTTAATTCATCTGCAAATTTATCAAGCATAATAACCTATAAAATTTTTAATCAATTCTAATTAATTTTGCGGCAAAAGCTCCATCCATCTGATGCTTCTGCGGAAGTGTTTGAATACATCCGTTTTCATCAACTAAAGTATCTTCAACTTTGCCTTTCGCGGATTCCAATTTAAAGTTTGGATGTGATTCAAGAAACTTTTTTACAACTTCAATGTTTTCTTCTGGCTCTATAGAACAAGTGCTGTAAACTAAAACTCCACCCGGCTTAACTAAGGTTGATGCTTTTGCAATTAATTTAAGCTGAATCTCACTCATTTTTCTTAAATCAAAAATATCTTTTTTCCATTTTATATCCGGTTTTTTAGAAAGCGTTCCGGAGCCGCTGCACGGCACATCTGCAAGCACACGATCAAATGGTTTGGACTCAAATTCCAGTGCATCACTTTCAATTGTTGTAACACAGGTTAGGCCAAGTCTTTCGTTATTTTTACGTACAAGTTTTAATCTTCCTTCGTAACGATCTAACGCGGTAATTGAACCTTGATTGTTCATCAGCGAACCGAGATATGCTGTTTTACCACCGGGCGCTGCACACATATCAAGGACATTCATTCCGGGTGCAACATCAAGCAATCTTACTGCTAAGCCTGCGCTTTCATCCTGAATATTAAAATATCCTTTAACGAAATACTCCCACGCAGTAATGTTTGTAAGATTTTGAAGCTGCACAAACTCAGGGAGAAATTTTCCCGGTCTAAATTTAAGATTAACCTGCTGTAAAAGATTTTTAAATTCCTGTGGATTTGTTTTAATTGCATTAATCCTTAACGTAAGGTATGGTTTTTCATTATTGGCGTTTAATAATTTTTCAGTGTCTTCTCTTCCAAATCTCTCTAAATATCTTTTAACCATCCATGCGGGATGTGAATAATAAGCGCTTAAATAGCCAATTATGTCTTCATTGGGATCAGGATATCTGATTGAATTTTTATTTCTTATAATATTTCTAAGAATTGCATTTGTAAGGTCGGCAGGTTTTTGTCCTTGCAGTTTTTTAACAAACTCAACTGCTTCGTTTACTGCCGCGTGATCAGGAATTCTATCTAAAAATAAAATCTGGTAAAGAGCAACACGTAAACCATTTTTTAAATTAGGAATTGCTTTAGAAAATTGTCCTTTATAAAAACCGTTAAGTATCCAATCCAATCTTCCTTCCCAGCGTGTAACACCATGAACAATTTCATAAAGCAGGGCTTTATCGGGTCCGTTAAGTTCAGCATTTCTTAATTCGTTATCTAAAAGTTTATCAAGATATGCATCCGTTCTTTCAACACGATTAAGAATTTTTACAGCAAGCCCTCTAACGCCCTGATACAAATCTATAACTTTGTGTTCCTCTAAATGACCTTCTTTATTTTCATCGACGGGGTGGTCATTCGGCTCATTTATTTTTGGCTCTATATTTTGATCAGTGCTATCTTCCAATTAATAACCTCTTTTTTCTCTATCATTTTTCGTTAATTCAAAAATAAGTTTAAACATCGATTCATCATTTTTTTCAAAATCAATTTTTCTTCTGCTCATTACAATCTTTGCTGTTTCAATCGCTTTATTAATATCATACACAGTAGATGCTTCATCTCCGCCCCAGGTAAAAGACGGAACATATTTTTCCGGAAACCCTGATGCAAATATATTACAAGAAAATCCAACAACAGTGCCTGTGTTAAACATTGTATTTATTGCGCTTTTAGAGTGATCGCCAATCATCAATCCAAGAAATTGCGAGCCGCTGTCAATCTCTTTACCGCTTAACTTAATTTTTATTTTAGAATAATTATTTTTCAAATCGCTGTTGTTTGTATCGGCGCCAAGATTAACCCAGCTTCCGATGTAAGAATGCCCTATAAATCCAGCATGCTGTTTATTTGAGTAATCCATAAAAATTGATTGTTCAACTTCGCCGCCAACCTTACAAACTTTTCCGATTGAAACATTTTCATAAATAGCTGCGCCGCTTTTTATTTTTGATGATTCGCCGACAGATACCGGACCCTCAATAACAGCGTTTGGATAAATGAATGCATCATCATCAATAATTATTGCTCCGCCAGAAGCATCTAAAACAACTCCGGGTTTTATTGTAACATTTTTACCGACAAAAATATTTTCTTTATTTATTATGTGAACATTTGATTTTACAGATCCAACAAAATTTTGGTTGCTTGTTTGCTTTGTAAGATAATTAAAATCAGAAGTTATTTGTTCGCCATTAATGCTTATCAAATCCCAAAGATGATTAGCGCATTTTAGATCAAGTATTTTTATTGATAAGCCATTAAAATCATTTACGGAAAAAAGATCTTTTATATGATTTATTTTATTCTGAAGATTTTTACCTGATAGATAAGCCGCAATTACAGTTTCTTCATTCACAAAAACTTTATCTTCTGCGGGCAGCAAAGGAATAAGCTGCGATAAATTTTCCGGAGCAATCATTCTTCCGTTAATAAACAAACACTCAGTGTCTTCAATCTTATTAACTAAAAACCCTGGATTATTTTTTTGCACACTCTCTGTTAGATATGGACGGCAGTGCAGCGATACTTTAACATCATCATAACTACGAATTATTTTATCTTTAAGAGTTGTGCTGCCGCATAACAAATCATAAACCGGGCGGGTAAAAACCATCGGTTCAAAGTTTAAATAGTTTATATCTTCAAAAATGCAGATTTGCATATTACTTGTTATCCTTTTTGAAAAAACACAATGGAATTTAACATTTTTTGAGCTAAGATTCTTTATCGGAAATTTGGTTAAAAAATATTAGAAACTAAGATCAATCAACCGTATCTAAAACAATAACGTGGTAAAAGTATTTTCTCATTTCACTATTCCACAATTCCAACATTCCATTAAAACCACCCTAAAAACTCGCTTCTAATTTTGTTATATTTTACCATCAATAAATCAATCTCATCGTAATTATGGAAAACATACCAGCAAAAGTTAAACGGCATAGTTTGGAAGACGTTTTTAGTTCACGTATAAAAAAATTCCAGAAACTAATGCGTTATAAAATCCGCGAGATACTTCTCGTATCAAGCATTTATGATAATTATCTTTTTGAAGAAGATGGAAGATTGTATGAGCTTATTCGCGAAGAATATCAATCGCTTAACTTAAGTTTTGCACCGGAGCTTATACACGTTACAAGCGGTGAAGAAGCGTTAGAAATGCTTAGCGGCGAACATAGTTATGATCTTATCATTACAACCTTGCACATAGAAGATATGCACGTAGTAAAGTTTGCGCAGATGGTAAGACAATCCGGAATCAATTTGCCAATTGTTTTACTTGCTTATGATAACCGCGAAAGAAAAGAACTTACCACAAATTACGATACTTCAATCTTTGAAAGAATTTTTATATGGAGCGGCGATTACAGACTACTAATAGCAATTGTAAAATATGTTGAAGACCGCGTTAATGTTGAAAACGATACAAAAAATATCGGTGTGCAATCCATAATTGTTGTTGAAGATAATATAAAGTTTTACTCATCATATCTTCCGATAATTTACACTGAAATTTTTAAGCAATCACGAAGATTGATACAGGAAGGTGTTAATCTTACACATAAGTTTTTAAGAATGCGCGCACGCCCTAAAATTTTACTTTGTACAACTTATGAAGAAGCCTGGAGCTATTACGAAAAATACCAGGAATATGTTCTTGGATTGATACTTGATATTAACTTTAAACATCACGGAGTAAAAGATCCCGAAGCAGGAATAAAGTTTGCAAAAACTGTTCGCTCACAGCACGATGATATTCCAATTCTGCTTCAATCCAGCGATGCAAGTTTTAGAGATAAAGCATATCAAATAGGCGCATCGTTTATGCACAAAAACTCGCCAAGACTTTTACACGAGCTTAGAGATTTTATGTTAAACAATTTTGGTTTTGGAGATTTTGTTTTTTTAAATACCAAAGGTGAAGAGGTTTTTAGAGCAACAACGTTATCACAGTTAGAAGAGGCTCTTATAAAAATTCCCGATGAAAGTTTAGTTTATCATGCTGAAAGAAATCATTTTTCTAAATGGCTTAAAGCACGTACCGAATTTCATCTTTCCTTAAAACTAAGACCGCACAAAGTTTCTGATTTTGATTCTGTTCAAAGTTTGCGCGATAGACTTTTAACATCGCTGCAACAGTATAGAAAAATTCAGCAAAGCGGAGTGATACTAGACTTCGACAAAGAATTATTTGATTCAAAAAATAGTTTTGCAAAAATAGGCGGCGGTTCTATCGGCGGTAAAGCAAGAGGTTTGGGATTTATCAACACATTAATTACTAATTATAATCTTGATCATAAGTTTGATGATGTTGATATAAGTGTTCCATCTGCAATTGTAATCGGTACCGATGTTTTTGATTACTTCATCACATCAAACAAACTTGAACAGTTTGCAATTTTAGATGTTGATGATCTTGAGATAACACAAAGATTTGTTGATTCAATAAATTATCCCGCCGATATTTTAGCTAAGCTAAGAGAGTTTTTAAAGATAACAAATTGTCCGCTTGCAGTAAGATCATCCAGCCTGTTAGAAGATTCACAGTTTCTTCCTTTTGCCGGTGTGTATGAAACTTATATGATTCCAAACAGCAATACTGATCTTGAAATAAGGCTGCAGGAACTTCTGCAATCAATAAAAAGTGTTTACGCATCAACATTTCACAAAAGAGCAAAAGATTACATCAAATCAACTACATACAGATTGGAAGAAGAAAAGATGGGTGTAGTAATTCAAAGACTGGTTGGTGCAAAAAGAGAAGAACGCTTTTACCCTGATTTTGCAGGTGTTGCAAAGTCTTTTAACTTTTATCCTATCGCACCGCAAAAATCTACAGATGGAATTGCACTTGTTGCACTTGGCTTAGGCAAAATTGTTGTGGAAGGCGGCAACTCAATACGTTTTTGTCCTAAATATCCAAAACACATGCTTCAGTTTTTTTCTGCAAAGGAAACATTAAAAACCGCACAACAAAATTTTTACGCTTTAGATTTAAATGGAAGGTTAGATCATAAACCGGACAGCATAGAAGATTTACTTGTTAAAAGTTATGATTTAGCTAACGCCGAAAAAGATGAAACATTATTTTCTGTTGGATCAACTTACTCGCCTGAAAACGAGGGAATTTATGATGGAATATCCCGCAGCGGGGTTAGAGTTGTAACATTTGCACCGATTTTAAAACATAAAATTTTTCCGTTACCAGAAATTCTGGAACTTCTGCTTGATTTTGGTTCGTGGGGGATGGGAACTCCTGTTGAAATTGAATTTGCAGTAAATCTTAGTGTACCCCCAGGCGAGCCGAAGGAGTTTGCAATGCTGCAAATGCGCCCTATGGTGCTTAGCCGCGAAAGTGAAGAACTTTTAATAGGTGAAGTTAAACCCGAAGACTCAATCTGCCAAAGCAAACAAGTGCTTGGTAATGGTTCCTTTAACGAAATTTATGATATAGTAATGGTTGATTTTGAAAATTTTGATCGCGGAAAAAGTAAAGCAGTTGCAATTGAAGTAAGTAAAATTAATGCAAAGTTAATTGCTGAAAGACGACCATATATTTTATTTGGTGTAGGCAGATGGGGCTCGATGGATCCTTGGCTTGGAATTCCTGTTACCTGGGATCAAATTTCCGGCGCATCAGTTATCGTTGAAGCGGGCTTTAAAGATTTTAGTGTTGCTCCATCACAAGGCTCGCACTTCTTTCAGAATCTTACTTCATTTAGAGTAGGATACTTTACTGTAAACTCGATTGATAAATCTGATTTCATTGATTGGGATTGGTTGTATAAACAAACTGTTCACGAGGAATTACTTTTTATAAAGCATTTACGATTTGATAAACCAATTTCAGCTAGAATGAATGGACATGAAACACGCGGAGTTATTTTTAAACCCGGTTTTGATTTCGAGGATAATTATTAATCAATTCTAAAAACTTAATTTGATGAAATACAAAAATTTATACATCGCTTTCTTGTTTGAAATATTTGTTGGCTTCGGAACAATTATTTCTGTTGGATTATTAGGTACAAAAGGGTTGGCAGCTTTGACAATATTAGCGCTTCGTTCATTTTTTTTGGAGAAAGAAAGTACCCAAGAAAAAAAAACATACTTAGAATTTTCTTACAAGATTTTATCAAACACTTTATCAATAATTTTTCTGATGATAATTTCTATCATCATAATTTTACAGTTCATTCCAATCTGGAAAGCAAAACTGCCGCCTGTTGAAGTAATATTTGTTGTATTAATTCCTTTCTTCCTGCTAACACACGGAGTGATAGGGTTGATTAATCTTTCAAACTACAATCAAAACAAGTAATATCGTTCTAATTATTTTTACGCATATTGGATTTAATCCAAACTCGGAATGCTAAAAATGTTATATTAACATTAACAAAAATCCAAAAGAAGAAAACTAAGAATGAGTTTAGTCCTTAAAGAAGTATCATCAAAAAAAGATTTAAAAGACTTCATTGATTTTCCATATAAATTATACAAAGACAATAAGTATTTTATACCCCCTATCCGCTTTGATGAAATGAAAACATTAAACAAAAAATCAAATCCTGCTTTTGATTTTTGCGAATCACAATACTGGTTGATTTATAAAGATGATAAAATAGTTGGAAGAGTTGCTGGAATTATCAATACAAAATTCAATGATAAGTTTGATAAAAAAGAAGCCCGCTTTGGTTGGATAGACTTTGAAGATGATGAAAATATTTCGTTATTACTTTTTAACACTGTTGAACAATGGGCTGTAAGCAAAGGAATGACAAGCCTACACGGTCCGCTTGGTTTTACTGATATGGATGGCGAAGGGATGTTAATTGAAGGCTACGACGAAATAAGTACGCTTGGCAGTATTTACAATTATCCTTACTATCGAAAACATATTGAAAAACTTGGTTACGAAAAAGATATTGACTGGATAGAATTCAGAGTTAAAATTGTTTCATCTACACCAGAAAAGATTGCTAGAATTGCACAGATAGCATTACAAAGAAACAAACTTCATGTTCCGGTGTTTAAGAAAGCAAAAGATATGCTTCCTTATGCCAGAGATATTTTTTATTTGATAAATGAAACTTATAAAGATTTATATGGATTTGTAGAGCTAACCGATAAGCAAATTGATTCTTATGTTAAACAATATTTTTCTTTTATTCGTCCTGAGTATCTTCCATTAGTGCTTGATGAAAATAATAAACTTGCTGCGTTTGGAATAACAATGCCCTCTCTAAATAACGCACTACAAAAAATTAATGGTAAACTTTTACCGTTTGGATTTTTATCAATCTTAAAAGAGATGAAAAAAAGTAAATCGTTGGATTTGTATCTTACCGCTGTAAGAACAGATTTGCAGAACAAAGGTGTAAACGCTCTCTTAATAGATCAGATAAATAAAGTTTGTATTAAAAACGGAATACAATTTGTGGAAACCAATCGAGAGCTTGAAAGCAATGAAAAAGTACAGGCTCAGTGGAAGCTTTATAATGCACGCCAGCACAAACGAAGACGTTGTTACAAAAAAGTTTTGGGTAAATCTTAACCTTAATATTTTATTTTAATTATGAATGACTTTTTAATAATTCAAGATGTTGTTGTAATACTTTTAGTTTCTCTGCCAATTATTTTTCTTTTCAAAAAAATTAATTTGCCGAGCATTGTTGGATTTTTAATTGCAGGTATGTTAATCGGTCCGTATGGATTTAATCTTATAAAATCTGTAAACCAAATAAGTGTAATGGCAGAAATTGGAATTATACTTTTAATGTTTACAATCGGTTTGGAGTTCTCCCTTTCACAATTAATTAAAATAAAAAAGTTTTTACTTATCGCCGGCGGATTTCAGCTTCTGCTAACAGTTATTTTCAGTACAATTATTTTTTCCGCTTTAGGATTGGAGATCAAACAATCAATTTTCTTTTCACTCTTAGTCAGCTTATCAAGCACAGCAATTGTTTTAAAAATCCTTTCCGATAAAAACGAACTTGAAGCGCCGCACGGAAAATTTTCAATCGGCATTTTAATTTTTCAAGATCTTGCAATAGTACCGATGTTTCTTTTGCTTCCCCTTTTAAGCGGCTTTGGTGAACTTAGCGGCGGCGATATCGCTTTAAAGATTGCGATTGCTTTTGGTGTACTTGCCGGCTTGCTTTTACTTGCAAGATTTTTAATGCCGCTTATTGTTTATCAACTTGCAAACATAAGAATGCGGGAAGCTTTTACAATTGGTGTAATCCTTTTACTGCTTGGTACAGCTTATATAACCCATACGTTTGGTTTATCATTTGCACTTGGGGCTTTTATTGCAGGATTGATTTTATCGGAATCAGATTACAATCATCAAATCGTTTCAGACATCCTGCCATTTCGTGATGCTTTTAACAGTATATTTTTCGTTTCGATTGGATTGCTGCTAAATATTAACTTTGTTTTAGATAATGTTTTGATGATTAGCGGTCTTACTCTTGGAATACTTTTAGTAAAAACATTAGTAATAGTTATAATAATTTATTTTATGAAATATCCGCTGCGTGTCGCTGTTCTTGCCGGATTAGGCTTAGCACAAATTGGCGAGTTTTCTTTTGTATTAGCACAGGCTGGATTAAACTTTAATCTTTTTACAACGGATTTTTATTACAACGGATTTTTAGCTTCAACAATTTTTTCTATGATACTAACTCCACTGTTAATAAAACTTTCACCGTTTATAGCAGGCAAGACATCTGCAATTGAAAAAAATAAAAAGCACAGCGAAAATTATTTAGAAAGTTTGCATGGTCATGTTATCATCGCAGGTTTTGGTTTAAATGGAAGTAATCTTGCAAGAGTTTTAAAAGAAACAGGGATTAAATACATCGTTACTGAATTAAATCCTGATACTGTAAAAAAAGAAAAAGCAAAGGGCGAAAAAATCATCTATGGTGATATAAGCAAAGACGAAGTGTTAAACGCTGTAAAGATTGATAAGGCCAGCATAATAGTTTACGCAATTTCTGATCCTGCTGTTACTAAAAGATCTTTAACACTTGTTAAAAAATTAAATCCGCAAATTTATGCATTGGTTAGAACGCGATATGTGAACGAAGTTGATGAACTAAAAAAACTCGGTGCTGATGATGTAATACCCGAAGAGTTTGAAACTGCTTTACAGATTTTTAGAAAAGTTTTGGAGAAATTCCACATTCCGCTTAACGTAATTATGAAACAAACAACTCTTCTGCGCGAAGAATCGTACCGGTTTTTAAGAAAGGAAGGTGTGGATATGAGCGCATTTACACATCTTGATGAAATTCTTGCACAGGGATTAACAGAAACTTATTATGTAAATGATGATAACATTCACATAAACAAAAATCTTACAGAAATAAACTTGCGGGCAAAAACTGATGCAACAATAATTGCGATTGTTAGAGAGGGAAAAACAATTTCAAATCCATCTGCCAAAGAAATGATTTTAGTTGCTGATACGCTTGTTATTTACGGCACGCATCTTTCTGTTGATAAGGCTATTGAAGTTTTAAACAAAACAGAGCAAGACTAATCAATCATAAATAAGTAGTTACTTCTTTCAAATCCTTTTTAACAATATCCGGAACCATTGTGTTTTCCACAGGATAACCAACCACCAAAATTAAAAAAGGTTTTTCATTTTGCGGTCTTCCTAAAATATCATTTAAAAATTTCATGGGGCTTGGCGTGTGCGTTAAGCAAACTAATCCCGCATTGTGGATTGCACTAATTAAAAATCCTGTTGCAATTCCTGTTGATTCTGATGCGTAATAAGTTTTTTGTTTTGTACCATCAGATAAAATTTCTAAAGATTTTGAAAAGACCGCAATAAGGTATGGTGCACTTTCTAAAAATGGTTTGTTGAAATCAGTACCAAATGGTGCAAGCGCATCAAGCCATTCCTGCGGTGCACGGGTAGAATAAAATCCGCGCTCTTCCTCTTCCGCAGCTACTCTAATTTTCTTTTTTATTAATGGATTAGAAACCACAACAAAATGCCACGGCTGTTTGTTTGCGCCGCTTGGTGCTGAGTTTCCGGCGGACAGGCAATTATCAATAATTTCTATTGGAATTTTTCTATCAGAAAAATCTCTGACTGTTCTGCGCCTTAGCAAATCTTGAAGCAATAAACGCGATCGCTCCAGCATCTCTGTCTGAGGATATTCTGTATAATCAGACAGCGGAATTAATTTAGATTTATTCATACAATCCTCGCATTGTTTGGTTCAAGTTATACTAAAACATTTACAAATTAAATAGATTCTATTATTATTTACTCGCCATTTATCACCTTTATCTACCGATCGCAAATTAACCATTTAATATAAAGTAACTAAACGGTAGTTTTGATTGTCTAATTGATTAAATCACTAGGAGTATAATATGAAAATCATTACTAAAAGTTCCATAATTCTTGCTCTAATAATTATAGTTCCGGTTACTTGCGTTTTAGCTTCATCAAAAAGTGGTGATAAAAAGGTAATCAAAGAAAAATCTTTTCAAATTTCTCCCGGCAAAAAAATTAATGTAGAGGCAGAATCAGGCGATATAATTATTACTACATGGAATAGATCTGAAGTTTATGTTAAGATAATCGGCAACGATAACGCTGCGGATAAATATGATTTTTCTTTCAATGCCAACGATGATGAGATAACAGTTGTTGCTGATAGAAAAGGCGGCTGGAACTGGTTTTCTAACATTCATCTTAAGTTTGAAATAAAGGTTCCTGAAAATTTTAATATCAATGCAAACACTTCCGGCGGAGATATAAAAATTGGCGGAGTTAATGGCGGCATTTATTTGAAAACATCCGGCGGAGACATTTGGGGCGATAGGTTTGAAGGAAATTTTTTCGCTAAAACTTCTGGTGGAGATATTAATCTCTACTGTAAAAATGCAAAGATAGAAGCAAGTACTTCCGGAGGTGATATTGATCTTGAATACACAGGAATCAATCAAGGCATAGAATTAAAAACAAGCGGCGGCGATATTGATGTGAAAATTCCAGCAGATTTTGATGCGCAGGCAGAACTAAAAACTTCCGGTGGTGATGTTGATTGTAATTTAACACTGAACAATGTTTCTAAATTAAGTGAGTCTAAAATTGATGCGAACATTAATAAAGGAGGCAAGCCTTTAATCGCAATTACCTCAGGCGGTGATATAAGCGTTTTCAAAAAATAATTGTTCGTATGATCTCTCCCTGAAAGAGCGCATCGTATGGTGCGCTTTTTTTTATTGTTTTGTCATTTCGACCCGCTTGGGGCAGAAATCTGGAAAAATAGACAACTAACAGATTTCTCAGTTCGTGAACTCCTTCGAAATGACAATGTTTTCACGTTTTGTTCTCGCTTTAAGTTTGACATTAACCCAACTCTTTTGAATTTTGAGATTGAGAATAAAAACAATTAAAAAAATGTCTAAAAAATTTATCTATAAATATTTAAGTGATGAAGAATTAAAACTTATTTCTGCAAAGATTGGTGAGATTGAAAAAATAACTTCCGGTGAGCTTGTAATTACCTTAAAAGAAAAACGTAATCTTCTTGAAAAGCACAAATCTGTTCATTCGCTTGCTGAAAAGGAATTTATTTCTGCAAAGATTGGAAAAACAAAAGGTTCAACAGGAATATTATTTTTTATAATATTTAATGTAAAAGGGTTTTCAATTCTTGCGGATAAAGGAATTAACGAAAAGGTTGAGCAATCCGTTTGGGATGAAATTGCAAAAAGCATTAGTGATAACTTTAAACAACAAAAATATTTTAATGGTTTATTAAACGGAATAGAAGAAGCTGGTAAAATTCTCGCCTCTCACTTCCCTATTCAACCTGAAGATATTAATGAACTGCCAAATGAAGTTAGGGTTAAGTAGTTTCTATTCTTTACCAATTACTATCACAGCATTTGAGTAAATCTGGCTGTTATAGTCCAATCCTACTGCACACACTGTATTTGCATCAGCTTTTACACTCTTAAATGTTCGTTGTTGCCGGAATAATTCTGGATACTCTATGTAAGTGTATCCATTCCAATGACCAACGAATCCTTCTCCACAGGCAAATACGTTATTATAATCTGTTCCATCGATACCAAAACCAGCGTTGCTAAATCTTGCTATCTCCTTTTCCAGGAAAAATTGATTGTTATTTTGTTGTAAGTAAATTCCGCCCCATTCATCATAAAAACTCTATATTCATTATCAGACCAAACACCGCTCATTGGTCCAACATAATATCCATTGCTTTGGCCATTGCTTAAACCTTCAAAAACTTTTTCTACTACACCGTCTTTAATCTTAATCAATGCTGAAGTATCATAGTCATCAGAATATCCGCAAGTCCAAACAGTTATTTCCGTCGGCAGTTCCCGATATATCAAGCAAATTAACAGTTGTTCCACTTTCTATTTTTGTCCAATTTGAACCGTTGTAAGTAGGAAATACTACCATTATTACCAACTACAATAAATCATTATTATTGCATGCCCAAATATTTTTAATGGACACTGTCCAATGTAAACAAATTTGTCTTCAACATGCACCCATTTTCAATTTTGCAATTTGATCGCCGTCATTGCAAATCCATATCTCATTTTCATTAAAAGCATAATCGATTATTGCTGGATATGGTGTCCTGCATTTGATGGTCTGGAAATGTCATAGATATAGCATTCTTATGTAATTTCCAATTAATTCCATCCCAATGAAGCTTGCATATGGCTGTGTATCAGGTTCACCAAGTGAATCATTCATATAAATTGCACCAACAGCCCAAATATTATTTTCATCTATTATTGCAACATCGTAAAGCACACTATGCTGGTGTTCTCCAAAAGTAAAAGTTTGCCAGGTAAAGTTGTGGCTGGTGGTATCAAGAGTTGTAAATGTAACAGGATTGCTTTTTATTTCTTTGCCGTCATCGTAAGTAACAGCATCAAAAGTATAATTAGTATTTGGCAGAAGTGAATCAAAGTAAAATAATGTGTCTGGACTGTCCAACGTTTACAGTTTGTATTATCTCATCATTTTTCTTTATATAAATATTAGCTGTTTTATCGTTGTTGCCAATCTGCACTTCAATCCAGGCTTCTGTGCAGGAGTAATCCCTCAATCCCAAACCCAGTGATGCCTGAGAAAAATCATAACCTTCATTGCAGGATAACGAAAGAAATAAAACAACTAATACCAGAAATGAAACCAGAACAAACTTCATAAAAACCCGTTGTTATAAAAATTACAATGCAAGTTTAATAAAAGATTCTGAGTTTTGAACTCCACCTAACCTCCCCTTTCGTAAAGGGGAGGAACTTTAAACTCCCTTCCTTTTATAAGGACTGTATAAAATTTGAGATTATCACTTCGACCAAAAGAGAGTTCTAATAAATTGTTCAGATTTCTCAGTGAATACTACATCGAAATTACTTTTACAGGATTTTCACACAAACTTTCTAAAAAGGAGAATTTAAACTCCCTCCCTTTGCGAAAGGGAGGGACGGGGAGGGTTCTCTTTTTGCAACTCTTTAACTTTTTGAGTTATAATATTTATAACTGCATCATTATCAGCAAATACTTCTTCATTTCTAAATCTTAAAAACTCTATTCCAAGATTTTCAATATATGTTTGTCTTTCTTTATCATAATCAATTGCATCCTGATTTATAAAGTGTGAATCGCCATCAATTTCAATTGCAAGTCGTAATCGAGGACAGTAAAAATCTAACACATAATATTCAATGCTAAACTGTCTTAAAAATCTTTCATTCAATATTTGTTTTCTTCTCAGGTAAGTCCAAACAATTTTTTCAGAAGCAGTTGTATTCTTTCGGAGGATTCTTCGTTTTTCTTTTTCGGTAAGCTTGTTAAAAAGTTGTGTCATAAAGTTTTCTCTTCTTTAATCTGAACCCCTCCTAGCCTCCCCTTTCGCAAAGGGGAGGAACCAAAACTCCCTCCTTTTTAGAAAGAGCCTGTCCCGAACTCGATTCGGGAGAGGGTTGGGGTGGGTTAAAATCACTCATTCTGCATTTCAAGCTCATAACTTTCGCGGTATTTTTTTATTCCGTTAAAAACATACTCAGCAAATTTTTGCTGACCGGATGAGGAACTTAAATGTTTTGCATCATTCGTATTAGAAAGAAAACCACTTTCTATAAGCACACTTGGCATTGAAGCACCAACAAGCACATAAAATCCAGCCTGCTTAACTCCGCGTGAAGAAAGAGAAGAATGTTTAACAAATTCTTTATGCAAATCTTCAGCAAATCTCTCAGAGTATTTCATATAAGAGGAATGAGCCATACTAACAAGAATAAAATTTTCATCAGTTAATTTTTCGTAGCGGTTTGGATTTTCTTCATACTGGATTACACTATTTTCAAACTCAGCAATGGAAATTGCTTCCTTAGTTCTTCCTGGGCGGAGTAAGTAAACTTCAAATCCATTTGCGGTGCTTGGTTTTTTAGGAGTTGAGTTACAATGAATTGATATAAAAAGTTTACCGTTATTTTCGTTAGCAATTTTGCCACGCTTATAAAGATCAATAAACACATCAGTTTTACGGGTGTAAACTACTTTAACATCTTTCATATTTTCCTGAATAAGCTTACCAAGCTTTAGAGCGATTGCAAGATTTATATCTTTTTCTTTAACTCCGTTTACACCAATTGCCCCGGCATCTTTTCCTCCGTGCCCGGCATCAATAACAATAACATCAAACTCCCATTTTTCCTTTAACTTATTTGATGAATTGCTGTCCTTAAATAATTTATTATGAATCGTAATTTGAATATCATTACTCTTTTCGATATTCATTACTTCGTTTGTTGAGTACTCTTTGCCAACTGTAATATAGATTACTGCATCTGAACCGATGTTTTTTGCTACAATTTTTTTTACAACTCCATCAGTACCGCTGTAATTTAATTTTTCAACATCAACACTAACTTTTCTAAAAGTTAACGTAAGTACATTGTTTTTAAATGCACTCAAGTAAGATGGAATTCGTTTGTTGGATTTTACGGTAATTAATGTTCCGTTAGCTTTTTCATCAAGTACAATTCCTGCTATATTAAATGCGCTCGGCGTATCTGTTGTTGGAGTTAGACTGTCTTCTTTAATTTTTCCGATAACAATTTTATTTGGCGGTTCAAAACTTAATTCTTTTCCATAAGCAGTTTCCAGAGTCTTTAGACTGTACTTTAACGGAACATAAACTTTATTATTAATAAGATACGTTGATGTTGGCAGTTGAATGGTTAATTGTCGGTCGCTATCCTTTTCATTTAAAATCAAAAAAGGATTTCTGGCAGATGCTTTAACAAAAAATTTATCAAACTTAACTTCTATTTTTTTTGATTCATCATTGTAGTAATAATTTACTCCAAGTACATCTGCAAAATCTTTAACAGAAAAATAAATTGTTCCCTCACGCACGTAAGCAGGAATGTTTTTCATTCCATCTTTTGTAACAACTAAAACATTATTGCCATCCTGTGCAAAAGATTGAAATACTAATTGAACTACTACAAATATCCAAACAAAGAAAATTGAAAATAATTTCATACTAAAAATTCGTTTAACCTATAAAGGGAATTAACATTCCGGTTTTCTTTTTAAAGTTTCTAAAATTTTCACCAAAATGCTTTTCAAGAAGTTTATCTTCCAAAGAAGCGCGCATAAATAAAAACGGAAGTAGAATTACTGCAAGCGGCGCAAGTATAAAACTTAGTGTGGCAAATGCCGCACCAATATCCATCAAAAATTGAGAGAGGTATTGCGGATGGCGAACTATTTTAAATGGTCCCGCTGTAACAAGTTGGTGATTTTTTTTGATAGCAATATCCTGCGAGTAATTATCACCCAAAACCTTTGTTGCCCAAATCTGAATCCACGAAAAGATTAGATAAAAAGCCAACCCAATAATCCTTATTGTTTGGTACTCAGTTTTATATTCCAGCGTTCCGATTTGAAATATGCTTACAATTAAAACAATAAGAGTTAGGGTTGAAAAAAACATCGGCAAAGTTTGTAAGTAAGTTTTTGGTTTATCTTTAAATACACCGACTTTGTCTTTAATGCCTTTTTTTGCTGCGCCGATGTTTGCCCCAAAAGTTGCAATGATGTTAAGACCGATGATAATATTTATTGGATCCATTTTATTCTTTAATATTGTTAAAACTATATTTCGTGTTCCTTAGTGATCTTGATTTTTTTTCGCAAAACAACCATGCTCCAAAACTCCAAACATCACAAAAAAAGTCAGCTCTCTTTTCCATGCTTTTTCATAATTGAAGTCCATTCATCTAAACTTAATTGTTCGGATTCTTCAATTAACATAATTGGAATATCATCCTCAATCCTGTAACGCCTTCTCGTTGCTTTATCAACAGAAACAAGAGTGCTGCCTTCAAGCACAAGCTCAGCTTTTGTTTCGGGACAGCAGAGAATATCGAGTAGTTCTTTACTTATCATAATATTATCCTCTAGATTTCTTAAGATTTATTATTCTTAAGTTAAATTTAACAACAAAAGATAAAATGTTTACCATACTTTTGGAGGTTAATTGTTGTTGATTAAGAAACTGAAAAGTTACAAGGCAACTATTGTGATGCTTATGTATTTTTCTTAGCTTTCTATCGATCAATCCGATAACTAAATGAAAAATCATTAAATATCTGATAACAAATTAATAATTAAGGAGTTTACATGAACAATAAATTATTAGTACTTGTTTTACTTGCTTTCTCTTTTAGTTTTTTTGGCTGCGGAGAAAAGAAATCAGACTCACCGCAAAACGAATCATCCAACAAATCTGATCTTGAAAACTTTGCAGATAAAATGAAAGAGGTTTCAGATGGATTTACAGATGGCAAAAAGGTTAATCCGGTGGATTTTAGAGAATTAAAAACACTTTTACCTGAAAGTATTGGGAATTTAAAACGATCCAATCTTGAAGGAGAAAAAGTTGCTGCTATGGGAATGAATATCTCACACGCTAATGCTGATTATAATGATGCAGAAAATAATGTTTCAATCGATATTAAAATTACAGATCTTGGCAGTGTTTCTGGTTTATCCGGCTTAGCAGCTTACGGCTGGTATATGGTCGATATCGATAAAGAAAATGAATCCGGTTATGAAAAAACAATGACTTACAAAGGCAACAAAGGTTATGAAAAATATAATAATGAAAACAAGGATGGCGAGTTATCCATACTCGTTGCAAAAAGATTTGTAGTTGAAGTAAATGGAAATAATGTTTCAATGGATCAAATGAAAGCCGCTGTAGATATGATTGATATTGGTAAACTTGAAAGTTGGAAAGACGTTGGGGTTGAAAAATAATTTGATAAAAAAATTTTAAGCGCATTAATCACTAATTATAGGAGTACTATATGAATCTTGTTGACCGTGCTAAAAATATTCTTATTACACCCAAAACCGAATGGGAAGTAATAAAGAACGAACAATCATCAACCGCTGATTTGTTTACCAAATATGCGATGATATTGGCATTAATTCCCGTTATTGCAACATTCATCGGACAATCTTTAGTTGGAATTTCTTTAGGTCCTTTCGGCTCGTATAAAATTCCTGTTACTAACGGACTTATTTACGCCGTTGTATATTATATTTTAAGCTTAGCTGGGGTTTATCTTGTCGCATTTATTATTGATGCATTAGCTCCATCTTTTGGATCAACAAAAAATATGGATGCCTCATTAAAGGTTGCTGTTTACTCTTACACTGCTATTTGGATTGTGGGAATATTTGGCATTATTCCATTACTTGGAATATTAGCAATACTTGGATTGTATTCTCTTTATTTAATGTACTTGGGATTAAAAATAGTTAAAGATACTCCGCAAGATAAATTAGTTGGATATCTTGTTGTAGTAATTATTATCGCAATAGTTGTTTACTTTGTAATTGGTATGATAGTAACAGCAATTGCATTACCAAGTTTTGGCAGTTTAGACAGCTTGAAAGGTTTTAATTTAGGAAACTAATATTATAAATTGAAAAACTTAAAATGCTTGCTCCTTTTTGGGGGGTAAGCATTTTTTATTTAGATGCTAAAAGATTTTCGAGATGTTTTATATCCGGCTCAGAATTTATTTTCTTAAAGAACTCTAAAGCAAGTTTAAAGTTTTCTTTGCTTTTATCTAACTTACCCATTGCATTGTAAAGTATGCCAAGCTCCTGATAAGTTTCTGCTCTGTTCAATTGATTGCCAATTTCTATATTTAAACGCAAACTTGTTTCCAAATAATTTTCGGATAAAACATAATTTTGTACACTGCGCTGGATAACGCCTTTAATCTTATAAATCTCTGCAATTGTAACTTTATCATTTAGTTTGTGTGCAACTTCCATAGATTTATCTGCAAAAGCATTGGATAGAGAGAAATCATTTATCTTAGAGTAAACAAAAGATTTATTCAAGTATACAATTCCAATATTCTGCAAATAATTTGTTTCGATTGAGTAAGCTAAACTTTCATCAAGGGATTTCATTGCAAAATCATACTCCCCTTTTTTAGAATAAACCACACCGATGTTTTGATGAATTTCTGCAATTCTTTTTTTATCATCAACCTTGGTGTAATTAACAAGCGCACGTTTAAAATAAACTAATGCTTCATCAAAAAGCCCTTTAATGCTGCTTACGATTCCTAAGTTAATTTCAATCTTAGCTTTTTCTATATGATTAGATTCCTGATCTGACTTTTCGAGTGCAGATTCAAAGCTTTCGATAGCTTTTTTAAGATCACCAAGATCACCGTGAATTGTACCAAGAAGATTTTCGCACTTAGCAATTCCTTTAACATCATTAACAGATGAAAAAACATTTAACGCTTTATTAGTAAAATCAAAACTATCCTGCCAGTTTGCCTGCCTGCTGTAAATTTCGCCAACCAAAAGATGAGCATTCGCGTTTAAGTCTGTCATATTATTATCATTTACAGTTAGTACAATAATTTTTTGATTTATATCAATGGCAGCTAAGAATTCTCCGTTAGTAATGGAAACCTGGCTTATATACAACAGTAACGAAAGAAATTTTTCTTTTGGAAGTTTATTTCCTGAGAATGTTATCAGCAAATCAATCTGCGAGCGGTAATTTAATCCATCCTGAATTTTATACTCAAGCTGTTTAGTTTCTTGAAATGATTCGGATTTTTGATTATCAGTCAAAGATGATTGGTAAAGAGTAATAAACTCCTCAAGCTGACTTTTACTGAAGAAATCTGGTAGAACTTCTGAGATGCTTTTATTAATTTGCTTGGTCACTATGTGTTGAGAACTGAAAATGTTAATAATGCTTTAGTTTATCCGCTAAATTTTGGCAACAGTTATGCCAAGTTTGTAAGTGCTTTGTTAAGGTAGAAAAATCTAAATAAACCGCCTTTTTAGAAATAATTACATTAAAAATCACGTAATTATTGCTTTTATAAAAAAAATTTAACGTCTCATATTCAAACAAGCGAACACTGTTAAATTATTTTACAATTATGTTATT
Source organism: uncultured Ignavibacteriaceae bacterium (assembly GCA_963704275.1). Classification (GTDB taxonomy): domain Bacteria; phylum Bacteroidota; class Ignavibacteria; order Ignavibacteriales; family Ignavibacteriaceae; genus IGN3. Next base: position 209,867 of record CAVPHP010000011.1, on the reverse strand, counting down.
ATGATTATAATCGAATTGTTTAGAAATTTGTTTAGCCCTTTGGCTATTTTTAGGATAAATTGTTTAAATACTACTATTAAAGTTTTATTTTTTTATTTAGATAGAAAAACACGGATTTACTTATGAAAACATCAAACTACATCGCAAAGTCAAATTCTAAAATCTCACTCTCAAAATTTTCAACTAAAGATACATCTGCTATTAAATCTAAAGATGATGGAAAAGAACTTTTAGAAAAGAATATCGAGAAGATGATTGAACTTCAAAATAAACTTTATGCTTCAGATAAACATTCTGTTTTACTGATATTTCAAGCAATGGATGCGGCGGGAAAAGACTCAACAATTAAACACGTAATGAGTGGGCTTAATCCACAAGGCACACAAGTTTATAGTTTTAAACAACCATCAAAAGAAGAAATGGATCACGGTTATCTTTGGCGAATTAATAAATCACTTCCCGAAAGAGGACGAATAGGAATTTTTAATCGCTCTCATTATGAAGAAGTTTTAGTTGTGAAAGTTCATGATCTTTTAAAGTTTCAAAGGATTCCCGAAGAGTTAATTGATAAAAACATCTGGCAAAAAAGGTATGATCAAATTAATAATTTTGAAAACTATCTTTACGAAAACGGTACTGTTGTTATAAAATTTTTCTTACACGTTTCTAAAGAGGAACAGAAAGAAAGATTCCTATCCCGCATAAATGATCAATCTAAAAACTGGAAATTTTCTGCTGCTGATTTAGCAGAGAGAAAACTTTGGGATAAATATCAAACAGCTTATGAAGAAGCAATTTCTTCAACCAGTAAAAAGCATGCACCGTGGTATATTATTCCTGCCGATAAAAAATGGTTTGCTCGTTTACTTGTTAGTGAAATAATTGTTGACACCTTAAACAAATTAAACTTAAACTATCCCGAATTATCAAAAGAGCAATTGGCAGATTTACAAAAATGTAAAGAAAGTCTTTTGGCAGAAAAGTAATTTTATTTTAGACTGTGCTAAATTATTTCTTTAATTCTTTCCGGTGGTCTTGCAAGAATAGCTTTATCGCCGTTTTCAACAATTGGGCGTTGGATAAGATCGGGATATTCAATCATCAAACTTAAAATTTCATCTTCGCTAAACTTTTCAATTTTTGATTTAAAATTTTTATAATCTTCTTCATTTTTTCTTAATAATTCTGATGGTTTCATTTGCATTTTTTTAAGCAAAGATTTTAGTAATGATTTTGAGAATGGTTTAATGTAATAATTAACTTTTTCAAAATCGATGCCTTGCTCTGAGAAAGCTTTTGCAACTTTTCTACAAGTTGTACAAGTTGGCTTTTCATAAACTGTTATTTTGTCCATAATTTTAACCTTTCTATTGGATTACTGAGCATAATATTTGTGATGCAGTTCAATTGTTAAATTTTACCAGAATCAGGAAAAATAAAATATATCTTGTATTTTATAGCATTAAAATTCCAAATTATCATCAAGGGAAAAATATGAAATATTTTCTAACACTTTTGTTTTCAATAACACTTTTAATTTCTGCTTACTCGCAAAATTACAAGCAAGTAAAAATTTATGTAAACGATAAATCAGATTACGCGGCACTGCAATCTGCAGGATTAGAAATAGATCATTCATTTTGGGGAAAAGATAATTCGCTAACAGTTTATTTAAGTGATGAACAATTTTCTAAACTTCAACTAACAAGTTTTAGATATGATGTTTTGATAGATGATTGGTTTGATTATTATTCAAAACAGCCAACACTAACCGAATCAGAAAAATCATCCTTTATCCAGCAAAGTAAAAAAGATTATGGAGTTGAAGGATTTGGTTACGGTTCTATGGGCGGATTTTATACACTTGCTGAAATAAATGCGCAGCTTGATTCAATGTATGCTCATTATCCAAACATAATAACACAAAAGTTTTCAATCGGTAACACTCTTGAAGGCAGACCAATTTATGTTGTTAAGATTTCAGATAATCCAAATGTAAACGAAAGTGAACCGCAAGTTTTTTATAATGCGTTAATTCACGCGAGAGAACCACAGGGAATGATGACCATAATGTATTATATGAATTACTTGGTAGAAAATTACGGTACCGATCCCGAGGTAACATATTTGGTAAACAACAGAGAAATCTATTTTCAGCCGGTTGTAAATCCTGATGGTTATGAATATAACCGAAGCACAAATCCAAACGGCGGTGGTATGTTTAGAAAAAACAGAAAATTAAATTCTGATGGTTCTCGAGGCGTGGATTTAAATAGAAATTTTGGTTATCAATGGGGATATAATAATTCAGGTTCAAGCAACATTCCTTCGGATGAAACATACAGAGGTACAGCAGCATTTTCAGAACCTGAAACACAGGTAATGAGAGACTTTGTAAATACAAAATCTTTTAAAACTGCTTTAAATTATCACACTTATAGTAATTTGCTTCTCTACCCATGGGGTTATATAAGCACTCCAACTGTTGATAATGCAATTTTTGTTGAATATTCTAATGATATGGTTGCATATAATGGTTATGAAAATGGACAACCTCCAGTAATTTTATACGACGTAAACGGTGCAACTGATGATTGGATGTACGGAGAACAAACTTCAAAACCAAAAATATTATCTATGACACCGGAAGTCGGCTCGACAGGATTTTGGCCAACACAAGCAGAAATTTTTCCGCTCGCAATAGAGAACCTTCAGCCAAACTTATATTATACCTGGGTTGCCGGTGAATCAGTTAGTCTAATTAATCCAAGTTTTTCTCAGCAGTTTTTTAATCCTGGCGATAACGTTGATTTGATAGTTCCACAATTAAGAAATAAAGGTTTAAGCGATGCATCAAATATTTCTATAACGTTATCTTCAGATAATCCATTAATTGCAATCAATTCCGGTTTAGTTAATGTTGGAAATATTGCCGCAAGAACTACAGTAAATAATTCTCAGAACTTATCATTTACAGTTGGTAGCACAATGCCAGCAGATGTTAATGTAAAGATGCTTGTTACAATATCAACAGCAGGAACACCAATGTTTGTTGATACTCTTAGTTTTATAACTGGAACACCAATCATGGTTTTTGCAGATACAACAAACGATCCTTTACTTTTATGGAATGTTACTGTAACACCAACAACTTCACAAAAATGGGAAGCAATTACTACCTCGTATCATTCTTCACCAACAAGCTTTACTGATAGCAAAACAGGCACTTATGTAAACAATGAAACTGTAACAATGACAATGAAAAACGCTGTTGATTTAAGCACATATGCTCATCCAAGACTAAGTTTTTGGACTAAGTATGAAACAGAAAGTAATTATGATTACGGACAGGTTGAAGTTTCAACAAACAACGGAAGTACCTTTACTCCGCTTGCTGGAAATTATACACAGCCTGGGACTGGTTCATTTCAGCCTAACGGAGAACCTTTGTATGATGGACTTCAAGCAACTTGGGTTAATGAAGAAATGGATTTAACTTCTTACAATTCAAATCAGGTAAAAATAAAATTTGAATTAAAGACTGATGGTTCAGTAACCAAGGACGGCTGGTATGTTGATGATATTGGAATATTAGTTTACGGAATTGTTCCTGTTGAGCTAAGTTCCTTTACTGCGGCAGAACAGGATAAAACGATTCTGTTAAATTGGATTACTTCAACCGAAACAAATAATATGGGATTTGAAGTTGAAAGAAAATCAACAGAATTAAATTCCGGGTGGCAAAAATTAGGATTCGTTTCCGGTAATGGAACTACAACTGAAAAATCATTATACTCGTTTGTGGATAAAAGTCCTGTGGAAGGAAATACTTATTACAGACTAAAACAAATTGATTTTGACGGATCATCTAAAACTTTTACTTCGGTTGAAATAAATTTTGGAGTTGCAAAGGAATATTCACTTGCTCAAAATTATCCTAATCCATTTAATCCAAGTACAGAAATAAACTTCTCGTTAGAAAAATCCGGTAATACAATTTTAAAAGTCTATAATATTCTCGGATCAGAAGTAGCATCTCTGTTAGATGGTTTTATGGAAGCTGGTAAACATTCCATAAAATTTAATGCAAAGGATTTAACATCCGGAGTTTATTTCTATACTATAAAAGCGGATAATTTTACTTCTACAAAAAAGATGATACTAATGCGTTAAGTTTGTAGCTCAGGACTCCGTCCTGAGCTTTTTTATAATAAACACATGGAAATAATTGAGAAAGCTTAACGATAACTTTGACATTGAGTTTAAAAATAAAAACTCGTGAAAGATTTGCCGCGGCGAACTGAGCTACAATATAAATTTTTATTTTTAATATTATTTATTGTGCTAATAAATAATCCGCAATCTTACCTAAATCTTTTACATCTTTATTACCAAAGCCCGGCATAATCTGATTGGGATATTTTACTCTAAATGATTTGAATCTATCTGAATCCATAAACGAATTTGGATTACGAAGATAATTTATAAGATTATCTCTGCTGCTCCAAAATTCTTTTATACTTTTTAATGATGGTCCCATACTTGTTCCTGCAAGATCAGCACCATGACAATTTACACAGCCAAAAGTCATTACAAGTTTTTCTCCAGTAATTTCATCGTTTGTTTGCGGACCCATTGGTGAATCGTTCATTCCGGAAAAATCTTTCATTGGGGCTTCCTCTTCTTTTGTTAATCTGTTAAGCATAAAAAGAATAACAAATAAAAGTAAAAAAGCTGCCACCCATATCTGAGGTTTTGTCATATATCCTATTACTAATTTGTGAATGAAAATTTAAATCAATTTATTCTATTTCAAATGATGCGTTAACTACGCCTACAATTTCTTTTTCAATTGAGCTAAGATCATTTATTCCGTAATCAGAAATTGCATTAGAAAATTTTGGAGTGATCTGTAAAACTCCCATTCTTGCACTTCTCATCGGACCCAAATCTCTGTCTGTTGCATCGGCAATTTTTTGCGCTCTTATCATAGCATCTTTTGCTGCTGCTGCCTGGATTTCAATTTTTAAATCAGCCATTTTTGTGTAGTGATATTCCGGCTGCTCTACATTAAAGCTAACACCTTTTTCAATGAGTGAAGTTATTTCAAGCGAAAGTTCCTTAATTTTATTTACATCAGTTGATTGAATTTCAACTCTTTGGCTGTAAACGTATCCAATAACTCTACCGGAACTGTAACCCTGATCATTCATCTCATAAACAGGATAATTATTTATTGTAAAAAACTCTATTTTGTCTTTTGGAAATCCTTTGTTAGACAGATATGAAATTAGAATTGGTTTTTGTCTATTCAACTCTGAATAAGCACCTTCTGAAGTTGAAGATTGAACAGAAATTGTTCCGCGTAAAAAACCAAGATCAGAAACAATTTCTTTTTTTGCAGAGCCTGTAACATTAATTGTTTGATTAGCCCTCTGGTTCGATTTCCAGGCATTAGTAAAGAACACAACGCCAATTATAAAACTTATACCGATTATTACGGCGGGAACAAAAAGGTGGTTCTTATTTTCCATATTTTATAGTGATTTTTATAATTATTAAATGCGTTAAAACGTGTGGCAACTTATCAAAAAAGAGTAATTTTAACAACTGAAATAATGACTATGGATTAATTAAAATCATGTTTTAATCTGTGATAATCAGCGTAATTCACGATATCCGTGTTCTATTGCAAAGGAAAAATTCTTAACTTAAAATCAAAAAATAAACATAAAAAATGAATCAAAAATCAAACAAACTAATAAACGAAAAAAGCCCATATCTATTACAGCACGCTTACAATCCTGTAAACTGGTTTGCCTGGACAGACGAAGCATTTGAGAAAGCAAAAGCGGAAGACAAACCAATTTTTCTTTCAATTGGATACTCTACCTGCCATTGGTGCCACGTAATGGAAAAAGAATCTTTTGAAGATGAGGAAGTTGCACAATTGATGAACGATGCTTTCGTATCTATAAAAGTTGATCGTGAAGAACGACCCGATATTGATGGAATTTATATGTCTGTCTGCCAGATGATAACAGGCAGCGGCGGCTGGCCTTTAACGATTGCTATGACTCCGGATAAGAAACCATTTTTTACCGGAACATATTTCCCAAAACATAATCGATTTAACAGAATCGGAATGATGGAACTGATTCCCAAACTAAAATCTGTTTGGATAAATCAAAAAGATGAAGTTCTGAAATCGGCTGATGAAATTGCTGCATCATTAAGTAAACAAAACTTTATTTCTGATAAAGTAGAAATTGATGATACAATTTTAGATAAAGCTTATCAAGAATTATTAAAAAGATATGATGAAACACACGGTGGATTTGGCAACGCACCAAAATTTCCATCCCCGCATAATCTCATATTTCTGCTGAGATATTGGAAAAGAAAGACAGAGCCAAAAGCTCTTGAGATGGTTGAAAAAACTTTAACTGAAATGCGATATGGTGGAGTTTACGATCACATTGGGTTTGGATTTGCTCGATACTCAACTGATCAGCAATGGTTAGTACCTCATTTTGAAAAGATGTTATACGATCAGGCAATGTTAGTAATGGCTTACACTGAAACTTATCTTGCCACAAAAAATAAATTTTACAGAACAACTGCTGAAGAAATTTTGGAATATGTTTTAAGAGATATGACTCATCCCGAAGGCGGATTTTATTCCGCTGAAGATGCAGATAGCGAAGGTGAAGAAGGTAAGTTTTATTTGTGGAATGCTGATGAGTTAAGAAATGTTTTAGATAAAGACGAATATAGTTTTGCCATAAAAGTTTTTAATGTCTCTGATAATGGTAATTGGACTGATGAATCGAAAGGGATGATGACGGGGACAAATATTCTGCATCTAAAAAAATCCAGCAAAGAACTTGCTGAAGAATTTAATGTAAGTGAAGAACAATTTTCAAAGAAGTTAGATTTAATCCGGAAAAAGCTTTTTGATTATCGTGTAAAAAGAATTCATCCTCATAAAGATGATAAGATTTTAACTGATTGGAATGGTTTGATGATTTCTGCATTTGCAAAAGCAGCACAAGCTTTTAATAATAATCAATATGCTGATGCCGCAGAAAAATCATATTCGTTTATTGAAAAATACTTAACAGATAAAGATGAAAAATTAATGCATCGTTTTCGTGATGGCGAATCCGGTTTACCGGCACACATTGATGATTATGCGTTTATTATTAGTGCACTGATTGATCTTTACGAAACCACGTTTGATATTAAATATTTAAAACGTGCTGTTGAACTAAATGAAATATTATCAAAAGATTATGGGGATCAATACAACGGCGGATTTTATTTTACCTCTTCATCAAGCGAAAAACTTATAACAAGACAAAAAGAAGTTTATGATGGTGCAATTCCATCAGGAAACTCTATTGCATTATTAAATCTTATAAAACTATCTCGCTTCACTTCTGATCTTAAATATGAAAACAAAGCAGCAGAACTTGTAAAGTATTTTTCAGGATATATTTCACGCTCCCCTTCTGCATTTTGTATGTTTATGTGCGGATTGGATTTACTTTTCTCTCCATCAATAGAAATTGTAATCGTTTCCGAACTAAAAGATAATTTGGCTATTAATGCTATTGAACTGATCAGAAATATTTTTAATCCTAATAAGGTTGTAGTATTAAAATCTGATAACAATCATAAAGATTTTGCGGCTTTATTATCATTTACAAATGATATGAATATGAAAGAAAATAACACGACATTTTATGTTTGTCGTGATTATAAATGCAATCAGCCTGTAAATACAATTGAAGAGTTAGAAAAATTACTTTTACAATAATTAATAGTAACAACACAAGTAGATATTTTGATTTACTTAGACTAATTTTGCTGTGTTAGAATAAAATTAAGCTGGAGAATCACATTGAGCTCAGATAATAAGTTTGTTCGATCGTTAATTGAAAATGCAAAGCAAGGCAACAACGCTGCTATTGAGCAGCTTTTTCAAATGAATCTTGGTAAAATTTATGCTTTTGCATTAAGACTTACTGCTAATAAATCTTTGGCAGAATCTATGACCAAAGAAACCTTTATTGAAGCCTGGAAAAAAATGAATCTCGTCCGCAGTGATGCTTCATTTTTAAAATGGCTAAGTGCAATAACTGTTTATAAAACAATAGATTCACTTCGATCAAACAAATCCAAAACAAAAATCAATCATAATGAACTAAGAGAACTTGAATCAAAAGATGAGTTGGATAAATACATCCTTGATTTACCTGATCAAGAAAGAATAATTTTTGTTCTTAATAAAATTGAAGGATATACGATTGAAGAAATATCCGATATGATGGGAATAAAAAAAGATCAAGTAAAAGTTCATTTAGATATCGCCATTAGCAAACTTGTAAGCAGTGAGCCCTTGCTTGCAAATGAAACTGTCATGGCCGAAAAAATTTCTAAAGTTATTCCTGAACTGCAGCCTTCTTTAGAAGTAAGAAACGGAATTTTTTCTTACATAATGGATGTGAAAATCCGCGAGCAAAAAGAACAAGAAAAAATCGCAGATGCGCTTGCAGATAAAGAGAAAAAAGCAAAAGGCGAAGAAGAAATTCTGCATGAGAAGGAATCATCCCCTGATGAAGAAATCGTAAAACCTAAGAGGCAGTTTAATTTTAATCCTGAGTTATTTAAAAAGATTGCTTACAGTATCGTAGGGTTGGGTATAGTAATTGCTTTGTACATTTTTATTAATTCCGGTGGCGGTTGGGAAGTTATACAAATTTCTGGTCAGCCAAAATTAAACGATAAAGTTATGAGCAAAAGTGATGGCTTTAAACCAGAGAGTAAGATCGAAACGGAAGCAAGCTCCACAGTTACTGTTACAATGCCTAAAATGGGAAGATTATTAATTGACAATAATTCAGTTGTTTCTAGAACTAAAATCAGTGAAGAAATAAAACTGGACAAAGGCCAAATTAAAAAATTTGAAGGCGATGCTTCTGAAGTTTTAATTGTTACAACTCCATTGGCAAAATTTACAGAATTATACAAAGGTAGTGCATTTCGTTTAGGCGTTGATGATGCTGGTACATGCAAATTAATTGTTGAAAGCGGTTGGGTGATTGTTAACATTAAAGAGTTTGATTCTTACGTCCCAAAAAACTTTGACTGTTTAATATCACGAGGCAGATATGCAATCCCTTATCCGGCGGACTCATCTCCGGACTTGATTACGCTTCTTCAAAATTTTAGCGGTTTAAATGATCCTTCAGTTGGAACTATATTATCAAAAATGACAAAGAAAGAATCTCTTTCTCTCTGGCATATAATTCAACTAATTAGCACAGAGAATAGAAGCATTGCTTTTGATAGATTGAATGAACTTATTCCTGCACCGTCATCAGTTACAAAAGAAGGAATCCTTGCTCTGCATAAATCTATGCTTTTAGATTGGCGACAGGAAATTGAATTGAAGATGGATTAATAAACTATTAATTAATATTAAACTTTATCTTTTCGGCTTATAAAAATGCGAGCTTTGTCCAAAGAACACTTCCGCTGCATCCATAATTGTTTCCGATAAAGTTGGATGAGGATGGATTGTAAGTTTCAAATCTGTAACATTAGCTCCCATTTCAATTGCTAGAACACCTTCTGCAATTAATTCGCCTGCACCGGGACCACAAATTCCAATACCTATTAATCGTTGTGTATCCGGATCAACAATTAATTTTGTTACGCCGTCATTTCTATCGAGTGTAACAGCTCTGCCGCTTGCCGCCCAGGGAAATTTTGCAACTTCGTATTTTATTCCATCTTTCTTTGCCTGTTCTTCTGTTATTCCTGCCCATGCAATTTCAGGATCAGTAAACACAACAGCAGGAATTGCAAGTGGTTCAAATGTAACTTTGTGTCCGGCTATAACCTCAACAGCTACTCTTCCTTCGTGCGAAGCTTTATGAGCAAGCATTGGTTCACCTGCAATATCTCCAATTGCAAAAATATTTGGATCAGTGGTTCTTAATTGTTTATCAACTTTTATCCAACCACGATCTGTAATTGTAACTTTTGTATTTTCAAGTCCAAGTCCTTTTGTCTCCGGCCTTCTTCCGATAGACATTAAAACATAATCATAAACTTTATCTGTAGTATTTCCTTTATCGTCCTGAATCTTAACACTGATTCCGTCTTTTACTTCTTTCATTTCAAGAACTTTGCTATTCGTCATTATCTCTGCAAAAGATTTTTTAATTTTCATTGAAAGATAATTTACAAGATCACGATCAGCACCGGGTAAAAGGCCGGGCATCATTTCTACAACAGAAACCTTTGTTCCCAAAGCTTCATAAACAGATCCAAGTTCAAGTCCAATGTATCCACCTCCAATTACTAAAAGCGATTTAGGAATTTCAGGAAGATCTAAAGCAGATGTTGAGTTAAGCAGTCTTTTAGATTTTATATCCAAAGATGGAATTGTAGTTATAACAGAGCCTGTTGCAATTATTGCTTTATCAAATGAATGTTCTATTGTTTGTCCATCAACTTTTTCAATCTTTAATGTTGATGAATTAATAAAACTAGCGCGACCATGGATGAAATTTATTTTTCTCTGCTTTGATATTTGTCCAAGTCCGCCTGTAAGTTTATTAACAACATTGTTTTTGAAATCACGCAGTTTATCAATATCTATTTTAGGTTTGCCAAATTCTATTCCCCAATTTTTTGCATCTTCTGCTTCGTGGATAAGTTTTGCAACGTGAAGCAAAGCTTTTGAAGGGATACAACCGCGATAAAGGCAAACGCCGCCAGGATTTTTATCCAAATCAATTAGTGTAACATCCATTCCAAGATCAGCGGCAAGAAAAGCCCCAGCATATCCACCCGGACCACCACCGATTACTGTTAGTTTAATATTTTGTGTTGCCAAAGTTCACCTGTTTTTCCTATTTGTCTTGTACAATCCAAATATTGTTTTCAATTTCCAATTTTACATTATCAACATAAACTACCTTACCGCTTCCACCAGGGCGAAAATCTGTAACAATATCTACATGCTGTGCGGATTGATTATATATTCCTTTTGATTGCAACGCGGATATTTTGGTTTTACCTTCCTCAGAATTATTGTCGTCGACATATGCTTCAGGGTAACTTTGTCCAATAGCTATATGCAACGTACCACCAACCTTTTCAACAAACAAAGGGTGCTTTAAAACCTTATCCATCCCGTTATTCATACCAAGAGCTACTTCACCTAGTCTGTGAGAGCCTTCATCCGTTTCAATAATTTTTTTCAATGCTTCATAACCTTGTTCAGCGGAATATTCTTTTATAACCCCACCATCAAATCTTAAATAGATCCCTTGAATATCCATCCCACCCTGGAATACAGGAAGATCCACAAATATTTCACCTTCAACAGAATTTGCATCAGGACTTGTAAAAACCTCACCATCCGGAAAATTTCTTTTACCTGTACATTTAATAATATTTCTTCCTCTGATATTGAGCTTTAGTTCGAGTTCTTTTTTTGTTTTGGGATGTACTGTTTGAATTTTTATTTCGGAGCTTTTCTTAAGAAGTTGATATATATCTTCTTCAACTTCATCAAGCAGACGAGGATCAACAGTTGAAGCTTTAACTATAAAGTCCGAATATTCCTGGAGTGTCATTCCCTCCATATCCGCAAAACCTTTTGTAGGGAAAAGAGTTAATACCCATGGCTTGTTAAGTCGAATATCTTTTACCGGAGCATCGGCTTTCATGATTTCCTTCGCAAGTTCTTCTTTGGCATTTCTAAAATAATCAGGATTTGAAACACCAAGAATCTCGATATATTTCGTCATAGCTTTATATCTGTCTAAATGCCATTGTGGAACTTTATTAATTTGTTCCAGACTGCCGTGTATTGCAATTGAATTCCCCCAAACTTTACCTCTGTCGTTATCTGGCGCAATAATATTTATATCTGCAATTCCACCAGCAGTAAAAATTTTATCCTGCAAAACACTCATCAGCGGCCAGCAAATGTTTTCACCTTTTATCATCACTACATCATCTTTTTTTATACCACCGAGACTATAATCCAACAAATAATCGGCCCACTTTTCCAAATCATTTTTTGCTATTTCATACTTCATATTCATACTTCTTTTTTTATGTTTTGATGAATCCCTCACTCCGAATCCAAATTACATAAGAATCTTTACCGGCTCTTCCAGAGATTCGCAAATATATCTTAAAAATCTTATCGCATCAGCCCCATCAATAATTCTATGATCATAGGATAATGATAATGGAAGCATCAATCTTGGTTCAAACACACCATAACCATTCCAAACTGGTTCATTCGAGCCGCGAGAAACTCCAAGTATAGCAACTTCCGGTGAGTTAACAATTGGAGTAAAATATGTACCGCCAATTCCGCCTAGATTAGAAATTGTAAAACATCCGCCCTGTAAATCATCTAAACTTATTTTTTTGTTGCGGGCTTTTTCTGCAAGCGCATTCATATCAACAGTAATTTCTGATAAGGATTTCTTCTCAACATTTTTCATTACAGGCACAATCAATCCAAATTCAGTATCAACAGCAACACCAATGTTAAAATAATTCTTGTAAATAATTTCCTTCTTCTCCATATCGATACTGGAATTGAATTGAGGAAATTTCTTTAAACCCTCAACGATAATTTTTACGAGAATTGCAGTTACCGTTAATTTTACACCTGATTTTTCATTTTGTTTATTTAATTCTTTTCTAGTTTTCTCAAGTAAGGTAATATCTGCTTTATCAAACTGGGTTACGTGCGGAATTGTAGCCCAAGCATAGCTAAGATGTTCCGCTGTTTTCTTTCGGATGTTTGTCATCTCAACTTTTTTTACTGCACCAAATTTTGCAAAATCAGGTAAAGATTCTGATTTTATATTTAATCCTGTTCCCCCACCCTGAGAATAAGTTTCGTGTGATTTTTTAGAGAATGCTTTAACATCATCCATTGATATTCTGCCGTTTGCGCCGCTGCCCGGAACTTTATTTATATCAACACCAATTTCTCTTGCGATTCTTCGTACAGAAGGAGCCGCCGGAGCTGCACCTTTTAATATTGGCGGTTGATTTTCTAATTCCATTGGCTGGATTGAAGGAAGTTCACCAGTTGGAGCTGGAACCGTTTCTTGTTTAGTTTCAACAGATTTGTTCTCGGTTAAGTCTTCTTTTTCTGTTTCAACTTGCTGTGATTTTTCAACACCGGCTCCGCTCGTTTCAACTTTAATCATTACATCACCAACTTTGGCTTTGCTTCCGGGCTTAATAAGAACTTCGACAACTTTCCCGGCAACGGATGATGGGACTTCTATCGTGGCTTTGTCAGTTTCAATTTCAAGTATTGCCTGATCAAGCTCTATAACATCGCCCTTTTTAACGAGCACATTAAGTACATCAGCAGTTTCAATATTTTCTCCAAGATCAGGTAACCGAAATTCTACAATCTCTTTTTTACCTGATGACTTTGCTGATGGTGACGCTTTATATTCCACTTCGGTTTCGGATCTTACTTCTGACTTTTCTTCTTTTTTATCTACTGATTTTGCTTTTTCAACTTTCTCAGTTTGGGCAGCAGTCTTTCCGCTTTCTTCGATCATCAAAATTGTTGCGCCAACTTTTACTTTATCCCCAGCTTTAACTAATAGTTTCGAAACCTTGCCTTCAATCGAAGAAGGTACTTCAATTGTAGCTTTATCAGTTTCAATTTCTATTACTGCCTGATCTTTTGTAATTGTATCGCCTTCTTTAACAAGAACATTAACCACATCAGCGGCTTCAATATTCTCACCAAGTTCAGGTAATTTAAATTCTGTTGCCATTATAAAATCCTAATTTTCGTTCCGGGTTTCTTTACTCAAAAAGTCCTTACACTGAGAACCACAGAGATTTCACAGAGAACCACGGAGTTATAAAATGTACCTTTTTATTCCGTCTTTTAATCTTAAAACATTAAAATTGATTAATAATCCCAGTTTCTTTTCAGCAAATTTCAGATAAGTAAGTATCTGCGCTTCATGTACTGGATTAAATTCATCAACCGTTTTTAATTCAATAACTATTTTATCTTCAACAATTAAATCAGCACGATAACCACAATCAAGTTTTATTTCTTTATAAATTACAGGAATAGCTTTTTGTTTTTCAACTTTTAATCCAGCTTTCTGTAATTCATAATACAAACATTCTTCGTAAGCTGATTCTAATAATCCTGGCCCCAATTCTTTATGAACATCAATTGCACAGCCAATTATTACCTTAGTAATATCTTCAAATAACATCTCAGTGGCTCTCCGTGCTTTCTCTGTGTTTCTCTGTGTAACTGGTTTTTCTGTTTTAAGTATTCATCGGATTACGTTTTTTTGGATTTATGCCAAGCTCTTTTGCGGCTTTATCCAAATCTTTATCTTTGATTTTTCCTTCTTTAAACAAAGCTGTTAGTGTTGCAAACACAACATGTTTTGCATCAACTTCAAAGAAATCACGTAAAGCTTCACGAGTTTCACTTCTTCCAAATCCATCCGTCCCTAACGAGTATAATCTGCTTGGGAACCATTTAGAAATGGAATCCGGTAATGCTTTAACATAATCCGAAGAAGCAACAAAGACACCTTCTTCTTTACCGAGCATTTTTTCTATATAAGATTCTTTTGCTTTAGATGTCGGATTAAGCAAATTCCATCTTTCAATATCAAGTGCATCACGCCGAAGTTCTTTATAACTTGTCACACTCCAAACGTCGCAAGCAACTCGATAATCATCTTCAAGAATTTTTGCTGCTTTTATAACTTCATTTAAAATTGTTCCACTTCCAAATAAATTTGCTTTTAGTTTAGAACTTTTTTTATCCGAAGCTTTAAACTTATACATCCCTTTTAAGATACCTTCTTTAGCACCTTTAGGCATTTCAGGCATTGCATAATTTTCATTCATTAAAGTGATGTAATAAAAAATATGTTCCTGATCTTCATACATTCTTTTTATTCCATCACGAATAATCACGCAAGCTCATAAGCAAATGCCGGATCATAAGTAACAAGATTTGGAACTGGATAAGCAAGTAAATGGCTGTGTCCATCCTGATGCTGTAAACCTTCGCCATTAAGAGTTGTTCTTCCTGCAGTACCGCCAAGCATAAATCCTTTTGCCCCAATATCACCCGCCGCCCAAACTAAATCACCAACTCGCTGCATTCCAAACATCGAATAATAAACAAAGAATGGAATCATATTAATTCCATGAGTATTATAGGATGTTCCCGCCGCAATAAATGATGACATTGAACCAGCCTCTGTAATTCCCTCCTCAAGAATTTGTCCGTTTTTTGCCTCTTTATAATAAAGAAGTGAATCCTTATCAACAGGTTCATAAAGTTGTCCCGCGTGCGAGTAAATTCCAATTTGTCTAAAAAGTGCTTCCATTCCAAAAGTTCTTGCTTCATCGGGAACAATTGGCACAACAAGTTTTGCAAGTTCCTTATCCTTTAAAAGCTTTGCAAGAATTCTTACAAACACCATTGTGGTAGAAACTTCTCTACCTTCTGTTCCTTTATAAAATTCTTCAAAAATCTCTTCCGGAGGTGTTTTGATAGGACGAATATCCGTTTTTCGCATTGGTAAATATCCGCCTAATTGTTTTCTTCTTTCTTTAAGATATTTTATTTCATGACTATCTTCATCAGGTTTATAAAATGCATCTGATAAAATATCTTCATCAGAAATTGGGATTCCGAACCTGCTTCGGAATTCTTTCATTTCATCTTCATTTAATTTTTTCTGCTGATGAGTAATATTTTTTCCCTCGCCTGCTTCACCAAGTCCGTATCCTTTAATTGTTTTAGCAAGAATTACAGTTGGTTTGCCTGTATATTCAACAGCTTCTTTGTATGCAGCATAAACTTTTTCAGGATCGTGACCGCCGCGTTTCATTTTAAACAATTGTTCATCGGTCATCTTCTCAACCATCTTTAACAAATCGGGATCTTTACCAAAGAAATTTTTTCTGATGTAAGCTCCGCCTTCAACAGAATATTTTTGATATTCACCGTCAACAACTTCGCCCATACGTTTAACAAGCTTGCCATCGACGTCTTTATCTAATAATGATTCCCAATCTTCGCCCCAAATAACTTTAATAACATGCCAGCCGGCACCGCGGAATATTGCTTCAAGTTCCTGAATTATTTTTCCATTACCTCGAACAGGACCATCTAATCTTTGCAAATTACAATTGATAACAAAAATCAGGTTATCAAGTTTTTCTCTTGATGCAAGAGTTATTGCTCCAAGTGTTTCCGGTTCATCAGTTTCTCCATCACCAAGAAATGCCCAAACTTTACCACCTGGTTTTTTTAATCCACGATCTTCTAAATATCTATTAAATCTTGCTTGATAAATTGCCTGCAAAGGTCCTAACCCCATAGAAACAGTTGGAAACTCCCAGAAGTTTGGCATTAAGAAAGGATGCGGATAAGATGTCAGTCCGCCTTCGGGTTTTAAATCTCTTCTAAAGTTTTTTAATTGTTCTTTAGTAATTCTTCCTTCAAGATAAGCACGGGCATAGATGCCGGGTGAAGCGTGTCCCTGAAAATAAATTTGATCACCATCGTAAGCATCGCCTTTGCCGCGGAAGAAATGATTAAAACCAATTTCGTACAAAGTTGCCGCAGATGCATAAGTAGATATATGTCCGCCAACGCTGCCTTCCTGCTTGTTTGCTTTTACAACCATTGCCATAGCAATCCAGCGGATAAGACTTTTTATTCTTCGTTCAATTTCTCTATCACCGGGAAACGGCGCTTGTTTTTCTTTTGAAATTGTATTTATGTAAGGTGTGTTTGCGCTAAACGGAACGTGAACACCAGATTTGTGTGCACGGATTTGCAATTGCTGCAAAAGTTCAACCACACGTTCAGGGCCACTATTCTGTAGAACATAATCTAAAGAATAAAGCCACTCGCTGGTTTCAAGTTCTTCAGTTTTGGGATCTTTTTTAATTTCATCACTCATAAAAATTTCCTTTGTTCTTTCATTGGTGTCATTACGAGGAGTCTGATTAGGACGACGAAGTAATCTGTTATATAGATTGCTTCATCCCGAAGGAACGGGATTCGCAATGACGAGCAATTACATAATGTTTATTTCTTTACAAAAACAGCGATCTTTCTTAAAGCATTTCGTACAGAAATCATAATGCTTAAAGAAATGCTATGCTCAAAATCGGTGTGAAAAAATAAAGGAAATGGCGTTTAATAACAAGAAAGCTTAAGTGAGGAAAAGCAAGGCAGAATGTTAAATTATTAATGCTAAATGTTCAATTATTGGAATAGGTTTTACTATCTTAAACTTGAATCTAAACTTAAAGGACTCTTGACTTTGCGGTTTTTCTTTCCCTTTTTTGAAGTAGAAATTTTTTACTCTTTTCATTAAGGGGCTTTTATGAAAAAGATCAGGTTTTGTTTTCGCTTTCCTTCTCACAATTTCATTTCAAATAAATGCACAATGGTTTTATGTGAATCCACTCCCTCAAAATAATACTCTTTATGATGTGCATTTCGTCAATGAAAGTGACGGCTGGGCAGTAGGAGAAAGAGGCAGAATTATCCATACTTCTGATGGAGGTAGGTCTTGGCAAATTCAAGCATCTACTGCAAAAGATTATTTGCATACCGTTTTTTTTGTAAATCCGGATACCGGATGGGTAGGAGGAGATGAAGGGTTATTTAAAACAATAAATGGTGGGATTGAATGGATTAGAGACGACTCTTATTTTCAAGATAATATTTCGATTATTTTTTTTATAGATCGGAGTATAGGGTGGATTTGCACTAGTGGTTCCTATTTGTATAAAACTAATGACGGTGGGCTTACCTGGATAGAATTATATGTTGGAAATTATTCTCCAGTGACGGACATTTTTTTTATTAACAAAAATCTAGGGTGGCTTGTTTCTGGTCAAAGTTATATTGCTTTAACACAAGATGGCGGTTTAACTTGGACTACTACGTTCTATCAAACGACTTTATTTTTGTATTCTGTGCATTTTATAAATGAATTAAAAGGCTGGGTTGGTGGTGAATGGGGTCGCGTATTAATAACAACGGATGGTGGATATTCCTGGGACATTATAATTTCAGGGGCGAATGATGCTTTACGATCTCTCAAATTTTTTGACGAAAATATTGGTTTAGCTTGCGGCTCCAGGGGACTGTTAATAAGAACTAGTGATGGTGGAAACGTATGGAATCTTTTACAACCGTTAACGAATTTAGTACTACGAAAAGTATTTACATTTTCTGGGAATAAAGCTTCGATTATTGGTGATGCAGGACAAATATTTAAATCAACCGATGCTGGTCTAACATGGGATAAGCAACAAAAAGGGACTATTAAAGCTATAAGCAACATTAGCGCAATTGATCAAAATAATGTTTGGGCGAGCGGAGAAAATGGTTTGGTTATGAAATCAACAAACGGAGGTGGCAATTGGACTGAGTATCAAATAACTAATCAAGGTTTATTGAGCGATTTTTTAGATGCCAACACTGGATGGGTAGTTGGCGATAGTAGTATTTGGAAAACCAATAATGGAGGTGAAGATTGGATTAAACTGTACGTTATGACTGATTATAACAGTGTGTTTGATATCCAGTTTATCAACCATAACATCGGTTATATAGTAGGAAGAAATGGAAAAATTATTAAAACCACCGACGGTGGATTTACCTGGGTAGATGAATCTGTTTCGTGGGAATATAATAATTATGCTTTGTGTTTTTTAAATGAAAGGCTCGGTTGGACGTGTGGCTTAAATCAAGCTGCCTCTTTGGAAAGTTTTGTTTTGAAAACGACTAACGGTGGTGATAATTGGACATCAACGGTAATAAATCTTCCATACTTAGGAGGGATTTTTTTTCTAGACCCACTTAAAGGATGGGTAGTTGGTGCAGATGTTGTTTTGGGGTTTAGTTATCTCTTGAAAACAATTGATGGTGGTAACACGTGGACCATTCAATATTTTTATGGATCCCTATCATTAAATGATGTCTTTTTCGTAGACGAAGATAATGGTTGGATCTCAGGAGACGGTGGAAGGATTTTCCATACGAAAGATGGTGGAGCATTATGGGTTGATCAAGCAGACACTTCAATATATAGTAGTTTGTGGAACATTGAAATGCTCGATCTTAAAACAGGTTACGCCGTTGGAGCATTTGGCACAATTTTAAAAATGGGCGAGCAACCAATAGTTAGTGTTAATGAAAAAAAAACAATTTCTGAAGATCATCATTTGTACCAAAACTACCCAAACCCATTTACCCCAAGCACAAAAATTAGATTTACAATTCCAACTGTAGAGACGCATCGCGACCTTGCCTACCGGCAGACAGGTACGTCTTTACTAACAACATTAAAGGTTTATGACATTCTTGGAAATGAAGTTGCTACTTTAGTTAATGAATATAGAAATGCTGGGAATTATGAAATTGATTTTCAGTCCGCAGTCGGCAGTCATCAGCTGGCAAATGGGGTTTACTTTTACAGGCTTCAGGCTGGAGATTATGTTGAGACTAAGAAGATGATACTTCTAAAATAATCTCCGCGGCTTAGCGTCTCTGCGTGAGAAAATGATTTCTCGCAAACCTGCCTATCGGCAGCCAGGGGCGCTAAGCTGCAAAGAAAATGACTTACATTCTCAGTTCTCTATCAATTTTATCTTTTAGAATTATTTTAATAAGTGATTGATACGGAACATCTCGTTTATTTGCCAGAGTTTTTAGATCATCAAAAAGTGATTCTGGCAATCTAAGTGATATAGTTTTTGTAGAAGGCTTTAAATTTGCAAAAGCGGCTTTTTTAGCTTTTCCCCAATCAATATAATTGACTGAATCCTCTTTAACCCAGAACTTTCTTTCCTGCTCTTCAGAATTAAACTTAGGAATCTTCTTTAATTTTTTCATTATAAATTTCTCTTTCTTTTTTATTCATATCCCGTGCAGATATGATTCTAATTAAATTCTTTCTGATAGTAAAAACCACAAACAAAAATCTATCCTGGTCTGTTCTTCCGAGTAAGTACAATCTATTTTCATCTTCCGAATGTTTAGTGTCATCCAGAACAATAATCGGCTGATTAAAGAAAACTTGCTCACATTCCGCATTAGATACTTTGTGTTTATAAAGATTTTTATCTGTGTTTCCGGAATCCCACTGGAAACCTTCGCATTTTTCAAAAATATTTTTCATCTCGACTGTATATTATAGAAGTATACACAAAATATCAAGCTGGGAATCCTCGTCAGGTTTGGGAAAGGTTATGTTGGAATTAAAAAGATGATACTTTTAAAATAAACTTTGCGACTTTGCGTCTCTGCGTGAGAAAAAGATTTCACGCAAAGGCGCTAAGCCGCAGCTAACAAGTAATCTCACTCTGCATAAATCATATTTTCATCAATAAAATCTATCGGTAAAAGCGGTATTGGTATTCCATTGTACTGTAAACGGAATTTCAAATCTATTATAAACGGATCTTCAACAATTTTTTGTTCTATCCTTAAAAAGCTTGGGAGAAATGAATTCAGATCAAACCATTCAGGTTCAGGCATTTCAATAATTTCATATTCGCTGTTTGTAAGATTAGTTTTTTGTATGGCGATTTTTATTGCATCATCCAATCCACCAAGTATATCAACTAATCCATTTTTTAAACCATCATTACCGGACCACACTCTTCCCTGTGCAATTTTTTCAATTTCATCAAAAGATTTATTTCTGCCCAAAGCTACTTTTTCCACAAAACCTTTATACAGAGTTTTGATTCCTGTTTCAGCCATCTTCAACTCTTCATCAGTAAAATCACGATCAGGAATTGATATTCCAATAAATGGCAGTGTTGCACCAAAACCAAGATCAGCAAATTTACCTTTTTGAACGTGATCAACAGACATTCCAAGATTCTGCTTTAATGTTTTGTTAAATATATATGCACCAATCACGCCAATTGAACCAGTGATTGTATTTGGAGCAGCAACAATAGTATCAGCAAACATAGAAAGCCAATAACCGCCCGAGGCCGCAACATAACCCTGCGAAATAATTATCGGCTTCTTCCCTTTTCCTTTACGAAATACATCCGCAATAAGATCAGCTGCAAGTGCGTCTCCTCCGGGCGAATCAACACGTAAAACAATTGCCTTAACATTTCCGCTGTTCATTGCGGCTTCAACATACTTAACCAAATTGCGTGCTTTAATTCCGTCATCCATATCAGTGCCGCCAATCGCATAAATTACTGCAATCTTTGGTTTTGATCCCCAATAATCATTCGGTGTACTGAATTCTTCCAACGAACTTGCACTAATTAAACTTTTGTTTTTCTGTTCATAACTATTAATGATTTCATTTATATCACTCCAGCGTGCAAGTGTATCAACCAGATTCAAACTTACTGCATCATCCGGTAAAAACATCCATGTGCTGTCAACAAGTTTGTCAAAATAATCAGGAGTAAATTTTCTTCCTTCACAAATTTCTTTTTGTGCAAGATTATAATTTTCATCAACCAGTCTTTGCCTTTGCTCACGATCTGCTTCGCTAAAGTCTTCACGTGCATAATTTTCAGCGGCAGATTTATATTTAAAGTATCTCATCTCGCGGAATCCAAGTCCAAGCATTTCAAGCGATCCTTTAAAGAATGTTCTTCCCATCAAATAACCATTGAGTGAAATTGTTCCCATCGGATCAAGAATTATTTTATCCGCAACAGAAGCAAAATGATATTCATCCATTCCTGCTCTATCAATATAGATGTAAACTTTTTTGCCGTGGGATTTTATTTCTTTAAGTTTTTCTCGCAGCTCCCAAAACATTTCTCTGTTGATATTGGAACCGGAAAGATTTATTGCAATACCTGAAACTGAATTATCATTTATTACGGCATCAAGCTGCTCCAGTAGATTAAAAAGTGTTTTGCTGTTATCAAATAACTTAAAGTTTTGATATTTAACTCCCCCTTGCAAGTTCATACTTACATAATTGTCTTTACCGGAAAGAATTCTTAAAAGATTTCTATCATCTGCACCAATTCGTATTCCGTAAGTATTAGATGATTGTTTAGCATCTTGATCAAAATGGGCATTTGTAGTTAAACCCAAAGAACCTAATCCTAATTGAATACCAACATTAAAACTTTTTCCATCATAGTATCTGCCGATTAATCTTAAACCATCTAATGGTTCTACAATAGCACCTGCGCTCCATTTAATTTTTTCTTCTACTTTATCATTAGTAAAAGTGTAATCTCCAAAAAAGGTAATGTTATAATTTGCAAGTGGTCTAATTCCCGCTCCAATAATTCCTTCTCTTTCTCCTTTAGATGGTAAGTTTGCGATTAGATTAAAAGAGAGAAAATTTGCAGGACGAAAAATTGCACCAAGTGTAATAAGGTCAGAACGCTCTAGAAATTTAACATCTCCTGTTGACCAGCCGTATCCAAGTCCAACACCAAATGCATCTGAACCAATTGCGGTTGAAATCTTATAATCAGTTATTGAAAGGTTTTTATATGATTGATTATGAACACCGAAGCCTAAATAAGGAACAGAAGTAAATAATCCCCAACTGCTAAAATTATTTTCATCAGAATTTTTGTCATTCCAGGTAAAATAAATATTTGGCTGTGATTGAAAAGAAAGTTCCGCAGGATTATTAAATCCGCCTAACCCGAATATCATCGTTCCTGGAGTTGCAAATTCCATATCGTTATTAAAATAATATGAGGGGAAAATGGTTTGAGCATTATTAGTAATGCTAAAAAGTACAATTATGGCAATTAAATTTTTGCGTAACATTTTTTTTCCTGATTATGTTCCAAAAAATCCTGCCTAAAAATAACATTTAAAGGGAATAATAAATGACCTAACTGAAAAGGAACTGAAAATATTTTATTGCTGTTATCCAATTACAATCACAAAATAAAATTATAACAATATATATCAGGAGGTTCAAATGTTCGCACGCAAATATCTTTCATTATTTTTAATGTTAATCTTTGGAATAACTGTTTTTACAGCCTGCAGCGATGACGACGAAGTAATTTCACCTACACCTGCATCAAAATCAAAAGTTCTTGTAACTCATGCTTCACCAGATGCACCAGGAGTTGATCTTTTAGTTGATAATACAATTGCAGGAACTAATCTTACTTTTCCTAACAATACTGGATATTTAGAAGTTAACTCTGGAACTCGAAATGTTAAGGTTAATGTAACAGGTACATCAACCACAGCAATAGAAGCAAATTTAAATTTAGCAGCAGATAAAGATTATTCAGTATTTGCAGTAAACAATGTTGCAATGATTGAGGCTGTGGTTTTAGAAGACGATCTTACAACGCCTGCAAGCGGTAAAGCGCATGTAAGATTTATTCACTTATCACCAAATGCTCCTGCGGTTGATATTACAACCAATACCGGCGCAGTAGTTTTTGGAAATTATGTCTTCAAACAGGCTTCTGCATTTACTCCGCTTGATGCAGGCACTTATGATTTACAAGTGCGACTTGCAGGAACATCAACAGTTGCATTGGACTTACCAGGGATTGCATTGACTGCAGGTAAAATCTATACGGTTTTTGCAAAAGGATTAGTTGGCGGGAGCGGGACACAATCTTTAGGTGCTCAGATAATCGTAAACAAGTAATGCGCAAGTAACGATTAGATGATGATGGTGAAAGCCGGGTTTGAAAAAATCCGGCTTTTATTTTTTAATTTATTTAGAGTCAGAAGTAAATCTTTTTGTTTATTTTTGTTCATCAAACAATTGATTTAACATGATTGAAATAAATAATCTTTATAAAAGCTTTGGCAACAAAAAAGTTTTGCAAGGTGTTAACCTTACGATTGAGCAGGGTGAAACTATTGTTATTATTGGCAGAAGCGGCTGCGGCAAAAGTGTTTTGATAAAACACATAGTTGGCTTGCTTAGTCCGGATTCCGGTTTTGTAAAAGTAGAAAATAAGATTGTAAACGACCTAACTCAAAAAGAACTTTACGAATTAAGAAAGAAATTTGGTTTTTTGTTCCAAGGTGCCGCTTTGTTTGATTCTATGACCGTTGAGGAAAATGTCGGCTTACCATTAGTTGAATCAAGACTGAATTATTCAAAATCGGAAATAACAAAAATCGTTGAAGAAAAGTTATCATTAGTTGATCTTGAAGATGTTTTAAATCTAAAACCTTCGGAGCTTTCCGGTGGAATGAAAAAACGTGTTGCACTAGCACGTGCCCTTGTAACTAATCCTTCCTATATTTTATATGATGAACCAACAACAGGACTTGATCCGATTATGTCGGATTCAATAGACCAGATGATAAAAGACTTATCTGAAAAATTGAACGTAACCTCTGTTGTTGTTACACACGATATGTACAGCGTTAAAAATGTAGCAAACCGAGTTGCAATGCTGAATGATGGAGTTATTTATTTTACAGGAAAGCCTGAAGAACTAATAAACTCGTCGGACAAAGTTATTTCAGACTTTATTAGAAGGACTGAAGTTTAAATTGTGTTTTATCTTCAACTTTCAATATTCTGCTAGAATTATTTAATGATAAATCATCTAATTCTTCATAAAATTTCCTCTTTGCACTTCACTATAAAAACACTATATTTCAAAAAATTAAAATTAGGAGTCATTGATGGAATCTATTAAAGATATGCTAAAAGGGCGTGAAGTCTTTACTGTTCAATCCGGATCAACAATAAAAGAAACTGTAAATTATATGGCATCCAAAAAAGTTGGATTAGTGCCTGTTTTAGATAGCGAACGCTTGCTAGGTGTTTTTTCTGAGCGCGATTTAGTTAAAAGGGTTATTGCTGAAGAGAAAGACCTGGTTACCACAACCGTTGATGATGTAATGAGCACAAGTCTTGTTATTGCAAAAATTGATGAATCAACCGAATCCATCCTGGCAAAAATGAAAGAAGCAAAAACAAGACACATTTTGATTATTGATGATGAGAAACTCGTCGGTGTTCTTTCCATTCGTGATCTCTTAGAAATAGATCTTAACCATTGCAAAACCACGGTAGAGGTTTTAAATAATTATATATATTCCAAATAATTTGTTTATTTAAAACTATGCCCAACATTACATCGATTGTTGAGATTATTCAACTTATGCTTGCCCCTGGAATTATGATTTCTGCATGCGGACTTTTATTACTTGGAATGAATAATAAATATTCACTTGTTGTAAACAGAGTTCGTTTACTAAATGAAGAGCGCAGAAAAGCAATTCATAAAACTACTGATGATAAAAATTTTAATTATCAAGAAACTCAACGCTTAGAAAGTATATCTATGCAAATTACAAGTTTGGTTTACAGAGTTAAGCTTGTTCGGAATGCGGTTCTGTCTTACACAATCGCTGTTGCGTTGTTTGTACTTACTTCCCTTTTAATTGGATTTGGATTTTTATTAGAGGTAACAAAGCTAAATTCGTTTATTACAGTTATGTTTTTATTTGGAATGATTTCTGTTTTATGCGGAGTTACCTTTGCTGCTTATGAAACTTATAAAGGATACGAGATCGTAAATTTTGAGGTGAAGATTGATGAGTGATAAGTTTTATTAAGAGGCTGTCTCATAAGCCGAAACTTATATGTCATTCCCGTGAAAACGGGAATCCAAGACACTTAAAACAAAATAGATTCCCACTCCAGCCTACCGGCAGGCAGGTTCGGGGGAATGACAACTTTGCTTTTTTTTAACTTTTGAGACAACCTCTAAATTTTACTTAAAATATTACATCACTAAAGCCATTACCGCTTTCTGAACATGCAATCTGTTTTCAGCTTCATCAAAAATAACCGAGTTAATTGAATCTGCAACTTCGTTTACAACTTCATCACCGCGGTGCGCTGGTAAACAGTGCATAAACAAATAATCATCCTTAGCATTTTTAACTAACTTTGGATTTACCTGGTACTTCATAAACTTCTTTCTACGCTCAGCAGCTTCTGCTTCCTGCCCCATACTAGCCCAAACATCAGTGTAAACAATATCAGCATTTTTTACTGCGGCAACGGGATCATCAGTTATCTCAACTTTGCTGCCCATATACTTTGCAAACTTTTTAGCATTTTCAACAATTTCTTTATCTGGTTTGTACCCTGAAGGCGAAGCGATTGCAATGTTCATTCCCACTTTTGAACAGCCGTTTAATAGGCTGTGCGCCATATTGTTTCCATCACCAATGTACGCAAGTTTAAGTCCTTGTAATTTTCTTTTCTTCTCAAGGATTGTGAATAAATCCGTTAAAACCTGGCATGGATGAAGTAAATCTGTTAAGCCATTTATAACAGGAATGCTTGCATACTTTGCAAGATCAGTAACATCACTATGTGCAAAAGTACGGATCATAATTCCATCTAAATATCTTGCAAGAACTTTGGCTGTATCCTCAATACTTTCACTTGTTCCAAGCTGCAGATCATTTGGACCAAAATATAATCCAATTCCGCCGAGCTGATAAATACCAACCTCAAAAGAAACTCTTGTTCGTGTTGATCTTTTTGTAAAGATCATACCAAGAGTTTTACCTTCAAGTAAACGATGCGGTTCGCCTGTGTATTTTTTTTCTTTTAGAGATTTACTTACATCAAAAATCTCATAAATTTCTTCAAGTGTAAGATCGGCAATAGAAATTAAATCTTTGCCTTTCATATTAACTGCCATAAATACTCCTATTATTTTATATGTTTAAGTTCGATACTGGTTCTAAGTTCAGGTTCAATCCGCCACAGCGGACAATTAAAAACAAATTGAAAAAAATCGACACACAACAAACTACTTACTACTCACTATTTTTGTTCCGCCGTTTATATTGCCAAGCATAGTTGAATCTGTGATTACTGTTTCTTTGCCACCGCTTTTTACAAATTTAATTGCAGCAAGAATTTTCGGACCCATACTTCCAGCGGCAAACTCGCCATCATCATAATATTTTTGTGCTTCATCAGCAGTAATTATGTCTAAAGCCTTCTGATCTGGTTTGTGAAATCTTAAAAAAACTTTAGGAACATCTGTAAGAATGTAAAAAGCTTCTGCGCCAATTTCTTCTGCAAGTAATGCGGATGCATGATCTTTATCTATTACAGCCTCTACACCATACAATTTTTTATCATCGCCGCGATAAACCGGAATGCCGCCGCCGCCAGAAGCGATAACTAAGTTACCTTTGTTAACAAGATCTTTAATTACTTTTTTATTTAAAATATCTATGGGCTGTGGTGAAGGAACAACCCTTCTCCATCCTCGTTTTCTTGGATCTTCTTTAAACACAAAATTATTTACTCTGGTAAGCAGATCAGCTTCTTCTTTAAGATAAAAAGCGCCAACAGGTTTAGTGGGATTTTGAAACGCTAGATCATTCTTATCTACCAAAACCTGGGTAACGAGTGTTATGACATTTTTTTTGATTTTTTGATCTTTAAAAAGATTATAAATTTGTCTCTCAATCATATAACCAATTCCGCCCTGTGAATCAGCTACACAAATATCAAGAGGCATTTTAGGAATTTTATAGTTGTTATATCCAGCTTCATTACGAAGCATAATATTACCAACCTGCGGACCGTTACCATGAGTTATTACAAGATTGTAGCCTTCTCTGATAAGATTTAATAAATTAACACAAGTATCGTAAGTGTTTTTTTCTTGCTGCTGGATAGTGCCGATTTCATTTCCCCGTAAAAGCGCGTTTCCTCCAAGGGCAACTACTGCTGTTTTTTTCATAAAAATTTATTAGAACCAATTCTGTTTGTAAAGAAATATAAAATTTTATGTATTAAATTAAAGAAGGTAAATTTCAAAAAAAATTTTGTTCGATTTTTTGCATTTAAGTGATAAAAATGAACGCCAAAGAAAATGATATATTTGATGATTTTTTGAGGCCGGCAAATATGCTACGGCTTTACGCTACCGGTGCATTTCCCATGGCTAATGAAAACACGGGTGCAATTGAATGGTTCCTGCCTGATACACGATGTATAATTCCGCTTAATAATTTTAACATTCCAAGATCAACAAGAAAAGAAATAGAAAAATTAAATTTTGAAATTAGATACGATACAGAACCCATTTCTGTAATTAGAGGTTGTGCAAATCGTGATCACACATGGATTTCCGAAAGATTAATTGAAGCTTATAAAAGATTAATTAAACGCGGTCATCTGCATTCTGTTGAAACTTGGGAAGATGGAAAACTTATTGGCGGATTATACGGTATAACTTTTCGCGGTGCATTTTTTGGCGAATCTATGTTTTCAATAGTTTCGCAAGCCTCTAAAGCTGCTTTAATAAATCTTCTTTATCATCTTAAAGAAAAAGATTTTTCCTTGCTTGATGTTCAGTATATGACAGAGCATTTAAAAATGTTTGGTGCAATTGAAATTAGTTTAGAGGAATACAAGGCTGAATTAATTGATTCTTATCAGCGTATATGTGAGTTTTAGTTATTCAGTTATCTTTAGTAAAAGTTGAAGCCTCCAGGTATTCAAATAAAAAGTTTTACTAAAATCACTATTTTAGAAGTACGAATCCTAAAACCTTGAAAGTTTTCCTGCCTCTTCCATAAGTCAGGTTATTAATGCTTTCTATTGGAATTACCGTGAGTAATCCAATTCTGAACCTTATTTATCAAATCATTTTTACCAAAAGGTTTAGATAAGTAATCATCAAACCCGGAAGCTAAAAACTTTTCTTTATCTCCGACCATTGCGTGTGCTGTAACAGCAATAACCGGTACATTTTTATACTGCGGTAATGCCCTTAAATTTTTTAATACTTCAACTCCACTAATACCTTTGCCAAGACTAATATCCATAAGCACAAGCGAATAAAGATTGTTTGAAATCAAATCAGTTGCCTCTTTACTGTTAGAAGCTGATTCAAGTTCAATTTCACCTCTTAAAAATAATTCAACTATTTTTCTTGTTGCCATATCATCATCAACAACTAAAACTTTTTTCTTTATGCCTGATAGTATTGGAGCAATATTTTCATCTACAATTATATTTACAGGTTCCGAACTAAAGCTCCCGCCTTCCATGGGAAACACAACTGTAAAAGTAGATCCTTTATCAACTTCGCTTTCAAGTGAAATGCTGCCGCCCATTTTTTCTGCAAACTTTTTAGCGATAGTAAGTCCCAATCCTGCGCCTTCAAAATGGCGATTGTAACCTTCACTAACCTGCCTAAACTCATCAAAAATACTTTCTTGATCTTCCTTCGCAATTCCGATTCCTGTATCAACAACTCTAATCATAGCATAATCTTTTCCGCTGCTGTTAATAACGCTTAACTCAATTGTTATTCCACCTTTATTTGTGTACTTAATTGCATTGTTTACAAGATTGGTTATAATTGAGTGCAGCAGCCTTTTATCAAGTCTAGAGAGAACAACATCTTTTTCAATCTTTGATTTTAAATAAAGATCTTTTTTCTGTGCAACAGGAACCAGCATTGTTACAACTTCACTTACTTCTTCAGCAATATCTATTTCACTGTAATTTGCAGTTACCCTATCTGCTTCAACTTTTGAAAGGTCTAAAAGAAGATTTAAAGTTTCCATTAATCTTTTACCGCTTTGCATTACCGTAGATATCATATCATTCCACTCTTGATTTTCAACTTCCGATTTTAAAATTTCTGTATAACCCAAAATTGCAATAAGCGGTGTTCTAAGTTCGTGGCTCATATTTGCAAGAAAGTTTGATTTTAACTTACTCATTTCTTCAGCGGTATCTTTTGCAACAATCAATTCTTTTTTTGCAATTTCTCGTTCGATAATTCCCCCAAGATTGGCTGCGGTTGTTTGCAGAATTGATATTTCACTTTCGCTCCATATTCTATCTGATTGGCAATAATCAAATCCTATAAATCCCCAAAAATGATTATTAACCATAATCGGCACAAGCAAAATGGATTTGATATTCTGCACACTAAGTAAATCCCTTAATGCTGGATTTAAATCTTTAACAAGGTTGTTAATGATACCGCCGCTGTTTAATACGGGATACCAGCTTTCAAACATTGGAAGGTACTTTAAGTTTTGCATATCAGGATTATCAATTTCTGAACTAGCCTTTCCATTAGTCCATTCATATCTTTGGCTTAACAATGGTTCAGAAGTATGTCCATCAAAATGATTTTCAAAAATATAAACTCTATCAATATCTGAAGATTGCCCGAGCGATTTTAATGTATTAGAAATTGCTTTATCAAAATTTCTTTCTGTTAATAGAATATTGGCTGCATCTGCAACACCTTTAAAAAGATTTTTTTGATTAAGTAATGTTTGTTCTAAT
This sequence comes from uncultured Ignavibacteriaceae bacterium, assembly GCA_963704275.1. Taxonomy (GTDB): domain Bacteria; phylum Bacteroidota; class Ignavibacteria; order Ignavibacteriales; family Ignavibacteriaceae; genus IGN3. The sequence goes on along the minus strand of CAVPHP010000011.1, from coordinate 179,469 downwards.
TTTTTTTGATGCGTAATATCTTTTAGTGTTCCGATTGTAGCGCGCTTGCCCTGATAATTGATTATGCGGGCACTCATATTAACATAAACTTTGCCACCGTCTTTGTGCAGCATTCGCCATTCATAAGATGATGGAGCTGGTTTACCCTCTTGTCTTAGTTTATGGTTTCCAGCAACTAACTCTGCATCTTCCGATGCAACAAATTTTAGAAATGATGTTCCTTCAATTTCATTAGTCTCATAGCCGATCATTTTGCTAAACGCTCTATTAACAAAAAGAATGATTCCATCAACAATTAAAAACACACCATCTTGAATGCTGTCAATAAGCGTTCTGTATTTTTCTTCTGATTGAGCAAGTTCAATCTCAACTTTTTTTCTGGATGTTATATCACGACAAGAAAAGATTAATCCATAAGGCGTACCTTCGCTGCTGCTTAAAACTTCGCGCTGCACTTCAAATAGACATTCATCGCCATTGTTATTTATAAAATGCAGCTCCTGTGGTTTTAAATCTTTCTGAAATATTTTGATAAAACTTTCTTTGGCTTTTTCTCTATCGGCAGGGGCAATAAGATTGATAAAGTTTTTATTTTTTACCTCTTCAAGATTATCATAACCTGTAAACTTCATCCCAACTTCATTTATAAAAACAATGTTTCCATTTGTATCAGTAATACCAATAATATCCGGGAGCGTAGCTAGAAGTTTTTTATACAGCTCTTCACTTTCTTTTAAAGCAACTTCCGCGCTAATTCTGCTGGAAATATCGGCAACAAATCCCTCTAAAGTTTCTACTTTTCGTTTTTTAGAAATTTGTGCGTTCCCTTTTTCCCAAACCCATTTCTCATTTCCATCTTTTGTTCTTATTCGATAAAATAATTGATAAGGTGTTTTTTTATTAATTGCTTCTCTTATCGTTATAAAAACATTTTCTTTGTCTTCTGAATGGATTAATTCCATATAAGAAATTTTAGAATTCAATATTAATTCATCTGCGGAATAACCTGTTAACTCTATACAACCCTGACTAACAAATTCCATTGTCCATTCATCATCATAACGGCAGCGATAAGCCATGCCTGGCAGATTAGCCATAAGATTGGACAATTGTTTTTCGCTTTGATGAAGTTTTGCTTCTGTTTTTTTGCGATCAGTTATGTTTCTTAGAATTGCCTGCACACCTATCATTTGATCCCGTTCTTTAATCGGAACAGCGCGCAGCTCGTAAGTGATTGTACCGCCGTCTTTTTTTACTCCCTCTATTTCAAAAATCGGAATATCTTTTCCAATCATTAATCGGGACAAATAAAATGCGGTTGAAACTGAGGACTTTGTTGTTAAAATTTCTGATGTAAAAACATTTTTACCAATTAATTCGGTCCGCTTATAACCGGATTCTTCCTCAAAAATATTATTTATATCAAGCACCTTACCGTTGGGATCAATGATCACAATCAAATCAGCAGCTTTATGAAATAACAGTCTATAACGTTCTTCTCTGCTCTTTAATAAATTATGAGTTCTTGTTCTTTCAATTGCAAGTGCAATTTGGTCTGATACATAAATAAGAACATTTAGATCTCGTTCATCTAATCTTCTTTTTTCAGAGTATGTTTGAACTACAATTACACCAAAGGAATCTTCACCTATTTTTAGGGGAACACCAATCCAATCAAGTGAATCTGTTCCGTAAAGATCAACCTCGCCTTTTTCTACAAGTGTTTTAAATATTTCTTGGTTTACGTGAAGCGGCTTGCCTGTTCTTAAAACATATTCTGTTAAACCATTGCCGGGCGGTGCTGTTTCATAAGGCTCATCAAACTCATCAACAAAGTACGGAAAGCTTAAAAGATTTTTTTCTTTATCATAAATTGCAATAAAAAAATTATCTACAGGAAGTACATCACTTAACGATTTGTGTATTGATGAGTAAAGTTTTTCAAGCTCTTCGGTTTCAATTACTGCGCGAGATATTTGGTAAAGTGCTTTTTCTAAATTACTGGATTTTTTTAATAAACTTATATCTTCTTTAACTGCCAGATAATTTGTTATTGTTCCTTTGTTGTCTTTTACAGGAGAAATTGTAACTAACTCCCAAAAAAACTCGCCATTTTTTTTCTTGTTTAATAATTCGCCTTGCCACTCATTGCCGTTAGAAATAGTGCTCCACAGGTCTGCAAAAATCTTTGCATCATTTTCAGTAGATTTAAGAATACGTGCATTTTTACCTTTTGTTTCTTCAAAAGTGTAGCCTGTTACATCTGTAAATCTTGGGTTAACATATTCAATTTTTCCATTAATGTCTGTAATTATAACTGTGGATTTACTTTGTTCTACAGCAACAGAAATTTTAGTTAAATGTTCTTCAAGCAATTTATGTTCAGAAATATCCTGTCCAATTGCCTGATACTCAAACTCGCTGGAGCTTTGATCTGCAATTCGATTAACAGTCCACTCAATCCAATGAATCGTGTTATCGCTTAGCTGAAGTGAGAATTGTTTTTTGTATTTGTTTAAAAATGGTTTTGTGGAATCAGTTTTTTCAAATTCATCCGGTTCGATAAAGAACTTTGTTCCAATTAAATTTTCTTTTGAAGTATTAAAAAATTTTGCGTAGGATTTATTTGCAAAAAATATCGTTCCATCTTTCTTAAATCTGCATAATAACACAGGAATATCATCCGCAAGTATCATATAATCTGAGGGTTTTCCACCTTTACCCTTTTCTAAGTGGCTATCATTAATAAATATTTTGTCGTTCTTCAACTATTCGTATTTTATATAATTAGTAAATCTTTGCAAATTGTCTTTTTGTGGATTTTGTTTTGTACAATATTCATTCCAAATAGAGCCAAATAAACCTAAAAAACTCAATCCATTTTTATTGAAATTATCGAACTTTTTTTATGAAATGTTAATTATTAATTTACAATCACTGTAATAATAACCGATACCGTAGAAATGTTAATAATTTTTTGCAGTTAATAGATTCCGGCTTAGCAACTATTTGCTTTCAAAAGTAAAACCTTCAAGATTTTAGAAACCCCGAAGGTTTTTAATAAATATTCAAATCAAACTAAGATAAGCTCTTTCTGCGGTTTGGAGATAAATTTACAGCCATCTTTTGTAAGATAAACTTCCTCTTCCAGTGTAGAAACTCCGTAACCCTCAACAGGCAGTCTTGGCTCGATTGTAAAAACTTGTCGCTCTTCTAATTTTAAAAACGGAGCGTTGCCATATTTTTCCCATCGAGGAAAAAGTCCTGCACCGCCATCGTGTACTTCTTTTCCAACCTGATGACCAAGTCCGTGCGGATATTCCGGATAACCATTTTTTACAATATAATTTCTTGCGATGTCATCCATTTCAACACCTGTAACACCGGGTTTTAAAGCATCAGCAACCATTTGAATTGAATCACGAATAATTTCAAATCCTTTTTGTACCGCGGCGGGAGCTTTTGTTTCGCCATCCTTTAAAACATACCATGTTCTTTGTAAATCAGAACAGTAGCCTTTGTAGTAAATTCCAAAATCCATATTAATCAAATGACCTTTTTCAATTTTTCTATCGGTTGGACCTGAGTGCGGGTTAGATGGATTTGGACCTGTAAAAACAGCAGGACAGGTTTCTTCATCCCACGCTAAACCAAAACCTTTTTCTTTTGTGATTTTTAAAACATAATCTGCTATATCTTTTTCACTTAATCCTGGTTTTATATAGGCAGTAACCTTATCAAAAATCTTTAAAGTTTCATCGACAGCTTCCTGCATTATTGCTAATTCTTTATCAGATTTTCTTCCGCGCAATGGTGAGATTATTTCTTCCGCACTAACGATTTTATTTTCGTATCCTGTTCCTTTTAGATAATCCATTAAAAGCAAATACATACCGTGTGTTAATCCATCCGAAAGAACAGAGTTTACAGAAAAGTTAATCGCAATTTTTTGTGGATTTTTTTTCTTAACATATTCCACAAATGGTTCTTTAAATGATTTTAAATATCCGATAATATTTTTATAAACACCGGATTTAATAAAATTTTCTTCCTCCATATCTCCAACAATCGCAGTTGTATCACCATCTTTATTAATGATAAAAGCCGATTTCCAGGTTGAGTGATCGCCAACGGTCATATCCATAATAGGATCTTTTAAAACCTTGGTTTCCTGCACAAATGTAACCCACATATCAATATTTTTTTCTTTTAAAATATCAACGGCTTGAGCAACTTTTTCTTTAATTATTTCTACAGACATACTGACCTCGCTTAAAATTTGGATAAACAGTTAATTTGAAGACTGTCACGGTCGCACCATGACAAAAAAGTTAATTATTATGGTACAAGTAAAGCACATCAATCTCGGTGTTTACTTTTAAAACAGAATGATCTTTTAATGTATAAAGTTATAGTGATTGCAGCAAAGAAAAAACTTTCAATCACTAAATTTTTTCATCAGCTTTTCTCAAACCCTGTACGATTAAGTTACAGCACATAATATCTCTTACATCTTTAACTTTTAATATTGTAATTACATAGTCTCTCAAGTATTTAAAAATATCTGAACTAATCACTTAGGTAAAGTATTCAGCAATTATTGATAATAAGACTTTTTTATCCTATTTTAAAAATCATTTAACATAAAAACTAATTAACACAAATTTTATTAATGTGAATCATATGAAAAGATTATTAAACTTTCGCATTGCTGCTGCAACAGTATTGACGTTTTTTTTGTTGCTCGAATCAAATTATTCTCAGGTATCCGGTTTTGTACGCGACCAGCTAAGCCAGGCACCTATTCCGGATGCCCTCGTAACATTACAAACTACAAACATCCAAACTACTACAGATGTTGATGGTTCATTTACTTTGATTAATGCAACTGGCGAAAATCTTGTTATCGTAAGTGCAAAGAAAGGATTTTACAACAATTCAGTTACTGTAAGTTCACCCGTTTCAAATGTTGAAATTTTTATCGAAGCAGTTCCGCAGGATGATAATCCAAATTATAATTTTAAGGACCCAAATGTTTGCGGCTCCTGTCATCCCGATCAGTTGGATCAATGGACTGGTTCACCAATGTCTCGTGCAGGTACTAATAAATGGGTTTATGATACTTACAATGGCACTGGTACTCCTGGAGGAATGGGTGGTTTTGTTTACACAAGGGATTCCTTTCTTGCAGGCGCCAATCCTGAATCAGAATGTGCTTCATGTCATCAACCTGAACCCTGGGTAAAAAATCCATTCACTGCACTTGAAGCAATAGATAGTTTAAGTACCGGATCGTTACATGGCATTTCGTGCGAAGTTTGTCATAAGATTGCTCATCTCGATGAATCGAAACCAAACTATCCGGGTATTTACCCTGGCGCAGTAACTTTAACACGACCGTATGCTCAATCGAGCCAGGTAGAATATGGAGTTTTGGGCGATGCAGATTTTAATCTTTTTAGTTTAATGCGTCCATCTTATCAGCCGCAAATGACTGCTGTAATTTGCGCAGCTTGTCATCAGGATAAAAATGATCCGGATGATGATGGCGAATTTGAAGAAGAAAATGGTGTGATCTCCGAACCAACTTATCTTGAGTGGCTTGATAGTCCATATTCAAATCCTCAATCAAGTAACTATGCAACTTGTGTTGATTGCCATATGCCGTCTTATGGCGCAACATTAGTTTGTTCTCAAATAAATTTACCACGCGATCCAAATACAATCAGAGGACACAGGATAGAAGGAACAACACCTGCATTTCTTGAGAATGCAGTGGAATTAAATATGAGTCCACAGCAATCCGGGAATGAAGTAAATGTTGAAGTAACAATAACAAACAATGGTACCGGTCATCACGTTCCAACCGGTGTAACAATCCGTAATATGATTTTACTTGTTGAAGCCTGGACAAAGAATGACAGCACTCCTCTTAACTATGTTGGTAATCAAGTCATCCATGAACTCGGAGGAATTGGCGAGCCTGCACAGGGATATTACGCTGGACTTGCCGGTAAGTTCTATGCAAAAGTTAATCATGATTCCAGTGGATCCGGACCAACATTTTATACTGACGCAACGGGCATCATTTTCGATAACCGCATCCCTGCACTTCATACAGATACAACTCAATATATTTTTGAATTACCTCAAGTCGGTGAAGAATATGTAATCCGTGCACGTTTGATTTACCGGCGTTCATTCAGATTTTTAGTTGATGCAAAGCAATGGGAAAATGACGGACACGATAATCCGCTGGAAGATGTACTTCCTCCGTATTATGGACATTTAATGGAAGAAGAAGTTTGGGAGTCCAGTGTTAATTCTGTAACTAATATTCAATTAGTGAATTTCGCACTCGAACAAAATTTTCCAAATCCATTTAATCCAAGCACAAAGATAAGTTGGCAGTCGCCAGTTGGCGGTTGGCAATCTTTAAAGGTTTATGATATTCTTGGTAATGAGGTAGCAAAATTAGTAGATGAGTTTAAACCAGCAGGAAGTTATGAGGTTGAGTTTAATAGTCATTCCGGCTCTATCCAAAATCTGACGAGCGGAGTTTACTTCTATCAGTTAAAGTCCACGCCTATTGGCGGGCATGCTGGAGGATTTGTTGAGACGAAGAAGATGATACTTTTAAAGTAAAGATATAAATCAGAGTTAAATCTATTTTAGTATCAAAAAGCTATTACCCCAATTATTTATTTGATTGGGGTTTTTATTTGTAAATCAAACACAAATTTTTGCTTCAATAATTCTTTTTTATTCATTTAAAATATCAACGGCTCGAGCAGCTTTTTCCTTAATTATTTCTACAGAAACACTGACCTCGCTAATAAATTTAGATAAACAGTTAATTCAAATTTATTGGTTAAAATCGCTGTTAAAATAAAACAACAAAATATCTACTAATCCTTGCAAATCCGCCTTCATTTTTTAGGGAATTACTCATTTTCTTTCTAATTTTGACATATAATAAATATTGATTTTATCACTAAATGCTAAACGCAACAGTAAAATTTAATATGATAACAAGTGCTTTACATACCGAAATTTCTTTGTCCACATTTACAATTAATAAAAAATTATTTATCACAAATTTGATTCATCATTGATGAACAACAAACAAAAATAGAGGTCTTTTATGTCTGAATACACAAATAAATTAATAGCTGATGTTAAAGCTAAAAACCCTGCTGAACCAGAATTCCATCAAGCAGTTGAAGAAATTATGGGATCGTTAGAATTGGTTTTACAGCGCCACCCGGAATACCGCTCAATGAAAATTTTAGAAAGAATGGTTGAGCCGGAAAGAACTATCATCTTCCGTGTACCATGGTTAGATGATCAGGGAGAAATTCATGTTAACCGGGGATACAGAATTGAAATGAACTCCGCAATTGGTCCTTACAAAGGCGGATTGAGATTTCACCCATCTGTTACAATGGGCATTTTAAAATTCTTAGCATTCGAACAAGTATTTAAAAACTCACTAACAACATTACCAATGGGCGGCGGTAAAGGCGGAAGTGATTTTGATCCTAAAGGAAAATCAGATAATGAAGTAATGCGTTTTTGCCAGAGCTTTATGACAGAGCTTGCAAGACATATTGGTCCTGATACTGATGTACCTGCGGGTGATATTGGTGTTGGTGCAAGAGAAATTGGATTTTTATTTGGACAGTACAAAAGATTACGCAACGAATTTACCGGAGTGTTAACGGGTAAAGGAATTAATTGGGGCGGATCACTTGTTCGTCCTGAGGCTACAGGTTTTGGTGTTGCATATTTTGCAAAGGAAATGTTAAAAACTAGAAACACATCCTTTGATGGTAAAATAGTTGCAGTATCAGGATTTGGCAACGTTGCGTGGGGTGCTGTTCGAAAAGTAACTGAACTTGGCGGAAAAGTTGTTACAATTTCCGGACCTGATGGATACGTTTATGATCCGGATGGAATTAAAGGAGAGAAAATCGATTATATGTTAAAGCTGCGCGCAAGCAATAAAGATATTGTTGAAGATTATGCAAAGGAATTTAAAGTAAAATTTGTTGCAGGCAAACGTCCGTGGGAAGTTAAATGCGATGTTGCATTACCTTGTGCAACTCAAAATGAATTGGACGCAGATAACGCAAAAGAATTAGTTAAAAATGGTTGTATGTGTGTTTGCGAAGGTGCAAATATGCCAACAACTATTGAAGGATTTAAAGTATTTATTGATGCAAAAATTCTTTATTCACCGGGTAAAGCTTCTAATGCGGGCGGTGTTGCTACTTCAGGATTGGAAATGACTCAAAACTCAATGCGATTACCTTGGAGCCGTGAAGAAGTTGATAAACGTTTACACGAAATTATGATCCGCATTCACGAAACCTGTGTTACCACTGCAGAAAAATATGGAACACCCGGTAACTACGTTAACGGTGCAAACATTGCAGGCTTCTTAAAAGTTGCAGATGCAATGATTGATCAGGGACTTGTTTAATTTAGAAGTTATAGTTTATTAAGTACTATTAAGGCGGTCTTCGGATCGCCTTTTTTATGAAGATTAAATGATTGTTGTGAATTAGATCCCTTCCTTGTAATTAAAATTGTCTTTTTCATATTTTTTTCCCTTATAAAAACTATTTAAGTAAGACTGCCTTTATAGTTTTGCTAAAACTACCGGCATTTAATTTTATAAAATATATTCCTGAAGGAAGAGAATTATTATTCTGATCCCTTGCTTCCCAGTTAATTGCATAACTTCCACTCGGGAGATCGTCATTTAGTAATTCTATAATTTCTTTCCCTAATAAATCATAAACCTTTAATGATACTTTAGAGCTATTCGGTAAAAAAAATCTTATTTGAGTAGATAAATTGAACGGATTGGGATAGTTCTGCTCTAAATTATAATCTTCTATAATTAATGGCGGTTCATTTACACTAGTTAAACTATCTGGCGTGTAAATTGCTGTGTAGAACCTGATACCTATATTTTCCTTTATATGATCCCAATCAATTAGTATCTCTTTTTTACCATCATTGTCTAAGTCGTACATAGTGCCACCCCAAAAAACACTATTCTCACCTCGCAATGCCCTATCATTCTGTTTTATATAATATACTTCATAAGTTTGATGTTCCGGACTTCCATTAAATTTAAGAATGAGAAAATTCCCGTCTATGCAAACCATCAATTCATCTATACCGTCATTATCTACGTCCACTGCCTGTATGTTATATGCGAAGAATGTAAAAATTCCAACTAAATCGATGCGTCCAACTATTTCATAGGAATTATTTCCAGTTGCTTCAAAGCAGCTCAATCTTGTTATCCCAACACCGTTGTAAAATGCATCGCCTCCAACCCATAATTCTTTTTTGCCATTCCGGTCTATATCATTTGTACTGCAAAGCATATAAGCATTGTTAGTAGGTACCTCACCCGACCAGATCAGTTGATATGCATTGTTACCCGTACTTTCAAAAGATGCGACTTTTCCATCAATGCCTCCAATAATAATTTCCGGGATATTATCGTTATCAAAATCATCAACGGCAAAACCTTGAAACCAGGTATCTATGCCCGTGTAATTATAATGAAAGACTGAATCCAGGGAATTTGCTACAGGGTTGTATTCATAGATACCCAAATATTGTCTTGTGGGAGCGCCGAGATAAATATAATCTGTTCTTGAATCCCCATCCAGCATTGCGAATCGCGGATTATATTGCACTGTGTTAGAGTCTTCCGCCTGGAACTCAAAAGATAGGTTAGTTGCAAGTGTTGTATCATTTGATTTATTAAAAATTTTAATTTTTAATATCCACCAATGTATTAAAGTATCAAGCTCTTCTGAGTTCAATTGTAAGTCTAAATTACCATCACCATCAATATCAAATATATTTTGCGCAACTGTACTTGGATTGTAATACCAAACAGGATCAAATGTGCCGTTTGCATTCATCTCTTTTGCTACGACACTTGTATAATCAGTAGTATAATCTTTTTCAAATCCATATAGTTCAACCCTTCCATTTCCATTTATATCACCTATAATGGGAAATTTACGGTTTGAGATTAGTACAGTTTGCCAAAACCTGTACTTCTGGCAATAAAGAGTTGTATCTATTGTTGTAAGATCAATTATTGTGCTGTCGTAAGTTGGAGAATATTCAAGATGCTGGGTACTAGATACTAGATACTTGTACTCACCAATGTTTTTATATCGTACTTTGTCACCAGGATACTCAAGTTTTAGAATATCTTTTTCAACTTCTGTTACTTTTATATCACTACGGTTTATAAGTTGCTGGATTCTTTCTTCTTTTCCACCAGTGGCGGACTGTGCTAAAACAAAACTACTAAGAACAAACAACAGACAACAAACTATTACTTTTTTCATCTTTTTATTACCTTGTTAAAAAATGTTTAGGGAAAGAAAAGGTTTTTCTTTAAGCTACGTAAAACCAGTTGGGTAATAATTATTGTTAAAGGATAAATGCTCAATGTTAAGTGAGCAAGAATTTTTTTGTAAAAAAAATAAAACTTGAAAAGATTCATACGGAAGGGAAAGAAGCAGGTGTACATAAATCAGAAACATCTCCCCACCCCAATAAAACTGCATAGAGAGAGAGAGAGTAAACAATCGTGCCAGAATATTTTTAATAACTACAAAAGGAAGGAAACACAAAAAACTTTTAAATACCTTTACCCAGAACATAATTCCTCCAAAAACTCATAACAAACAAAATCAAAATATTTTTTAAAGTCAAATAAAATTTTATTTATCACTTGCCAACTATCAAACAAAAAGGCACGATTACTCGTGCCTTAAAAATAGCCCCTCCAATCCGCCTCAGGCGGATTACCTAAAGAAAGGCTTTAGAAAAGTTACTTCATCAGAAGCATTTTTTTAACATCTAAAAATTGCCCAGCTTGAATTTTATAAATATACATTCCGCTTGGTAATTGTGAAGCATTAAATTCTGCTTCATAAATTCCTACCGGTTTGTTTTCATTTACGAGCGTTGCAATTTCGTTTCCTAGAATATCATAAACTTTCAATGTTACCAATCCTTCCTCTTTTAGTGAATATGAAATTTTTGTACTTGGATTGAATGGATTGGGATAGTTTTGATCTAATAAATATTCTGTTGGCGTTGTCCCCGAGTTAGATTTCTCCAATCCAGCACCTTTTACTTTTGCACCAACCTGATTTGAGTATGGTGATTCGTAAGGATTCGGGACCTTATCTACAGCTGTAACTTTATAGTAAACCCAATGCTCATTTGCATAGTAACCACCAGATAGAAAAGTCTCATTCAAATCTTCAAAAGAGTTTGTGTTAGATGTACCATAAGGAATCCAGCCTTGTTCTGAGTAGGCATATTTATAAATCTTATAATAATCTAAATCTGCTTCATTATTTTTTGTCCAGTTTAGCAATGGATGATTTGCTGCACTTGCCGAAACTGTTAGGTTTGTTGGTGCCAGCGGTACTGCATCGTATTGACGGTATTTAATATAATTATCATACCCTCTCCACACAACATACAAATCATTTGAAACGGAAGATATTAGAGGGTTTTCAAACCAATCACCAATTGTTAGCTGAGAGCTCCAAGTTGAACCATTATAATTTCTGTAAACCGTGCTTCCTGGTCCATCATAAACAATATGTGTTTTACCATCGGTGGTATTTGTAGTAGATACAAAAGGTGAATAAAAATCTGTATGATCCATTAATAACGTTAGGAGAGGACCAGGATGAACCATCCAAATTCCTTTGCTTAACATACAAGTTTGCATATAAGCCCGGTTGAGTTTCAGCATAAAAATATAATAAGTTTGAACTGCCAGCATGAATTCTTTCTGCAAGAGAAGATGGAGACAAAGTTGCAGGAGTTTGCCATGTAGTCGAATATTTATCTCTGCACAATGCCCCATCTTCATGATAGCTAACATGCACTCGGTTCTGAGAACATGAAACTGTCGGTTTTGTCCATTCATTTCCATAATCGCTTATTTGTTTGTACTCTCCCCAGGTATTATCATATCGTAAGGCATAATAATGTGTTAATCCATGATCAGCTATGATACCTGTATTGAAATGATCGTGAACACTGTTTTGTTGAATTTTTGTTCTGTTGTAAATACAATACCCCCATCAGACATATTCAGTAGTACTCCATACATCGTTGTATAATCTTCTATAATAAGTTTTGTAATCACTTCCTGCATCCTATTATTATATGGTTAGAATACCCAGCATCACCCCTGGAATATACTACGTGCAATTTATTTGTAATGTTATCAAAAACAATATCAACGCCGTAAAAGGCGCCACTACCCGCGGGAGAAGGAAGGTCATAAGTATTCCAACTTACACCGGCATCGGTTGATTTTTTTGCTCTGATTAAACCACCTATTTCATATACTACATATACCTTATCGTTATTTCCTGATATGTTAATATATTCAATAGAACCTTGATAAGGACCATAAGTATCAATTGTTGAAGATCTGATAATAGAGCCGGAACTATTCAACAAATAATATTTAACATAATAAATTTGTGGTAAATCTGCATTCCAACTCAGCTCAGCCAAATTATTTCCATCTTTGTTGGAAAAAAGATCCATTTACCAGAAAATTAAAATCGTATATTGATGTTGTAACAGTATTATTCCATCCCTGCCCAAAAGCCAAGGAATAGAATAAAGCAAATAATAAAATTATTCGTTTCATTTGTTAACTCCTTAAATTTTTTGAAATTCATTTAAGTAATAATGCTTTTATAGTCCGTGTATAATTACCCGCCTTGTTTGTAGCAGATAATCTTATTAAATATATCCTGTCGGGAGCAGCAAACCTTTGCTGTTCTTGGCTACCCAGTCTATTGTATATTTGCCGGGTGATAATTCTTTCACTAATAATGTTGTTATTTCTTTCCCTAAAATGTTATAAACCGTTAGTGATACTAATGAACCTTCCAAAATGGAAAACTCTATTGTGGTTGTCGGATTGAAAGGATTTGGAAAGTTTTGGTATAAAAAATAATTCTCAGGAGTTGTAGGTATTTCATTGATAACATTAGTTGTTGAATCGGGTCTATAAATATCTGAAAACAATTTATGACCGTTATTCGGATAATTCTGCATGGATATGATGATTTCTTCATTATTGTCGTTATCAAGATCGTAAAGATTTGCACCATAATAATAAATACCAGGAATGCTGTTCTGCTTAATATAATAAACCTCATACTTTTGATCATTCTTACTTCCGGTAAATTTTAGTATTATAACATTTGCATCTATACAAATCATTACTTCATCTTTGCCATCTTTATCAATATCTAATGATTGTATGTTTCCTGCATCAAATGAAAACACACCCACAAGATCAATCCTACCAACAGCCTGGTAACTATTATTTCTGTTTGATTCAAAAAGGGTAATTCTTGTTTTTGGTACTCCGTTATAAAAGGCATCTCCGCATATCCAGATTTCATTCTTACCATTTCCATCCAGATCATTCGTCTGTGTTCCTAAATAGGCGTTATAAGTTTCAACCGAGCCATTCCAGTTTACTCCGTAATTATTATTGCTGTTATTTTCAATTGACATCACATCACCCTGAATACTGCCACCAAGAAACTCTGTCTTTTCATCCTGATCAAAATCTCCAATGGCAAATCCGCCGTAATAATTATTACCTATGCCGTAATTATATACTGAATCAAAATAATTAATAGATGGATTTAGCTCGTAAATATTAATGCTTGGAAGTTCACTAATTACATCAACGAAAATCCAGTCAGTATAATCATCACCATCCCAATCACCGAAGTAATTGTTTTCCTGCTGCCCTCCAACCCTATAGAATAAGAAGGATAATTGTGTGGCTAAAGAAGAATCCGATTGTTTTTTATAAAACAAGTAACTGTTCCCGGGATATTGCGCTAATATACTATTACTCCCAAGTAAGAGTTCTTTTCCTCCATCCTTATCAATATCATAAATAGATTTTACAATCAAAGCACTATCATACTCAAGAACAAAGTTAAAATTTCCATAATAGTTCATCTCAGCAACATTAATATTAACATTGTCGAGATTTATATGTCCATAAATTTCCGGTAATCCGTTATTATTAATGTCTCCAATTATTGGTTCATCTTGAGTTCCAATTGGTGCTTGCCGCCAGAAACTATACTTATGGCAATAAAGAGTTGTATCTATTGTTGTAAGATCAATTATTGTGCTGTCGTAAGTTGGAGAATATTCAAGATGCTGGGTACTAGATACTAGATACTTGTACTCACCAATGTTTTTATATCGTACTTTGTCACCAGGATACTCAAGTTTTAGAATATCTTTTTCAACTTCTGTTACTTTTATATCACTACGGTTTATAAGTTGCTGGATTCTTTCTTCTTTTCCACCAGTGGCGGACTGTGCTAAAACAAAACTACTAAGAACAAACAACAGACAACAAACTATTACTTTTTTCATCTTTTTATTACCTTGTTAAAAAATGTTTAGGGAAAGAAAAGGTTTTTCTTTAAGCTACGTAAAACCAGTTGGGTAATTATCAATGTACAATGAAAAATGTACAATGTAAAATTCAGGAATGAGATATTGATTAATTGTTTGTATTGAAGTGTTTGAAACTTCATACAATTTATTGAGAAGTTGTAAAACATAAATCAGCAGCATCTCCCCACCCCAATAAAAAGTGCAGAGAGAGAGAGTAAACAATCGTGCCAGAATATTTTTAATAACTACAAAAGGAAGGAAACACAAAAAACTTTTAAATACCTTTACCCAGAACATAATTCCTCCAAAAACTCATAACAAACAAAATCAAAATATTTTTTAAAGTCAAATAAAATTTTATTTATCACTTGCCAACTATCAAACAAAAAGGCACGATTACTCGTGCCTTAAAAATAGCCCCTCCAATCCGCCTCAGGCGGATTACCTAAAGAAAGGCTTTAGAAAAGTTACTTCATCAGAAGCATTTTTTTAACATCTAAAAATTGCCCAGCTTGAATTTTATAAATATACATTCCGCTTGGTAATTGTGAAGCATTAAATTCTGCTTCATAAATTCCTGCTGGTTTGTTTTCATTTACGAGCGTTGCAATTTCTTTTCCAAGAATATCATAAACTTTAAGTGTTACCAATCCTTCCTCTTTTAGTGAATATGAAATTTTTGTACTTGGATTGAATGGATTTGGATAGGCATTATTCAATTCATATTTATCTACACTAGAAGTTACAATGTTTTTCTTCTTAATAACTGCATCTTCAATAATTACAACATTGCTGGGTAGTGAAATATGATTTGTTTTATCAACTGCCCGTACACGATATGATACTTCGTCTTCAAATATTGGATTAAGAAACACTTCTAGATCACTATAACTATTGCTTGTCGTTCTTGCAATATCATTTGTCCAAACACCCCACTCTGCTCTGTCTATTATATATTCTTGCAAATCAGCTTCATTGTTTTTTGACCAAATAAGTATTGGGTGATCCGTTGTACTTTCTACAACTGTGAGATTATTAGGTGCAAGTGGTACTGCATCGTAATGCCTAAAAAATATAGGATACGGTATATTCACATTACCTGCATGGAGTAAATATAAATCATTGGAATTTGACGTGAGTTTATTAGTTAATTCATAGAATGGAACAGATGCGATAATGCCGGAAACCGTTGTTCCATCGATACTTCGATGTACATAATTATTCTGTTGTTTATCAAAATATATTATATGGATTTTGTTATCCGCGGTTTTCGATACCAAGTGTGTTTTCCCTTGTGCCGTATAAATAATCTCAGGATTTTGTGCCCAGGTTGAACTATTTAAAGGTCGATATGAGTGTCCTATATAAGAGCCATAAACACCAATTGTCCCATAATCCGCTCGATAAATTTCATTCAAATTACTACCAGTTACTATTGGTTTTACTTTTAGTACCGGGGTAGTGTATGGGAATAAATAATAAGGAACAAATTGCGGAGTTTCCCAGGTGCCATTAGATAGCCTTGTTCTGGATTTTACATTTAATGGATATGAAGGAATGTAATCTACATGAACTTTATCCGTAGAAATTGCAACTTCGGGTTTACCACCACCTTCTGATTCCACATCCGTAACTCTATAATAATTTTGCCACTTGGATTGTCCAGCAGGTACAAATTTTATATAGTGAGACTCTGGCTGGTAACTATTTACTCTTGTTTCGGACCAAACAATATGAATTTCTTGACCCACTAAATAACCGACAATTGAACTACAGTCATAATATGTCATTGGCCAATTTTCAAAATTATTATTCCAGGTATCGCCAAGATTAGTGCTTTTAGCCATTTGAATTTTATTGTTCTTCAAATAGAAAACATAAACATCATTATCAATAGCAACTACATTTGTATAATTTGTCCCTGCGCCTTCAGCTTCTATTACTTTGTCGTATTTGCCATTAATAGCTACTCCATTTGAATTAACTAGTGCATATTTAATTCCGCCATTTCTTGAATATGCAATATGAATTCCGTTAGCATCAACAAAAGATGTAACTTGAGTATTTGATTGAACCGAAAAACTGGTTGTGGTTTCCGGCAGCCAATAATTTTGTGCTGATAAAGAAAGCGAAATCAGCATAAAAGCTGAAATTATTAATTTTATTCTTAACATTTTATTTCCCTCAATAAAATTTATTTAAGTAAAATTGATTTAATTGTTTTTCTGAATGACAAATTGTTATTATCGTTATTTGCCTGCATTGTTATAAAATAAACTCCGGAAGAAACCATATTTCTATTGTTGTCTGTTCCATCCCAGTTTATTTTATATTCACCGCTGCTGCGGGTTTCATTTAATATTTCTTTTATCTCTTTCCCAAGAGTATTATAAATTTTGATTTTTATGTCTGATTTAATAGGTAATGCAAATTTTATGCTTGTAACTGGATTAAATGGGTTTGGGTAATTCTGATACAGATTAAATTCAGAAGGTACAACATCATCTTCATCTTCAATACCGGTTATTTTATTTCGCTTTTGAAAATATGATCTATATGTTAGAGACATTGGCCAATCATTTGATAGACTGTATTGAGTTATAACTTCTCCAACTCCATCATTATCTAAATCCGCAACATCAACACTTTGCAAAACTTTATATGTATATGATGTGTCTGGAAGTGAAGTAAACCAAACAAAATCCATATAATAATTTCCATTCTTATCATTTTTAAAACTAAAAAATAGGTTTGCATTTTGAAGATATAATTCCTTTTCTCCATCAAAATCAAGATCAACATATTTTAGTTTTCCATAAAAAAGTGCAGATAATCCAATTATATCAATTTGATAAACTTGTTCATAGTTACCGAGGGAACTTGCTTCATATGCAAATAACCTAGTCATACCTGCAAAATCACCTCCAACCCAAACTTCCGGTTTTCCATTTCCATCCATATCATCAGTAAATGCAGAAAAGAAAGCATTTGAAGTTGGAAGTGTATCCTGAAACTCTACTTTGAATTGATTTCCCTGGACATATTCATATATATAAAATTTTCCGTACAAGCTTCCGGTACCAAAATTCCCTTTTCCATCCTGATCAAAATCACCAACTGATATACCATAAGTATAAAAATCAGGGTATGGTCTATGGTAATAAATTAGTTCGTAATTATTGATCTGAGAATTATACCTTGAAACGTGATTGCTGTATGCCCAGATGCTATCATCCCCCGCAGCTAAATAATAAATAATTTCAGATATTCCATCCTTATCAATATCATAAAATGTGGGTGTGTTAAATTGGAAATGACTTGGAAACGGTTGATAAATAAAGTTTAAATTGTTAATCAATGAAGTGGCTGATTCCTGCTTATAAAACTTTATTTGTTGATCATATCCCCCAGCCATTAAATCAAGAATTCCATCATTTGTAATATCTCCAATATCAAAAGTACTGCCTAAAGAATCTTGATATATGTAAATATTGGAATATGATGAATCAACTATCTGCTCATAAATTGTTCCCTTTTCAAAATAACCACCATTTGGATTGTTATTTGGATAGTAGAGATAAGATTCCAATTTCCCGTTTTTATCAGCATCAATAGCATTATACTTGCCGAATGAGTTTACTGCTGGAACGCTACCCCAATCTCTGTAATAATTTTCATATAAAGAAAAGTCAATGGTATCTAATCGAATTGTTAAGTTTGCTCCGGTGTTTCTTTCATATTTTGGATATTGTACAATACTTTTTCTCCAACGAAAATTGTTTGCTTTATTGTATATCTCGACTGTGTTATCTTCAAGAATTTTAACCTCATAGTTAGGGTTATTTTTATAACTATCTAGCGAATAATTTTGAGCAAGCATATTTGAACTAACACAAACAATGGCTAAAATAAAATACCTCTTAACAAACATCATAACCTCTAATTAAAAAATAATTTGGGAAAGAGAAGGTTTTTCTTAAGCTACGTAAAACCGGTGGGGTAATTATCAATGTACAATCCGCCACAGCGGACAGGTGTACAATTAAAAATGTACAATGAGCGATTAAGAAAAATTGAATTTTGTTGAAGTGAAGCAAATGGTGCTTCATTGATAAGTATAAGTAGTAAACAGACATAAATCAGAAGCATATCTCCACCCCAATAAAATTGCAGAGAGAGAGAGAGAGAGAGAGATAAATCCGCCGCCGCGGAGTGCCAGAATTATTTCAGTAAAATCAAACCAAGAAAAAAACAGAACTTTATTATGTGCCCGTACCCGCTTCATAATAACCTCCAATAAACATTACAAAGGGAAAGAAATATCTCATCAAAGTCAAGTTAAATTTTCTTTATCATTTGCTAAGTGTAAAGTAAATAGAGTGAGATTATTTTTTATACTTACTCCGTTACATTACTAACGGAAGCAGTTTTTCTTGAGAAGAATGAATAGATAGCGGGGACAATAAACAAAGTTAAAAATGTTGATAGTATCAATCCGCCAACAACAGCAATACCCATAGAAACTCTGCTTTCAGAGCCTGCGCCAAGAGCTAACGCGATTGGTAGAATTCCTAAAACGGTTGATAGACTTGTCATTAAAATTGGACGCAATCTTGAAGCTGCGGCACTGATAACCGCTTGGTCTTTAGAAAGCCCACCCGCTTTTCTCTGGTTAGCAAACTCCACAATTAAAATTCCGTTTTTGGTTACGAACCCTATTAACATAATAATTCCAATCTCACTAAAAATATTTAGTGTTTGATTGAAATACCAAAGTGAAAACAACGCACCGGCAAGTGCAAGCGGAACCGTAAACAAAATTATAAAAGGATCGCGGAAACTTTCAAACTGTGCTGCAAGAACAAGATAAATTAATCCCAGCGCCAAAATAAAAGCAAAAAGTAAACTTGAAGAGCTTTCTTTAAAATCTTTCGAAGCACCATCCAATGAAGTGGCAAACTTTTCATCTAAAACTTTATCTGCAATTTCATACATAGTATTAATTCCCTCACCGAGTGTAACCCCAGGGGCTAATCCTGCAGAAACAGTTGCAGAAACATACCTATTAAATCTGTACAACTGCGGCGGAGCGCTTTGTTCACTTACAAAAACAACATTATCTAATTGTATTAATTCTCCCATATTGTTTTTTACATAAGTAGATTTTAAATCAATCGGGGCATCTCTATTCTCCCGGGAAAACTGTCCGATAACCTGATATTGTTTTCCATCTTTAATAAAGTAGCCGAATCTTTGTCCGCTAAACGCAGCCTGAATAGTTTGTGCAATATCAATTGTGGAAACACCGAGCGCACGTGCTTTCTGTCTATCGATTGAAAGTTTTAATTCCGGTTTATTGAATTTTAAATTCACATCAACAATTGTAAATGCGGTATATTTTCTTGTTTCATCAACAAACTTTGGTAAAAATTCTTCTAATGTTTTAAAGTTAGGAGCCTGCAAAACAAACTGCACCGGTAAACCGCCGCGCCTGCCGCCGCCAATAGTTTGCTGTTGAGTTATAAAAGCTCGTGCACCAGTAAGAGAATTAACCAACGGAGTAATTTCATCTGCTATTTGCTGCTGTGATTTTTTTCTAAACTCAGGTTGTTTTAAAATCAAATTAATAAAACCGGAATTAACCGAACTTGACGCACCAAATCCCGGTGAAGTAACAGAAATTATTCCTTCTTTTTCCGGAACATTTTTGGCAATAATATCAACGGTTTCATCAATGTATCTATCCATATACTCAAACGTTGCACCTTCTGGGGCTGTTGCGATAATTGATAATCGGCTCCTGTCTTCAAGCGGTGCAAGCTCTGTGGGAATAACTGTAGATAAAATGTAAATCAAAATAATTGCCGCAGCAGTTGCCGGCAATGCAAGCCAGCGATGAGCAACAAAAAAAGTTAATTGTCTTTTGTATGTTTCATTAATCATTACAAAAAATGGTTCTGTAATGTTGTAAAACCAGTTGTGATGTTCTCTTCGTTTTAGAATTTTTGTGCTGAGCATTGGCGTTAAAGTAAGCGCCACAAAAGATGAAATGATTACAGCGCCGGCAACAACAATTCCAAACTCTCTAAAAAGTCTTCCGGTTAATCCTTGCAAAAAGATAACCGGCATAAAAACAGACGCGAGTGCAACAGTTGTAGATATAACTGCAAAAAATATTTCTGCAGATCCTTTTTTACCTGCTTCTACGGGATCCATTTTGTCTTCAATTTTTGTGTAGATATTCTCCAACACAACAATTGCATCATCCACAACCATACCAATTGCAAGCACAATGCCCAGCAGAGTCAGCACATTGATAGAAAAATCTGCAATGTACATTATAAAGAATGAGCCGATAAGCGAAATTGGAATTACAATTATTGGGATAAGTGTTGTTCGCCAATCACGCAAAAATAAAAAGATGATTAATACAACTAATCCAAAAGCAACCAAAATTGTTTGCTCAACTTCTGTTATAGATTCACGAATATAAGTTGTAACATCAAATCCAATTCCTGTTTTGATATCCGAAGGAAGTGATTTCTTTAGTATCTCTAATCTTTTATAAAACTCATCTGCAATTGCAATATTATTTGCGCCGGCTTGTGCAATTAACACAACGCCAACCATCGGAATTCCATCACGCTTTAAAATTGAGCGCTCATTTTCCGCGCCTAATCTTGCGCTGCCAACATCTCTAACGCGAACAATGCTGCCGGCAGATTCTTTGATTATTAAATTGTTAAACTCTTCTTCGGTTTGCAGCCTGCCGATTGTTCTAATTGAAAGTTCCGTATTGTCTCCCTCAATTCTGCCGGATGGAAGTTCAACGTTTTCACGCGTAAGCGCGTTTCTAACATCAACGGGAGATAGCTGAAATGAAGCAAGCTTTGCTGGATCTAACCAAAGCCGCATTGCATATTTTTTTTCACCCCAAATTTGTACGCTGCTAACACCGCTAATTGTCTGGAATCTTTCTTTAAAAACATTGTTAGCTATTTCAGAAAGTTCAAGCAAATTTCTCGTATCACTTTGCACATTCATAAATACAATTGGTGTTGCATCCGCATCAGCTTTTGAAACAATTGGTACATCAACATCCGGCGGCAGGTTGGAAAGCGATCTGGAAACTCTATCACGAACATCATTAGTAGCGGCTTCAAGATCAACATCAATATCAAATTCAACAGTTATCGTACTTCTTCCATCGCGGCTAACAGAGGTAAGTGATTTTATACCGGCAATACCATTTATAGATTCTTCGAGAGGTTCGGTAATCTGGCTTTCAATTACATCAGCATTAGCACCGATATAATTTGTTGAGACAGTAATAATTGGCGGATCAACAGATGGAAATTCCCGCACACCTAAATATGTGTAACCAAGAATTCCAAATACAACAATTACAATTGACATTACAATGGCAAGTACCGGACGCTGGATACTAAGGGATGATAAACTCATTTAGAAAATTCTGATTAATTAATTTCTGAAATTTTTACTTTGGAATTTGGTCTTATCTGCAAAATACCGGAAGTGATTACTGTATCACCCTCACTTAAACCTTTAACAATTTGAACTTGTGTTTCTTCTCTAACTCCTGTTTCAACAGGCTGCGGCACAACAACTCCGCTTTTGGAAAGATAAACTATTTGCCCTTTCAACTCCGGCACGATTGAAACTGTTGGGATGAGTATTGCGTTGCTGGTCTGTTTTAAATTTAACTCAACATTTGCAAAGGCTCCCGGTATTAATTCTTTGTAAGATGAACTGCAAATTGCTCTTATCTGTAAAGTTCTTGTACCGGGATCAATTTTAGGTTCTATTGCATAAACTTTTGCTTTAAATAACTGTGTACTTCCACTGATTTTAAATTCAAGGTCATCACCTGCTTTTACAGATGCGGAATACATTTCCGGAATTGAAAAATCAACTTTAAGATTGTTAAAATTTTGTAGCCGAGCTATAACGGTAGAAGTTGTAACATAACTGCCTTCGCTTACAGAGCGCAAGCCAACCACGCCGCTAAATGGTGCTCTGATTTCTGTTTTATCTATTTGCGCTTTAATCAAATCATAATCAGCCTGATTAACATTTAATTCCCCAACAGTATTATCATACTCTTCCTGACTAATCAAATTACCGTCGCGCAATTGCTTTTGTCTAACTTCTTTTTCTTTAGATAGTTTTACTTTTGATTCTGCTCTTCGTAATTGTGCCTGCAAATCCGCATCATTTATCTTTATTAAAAGATCGCCTTTGCTAACAAATGATCCTTCTTTAAAAAGTATTTTAGTAATCTTTCCAGAAGTTTCACTTCTCAGTTCAACTTCTTCGTTGGCAAGAATAGTACCTGTTGTAAAAACGCTATTATTTAAAGTTGTAAACGACACAATGTGTGCTTTAACAGGAATAACCATATCGGCTCCGCCGCCGGGCATTGTATTTTTTCCGCCTTCGGAGGATGATAATAATTTTGGAAACAGTACAATTGCAATCACAACTAAAATAGCTGCAACGATAAGAATATTTTTTGTGTTTTTCTTCATAGAAATTTTTTATTAGAACATAAATAAATGATATGATTCTCGAAAGCCAAAAATAAAAAAGCCTCGAATACAGTCGAGGCTAAAATAAACTTGAATTTTAAAAATTGTATTACTGTTTCTTGCTGTATTTCTTGTTGAATTTTTCAACTCTTCCGGCAGTATCAAGTAATTTTTGTTTTCCGGTAAAGAATGGATGTGAGCCGCTTGAAATTTCTAACTTAACTAACGGATAAGTATTTCCATCTGTCCATTGGATCGTATCGCTTGTTCTAATCGTAGATCGAGTTAAAATTGCAAAATCACAGGATGTATCTTGAAATACAACTGGTTTATATTCTGGATGAATTCCTTTTTTCATAAAAATCCTAAATAATGGTTTTTCTTAAAATCGTGGCTGTAAATATAGACGTTTTAGCAGTATTATCCAATATAACTTTTAGGGTAATTTGTTTGATTTTGGTTCAGTTTTATCACTTTTTTCACTCTGTACTTTCATCTTTAACTGCTGAACTTCCTTTTTCTCCTCAGTTGAAAGATTTCTTTGCATAAAGTTAATATTATCTTTACTTATTTCTGAAACCTCAGGATTGATTGCCGCCGGCGCGACACTTCCGCCTAAACTTTTGGTTTCTTCGGATCTAAAACTATCAGAATCGGATTTGTCTAAAACTAATTCATCGTTAATTGATTGTTTAACTGCTCCAGATTTTTTATCAACATGTTCTTCAAAAACTTCATTTCGCTGAGTCGGTTTTTCTATTTCCTTAGTTTCAATTAATCCTTTATTTACGCCTTGTGATTTTTCTTTAACTCTTTCAGATTTTTTTAATTGTTCAATTGGAATATCTTTCATGGATTCAACAACAATTATATCTTCACGCAATCTCGGTGCAATGTTTAATGGGTCTTCCATTTCCACAGGATTAATATCAATAACAAAAAAGATAATTGCCGCGGAAACTATTGCAACAGCAGCGGGGGCTAATTTTGCCGGCGATAGTAATCGATCCCAAAAATTTTCTTTCTTTCCTAATTCAGATGAATTAATTTTTCTTAAAAGCTCAGTTTCAAAATTTTTGGGCGCTTCTATTTTGGGAAGACTTTTTAAATCATCCAATAATTTTTTATATGTATTTTCTTCGTTATTCATTTCAATTAACCTTAATCATTGTTTCGTCGAGGCTGTCTCATAAGTCAAGCTATATGTGTCATTCCCGTGAAAACGGGAATCCGAAACCCATAATACATAATAGATTTCCGCTTTCGCGGAAAAGACAAAACTGTATTTCTGAGTTATGAGACTGGCTCATGATTTTTTAACCTTAATCATTATAAATATCTTTTAGATATTTTTGTAACTCTGCTCTGCCTCTGTTTATCCTTGATTTTACAGTTCCAACTTCAATTTGCATAATCTCAGCAATTTCTTCGTAAGATAACTCTTGAACATCTCTAAGTATCACCGCTTCACGATATGAATCACGCACTTTTAACAATGCTTTCTGAATGATTTCATTCTTCATACTCATATCTGCCGCAACATCCGGTCGAGTTGAATTATCAGGAATATCAAAAACTTTTTCCTCATCACCGTAACTGCTTATCGAAAAAAATTTTCTTCTACGTCTGCGTTGATATTCAGTCCGCGCAAGATTACCGGCAATTGTATAAATCCAGGTTGAAAACTTTGCCAAAGAGCTGTAATTATCTTTATATCTATAAACTTTTACAAACGCATCCTGTACAACATCTACACAACTATCATAGTCACCAAGAAATCTATAAACATAATTTGTTAAAGGATTTTTGAATCTCTGCACCAAAATTTCAAACGCTTTTTCATTGCCGCTGCTTTGAAACTCAAGAATCAGTTCTTCATCAGTATATTCGCTAAGATTTCTGTCAGTCAACGGTTTTATACTTTGTTAAGTGGATGTTTGTTTCAATTTCTGTACAAAATTTACAAAAAATATTAGAAAAGCTTTTGCGGATTTTAATTTCCATTTAATCGGGAATTATTTCAGCAATTAGCACACTTATTAGCGTATAATCATCAAGCGATGTTGTTTTAATTGATAAATCAGCTTTTAATAGTGCTGAAAATGCATCAGCCAGATGTTTATCAGAATAAATTCTCCGTGCGCTGTGATAATCTTTTAAAAAATAAGGATGTGTACCCATAATTCTTGCAACTTGAAATTCATTTGTGTTGGTTGAAGATAATTCATTTAGTCTTGCAAGACTTGTAAAATATTTGTTAAGCATTGCGATTATCTGAATCGGTTCCATTCCGTTTTTAAGCAGATTAAAAGCAACCTTTAAAGCAGCGGATTTATTTTTCTTCCCAATTGCATTTTGCAAATCAAATATTGTGTATTGCTTTAAAGATGTAGATAATCCGCGAATACTTTCAATAGTTATTTCCTTACTATCGCCAACATAAATAAATATTTTTTCAAGCTGTGATTCCAGAGTGTTTCTGTTCTCACCGGAAATATCAGTAAGCATTTGTGCATTTTCATACGAAATGGTTTTACCTTTTTTTTCTACAGTCGAGATGAACCAATCAATTAAACTTTTACCTTTTAATTCTTTTGCTTCAAAAAGATAGCCTTCACTTGCGAGTGTTTTGTATGGATCAGAAGTGGGGTTTGTTATTGTTCCATCGTGAATAAAAACAAGTACTGTAAAGTCGGCTGGAGATTGAAAATAATTTACTATTTCCTTCTTTTCTGTTTTCTCTTTTTTATCTTTTAATTTTTCTGCTTGCTTAACAATTATAAGTTTTTTTTCAGAGCCGAAGGGAAAAGTAGAAGCCAACCCAATTATACTTGCGTAACTTTGATTTTCAGCATAAACAGTTTCTTTATCAAAATCAGAGGCAATAAACGGTTGAACAGCCTTTTCAATAGCATCAACAATAGACTCAACTGAATAACTATCTTCTCCAAAAAGATAATAAACAGGCAAAATCTTTTTTTGCTTTAGTTGTTTTTCAATTTCCAGTATTGCAGGTGCTTTGCTTTTTGCCATAGTAAACTTTTAAAATAAAGATGACATCTTGCTAAAAGATGTCATCTTTAAGATATAACTTTTCTGTGATTACTTTTTATCTTTTCTCTATTGTAACACTTTCCATTACAATATCTGCATAAGGGCGGTCTTGTCCATCTTTTTTAACTCTACCGATTGATTTTACAACATCCATTCCCTCAATTACTTTTCCAAAAATTGTATGATTGCCATTTAACCAGGTTGTTGGTGCTAACGTAATAAAAAACTGACTGCCGTTTGTATTAGGACCTGCATTTGCCATAGCAAGTATTCCTTCTTTATCAAACACAAGGGTTGAATCAATTTCATCATTAAATTTTTTGCCCCAAAAACTTTCACCGCCGCGTCCGGTTCCTGTTGGATCACCGCCTTGAATCATAAAGCCATCAATAACTCTATGGAAAATTACATCTTTATAATATCCTTTGTTAGCAAGTCCAACAAAATTTTCTACAGTTTTTGGAGTTTGCTTATCGAATAATTCAATTTCAATTGCGCCCATATTTGTTTTGATAACCGCTACGGTTGTGCTGTCACTCATTTTTTCTGATTCCTTTTTTTGTGAGAAAGTATTTGATGATAAAAATAATCCGATTAATGCCGCCGCAAAAAATAGTTTTTTCATTTATCCTCCTATGGATTAATAATGTTTGAATAAAGTAATATTAAAATTAAAACTCCAAGTGCAATTCTGTAAAAAACAAAAACAAATGTTGAATTCTTTTTTAAAAATTTAAGCAAAAAATCAATTGCAAGATAGCCGCTTATTCCGGATACAATTGTTGCAACAATAATATTTACCGCCATATCATAATTTATGTATGCTAAAGATTCTTTTAATTGAAGCAGACCGCTTGCAAGTACTGCGGGAACACTTAACAAAAAAGAAAATCTTGCAGCAACATCTCTTTTCAATCCTAAAAATAATCCACCTGTAATTGTTGTTCCTGATCTTGATGAACCGGGAATTAAAGCAATCGTTTGAGCCAATCCAATTAAGATTGAATCCATAAGAGTTATATCTTTTAAATCTTTTTTAAAGCTTGCTGTTTTTTCTGCAAGTGCAAGTATGATTGCAAGAACTATTAAGCTAATTGCAATTACCGATAAATTTTTTGTGAATGCTCCTTCAATTGCATCTTTAAATAATAGACCGATAATAACAATGGGAATTGTGCCGGCAATTATCATCCATCCAAGTTTTGAGTTTAATGATTGCTCAGAATATTTTAATCTTTTTTGAAAATTATTTTGTAAAAATTCTATAAAAATATTCCAGAGATCCTTCCAGAAATAAACAAGAATAGAAACCATTGTACCAAGCTGAATAACTGCGATGAACGATGTCCAATGTTCGGGATTTTTATCTGAAATTAATCCCATAAACTTTCCGGC
Source organism: uncultured Ignavibacteriaceae bacterium (assembly GCA_963704275.1). Lineage (GTDB taxonomy): Bacteria > Bacteroidota > Ignavibacteria > Ignavibacteriales > Ignavibacteriaceae > IGN3. The sequence goes on along the minus strand of CAVPHP010000011.1, from coordinate 151,942 downwards.
AAGTGTTAAATGCCCTGTGCTGCTGATTGGAAGGAATTCAGTTATTCCCTGAATAACTCCTAAAATAATTGCCTCGATAAAACTCAAATGTTCTCCTTAAAACTGATATGAAATTCCTAATCTAACTCCGAAAGACAAAGAGCTAAAGTCAACATTTCCAATATTATTTCGGTTTGCATTTTCATCGGGTTTACCAAGCAAATCATAACGAACATCTGCACCTATATGTGCATAAACATTTTCTGCAATTGCAGTATTCCCGCAGGCTCTCAAGATAAAACCGAAACCAAAAGCATTAGTATTTTCGTCAAATTGTCCGGGCTGCTTTTCAGTAATTGATAATAATCTTACGCCAGCGCCGCCGCCAAATTTAAAATTGTATCCGGTTCCTGTTAATACATAATTATATAACAACGAAGGCATCACCAACGAGTAAGTTAAATCATACGTGCCAAGTGATGAGCTTGCATTATATGAGTTAAGTAGATATCCCAATTCCAATTCTAATTGATTGTTCTGCGAAATCATTCTGCTATAAGCACCGGAAAAATTAACAGCGGAACTAAAATCACTTAAAGCATCTGTGTAGTTTGATTCGAGATATACCTTTAATTTTGGTACACTTACAAAATCAATCCCCATAGAAGCTCGAACTTCATTTTGTTTTTGAGCAAATGAAAAAATTGTAGCAACAGCAACAAACAATGGTATTAATATTTTTTTCATACTTCCCTTATTTCTGATTCAACAACATCAAATAAATTCTCTTTTTGTTTATTAACTACAAAAAACATTATCAACGCAGTAACTATAAATAAAATATATCCGATAATATGAGTTAAAAAAGCGTAAGCTGCCGCTATAGTTTCGCCAAATCCAAAAATTAATACTAATGTGGATTTTGCAAGTGTATGATAAGAACCTGTACTGCCGGGAGTTGGAATAATTACACCAATTGCGCTGATGCTCATTATTATCCAGCCCATTCCAAAAGTAATTGGCTGGATGTTTTGCATATCAAGCATCAATAATCCTGCATAAGAACCAAAAGCATATAAAACTATTATTGCAACGGTCCAGAAGATTGTCCAAAAATAATTTTTAGTTCCTTTTAAACTTGCAAAGCCTTCAGCAAGCATTGTAAAAATGTATGCAGCCCTTTCCGCAAGTTTATGAGAAATTTTACCAACCACTTTTAGAATAAGTTTAGAAAATTTTTCTTTTGATCGTAATATCAACGAAAGCAAAACGATTGATAAAATTATTATGGCAGCCATAATGTACAAAGAGGTAATCAGCCAGGGAAATTTTTCTGAAAGACTAACACTTGTTAAAAACAGCGCAACAATAATTGATCCTCCCATTGAAATAACATCAATAATTCTTTCAAGTATCACAGTACCAAACATTGATGAGCGTGATAAGCCTTCCCATTTGCCAATCAAAACTGCACGCGTAACTTCGCCGAGCTTTGGTGTAACACAATTAACTCCGTATCCCACCATAAGAGAACCAAAAAGATTTTTCATTGATGTGTTTGGTTTAACGGAATTGAGAATGTACTTCCATCTAATAGCACGCAAATAATGTCCAAGCATCGTTATAACAATAAAAATAAAAACCCAAAGTATGTTTGCGTGTGATACTATTTTCAGCACTTCACTAAAATCTACATTATAAAACGCTATATACAAAAACACAATCGCAAGTATGATGGACACACTATAGTTAACGATAGAGCCAATTCTGCCAAATTTACTTTTCTTATCTGAGGTCAACTACAGTTGTTCCTTCCGGTGCTGTAAAAGTAAAATTTGAATCTGATAATTTTTGATTGAGTTTATAATTTGAGAATGAAACTTCCATTGTGCCGGTTCCGGAATTTGTAACTACCGCTTTATCAATAAGGTTTTCCTGATTGATGTAAAGTTTAACCTCGCCAAGATTATTTCTTTTTTCTTTCGGTTTTAAATTTAAAATCTTTTTGCTTCCGTCGGATGATAAACTTAAATCACACTCAGATGGATATTGATAAATAAGATAGTTTATAGAAAGCAATCCTGAGCCTGCTTCATCATAATTACTTATTATAACTTTTTTATCTTTCTTATTATAATTCCATGTAGTAACTCCATCTACAACAATAAGCTGATTGCCAAATTCAATCCTAAGATTGTTATCTTTTTTAAAATACATCTTACCTAATAAGCTTGCTTTGCCGTTAGATTTTTGAGTTACGTCAGTTGTAAGATCGGTAATTGAATCAAATTTATTTTGTAACGATTTTAAAACTGATTCCGCACTTTGACTAAATGCAAACATGTGGAATAACAATAACATTATTAGACTTAAAATAGTTTTCATTATAAACTCTAATTTTTAAAAAATAGTTTAACGTTTGGACTACAAATTGCGTAGAATTGTTTCAAGCTGCTCCTCATTTTCAACAAGAACTGAGCGAGCTTTGCTTCCATCATTTGGACCAACAATTCCAGCTTCTTCAAGTTGATCAACAATTCTTGCGGCGCGCGAATATCCAAGTTTTAATCTGCGCTGTAACAAAGATACAGAACCTTGTTGATGACGCACAATTACTTTTGCTGCATCTTCAAACATCGGATCTAAATCTGATGAAACACCGCTTGAAGTTTCTTTTTTCTTATCATACAAAGAAGGTAAAAAATATGGCTTTGAATATGACGGCTGCGAATATACGTAGTTTGTAATTTTTTCAACTTCGTCTGTAGAGATAAAAGCATTTTGCACGCGAATTGGTTTTGGCGAACCTGTTGGAAGAAAAAGCATATCGCCTCTTCCGAGCAATTGTTCTGCGCCGTTCATATCAAGAATTGTACGTGAATCAATTTTTGTTGCAACCTGATATGCAATTCTTGAACTAAAGTTTGCTTTGATGACACCTGTAATAACATTTACAGATGGACGCTGAGTTGCAAGCACAAGGTGGATTCCAACCGCGCGTGCAAGCTGTGCTAATCTTGTAATCGGTTCTTCAACTTCTTTTCCCGCTGTTATCATTAAATCTGCAAGCTCATCAACAATTACAATTATATATGGAATAGGGTGATGTTTAATTTTATCAGTATCGTGCGGTCTGGTTTTAGGGTCTTTAACTTTTTTATTGTAATCAACAATATTACGCACACCTGCTTTTGCAAGTTTATCGTAACGTCTTTCCATTTCGTACTCAGCACTTTTTAAAACTAAGATAGCATTCTGCGGACTTGTTATAATCTCTTCATCCAAATCCGGCGACACAGCTAAATAATGTTTGCGCAATTTGTTATAGAAAGAAAGCTCAATCTTTTTTGGATCAACCATTACAAACTTAACTTCTGAAGGATGCTTTGTGTAAAGCAAACTGCTGACAATCATATTTATTCCAACACTCTTTCCGGAACCTGTTGATCCTGCAATTAATAAGTGCGGCATTTTTGCAAGATCAGCAACATAAACATCGCCCGCAATTGTTTTGCCAAGTGCAAGCGGAAGCTCCGCATTCGATTCATTAACTCTTCCAATTACTGAGCGAGCATTTACAAGTGAAGCAACTGCATTTGGAATTTCTACACCAATTGCACCCTTACCTGGTATCGGTGCGATGATTCTGATTCCACGTGCTGCAAGTGCAAGTGCAATATCATTTTCCAATCCAACTATCTTGCTAATTTTTACGCCAGGCGCGGGAACAATTTCATAAAGCGTTACAACAGGACCGGGTGTAACGGAAATATCTTTTATCTCAATATCAAAAAGTTTTAACTTTTCTTTTAAAAGTCCTGCGTTATTTGTTAACTCTTCTTCAGCAACTTGATAATTTTCTTCGGGAGTTGGATCAAGTAAATCGAGACCTGGCATTTTAAAATCAATTTTTTCTTCCCACTGATTAGGAAGTTTTTGTTCTATCTCTGCTTCTGTTTTTTCTTTCTTTTCAGGCAGCTCTCCGGTTTTTTGAATATTAACTCTTTTTACTTCTTCGTTTAGAACTTCATTTTCTGGAACCGGAACAGGAACATCATCTTTACGAATAATTCTAATTTTAGTTTGTTCTTCCGCTTCTTTTTCCATTAGTTCAGCAGCAGATAATTCTTCCGGAGTAAGGTTATCTTTCTTCTTCTTTTTATCGCCGCTTAGCTTTTTAATTTTGTCAAGTTTTTCTTTTTCTTTTGGATCAACGGAAGCCGCATCTGTTTTAGATTCTTCTGATTCATCATCATTAAAGGAAAATACATCTTTAAAGAAAGCGAGAATGTTTTTGATATCAACATCAAGTGCAAAAATTAGAAGCGTTATAAATCCAAAACCTAAAACCAAAATGCTTCCAATACCGCCAATCAATCCGCTTAAAAACTTACCGAGATACTCACCTATAAAACCAGAAAGCTCATAAGTATCAGAAAGTAAATTATAATTAACGCGCAGAACTCCAAAAAATGTTGCCGCAATTATTGAACCGATTAATAAGAAGTTTGAAATGTGTAAGCGGAGTTTGAAATCAATTTTTTTGAAAAACGAGGCTCCCCACAAAAATAAAACAATAGGTATGGTTATAGAAAAATAACCAAGCGTTGCTTTAACCAGAAATCGCGAAAAATGAGCGCCGGAAACACCAAGCCAGTTTTGTATATCAATTTTTTTATCAAATGAGGTAAAGAAATCAGAAAAAAAAGTTGTAAGATTTGCTTCGTCTCTTCTATCAAAAGTAATTATACTTAAAAATAAAATAACAGAAATAATCAGAAGAAATATTCCGAGTATCTGTTTTTTATTTTCGGACGTTAAAGTAAAATAGTTTTTACTTGAACTACTCTTTCCATTTTTTTCTTTAACGCTTTTTTTCTTTTTAAGTGCCATTAAAATTTTTTAATTAGAATTACTTTAGTTTCTTTATTACGCCGTTAGTATAAGCAGGAATTTCATCAATTATATCAATTGCGCTGCAATATTCCAGATCAGCTTCAAATCCATTTTCAAAAAGTATTTTTCCATGATCAGATTCACGCATCATTTTTAAAAGATTGTCTCCGTACTTTTCGTATAAAGTTAAAACTGCAGCACCTGAATCATTTAAATATGAATCTGATTTTACTTTATTGATTTTTGAAATAAGCATTCCTGCACAAACCGAATCTTCAATTGAGAAATAATTATTTCTTCCCGAACAGACAATTTCAACATCAGTGTTTAGTGTTATAAGATGTTTTGCAACTGCGCTGATATTTAAGAAAGAACAGGTGTATAAATTTTCTGAGTACTTTGCTTTTGCAATTGATTTTGTTCCGTTTGTAGTAAAGAATACAATTGTTTTTCCTTCAATAACTTCTTTAGCATACTCAAATGGTGAGTTACCGAGCGCAAAGCCTTCAATCTTTTTTGTGTTTCTTTCACCACCAAGTAAAATTTGTCCACCAAACATTCCGCCGGAAACTTTAACAGCAAACTCAACACTGGCAACAGGTACAATTTCTTTTGCCCCGTTATTAATTGCCGTTACAATTGTAGATGTTGCACGAAGCACATCAATTACAACAGTAGTTTTACCAGTAAAGTAAAGATCATCAATAATTACAGGTGAAAGCAAAACATTTAACTTCATAAATTTTTTATCTTGTTACAAAAGGAAGTTTAACTACTTTTGCAGCAGATTCTTTTCCTCGAATCAAAAAATTAACTTCTGTTCCAATCTCTGCATATTTAATATCAACATAAGCCAATGCAATTGGTTTATCAAGCATTGGACTAACTGTGCCGCTTGTTACCGTACCAATTTTATTATTATTAACCGAAATATCATAACCATGTCTTGGAAAAATCTTTTCATCAGAAACAATAGCTACAAGTTTTCTGTTAAGCCCGTTCTCTTTTATCTTAAGCAGTGCCGCTTTACCAATAAATTTTGGCTGAGCAAGTTTTGTAATCCAGCCCAAGCCAGCTTCTAAAGGATTTGTTGTTTGATCAATATCGTTTCCGTACAGACAAAAACCCATTTCTAATCTTAAAGAGTCTCTTGCGGCTAATCCAACCGGCTGAATGTTAAATTCTTTTCCGGCTTCAAATAATTTATCCCATAAATCCAAAGCAGTTTTTTCGTCACCCTTAAAATAAAGCTCGTAACCAATCTCGCCTGTGTAACCGGTTCTGGATAATATTATATCAACACCAGCTAATTTTAAGTTTGTAAAATGATAATACTTAAGTGTTATTGGAGTATCTGTTAGTTTCTGTAATGTCTTTTGAGAAAATGGACCCTGAACGGCAAGCAAAGAATATTCATCACTTAAGTTTTTTAATTCAACTTCAAAGTTGTTGTTCTGCTGCATCCATGTAAAATCTTTATCTGTGTTTGAAGCATTAATAACAAGCATAAACTCATCATCAGCAATTTTATAAACAAGTAAATCATCTACGATACCGCCGTCTTCATAACACATTGCGGAGTATTGTACACGCCCCGAAGAAAGTTTTGATACATCGTTAGTTGTAATGTTTTGAACAAAATCCAGAGCGAATTTTCCTTTAACTAAAACTTCACCCATATGTGATACATCAAAAACACCAACCGAATTTCTTACCGCTTTATGTTCAGCAATTATTGAAGAGTATTGAATCGGCATTTCAAATCCTGCAAACTCCACAATTTTAGCGCCTAAGTTTTTATGAGCATTATAAAATTTTGTACGTTTCATAATTCTTTCCGTATAGTTTTAATGGTTTATTTGCTTTGAGTTTTTTTCCAGTCGCTTAAGAATTTCTCTAATCCGCTGTCCGTAAGCGGATGATTGAATAATTTATCAATAACAGAGAAAGGCATTGTAGAAACATGCGCACCCAGTAAAGCAGCTTCTACAAGATGCAATGGATGTCTTATGCTTGCAACAAGAACTTGTGTTTGATAATCATAATTGTCATAAATCTGAACTATCTGTGCGATTAAATCCATGCCATTGGTACTGATATCATCAAGCCTGCCAACAAAAGGACTAATGTAAGTTGCGCCCGCTTTAGCAGCAAGCAATGCCTGCGATGGTGAAAAACAAAGCGTAACGTTTGTTTTAATATTTTCCGAAGTTAACGTGCGAACTGCTTTTAATCCTTCTTTAATCAACGGAACTTTTATCACGATATTTTTATGGATCTTTGAAAGTTCGTGCGCTTCCTTTAGTATTCCGTCATAATCTGTAGAAATAACTTCTGCACTAACTGGTCCATCAACAATTGCTAAAATTTCATCCAGCAGTTTTCTAAAATCTTTTCCTTCTTTTGATACGAGTGAAGGATTTGTTGTAACGCCATCAAGAATTCCAAGTGCGGCAGCTTCTTTAATCTCATTTATGTTTGCAGTGTCTATAAAAAATTTCATGTTTTTTCTCCAAAATATTTATTTTTTTTGTGCTATTTTGTGTCTTTGTGATTTAGTGGCAACCTGCCACCAAAGCACAAAATCACTAAGCGTTCACTAATTAACCCATGAAACCAAATTATTTAAACTTTTCTGTTAAGTCTGTTCCTTTTTTCTTTGAGAAGAATCTAAACTTACCCATTGGGATAGAAGAATCTTCTTCAATTTTTAATCTTACTAAATATTTAAACTGAATTCTTGTAAACTTTTTATCCTGCAATCTGCTTGCATCCGATGGATGACATTTTATAATTAAACTAAACTCGCGAGAGAATCTTCTAAATCTTTTCAACCAATCTTCAATATCATAAACAAGATGCGATTCTTTTGTCATAAATCCTGATCCGCTGCAAACAGGGCAAACTTCTTTCATTGCCTGATTAATGTTTTGGCGAATTCGCTGTCTTGTAATCTGCACTAATCCAAAGTCACTCATTGGCAGTACAGAAACTTTAGAACGATCTCTGCGGAATTCTTTTTTCAGTTCATCGTAAATCTTTTTTCTATTTTTATCTTCTTCAAGATCGATAAAATCGATAACAATAATGCCGCCAATATCACGTAATCTTAATTGTCTTGCTATCTCACGAGCTGCTTCTAAATCTGTTTTTAGAGAATTTAATTCCTGCTCTTTACTTTTTGCATAACGTCCGCTGTTAACATCAATAACAACCATGGCCTCTGTATGCTCGATGATAAGATAGCCGCCGCTTGGCAGAGGAACTTTTCTGCCCATCAAAGTTTTTATTTGTTCTTCAATCTTAAACTCATCAAATATCGATGATGAAGATTTGTAAAGATCTATTTTTTCCATCAAATCAGGCTGAACAAGCTGAACATAATTTTTAATTTGTTTGTAAAGTTTTTTCGAATCTACAAAAACTTTTGAAATATCAGGTGTTAGTAAATCACGAATCACACTATCAGTTGTGCTCATATCCTGATGAACTAATGAAGGTGGTTCTTCGCTCTTTGCAGCTGCTTCAATTGTCTTCCAGGTCTTTACTAGATTTGTTAAATCATCTTTAACAGCATCTTCGGTCTGATCCTTTGCAACAGTGCGGATAATCAGTCCATAATTTTGCGGAAGAATTCCGCGTGCAATATTTCTTAATCTTCTGCGTTCTTTGTAATCGTATATCTTTTTTGAGATGCCAATTTTATTATCGAATGGAAGCAAAACACAAAATCTGCCGGGAAGTGAAACTGAGGAAGTAACACGAACACCTTTATTGCTAACCGGTTCTTTGGTTATCTGTATAAGAATTTCTTCGCCCTTGCGTAATTTGGTTATAACCGGTTCTGGTGGTGGAGTTGAAGTTCCATTGTTGTTATTACGATTTGGTTTTGATTCATCATCGTCAGTATCATCAACATCAGAATCTTCATCACCAAGCATATCCTGAAATTGTTTTGTGCGATCACCAATATCTGAAAAATGAAGGAATGCATCGTGTTTCATTCCTATATCTATAAATGCGGCTCTTATTCCCGGAAGTACTCGCGCAACTCTTCCAAGATATATGTCTCCAACCATTCTCCTGTTTTCAGGATAGTCAACAAAAAAGTCGGCTAAATTTCCATCTTCCGTAATCGCAACACGCGTCTGATTGGAAGATGAATTTATTATAATTTCTTTTATCATAAATAAAAAACTCTCTGTATGAAATAAAACATTTCATTATTAAAAACTTGTGAAAATCTGATTTGAGCATAGTATTGCTCTGTGGGTGGTAAAATCCATGGCTGCCATTTAGCAGCAAAGGCTGAGTTGTGAAACTCCTTAAAAAATATGTTAATGCTAACAGCATTAATATCCTGATAGAAAATTCGTTTAAAATATCAACAAGTCATCCTTCGACTTCGCTCAGGATGACTGTGAATTAAAAATTATCACACTGAGCGAAGTCGAAGTGTGACATTAAAAACAAAAATTAATTTGCCGATTGTTCAGTTGTTTGATTAGCTTTAGCTTCTTTTTCAGCAGCTTCAGTTAATAACTTTCTTCTGCTTAAAGAGAATTTACCGCCTTCAACTTTAAGAAGTTTAACGGTTACTTTATCACCAACTTTTAAATAATCAGAAACCTTGTTTACACGTTTGTTATCAATTTCAGAGATATGTAGCAATCCTTCTTTACCAGGAAGAATTTCTACAAACGCACCAAAGTCTGCAATTTTTGTAACAACACCATCATAAACTTCTCCAACTTCCGGAGTAGCAGTTAATTTTTTGATGTACTCTTTTGCCTGCTGTGCGTTTTCTTTATTTGGTGAAGCAATGTGTATTGTTCCATCGTCTTCAATGTTGATATCAACACCAAATAATCGTTGCATTCCCTGAATTGTTTTTCCGCCCGGTCCAATAATTAATCCAATCTGATCAGTTGCAACATTCATTGTAATTAATCTTGGAGCATATTGTGATAATGAATCTTTTGGTTTGCTAATTGCTTCGTTCATTTTACCAAGAATGTGCATTCTTCCTTCTTTGGCTTGATGAAGAGCTTTCTCCATAATTTCAAAAGAGATTCCCTGAATTTTAATATCCATCTGGAATCCGGTTATACCATCACTTGTACCGGCAACTTTAAAATCCATATCTCCAAGATGATCTTCATTTCCAAGTATATCTGAAAGCACTGCGTAATCATTTCCTTCTTTAACCAATCCCATTGCAATTCCGGAAACTGCTTTTGTAATTGGTACTCCTGCATCCATCATTGCAAGCGAGCCTGCGCAAACAGTTGCCATTGATGATGAACCATTTGATTCAAGAATATCAGAAATAATTCTTATAGTGTAAGGAAAAGCATCATCAGCAGGTAAAACTTGTCTTAAAGATCTTTCTGCAAGATTGCCATGACCGATTTCTCTTCTGCCAACGCCAGTCATTCTTCCAACTTCTCCCACACTAAATGGCGGAAAATAATATTGGAGATAGAATTTCTTGCTGTATTCTTCTAACAAACCATCAACAGTTTGCTCATCGCTTTTTGTACCAAGAGTTATATTTGTTAAGCTTTGTGTTTCACCACGTGTAAACAATGCTGAACCGTGCGTTCTAGGTAAATTTCCGAGTTCAATTGTTATCGGGCGGACCTGAGTCGTATTTCTTCCATCAAGACGAACACCTTCTTTTAAAATTCTTTCACGCATAAGATCTTTTTCTAAATCGTGAAGAATTTCGCCAATAACTTTTTCTTGTTCGGGATATTTTTCTGCAAGTGCTTGTTTTACAGATTGAGAAAGCTCTTTGTTTTTTGAAGATCTTTCTTCCTTCGCAAGAATTGAATAAACGATTTCTTTAAATTTTGCTTCAGCTAAAGCGTAAACATCTTTTTTTAGATCAGCATCAATTACTGGTTCTGAAACAACCCATTTGGTTCTTCCTGCTTCTGCTTTTAATTGATTCTGAAGATCAACAATTTTTTTGATTTCAACTTGTGCAAATTTTAAAGCATCAAGTAGATCCTGTTCGCTAACTTCTTTCGAATCACCTTCAACCATCATTATTGAATCAGCAGTACCGGCAACAATAAGTTCAATATCACTAAGTTTAATTTGTTCCTGAGTTGGATTAACAACAAGTTCACCACCAACTCTTCCGACTCTTACTTCACCTATCGGACCATCAAATGGAATATCTGAAATAGCAAGTGCCGCAGAAGCACCGCAAGCAGCTAGTACATCCGGATCATTTTCGCCATCATAAGAAACAACCATTGCAATAATTTGAGTTTCATTTTTAAAACTCGGCGGGAATAACGGTCTGATTGGTCTATCGCATAATCTTGAACTAAGAATTTCTTTTTCAGTTGGTCTGCCTTCGCGTTTGATATATCCACCCGGAAATTTTCCAGCGGCAGAAGTTCTTTCACGATATTCAACTTGTAACGGAAAATAATCTAATCCTTCTTTTGCTTCGGTAGCAGCAACCGCTGTAACCAACACCATTGTATCTCCATAACGAACCATAACAGATCCGTTAGCCTGCTTAGCATATTTTCCTGTTTCTATCGAAAATACTCTTCCGCCTATTTCAACTTCTTTCTTAACAACCATTTTTAAACCTTACTTTCTTATGTTCAATTCTTTTATTATCGCTCTGTATCGTGCAATATCTTTTTTTATTAAATAATCGAGAAGTCTTCTTCTCTTACCAACCATCATCATTAATCCTCTTCTTGAATGATGGTCTTTTTTGTGAGCATCAAAGTGCGAAGTAAGATCGTTGATTCTTTTTGTGAGTAGTGCAATCTGCACTTCAGATTTACCTGAGTCATTTGTGTCTTTTCCAAATTTTGTAATGAGCTCGAGTTTTTCTTCTTTTGTCATTTTATCTATCCTTTATTTATTTGTACGATATAATTCCAGATTTAACCGGAATTAATTATTTAGTTCATTAAAAATTTTTAACCCGTTTTCTTTGTCTTTATTCATTTGGTTGATTAAATCTTCTGCGGAATTAAATTTTTCTTCTCCGCGTAATCGTTCAACCAATTCTACTGTTACAACTTCACCATAAATTTCACGATTGAAATTAAAGATGTAAGTTTCGGTAACAACTTCACCTTCGTTAAAAAACGTTGGGCGCTTACCAATACTTAAAAGTCCAAAATGTTCTTCATCTTTTAAAAGAACTTTTGCAGCATAAATACCGATTGCAGGCAGCAGTTTTTCCTCCGATGATAATTTTATATTTGCTGTTGGAAACCCAAGTTCTCTGCCGCGTTTATCGCCGCCTACTACAGTTCCCCTAAAAAAATAATTTCTACCAAGTAATCTATTAGCTTTTTTAAGATCGCCATCGCTTAAAGCATTTCTAATTTTTGAACTACTAACAATTTCATCATCAACATAAAAAGCATCAACTGTTGTAACAGAAAAATTTTCTTTTGCGCCGATTCTTCTCAGAAGTTCAAAATTTCCGCTTCTGCCTTTTCCAAAATGATGATCGTGCCCAAGAACAATTTCCGTTAACCCGATACCATTTACCAGGTAATCATAAATAAACTGCTCGCCTGTAAGTGATGCAAACTCTTTTGTAAAATTTATAGTTAAAAAGTTTTCAACTCCGCGTTTTTCTAAAAGATTTTTTCTTTCTTCCAGGGTTGTTAATATTTTAACATTGCCGCCATTACCCAAAACCGTTCTTGGATGAGGATGAAAAGTAATTACAACATTTCTGCATCCTTTTTCTTTTGAACAGTCAACCAATTTGTCAATAATTTTCAAATGACCGGGATGAATCCCATCAAATGTCCCAAGTGTAAGAATAGTATTTTTATCCTTCTTTAAATCTTTAATACTATTAAAAACTTGCATCTAAAAAAATCATAAATAACTTGTTAGTAAATCATGTCATCCTGTCCGCCGCGGCGGATTGTCGAAGGATGATCTTCTAATTAATTTATCACACTTCGATAGATATGCCTACCGTTAGGCAGAGTTTGTGTAACATCAATTAAACATTGACGTAAACTCGTCAAGATTAAAAGCATCATCAACTTTGTAATCACCAATTTCAGTTCTTCTCAGCAGACTTAAAACTCCGCCGCAGCCAATTTCTTTTCCAAAATCATCTGCGATAACTCTTATGTACGTTCCTTTGGAACAGATAATTTCAAAATGAATATCCGGTAAATCGATCTTAGTAATATCGAATGAAAAAATTTCTACTTGCCTTGATAAACGTTCAACCTCTTTCCCTTCTCGCGCAATCTTATAAAGTCGTTTTCCCTTATGTTTAACTGCCGAAAACATAGGCGGAACTTGTTCAATATTTCCTAAGAACTTATTTCTGGCAGAAAGAATTTTTACTTCACTTAAATTATCCGGCAGAACTGTTTCAGTAATTTCACTTGCTAAATCCATTGATGGAGAAGACTTGCCGAGAGTGATTACTCCCGTATATTTTTTTCTTTGGGCCTGATATTCAGAAATTTCTTTCGTTTTTTTTCCGGTGCAAACAATCAGTAAACCTGTTGCAAGCGGATCAAGAGTGCCTGCGTGCCCCACTTTTTTAACTTTTATTAATCTTCTTATACGACTTACAACATTGAACGAAGTCCAGTTTACAGGCTTATCCATCAGTATAACCTGACCTGATAAGTAATCAAGATTCTGCGGATCTTTCGTTTGTTTTGTTATCATCATCTTCGTGAATTTTTTTAATCAGTCCTTCAATCTTTTCAACGTAATCAAGCGTATCATCAATAAAAAATTTAAGCTCTGGTATAAATTTTATTCTTATACGGTGCGCTAATTCTGATCTTATAAATCCTTTTTTATCTTCAATCTTGCTAAGAACAAGTTCTCTTTTTTCTTTTTCAAAAACTGATAAATAAATTTTTGCTAATTTAAGATCAGGACTAACTCTTACATTTGTAATCGTTAAAAAACCAAGATTAACATGAGAAAGTTTATGTAAAAAGATAAGACTAATCTCTTGCTTAATAAGATGTTCAACTTTATCAACTCTATGAGACATTTATTTACCACACGGTCTAAAAATAATTACGCCAATGTTTTCTTTGTTTCTACAATTTTAAATGCTTCGATAATATCTCCAACTTTTATATCGTTATAGTTTTCGATGTTCAATCCGCATTCATAACCGGCATCAACTTCTTTAACATCATCTTTAAATCTTCTTAAATTGCCAATACCGCCTTCGTGAATTACAATTCCATCACGAATCAATCTTATTTTATTATTTCTTGTAATCTTTCCATCAAGCACATAACATCCTGCAACTGTTCCAGATTTGGGAACTTTGAAAGTATCACGTATTTCAATTGTGCCTGTTACTTCTTCAGAAATTAGTGGTGATAATAATCCTTCTAATGCTGATTTAACCTCGCTAATGGCGTTGTAAATAACACTGTAAAGTCTGATATCTACTTTTTGATTTTCAGCAAGTTTTCTTGCATTGATATTTGGACGAACGTGGAAACCAATTATAATTGCGTTTGATGCGGCAGCAAGAAGCACATCGCTTTCAGAAATTCCGCCCACGCCTTTGTGTATAACCCGCACAATTACTTCCTGATTGCTGAGCTTCATCAACGAATCTGATAATGCTTCAACAGAACCATCCACATCTCCTTTTACGATAAGTGCAAGTTCTTTAACTCCGCCAATACTAATTTGTTTTGCAAGCTCATCAAGTGTTATATGATGAATTTGTTTTTGATCCTGTTCACGTTTTAGCTGTTGTCTCTTCAAACTTATGTAGCGAGCTTCACGTTCAGATTCAAGAACTATAAAGGTATCGCCTGCTTGTGGTGCTCCTTCAAAACCAAGAACAAGTACTGGCGTTGATGGAGGAGCTTCTTTTACTTTATTTCCTCTTTCATCAAACATTGCTCTTACTTTTCCGTGATGAATTCCTGCAACAAACGGATCACCAATTCTTAAAGTTCCTTTTTGTACAAGAATTGTTCCTGTTACGCCGCGTCCTTTATCAAGCTCTGCTTCTACAACTGCACCGCGTGTAAGTCTGTTAGGATTTGCTTTTAAATCGAGTATATCGGCTTCAAGAATAATTTTTTCAAGTAAAAGATCAACATTTAATCCCGTTTTTGCGGAAAGCTGCACAGATTGATATTTACCGCCCCAATCTTCTACAAGCACATTTCTATCAGCCATTTGCTGTTTGATTTTTTCCGGGTTGGCTCCCGGTTTATCAATTTTATTTATTGCAATAATAATTGGAACACCCGCAGCCTGAGCATGATTTAAAGCTTCAACTGTTTGGGGCATTACCGCATCATCGGCAGCAACAACAAGTACAACAATATCCGTTAACTGTGCACCGCGTGCTCTCATTGCAGTAAACGCTTCGTGACCAGGAGTATCAAGAAATGTAATTTGTTTTCCATCACCAATATCAACACGGTAAGCACCAATGTGCTGTGTAATTCCGCCGGATTCACCCGCAACAACATTTGTTCTTCTTATATAATCAAGAAGAGATGTTTTACCATGATCAACGTGACCCATAATAGTAACAACTGCAGATCTTGGCAGCAGTTCTTCTTCAGTGTCAATAATATCTTCTAAAATTTCAGAAGTATATTCTTTCTGAAACTCAACTTCAAAACCAAACTCATCAGCAACCAGCGTAATTGTTTCAACATCAAGTCTTTGATTTATCGAAACCATCAAACCAAGGCTAATACATTTAGAAATTACATCACCAACGGGCACTTCCATAAGATTTGCAAGTTCACTTACTGCAATAAACTCATTAACCCTGATAATATTTTTATCTAATGTCCTTAATTCCTCTAACCGTTCTTCTTCGGCTTCTCTTTCTCGTCTTTTCTTTTTTCTGGATGAAGCTCTGTTTGTTGTTGCAGTATCATCCATACTTAGCATAGTTTTCTTTATGGCAGCTTTAACATCCTTTTCATCAATCTCAAACTTCTTAACGCGTTTACGCTTTTTAGTTGTTGATGTTTCTTCAGTAGTAACTTCGGCTGTAGTTGTTTTCTTTTTAGTTTTTGGTCGTTTCTTTTTCTTAACAACGTCATCAGCAGCGGTTGTAACTATGGGTTTGCCATCCACAGTTTTTTGCGTCGGAAGTCTTTTAACTTGTGGTTTGGATTTTCTATCTTCGCCCAAATCCATTTTACCAACAACAGTTAAGCCTCTTTTTTTATTCTCCTCTTTGCCTTTGGGAGATACAAATTTTTTGCGTTCTTGAGTTGGGGCTGGCTGTTTTTCAACAACTTCATCAGCTTTTTTATCAACAACAACGTCGGCTAATGTTTCTGGTTCCTTCTCTTCAGTAACGGCAATTTCTATAATTGGTTCTGTTTCTACATCAACAGAAACATCACTAATTACAATTTGCTTTACTTCCTCTTCTTGAACAGGTTCTTCTTCAATCGCAGTAACTTCTTCTGCCTTCTCAGATTTATCAGCACGTTTCTTATTAAAATCCGCAATTTTTTTGTAATGTTGTTCAGCTTTTTCTATATCTTTTTTAAAGTGAGCATTAATCTCACTTATCATTTCTTCTGTAAGAACTGATTGGTGAGATTTGACTACATGTCCTTTTGTTTTCAGAAACTCAATAAGATTTTCTGAAGAAAGATTTATCTCTGCTGCGAACTTGTATAATCTAATTTTGGGCGATTTTGTTTCAGACATTTATTAGTTACCTTTTCTTAGGCTATTCTTCTTCTTCAAACTGCGATTTAATTATTTCCAGTATCTCTTCAATTTTTGCTTCATCAAACTCTTCAATCTCTTTTAACTTTTCAGCTCCAGCAGTTAATACTTCTATAGCTGTATCATACCTGTGGTTGATAAGAATTTCATAAACATCGGCACCAAGTTCTTCTTTAATATCGATTAACTCAATGTCTTCTTCGTATTCTTCAAATGGTTTTGCTTCACGTAAGATTTCAATTTCATAACCGGTTAAGTGCATTGCTAATCTTATGTTTACACCGTTTCTTCCAACTATAAGCGAAACCTGATCGCTGTCTGCGGTAACAATGGCTTTTTTCTCATCTTCATCAAGCTCGATTTTCTTTAACTTAGCCGGAGCTAATGATTTTTGAATGAAAATAATTGGATCATCAGAATAACTTACAACATCTATATTTTCATTATTAAGCTCGCGCACAATAGCGTGAATTCTTACACCTTTCATTCCCACGCAAGCACCAACTGCATCTATTCTTGCATCTTGAGATTCAACAGCAATTTTGGCTCTTTCACCAGGCTCGCGTGCAATTGATTTTATTTCAATAATTCCATCATAAATTTCTGGAATTTCAATCTCAAACAATCTTCTTAAAAACATATTATCTGATCTTGAAATAACTATAACCGGTCCACTGTTTCCTTTTCTAACTTCTTTAACGATAGCTCTTATCGTTTCACCCTTTTTATATTTTTCAAAAGGGATTTGCTCGTTACGCGGCAATACGAGTTCGTTTTTGTTATGATTAACCAGAATATCATTCTTTCTTATCTGGTAGATATCTCCAACAACAATTTCACCAAGTAGTTCGTTGTATTCGTTGTAGATAATTTCTTTTTCAAGTTCACGTATTTTTTGATTAAGACTTTGTTTAGCAAGAACTACAAGTCTTCTTCCTAAAGATGCAAGTTCAATCTTTTCAACAAAGTCTTCTCCAACTTCAAGATCGTCTTCGTTGCCTTTTTTATTAACTTCTTCAAGACTTATTTGTGTGTTTGGATCTTCAACAACATCCACAATTTCACGTTCCAGAAATATTTCGATATCTCCTCTATCCATATTAACAACTACATCAAACTTTGCTTCTTCACCGAATTTTTTCTTTACAAGTATCCCAAATATTTCCTCGAGTATTCCGCCGAGTACGTCTCTATCAATGCCTTTTTCCCTTACCATTTGCGCAAAGGATTCGACAATATCGTAATTCATTTACTTTCTCCTATTCTAAGAAAAACTAATTATAACTTTTGCAGTTGTTATGTTTTTAAATTCTATTAAAATATTTTTTTTATCAGAAAGAAAAGTTAATTCTTCTCCTTCTACGGTCAATAATTTTCCGGTAATGGTTTTAGTTTCTTCACCGGATTTATAAGTAACTTCAAATTTTCTGTTGATGTGCTTGGGAAATTGTTTTAGGAACTTAAGCGGTCTATCAACACCGGGAGATGAAACATCAAATCTATAAGCATGATCTATAATATTTTGTTCTTCGAGAACAGAATTAATTTCCCTGTTAATTTGGGCAAGATTTTCAGAATCAACATTCTTTTCAGAATCAACAAAAAGCTCGATAATCCTTTTTCTGTTATCACCCCTAAAAGAAATATCCACCACAAAAAAGTTTAGCTTTTCTGCGATTTCATTTGAAATTTGAACTATTTTTTCTTTATTTATATCCATACTAACAAAAAACGCCCTCAAAGGGGCGAATCACATAGCCAAAAATAGGATTAATTATTATGACAAACAAGAAATTGTTTTGTGTAAATTTGTTTGAAAAACCTTTAAAATGATAAATTTTAGCAATAATAATAAGAAGATTTTCAAACTTAAATACTGAATAACTTTACTTTGGAAAATATAATCTGTGCATCTTCATCAATATTCACTTATTTTAAATAAGAAAAATCATCAACACATAAACTTTTAAGAGCGTTAAAGGACTATAGAAATGAACAAACTTTTTACATTATTATTTTCACTTCTTATCAGCCAAACAGTTCTGTTTGCACAAAGTAACCCTTTACCATTTAATCGAACAACACTTTTTGCCGGTTCAGGCAGATGTGCAATTTGTCATGAAAGCGATGGCGCAAATGTTATGACTGTAAACGGACTTGATGTTTCACCCGTAACTTATTGGCGATCAACAATGATGGGTAATGCAAGTAAAGATCCTTTTTGGCGTGCAGTTGTTGCAGAAGAAGTTCACAGATTTCCAACACTACAGCAAACGATAGAAACAACCTGTACAAACTGTCACTCGCCGATGGGATATACAGAAGCTTTCTTTAACGGAGCAACAAATTACTCAATGGCGCAGATGAAAACCGATCCAATTGCAAATGATGGCGTAAGCTGTACTGTCTGCCATCAAATAAAACCGGATAATTTTGGTTCCGCTTTATCATATTCCGGGCATTATGAGATAAATCTTGACAGTATAATATATGGTCCGTATGAAGATCCACTTGCAGAGCAGATGTATGATATGTCATTCTTCACTCCGGTTTACACATCACATCTTAATGAATCTGAATTGTGTGCAACTTGCCACACATTATTTACGCCGTATTTAGATAATCAAGGACAAATTGCTGGAACTTTTCCTGAGCAAACTCCTTATATAGAATGGAAGAACAGTATTTATCCTGCACAAAACACACAATGCCAGGATTGCCATATGCCTATGATTACCGACTCTGTTGATATTGCATCGATTCCACCAATGCATCAGGTTTATCGCTCGCCTTTTTGGAAACACGTTTTTGTTGGCGGCAATGTTTATATGCTTACGAATGTTAAAAGATAATATTCAACCATTGGGATTAACAGCATCAGCAGAAAATTTTGATTCCACAATTGTGCGTGCAGAAGAAAATCTAACTAAAAAAGCCATTGAGCTTTATATAACTACTACATATCAAAATGATTCTTTAAACGTTTTTGTTAAGATCGAAAATAAAGCAGGACATAAAATTCCCAGCGGAATCCCGTTCCGAAGAATGTGGATACATTTAAAAGTAACCGATCCAACAAACAATGTTGTTTATGAATCCGGTAATTATGATGAGCTTGGAGAAATTACTGGATTAGATGCTGATTACGAACCGCATTATGATTTAATTACAAATGAAAATGAAATTCAGATTTACGAAGGTGTAATGGTTGATGTTGATTTGGCTGTTACAAATACATTGCTGCGCGCTTCGCAGTACATTAAGGATAATAGAATTCCGCCAAAAGGATTTACAACAACGCATCCAAGTTACGATACAATTGCAATTTTTGGCAGTGCTGCATCCGATCCAAACTTTAACAGGGAAAATGCAACACAGGGAACCGGTAGTGATATTGTTAATTATAGAATTCCCGTTACAAACGAAACGACGTATAAAGTTTTTGCAGAAGTTTGTTTCCAAACAATAAAACCAAGAGTAGTGGATCAGCTTGCAACTATAAGCGAACCGGATATAACACAGTTTGTTGGAATGTATAATAATCTGCCAAACATTCCGTTTATTCTTAAATCAGACTCTGTAAATGTTTTTGTTTCAGATGTTGCTGATGATGTAAGCACTGTAAAAAGATTTTCACTTTATCAAAATTATCCAAACCCGTTTAACCCAAGCACTAAGATTAATTACCAGATACAATTAGCAAGTAAAGTATCGTTAAAAATATTTGATGTGCTTGGAAATGAAGTGGCGATTTTGGTTGATGAAAATAAATCCGCCGGAAATTATGAAGTTGAATTCGTAGCACAGTTCGCCGCGGCGAACCGTCTTGCAGAGCTGCCAAGCGGTGTATATTTCTACAAGCTGGAAGCAACACCAAACAACGGCGGCAATACTTTCCGAGAAGTGAGAAAAATGATTCTGTTGAAGTGATTTTTATGCAACCGTAGCTCGGGTCTCTGTCCCGAGACAATTTACTTTATAAACAAAAGCTCAGTCTGGATCTACGCGACAGACTCAGCTGCGAATATTATATTTTATTTTTTAAAGACAATCGGTATTGTAACCTGAACTTTTACGTTCTTTCCTCTTTGCTTGCCGGGTTTAAAGTTGCTGTTGCGTACTGCATCCATTGCTTCTTCATCACAGCCGGCGCCAATGCCTTTAATCGTGCTTGTAGAAATAACTTTACCGGTTTCATCCACAATTGCCTGCACTAAAACCTTGCCTTCTATTCCCTGTCTTTTAGCAATTTCAGGATATTTAATTTTTGTTTGTAATGTTTTTAATCCGCCAATCAATTCAGGCATTTCTTCAACAGCCACAAAAAAAGAGGGTTCTTCAACTTTTTTAATTTCTTTAGGCGGAACGATTGTTTCTGTTTTTGCTGCTGCTATTTGATTAGGCATTTCATCCTTAGCCTCTGTTAAATTTTCAGATACGTTGGATACAAACAATGTGCTTTCTTCCTTTGTGGATATTTTTGGTAACGGTGGTACTAAAACTTTTTTATCAACAATAGTTGCGGTTGGACTTTCATTATTTTCAGTTGTAGTAGATATTCCAACCATATTTTCAGCTTCGTCAGTTGGTTTAAAATCATTATTAACAACAAGGTTTGTCAGTCCCGCTAAATTTAATTTTTCTGAGTTAGTTTTACTTTCAACAACTTTTACAGGAACATCCTTAAAGTTTAAATAAACAATTACCGAAGTCACTGCTAAAATTGCAAACAACGCTGCGGAAACTAAAATATTTCTTCTAAGTTTTTTGCGAAGTTTGATAATTTCTTTTTCATAATTTTCAGCTTCACTTACAACAGCAGGTTCAGTTTTATCGTCTTCAATCTTTGATAAAATTTCTTCGATGTTTATAGATTCTTTTAAATTGCCTGTATTATCAACATTAGCTTTTTCATGTTTTAATTCAATTTTAGGAGCAATCGCCTCCTGTTTTAATGCAGCAGATTTTTTATTACTCTCAACAAAAACTGTTTCCCTTATTTTTAAGTTTGATCTATCAACGGAAGGTTTTATGCGCTCAAAAGTTTCTTCAACTTTTGCTGCAGGTTTAGTCTCATCTATCTGTGCAATAGGAATATTCGCTTTTAAATTGGTTTCTACTTTTTCTTCAACCGGTACAATTGGTTCTGCAATTTTATTTTGATTTACATCTTCAACTTTTGCATCCGATATTTTGGTATTTAAAACTTCTTTAACAGGTTCATTTGTTTTGATTTTTATATCTGCTTTTTCAACAATCGGTACAACAGATTGTTGTGGATTTTGAACTTCTTGTTTTATTGCGTCAACAAATGTTTTCTTAATCTCTTTAGGAGGTACGATTGATTTAATTTTTATTTCAGGTTTTTCAGCAACGGGCTCAGGCTGCTTTACAGGAGTTGGATCTGGAACTCTATTATCAACTTCAGGCACAGCAGGCTTTTCTTCAATTACTTTTTCTTCTTTTAAAATTACTTGTTCAGTTTTAGGATTTTCTTTTATAACTTCACTTTGTTTGTTTAGCGTTTCACTATTGTTATTATTGGCTAAAACAGGATTGTTCGGTTTTACAGTTTCATTTCTATCAACAAAAACATTCCTCCTAAATTCTTTTGGAGGTTCGTTTGTTTTGATTTTTATTTCTGGTTTTTCAATAACAGGAACAACCGGTTTTTCTTCAATAATTTTTTCAAGTTTTGCTGTAACGGGATTGTTTAATTTGCTTACTAATGGTTTTTCATCTTTTCTAAATATTTCTTTTAGATTAATGCTGCTGTTTGGTATTAATCTATTTTTAATTACCACATCTTCTTTATCTTTTACCGATTTTGGTTCCTCAATAATTATAGATGGATCATCGTTTTCAATTCCCATATTTGGTTTTTTAATTTCTGCAGGCGCAACTTTATTTTGAACTAAATTATCTTCTTTTATAACAGCGTTTATAACATCTTTTATCTCAGACGAAGAAACTTTTGCATCAACAAAGGCAGCTGGTTTTCTAACAGGAGTTTTTTGGTAACTCTTAAATTTAATATCTGATTCTGTCCTTGCAGCAACGGGTTGAGGTACTGGTGAAGGCGCAGTTACTGATTTAGACTTTTCTTCTACAGTATCAAGATTTTTTAATAAGCTTAATTCTTTTGGATCTCGTTCTCTAAATTTAAAATGGAAACCTGTATCTTTTTCAGCTTTTGTTTCTATTGCCTCTTTAACTTCAATCTCTTTCCTTGCTTCTGGAATGTCAACTTTTTCCGGAAGCGGTTCTGGGGCTGGATTTATTGCTGCTTCAACTACTGGAATTTCCGTAGCAACTATTGGATAATCAACATCGCCGCCGGCTAAAATTTTTGTGAATAAACTTTCTAATTCCGTATTTAATTCGTGAGGTGGTTTTACTTCGGGAATAGCTGTTGCAAGCGATGCTGTTAAGTTCTGATACTCGCCATATTCCTTCCACAAAAAATCAGGATCGTTATTTCGCATCTGATTAAACAACATTCTTTCCTGCGTTGTAAGACAACCAAGAGATTCTAACTTTACAAGATTTAGAATTTCTTTATTGCCATTTGAACTTTCCGCTTGTCCCGTATATTGTGCATGAAGTGATTCCATTATTGCTAAAGTTTTTTGTCTAACCGTTGCAGAAGGCACACTCAATCTTTTTGCTATTTCATCTTCATTCAATCCTTCAAAATAAATAAGAGATAAAACTAAATTCTGTATTTCAGAAAGCTGGCTTTTATACGATTTAATTTTTTCACTAAGCTGATTTCTTTCATCAAGATTTATCAAACTGATTTGTTCAGATAGATTTGGAAGTATAAACTCGATTTCATATTCGTCAGAATAGATTGGAATATCCTCAACAAACTTCATTCTTTTTAAAGTATCAATTGAAATATTTCTTGCAAGCATGGTAAGCCATGTAAAAATATTATTGCTCGTTGTGCTGTAATAATCGATACGTTTTAAGAAAACCGAAAATACATTTAACAGAATTTTCTCTGCTTGTTTTGGATTTGTAACTATCTCTTTTATCAAAGAGTAAATCGTTGCTGAATAGCGATTGTAAAGCTGTTCAAAAGCATTGGAGTTATATCCTACAATTTGAAGTAGTAATTCGCTGTCGGTTGTTTGTCTGTTTTCTGGCATAATATCCATCGTTTTTTGTTTACAAGGATAGTTTTTTAAGCAATTTCATTGCCAAAATTAAGTTTCCAAAAACCTTGATAATACTCCAAAACAAAGTTCCTGCTTAAATACTTATTTGTTATTTTTACCTTCAAATTTTATTTCAAAGGTAAATATGACTTCACGACAAATCCGGCAGCAATTTTTAGATTTTTTTAAGGAAAAAGAGCATCGCATTGTTCACTCCGCTCCCGTTGTTCCTTTTGATGATCCAACCTTGCTTTTTACAAACGCGGGAATGAATCAGTTTAAAGATGTTTTTCTGGGAACCGGAACTCGTGAATACAAACGCGCAGCAGATACACAAAAATGTATCCGTGTTTCCGGCAAGCATAATGATTTGGAAGAAGTCGGTCACGATACCTATCATCACACTTTGTTTGAGATGCTTGGCAATTGGTCTTTTGGTGATTACTACAAAAAAGAAGCAATTGGCTGGGCGTGGGAACTATTAACCGAAGTATGGAAACTTCCAAAAGAAAGATTGTGGGCAACAGTTTACAAAGATGATGAAGAAGCGCTGTTACTTTGGAAATCTGAAACAGATATAAATCCCAAACACATTTTAAAGTTTGCCGAGAAAGATAACTTTTGGGAAATGGGTGAAACCGGCCCGTGTGGTCCATGTTCAGAAATACACGTAAACATAAGTGATGATCTTGAAAACGCAGCGCTAGTAAATGCCGGCTCACCGGAATGTATTGAAATTTGGAACTTAGTTTTTATCCAATACAATCGTGATGAAACCGGAAAATTACACGAACTACCCGCAAAGCATGTTGATACAGGAATGGGTTTTGAACGCGTGTGTGCAGTGCTACAAAATAAAAAATCAAACTACGATACAGATGTTTTTACTCCGATTATTGATGCGGTTGTAAAACTTTCAAAAGTAAAATATGATAAAGAAGAAGATCGAATTCCAATGCGTGTAATTGCAGATCATATACGTGCATTAACTTTTGCAATTGCTGATGGCGCTGTTCCGGGCAATGATGGAAGAGGTTATGTGTTACGCAGAATTTTAAGACGCGCAGCCCGATACGGAAGAAAAATAAATTTAAACGAACCATTCCTTTACAAGTTTGTGGATATTCTTGTAAAAACTATGGGCGATGTTTTTCCTGAAATTGTTGAGAAAAAAGATTATGTACAAAAAATTATCAAAGCAGAAGAAGAAAGTTTTAATGCTACGCTTGATCGTGGCATAGAATTATTTGATGAGGTTGTAAAAAAATTAATCAAGCAAAAGATAAAAGTTGTTCCTGGCGAAGATGTATTTAAACTTTACGATACCTTTGGTTTTCCTGTGGATTTAACGAATGTTATGGCGCGAGAAATTGATTTTGCAATTGATGAAGATGGTTTTAACAAATTGATGAGCGCACAAAAAGAGCGCGGACGAGAAGCATCAAAAGATAAGTTTGCCTCTGTAAATGTTACATTAAATGATCTTTCAGGATTTAATTTGATTGATTCTCTTCCAACAATTTTTACAGGTTACGATGAACTAATAACCAAATCAAAAATAGTTGGAATTAAAAACGATGGTGAAAACACTTTAGTTATTTTGGATAAGTCGCCGTTTTATGTTGAGTCCGGCGGACAAACAGATGATTTAGGAAAAATTATTCTTGATGATAAATCTATTGATGTTGTTGATGTTGCAAAAATTGATGGACAGGTAATTCACATTTTAAATCCCAATAAAGTAGCTTTATTAAAAATCGGAATGGAAGTTATTGCAGAGGTTGATGAGGAACGCCGCTGGGATATTATGCGTAATCATTCCGTTACTCACTTTTTGCATAAAGCTTTAAGAACCGTTTTGGGAACACACGTACAGCAGGCTGGCTCTTATGTTGGTCCCGATAGACTGCGATTTGATTTTACACATTTTACAAAATTAACTGCGGATGAAATTCACAAAATAGAATCAATAGTTAATGAGCAAACAAGAAAAAATTATCCGTTGAATCATCATCGCAACACACCGTTTGATGAAGCAAAGAAAATGGGTGCGCTTATGTTCTTTGGTGATAAGTACGGCGATAAAGTTAATGTTGTTCAGTTTGGTGATTTTACAATGGAATTTTGCGGAGGTACTCATGTTCACAATTCATCTGAAATAGGTTTGTTTAAAATATTGAGTGAGTCATCGATAGCTAGCGGAGTGCGTAGAATTGAGGCTGTAACTGGCGCGGGAGTCGAAAAATATATTCACACTCAAGCAGAACATTTAAAATCATCCGAGCTAAAAATTGAAGAGTTACTTGATGTTAAAAAGAAACTTGAAAAAGAAATTGCGGAACTAAAAACCAAAGATAATCTCGGTCAGCTCGATCATATTCTTTCGCTTTCATCAGAAGCAAAAAATATTAAAATATTTAAAGGCAAAGTTCACGCTGAAAATATGGATGAGTTAAAATCTTTTGGTGATGAAATGCGCAATAAAATTAAAAGCGGAGTTGGAGTTCTAATTGCACAGATTGAAGACAAAGTTGGAATTGTTGCTGTTGTTAGTGATGATCTTATAAAAGATAAAAAACTTAATGCAGGAAAAATTGTTGGTGAACTTGCAAAACTCGTTGGCGGCGGGGGCGGCGGTCGTCCTCATCTTGCAACTGCAGGCGGAAAAGATGTGCAGCATATTACCACAGCACTCGCAAAAGTGGAAAGTATTGTTGGTAGTTTTGTGTAGTTCAGTGTTAATTTAAGGTCATTTCGACTGAAGGGAGAAATCTGATTTATTTGACAAAAGATTTCTCAGTCGAAGACCTGTCTGCCGACAGGCAGGCTCCTTCGAAATGACAATCTCAGTTTTAATATGAAGTCTTTTAGGCGGCAATTATCTTAATAATTATTCTTTTTAAGTTTCACATTTGACGTTTATCGTTTGACATATTATGAGTAAAACAAAAATAAAATACATCTGTTCAAATTGCGGATATGAATCTTTACGCTGGATTGGTAAATGTCCTGAGTGCGAAAGCTGGGATTCTTTTACTGAAGAAATTGTTGAAATATCGCCACGTAAAGCAAATATTTCAAAATCAAAATTTAGTTACAGCAAGATTCTTGATATATCTGCAAACGAGGATGACAGAGTTAAAACGGGAATCATAGAATTTGATCGCGTACTTGGCGGCGGTATTATGCCTGGCTCAGTTATACTTCTCGGCGGTGATCCGGGAATTGGTAAATCAACAATAGCAATGCAAGCCGCGGCTAGTATCAAGGAAAAGGTTTTATATGTAACAGGTGAAGAATCTGAAAAACAAATTAAACTTCGCTCAAGTAGATTAAATGTAAAATCAGATTCCTTTTTTGTTCAAGCAGAAACAGAGCTTTCAAACATACTTGGGGCGATAAAAGAAATATCTCCATCCGTTGTAATTGTTGATTCAATCCAAACAACATACAGAAGCGAATTAGAAAACTCACCAGGCACAATTACGCAAATCCGGGAATGCGCCGCAATGCTGATGGAAGAAGCAAAGAAAAATCATTACTCAGTTATAATAATTGGACACGTTACAAAAGAAGGAATGATTGCCGGACCAAAAATTTTAGAGCACATGGTGGATACTGTTTTACAATTTGAAGGGGAAACAAATCATTCGTTTAGAATTTTGCGTGCTCAGAAAAATAGATTCGGAAGTACAAATGAAATCGGTGTTTTTGAAATGCGTGAAGACGGTTTGCGTGAGGTAACAAATCCAAGTGAATTATTTTTAAGCGAGCGGGAAAAACAGACTCCTGGTTCCGTTGTTACATCCAGCATTGAAGGAAGCAGACCAATTTTGTTAGAAGTGCAAGCTTTGGTTACGCCATCAAATTTTGGTTATCCGCAGCGTGTATCAAATGGTTTTGATCAAAAAAGATTATCGATCCTGTTAGCAGTTTTAGAAAAGCGGGCAAATGTTAGAGCATCAGTTAATAATGTTTTTGTAAATGTTGCAGGCGGAATTCGAGTTATCGAACCGGCTGTTGATCTTGCAGTTTGCGTAAGTATCGCTTCAAGTTTGATTGATAAAGTTATTGATAATCAGACAATTATAATTGGCGAGGTTGGTTTGGGCGGAGAAATTAGAAGCGTTGGACATATCGAAAAAAGAATTGCTGAAGCACAAAAACTTGGTTTTAAAACTGCAATAGTTCCTGCAGGAAATTTAAAAGGACTGAAGCCATCTAACACAATAAAAGTTATTGCGGTGGATAATGTTAAAGATGCAATAAGCAAATTGTTATGATTTTTTTTAATCCTTCCATCCTCCCTACCCAAGTCTAAAAAGTAACTGTACAGGTAAAAACTTAATACAAAACTTCTGCAAATAACACCAAGATGAGACAGAAAGTCCTTTTAAAGCCTTAAAACAAAGGATTTATTTTGTTTTTTCTTTGTTTCTTAAATTATTAATATTATTTTATTCCCGCGTCGATTGGCGTTTTTTGTTCAATTAATTAAAGGTTCGTTTCGTGAGTACTAAATTGTTTGTAGGGAGTCTCCCCTGGTCAGCTAGTGACGAAGATTTGCAGACTGCATTTGCCGCACATGGCAACGTACTTTCAGCAAAAGTTGTTACTGATAAAGAGACCCGCAGATCACGAGGTTTTGGTTTCGTAGAATTCGAAACAGAAGCTGAAGCAAATGCGGCAATTCAGGCACTAAATGGTTCTGAACTCAAGGGTCGTAATATCATCGTAAGTGAAGCAAAACCCAAGAAATAAGTTCTGTTTATTTCGTTTGAGGCGCTCTTTTTAGAGCGCTTTTTTTTTCACATTAATAATCAATTACAACAGCGGCATATTTAATCCAATTCTAAAGTTATTTCCATCGCGGTAATTAAGCTTCCACATAAATTCTAGTTTAAATGGTAGTAATCCTTGTCCAACTCCAAATCCAATTTCATAAAATGGATGTTTAAATGTCTTAACAGGATTTGTTAAAATATTTGATGTTTCATTTGTAACATCTGTAATTGCAGCATTAAAAATTAAAGACAACATTATCTCCCAGTTTTTAACACCTGGAATGTTTGCCAATCTAAAAAGCTCATCTCTAAAATCGTGAGTAAAATTTAATGTTAAAATTCTATCGCCAATAATTTCGTTAATATTTAAAGTTCTAAAGGTGTGTGGATTAAATACAATATCAATATTGCCGGGCAGCGCAAATAAATCCTGATACGGTGTTGCACCATCGTTTGATCTTGCATAAACAAATAAATTTAGTGAGGCAGATTTAAATGTTCTAAGAAAAACTCTGGATGATAATTCATAAGTTGTAAATTCTAACCCACTGTTTAGAAAATCGGGATTAGAATAAGTTACATCGCCGGAAAATAAAATAAATGATCTGCCCAAAGAAGTTCTTCGTCTAAAATATCCATCTTCAATGTAATCCCTAAAGTCAATATCAAAACCAACGTTTACCGAATTTATTTTTGTTTCATAAATTTTGGGATTCGGTCTATATGTTTTATCTCTGTTGAAAAAAGAAAAATCAGTTGTGTTGTATGCATTGTTATAAGTTTTGTTTTTAAAGCCAACCCGCATATTTAAAATCGGAAGCACTTCGCCTTCCAATCCAAAAGAAAATCCTTTTGAATAATAATAATCTCTAAATTCATCTTTTGAAATTAGAGTTACAAGTGTTGAAAATAGTTCCCCGTAATTATCTGATTCATCAAACAGAACATTTAGTTTATTAAAAGCACTAAACTTTATTTTCCAAGTTCTATAATTCCCCAAAAGATATCCGGCACTAAAATCCTGTTTAAACTTTTTATCAGAAAATCCGTAAGATAATTTTAAAGCTGAATTAAATCTTCTATTAAAAGCATCGTCAACAAAAATTCCAAAGTCTAAAGCGTGTCCTTCAATTCTGGAAAAATGATACATCCCCAAGGGCGCACTGATAGAAACATTTTTTGATAAATCTATTCGTGTATCAAGAAACGAAAATTCATCCCACAAGTTTTTTGGCACATTTTCTAAACTATCTATTCTGTTATAAGCTATTTCTTCCTCTAACGTGTTGGGAATTGTTTGTGTGTTTTTCCAATAGCTGCTGTCAACATTATCAGCTTCTGGAATTACGGTTACAATTGCTTTGTTAAAAATATCTTCATGCAGTGTTTTGTTGATTTTATAATTAAACATTATTGTGTTTAACTCAAATCCAAATCTTACTAAACCTAGAATATTTGCTTTAACAAATAAACGATAATCAACAGGCATAACTACGTTTTCATATACATCAAACTGCTGGTAAATATTTACAGTATCAAAAAGGTTCCCTGTGTTAGCCGCACGATTTAGGACCAAATCAACTTTTATTAAGTCGAATGTGCTGTCAGTAATAAAAATCTTTCCCGTAAATCCCGGGTCAGCAGAGTTATCCGGTTCCATATGAATTTGAAAAACCTTTTTATCGTTCTGGGCAAGAATATTTTCGATATAGAAATAATAATACTGTAAAGCGTTATCAGAAATTGGCCCAGGCAAATCTCTGCCTAAAAAGTTCACATCGTTTTCATAAAAATTTTGAATCAGTCTTCCGCCGGTTAAAGTATTAATTGAGGGCGGAAAGTTTGCGCTCTGTTTTCGCGCAAGTATTATTGATTTGAATTGATTTGGTTGTTCAAAATAATTACGACTATGATTTTCTAAAATTCCGGAAATAATTAATTCAGTTGTATCACTACCGCCTAATCCAACGCCAATGCTGTTGTCGCCCGCAGAAATATCTTCAATAGTGCGTATAAGTCCCTTTGTATAAGCCTCAACTTCGTAATTCAGTAATTTCTGATTTCTGATTTTTCGATTTTCAATTGCCTTACGGATAATTTCTATTGCAGGATTTTCTCCGGGTTTGATAACAATTTCCTGTAAATCAACCTTTGTTTGTAAGAGAGAGAAATTAAAATTAGAAATATTTTGATTTAAATTTACTTCAAGAGTATCGGAATAATATCCAATAAAGGAAGCAATAAGTTTGTAGGTGCCAGACTGCATTTTAATTTCATACTCACCAGCAACATTTGCAGCCGAGCCAAGTGTTGAATTAGCAACTCTGATATTTGCGAAACTTAATGGCTGGCTTGTTGTTTTATCTGATACTTTGCCCTTAATAATTAGATGTTGGGCATTTGTTGAAACGGAAAAGCAAAAGAGGATGAAAATAAAAATTGTTTTTTTCATAATCCGAATTTCTAATTTTTTATAAAGTAATAATATCTATTAAGTAAACTTCTTAAAAGTCTAATTTTAATATTTGATTAATCAGGAGAATATTTCTCTTCTCATAAAAAATTTAAGCCATGCAATAACTATATTTGTTGTATAGTCTTACCATGCAATAGAAATCAAGGGTTAAAAATGAAAAACATAATTGGCATTATGCGAGAAGGAATTAGTAAGCGCGGCGAACAACGCGTTGCTATCACTCCACAATATGCTAAAGAAATTGTTAATTGGGGACACAAATTAATTGTGCAGTCAGCAAAACATCCAAAAACATCTGAAGTAAAAAGAGCATTTGCCGATAAAGAATACAGACATGCAGGTGCAGAAATTTCGGAAGATCTTTCTAAAGCAAAAGTTATTTTTGGATTGAAAGAAATTCATTTAACACGTCTTCTACCAAATAAAGCTTACTACACTTTTTCGCACACACACAAGGGGCAAATAAAAAATAGATTAATGTTAAAAAGGTTAATTGATTTAGACTCAACATTAATTGACTATGAACTCATCAGAGACGAAAAAGATAATAGAAAAATAACTGCATTTACATACAACGCCGGATATGCAGGAATGGTGGATACTCTCTGGACTTTGGGTAAAAGATTAAAATTATCAGGTCTAGAAAATGCTTTTGATATGGTGCCGCAAGCTATTGAAGGACAGGATTTGTTTTCTGTAAAAAATATTTTAAAGAAGGTTGCAAGAAGAATTGAAAAAGGAGGGACGCCAAAAAATCTTCCTCCAATTATTGTTTGCTTTTTAGGTAAAGGTAAAACAGCACATGGCGCAAGAGAAATTTTCGATATTCTTCCACACTCAAACATTAGACTTTCTGAACTAGAACATACTTTTAAGTACGGATTGAGAAATAAAGTATATGCTTTACAAATCCAGCCAGATGAGATTTACAGATTCAAAGTGAATCTAAGCAGTAAAACTGAAAATTTTAAAAAATTAAATGCCTTGGATAGGCTAAAATATTATTTAGCTAATCCAAACTTTTTTGAAACTAATCTTGACAAAGTACTGCCATACATTAGCGTACTTATGAACTGTGTTATATGGTCACACGATTATCCAAGATCTATTACAAAAAAGTTAATGAAAGAAATTTATTCAAAAAATAAAACACTAATTGCAATTGGTGATATTACCTGCGATCCAAACGGCTCTATTGAATTTTCTAAAGAAACCTGGATAGATAATCCCGTATATATATATAATCCAAAAACTGAAACAATTAAAGATGGATTTGAAGGAAACGGAATTGCGGTAATGGCTGTTACAAATCTACCTTGTGAGTTTTCTGCCGATGCTTCTACACAGTTTAGTGAAAATCTTTTTCCGTTTTTAAAAGATATTGTATCCGCTAATTATAAAGATGGTTTGCATGATTCCAATCTACCCGAAGAAATAAAACGCGCTGTAATTATGTGGAAAGGCAGATTTACAAAAAGGTATTCTTATATGAAGGAATACATTGAAAACATACACGAACACTAAAATTAATTATTCGATAAATCTAATTACTTGTTACAACCTCCACGGGTTTTATTCCAATTTCAGAAAGTTCTTTCATAGCAGGTTTATAAATATCTGGATGGATTGGAATGATTACTCCTTTTTCTTTTATCTTATTACTTAAAATTAGTTTTGCACCTATTCCAAGAGGCAATCCAACCGAAGCGGACATTGCTGTATTAAATCCTGTTTTGCCGTAAACCACTAAAGAGGAAATCATTTTTTCAATTCTTTTTTCAATTTCATATTCAACTTCTGTTTGAAGTATTACCATGTCCTTATCTTTTTCGCCAAACTTCCATTTCTTTTTTAATAGATCTAAAAGTATTTCTGCGGGACTAACATCTGTAAGTTGTATTTTTTCATCACTCAACAATCCAAGCCATTCAATCTTTTTGATTACATCACTGTTTTCAGATTCATTTAAAAATTTTGCTAAGGCTTTTTTAGTGCTGATGTTATTTTTTTTATCAAGATAAAATGAAATCCATTCATCGTATCTAAATTTATCTGAATCTGGAACAAGGTAACGATTATCTGTTAATCCAATTTGAACAAGCGCATTCCAGGCTTTGCAAAAACCAATTTTGCGCAATGAACCTCTAAACACATTTGGAATTTTTGGAATACCGTAAATTCTTCTGTACTTAATAGAGTCTCTATTTGGATACGATTCAAATTTTCCCAGACCCGGTACATCAACTAAATTAATTTCTCTAAATACTCTGTTGTAAGGAACAATCTTCAATTTTTCATCTTTAACATAACGGGCACTTGCCATTCCGGCTGTTACAACATTCATCGGATTCCATGTAATTTTATAACCCCAGGGATTATCATCGCACTCCGGCGCAATAAGTCCGCCGCCGTAAGATCTAAGTGAAATTAATTTACCGCCCTTAGTTTTAACTTTACTTATCAATCTCATTGTATCCATGTGATCGATGCCCGGATCAAGCCCCATTTCATTAAGAAAAATCAATCCGGCATTTTTAATTTCATTATCAAACCCAGCCATTTGTTGGGAAACATAGGAGGCAGTTACAAGATGCGCCCTGTACTTAATGCAATCTTTGACAACGTGAATGTGAAATGTTTCCGGTAGTAAAGAAATAACTATATCTGCTTTACTTATTTGAACTGAGCGCTGCTCATCATCCAAAACATTAAACTTAATCGCTTTTGCCCTTGGATGACCGGCAGTTTTGACCTCAGCCATTTCTAAAGATTGATCAGCAACGGTAATTGCCCAATCTGATTCTTTAGATTTTTCTAACAAATAATTAATTAGAGACGATGATGTGCGACCTGCACCGATTACTAAAATATTTTTCATATCTTTTTAAGAATTGTGAACAAAATGATTTAAGTGTCTATATCAAATATTAGGATAATGTATTACAAAGTCATTTATTTAATAATAATCTATTTGCTATTTTTAAAGTAACAGTTTTATTATCACAAAGGAAAGAAAAAATGAAATATTTGGCTTTATTCAGCACAGCTATTTTAATGTTTATTGTTAATTCAAATTTGTTTGCAATAAGTAAACCTGATAGCACAAACAATTCCGAATCTATGGATCCAAAATTAGTATTAGAAAGATATATTGATGCAATTGGTGGTAGAGATGCACTTTCTAAAGTTGAAGATAGAACTACAATTATGCGCGGGACTGCAATGGGGCAAGCGCTGACAATTATCGTAAAACAAAAAGCTCCAAACAAAATGCGGCAGGAAGTTAAAGCCGGTGGAATGGACCAAATAATAATTTTTGATGGCGAAAAAGGTATGATGAAAGCGGCAACACAAAATATTGATGTTACAGGAAAAGAACTTGAGCAACTAAAAATTGAAGCATCAATGGAGATGTTATTAGATCCCGAGAGTTACGGTGTTAAACTTTCTTACGAAGGAATAGAAAAAATTGGAGATAATAATGCTCATAAAATTAAAATGACGCTTCCTTCGGGCATAAGATGGTTTGCTTTTTTTGATGTTGAATCCGGTTTAAAGGTTAAAGAACAAAAAGAAATGCAAACTAAAATGGGACTGATAGAACAAGTTGTAACCTTTGAAAACTATACGGAAGTTGATGGTATTAAGTATCCATTTAAACTTACTCAATCTTACGGTCCGCAATCTGTTGAGATGACAGTCAGCAGTGTAAAAATTAATAAAGGTCTTGCTGATGATATATTTGTTATTGCTGAATGAGTAATAGAAAATATTCAGCAATAGTTTTTGATCTAGGACAAGTTCTACTTCAATTTGATTATAAGTACTTTGTAGAAAAGGTAAACAAACATAAGGCTGGAATTGGTGAACGGTTTTTAAATGTGTATCAACAGAACTATCATATTCACCGTGATTTTGAAAAAGGAAAGATATCTGAAAAGATGTTTATTGCTCAGATGTTAGAATATCTTGAGCATTGTATTGATGAAGAAACATTTTGTAAATACTGGTCGGATATCTTTTCTTTTAATGAAGATGTAATTGCACTTTTACCGGAACTGAAAAAGAGATACAAACTTTATCTTGTTTCAAACACAAACTCTATCCACAAAAAATATGGTTATCAAGATTATGAATTCTTAAAATTGTTTGATAGACTTTTTCTTTCACACGAAGTTGGATTTGTAAAACCTGAAGAAGAAATTTATCGTGTGGTTGAAAAAGCATCCGGCTTTCCTTCCGAAGAACATATTTTTATAGATGATATTTTGGAATACGTTAATGCTGCAAAAACACTTGGGTGGGATGGAATCCAATTTGTTAATTACGATAATTTACTGAAGAATCTAAAAGCAAGAGAAATAATATGAGC
Source organism: uncultured Ignavibacteriaceae bacterium (assembly GCA_963704275.1). Classification (GTDB taxonomy): domain Bacteria; phylum Bacteroidota; class Ignavibacteria; order Ignavibacteriales; family Ignavibacteriaceae; genus IGN3. The sequence continues at coordinate 116,548 of CAVPHP010000011.1, read as the reverse complement.
GAAGTTATTAATGATAAACAAGGCAGCCGCTTTGTATTAAATGTTGAAGATGAAGAAGTCTATTTATTATATGCTGAAGATAAAGTAACAATTGATCTTTACTCAACTTACACTCCAACTAATTTGCGCGGACAAGGATTGGCCGCAAAAGTCGTTACAGCTGCGCTTGAGTATGCAAAGGAAAAAAATTTAAAAGTCACTCCCGGCTGCTGGTACGTGAGAAAATTTTTAGAAAAACACTCTGAATATAATAACATCGTTTTAGATCAATAAACATAACGCCTTGATTGATTTTAATAAATTTAGATCAATCTATTCATTAGATACTATATATTTGCAACAACTCTAACTAATCTTAATTATCAAATGAAGAACAAAAGTATTTCCAAAGACTGGCTTACATTTTTTGAAAAATCAAATCAACTTGAATCTCCAGATTATGAAAACACGCTAAAATATTTTCAAAAATTTGCTGATGATACACCGTATGTAAAAATCAATACTATCGGTTTAACTCCGCAAGGCAGAGAGTTAAAAGTTTTAATTGTTTCAAAGGATAAAGCATTCACTCCAGAACAAGCTAAGAAAACTGGAAAAGCAATTCTGCTCATTCAAAACGGAATTCATCCCGGAGAGGTTGAAGGCAAAGATGCTTGTATGCTTTTACTTCGCGAAATTCTTATCACAAAAGAAAAAGAAGATTTTTTAGACAACGTAATTTTATTAATTATTCCTGTCTTAAATATTGATGGTCACGAACGTATAAGTCCGTTTAACAGACCAAACCAAAGCGGTCCTAAGAAAATGGGATGGCGTACAAACGCTTTAAACTTAAATTTGAATCGTGATTACTTAAAAGCTGATTCACCGGAAATAAAATCTTTCCTAAATCTTTTTAATGATTGGCTGCCTGATTTTATGATTGATAATCACACTACAAATGGTGCTGATTATCAATATCATGTAACATACGGAATTGAAACTCATCAAAATATTGATCGCGGATTGTTAGGCTTGATTGAAAAGAAATATTTGCCGCATCTGCTGCAAAAAGTTGAAGACGATGGATTTATCATCGGACCATACATGGAATTTAAATCCGGTACAATTGAAAGTGGAATTATTGATTTACCTGCGCCGCCCCGTTTATCCCACGGATATTGTGCTACACAAAATAGAATTTGTTTGCTTGTAGAAACACACAGTTTAAAACCATTTGCTAATCGTGTGTTTTCAACAAAATCAATGATGGAGCATACAATTAATTTTATAAATGATAATCACAAAGAAATTGTCATGCTAAATCGTTTCGCAGATAAACAAACAATAAAAAATTATTTGGTTGATAATAAAAAATTTCCACTTGTATTAGCAGGCAATGGAAAGTTTGATAAGTTTTTGTTTAAAGGATTTGAATGGTACGATGAACATAGCGAAATTACTGGCTCAACTGTTCGCAAGTACACAAGCAATCCAATGGAAATTGAAATCCCGATTTTTAATAAAGCGAATTCACTTAAGAAAATAACTGTTCCTGCTGCGTATCTAATTCCATCACAATTTTTTAATATAATTGAAATTATTAAATCACATCAAATAAAATTCAATCTTGTAAAAATAAAAAGGAAATTAAAAGTACAGAAGTACAAATTTGAAAATGTCCGCTTCGCATTAAGACCTTATGAGGGCAGACAGCTTCCATCCTTTACTTGCTCAGCATTTAATGAAACTGTTGAAGTTGAAGCAGGAACTTTAATTGTTTATACAAATCAAAGAGCTTTAAGAGTAATTGTAAATTTATTGGAACCAGAGGCGCCGGATTCATTTGCAAATTGGGGGTTTTTTAACGCTTTTTTTGAGCGAAAAGAATATGCTGAAGCTTATGTGATGGAGCCTTATGCAAAACAAATGATAAAAGATGATTCACAATTACGCACTGAGTTTTATAAAACGCTAAATGAAGATGAATCTTTTAAAAATAATTCCGGTGAAAGATTAGATTTCTTTTACAAGCGCTCTCCATTTTACGATAAAGGAGAAAATGTTTACCCAATAATGCGATTAGTAAATGCAAAGCAATAAAAATAAATAATTAACAAGGAATAACGAATATTGAATTCTGAAGTAATGAAAATTATTTTTGAAAACAAAAATGAGAGATACTCATATGGTTGAAAATAGAAAGTTTGATTTATTAGAAAAGGCATTAGTTGAATGTAATGAACTTATTGCTATTTTTGTTAAAAGTATTGAAACAGCTAAAAAGAATAATGACAAGCGAAAATAATATAATAAAGAAAACTTTTTCTTATTTCGTTATTCATTATTCATTGTTCTACATTCGATATTCAAATAAATCCCGTTTGATTGCAATTTATGCTTCACTAATTTTAGGAGAAGACTTATGCTAACAATTCTTTGTATTTCCAGCTATGAAAAGGGTTTTGATTTTATGCGCGAAGCAAGGGCACAAGGCTGCCGCGTAATATTGCTTACATCCAAAAGTTTGGAAAATGCTGATTGGCCGAGAGAGAGTCTGGATGAAATATTTTACATTCCTGATAAAAACAAAGATTGGAATATGCAGGACGTAATTTATGGTGTAAGTTTTCTTGCACGCAACGAACATATAGATAGAATTGTTGCACTTGATGATTTTGATGTTGAACGTGCTGCATCACTGAGAGAACATTTACGAGTTGGCGGAATGGGTGATACAACAGCGAGGCATTTTCGAGATAAGCTTGCAATGAGAATGGTTGCAAAAGAAAAAGGAATACCGGTTCCGGAATTTTGCCATATCTTAAATCATAAACAGATAAATGAATTTGCCGATACTGTTCCCTTTCCTTATATGATTAAACCTCGCTTGTTAGCAGGTTCTTATGGATTAAAAAAAGTTAACAACAAACAGGAAATGTGGGATAGGATAAATTATCTTGCCGATGAGCAATCATTTTTTTTAATGGAAAGATTTGTTCCAGGAAGCATCTATCACGTAGATACAATTATAAATAATAGAGAAGTTGTTTTTGGATTAGCCAGCAAATACGGCACTCCACCTTTTGAAGTTGCACACGACGGAAGAGTATTTACCAGCAAAACATTGGACAGCAATTCCAATGAAGCAAAAGAAGTTTTAGAATTGAATAAAGAAGTATTAAAGGCTCTGGGATTGTTGCGTGGTGTTTCACACTCTGAGTTCATTCGCGCAGAAAATGGAAAACTTTATTTTTTAGAAACATCTTCACGTGTTGGTGGTGCAAATCTTTCTTCTCTTGTAGAAGCTGCAACTGGAATTAATTTATGGCGTGAATGGGCAAAGATTGAAATACTTAACGGTGAAAAAGAGTATAAACTTCCAAAAGTTAAAAATGAATTTGCTGCAATTCTAAATTCTTTATCAAAACAAGAGTGGCCGGATCTTGAATCGTATAATGATACTGAAGTTTGTTGGAGATTAAAGAAAGAGTTTCACGTAGGTTTAATAATAAATTCTCCAAACGGAAAAAGAATTGAACAATTACTGGATGAATACACAAAGAGATTTTATAATGATTTTTTTACATCTGCAAAAATGGCTGAAAGACCGAGTGATTGAAGATTTCACTGATCAGTTTGGTCATTTCGAAGGAGCCCTCGACTGAGAAATCCTCATCCATATATCTTACAGATTTCTCCCTTTGGTCGAAATGACTAAAATTCTTTTCAATTGTAAATAAAATGTAAAATCTTACACTTACTTTAAAACTCCCTTTCTGTTCAATAAAAACATCTATATTATTGTTTAAATAACTAAACGATTACACATCAATAAATTCAAATATTTTTATGGAAATCATAAAAAAAGACAACACATTGCTGCATAATGAAATGGAAATTAAAACAGAAGTTCTGAACCATCTTGAAGAAAAAGTTAAAGAATGGATTGGAGATCATGTAGATAAAAGAAAACTATGGTTCTCATCAGATTTTCTTCCCGCTGATGAGAAAATGAACGACAACCAAGAAAAAAATATTAATAGTTTGCGCGAGCGAGTACGTGGAGTTAAAGATGAAGTGCGCATTGCAGTTGCATTAAATCTTTTAACGGAAGAGGGCTTGCCCCATTTTCATAGATTGATTGCAAAGTATTTAGGCGATAAAAGTTTTTGGTCTAAATGGAATAATATGTGGACTGCTGAAGAAGACAGACACGGTGCTGCGATAAGAGATTATGTTAGAGATGGAAGATTATTCAGTTTTCGTGAAGTTGAGTTGATGCAGTTTCATTATATAGAAAGTGGCTTTAATCCGGATTGGGATAAAGATCCGTACAAAGTTTTTGTTTATACCACCTTGCAGGAACGAGCGACTCAGGTTTCACATAAGAACACAGGCAAATTGGCTGGAGAAGATGAACCTCTATTAAACGGCATACTAGGCAGCATTGCTGCGGATGAAGCGAAGCACTACACTTTTTACAGAAATGTTTTTAAAGAAGTCCTTAAGCTCGATCCAAATAATGCAATGCTTTCTGCGGCGGATATTATGCCAGCCATTGATATGCCGGGAATTTCAATGCCGAACTTTCGCGATATGGCTGATGTAGTGAGAAGAATTGGTATTTATGGTCCACATGATTATAAAAAGATTGTTGAAGAAGCAATTAAGTTTTGGGAAATTGAATTGATAACCGGTTTGAATGATGTTGCACAAAAAGCACAGGAAAAAATTCTTTCCATTCCAAAACGATTAGAAAAAGTTGCCGAGTATATTGAGAAGCGTACAGAATCCAAAACTTTTAGTTTTGATTTTATCTACAATAGAATTTTAGTTTTTGAGTAATATAATTTACACAATCTAATATTTTTCCGGAATCATAGTCTGATCATGTAGCGGCGGCCTAATATATCCTTTATCTTTCTGTCTTGGTGGAAGCTTAATTTGTTCGGGTTCAATATCTTTATAGGGAATTAGGCTAAGTAAATGACTTATGCAATTAAGTCGTGATCTTTTTTTATCATCTGCACAAACAACATACCATGGCGCCTGTTTAATATCTGTATATGAAAACATTGCGTCTTTAGCTTTAGAATAATCAACCCATCTTGTTCGAGATTCCAAATCCATCTCACTTATTTTCCAGCGTTTGGTTCTATTTATTATCCTCGCTTTAAATCTATTTTCCTGTACCTCATCCGAGACTGAAAACCAATATTTTATTAGAATAATACCAGACCTAATTAACATTCTCTCAAACTCCGGGCAGGAACGCAAAAACTCATTATATTCGGTTTCAGTACAAAACCCCATTACACGTTCAACTCCTGCTCTGTTATACCAACTTCTATCAAACAAAACCATTTCGCCTTCAGCCGGAAGATGAGCCGCATAACGCTGAAAATACCATTGCGTTTTTTCTCTATCCGTTGGAACGCCCAATGCCACAACTCGACATACACGCGGGTTTAAAGTTTGAGTAATTCTTTTAATTACACCCCCTTTGCCGGCAGCATCCCTACCTTCAAAAAGTACCACAACTTTTAATTTATTTTCTCTGATCCAGCGCTGAAGTTTAACAAGTTCGACTTGAAGTTTTTGCAGTTCTTTTTCGTAAACTTTTTTATCAATCTTTTGAGTTATTGAAGTGTTTTCGTTTTCAATATTAGGAAATTGTTCTAAGTTAGATTTTTTACTTTTTTTAGAAGGTTTTTTAGTCACTTTCAATCTCTCCTTAAAAGTTAGACTTTTATTTTACCAAAGATGCGAATTATTTACCAATAATCAATTATCGAAAATAATTGTATTGGGTTTAATTAAAACTTAATAGGAAATGTTTTGAAATAATGAACCAAAATTTGATCAATCTATTAAGTAAATAACTAAACCGTTCTAGAATACTTTGCCTTATCTTCTTTACGTTCGATATAACCATCAAAATTAATTGCAATGTTGCGGATAAGCATTCTTCCCATATTCTTCACTTTAAATCCGTTATCAGAAATTTCCACAAGATCATCAACTTCCATTTCTTTTAGATTATTTAATCCCCAGGCAAAATATTTCTTAAAATCAATATTGAATTGTTTTTCAATCGGTTTAAAATCTAATTCAAAATTGCACATAAGTTTCATAATCACTTCTCTACGTAAATGATCATCTTCAGTTAGCTGATAACCTTTTGCTGTTGGAATCGTTTCTTTATCAAGAGCAGAATAATATTCTTTTTCAGTTTTGTAATTCTGTGCATAAACATTTTTAAGCTGAGAGATTGATGTTATTCCCATTGCATAAAGATCAGCACCGGCATTTGTGCTGTAACCCTGAAAATTTCTGTAAAGTTTTTTCTCGCGCATTGCAACTGAAAGCTCGTCATCCGGTTTTGCAAAGTGATCCATTCCAATAAAATCATATCCTGCGTTTACTAGTTTTTCAATTGTCATTTTTAATATTTCAAGTTTGATTTCAGCTTCAGGAATATCTTCAGGATGAATAAGTGCCATATGTTTTTTCATCCATGGAACATGTGCGTAATTAAAAACTGCTATTCTATCAGGATTTATATCAATTATTTTATCAACTGTTTTTGCAAATCCTTCAACTGTTTGGAAAGGTAATCCGTAAATCAAATCAAGATTAATACTTTGATAACCAAGTTCTCTAACCCAGTTCACTGTTTGTCTAGTTATATCTTCGGGTTGAATTCTGTTAACAGCTTTCTGAACTTTTTCATTAAAATCCTGAACGCCCATACTTATTCTGTTAAAACCATTATTACGTAATGCTTCAAGATGTGCGCGTGTAAGTTCACGCGGATCAATTTCACAGCTTACTTCTGCATTATCTGTAAACTTGAATGATTGTTTGATGTAACCAGCAAGCTCATTTATTTCATCAGGGGTTAAATGTGTCGGTGTTCCTCCACCCCAATGATGTTGTGCAACTTTTCTATCCGGCAGCAAGTAAGTTCTTGTTAGATCAATTTCTTTTTTAATATATTTTATATACTCAGTAATCCTATCGCGGTTGCGCGTAATAATCATGTTACATCCGCAGAAGTAACAAAGGGTATCACAATACGGAAGATGAAAGTAAAGAGAAAGATCCGGAAGATTTTTCCCGTAATTAGTTTTTACTATCTCGTTAAGATAATCTTCGTGTGTAAAATTCTCATTAAACTGCGGAGCCGTTGGATAGCTTGTATAGCGTGGTCCCGGTTTATCGTACTTTTTAAATTTTGTTAAATCTATTTCAAACATTAAATCTCCTTGCAATTCATTCTGAACTCGCTTCAAGATCTTTGAGTAACACAATTAGATTCACTAAGCAGTTCGGAATGACTGACAATTGTTCAACTAGTGAAATATCTTGCTTTCTTCTTTTACAGATTGCACAAGTGCTTTTACATTTTCTGGATCGATATCAGGTAAAACACCATGACCAAGATTAAAAATATGTCCAGTCCCTTTTCCAAACGATGAAAGAACTCTCTTAGTTTCCTTCTTTATGTAATTTTTATTTGCATAGAGAACTGTTGGATCCATATTTCCTTGTAATGCAACTTTATTCCCAACTTGCTTTCTAACTTCACCTAAATCCATTGTCCAATCAAGACCAAGAACATCAGCGCCCATATTTGCTAATTTATCGAATTTAAAGTGAACGCCTTTTGCAAAAAATATTACAGGTTCATCTTTTCTTTTAATCTGTGAAATTATTTTTTCAACATATTGCAAAGAAAATTCTTCAAAATCTTTTTGTGATAATATTCCACCCCAGGTATCAAAAATCTGAACAGCATTACATCCAGCTTCTATCTTAGCAGAAAGATAATCAGCAACTGTATTTGCTAACTTATCAAGTATAGCATGAGCTAGATCTGGATTACTATAAATAAGTTTTTTTACTTCTGAAAAATTCTTAGAACCTTTTCCCTCAACCATATATGTAAGAAGCGTCCAGGGTGAACCGCTAAATCCAATAAGAGGAACACGATTATTTAAATTCTTTTTTGTAAGAGTAACAGCATCAAGTACATATTTTAATTCTTTTGTTGGATCAATATCTTTTAAACTCTTAGCATCATCAATAGAGCGAATTGGATTTGGAAAAACAGGACCTTTTCCCTCATTCATTTCAAGGTGCATTCCCATTGCTTCGGGAATTACAAGTATATCGGAAAATAGAATCGCAGCATCTACATTAATAATATCTATCGGCTGAATAGTAACTTCAGCAGCCAATTCAGGGGTCTTGCACATTGTTAAAAAATCTGATTTAGCACGCACAGCACGGTACTCTGGCAAATATCTTCCAGCCTGACGCATAATCCAGATTGGTGTTCGCTCTACGTTTTGTTTTTTACAAGCCCTCAGAAATAAATCATTTTTAAGTTGGCTCAAATTGTTCTCCATATTTATTATTTACTATAAAACTCAATCATCTTATTAGCCAGACCTTTTATTGTAAACTCTTCCGGCATTATGCTAACACTAACCTTGCTGTTTTCAATAGTGGATTTTGTTGTTGGTCCGATTGCAGCGACATCATAATTTTTAAAAAATGAGACCGCATTATTTATATCCATTATTATTAAAAAGTTTTCAAACGTAGATGGGCTTGTAAAAATAAAAACATCCGGCTTGCTGGAATTAAGCTGTTCAATATTATGTTTAACAGATTGCTTGGATGGCAGCGAAACATTATATACAGGCGCAGTAATTATTTTAGCGCCAAGTTCTTCCAATCCTTTTGGCAAACCCTCTCTGCCAATTGCGGAACGCGGAATGAAAACTAATTTATCCTTTAAATTATATTTAGATAATTCCTCAACAACACCTTCGCCTGAAAATTTTTCCGGAACAATATCAACTTTAATTTCATTTTCTTCGCAAATAGATTTTGTTTTATTTCCGACTGCAACAATTGTTGTTTTATCATATTCTACTTTAAGATTCAATTCTGCACAACGCTTTTTAAACATTGTAACAGCATGAGCCGAGGTAAAGACAATAAAATCAATTTTTTGTGAGGATAACATTACTTCATCAAATTTATCCCAACTATTTGGAGGAACAATTTCTAAAGTGGGAAACACAATTACATCTGCACCAAGCTCGCTAAAAATTGCCGCGGATTCTTTTGATTGTTCAACTGTTCTGGTAAGAACAATAGTTTTATTTTTTAGTGGTCTAACTTTGCTGTTTTTAAAACCAGAATACAAGCCATGTAAAATAAAATCAAAAAGTTTTTCACGCTCCTCGTTTAGCTTATCACTGCCATATTTATTTTCTATGCCACGCTGAACAGCCCCAAAAACACTGCCCAAAACAAGTTTAACTGCAAAACTTTCATCAATATCACGAAAAAGATTTTCTCGTTTTCCTTTGTAGATAATGCTGCTTAAAATAGATTTTAGTTCATCACTCATTGTGCGCAGTTCATTACAAAATTCGTTTTCAGCGTTCATATATTCTTTCTGATAGATCAGAAAAAAATTTTGATACTTTATCATAAACATATAAAGCTGTATTACGTAAGTGTGAAGCGAATCGATAACGCTAATTTCGGAATCAATTTTATTTTTGAGCGATACATTCAGATGCTCGAGTTTAGAACTCATAATTGTAAAGTAAAGTTCTTCCTTTGAGCTGAAGTAATTATATACTGTTCCTTTAGCAACTTCAGTTAGTCTTGCAACATCATCCATCATTACTTCGTGATAATTTTTTTGAGAAAAAAGTTCAGCCGCAACTTCAAGCATCAGTTCGCGTTTTTTTTCTTTGCGTTTTATTTTTTCTTCTTTCACAATAATCTGCTTAATTTATTTTCCAGCTATTCTGATAAATTACAGAGGCATAGTTTGGATCAATCACAATCTGTTCACCTTCGGCGCGATAGTTATCTGAGTTTTTATTTTCTTTTAGAGTGCTAAATAGATTCCATACATATTTGTTGTATTTAGCTTCCCAAACAAAATCTACTTTCCAATCTTTTATTCCTTTTGGTAAACCATTTTCAGCTGCTATTTGTCTTGCTGTATTCTCATCAACAACAAAATCACAATCAAACTGGTTAGCATTACAATCAGGAATTCCAACAACTTCATATTGATTTAAAACTTTACCTGTGCTATCAACTGTAAATCTAATTAACTCATCAACAAACGGTTTTTCGGGCATATAAAATTTATACACCATTAAATAGTTTGTTTCAATTTGTTTTGATTTTGAGAAGTCTATTACGATATATTTTTTAAAAAATTCATCGCCGGTTTTAAAAACAATAAATTGATCTGATTTTTTTAGAATACTTAATGGAATTTGTGATTCATCTTGTTCCTGACATGGTTTGCAGGAGCATCCGGCATAAAACAAAAAAAATGCAAACAACAAAAACGCAAACACATCAAAGAAAAATGTTTTAAATATTATTTTCTTCATTTCTTTCTCGCCGTTTGATATACTTCTTTTAAAATTTTATTTGCGCCGGCTTTTAATAAATCTTTAGCAAGAATTTTACCAAGTTTTTCCGGATCATTTTTACTGCCACGCAATTTTTTACGATAAGTTATTGATCCATCAAGCGAGCCAACGATAGCATCAAGATATAATCCGCTTGTTGTAACCTCTGCAAAAGCTCCGATAGGAACCTGGCATCCGCCTTCTAAAGCACGAAGCAAAGAACGCTCAGCAATTACAGCTTTATATGTTTCATCGTGATGAAGTGATTTAAGAATTTCTTCCACCACTTTATTGTCTTTATGAATTTCAATTCCCAATGCTCCCTGTCCAACTGCTGGAAGAATTTCTTCTTTAGGAATAAAAGTAGAGATGTGTTTTTTGAGTTTTAATCTTTCAACACCGGCGCGTGCAAGAATTATCGCATCCCAATCAGATTCTAAAAATTTCTGTATTCTTGAAGGAACATTTCCACGTAATTCAAAAATTTGTAAATCCGGACGAAGATGCAGCAACTGAGACCGTCTTCTCAAAGAACCGGTAGCGACTTTTGCATTTTCAGGAAGTTTATTTATTGTCATTCCTTTTTTTCTTGCAATTAAAACATCTTCAACAGCATGGCGTTTTGTAACTGCGGCAAGTTTTAATCCTGCAGGTATTTGGGTTTGCAAATCTTTCAAACTGTGCACAGCTAAATCGATTCGTTTAGCAAGAAGTTCAACTTCAAGTTCTTTTGTAAAGAGAGATTTGTCTCCAATTTTTGAAAGCGCAACATCAAGAATTTTATCACCTTTAGTTTTGATGATGTTGATTTCTACATTTACATTTTTATTTTTCTTTTCAAGTTCGCGTTTAATATAATTTGCCTGCCAAAGAGCAAGCTCGCTTCCGCGTGAACCGATTACAATTTTTTGTTTCAAATGATTTTTCCTTTAAACCAATTTCACGTCGTGAATATTTTTGATGGTCATTTCGAAATCCGCAGCGGCAGATTCGACCTACCTACCGGACAGGCCGGCTGAGAAATCCGATAAACAATATCGTAAAAGATTTCTCTCCCGATAAATCGTGATCGAAATGACAATTGCCATTTATTCTTTTTGTTTATTCTTGTTCAATCCAAACAAATCTCTAATTACAGAAATTTTTGCTGCTGTATCTTCGGCACGTAAATCTGATTCTGAGATTTTTCTTAATTCAATTGTAGGATGATGAAGAATTTTATTCATTATCCGTTTAGTAATTATTTCTAATTTTTCCTTATCATCTTCAGAAAACTTATTTATATTTTTTTCAACTTCCTCAGCCCGAACACTTTCAAAATAATCACGTAATGTTTTAATCGTCGGAGCTGCTTCTAATGAATTATACCATTCAAAAAAGTTATCAAGCTCTTCCTGAATTATCTTTTCAACCTTTGGAATTTCTGTTTTTCTCTTGCCAAGGTTTTGTTCAACAATAATGTTTAAAGAATCTATATCATGATAAAAAACATAATCAATCTTTTTGGTTTCCGGATCAATATCACGCGGAATTGCAATATCCATCAGCACCATTGATGCATAATTCCGTTTCTTCATTGCATCTTCAATATCTTTTTTAGTTATGATAAGTCCTTCAGCACTTGTAGCGCTAACAACAATATCAAACTTATGCAGATGCTCTTTAAAATTTGAAAAAGGGAAGACAGCGGTTTTTAATTCAGCAGCAAGTTTTTCTGCTTTATCAAAAGAACGATTTGTTAATGCTAACCTTCCGATTCCTCTATCACGCAAATGTTTTGCAGCTATCTCACCTGTTTCTCCTGTCCCAATTATCAAAGCAGATTTTTTTTGAAGATTAGAGAAAATCTTTTCAACAAGCTGTACCGCAGCATAGCTAACAGTAACAGCGCCTTCGCTTATAGTTGTTTCGTTAATTGCGCGCTTGCCAACACGCGTTGCAGCATCCATTACACGACGAATTAAAACTCCGGCAAAGTTCATCTCTTCCGAAATAAGAAATGAATCTTTTACCTGTTTAAAAATTTGATTATCACCAATCAGTAAAGATTCAATTCCGCAAGTAACACGAAAAAGATGTTCGATAGATTCGCGTGAAATAAAATTCTGAAAGTTTTCATCTTTAACATGAAAACTTGATTTATATTTTTTTATAAAATTTTGTAAATCATCTATACTTGTTTTTTCATCCTTTGGAATCACATAAATTTCTGTTCTGTTGCAAGTAGAAATAATTATTCCTTCTGCAAAAGTGCTGTCTTTTGTCTGCTGGATAAACTTTCTGATTTCCTCTTCACTCAAGTGAAGTGCTTCTCTAAGTTCAACCGGTGCAGTGCGGTGATTTATTGATATTCCAAGGAGATTCATGTTTTAATAAAAAGAGTGAAAACTTTTTGCTAAAAAATTTGTAAGCACTGTTGATAAAATTGCAAATGTAAATCCAATTATTGAAAGAATTATTAATTTCTTTCCGCGCCACTTACCCATAAATTTATTAATAAGTCCGAAGCCATATAGAAGCCAAACTACAAATGTTCCAATTAATTTCGGATCCAGAAATGTTATTTTAGGAAAGGCTTGTGGTAACCAAATTATTCCGATAATTATTGTGATGGTTAAAAAAACAAAACCAATAATAGCTGCTATGAAACTCATCTTTTCTAAAATTTCTAAACTTGGCAGCCTGTCAAATATCAACCCAAACTTATTCAGTTTTATTTCATTATAAAGAATTAAATACAGAACTCCATATACAGCAGAAATTGTAATTCCCGCATATCCAATAAGTGCACTTATAACATGAATGCCAAGCAAGTTGCTTCTTAAAACTTCTCTAACCTCTGCCAGATCTTCAATAAATAAAGTGGAGATAATTTGAAAGACAATTGAAATGATAATTATAAATGGTCCGGTTCCGCGAATATCTGTAACTAACTCTAAAATGAAATATGAAAAACTAATTGCGAATGCAAGCACGGTAAAGATTTCAAAAACATTCGTTATCGGCGGATGATTAAATTCAATCGTTCTAAGCAGCAGATAAAAAAAATGAACTATTAATGTTAGAAATAAGAAAACACGTTTAGAGTTTTCAAATTTCTTTCCGCCTTGCTGAAAATCGTAAAAGTAAATAGCAAAAGTTGCAACGTAAAAAAAAGGAAGCAACAAATTAATTGTATGTATTGATGGAAGCATATTTTTCTGCTTATCTTAATTATTTGACTGATGGGTACAAAAATACAAAAATTGCCAAATCAAACAAATGACTTGTGGGTCTATTTATCATTTCCTAGTATTATAGGAAGTCCGTCTTTCCCGGAACCTATCACCACAATTTTCGAATTTGGTGAATTTGCAAGCTTTTCAGTGGCTTCAATTCCTTTCCACCTAAGAAGCTGATCGCTAATGCCTTTTGCTACAATATTTTGGAAATCTGCGATACCTTGTGCCTCAATCCGTTTTCTCTCTGCTTCTTGTTTTTCTCTGGTTAAGATAAATTCCATTCTTTGGCTTTCCTGCTCGGCTTGTAATTTCTCCTCGATCGACTTTGTCAGGCGTTCTGGGAGTTTGATTTGTCTAAGTGGAGCTTGCTCAACTATAATCCCCCTAGGACCAACCAAATTTTCCAGTTCGGTGAGAATCTCACCTGCCAGTTTTTCACGGGAAGCGGTATACAGTGCTTTTGCTTCATAACGTGCGGTTACACCTCTGACCACAGATCTAAACTGGGGTGTTAAGATAATTTCCGCATAATTTGGTCCCACCGTTTTATAAATTTCATTTGCTTTTTCAGAATTCAACTTAAAGAGAAGACTTATTTCAAGATCAACACTTAATCCTTCTTTAGATGGGACAGACATTAATTCTTTCAACTCCTGTGTTTTGATACTCATCTTTTCAACCTTTGCCATTGGGTTAACAAGGTTAACTCCGGGTTTAATAGTGTTATCACTTACCATTCCCAAGAAGTCTATGACGCCCGTGTGACCGGCAGGAATAACAGTTACAAACTGGCTGACGGCGACTAGCAGAGCAACAACAATTCCAATGAGGGCAAATGAAGCTTCGGCTTTGTTAAATCTTTTCTTTGCATTTTTGTATATAAAAAAGGCTATGACGGCGGCAATTATGGCTACTATAAAAAACATATTATTTTCTCCTAATGATTAGATATTCTTAAGTAAAAGATACCTTTTGCAGATAAGAATTGAAAGTAAATACGGCGAAATGAACTAAGGTTTTGATTAACTGCGGAAATAAAATTAATCAGTAAATTATCTCTTTAATAAGCTCCAATTTCTTTGGTTTTGATTTTGAAATTTTTATAGCGTTGGATACTCTTTTCTTAGCATTGTCCATTCCAGATTTTGAATCAGAAAACAACTCAGCAATACAACACCTTTATTAATAGTATCACCAATTTTGTAATTAAAAATTATTCCGGCTTTGGGATCTATTTTATCATCTTTTGTTTTTCTTCCTGCGCCCAAATCAATAGCTGCCATTCCAAGTTCGTAAGTATTTACTTCGGATAAATATCCGGTAGAGTTGGCTTTTATTACTTCTTTAAATTTTGATTTTGGATATTTGTTTGGATTAAGAATAAAATCTGTATTGCCGTTTTGTGCTTTAACAATCTCAACAAATTTTTCAAACGCCTTACCTGATTTTAAAATTCTAATAGCTTCTTCAATTCCCTCATCAAGTGATTTTGATTTTTTACCAAGAAAAATCATAGCTCCCGCAAGAATTAATGATAACTCGGTTAAATCATTTTTCTTTCCATCGCGTAAAACCTGAATTGATTCATAAACTTCTAACCAGTTACCAATATAATTACCAAGCGGTTGATTCATATCCGTAACAAAACCAATAACTTTTTTATCAAATGCTTTTGCTGTTTGGATAAGTGAATCCGCTAGTTCAATTGCATCTTCTGTTTTTTGCATAAATGCACCGTTACCGGTTTTAACATCAAGCACAAGCCCATCAATTCCTTCCGCAAGCTTTTTACTCATAATGCTTCCGGTAATAAGAGGAATCGATTCAACAGTTGCAGTTACATCACGCAAAGCATAAATAAGTTTATCCGCTGGAGCAATTTCTTTTGTTTGTCCAATTAAAACAGCACCAACTTTTTTTAGAACTTTTTTGTATTCTGATAATGAAAGATTTGTGTTAAATCCTGGAATTGCTTCTAGCTTATCTAAGCGTTCCACCAGAATGTCCTAATCCCCTTCCCGAAATCATTGGAACTTTTATTCCAGCTGGCGGCAACAATTGGGGCCAATATTAATGATGTTTTATCACCAACACCGCCGGTTGAATGTTTATCAACTTTAACTCCCTTAATAGAATCAAGATTTAAAACTTTTCCGCTATGCAGCATCGCTTCTGTAAGAGCAGATGTTTCTTCTTTGTTCATTCCATTAAAATATACTGCCATTAAAAACGCAGAAAATTGGTAATCGGGAATTTTGTTTTTTGTGTAATTATTAATAAGAAATAAAATTTCTTCTTTGGTTAGATTTTCTTTATTTCTTTTTTTGCGGATAAGTTCTGTTGTATTCATAATTAAAAATTATTAGTTTATATTTTTATAAAAAGATAATTGCCGTCATCATAAAATACTTTAAATTTTTCATCTTTTATTTTCGATGTGATTTGAGATTTTAGTTTCGCTGTTTATTCTGTCCATTTTCAGAAATAATAAATTTGAAGTCTTATTATCCCCTACATTTATTTTTTTCGATAATTCGTTTTCATTCAGATAAGTAAATTTGATTTCCCTCGGAATTTTTTCTGAACAAATACTCTCAAAATTTGTTAAAATATTTTTATCAAGATTTGCACTATTAATAATAGTGTGCAATCTTGAATAATAATTTCGTGCATCAACTTTATAAAATAGATTTTGTTGATGTTGCTTTATTTCCGACGAACTAATAAAAAAACTTGAAACAATAATTGCTAATAAAACAACAGCAATAAGATGTTTTATTTTTACTTTGAAGAATATTAAAACGCTCGCCATAGAAATAATTAAAAAGAACATAGCAATTGTTTTTTGATAATAATCTACCGGAAGAAAAAATGTATAATCAATTAAATATGTTATTCGGTTTGATTGAAAATAATATTTGCTGACTGCATTGTAAAAAATATATAAGTAAGAATAAAACCAATCTGAGATTATGAAAAAAAATAATAGCAGGTTTGTACCAAACAATAGCAAATATTTTAACACTATCAGATTAGAAACATTTTTAGATGTTTCACTCGCAATCTTTATCTCGGCTGCAAATTCTTTATTTCTTATTATTTCTAAAATCTTAATAACCCAAAAGCAGAGACATATGAGAGAAACGGAATAACAAAACTTAAGTTTCTAAAATCTGCACTATATTTAAACATCCAAAGAATAATCGGAGGAATAACAAATATTATCGTAACAAATCTAGTTTCTTTAACAAAAAGGCTGAACAAAACTGTTAAAATCAAAAACGCTACAACCGGTAGACCTATATTATAATATATCAAATGTAATGCGTTTGAAAGAATATTATAATAACCTGTTTGCAGCCATTCTGGTTGATGCAAACCACTTGCCATCGTTTCCGGTTTTAAGAAATACCAAAATAAGTTTAATGAAAAGAATAAAGATTACAGAGATTATTAAAATCAAATACTCTTTTTTAATTAATTGCTTGTAATTTTTTATAAGATAAAACAAACAGAGAATTGACATAAAGAAAAAGGTGTAAAAGCCAGCAAGCTTTGTTCCTGCTGCAGTCGAAGCAAAAAGAAATACAAGTATAAATTCTTTTAGTATAAATTTATCTTTCTCAGTTTTTAGATATACGTAAAAAGATAGGAACGCAAAAAATGAAACTGGTAAATCACCATTTCCATCTGCAATAAAAACCAGTGTATAAACTATTGGAGCAATAAATCCATAAATAATTAATGCAATTAGATAAACTGATTTTCTTTTTTGTAATGCTAAATCAAAAAACATTAAAATATTGCCTAAAAAAAATAGCGGCATAAAACTTTTAGGAAAAAAATGAATATTTGTTTCGCCAATTAACAAATAACTTATTGACCAGTTAGAAGGAATTAATTGTGGAAAATGTGAAGATTGTTTTGGGAACATATTATTCGCAAAATCCATTGTCCATGTATTCCAGTGGATATTGTTTACAGTATCAACAAAGTAAAATATTGAGCCAATGTTTGAGACAAATAATGCAAAATAAAATAACGAAACAGTTAAAGCACTTATCAATAAAAACCTTACTATAAAAACATTTTGGGTTAAAAGCGTTTTAAAAGATTGATATAGATTATTAAAACTTATACTGTATTTAAATGTCATTCGGTTTGTTAGTAATAAAAACACTAATACCAAAAATTCCACAGCAATAATAGATAGTATCACGCTCTGAAAATAAATTCCGAACAAAACCAGAATGGTTACAGTGGAATAGTTTGCAAATAAACTTAACGCAAAAATGTAAATGAACTTTTGCAGTGTGGTTTGAGTTTTAATTCTGCCAAAGTGAATAATAAGAAACCCAGGTAAGAATATAGTTTGAATTACGGCTACTAGCCCAAGCAGAATCATAATAATTATATCAAATAAATTTAGTTTATTTAAAAATACTAAGAATTTGATTGCCCTCAATCATTTATTTATTTTTAGCCCTCAAATTCAATTAGGAGTTATTTAGAGTTTATGCAATTTAAAAGAAGAACACATACTTGCGGCGAATTACGAGAAAAAAACATTGGAGAAAATGTTGTACTTAATGGCTGGGTTGATAGAAGAAGAGATCTTGGCGGTGTTATATTTATCGAAGTTCGTGATAGACACGGAATAACTCAAGTCGTTTTTGAACCTACATTTAATGAACAAGCACATCAGGCAGCAAAAGATTTAAGAAGTGAGTTTGTTATTTCTGTTGAAGGCGTTGTTAGAAAACGTCCCGCCGATACTGATAATCCCGAATTACCAACCGGACACATTGATGTGATGGTTAGTAACCTTATAATTTTAAATGAAGCTGAAACTCCGCCTTTTCCAATTAAAGATGAAATTGAAACTCACGAAGATCTAAGATTAAAATATAGATATCTTGATTTACGAAGACCAAAGTTACAGAAGAGCCTAATTTTAAGACACAAAATGGCTCAAATAACTCGTAAGTATTTTGATGAAAATGGTTTTGTTGAGGTTGAAACTCCTGTTTTAATGAAAAGTACTCCTGAGGGCGCAAGAGATTTTCTCGTTCCCAGTAGAATGCACAAAGGAAAATTTTATGCACTCCCACAATCACCGCAAACTTACAAACAGTTACTTATGGTTTCGGGAATGGATAGATATTTTCAAATAGTAAAATGTTTTAGAGATGAAGATTTGCGTGCGGATAGACAATTGGAGTTTACACAGATAGATGTTGAAATGTCTTTTGTTGATCAGGAAGATATTTTTACAATGGTTGAAGGATTGATGAAACGATTTTTCAAAGAAGTTTGGAATCGCGAATTACATATTCCACTTCCAAGATTATCTTTTGATGAAGCAATGGAAAAATATGGCAGTGATAAACCTGATGTTAGATTTCCACTTGAAATGAAAACGCTTAAACAATATTTTTACTAACACAGGATTCAAAGTTTTTAAAGATGCAACAGACAACAAAGGAATAATTACAGGATTATTAGCGCCTGGCTGCGGGGATTATACTCGAAATCAACTTGACGTACTCACGGATTTTGTAAAGGGGCACGGCGCAAAAGGATTAATTTGGATTAGAGTTAAAGACTCCGCCACAGGCGGAGAGCTAGAATCTCCAACAATGAAATTCTTCACTGATGAAGAAAAGAAAAATCTTACATCATCATTAAATGCCAAAGCTGGTGATTTGATATTTATTCTTTCCGGTCCTAAACTTAAAACTCTTAATACAATGGGTGCGTTAAGATTAGAAATGGCAAAGCGTTTAAATCTTATAAAAGAAGATTCCGAGCCTAAATTACTTTGGGTTACAGATTTTCCATTATTTGAATGGGATGAAGAAACCGGTAGATTTTACGCAATGCATCACCCATTTACCTCCCCCCGAATGGAAGATATACCATTAATGGAATCTGATCCGGGAAAAGTTAAAGCTCGCGCTTACGATTTGGTTCTAAATGGAAACGAAATAGCTGGCGGAAGTATTAGAATTCATAATTCCGATTTACAGGCAAAAATGTTCAAATCTTTAGGTATTTCTGATGAAGAAGCACAATACAAATTTGGATTTTTAATGAATGCTTTCAAATACGGCGCACCACCGCATGGTGGAATTGCATTCGGATTTGATAGAATGGCAATGATATTTGCCGGAGAAAATTCAATTCGTGATGTAATTGCATTCCCTAAAACCGCAAGTGCAGTTTCTTTAATGGATGATTCACCATCGTTAGTGGATGAAAACCAGTTGAAGGAACTGCATATAAAATTAGATAACCTTTTGTTAAAGAGCTGGAATTAAAAATCATCCAGCCCAACTCTTTGTTTTCAAACCTCAAACCTCGCAATATTTACCGATAGGTTTTACATAACAGTAATAATTACCCGTCAATATTATACCCATAATTTGTATCCTATATTATTATCTTCAGTTTGGCATAGTATTTTATACTTATTAGGGCATAAGCGCGAATTTGAATATGTTCTTTTATTAAATGATAAGGTTTTTACAAATTAGTAAGAAATTTTTACAGGTAAAGTAATTTTTGCGAGTATTATTTACCGATTTATAAAGTGTAGTTATAGATAATTTGCATAAGCCGTTACAATACAAATAATTAAGTGCAGTATAAAATTAGATTTTAATTAAATTTTAAGGATTTATAATGGGTCAACAACAATTACTTTTAATAGTCCTCGGTGTTATTATCGTAGGAATTGCTGTTTTGCTTAGGAATCATGCTTTTTCAACAAAGTTCTGTTGATGAAAAAAGAGATTTAGCTAATAAATGAAAATTACAGTTGCTCAAATTGCTCAACAATTTTATCTGTAAACCAACACCTCACTCGCTGGTGGTGGGAATAGTTTTACCGGTTGGCAAATTCCTCCACAATTTATACATGGGGCAAATGGAGATTTTACCGCTGTAGTAACTGCGACGCAAGTTGAAATTACTGGCATAGGAAATGAAGTAGTTTCTGGTACTGATTTGATTCAAGTAAAATTAATTGTAACAAGGGATTCGGTCGTAACGCAAATTATTTATTGATAAGTACTAGAATTAATTAACTTTAAACTCAACAAAACAAAAGGAGATCCACAATGGGTCAACAACAACTTCTCTTAATCGTTCTTGGCGTTATCATAGTTGGTATCGCTGTAGTCGTTGGTATTAACTTATTCAACGCAAACGCAGAAGAATCTGCAAAAGATACATTAGTTTCTGAAGGAACTAATTTGGGTGCAATGGCTCAACAATATCTTTAAAAAACCAGTTGCACTTGGTGGTGGTGGAAATAGTTTTGCGGGATTCGTAATTCCAGCTGCTTTGCAAACGACTCCGTCAGCAACATGGGTAGCAACTCCAGGCGGAACAACAAATTGTGTATTCGTAGGCACACCTATAACGGGCTCAGGATATACATTTAGCGGTAACTGTTACAGCAACTCCAACAGGTATATCCTCTGTGGTTACACCATAACATCTGGGAGTTTTATAACTTAAAACCAACTATTACAAATTTTCTATAGTAATAAAACAATGGTCATTTTAAGGTTGATAAATAATTAAAATTTATCAACCTGTTTTTTTTAAGGACATATATGTGAGAATATAAATTCATTACACAAAAACTTAATTGACCAATTCATCCCGATGACATTAACCGACTGAAATCATTATTAGAAATTTATCATTACCAATAAACAATTCCCACCTCCATCCTAATTAATAAAATCATCAAATTAACTATATAACAACTAACCACTCGCATAACGTTTATTAGGTGAAAGTTAGTTTACCCCAAGGCTAATTTGAAAAGCGATATTTACTTTAAGATAACTTTTAAAACATCATCATCCACAGACAGAAAAGAAATTATTATTTTACCTTCGGAGTGGTCTTACTGTTCGCTGCGGCGAATTATTTTAGCATAAAATTTCAATAAAGTTAGATTTCGCAGCGAGTTAGAATAAAAAATTAGATGCTTTGGATATGGTGGCTTATTAGGTTTGCAAAACTGAACTCTGTAAGTATTTTTTACATCATACTAACCTTTCTGCTTGTATTTACCCAAAAAGACAAAATAAAATCGAATATTCAATCCAAAATCAAATAAAAAGTTTGGAACTATATTTGACTAAGCTTAACATAAATTAAAAATAAATTACTAAGAGTAAGAAATGGTAGAGTATAAATTCACCGCTCAAAAACTTAATGGGCAAGCGATTACAGGAACTTTAACTGCGGACACAACTTCTGATGGTAAGAAAAAGATTCAAAGACTTGCCGAGAAAAATCAGTTAAAATTAGTAACAGTAGAAAAAAAATCTACCTTTCTTTACAAGGCACAAAAAGGTACAGACAAACCAATACGCGGAGAGCAAAAAGCATTTAACAAAAAAGAAGTAGAAGAGGCGTTAGCTCGTCTGGGTTATAAAGTAGTTTCTGTTAACAAAAAATTATTAGATTACCAAGCAAAACCCCCTGTTTCTGAAATAGTAACATTTGTAAAAATAAGTTCTGAATTACTCGATCAAAAACTTGCTTACGGTGAAATTCTTACTCTTTTAATAAATGACACTCAAAACGCGGCTCTAAAGAACACACTTAAAGAAATTAACAATGAATTAAAGAAGGGTGCCGATAGTCAGGCAACTTTCTTAAAGTATCAGGATATTTTTGGAAAGTTTACTGCCTATATGCTTGGTCTTGCTTCTAAAAGCGGTAATATGGCTGAGATATACAGAGCAACCGCAAAGTTTTTAGAGAGAAATCAAGAGTTTAGAAAGAACATGCGCAGTGCGCTTATTACACCAATGGTAACTGTATTTGTTCTTTTTCTTGCGGTTTTATTTTATGTGGGATATATCTTTCCTGAAACCGCAAAATTGTTTGTGCGTTTTGGGGTTGAACTGCCGCCAATGACGGCTTTTACCTTGAAGATAAGCGATTTTTTAATGGAGAATCCTTATTTGGTTGCTGCATTTTGTATTATTCCGCCCATTGCTCTTTGGCAATATTCCAGAACCACCAAAGGGAAATATATTATTGACCAATACACTTTAAAGCTGCCGGTAATTGGTTCTTTAGTTCATAAAACATTAATTGAAGTTTTTTGT
Source organism: uncultured Ignavibacteriaceae bacterium (assembly GCA_963704275.1). Classification (GTDB taxonomy): domain Bacteria; phylum Bacteroidota; class Ignavibacteria; order Ignavibacteriales; family Ignavibacteriaceae; genus IGN3. The sequence goes on along the minus strand of CAVPHP010000011.1, from coordinate 93,742 downwards.
CGTGTGTTTTATACTCTTTATAGCGGTTCCGCAGAAAGTATTGAACCAATAAGAATTGCAGCCGAAGCTGCTGGTAATACATATTTTGAAGACAAAGTAAAAAATATCGCAATACCTTTAATGGTTAAAAAAGGAGTTGGCGTAACTGATGCATTTGAAGCAAGCGGTGTATTTACGGAAACTGCCCTTTCTAGATTTCACTCAGGTGAGGAAACAGGAACTATAAAAAATACAGCTCTTCAATTAGCTAATTATTATGAAACAGAAACTGTATATAAATTAAAAAACCTAATTGAACTTATACAGGTTGGTATTGCAATGTTTATTATGGTTGTAATGATTTTATTAACCTTAGTATCAGCAGAGACAGCTACTGTGAGACCTAAGACACCGGGTACGGCTTTAAATACGAGTGTGGTTATAGAACAGAATAAAGTTTAGTGAAAATTATATTTTGTCATTTCGAATTCCAATTTAGTTGGTGGATGAAAATTACATTTTGTCATTTCGACCGTTAGGGAGAAATCTTATCTATATTAGCGCAAGAGAATTCTCTGGCGTTGCCATCGAAATGACGGGTACAACACTTATGCAGCAGGCTACTTCTTCCTTAGGAATGCCAATGGTAGAAATGACTTCTTTAATGTTTTGAAAAACTAAAGCAAGATTAGCAATGACGAAACTTTTTTTAAGTTTTCATTTAATTTAAACACAATATTTTTTTTATTAAGTTACAAATAACAAAAACAAAATTATTGCATGATTGATACAAACCTCGAGATGACAGACAAAATTGGTTATCTCCTTTTTAAAAAAGGGATAATCGATGGACAGATGCTCGAGAAAGCACTTGCTGCAAAAGCAAATGATAAAAGTAAAATAAAAAGAAATCTTGCACAGATATTAGTACAGGATTTTAAATACGAGCATGATGTAATATTTCGTGAAGTTGCTATACTATATGCATTCCGCGAATTAGAAACCCGTCCTGAAGAAGTACCTGAAAGCCGACTTGAATCAATAAAAAGCATGATTACGGGTAATGGTGAAGGACTAAAACAACTGATACTTCAGCATAAAATAATTCCGTTTATGTTCGATGAGCGCAACAAGGATAAGCTAATTATAGCAGCGATTGATCCTACCGATAGAAATATTCCTAAAATTGCTTTTGGTTTAAATGCAAAGAAGTATGAAGTTATCTTCATAAAAAAACATGACTACGACAAACTTATCGACATTGTCCTTCCGCCTGAAAATGAATTTCTTAAAGCGATGGAAGAAAATCTTCAGCTGGATACTGATGAGCATGACGATTCCTCTCTTGATGAACAGGAACTTGATGCTGAAATTAATAAAAGTGCGTTAATAAATCTTGTTGAAGGAGCTTTAGTTGAAGGCGTAAGAAAAGGTGCAAGTGATATACATTTTATTCCACGCTCGGGTAACAAAACACATGTAATGTTTCGTCTCGATGGAAACTTGCAAACATGGTATATTCAGGATAATGCTCTTCCCGAAGCAGTGGTTGCTGTGGTTAAAGATCGTTCAAGAGGAATGGATAGATTTGAAAGAGAGATGGCACAGGATGGTTTTATACAAAGAGAAATTGATAATATCATAATCAGATTTAGAGTTTCAATTCTGCCAATGGTGGGCACGGAACTTAAGAACAAGTTTGAAAGTGTTGTAATAAGAATTTTAGATGATAGAAAGGTAATCAGAGATCTTGATAAACTTGGACTTGCCGGTACCGCAAGAAAATCTTTTGAAAAAGCTATTAACCAGCCTCAGGGTATGGTTATCCTAACCGGACCTACGGGTAGTGGTAAAAGTACAACATTGGTCGCAGCGCTTTATCAGGTAATATCTCCGGAAGTAAACGTATTAACTGTTGAAGACCCTGTTGAGTATGTTATTGAGGGTGCAAGACAGTTAAAAATTGGTTACAAGATGAATTTTGAACAAGCTATCAGATCAATACTAAGACATGATCCTGATATTGTTCTTGTAGGTGAAATGAGAGATAAAGAGACTGCCGAAATTGCAATTAAACTTGCAAACACCGGTCACTTAACATTTTCTACTCTTCACACTAACGATGCGCCAAGCGCTGTATCAAGATTGTTTAAAATGGGTATTGAACCTTTTCTTATTGCTTATGCTATTAATCTTATCGTTGCGCAAAGGTTGGTTCGAAGGCTGTGTCCCAAATGCAAAAAGAAAGTAATTAATTTTGATGAAGGGTTAATGGCAGCGGCTGAATTAAATATTGCAGAGTGGAGAAATTATACAATTTATGAAGCTGCTGGATGTGATGAATGTAATGGAACGGGTTTTAAAGGAAGACTTGCGATACATGAAGCACTTTATTTTACTAAGGATATTAGACAGCTTATCGTAAAAGCCGGTGATGATGTGGATGAAGAAAGTTTAAGATTGCAAGCACGCAAAGATGGAGCACTAACTCTGAGGGAAGCTGGTTTAGAAAAAGTTAAGATGGGCTTAACTTCAATTGAAGAGGTACTTGCTAGTACCAGCGAATCGTAAAATTTTTTACTGAAAAGTAAATTTTACTTAACATTTATATCAAAATAGTATAAATCTTACTGTTTTAACTAAAAATCTATTTCTTTTAAGCTGGTATAGTTTTATCTAACAATTAACCAAATATTATTTTACAAAAGGTTTAAATTGAACATCGCTGAAGAGAAAAAAATATTAGAAAGTTTTTGTAAAACTATTCCGGCGTCCATTTTTGGTCCTGATAGAGTACACTTTATTCTTGAGAACATTGATAAGCTAAAAGAAAACGATAGACTTTTACTGAGAAAATTTTATAACAAGCTTCTCACCAATATGATTGAGAAAGAGGCTTCTGATATTGAAATTGGCGGACATGGTAATGTTGGTTATATTTGGATGAGGATTTACGGAAATAAAGAACGCGTAAAAGAAATTGCACAATTTACCAGTGATGAGTCGGCAGTAATAATTGTAAATCTTCTCAATGTAAATCAACGAGAGCTGCTTGCAAAGAAAAGAAATCTTGATTTTAGCTATACGTTCTTTTATGAACGAAGAAATATAAATGTCAGATTCCGATCAGACACATACTTTGATCTTGATACCCTCTCAATGAATATGAGATCAATTAATCAAACAATTAGACCATTATCTTCCCTTGATTTTCATCCCAACATTGTTAGAGCTTTAAGCCATGGTTACATTAAGTTTGGATTATCTTTAATAACAGGAATTACTGGTTCTGGTAAATCTACTACACTTGATTCGATTATAGATCATCATAATAAAATTGATCCTTGTCATGTTATTATAATTGCGGCACCAATTGAGTATGTTCACACATCAAACATTTCATTAATAAAACATCGCGAAGTTGGACGAGATGTACTTTCATTTAAAGAAGGAATTGTTCAATCATTGCGTCAGGACCCTGACATTATAGTTGTTGGTGAAATGAGAGATCCGGATACGATTATGGCGGCATTAGAAGTAACAGATACAGGACATAAAGTCTTTTCTACTCTTCACACATCATCAGCGGTTGAATCTATAGATAGAATAATAGCTGAATGTGATCCTGCTGAACAGGAAAGAGTTAGAAACAGACTTGCAGATGTTTTAATTTCTATAGTATCACAAAAACTTGTTCCGAGTCTTGATGGAAAGCGTGTACTTGCTAAAGAAGTTTTACTTGTAACGCCAAGTGTAAAGGCTGCAATTAAAAATAACAACACAAGTGAAATTTACATGATGATAAACCAAGGCGGTGCACAAGGAATGTTAACTATGGAGCAAGACCTAAAACGTTTGTATCTTGCAAAGAAAATTTCATTAGAAACGGCAATTACATATGCCAATAATAAAACAAGAATTCAGCAAATACTAGCGGCGTAAATTATGAAAACAATAGCCTGCATATACTGTGAGGGCAACGATACCAAACTCGCTGTCGTTAGCCAAGAAAAAACCGGCAACAGATTAAAAGTGATTAGTACTGCATCTGTGGATGTAATATCATCAAAATCTAATTTGCAGCCAACCGCAGGGTTCAATTTGGAAGGCGAAGGACTTCAATTAGAAGGTGTTGAAGCTCAAGATAATTCGCTTGCCGGAGGAAGCCTTGATGCACCAAGCATCACTTCTATCGGTGCGGCACTGAAAGGAGTAAATCTCAACAAGCTTGAGTTTATCCCTGCTTTAACCGAACCAGCAATTTATTATCACTCTTATGATGGAAAGAAAGATTTAAAGAGCGGCAAACTGCTCGATGAAATTCTTTCCGACATCCGGCAATCGAAGGGCGTTAATGTAGAAAAAGAAAACATGGATTTTATCGAGCTTTCTGATGGTTCACTGCTTTCTGCTTTTATCGATGGACCTGTTGCGTGCGTTAATCTTACAGACAACCTGGCGGGACATTTTGGAAAGAAGTTTTTTAAAGTACCAACCATTAAAAGCGCAGATATTGCTTTAGCCTATTATGTTGCTAAACGTAAAAAATTCTTTCCGGATGATCAAAGCTTAGTTGTTTATATCGGTAAAGAATACAGCAAACTTATATTCTTGCAAGGTAGAAAACTAAAACACATCGGAACTACACTTGATATTGGAACTACTAATCTTCATACTTATGATGTTTACTTCTCAAAGATATTACTCGAGATGGAAAACGGCGGAATAACTTCTTTAGACAATATTATAGTTTGTGGTGAAGACGATTCAGAAAACCTAATTCTCTCTTTTTACGGAACATTTCCGGAAGCCAATGTTAGCAGATTAGAATTTGATGATGTTGATATTTCCGAAATAGATGATGAGACAAAAGCAAGATTTTCATCATACAGCGTTCCGCTTGCAGTTGCAACAGAATATTTTGATGAATTAGCAAAGGAACACAAGGGCATCAATCTATTGCCTAAATATATTTCTGAAGAACAAAAATTCTTTCAATTCTCCTGGCATAGTTTTGCAGTGCTTCCGTTTTTGTTTCTTGCAGCTTTTCTGTTTACTTTAAAAGTACTTCAGAACAATAAAGAGCTATCAAGGCTTGATCAAGAAATAATACAAAAGAATCAGATTATTAGAGAAAATCAAGAAACGTTAAGTAAGATTGCAGAGATAGAGGGCAAGATTAGCAGCTTCGGTCAAACTCAAGCAATCTTGGATTCTGCTGCAGTTGGTACAGGTGTTTGGAAATCAGTACTTAGAGATGTTGCAGCTTTTTGCGGAAGCAAACAGAACATCTGGATATCCAGCATTGTTAGAGATAACAGTAATACGATTAAAGTTGAAGGATATTCTCTTTCAAAGTATTCTCCAACAGATATGGCTTTTAGTTTGCATGATGCAATGCTAAAAAGTATGATGAATGAAGCTCTTAGAGAAAAGAACGCTTATAAATATAATTTAACATTTGATATTACATCATATCAGAAAAAAAATGAATAAAAAATTACGTAGTACTTTAGTTCTGCTGGCTTTTCTGTTTATAATCCTTATAGCAGGAGGATCATATCTATACTTTGTTCAAAGTAAAGATTTATCTAAAAAAAGAGATAAGTTAACAGAGCTTCAGGCAAAAGCATTGGACCCGCAGGAATTGCTGGCACAGTATCAAGGGCTCTTGGTTGAATCCAATAGACTTGATTCAATTCTTGCTAATCGGGAATTTAATATACCACAGAATTTATCATCTATTAGGTTTTACAATTTTGTAAATAACATTACTAATGGATTTTCTGATAAAGCCCAGGTTAATATTGAGTTCCTTGAACAAAAACAGGAAAAAGAATTTTTCTATCACGAATATAAACTTACCGGGTTCGGTTATTTTAATGAAGTTTATAATTTGATATACGCTATTGAGCACAGTAAGGAGCTAAAAAAAGTTACCGAAGTTAGTTTAGGTAATTTAGTTCAAACTAAGGCAGATGAAGTTCCGGTATATCTTGTAAGCTATACTTTGAGTGCAAGAGCATACTTTTCTACTGATAATAGATTTGCGCCTGCAACAGTTGTAGAAAATAATCTTAACTCCCCAACTCTTTATGATGCGTTCTATCCACTGATTAGAAACGAAATTCCTCCTAACGTAGATGAACTTCTTGATGTACAGGGTGCAACTTTGTTAGCTCTAATTCCTGAAGGTGCGTTTATTGCTGACAGCAAAGGAAACACTTATTTAATCTGGGAAGGCGAGCAGGTCTATTTAGGGTACTTAACAAAGATAGATTATCAAAACAGCAGAGTAAGCTTTATACTTAACAAGGGTGGAATAATTGAAAAAATGGATCTTGAATTAGATCGAACAGAACCAAAAAAAGAAAACAAATGAGAAATAAGATGAAGACAACTATATACTCACTGCTTTTAATTTTTATGTTTATCGGAAGTATCTTTCCACAAAAATATTGGGAAAGACGACTTAAAGATTATAACAATCCCGATGAACTTGTAACTCTCTCACAAACCTTACCCTTTAATGAAGCAATTGCACTTCTAAGTAAGGTAAGCGAAAGCACAACAGGAAAAAGAATTGTATCAACAGTCGTTTCCGATAACTCGATAGGTATTGAAATTGAAAGCATGCCTTACGATAAAGCCTTGTTCATGATAGTTCAATACAGCGGATTTGTTATAGAAGAAAAAGAAGATGTAATTATTATAAAACGACTACAGGGTGAAGAAGTTAGACCGGAAGATATTTATGCTTCTGTTGATTCAAGAGAGGTAAAAATTTCAGCTGTATTTTTTGAAGTTGATGTAGCTAAGACTAAAGATGTAGGAATTGATTGGAAGTTTTTACTTTCACAAAACGGATTGGATATTGGAACTGATCTCCTTACACAAACAACAAGTACAACCGAAGTAAAGACAAATCCATCGCAGTTTAATGTAAGTGGTGCCGGTGATTTTAAAGCCGGTGATTTTTATGGACAAGCAACTGCAATGTTCAGGTTATTTGAAAGTAATAATCTAGGTGAAATTATTGCTTCACCTAACATTGTTGTCAGAGATAAAAGGAAAGGTAGAATTCAGGTCGGTTCAGATTTCTCTGTTAGAACAAGAGACTTTGCAGGAAACACAGTTGAAAAATTCTTTCCAACAGGAACCATAATAGAAGTAACTCCGCACGTTTATAAAGAAAACGGAATTGATTATGTGCTGCTAAGTATTCTTGTTGAAAGAAGTTCTTTTATACTCTCTGAGCAAACAACTGAAATTAAGAAGACCAATGCAGAAACTCAGGTTCTTATGCTAAATGGCGAAGAAAGTATTTTGGGTGGTCTTTTTGTTAATGAGCAGACCATTGTAAGAAATGGTATTCCAATTCTTAAAGATCTTCCTTGGTGGGTGTTCGGCATAAGATATCTTACAGGATCTGATCAAACCGTTGATAAAAAGAAAGAATTGGTTATACTTCTTAAAACAGAATTAGTACCAACCCTAAAAGAGAGAATGGAAAATCCGATAAAAAATCCTCTTAATACTGAGCTTACTAAACAGAATGATAAAATTAAATATCATCAGCTAGAATCTAAGAGTTCACAATTTAATCAAGACAAAGAATAGCCAAATGCAATCAATTCTAATTGTTGATGATGATTTAAATCTTTGTACTGTTCTTAAAGAAGAGCTTGAAGAAGTTGGATATAATTCCAACTTTGTAAACAGCGGATTTGAAGCATTAGATTTTCTAAAAAACAATCCTGTTGATTTGATTTTGCTCGATCTGAAAATGCCTGCAATGGATGGCTTTGATGTCCTAAAAGCAATCGAGCAAAATCAAATTAAAGCAAAAGTAATTGTATTAACCGCGTATGCAGATGTAAAAAGCGCTATTGATTCAGCTAAAATGGGTGCAACTGATTTTATAAGTAAACCGTATGACTTTGATGAGCTTCTAATAACCATTACGAAAGTTCTGCAAAGAGAATGATGATTAATGAAAATAAACCACCGAATAATTCTTGTTAACTTGCTAATAGTAGCAATTGTGCTTGGCAGCTCCGCAATTGCTTTCTATACCATAATGTACAACACCTTAACTGCCCAACAATCCAAAATTATTAAAAACTCATCAAGAAATTTTATTTTTACTTACCGCTCTTTTGTTGATGATATGGATACGGAATTTTGGACTATAGCGAATAATAATACAGAAAGCTTGTTTGAAAAGCCGCTTACTGCTGGAAACATAAATGATTTTTATTTGGAAGCAAGTACTGCAGATTCCTCTCAAATAGTTCGTTATTCTTCTAAGGCTTTTGTACAGATACCGAAACAAAGTTTTTCGATTGAAGAATTCATACAATTAAATCCTTACGCATTAATAAATGTAAAAAAGATAACACATGATCGTGTTTTCTTTTTCGGTAAGATAATCAGCAACGATGTGCTTGATGACTTTTCTCAAAGAATTGGATCTGATGTTGCATTAGTGTGGGATAATTTAACCGCCGAAGTATCAAACTCAACATTAAACTCTCAACATACTTTTCAGTTAAGTAAGGCATATAATTACCTAAATAAAAAAAGCGATTTAGATGTCTTCGTTGGAAGCAGCGAAACATCGGATATAATTGCTACTTCTTATAAAATTGAAAAATTATCAAAATACGGTAATGATTTAGCTTTTGTATTTTTTAAATCCCATAGCGAAGCAACCGATTTAAGAGAAACATTAAAAAATATCTTAATCCTTATCGGTATTGTCGGAATTATAATTGCACTAATTCTAAGTTACATTTTAACTCATAAGTTAAGAGAAAGAATTTCCGATTTAAATTATGCAACTTCACAAACCAGCGCTGGCAATTTCGACACACGAATAGAAATTAAAAGTAATGATGAGATTGGAACTCTTGGAAAAGCTTTTAATACTATGCTTGATGAGCTTAAAAAAAATCAGCAGGCAAAAAATGATTATTCTGAATTTATAACACTTATCAATCAAAACGCATCATTATACCAAATTTCTAATGCAGCGCTAAATAAAATAATAAATACTTGCGGCTTTTTAGTTGGCGCACTTCATTCCATCGATGATGACGAAGTTAGTCTGGTTTGTTCTTATGGATTAAGCAGTTCCAATCCACTAAGTGAACGAAATGAGTTCTATAAAAAGATTATTGAAACAAAACAACCGATTGAAATATCTTCTGAAAGTGCTTTGCCTTCTGTTAAAACGGGTACGCTGGACTTAAAGCTAAGTTATCTCTTATTGTTACCTGTTATTTACAACAATAAAGTAATTGCTATTCTGGAGTTAGCATCTTTGCAAACACCAAGCTTTGATGCTAAAGACTATCTTGAAAAAATCAAAGATCAATTAGCAATTGGATTAACAAATGCCAAAGCTGTTGTTCAGTTAGAAAATTTTGTTAATGAACTAAAACTGCTTAATGATGAATATCAAAAACAAAATATTCAAATCAAAAAACAGCACGATAGTCTTTTAGAAATGAGTAATCAGCTTAAAACCAAAGCTGAAGAGTTGGCAGTTCAAAAACAAAAAGCAGAAGATTCCACAAAATTAAAATCGCAATTTCTCGCGAGCATGTCGCACGAACTTCGGACCCCGATGAATTCAATTTTGGGATTAACAGAATTAATTCTTGATAAGGCGCAGTTAAGTCAAAAAAATAAAGAACGATTAGAAGTTGTTTTAAAGAGCGGCAAGCGTTTAATGAGTTTGATAAACGATATACTTGATCTTTCTAAAATCGAAGCAGGTAAAATGGAAATTCGTGAAGAAGATATTTTACTTGAAGAAATTATTGAAGATGTTTTTAACACAGCCTCCCCACTTGCTCTTGAAAAAGGATTAGATTTTAGTGTTAAAAGAAATTGCAATACACGATTTATAATCAATACAGACCGCGTAAGAGTTACACAAGTTTTGATAAACTTAATTGGTAACGCAATTAAGTTTACACAAAAAGGTAAAGTTGAGTTATCAATTTCACTTAATCAAGAAAGAATGCTTTTGTTTTCTGTTAGCGATACTGGAATAGGGATCTCTGAAGAGAATAAAAAAATCATCTTTGAAGAATTTAGACAGATTGACGGAACTACAACAAGAAAATACAGCGGCACCGGTTTGGGATTAGCAATTTCTAAAAAAATTCTTGATTTAATTGGTGGGAAAATTTGGGTTGCAAGTATTGAAGGCGAAGGATCTGTATTTTCATTTACCATTCCGGTTAAGTATGAACAAGAAAAAAGAAAAGTTTCTCTTCTTCCAGTAAACGTAGATGCTCTTAGGAAGAATTCAAAAAATCCTGTTCTTGTTATTGATGATGATCCGGAAGTTAGATATACAATTGGACAGTATCTAATTTCAAAAGGTTATGAAGTTATTTTTGCGGAGAATGGAGAAACAGGAGTAAAACTAGCTGTTGATAGACAGCCTTTTGCAATTACTTTAGATTTACTTTTACCAAATAAAGATGGCTGGAGTATTTTAAAAGAGCTTAAAGAAAATCCAACAACAAAAGACATTCCTGTCATTTTAGTTTCAATTATTGGCGATAAAAATGTTGGATATGGATTAGGTGCTTTTGAATATTTTGTAAAACCTATCTCTGCTGAAAAACTTTTATCAGCATTTACCAAATTAGAAACGCTTGCAAAAAAACGAATTCAAAAAATTGTTATTGTTGATGATGATGAATTAGAATTTGAAAAGTTTAAGAATGAATTTAAAGATGATAACATTACGATAGAATATATTCAGGATAGTGAGTTTGCATTTAACAAAATTGCCGAAGTACAGCCTGATTTAATTATCCTGGATTTAATGATGCCCAAAATTGACGGCATAACATTATCACATAAATTAAAATCAAGCAGCAAGACAAAACAAATTCCAATTATTATCAGCACAGCAAAAGATTTATCTGAGGAAGAACATTCTTCGTTAAAAAAAATTGTTGAAGATATAACAATAAAATCCAAAGGAAATCCGATTGATGTTCTTAAAACTGTTAGAGACAGAATAAAACTTCATGAAGAAGATGAAATAATTTTATCGGATAATGAACTTGAAAACGAAAATAATTTCGTTGACTTAAATGAAGAAGAAACTGTGGGCGATTTTTACGGCGAAGTCTTAATTGTTGATGATGATGCAGATACTTTATTTACTTTAAATGAAATGGTACAAGCAACCGGCTGCAAAACATATTTAGCAAAAAGCGGTAAAGAGTGTTTGAAAATTCTTGAAGGCATAAAACCGGATTTAATTATGCTTGATATTATGATGCCTGAAATGGATGGTTTTCAAACATTAAAAAATATCCGCAGTAATAGCGATTTAAGCAGTGTGCCAATTTATGCGGTTACTGCTAAAGCAATGGTTGGTGATAAAGAAATAATTTTAAAACATGGTTTTAATGATTACATCGCAAAACCAGTTAACTCAACAATTATTTCAAGCAAAATAGCTCAATTATTTTCAAAGATAAAATCCCGTTAAATATGAAAAAAATATTAGTAATAGATGATTTACCCGAAAATGTTTTTATGCTTCAAGATAGACTTGAACACGAAGGTTTTGAAGTTTTAACTGCTTATGATGGTTACACCGGAATTGATAAAGCACGGAATGAACTGCCTGATTTAATTTTGCTTGATGTAATGATGCCTGATATTACCGGATTGGAAGTCTGTAAAATTTTGGCTTACGAACCAACGACGAAAGATATTCCGATAATATTAGTTACAGCAAAATCCGGGGCAGAAGATACAAAAGAAGGATTAGAAGCGGGTGCATTTGACTACATAAAAAAACCATTTAATAGAATTGAATTGCTTGCCAGAGTTAAATCGGCATTAAAACTTTCTGAAGCGCATAAGCTTTTGCTCTCTGCAGAAAAACGTGATACTTACCTAGCCACTGTCGTAACTGCAAATCATAAAATAAAACAGCCACTTACGCTGCTTAGTCTATCTTCAGCAGCTATTAAACGGGAATTAAGTAAAGATGAAATTTCAAAGGATGGAATTTTAAAGCGAGTAAAGTACATCGATATCGCCGTTAAAGAAATTACTGATGTTCTAAATCAGCTTAACGCAATTAAAGAACCTGTGCTATCAGCATATACATCAAACATAAAAATGATAAAAGTAGAAGATGAACCAGGGGAAGAAAATAAAAAATCAGATTAGCTGTTTTATTGTATCTAACATTGTATCAAACTCATAAGGCTTCATAATTTTACTGCTTATATTATAGTGTTTCAAATCCTCATCATCAAATCCCATACTTCCGGATGATAAAATTACCGGCAGGTTAAAACTCAAGCTTCTTATTTTAGAAACACACTCCAATCCATTCATTACTGGCATATTATAATCAATTATTAACAAATCAACCTTTAATTCTTCTGTTAAAACCGTAATAACTTCTTCGCCTGATTTAACTTTAATAACATAATACCCAGAGGCTTCAAGCATCTCAGCAAGCAGTTCGCTTAACATTTCCTCGTCATCAGCTAACATTATAATTTTATCAGTCTCTTTCGGCTTTACATCTTTTTGCGGCTCAAATACCGGAAGATAAACATCAAAAGTAGTTCCCATTCCATTGCGGCTTGTAACATCAATATGACCCTTGTGAGCTTTTATAATACCGTAAGAAACATATAAGCCTAACCCAGAGCCAGTATCTTTTTGTTTTGTAGAAAAATAAGGATCAAATATTTTGGAAATATTTTCTTCGCTAATTCCTGTTCCGGTATCACTAACTGAAAACTTAACGTACTTACCTCTATCTAAAAGAGGATAATTTATAATATTAGTATCATCAACCAAAAGATTGGAGGCACTTAAAACTATTTTTCCTTTACCTTCAATTGATTCTTTAGCATTAACACATAAATTCAAAAGTATTTGATAAACCTCTGTTCCGTTACCGATAATATTATGCAAGCCGCTGTCAATTTTTTCTTCAAGAGTAATGTTTGAGGGGAAAGTTTGTGTTACAATTTTTACAATTTCACTTAAAAGAAAATTTGGCATTACAATTTCTTTACGCTTTGCAGTAGGCTTGCCAAAAGATAAAAGTCCTTTTGTAAGATCTCGTGCTCTAACGGAACAATTTTCAATATTATCAATTAGTCTAATTACATTTTCAGAACTTGGAACTCTGTTGCGCAGTAAATGAAGACTGCCAAAAATACTGGAGAGTAAATTATTAAAATCGTGAGCCATTCCGCTGCTTAGCTTACCAATAGTTTCTAACTTTTGTGATTGGAGTAATCTTGATTCAAGAGCAGCATTCAACTCGCGTGTTTCTATATTGCTGATAGCAAATGAAAGCAAAATAGAAAATTGTTCAATGTCGCTAATATCAAGCGAAGAAAATGTGCCTGATTTTTTTCCAACAAGAATTTTTGCATGTAATATATTATCAAAATAACAGGGAGAGATGCAAAGCGATTCACAATTTAAAACCTGTGTTAACCCAAAGCCTATATTGTTATGATGATTTAGTGCAAGTAGTGGGCGCTTGTTTATTTCTAACCATTTGTTGATGAATGAAGAATTAAACTTTATACTTTTTTCTACTTCATTTCGATCAGGAATTGTATTGTGATCATCAACATAGATAAAGTTTTTAATTTCTTCTGCCTGATGAAAAGCGATAACTCCAAAATCACTATTTGTTATATCAATACATCTAATAAGAATTTCTTCAGCAATGTTTTCCACCGATTTTTCTTTAACCAATAAAACCAATATGCTTTGAAGTTCATTTTGAAAAACTAAATTACGTCTAACTTTTTCTTTCTCCGCACTCTGTTTAAAGTCCGAATCTACAAGTGGAAGCATTTCAATAAAGTAGGCATCGATTTCTTCTTTTGATTTTGCAAAGAGCGGAGTGATAATTATATTTTTATTCTTATCTGCAAGCGGAACAACAATCGATTTTGCAGATTTAGCTAAAGCTTTTTCATCAGGAGTGTTTATGTTGAAAAGTGATTTAAGCGAGACGCCTTTTATTTTTCCGGAACCAATATCTTTTTTAAAACTTTTATTGAACCAAAAAATTTTAAACGATTTGTCAGCAAGAGCAACAGAGGTTGTCTGTAATTCAAGAAGATCTTTTGATTTATATTTTCTGATTAATTCATCAGACATTCAATATCTAATCTTGTTTAAGTTCGTACTTCTTGATTTTGGTGTAAAGCGTTTTTGGACTTATGCCAAGCAAGTTTGCGGTAACAGTTCTATCCCATCTATTGGCATCAAGTACTTTTGCTATATGCCATTTTTCAAGATCTTCCATACTTAATATTTCAGATGGAATATCAACATTACCTCTGCCTGCAATATTTTTATAAGCAACTGCATTTGGTAGATTTAGATCTTCGATTGATATGTAATCCCCTTCTGCAAAAATAATTGCACGCTCAATAATGTGTTCAAGTTCTCTAACGTTGCCAGTAAAATCATACTCTTCTAATATTTGAACAGCTTCTGCGGAAAGCTTTTTGGGAGATCTTACCGGAGATTTTGAAGCGAGGAAAAAATTTGCAAGTACAATTATATCTTCTCTTCTATCTCTTAAAGGCGGAATAGTTAGGGTGATAACATTCAATCTATAAAGTAAATCTTTACGGAAATTCTTTGCATCTGATTCCTCTAACAAATTTCTGTTAGTTGCACCAATAACTCTTACATTAGAATTTAAATTTGTTACACCGCCGATTCTTCTATACTCGCCATTTTCTAAAAATCTTAATAACTTTGGCTGAAGCGTTAAACTTAGCTCGCCAATTTCATCCAAAAAAAGTGTTCCGCCATGAGCAATTTCAACTAATCCTTGTTTAGTAGATTTTGCATCTGTAAAAGAGCCTTTTTCATGTCCAAACAATTCGCTTTCAATTAACTGATCAGGAAGGGAGGCGCAGTTGATTACTACAAATGGTTTATCTTTTCTTGCAGATTGCTTATGGATGTACTCTGCAAAAAGCTCTTTGCCGGTTCCAGTTTCACCCTCAACAAGCACGTTGGAATCTGATTGAGCTGCTTTGTTGGCAAGATTTAAAACTCGTGTAAGGGATTTACTATCGCCAATAATTTTTTCAGAATGTTTTTTACTGATTTCTTTGGAAAGTAGAACTGTTGTAACTAATAAATTTCTGTGTTCGATTGCTCGATTAACGGTTAAAACAAGTTCTTCAAATTCATACGGTTTGTTTATGTAGTCGTAAGCGCCATTCTTGATACACTGAATAGCTTTTTTCATATCCGACTGCGCTGATAGAATAATAACCTGGATGTTATAGCCGGAATCATTTATGAATTTTAAGACTTCTTCTCCCTGAACCTCTCTCATATTAAGATCTAGAAGAAGAATATCATAATTTTTAGCCTTAATGGCTTCTATAGCATATTTGCCGTCATAAACTGCGTCGACAATAAAACTTTCTTCCAATAGCTGCTCTTTAAGCAAATAACAAAGAGTTTCATCGTCATCACAAACAAGAATTTTGGAGTTTTTAGAACTTTCTATCATTTCCCACCGGTAAAAAAAAATCTGTTAGTTTGGATTAAAAATGCACATTATTTATATTTGATGCTCAAGTTTTTGGGCGCGTAGCTCAGGGGTAGAGCATCTGCCTTTTAAGCAGAGGGTCGGTGGTTCGAGCCCACCCGCGCTCACCATAGATAAAGCCACATCAGTGGCTTTGTTTATTTTAAACAATTTTTAAGAACGAATGGTTAATAATAACACATATTACCAAAAACAGCAAATATATGTTGTTTTAACTGTGTTTATACATCGGAAAAACATCGCTAAATTCTTTATAATAAAGAAAATAATAAGGATATATTTTGGGCGAGATAGTTTATAAAACACTAATTCGTTTTGCGTTAATGCTTATTGCACTTTGGTTTAGCAAAGATTTCTTTGGAGAAAAGTTTTTCTGGATAATTAGCATTCTTGCAATTTATTTATTTGTTTTTCATCCTGCCTATCTGGCTTACAAAAAATTTGTTGATGAAAATAGAAATGTAATTACAAATAGTTTATGCTCATCTTGCAAACACTTTAACGAATCCGCTGTTTTATGCACAAAATATGATAAACACCCAACTGAAAATTTCATTCCATGTGAAGGAACTGACTGGGAACCTAAATAGTTTTATTTTCACATAATAAAAAACAAAATTTTTAAAACTATATAGTAATATTGAAGTGTTAGTTTTAAACAATTACTTCTATAGTTGTAAATAGATTTATCAATAATTCACGATTAGCTAATTATTAAAAACATTTTTTGGATAAGAACAAAAAAAATAAAGTTATTGCTGATTTTGCTGAACAAGGCATCAAAACGACTATTATTGGCATTGTTACAAGCATTGTGCTTGCAGCAATAAAAGGTATCGCTGGTGTAATGGGTAACTCCTACGCACTAATTGCTGATGCAATTGAATCTACTTCTGATGTCTTTACTTCCATTATCGTTTTAACAGGTTTAAAAATTGCAAGTAAACCTGCAGATGAAACTCATCCTTATGGGCATGGGAAAGCAGAACCATTCGCGGGGTTAGTTGTTGCAGCGGCTCTATTTTTAGCTGCGATAATTATCATCATACAAAGCGTGCACGAAATAATTACTCCACACCATGCACCAGCACCATTTACATTAATAGTTTTAGTTGCTGTTGTTATTATAAAAGAAACTCTTTTTCGATTCGTAATAAAAGTTGGAAAATCAGTTAATAGTGTAGCCCTAAAAAACGATGCATGGCATCATAGAAGTGATGCGATAACATCCGGAGCTGCATTTATTGGTATTACAATCGCCCTTATAGGTGGAAAAGGATATGAACAAGCAGACGATTATGCTGCGTTGTGTGCATCAGCTATAATAATCTATAATGCTTACCGATTATTTAAACCTGCCTTGTTTGAAATTATGGACACTGCTCCATCACCGGATGTCATACAAAAAGTTATAAATGCATCATTACAAGTAGATGGAGTTATTGCGATAGATAAGTGTTTTGCCAGAAAAATGGGATTTCAATACTACATAGATATGCACGTAATTGTTGATGGCAATATTTCTGTTCATACCGGGCACGAGATATCGCATAAGGTTAAAGATAAATTATTGGATTCTTTTCAAAATATTTCTGATGTCCTTATCCACATTGAACCAGCAACGGCGGAAAGATTAAAGCGTAAACATATTATTGAGCAGACAAAAGGAAAATAAGGCTTACCTCCTACAAAACAATTTATCAACTTTCTTAATAATTCTTTATTTTCTTGCATCTTAACCGCAATCATTTGCATCTTACTCATAAGAATAAATGAATTTTTTGATAATATTTAATAAACTAAATGGAGATCAATATGAAAACAAATGTAGGAAGTGCGGATAGAATTGTTCGTTTTGTGGTTGGGTTTGTAATTATCGCCCTTGGATTTTACTTTAAAAGCTGGTGGGGAGTAATTGGTATTTTTCCAATCATTACTGCGTATCTAAATTTTTGTCCGGCTTTTAAACTATTAGGCGTAACAACAATAAAGAAAATAGAAACTGGAAAGTTAAAAAAATAGGTTTTTTAATTCATTAAAAGGGCAGCACGATGCCCTTTTAATTTACTTCTACTTTCTTATCCTTTGGGGATTTCTTAAGCAATCCCGGAATCATCATTCCAATTAATATTCCTGTCACAAGTGTTAATATTATTATTAAAAGTTTTGAGATTTCAACTTTCCAAAATAAAAGGCCGATAGGAATTACTTCGGCATTTTGAATGCTTACTATTATAAATAAAGCCAATAAAATTATTGCTGAAATACTTTTAAAATTCATTATTATCTCCTGCTTTAATCAAACTAAAAAATATTTTTAATTGTTTTTAATAATAGCAAAAAAAAATGCCATATCGTTTGTGGATATGGCATATAAAACATAAGCAAAAATTATTTATCTGTATAAGCTAACCAGTAACCACTAATGCTGTAAATTTTTGAATCTGCCCAGGTACGGATTTTTACTGTAAAACCATCTCTTGAAACAGAAAGCACTTCTACATTATATCTATTGTTAAATCCTTTATCTACATCAAGTTGTGTTACAGAAATCATAACTTTTGGTTTTACATCATAAGGATTTTTGAAATTAATTTCTATAGTCATAGTTCTTTCGCCAGTGTTGGTGTCTAAGTTATAGCCGGAATCACCAGCTTTTGAGTTCCATTGACCACTTTGAGTTTGAGCAGAAATCATTGCTGTGTAAGCAACAAAAAACAAAACAACTGCAAGAACTGATAATTTTCTCATGTTTTCTTCTGTTTGATTGTGAATAATTAAAGATTTTAACTTCATTAAGAAATTCCGCTTTAATATTATTTAAAATTTACCCGTTTGATTGTGTAATTCCTAATAAGTTTTGTTATAAAAGCACTAGCACTAACGATGACATTAAACTAAAAATAATTACATCGTCATAACATTTAAATCGGAACAAAATATATCTATAAATGTATAAGAGCCAAAATCATTAGTTCTATATTTTTTATTAGGAGGAATGATCATGGCAATTGTAAAAACAAAAAAAGCAGATTTGAATATTCACTATAAAAAGTATTTTCAAATCAGTATGATATTTGTGCTCGTTCTGCTGATCGCAGCGTTCAAGTTTTCACCAAACTCAAGAAAAGCTGAAAAGATTAAAGATGAAGGTCCAACAATTATAAATATTGTTGATATTCCTTGGACTGAGCAAAATCGAAAACCACCATTACCACCAAAACCAACGCTGCCTATAATTACAACTGCTGAGAATGTGATTGACATTGAAGTTGATCCGACAGACATTGATCCGAAAGAAAATATGCCAACACCAATAAAATTAGAACCTCCATCAAACAGAATTGTGGAAGAAGAGGATAACCCATTTGTTACGGCAGAAGTGATGCCCGAATTAATTGGTGGCTTGGCAAGCATACAAAAAAATGTTTACTACTCCGAACTTGCCCGAAGAGCCGAAATAGAAGGGAAAGTAATAATAGAGTTTATTGTTAGTAAAAATGGTGAAGTTGAAGAGGCAAGCGTATTCAAGGGTATTTTTGAAGAGCTTGATATGATTGCACTTAATGCAGTTAAGCAAGCTAAGTTTACACCGGCATTGCAACGCGGAAAACCTGTCAGAGTAAGAATGTGGATGCCGATCGTCTTTAAATTAAAGTGATTTGTAGAGACTACACAGGTATTTTAATTTACTTTACAGATTAATCCTTTTAAATAAAGTCCTTCGGGAAAACTTGTTAACATTGTATGATCGGGAGATTGAGTTAAATATTTTATGATATGAACCTCTCTCCCGCTATCAGCAGCAGCATCTGCAATTATTTTGTTAAATAAATCCGGAACGATATGACCAGAACACGAAAAAGTAAAAAGGGTTCCGTTTTTCTTTAAAAGTTTTAAAGCTAAAAGATTAATGTCTTTATAACCTCTGCTTGCTTTTTCAATCTGGCTAGCAGATTCTGCAAACTTTGGCGGATCAAGAATAATTACATCAAACTGCTGATTAATATCTCTAAGTTTTCGTAAATATTTAAACACATCATCGTTTATGTTTTCATATTTTAATGAATCAACTTTATTCAAAGAAAAGTTTTTTTCCGCCAAAACCAATGCTTCCGAAGATGAATCAACATTTGTAACTTTATTAGCACCTGCTTTAAGTACGTAAACGGAAAATCCACCAGTGAATGAAAAACAATTCAAAATATCTTTTCCAGCAGAAAAAGTTTCTAATAGTTTTCTGTTATCTCTTTGATCAAGATAAAACCCTGTTTTGTGTCCAAGGGTTACATCAACCAAAAACTTATTGCCATTTTCTAACACTTCAATTAAATCTTCGGGCTGTTTTCCGTAAAGAACTCCTGTTACTTGACTCAACCCTTCTTTCTCTCTTGAAGTAGAATCAGATCGTTCAAAAATTCCTGTTGGATTAAACAACTCTATAAGAATTTCAACAATATCTTTTTTCCAAAACTCAGCGCCTGCTGATAAAAATTGGCAAACGAGAAAATCAGCATATTTATCAACTATAAGACCGGGTAATAAATCACCTTCAGTATTTACAAGACGATAAGCATTGGTTAAACTATCATCAACAATTTGATTTCTAAATTGTGCGGCATTTTCAATCCGCCTCTTAAGAAAATCTTTATCTATTGTTTCATCGGGATTAAAAGATAAAACTCGAATCGATATTTGCGAGTGTAAAGAATACGAACCGTAACCTAAAACTTTTCCATCACCAGAAATTATTTTAACAGTCTCTCCGTTTTGATTTACATCTTTTACAGAATCAATTGCACCAGAAAAAATCCACGGATGTTTTCGGTTAAAAGATTTATCACGACCCTTTTTTAATTTTACTATCGGCATTTTTGTTCAGATAATTATTTATTGATTAAAATTTAATGCGATTCTTACACCAGCATGTATTGTTAATATATCCGTTTTAGATTTACTGGGATGATAAGTTACGTTCTGCCCATTCACTTCTACAGATCCTTCTTTTAAATATTCTGCTCGCGATCCAAACAAATAGCGTCCTTTAAGATCAAGATAAATTGCGCCCACTTCCGTAACAGGATCTCCGCTAAGTAAAATTGAAATACCTCCGCCGGCACCATAACTCCATGCCCAATCCTCATAATTATTACTGCTTGCAAACTCTTCATTATTATTTTCATTTTTTACAGAAGTTTCTGTAAATAAATATTGTCCGCCAAATAATCCCTGAACATAAGGTCTAATGCTACCTGTTGGTAATCCAAGTTCAAAAACAACATGAAAGTTCACAAGATTATTTGTTCTATCAACTCGAAGAAAAACTTCCGGAATGTTATACATCGGCTCGTTTCGGCTCTCATTTCCGTAAACATAGAAACCAAAATTTAACCCTATCCCAAAAGGTGTGCGTGGTTTTGGAGAAAGAAACATAAACTCTCCGCTTAGTCCGAATCCAAGGTTATCAACCTGTTCCCCAAACTCACCTTGTGGCAATGCCAATGATAAGTTAATACCTGCTTGCTGTGCGCTAACTTTATTTGGAAATAAAAAGATCAGCAGTAACGATAAAACTGTTATGTGTTTTTTTATGTTCATAATAGCTCCAAACTTATTTTAAAAATTTTGTGCTCCAAATTAAATTTTGCGATCAAAATTACTAATTATTTTATGATGAACGGTCGTGGGGCACTGTAAACACTAAAATAAAACGGCGAGAAATTATCTTTTTTATTTTAAATATAAAAAGAAAGGGATCAAAAAATGATCCCGAATAATTTTTTATGATGTTAAATTTTAAACAATCTTGTGGTTTCTTGTTCCGTTTGATTTTCATTCACATCATTAGGATCATCGATAGAAATTTTTCTTGAAATAGAATCCTGCCTGTTCTTAAGAATTGATTGCTCGATCTTTAACTTTTCTCTTATTTTTTGATAACGCTGAAGCACTCTTTGGCTCTTTGCAATTTCTTCCTGTAGTTTCTTTTTCATCGAAGCAAGTTTTACAATGTTGCCTCGATGTTCTTCGTGCTCAACTTTTATCATACTAATTGCGGTTTGCAACTCAACAAGTTCTTCCATAGAATCTGAAATTTTATGATTAAATTCATCAATCTTTTCTTCATAGTTTCGCACTTCTTTTTCAGTTTTAGATCGCTTCTCTTTGGCTTCCACAAATTTCTGATTCATGTTATTGATAAGTTCCTGCAAGCTTTGTTCAACAGCAGTTCTCTTTTTCAGAATAAGTTCGGCTTCTAACTTCATATCATCATTTGAATTTCTCTTTTCCAAAATCTGTTCATCAAGTTTTAATAAATCATTTCTAAGCTGTTCTTTCTTTTCATTAAACGATTTTAGTAATTGTTCAAAGCTGTCTATTTCAGCCTGGCGCATACTTAATAAACGATCACTTTCTTCAATAGCATTTATCTTCTCAAACAAAACCTGATCTTTTTCTTCAATATCTTTTTCTTTTTTCAGAACTATTTGATCAATTACAGACCTCTTTTTAGTAATCTCATTCATCTCAGTATTAAAACGCTGAAACATTTTTGTAAACCTGTTTTCAAGATCAAGATTCCCTTTTTCAATTTCTTCACGACGCTGCTCTAACAATGGAAGAATCTCTTTAATCTTTTCTTTGTCTTTGTTCAGCTTATCATAACTATCCTGTTCAAGCATCGTTCGTTTGTGAAGTTCATTTTTAAGCTCTTCAAGCCGCCGCGTTTCATCAGAAAGTTCTTTATGTCTGTTTTCAATTTCAGTTACTTCAACGCTAAGCTTAGCTAATCTTTTTGATTTTATGCTTAATGATTCTTCGGTTGCAAACAATTCTTTCTGTTTGCTTTCTATAGTTTCAAATATTTTTTGCTGTCGAGCATTTGTTTCATTCATCTCTCTAAGTTTTTCTGCCATCTGCGATTCTAAAATCTGTGATTCATTTTCTCGTGCAGTAAAACTATTTTCTATCTGATTAAGCCTGTCAACTTTTTCTTTTATCTGCTCAGCAAGCTCATCAACTTTTAAGCGAGTATTTTTTTCAGCTTGATTTAGCTCTGCAATAACATTGCGAATTTTTTCAGCTTCAGCATTTTGCAGTTCAATTTGATTTATTAACTCATCAACAACTAATCTTTTTTCATTCTCACTATTTTCAAGCTCGATAATTCTATTTGCAACGCCTGCGGTTTTTTCATCAATCTCCGCGCTTATTTCTTCGAGCTTAATCTTCTTTTGAATATTTTCTTCAGTAAGTTTTTGAACTTCATTTTTTAGGATTTCAGATTTTTGTTCTTCTTCAAAAAGTTTTGAAGTCAGATTTTCAATTCTTTGTTTAATTTCTATTTCTTCTTTTTCAAGTACAGAAAGTTTAGAAATCTTCTCATCAATCTGTAGCTGGCTTGTATTTAAAATCGTAGAAAGTTCGTACACCTTATACTGTTTTTCATCCTGCTCTTCAGATAATTCTACAATCACTGCTTTTAAAGAATTACATTTTTGTTCTTGCGATTTAATTTCTTCACTTAGTTTTTCAAGCGTTTGGTTAAACGATTTTTCTTTAGAATCAAGTTCATTAAGAGCAATACGTTTTTGCCCTAAACTTAATTCTTCATCCGCTAACTCCCTGCTGAGCTCTGCTAATTTTTCATTTTTATAATTTATATCAATAGATAATTTTTCTAATTCTGATTGTGCAGGAATTAGTTGCTCGCTTAGTAATGATTTATGTTCATCAAGCTGTATGGATAATTTATTCAGCTCAGCTTTTTTAAAGTTTTCTTCTTCGGCAAGCTGTGATAAAATCTCACGAATTGTTCCTGCTTTCTGCTCTTTAAGTTCAATTTCATTATTAAGTTCATCCAATAAAATCAGCTTGTTTTGTTCATCAGTTGCAAGTTTTTTGTTTTGTAAAGATTTTTCCTGGTAAAGCTCTTCATCGTTTTTTAATTGATCTGATAATTCTATAACTGCGGATTTTTTATTCTCAATTTCATTAACCAAGAATTGAAGTTCCTTCCTAAGATCATCCGATTTTGATTCCTGTAAATTAAGCTCTTCTGCAAGCTTATCAATCTTTACAATTCTATCCTGTTCCATTAGCTCAAGTTCTCTAAATCGTATTCGCTTTTGATCCAACAAAGTTTCATTAAGCTGCACTTGTTCATTAAGCTCTGCTATTTTTTGAGTACGCGACACCTCTTCACCAGACAAACTGGCAATTTCTGCTTTAATAACATCTAACCTTAGCTCCTGCTCTTTTGCTTCACGCGATATTTCTTCAATCCAATGAAGTCTTTCCTTACCGACTTTATCGAGGTTTTCAAGATTCTGTTTTTTCTCCTCAGAAGCATTTTCTTTAAACTTTAATTGATCAAAAACTTTTGCAAGACCTGATCTTTTTTTGTGTTCTTCATCTTCAAGATTATTTATTCGCTCCTGTAATGCTTCAACCTTTTGTTTTTGATCATCAGCCTGTCTAACCAATTCACGTAATTGTCTTTTGCGCGATTCTTCTTCTTCGTAAAGATCAGAAATTTTTGATCCCAAATAATCTGCTTGTTTTTTCTTTTCGTTTACTTCTTCATTCAACTCTTTAATTAAACTTGTAGAATGATTTTCTTGTTCTTTTAAATCAAAAAGTTTTTGATTGAGTTCTGTAATCTCTCTTTCTTTTTCGTGGATTTCATTCAGTACCCTATGCTGCTCACTCGTTAATTCGCTTATCTTATCTTCAACATCGTGTGCTTCTTTATAGGATTTGTTTAGCTTTTCGTTATTTAATGATTCAAGTTCTTTTTTCTTTTCGTTAATACGTTCATTCAATTCATCTTCAAGTGAGTTTAATTCATCAATCTTTTCTTCGGCAGCAAACATCTTATCACTAAGTTCATCATACTCCTTGTTGAGTACAGCAAGTTTATTAACTTTAGCAGTTATATCATCGCTATCAAAATCGATCTCAATATCTCTATGGTTTTCATTCTTACTGATTTGATTTTTTATTTGATCAATGCGTGAGGAATAATCAAGCAGGGTATTTTGTTCTTCAAGTTTTAATTGGCGCAGGTTAAGAATTTCTTTGTTAAATCCTTCGATATCAGCTTTGTTTTGTCTTTTCTGTTCGCGTAATGATTCAATTTCTCCGGCTAAAGAAAGTTTGCGTTCATTTAAATCAGCAACCTCCATACGCATCTTTTTTAATACATCATTAAGATTGCGCACGTTATCTTCCTTCTCCGATATGCTATTAATTCTAAAGAGAAGTTCTTCGTTTTCTATTTCTAATTCGCGTAGTCGTTTATTTTCAAACAAACCCATAATGGCTCCTATTAAGTATGCCTATATTATCGAAAAAATTAACTAATTGTGTAATATTTGAAGATGAAATTAGGTATTGTGCGGATAAATTTCAATTTAACAAAATTTTACACTATGTAATTTTTACTTACAGTTTTTGACGCTGAAATGTTAAAGATTACCTTCGCGATAACGCCGGCGGAACTCAATTTTTTGGATCTGTCTCTCAATTATAAGGTCAGCAAGTTTTTCGGGAATTGATTCTTTATTCTTGTTTGAAAAAAGCACCGCTAATTGTTTTTCGCTTATATCAATTCTGTAAAGAGTGTTTATTAATAGACTGTAATTCTTATCAAGTAAATCTTTCATTTTTTCTGCAAGATATTTACGGAACTCTTCAAGTCTCTCAAAATCATTATTAGGAATAAGTGATAAGGAATCGCTCTTTATAAAATCTTTAGAAACAGATTTTTGAAGTGAAAAGATTTCTTCAGATCTCAGCTTATCATTCATAATTAATTAAAATTCATATGAATAATAAAGTAAACATTTTGTGAAAAATATTCGTCGTCTAAAATCGGGCTTGTAACTTTAAATCTCAGATCAAATTCCCAATAATCATTTAACGCATACGAAACTCCTGTATTAAACGATAAAGGAATAGTATAATTCATTTCATTATAATCAAGCAGATACATAATACCAACACCGGGAATGGGATTTCGCTCTTTACTTTCAACTCCTCGAGTTCCAATACCTAAAGATAAACCTGAATAAATGAACGGGAAACCTTCTCCAAATAAATTTTTAAATTTTACTAAGAAGGCAAATTCAAATGAGGTGTAGTAAAATTCTTGATCTACAATTAAGTAATCATTTAAATCGCCTAATTGCGTCCTTCGATAGCTTCTTGTATCGATTGTAAGAACATGGTTAACTGAAAACTCTAATACATATTTAATATCCTTAAAATTTTTATCAAAAAAGTTTTCCAAAGCAAGCCCTACTATCGCCCCGGGATTTGAATATTCTTTATCAGAAAATAAAGGTTTGGAAAATTCAATTCCACCAAAGATTTTTAATCTTTGTGCTGTAGATATGTCTGTAAAAACTGAACAGCATACCAATAAAATTAACTTTTTCATTTTGTTTATCTAATGGTCTTTAATTTTATCAAAACCTTATAACAAGCATAAGTAAAAAATATAGCGGCAAAAACATCTATTGTATAATGAACATGCTGTAACAAGACTGTAATTGCAACTGCTATTGTGCTTATCAAAAAAATAATTTTAAATATTTTTTTTTCTGATACAAGAAACAAAATAAAAAGAGTTGCTGTGTGTCCGGAAAAGAAAAGGTCTTTAGTTAATGTTTGTCCCGTTCCAAAAAATTCTACCAACGGATCATTTAACATAATCATTTTCTGCGGCGGCTCTAAAGGCAGCAAGTACATTGCGATAATTCTAACCACAAGCATTAGCGTATAAAGCTGGATTGCAAACATTAGTTGCTTGGGATTATTTATTAATGAAGCAATTGCAGCAATAAGTGAAAGATAGATTAACGCAAAAATTAGCCAGGTTAAATCTATAGGATTAAAAAGATTTAGAATTGGATCAGGCAATACAACGCCTTGCCGAGCTTCAACAAAATTTAAAAAATTTGCAAGCGAAGTTAAAACTACAGCAAGCAAAATTAGTGTTACAACCAATTCTATTTTATTATTTCTTGATTTTAGAAATTTTTTCCAGCTCATAATCCCCTAAATGATATAAATGTTAAAATTTAATTTTTCCCAAAAAATACGGAAGCATACTTCTCCAGGTTGGCCAATCGTGGGTTTGATCGTGCCCCCACAAATCCAACCAATGTTTTACTCCGCGCTGGTTTAAAATATTTGATAAATGTTTTGATGCCCCGGGATCTTCATACGCTCCTTGCCCGCTTGAGATAACAATTTTACCTTTTCGCATATTATCAAACATAAAATTATCATCCCATCTTGGCAGATAATCTACCGGCGAATTAAAGTAAACATTGTCATCATAGTATCCTTTTGAATAGCTTTTCAAATCATAACTACCACTCATTGCAATCGTACCGGAAAAAATATCCGGACGTCTAAAAAAATTATTTGCTGCGTGTAATGCGCCGAGTGAAGCGCCTGTTGTAATAATCGGAACCAATCCTTTGCTGTGATTGTGTATGAATGGAACAACTTCTTCAATAACATATCTATTATACTGCTGATGACGAATAGCTTTGTGTGATGGATGCATGCTGTTGTTAAGCCAGCTTTCGTTATTAATACTGTTGATCGAAAACGCTTTAAATTTTCCGTCGCTCAAAAATCCACCAATTGAATCAATTAGTTTAAATCTTTCATATTCAAGATAATCTGCTGCGGCAGTCGGAAACATTAATAATGCGTAACCGTAGTGCCCGTAAACCACAATTTCCATTTCTTTGTTAAGATTAGGACTATACCAGCGGTGGATTTCTCTGCTCATTAAAACTCCATATTGATAAAAACATTTGAAGTGAAAGTAAAGAAATGGATTAAAATTTGAAAATCTGCGTTGATAAAAAATTTTCTTATTTTTTTGCAAACAGGGTCTGGATGATCTTTACTAAATAATGCAATAATTGTTGGAAAGAGCACAATTTTGAGAATTTAGTAGTTTTTTTTATTGTGCTAACCAAAAACACTTGCATTTAAAAAATAGCTTACTATTTTAGCAATAGAAATTAAAATGTACTTGGTAATAAGTCCTCCCCCAAGCTTATTATCAGTACTACCCCGATGTTTTTACCCCGACATCGGGGACTTTTTTTTTATGGAGTTCATCTTGAAGATGGCCTCCATTTTTGTTTTAAATTGGTAAATCATTTTATACAAAATTTGAAACCTGCAAGTTTTTCCTGTGGAATTTGTACTCTGTGTTAGAAACATCAAAATAGTTTCTCACCTAAAGCGCAGCACATCTCATCAAAGTTCTTTAACTAAGCCGGAGTACTTTCGTTCAATCTTAAATCCAAATCTGTAAAAATATTCCGGGCGGAAAAATCCGGTTGTAACAAATTTTATATTATCAGATTTAATGCGACTAAACAATTCATTCATTAATCCTTCGCTAATGCCCTTACGGCGGTAACGATTTGAAACAACAATTTTTTCCATGTGGACTGTGCTTTCATCAGTTTGATAATAGAAAGCGCCGCCGATAATAAAGCCTCTATCAGAAACAGCAACAAGAAAATGATGTTCCGGTCTAAAGTTTACATTAAGATTTGCTTCAAGATAGATTTGATGAAGTTTAGATATTTCTTTTGGATTAATCGGATTTCTAATTGTATAAATATTTCCATCATCATCCTGCAACTGAACAACAAGATTTGGCTGTGCGGCAATTTCAGATTTTATACTAAGCAGCGCCGCTGAATCTGATGGTTTTAAATGCGGATAGCCCAGACGAGTAATGAAATACGTTTCTTTTTCATCAAGCTCAAATTCAAAATGTAATGCATTGATAAGATTTAAAGATTCTTCTTTCGAAATTTTTCGATGTCTTTGTTTTCTTACCAGTTCGCGTAATACATCCTTAAATCTTTGCGATGAATTATAGAAAACTGTTTCCAAAAAAAACCTTGTGCGAGCCGCCGGATATTGTTCTTCAAGATCAAATAAACGATAAGTCTCATATAACTCGTAGATCATCTCTGCCTGTGCCGATAAGGATGCGCTTTTGTTTAGGCTGTACCAGCGATGAAATCTTTTTACAGAAAAGTACAACTGCTTTGGCAGATAACCGTTATTTTTTATATTCCTGATAAAAGAATCAATTCGAGCAACTACATCTGCCTTGTTCGCTTCATTAGAATTTACAAGCTCTTTTCTAAACTTATTCACCAAGCTTATTCCAATATCAGTGCCCTCAGCTTCGATTATTCCCGAAAAAATTGCATTCCAAACAGATGCTTTTTTTATTTGAGGATATTTTCCTTCAGTCTGCTTTACAAAGCTTTCATAAAAGTTCATTATAAACGCAAGGGTTGATTCGGTTTTTCTTCTTTTAGAAAATGAAGTAATAATACAGCCTGTTTGATAATCGTGCGGTGAAATAATAAGTTCATCCGGAGTTGTACCTGTAAGCTCCATTTTCATTTCTGATAATTTCCAAAACTTAACGTAAGCAGATGCCGCATTCCAAACAAAAAACTTCCATAGGTTACGAAGCTTTTCAAATGTTGCTTCATCATTGCGTTTATACTCGCGTCTTAAATATCTTTCAACAGATTCATCACCCACAAATTCTTCTGTCCACAAATTATAATCTTCCCACAATCCGCCGATTTTTGCAGCAAGCTTTTCGTTATTTACTTCTGTACCTGCAATTACTTTCCATTTAATTTCTTCTTCAATTTTTTCAGGAGCCTCGGAATGATTTATATGAATTGCGATATCAAACCCGCCTTGAAATCTTGTTTGAACTGTTACACGAAAAATTGATCTGCTTTCAGTTTCTGAAAATTTACTTATCCAAACACCGGATGGCAGAATGTTATTTAATGTAATCAACTCCTTACCTGAAAATAGGAAAATTGCCTCGCGTATAATTTGTTTTTTACTAATTGCATTTTTCAGAATTGTTTGATCATTTTCCGGAATCGCCTGATCAAAAATTAAAACATCTTCCCATCGATATTCTTCGCTTGTTTCAAGATCAATCGCTACTTTTTGATTTTCACCAAGCCAGTCTGTGAATTTGTTTCTTATCTCTAAACGTGATTTGAGCGCAAGTGATCTTAAATCTTTTGTAGTTCCGTAAAGTTCAAATTGTAAAAAGAATCTTCTTATTCGTTCATAACTTGATGGATGATTAACACCGTAATTAGATAAAAGCTCAAAAAGTTTTGGGATAGATGTTTTATTTAAATTTGTTTTTAAAGTAAAAGACGAGATAAGATTTTCTATCACTGATTCGATCTCTTTTAGATTTTCATCGCCGCGGCTAATGTTATCAATTGATGTTATTATTTCTATATTGAAAAAATTAAAATCGATCTCTGAATAAAACAGCAGTAGTTTTCTAAAATTTTCTCTGCGCATTGTTTGAAAGGCTGCTAAAAACATTTTTCGCTGAATCAATATTTCATTTATCAACTTAGGTCTAAAACTAAACTCTACGGCAAGTTTGTAGTGGGTTGATGTTATATCTTTAAGTATCTCACTAAAATATTTTATTGCTTTTTGATTATCATCTATTAATTCTGATTGAAGCATAACTGCTGCAAAATGTAAACCTAATATTGAAATTTCTTTTGCATTTAAGATTTCAGAAAAACTGTCCCTAATTTCATCATTATTTTTTATAGGTGTAATTCGTCCAATAAATTCAATGTCTTTCTCAGCTTCTGTTTTACGATACCATCTAAAAATACCTTGTCCGGCAAAATCAACAAGGTCAACATTGCCAAGCCAGTAAAAGGGATTTGTTAAAATATCCTGCAAATCAATTTGATTAGTATTAATGCGATAAGAATAATTTCCTATTTGAAATATATTTTCTTCTTCGCTAATACTTTTAATTATTAAGGATGAATGGAGTTTAGGGATTGTTAAAACATTATCTTTTAAAAAAACATCACGACTTAATGCTCCTTTTTCCCGCAAGAACCAATTAGGAATTTCAACTTCATGCTTACCCAGTCCAAGTGACAGATGATCTTTCTGATACATCGATTGAATTAGTTCTTCAAAATTATTTTCTATAACTCTTCTTTTGTATGTTCCCTTTGGTGTAAGTTCGTGATGTATTTCGCTGAACGCGCGATCTATAATTTTAAAATCAAGTATTCGCTCAAACGGCGCAAGAAAATTATTTACACTTACAATCACAGTTGAAAAATATTCCTGTCTTTGATGTTCATTCATTGTCTTTAACGGAGATTTTTCTGATTCAAGATCAGGATATATCAAAACAGTATTAAACGGTCGATGATCCCCCGCAAGAAAAACTTGCTTTACAAATTCAAAATCACGAAACAGGTTTTCAATTTTTTGCGGTGCAATTGTTTCGCCTTTAACATTTTTATAAATCTCTTTTTTACGATCAATAATTTCGATAAATCCCTCTTTGTCCATTCGCATAACATCGCCCGTTGCAAGCCAGCCATCGGCATCAAACGTGTCTTCAAGTTTTTGATCGTAATAATTTAACATTACATAATTACCGCGAATTAAAATCTCACCATCTTCACCAAGTTTAATTTCTATACCAGGCAGCGCTTTGCCAAGCGAATTTTCTCGATACTGAAACGGCGGCGTCATCGTAATTCCGCCGGTTGCTTCAGTCATGCCAAAACCACTCATTAACTCAACACTATACCGCTGAAAAAATCTAAAAACATCCGGTGGAAGAAAACCCGCAGCCGATAATCCCCATTTAAGTTTACCGCCTGTGGTGTTTATAACTTCTATATTAATTTTTTCATCATCATCAACTTCAACATCAACACGAGCAGTTATGTATTCGTATAGTTGTAACCATTTTTTAGGAATAGAAATAAATATGCTCGGCTTAACAAGCTGCATATTTTCAATCATGGTTTCAACAGATGGATTTTCCATAAAACAATATTCAGCACCCCAAAAAATTGCGCCTGTCATTTCAAGCCATCTTCCAAAGGTATGATATAACGGGAGGAAAGCAAGATAACGATCTGAATCACTTATGCCTGGGATTGCCATTGCACGGCAGAATCTTTTGTAAACAATGTTTGTGTGAGAAAACATTATGCCCTTTGGCTCGCCTGTTGTACCTGATGTGTACATTAATGTTGCAAGTGAATCCGGATTAATTTTAATATTAGGGTTTATCTTTTTCTCGGTTGATAAGGCTTTAAATTCTTCAAAGCTAATTACCCAATCTTCGGCAGCATTTCCTTTTAGCAGCACAACTGTTTTTAAGTGCGGGGTTTCTTTTTTTATTGATCTAATTTTGGCAAATTGTTTTTCATCATCAGCAAAAAGTATTGGTGCCTTAGTTTGATTTAAAATATAAGAGATATGTTCTGAAACAGAGTTTGCAGGAATCATCGCATTTACAATTCCAGATGTTAAACATGCAAGATCAAGCATCACCATGTCTAAACTGTTCTCTAAAAGAAAAGCAACGATTTTGTTTTCGCTTTCAACTTCAAACAATATGTTGTTTAATGATGCGCGATATTCAGTAACTATCGCAGATGTTTTTTGCCAGCTAAAATCAATAGTTTTATCATCTTTTATAATTCTAAAAAGATTTTTCTTTTTGTATTGATTAACACGCTGATTAAACAAAATATCAAACGTATAATTACTTTTCACAATAAGTGTATGGATTAAATCATCCCATTTTCGCTCCTCATAAATTTTTTGTAGAAACGATGTGTTGCGAAACAAGTTTAAATAATTATGAGTAATTGAAACAATTTTCTCGTCTGCTCGATTTGAATTTGATGCGATATATTCTCCAAAAGAATAGAACAAATTCTTATCAATATTTTCCATAAACGGATTTGCAAGTTCACTGCTGAATAAACCATCAAAAATACTTTTCCAGTTTTCAATTTCAACTTCTGAAGCAAAGTGCTTTTCACTTACCGCTTGATTCAATCCAATTCTAAGATTTATTAATAAATCATCGATCTCGTTTTGCTCTAAAGCTGCTTTACCTGCAAGTAGTTTCTCGTTTAATTCTGTAAGTGATGAATTGGATTGGATATTCATTTTTTACTTCTGTTAGTTTGTGTTTAAGTGTAGCCCACCTTAAAGGTGGACTACACTTTAAAATTGTTTTTAGGAATATAATAATTTATTGAGGAGAATGTTTATGGAATAAATACTCTTTATTGAGTCAAATAAAATTTTCACCTATATTGATATTGTTATCATTAAATTGCAAATGAATTTTCAGAGTGAAATTATGAGAATTATATCCAGCTTTCCATATAATAAGAAAATTTTATTAATTATTATTTACTTATTCTTGTTTACTGTAATAGTCCATACACAAGTTGTAGAGGACACCTTATATGTTTTCCCAGATACAGTTACGTTCCTTGATAATCAAAACGGTTTGATTTTAGATTGGATGGCAAATTTTGCAGTTAAACTAAATATTCCAGTCGAAGTTAAAAATATAATAATAAAAAAAGTCGCGTTTGTATTTTACAACTTGGATGACTCATCAATTTTCAACACAAATTTTAAGATAAGTACAGGTAATATTCCAGAGGAATTTATCCTATATGAACAAAATATAAATATTGATTCTGCAACCTCTATGTTTCCAGAGTGGCATATTTACGAGCTGGATTCAGCAGTCCAAATAGTCAATGATTCTTCAAATAACTCTTTTTTCATCTCAGGATTAATTTTCCTTCGGACAGCTGCATCCTACTTGACTAGCCATGCAATTTCTAATCAATATATTTTTCATGCTTATAACGAGAATTGGGTAGAAGCATCTCACGAATATTTTCCTGTAAAAGTAATAGTAGATAAAATTATTTTAGGCATACAAGAAGATTTTACAAAAACAGATGATTTTTATCTTTATCAAAATTATCCCAATCCATTTAATCCTATTACTAACATTCAGTTCTCATTAAGCAGCAGGCAATATGTTACACTCAGAGTATATGATGTTCTTGGAAAAGAAATAGCAACCCTATTACATGAAGAAAAACCTGCGGGAACTTATAATATAGATTTTAATGCATCAATCTTAACAAGTGGTTTGTATTTCTATCAACTTAAAGCCGACATTTATAGTAAAACTAAGAAAATGAATGTAATAAAATAGTTTTCATCAAAAAAAGGCGAGCATAACAACTCGCCTTTGTAGATTAATGTTTTTAGTTGTTGTTTTTAAGGATTTGGAATTTTAAGCTTTTGTCCAACCTTAATCACATCAGGATTTGTAAGTTGATCTTTGTTAGCATTAAAAATATTCATGTACTTGTTAGCATCCTTAAAATAATGCTTAGAAATTTTACTAAGATTTTCACCGCTCTCAACAGTGTGAATGTGATAAAAATCTGTGTTTAATACTTTAAGATCTGCGCTAACTTCAGATTGTGCTTCTCCGCCAACCTCTTTTATCTTATCCCATATTTGATTTTTTTCATACGCTGTACTAGTGGTTCCGGCTAGCTTCAATTTACCGGCTTCTTCACTAACATTCATGTTTTGTACTTTAAGCTCCTGTGCCAAAGCCAAAACCGGACTATATTTAACTTGTAAAGACATATTATTGCTCCTTTCTAATAATTAAAAAAAATATCACATCACTGGGAAGGCAAGTTTAAGATTAACCTTGTATTGTTTAATCTTTCCGTCTTCCACGCTTGCCATGTGTTTGGTTACTTCTAAACCTGTGATTCCCTTAACTGATTTTGATGCTTTAACTAATGCTTGGTTTATAGCATCATCAAAACTTTTTGATGAGATTCCGATAATCTCAATCACTTTTACAGCTCCATCATTAATATGACTCATAAGTTCTCCTTTGTTAAATAAAATGAAAATAGTCTGACATTTTTAAACAATATAACGAATTATAATTTTAATGTCAGTTTAATTGTCTTTCAATCTCAAAAACCGGTTTTATATCAACAGGAAGCATCTCAAGTTTTTTTCTCAGTATTTCAATCGATGACGAATTAACTGCATACTTTGCTATTAAATCTTTTGCGTCATTATAATTTCCTTCAGCTTGAATTATTAAAACGACGTTTGCAAGTTCTTTAAGTGCGGGATAAATTTTGTTAAAATCAACGTGAACTTTTTTTGTGCTTTCATCAAATACAAAACCGCCTTTTTCTAAAAGATAATTATAGATTATTGCATTGCCGCCGCCGTGTGCTTCGCCAATTCCAAATCGCATACTGCGGAAAGCACCGGCAAGAAAAGTTACCCAAATATCTTTTTCCATATATTTTGGATAAACACCTTTTGCAATCATAAAAATGTTATTGTACAAACCAAGGATGTCGGCTTTGCATTCTTCCATTGTGGAATATGTTTCTTTCAACTCTTTTTTTACTTCAGTGTCTTTGCCGTTTACTTTAATAAATCCGGGACCAACACCGTGGGACATTTCGTGCATCAAAGTATGATTAAAGAATGCATCAAAAGTAACGTACTTTAATTGTTCGGGATCAAGTACAACTTCTGCAATTGGTTTTAATAATTTTTCAAACTTTGCTTCGTGAACATTTTTTAACATTACTTTCTTTGAGCCTTTTGCCTGTCTAACTCTTTCATCGTTCGGAAGATTAAACGCAAGTGTTTGAACTCCGGCTTTTGTATCGCCGGCAGTAAACACTTCGTTAGCAACCACTATTGGCGACTCCAAACCGCGTGTATAATTTTTATGCTTATCATCAAGCGGAAGATTTTTTTCAATGTCTGTTAAATATTTTGCAAACACTTCTAGCTTTTTACTTTCAACAGGATCTTTAAGAGTAAGAAAGCTTTCAAACGAAGCTTTGTAATTAAACATCGCATCTTCATAAACTTCAAATGGACCGATTACAACTTCTATTTTATTGTCTTTCAAATCCATCCAATCCATATCGCTTTGGTAATAATCATTACTTAAAAATGCATCTGCACGAGAAAGCAAATATTTTTTTAGTGATGGATTATCTGAATACTCTGCTGCTTCTTTTAACAAATTTGATGCAGCAGTTAATTTGTCTTTATAAAATTCGTTGTAAGGGATTGCAACGAGTTTTCCATTTTCTCTTCTTATAACTGTAAACTCACTTGTAAAACTCTTTTCATCATTAGGATTATCTTTTACAAATTTTTCAAATTCTTCTTTAGTCATATCTTCGGGATAAAAATTTGCACCAAGCGGTTTCTTATCTGTACCTATAAATGGAATATCGTCTTCAAGCCTATCAAATGGTCCTGCCATAATGTTGAAGAGTTCAAGTTTAAGTTCAGGTTCAAGATCTTTTTTATTATTCGTCTGTGAAACCAAATCAGTTTTTATCTGATCATTCTTTGAATATACCTGTTCAAGAAATATTTCATCAATTATTTTTGATGCGCGATAAATTTTTTCTAAAACAACTTTTTCTCTATCGCTTAAAAGTGTTTCATCATATTGTATTTCAACGGGAACAAATTTGGCAATCTTTTCTTTGAGCATTGTTACTTCCTCTGAATCATTTGGGGAATTTTGATTTTGTTTTTCTGTGCAGCTAAAAATTATTACTGCGATAAAAAACATTGCTATTAAATTTTTCATTATACAACCTTTGTTTGAGTTAAAAGTCAGTTTGATTTGTAAATGGAATATAAATAATCACATTCAAATCTGTTAGGTTATTTCCTGGTTCTTAATTATTCGTATTTAACCACTCATCACATATTTTTTTTCTTAAAGAATATTTCTCAGTAAGTTTATGCTGGAAAAAACTTATTACACTTATTAGGTGAAGAAATGACAAAACAAAAACAAATTCTTTTTTACGCTCTTGTTACGCTTACCATTGCAACTGCAATATTTCCCCAAGCTCCACAGCGAAATGATGTTCCCGATAAATACAAATGGAATCTTTCCGATATGTATCCTACTTTAGCCGATTGGAAAGCAGATATTAAAAAAGTCGAATCGGAAATTGATCAATTTGCTTCTTACAAAGGAAAACTTGGTGAGAATTCTCAAAATTTACTCAATGCATTAAACTCGTATTTTGCGATGTTAAAAACTTTTTATAAAGCTGCAACCTATGCCGGAAATCTTAGCAACGAAGATGTTAGAATTTCCGAAAATCAAGCTTTGCAACAACAACTTTCAAGTGTTGGAACAAAGTTTGGCGAAACAGCTTCTTTCTTTGATCCAGAAATTTTAACAATACCAAAAGAAAAGATTGAAAAGTTTTTTAATGAAAAACCGGAACTGAAAACTTATTCAATGTACATAGATAACATTCAGCGATTACGTCCGCATACTCTATCCGAAGCAGAAGAAAAAATTCTTGCAAGCTTTGGTTTGATTGCAGGAAATCAAAATACTGTTTACTCAATTTTTTCTGATGGCGAAAAACCAAATCCTAAAATTACACTTTCCGATGGCAGTGAAGTTGAGTTAAGTCCTTCTTCATTTGTTGGAGTTAGAACAGTTGAAAACCGGGAAGACAGAAGTAAAATATTTGAAACTTTCTTTGATAGTTACGGCGATTTTAAAAACACCCTCGGGGCAAACCTTGTTGGGAAAGTAAAAAAGGATTGGGTTTTTGCGAAAAACAGAAATTATAAATCATCATTAGAATCTGCACTTAATGGTGATAATCTTCCACCAGCTATTTACACAACTTTAATTGAACAAGTAAATAAAAGCCTTCCAACCCTGCATAGATTTTTAGATCTAAAGAAAAAAATGCTTGGCGTTGATCAGCTTCATTATTATGATCTTTACACTCCGCTTGTTAAAAAAGTTGATTTGAAATTTACAGTTGAGCAGGGACAGCAAACAATTCTGGATGCGTTAAAACCAATGGGCACCGAATATTTATCAACAGTAAAAAAATCTTTTGATAATAGATGGATTGATTTTATTCCAACAGAGGGAAAGCGAAGTGGAG
Source organism: uncultured Ignavibacteriaceae bacterium (assembly GCA_963704275.1). GTDB lineage: Bacteria > Bacteroidota > Ignavibacteria > Ignavibacteriales > Ignavibacteriaceae > IGN3. The sequence continues at coordinate 56,203 of CAVPHP010000011.1, read as the reverse complement.
CTTATTCAACTGGCGGCGCTTATGATGTGCACCCATATATTTTAATGAACTGGAACGATGATTACGAATCTGTTTCTACTCTTGCGCACGAGATGGGGCATACGATGCACAGTTTTTATTCAAATGCTAATCAGCCATTTGCAAAATCAGATTACGCTACTTTTGTCGCTGAGATTGCATCAACTATCAATGAAACCTTGCTAAATAATTATATGGTTGCAAATGCAAAAACAAAGGATGAAAAACTTTTCTTGCTCGGCAGTTATTTAGATTTGCTGCGTACAACCATTTTCCGCCAGACATCTTTTGCAGAGTTTGAGCTTGAAATCCACAAACGAATTGAAGAAGGGCAGCCATTAACAGGTGATGACTTGTGCAATATTTATTATGATATCGTAAAAAAATATTATGGTAATGATGCGGGACATTGTATTGTTGATCCTTACATTCAATACGAGTGGTCCTACATCCCACATTTTATGGGATATACTTATTATGTTTTTCAATATTCAACCTCGCTTATTTACGCAACAGCATTTGCAGAAAAAATTGTTAATGAGGGAACACCCGCTGTAGATAATTTTTATAAGATATTAAAAGGCGGCGGTTCTAAATATTCCCCACAATTAATAAAAGAAGCAGGAATTGATCCAACTTCGTCAGAAGCATTTGAACTAACAATGAAAAAGATGAATAAAGTTATGGATGAAATTGAAACGATATTAACCAAGTAGATTTAAATGTCCTTTAAAATTTCAATAAGGAAATTTGTCACTTCGACCCTGCCTTTGCCGGCAGGCAGGCGGAGGGAGAAGTCTTAAATAAGATTTCTCTCTTCGTTCGAAATGACCCGATTGACATTCCAAACGTCAAACTTATTCTTTCGGCAATTTAAATCTTATTCTCAATACATCTTCTTCAAAACTTGTTGAGATGATTTGAAATTTTCCTATTCCCTTTGTGGATTGAACATGAACTCCGCTGCAGGGGCAAACATCATAATCACCAATTTTAATTATACGGATTGTATCGCCCGCATCATCGGGTAATTGAGAAAGCTTGAAATTGTTAAGTGCCTCATCACGTTTTAAAAATTTCTCCGTAACAGGCAAATCTTGTTGGATCACTTCATTAACTTTTTTGTTAATCGTATCAACTTCTTCCTCAGTAAGATTACGATCAAAATGATAATCACATTTAGATTTTTTCTTTTCGATGTGATTTGAAAATGACCTACCCTTATTAAACATCCTAACCATCGTTTGATTAAGAATATGCTCAGCAGAGTGCATTTCAGGATTATAATCTTTATTTGATTTTACTTCATTCATATTTTTTCTCTTTCTTACTTTGTTTGATTCTTCGGGTTTTTGTGCTTTTGTGGCGGATTCTTTGCCGCTAAAACTCTAAACAACATAAAAAGATTTTTCTCAATAATTCTGCGTGTGTCCTTTGAGTAACTAAGAATTAAGATTCTGGTTTTCTTGTCCCAAATATAACAACACTTCTTTTTGTCTTCGTTATTGAAATACATTTTTTTATTATTCCGCACAAAATAAAAAGGATTGATGATGAATATTTTATTACGATTAAAAGGAACTATCACAAAAAAATCTAAAGCTTACTATTTTTTAGCAGGAATGTTAACCCTTGCCGGAATGCTTTACATCTCAACAAATATTTTCTTCACTAATAACACATCTGCTGTTGTTGATGAAAACAACGATGGAAAATTTCCGCAGGATTATAAAATAATCTCGCCAAAAATTCCGGACAACGTTTCAATTTTTGGGGAAGGAGTTCCGTTAGAAAATTTTGAAGTTTATGAAAGAGTTGACCGCGAGATATTGGTAAATACTTATTGGCACTCGGCAACAATACTTGCAATTAAAAGAGCTGCAAGATGGTTCCCGGTAATCGAGCCAATACTAAAACAAAATAACATTCCCGATGACTTTAAATATCTTGCTGTTGTAGAAAGCAATTTAGAAAACGTTGTTTCACCTGCGGGGGCAACCGGCTACTGGCAGTTCATAAAATCTGCAGCAAAGCAATATGGTTTAGAAGTTTCAGACGAAGTTGATGAACGATATGATGTTGAGAAATCCACAGTTGCGGCTTGTAAATATTTAGACACTGCTTATAAAAGGTTTGGCAACTGGACAATGTCCGCTTCTTCATACAACGCAGGCATTAGCGGAATTGATAAGTGGAGTGGTTTACAAAAAACGACCAACTACTGGAATCTTGTTCTTGGTTCTGAAACCTCTCGCTATGTTTCCCGGATAATTGCAATAAAATTGATAATGGAAAATCCGTCCGCTTACGGCTATGATTTAAATGAATCAGATTTATATCAGCCGCTTAAGTATAGTGGAATTGAGCTTAATACTTCTGTAAAAGATTTTGCAGATTATTCGGCAGCACTCGGTGTAAATTATAAAACGCTAAAACTCTACAACCCCTGGCTGCGCGATACATCTTTAAAAAACAAAAGCGGAACTGTTTATAAAATTAAAGTGCCGGAAGATGGAAGCATTAATCTTATAAAAGAATGATACCGTGTTGAGATGTTCGAGTAATAAAAAATCCTTCAAAGTCTTCTACGACCTTGAAGGATTAAATAAATAAACCGAACTATTTCTGCAAACTTGTTTTATAACAAATTGCTGCAGAACAAAGGATTATTTTAATATCATAAGTTTCTTAGTGCTTACAAAATCGCCAGCAGTTAGGCGGTAAAAGTAAACACCGCTTGCATATTTGGTTCCAACCCATTCGTAGTTATAATAACCCGCATCCATTTTTTGATTTACAATTGTTTCTACTTCTGATCCAAGCGCATCATAAATTTTTAATGATACTGAAACTTGTTTTGGTATAGCAAACTTAATTGTGGTAGATGGATTAAATGGATTTGGATAATTTTGCGATAAACTGAATTCTAACGGCACAGCAGAATATTCTACACTTATTGTTTCAGAGTAAGCAAAGGTTCCATCATAGTCTATCTGCTTTAATCTGTAAAATAATTCTCCTTCGCCATTTACTTGGTTATCTGTAAAAGTATATTTTTGTTTTTCAGTTGTAGTACCTTTACCGTTTACATCAGCTATTTTGATAAACGAAGTTCCATCTTCACTTCTTTCAATATCAAAGCCCATATTGTTTAACTCGGTTGCTGTTTCCCAGGATAACGTAACTGTGTTTTCTTTTGGTTCAGCAGTAAATGAAATTAACTCAACCGGAATTATTGCAACTCCAAAGTAACTTAACATTCTCATCATTAAGGAATCGCGCAAAGAAGGTGATGTACCATTTACCAGGCTGCCGAATTGAAATGATGTGCCAATTGTTTTGTAATTGCCAGAATTATACTGAACCGCTGCTCCATAAGATGGAGAAACATTATTAAACACTAACACAGCCGGAGCGATGGCGGTAATATGATCGATATAACTGTTTTCACCACTGTAAGTAAAAGTCATTCCTTGAGCAATTGAACCTGTTTGTCCTTGCAGTGTTCCAAGGTCTCCGCTTCCATCCGCAACACCAGTTATATTAAACATAGGATGAACGGTAGTTTGTGTATCATAATACCATGTATCGCCGCCTTCCATATAAAGATTGCCACCTGCATTTAGATAGTTTGCAAGTTGTGTTCCTTCGGCAGCAGTCAGCGTGTAGTTACTGCTGTATATACCAAGGCATGTAAAGATTGATGAATATAGATTTAAATCTACGGGCAAGGCAGTTAACATTGTAGAACTAATTCCGCAGTTAGTTACACTGGTCTGAATAATATCAGCTGAATTATGATTTGGATCGAGATCTAATATTAGTACTGGTATTTGTCCAATTACAATATTAAAATTACCTATTCCCGTAATACCAAGATTTCCTGCAAAATTAATATTAAACTGTGCAGTATGTCCGGCAGGTGTTCCAGCAAGGGCAGTAATACTGAAATCTTTAGTGATAACTTGATTCGTATCAACATCACCATAAAGCATATTATTTGAATTGATGGTAAGGTATGAATCAATTGAAGATAGATTACCAATTAAACCAAAAGCTTTTGAATGACCTGTGTTTTTTAATTGGATGCTTAATGTTGCTGTTTCACCGGGATCAAGTTTGCCGTTGTTATTTCCTGTTGGATCAGAAATTGTAAAGTTGGTAAACTCAATTACTGGTGAATGTGCTTTTATTGTAAAAAAGCTGTTCCACTCATTTGTTGCATCTTTAGCCACAACAGTAAAATTACAAACGTGCTGATCAGGAATAAACGCCGAAGTCGTAAATCCAAATGCATTAGGTATTAATAAAATCTGACCTGCATCAAATGAACCAAAAACTTCAACACTATCGATAATAGTTATGCAGGTATCAGTACATCTAAGAGTTGCTGTAACGCCAGTTGCTTGTTGTGTTCCAACATTTTTTAAGCTAACATTTAGAGTTACAGATTCGCCATAATCAAGAAGACCATTATTATTAGACTGTGTGTCTTCGATTTTTGATGAATCATTTATTGTATGACTATCATAAAGAACAAATGCTCCTGCCGGGGGAATTATAGGTACTGTTGATGTATAACGATAGTAATTTTGTTTTGTAACTGTAACTAGAATGTTTTCACCTGGAGTTAGAATAGGGATTGTAATGTTTACAGGTGAACCCGTTCCATCTGCAGAGGCAATCAATTCTCCATCTTTGGATAATCCAATAAAAGAATATTGATCAGCGGTAACAGTAAATGAAGATTGACCACTAATAATAACCGGATTGTGAACAACTGTTAGGTTCTGCGGCATCTCGGAATAAACAGTTGTAAACGCATCACCATGATGATGAAATAAATAGTATGTAACTTCTTTATTACTTGTATTGTAGGGCCAGTTAGATGATTGCAGAAAATATTTACCGGCAACATTTCCAAAAGCGGGTAAAATTTTAACCGGTCCTTCAGTACCAACCGTAGGCATAAACTGCGGCCAGAAATTATCCATCATGCCCCACAAATAAGTGTCGTTCACAAATGAGTACGAAACTTCAGTGGCAGCTATTATTCCCAATGCACCTTTCTGAAGTCGATGAAAAGCTTCAGCAAAACACTCACCGCTGTAGTCAAATTTTCCTGTCAAACAATTAATAGAAAGAATAAATGAAAGATCATTGTTATTTAACCCACTAAGGTTTGAATTACTATAAGCCGGTTCGCCCCAGCCGGTTTCACCACCATGATCGCGATGTGACAGCATAAAAGCACCGCTGTTTATATCATTATTTATTCTTGTTGCGTTTCCACCCCAATCTGTAAGATGTGCCGGTGTGGAAGGAATGTAACCTGTACCTGAGGGTCCAAAATAATTTACTAGCATACTTGTATTTTGATTACTTGACCAAACCGTACTTGGTGTTCCTGAATAAATTGCATTTTCTCTTACAGGGTGTTTGCCAAGATTGTATTGCCAGAACCCGTTAACAATTTCGGAACAAAGTTGGAACCATCGTTCGGTTTGCCAGCCCATTGCAGTAATTGGTTTATCATAAAAATCAGCATTAACAGGGGGAGTTCTTTCATAACTTAAAAACTTTCCCACCATTGTTGAAAGCTGCGATTGGTTTTGTGCTGTTATTCTTGCAAAAACAATATCTGCCATGTTATTATTATTTACATCAGAATATATATGATCTGACTTGCAGTAATCGTCATAAATTGGTGAGGTAATCCCATTAGAAGTTGCACTGCCTGTACCATAATCAGCAAGTAAAAGAACTGCTGCAGGTGGAATAGCCCAAGTGGTATAAGCGTTATTTACATAGTTCTCAATCGCAGTTGTAGTGTTTCCACCAATCTGAGTAAGAGTAACAACACCTGTTCTTATTCCCTGCGAATTACGAAAGTTTTTTATTGAATCAGCCCATGGTAAATAAATAGGATTATCAGGGGTAATTATTAAATATTCAAAATCCTGATCTAAAGCATCAGAAATATTTTTATTTGTGTAATCGATTTCCGGTAATGAATTAAAGTTGATTAGCGCGTCTTTCAAAATTGGATCCCACCAACGGCTTCTTAATCTATTATCGCCAAACTGTCCGTTACCACCATTAAATGAAATTTCAATTTTCAAATCTCTATAAACACGCAGTTCTTTTTTAACCGGGTTATACTGGAATGGTGTAATACCCATCAATACAACATCAACACCTCTCATTTGTGTTTTGGAAGATAAAAGAATTGGACTATCAGGATAAAATCTATCACTTGAAAAAAGTTGTTGATTTTTTTTGTATTCCAAGGGACCCGATTCAGTATCTTTTGGAATACGTGGAGCTGGCGCAATATCCACATTTGATATTGTTTCTACTCGTGAAGAGATAATTTTAAAAGTAGCATCTGCACCTTGCGGTAACGCTATGTATTTTCCCAAACCAGCAAGATCAGGTGCGCCTTCGTTATTAGGTAAAAAGACACCTGGCAGGTGTGCCGCTTTCAAAATGGTGCCATCAACATCTATATCATCAAGCTGGAATTGTGTTATAGAAAAATTAATTAATATGTTAGCAGAGTTTTCCGCTTCTAAAGAAACGCCCTGATTTCCCCAGCTATCAGTATAAGTTGTAACTTGCGCACGAATTGAAGCTGCACAACAAAGCAGAGAAATTATCACTAACAAAAAATATGATTTAGTTAAATGTGGTTGGTGTTTAATCATGTTACGCTCCCTTGGAAATAAAAATAAGCAGTAGATTAAATTATTTTCAGATTTGATAAATCTGTTATCAAAAAATAATTAAATAATTTTAAAGGTTCTTAGTTGAGAATAGAAATATTTAAAAAATAAAAGTTAACTATTGCCTGTTGTAAAAAATTGCGGAGCGGGATTGCTTCATAGTATGGATAGATAAAAGTAGTTGGAAGATTAAATACGTTTAAAGGATATGCTGGGTAAATCTGAAATTGTTTTTGCTAGTAATCTGCCGTTAAGTTTATCAGGATTCGTAATGACTTCTGCAATCGAGCCAGTTTATTAATTACTTGAAAGCTTAGTAACAACGCCGCTATTGCTGTTTATCCATAGAACCAAGGACTTAGAATTGGAATTAAAATTTACAATCCAATCTGCTGAATTATTTATTGTTAATGTTGTGTCGATTGATTTACCTGGCAGCAGAAACATATCAATCTTAACTCCAGTATTTTGTGCAATAAAAATATCTCCACCATGAACAAGCGCCGTATCTATTATTGCAGGGCTATCTTTATAATTTGCATTAGGATCTATTGCAAGTGTTGATAGTCTATTAAAAATTTTGTCTAGAATATTACCTGCCGTGCTGTCTTTTATAAATGATAACATCGTTGAAAAGTTTATTGGTGATTTTACAGGTCCCGCCGCAAAAACCGGCACATAAAACTCATTGCTTTGCAGTTGGCTTGACTGCACAATATAAACAAATGCGTTATCTGTTTTAAGTAAATCAACGTTTCCATTTAAATCTACATTCCAGCCATAAAGAGCAGAAAGTTTTGCATCGGTTGAAAAATCCAATCGTGCTTTTAGCAATACATCATTTAATTTTTCTTTTGCAGTTATATTGCTGTTTACGCCACCAATTGGATCTGTTACTTTTTCACAGCCAATAAAATAGACTATTGAAAATATTAGGAGTGTGACCGATATTTTTTTCATTTAAATTTCCTTTGTTATCATTAATCGCAGGACTGTGGTCACACGCGACTAAAACAATTATCAGAAAATCATTTTATAATAACGCTCAATCTGTTCGCGCAATTCTTCAAGATGCACGTTGCGTGATACGCGTATTGTTTCTTTGCCTTCAAAATAAATAAGTATTGTGGGAACGGAAAATATAGAAAGCTGACCCGATATTTCTTTAGCCGCATTCAAATCAACATAGCAAAAGTTTATTTTCGGAAAATCATTTTCAACCATTTCTAAAACTTTTGGTTTTAAAACTTTACACACATTGCATTCCGGCGTACTTAAATAAAAACAAACTGCTTTTTTAGATTCAATAATATTTTGAAACTCAGAAAAGGTATTTAATAACTTATTACTCATATTTTTTAAAATCTAATAAGTAAAAAAAAGAGGATCAACAAATTGCCAATCCTCTAGTTGTTAATTGTGCATTCTACATTAATGATGATGATGTCCGCCTTCACCGTGAACATGTCCGTGAGAAAGTTCTTCTGCGGATGCGTCTCTAACATTTAGCAGTTCAATATCAAAATTTAAATTTTTTCCTGCAAGCGGATGATTAAAATCAACAGTTATTTCTTCGCCATCAACATTAGAAATTACAAATGGCATTTGCACACCATCAGGATTGCTTGCCATATATTCCATTCCAACTTCTAAAACAAAATCCTCCGGAAAATTTTCTTTTCCTACAACCTGAACGGCATCATCATTATAATTACCGTAACCATCTTTGGCTTCTAATTTCAATGTTTTTTTTGATCCAATCAGCATGCCACTAAGAGCTTCTTCAAGTTTCGGTAAAATCATCTTACCTCCTGAGATAAATGAGAACGGTCCGTCTTTTTCGGTGGAATCAAGAACGTTTCCGTGATCATCTGTTAGCGTAAAGTTCATTGTAACAACTTTGTTTTGTTCAATCGCCATTAGTTTTCCTATTTTATATTTATTGATAATTAATAATAAACATTCTTTAAAAGAATTTAAAGAAAATTGATTTTTTGATAATTTATAGAACAGATATTGTGAACTATTTGGTTTAATGGTTAGGTAAATTATTAAATGTTCATTTTTTAAATGTGTAGTATGAAATAAAGCGATTCCTTATCGCTTATTGTTTGGGATTGTTTTTAAAGAACTCCCAAATCAAATCTGTTGCCGATACATTTTTAACCGGACTATCTGCAAACCTTCTTATCTTTTCTCCTCCTGGCCACGAGTGACCGCCGCTAAACATTTTATATAAAACAATCTCAGTTCCATTATTGTTTTTATAATTTGTTTTTTCAAAAGCAGAACTTTCTGATTTGTTCATTAAAAAGCAGTTGTATTTATTTATCCACATATTAACCGTAGTTTCAACAGAAAGTTTTTCAACATCAACTAAAGATTTTTCTCCAATACCGCCTTTGTATGGAATGTGTTCATCATCAGCACTGTTAAAAATGATTAATGAAACTTCACTTTTTACATTGCATAAACTTGTATCAAACATACATCCTGCAACTGGAGCAACTGCTGCAAATTGTTCGGATAGTTCACACGCAAGCAGATAACACATCATCCCGCCATTTGAATGACCGGCTGCATAAATTCTTTTTTCATCAATACTGTATTTAGATTTTATTTCTTTTATAACCGCGGAAATAAAATCAACATCGTTAATATCTTTTTTATTTGCATAGCCGCAGCAATTCCATGTATTCCAGGTTAAAAGTTTTTTATCAAACGAACCTGTTCCGTATGGATAGACAACTATAAATTCTTCTTCATCAGCTTTTTTTGAAAAATTTGTTTGCTGTGCGATTAAATCGGGGTTGCCCAATCCACCATGAAAAACAAAAACTAACGGATATTGTTTTTGATAATTAAATCCCACAGGAAGATGAGTTTTATAAAACCTATTGCGCCCATAGATCATTAACGTATCTTCAACATCTTGCGCATAGACGGACGTATAAATAAGTGTTGTCATTATTAGCAAATAAAAAAATGATTTCAAGATTGTGTCTCCTAAAGAGTTATATGTCATTATCATTCAAAAGTTGTGCAAGCAAAAAAGTGCTTTAAAAGTAAAAAACCCTTGTTTTGTAAGGGAATTTTTACTTAATTGTTTCTAAAATTTGTCAATTGTACACCCGAGGGGACTCGAACCCCTGACCAATAGATTAAGAGTCTACTGCTCTACCAACTGAGCTACGGATGCGTGGCAAAAATAAAGAAAAGCAGTAGTTTCTCAAAGTTTGGTTAGTGATAAGTTAAAAATAGAAATCCTTTAAAATAAAAAGACCGCATTAACTGCGGTCAAAGTAAACTAATTGATTAAGTGTAGTCTAATCAATTAAAAAGCTTTGTAATTTCCTTCTTTTCTTCTTTTGCTGCTAATTTCCATAATGTATAACAGAATACAATTATAACAACAAATACAGCCGACAAAATTATTGTTTCCATAAAAACTCCCTTTTATTTTTTTATACTAAGCAAAACTTTGTAATGCTTCTTCTCTGTTCCTGTATAAATTAAGTACACCATATAATCCAGTTATCTTAAATAGATATAAAGCCGAAGGCTGCGGAATAACATATTTTATTTCACCGCTTTTCTCTGCCATCTTTTTAAGGATTACAACCAATGAACCAAGAAAAGTTGAATCGATATATTCACAACTACTAAGATCAATCACAATCTTTTCGTTGTTCATTAAAATATCGTAAACGAGCCTATCCTTAAATTCCTGAGCTTCTTTAAAGGTAGCTCTGGAAAAATTGACTTTTTCAATTAGCACATCACCTACAATCTCTTTCGTAAAGTCTTCAAAATCCATTTTTATTCCCCTATAGGCGGTTGTAGTTTCATTCAGCATTTTTTTTCCGATTTTATAGTTTATAAAACTTTTTAATCAGCCTTAACAAATACACTGCCAATTTGTTTTTTGAGCAAAATCAAACAATAATCAATGAACAATAGTAGGAATTGGCTTTTATTGGATAAAATTAGCCATAATTAATTGGACCGTAATGGAGCAAAAAGAATTCCCTGCCACATTTTGAGCAGGGAAATTTTTTTATTTAAGTGTAGCTAATTGATTCGGATTTATTGGCTCAGGAACCTTGTTTTTTACAGGTTTGATTGATTTGAGAAAATAGAATATTGCGTTAAGATCTTCATCAGAAAGTTTTCCAACATTTTCCCATGGCATAGGCGGCAAAATTGGTCTTCCGGCGCCAAGATGTTTGCCCTTACGCATTGCACTAACAAACATTTCTGATTGCCATGTTCCTATTCCCGTTTCATTATCAGGTGTTAGATTAGCTGCAAAAGATGCACCCCAAGGACCAACAGCAGCTGTTATATCTTGTGTAAACAATACCCATTTACCAGGTTGAACCAAATTCATATCAACTTGGGGTAATGGATTTTCTGCAGGATATCCTGCTAAAAATCTTGTTGTGTCTGTTTTGGGACCTTGCGGACCAAATACTTTAGGAGAATGACAATCGGTACATCCTCCAACAGTAACTAAAAGTTTACCGCGTTCAACTAATTCACTGTGTGTCATTTCCTTTTTTTGCTGCTCCTGAACGCATCCTACCGATAAAAACAGTAAAATTGTTGCGATTGGAATTAAAAAATACTTAAAAAACACATTTTTATTCATATAGCCTCCTAATGAATGTAAATAATTTATTGGTGTACTTTTTGTAAAAAAATACTTATCAAATTTCGTATCATTGCTTGCTGAATAAAAATAATTTTGTATGTGCGGTTATTTATAGTGGATGAGTGTTGCTAATTAACGATCAATCGGCTTAAAATAAATAAAAGGTAATTCTATGAAAAAGTTTTTAATATTTATTGTATTAGTTGTAGCTGCATATTTTGCTTATGATAATTTTTTTAAAGAAAAAGTTGCTGTGGAAATAAAAGCATCTTACAACAAAACAAGAGAAGGTGTAGATATTAATGCTCCAACAATTCAACCAAGAGATTTTGCAAGTTATACTGGTTCTGTAAAAAACATTACCGATGAACCTTTAAACAATATTGTTATAACTTATTTGATTGATGCGCAGCCATCAACAGCAACAATTGATATGCTTGAACCGGGCGAAGAAAAAAACTTTAATACAAATCCTGTTATGCTAAGAAATATGGATCCGGCTCATTATTTGAAAGATATTACTTATGATGGAAAATAATTTTATTTGATTTATTTCTTTTCCACATTTCTAAAATTCAAAAAATATTTGATGATTGAAATACTTGTTGAATGATAATTGCGTACAATTATTTTTAAAATTGTAATAACTTATTACAACTTTAAATTTTATTTTGTGTTTTGAGGAAAAAATAATTTTATATTTTTCATGTTCCTTCCATTTATAGATTAATATTTTTAGTTTACCGACACAAATTTTATAACACAATAAAAAATATTTTTCTTAAGCTCATGGAAATGAAAAAGAAAAAATCAAAAAAAACCTCGCAAGAAAATCCAAATCAATTAAACTTTGAGTTTCAATTTAGAGAACCATCAATTGATGTTCATATTCCCAAATCAGCAACTACAGTTTTTAATACGCACTTTACAACTGCAAAAGGATTAGCAATAAAATTAGCTCAAAGTTAATTTCTAAATAATTTTAAAATAAAAAAACCATGATGTTGAATCATGGTTTTTTTTATTAATCCTGTAAATTAAAATTTATTTTTTATCTAAAATATTTTTTACTGCTTTATCAATCCACTTCTCAAGCAGCGCTGTAAGATTTTCACCGCTAAGCACCAGAGCCTGATTTTTAGGGGTTAAAAAGATAGTTTCGCCAGCAGCATTTTCAGAATCAATTTTAGTTTTTAACCATTCAGAAAGCCGTTTTAGCCAAAGCTCTCTATCCTTTTCTCTAACATCTCCTTCAAATACAATTAGTTCTTCTTCTTTAAATACACATCTAACTTCATTGAATTTAAATTTCTGACCATCTGCCCCAATATGATTGAACAGTGAATTTGATAAATAATTAACTTTATACTCACCTACTGCCTGTTCGATATCTTTCCAAACTTTTGCAACAGGATCCTTATCCATCTTAACAGGCGGATTTACCTGACACAAATTATATTGATTAAATAGAAATTCCAGAAACTGAGACACTTCAAACAACCTTTGATTTGTATCTAATGTATCCCATCGTTTACGTGAATTTGTTAATCTTTTATTTTCTATTGATGTTAAGTTTGAATACCCTTCTTTTACGTTTTGCAGATTTGCCCATTTTTCTAATGGATTATCCTGATATATCCAATGATTTGAAGCAATTCCATTTTGTGTTTCATTATCAAGAGAGTCTGTAAAGAAAGAAAAATAATTTGAATCAACAGAATTGGTTAATCTATATTGTGCAAAAACTGATTTAATAAGTTTAACAGCTTTCTTTTGATCATCAACAACGCCAACGGAATTAATTGCTTTACTTATTGATTCTTCCCTAATGCTTCTTGTAGTTACAGAATTTGATGTGTCAAGCCATGATAAAAATGAAATCGGATTATCTGTGCGGCTGATTTCTCCAATCATATTAACACAGCTTAAAAGCAGATAAGTGCGCAGTGCAGAAAGTTCATAAGTTTCGTTTGAAGCGTTTACCCATTTAGAAACATCATCATCCAAAAAAGATTTTGAAAGATTAACTCTTTTTAAAACAAATTGAAGCTTATTTTGTAATGATGTTTCTGCCTTGTTCCAATTGGGCAGTTCAGTTGGAAGTACAATTTTACTTACAATCTTTTCAAGATCGGTATCAAAATCATCAGCAATTTTATTTTTTACTACTTCTTTTATTAATTGGTCTTCCACTTAGTTACCTCAAATTGGTTATTAAAATCGTTGAATATGTTTATTAGAATAATTTTAAGAATCGGCTTTTATAATTATTAAAAACACTTATTCTGTTTTCTCGGGATTTATGCAATTATTATTCCATTTTATGATTGAGAATCCGTCAAATTTTCCAAACAAAGTAAATTCTAAAAAGTAAGTTTTTGATTAAAAAGGGTAATTTTTACTCAATAGTGATTCCTAACTATTTACAGCCAAATCGGAATTCGCAAATAACTTAAAAAATAATTCTACTTTTATTTATAAGTTTACGCCTCAAAATAAATTGAGAGATATGGAATCTTATTTAGGTTATTTGGCAGCATTTTGCACAACGGTTGCTTTTATTCCGCAGGCAGTAAAGGTTTATAAAACAAAGCACACAAAAGATATTTCGTTGGGAACATTTTCATTGTTAAATGCGGGATTAATTTTCTGGCTGATATACGGATTAATACTTAATTCTTATCCGATAATTTTAGCTAACGCACTTACATTAATTTTTGCAATTTATATTCTTGTAATAAAACTTAAGCTGGATGTTTTTCCGGTTAAAAAATAATTGAGATAGTTATTGAATAAAGTTAATCAAACAGAAAACACAAAACACAAATCAAGTATTGTATCATCCCTCTTTGTGATTATTGCAGCATCACTTTGGGCAGTGGATGGAATTGTACTTACGCCATCGCTTTACAGCTTACCGGTTACACTTGTTGTGTTTATCGAAAGTATGGGTGTTGCGCTTTTACTTACCCCGTTTTTTAAAAAATATTTTACTCAGATAAAAACTCTGGCAGCAAAAGATTGGCTTGCATTTATTGGTGTTGCGTTATTTGGCGGAGCAATTGGTACGATGGCAATTACCCGTGCATTGTTTTATGTTGATTTTGTTAATCTTTCTATCGTTGTCTTTATCCAAAAGATGCAGCCGATTTTTGCAATTGCTTTAGCCGGAATATTTTTAAAAGAAAAATTGGAATCCAAGTTTTTTATCTGGGCTGGAGTTGCAATTGTTGGTGCATACATTATGACCTTTGGTTTTAGCTTTCCGAATCTTGAAACTGGAAGTAAAACGACTCTTGCTGCTTTGTTTGCATTACTTGCGGCGGCAAGTTTTGGTTCATCAACAGTGTTAAGTAAACGTGCGCTGCGTAATGTTAGTTATGAGGTTGGAACTTATTTAAGGTTTTCTCTTACTGCAATTATAATGTTAACAATAGTTTTGTCATCGGGAACAATTGCATCAATAAATCAAGTTACTAATACTCAAATTTTAATTTTTACTATTATTGCTTTTACAACCGGCGGACCAGCAATTTTTCTTTACTATTACGGATTGAAAAACATAAGCGCATCAATCGCAACAATTTGTGAACTTGCTTTTCCGTTAGTTGCCGTTGTGCTGGAATATTTTGTTCACGGAAATATTCTATCTCCTGTTCAGTGGATTGGGGCTACAGTTTTATTGATAAGTATTTTAAAGGTAAGTGGAATAAATATTCCTTCTTTTCGCAATTACAAGTAATTGCAAAATCTATCCTAATCTTATTCTAAATTTATTATATGTGTTTTTGCGTGCTAACAAAAATAATTTTTGGATATGACCTGATTTCGCGACTTTTTTTCTTATCTATTAAAAAAATTACAGCAATATAAATTGATACTAAACCCAAAGCAGTAAGTGTTGAAAACAATTCTTTATTCGCCTCGAAAAAATGCATTCCCAAAAACAATCCCGCAAGAATAAGAATCAAAGGAACCCCATAAATTAAAAATGAAACTTTAAGAATCTTATTCCCTTTAATAGATACTCTAACTTTATCGCCAGGATTAGCACCAAAAGGATCTGTAACTGTTAAACTTCTCTCGTTTGAACTACCTGGTTTGCAGTAAAGTTTTGCAGTGCATTCTTCACATTGATCTGAATTTGCAATTACTATTTCAGCAATTCCATCGTGCGATTCTTTAACTATTCCCTCTTCGTAAAGCTCTTCTTTGTACATTTTTCTTTCTATCATCCTGAACTTGTTTCAGGATCTATCTAATTAATAAAGATTCCGAAACAAGTTCGGAATGACTCAAATTTTCAAGTTACTTTTACTTCTATATTCTCCTGCTTAAGCAGTTCTGCTGCTTTTTCAGGATGAATAAGTCTTATCGCGCCGGTTTTACATTTATCAATTGGTATTTTACTCAGATCAAGTATATCATAATTTATTTCCGGTAAAAAGTCTCGCATCTCTATTCCGCCATCAGATTTTCTTGCGCAAATTCCACATCCAAAACACGCAACGTTACAAACTTCTTTTGCTCGTTTGGGATCATCATGATTTTTACAGAATACAAACAATTCTCTGTCATCAGGATGAATTTCAATTACTCCGCGCGGACAAGCATCAACACATTGTCCACAGCCTGTACAAAGCTCTTCTACAACAACAGGCAATCCGTTTTCATTCATAAATATTGCACCGAACTGACATGCTTCAACACAATCGCCGCCACCGAGACATCCGTATAAACACATTTTATCTCCGCCGGCAACAATGGTTTTAACAGAACAGCTTTGCGGACCAAGGTATTCCACGCCTTCTTTTTTAACTGCTTCGATGTTTCCACCATTACAAAGAATTCTTGCAACTAATTTTACACTTGCAGAACTTTCTATTCCCATTATTCTGGCAATTTCATCGACAACATCTTGTCCACCAACAGGACAGCCATTTATTTTTGCTTCACCATTAACAACCTTAACTGCAAAATCGTAACAGCCTGCATTACCGCAGGCGCCGCAATTTGCATTTGGAAGTACCTCGTTTACTTCTGCAATTTTAGGATTTTCTTCAACTCGTAATTTTTTATCTGCAAAGGCAAGTGCGCCGGCAAAGATAAATCCGAGTCCGCCCATTGTGGCTATTGCTATTATTAATGTAAAATCCATTTTGTTTTTCCTTCTGCTCTTTCATGCTGAACCTGCCTATCGGCAGATAGGTTTGTTTCAGCATCTTTCAAAATTATCTAAGATCCCGAAACAAGTTCGGGATGACCTATACGTAGTTACTTCAAAAACTTTTCAAACCCATTTGAATAAAATATTTTTCCTTCATCATCAATTATCATCACTTCGGTATCTTTTAGATTTTCAATCAACTTCATTCCTAAATTTTTTCCCATTACAAATACAGCGGTTGCAAGCGCATCAGCAAAAGTGTTGGTTTTATTTATTATCGTAACACTTTGTAGCCCTTTTACCGGATATCCGGTTTTAGGATTAAGAAGATGATGATAACGCATTCCATTTTTTTCAAAATACTGTTCATAATCTCCTGAAGTAGCAACGGTATAATTATTAAGTTTTAATTTTTTAATTATCGCATATGTTTCTCGTGGATGTTGAATACCAACAATCCATTCATTACCAATTACGCTAATCTCACCACCTGCATTTACAAGCGCTTCTTTAATTCCAGATTTTTTAAGAACATCCATTGCCTTATCAACAGCAAAACCTTTTGCAATTGATCCAAAGTTTAATCCGACTTTTTTAAGCTTGAGAATCTTGTTAACATCAAAAAGTTTGATGTTGCTCCAACCACTTAATTTTAGTGCAGAATCAATCGCTGCTTTTGCTGGTAGCCGAGGCTCATCAGTATAAAATCCCCAAATCTTAGTTAGGTTATCTAAACTTACATCAAAACATCCATCAGAAATTTTTGTGATTGAATCACAAAGAACAATTAAACTAAAGATCTCAGGATCAACTGAGATAATTGAATCCGTTGAATTATTTATTTCCCAAACAGGGCTTTCTTCATTATAAGTTGTAAATAAATCATCTATTCGTTTTACCTCAGTAAATGCTTGTGCAATTGCATCATCAGCTTTTTGTTCATCAGCATCACGAACTTGAATTTCTACAACAGTTCCAAGAAGAATTTGAGTTCGCTTAATCGTTTTGATTTCATCGCTGTCATACCTTGCGATAAAAAATCCAATAAGAAAAAGAACGATTAGCAAAACACCATATGCAACTACGTTTTTCAAATTAAGCTAAAACTACTTTCACCAAAACTTTATTTGGTGCACAAGCAATTATATTTCCAAATCCGCTTGCAATACTGTGTTTACAAATTCCATGTCTGCAAGTTGAAGTATGAACTTGTGCAATTCCATTTTCAATTTTTAATCCTGTTTTACCTTGCGGACCATCGATTAAAATATTTTTATAATTTTTATCAAGAGAAATTCTATCAACCAAACCTTTTTCATTCTCAATTACAATTTCTTTCTTATTTGATTTAAATATTGAAGAAATTAAATCCGTTTCATTGTACTCTGCTGTAAAGAAATATTGTGCTTTTCTGTTTTTAATATTTGTTCTGATATTTTCTAATGCAGAAGTAAAATCATCTAAAGCAATAAATAGAATTATTTCCATCGCTTACAATTATATCAGAATAAATTTGATTGTCTAATCTTTTAAGTCTGTAAGTGATTGATCCGCTGTTTGAGAAATTTTCTTTTCTTGATTTTAAATCAAAGTCGATTTATTAGTTCTCCAATTTTTGAATCAGATATTACAATCGGCTGTGAATTGCTTTTTACTTTATTCTTAAATGCTGAAACAAGATTGTTTATTACTAGTTCGTCAGCTGGAATAAATCCGTGTAATCCATAATAAATAGATTTAGAATTACTAGTTAATTTTCCGGTTGTAAATCCGGCTCCAATTGCAACTGTTGATAAACCAGCAATCTTTAAAAAATTTCTTCGTGATATCATTTTATTCTCCTTTATTGTCAAACGTTAGACGACAAACGTCAAACAAAAATATATTTCAAAATTAAAAACCAACTTACTAGCAACTACAATCCACCTAACGATTACTAAAATTAAATCATTCCTGCAAAGCCCATAAAAGCCAGTGCAAGAATTCCGGCAACAATTAATGTTATCGGTGCTCCGCGGAATGGTTTTGGAACATCTGCCAAATCAAGTTCTTCTCTAATACCCGCCATAATGACTAATGCAAGCGTAAATCCGGCTCCTGCACCGAATCCAAAAATTACACTTTCTAAAAAATCATAACTTCTCATTGATGCTAAAAGTGCTAAACCAAGAATTGCACAGTTTGTTGTTATCAGGGGAAGAAAAATTCCAAGTGCTCTGTAAAGTGGTTGACTGACTTTTTTGATAACCATCTCAACAAACTGAACTAGCGCCGCAATAACTAAAATGAAAGATGGAATTTGTAAAAATTCTAATTTGTAAGGAACAAGAATCAAATTATAAAGAAGCCAGCTAACAATTGCAGTTAGCACCATTACAAAAGTTGTCGCCATTCCCATTGAGATTGCGGAAGAAGTTTTGTTTGACACTCCGATGAACGGACAAATTCCAAGAAAGTATGACAGCACAAAATTGTTTACTAAAGCTGCTGAGATAAAAATTATTAGTAGTTCCATTTTATACTCCAGCCTCTTTTAAAACTTCTTCTGTAATTTCTTCTCTCCCGGATCTTTTATATTGTGCAATCAATGATTCACGTTCTAAATTTTTCTTTCGCTCGATAAACATATTTGCAAAACCCATCATCAAACCTAAAGTTAAAAATGCACCTGCTGGCAAAATCATAATTAACCAAGGTTCAAATGCATTTGGTAAAACCTGATAACCCAAAATTGTTCTTGACCCGATTATTTCTCTAACACTTCCGAGCACAAAAAGCGAAATTAAAAATCCAGCTCCATTACCAAGCGCATCTAAAACTGATCTTAACGGATTATTTTTT
The DNA here is from genome assembly GCA_963704275.1 of uncultured Ignavibacteriaceae bacterium. Classification (GTDB taxonomy): domain Bacteria; phylum Bacteroidota; class Ignavibacteria; order Ignavibacteriales; family Ignavibacteriaceae; genus IGN3. The sequence continues at coordinate 36,798 of CAVPHP010000011.1, read as the reverse complement.
GATGCAAATGCTTCCGCCCTTCCCAGAATTATACAGTTTACAACTATTAACGGAATGAATGGACCAAGAGCCTTGCTTAATTCCACAAATTGCGCTTTCATTACTAAATCTACTATTGTCACGAAAGTTGCTATTATAACAATGTATGATGCAATTCGAACCTGGTTAGGAATCCATTTTCTTACAAGCGATATAAGCAAACTTGAAAATACTAGAACAAAGGTGGTGGCAAGCGCCATTGCAATTCCATTTATTGCGGAAACAGTAACTGCGAGTGTCGGACACATTCCAAGTATCTGCTTAAATACCGGATTTGTTTCCCACAAGCCTTTTGTAAATTCTCTCAGGAGCGTTACTTGCTTTTTCATTTCGATGCTCCTTTACTTTCAATCCCTCTCAATTTTGTAATTCCTTCGTTTACGATTGTAACAACAGCACGCGATGAAATTGTAGCACCTGTTATTGATTGAACTTCATTTGGATTTGATGGCTCAATACCTTTTATGAGCTTGATTATTGGAACAGGTGTTATTCCTTTGTATTGATCCTTATATAATGGCTCTAATATTTTTGTTCCAAGTCCGGGTGTTTCTGATTGTTCAAGCACTTCGATCGAAGTGATTTTGTTTAAATCTTCAGCAAGGCCGATCATCAATTTTATTTTACCCTGAAAACCATTTCCTGAATAAACGAGTGAATATCCAACTGATGAATCTGCTTGATTAAAAACTTTGTAAACTTCGAATCCTGAGTTTTTAATTTCTTCATATCTTTTTCCATCAAGATGAACAAGATAAATTGCTCGTTCTGTTTCAGCTTTTTGATTAGCTGCGATCTTTGGTGCCGCCCAGTTATTAACCAGTGACAACGATCCGCCGGCAATGATTCCAATAATTGTTAGTGCTGCAACAATGTGAGTTACTTTCATTTCTTCTCCTCCTTAACAGCGCCAAAAATTCCTGGAGTTGTATATCTGTTGATAAGAGGAACAAATCCATTCATAAATAAAATCGAGTACATAACACCTTCGGGTAAGCCGCCGTATATTCTTATTACTATTAACACAAGAGAAATTCCTAATCCAAAAATCCACATACCTTTATTTGTAATGGGGGATGAAACCCAATCAGTTGCCATAAACATTGCTCCGAAAAGAAAACTTCCTGCAAAGATGTGAAAAAGCGGAGAAGGGTTTTGTGGATTGATTAACCAGAATATTCCGCCAAAAATAAAAACGCCAATTATCATTGAGATTGGAATTCGCCAGTTAACTATTCCAACTGCTATCAAAAATATTCCGCCAAGCAAAACTGCAATTGCAGAGGTTTCGCCGAGTGAGCCTCCAATGTTTCCTATCATTAAGGGAGTTTGTGATGTTAAAATTTTATCAAACTTAAATGCTGCAAGCGGAGTTGCACTTGTAACAGCATCAACTGCAAAGTTTGGCTGTGTCCATGTTGTAATCTGAACAGGAAAAGCAGCTTGCAAAAAAGCTCTTCCTACTAAAGCAGGATTAAAAATATTGTAACCCAATCCGCCAAAAATCTGCTTGCCTAATCCAATTGCAACTACGGAACCAATTGCAGTTGCTGATAAAGAAAAATTTGGTGGCAAGTGTTAATGAAGAAGTAAACCGGTTAAAGCTGCGCTCCCATCAAACCATGTAACTTGTTTTTTTCTGATTGATTGAATTGCTGCTTCCGTGCCAACGGCAAATACAACAGCGGTAATCAATATCAGTGCTTGATAAATTCCAAAGAATATTAATGCTGAGGCAATACACGGAACGAGTGCAAGATTAACAAACCACATCACTTTTTGCGTTGACCACTTTGAGTGTAGGTGTGGGGATGTTGTTAAATCAAAGTGAATTGATTTCTTTGTTTCTGTAATTGTAGCTGTTTCCATAAATTTCTTTATAATAGTCATGCTGAACTCGTTTCAGCATCTGTTTATTCTTTTAAAGGAGGTTGTCTCAAAAACTCCAATAGCAAAATTGTCATTCCCACGAACCTGCCTGCCGGTAGGCTGGAGTGGGAATCTACTTTATTTTAATTAATCTGGATTCCCGTTTTCACGGGAATGACATTAAAGTTTTGAATTATGCGACAACAATGACAATTCTATTTAATAGCAGCCCTTTCGCGCTGTAATTCTAAAACTTTTTGTTTTCCTAATCTTATCCACTGAACAAGCGGAATGTTTGCAGGACAAGTGTATGCACAGGTTCCACATTCCATACAAACTGTTACTCCTGCTCCTTCTGCATCTTCAAATCTGTTTAGTTGCGAATATCTTGCAAGCTTTGTCGGCATTAAATTTAAAGGACACACGTCAACACATTGTCCGCATCGCAAGCAAGCTGTTTCGGGATTCTCTGCAACCTCATCTTTTGTTAAAACTAAAATTCCGGATGTTGCTTTCATAACAGGAGCATGTAAATCAAACTGTGCAACTCCCATCATTGGACCACCGACAACAATTTTTACTGCATCTTCTGTTACTCCGCCGCAATAATCAATTACATTCTGTATTGTTGTTCCAACCGGTACGATTAAATTTTTGGGATTTTTTATTCCTTTGCCGGAAACTGTTAACGCTGCAGTTATTAAAACTTCACCTTTAACTATCGCATCGTGGATAGCAATTGCAGTTCCGATGTTTTGAATAACTGCTCCAACATCCATTGGCAATTTGCCTGGAGGAACTTCTTTTCCCGTTACAGCTTTTATCAACATCTTCTCGGCGCCTTGCGGATATTTTGTTTTTAGCGATACAACTTCTAATCCGTGTTCATACTTTACTTTATTTGATAGCAATTTAATCGCTTCAGGCTTGTTGTTTTCTATTCCAATAACTCCGCGTTTAACACCGAGAGCTTTCATTATTAATTTTAGTCCTGATATCAAATCATCCGGGCGCTCAACCATAAATCTGTAATCGCGAGTAAGATATGGTTCACATTCACATCCATTAAGAATTAAAACATCAATAATTTTATCTTTTGGTGGAGAAAGTTTTACTGAAGTTGGAAATGCTGCGCCGCCTTGACCAACTATCCCGGCTAGTGCAACTCTTTCTCTAATTTCTTCGGGGGTAATTGTTTCAGGATTAAGTGCAGTTAAAAGAAATTTTTCTGATTCAAATGTTCCGTTTGTTTTAATTACAATTGAATCTTTTGGAAATCCGCTTGAAGTTTGTTCTTTGCCAACACTTATAACTTTTCCCGCAACAGAAGTATGAACAGGAGCAGAAACAAAACCTTCTGCCTTTGCTACAAGTTGCCCAACTGAAACTTCATCACCTTTTTTAACTTGTGCAGAAGCTTCTTTACCAAGATGCTGAGAAAGTGGAAGAATAATTTGATCGGGCAGCGGAAAATATTCAAACTTAAGATGCTCGGTAAGTTCTTTATATTCTTTGGGATGGACACCACCATGAAACGTTTTTGAACTCATAAACAATCAATTCTACAAAGTTTTACAATTAGCAACATTGAATAAATAAGAAATTAAATCACAACATTTTTTCTAAAACTATGCCACTCAATTAAATATTAATATTGTGTTTAAGTTGATTAAACCAACTTATTAATTGTTAAATACAAAGTGATATTTTTCAAATAATGGAATTAAAGAAGGGTTTTCTAAGAAATGAAAAAGGCGATTGGTTAGAATCGCCTTTGTAATTAATTGTATTTTATTTTTTTACTTAACCGTACTCCATAAATTTTTCTTCTTCACACCGAAAGATATAATTTTTGAATCAATAGGAACTTTAAATCCGCAGAGTAAAGATCTTGCTTTTGTTTTTACAGGAAAGTTATCGCTAAAACATAAATTGTGCGCTTTAGAATCCTGATCTTCACTGCCGCCTTTAGTTAGATAGGTTGAAACAATTCCCTCTCCCTTTAAACCGGAACGATATTCGTTTCCTTTATCATCCTTAATTGTAATACTCATTGTGTATTCAGCACCCATTTGAATGCTTTTATCAGAAATATTTTCAATTGTAATATCTGCTACTAAAAATTTATATCCGCTTTTTGTATCAGAGTCTTTAAACTCGATAAGCCTGTGTAGTTTTATTTTAACTTCATTGTTTTTTAATTCGGATATAACTGCATTTTTCTTTTGGGAAAAACTTATTGAAACGATTGTGGTAATCAGTATTAGGGTTATTAAGTATGTTTTCATAAAAATCTTTTTTTATTGGTTGTGTATGTTTAAAAATTATTCATCTAAAATTCAATTTATATAATTAGTTCTGCAAATAATTATAACAATTATCATTCCTAAACTTAACGCTAATTTATTGATTGAAACAGCCAAATACTAAATACATTTACTTTTTGTGTGTGATGTGGTGGGCAAAACTGTCTAAAATATAAATATTTCGTTCCTAACGGAACTTTGTAATTTTCCGTTTCACATTGGTTCTACCAATATTCCGCCCCTCTGTAACTAATTTTTAATTTAGTTTTAAATATGTCCCGCAGATACAAAATGTTAATAACCCAATCCCACCGACAAAGATAAGTTAACTTTGGGACAAGATGTTGAATCTATTTTAACAAACATTTTTTTCTGTTGGCGAACAAACACAAGCGCCAAAATTTTATAAATATCTTGCAGATCTTTCGCCTAAAGGGCAAGCGGCATTATTTCAGGGATTTGCTTTTCTTCCAACTGCTATTGCATGCTTGGTTGGCGGCACTTTCGGCGGATAGCTTTATCAAACATTTGCAACAACAGCGAATCAGCCGGAACTGGTATTTTTTGTAATAGGATTAGTAGGCATTCTCGGGGCTATTCTGATGTGGGTTTACAACAAATTCTTAAATGTAAAAGAAGTTTAAGTATTTTCTACTTTTATAGGTGATTGGTAATATCGTTATCCAATCACCTCTTTTCTGTTGTAAAATTTAGATTTTATATCACACAAAACTCTGAATCCTTTTCTTAAATTGCTTATCAAACAAATAGAAAAAATTAAGGCTTATGGCAACAGAACAAATTTTATTATTCATACTTATTGCTCTCATTATCTATTATGTTGGTAAAAAGGTTTATTTAATTAAATCTATAAAACAATATTCACCTGTTGATGCTTCAACAAAAGTAAAGAAAGAGCGAAATGTTGTTTTTCTTGATGTGCGAACTGATAAAGAAAGAAAACAAAGTTCTATAAAAGGTTCATATCACATTCCTGTTACAAGCATTAAAGACAGGGAACAGGAATTGAAAAAGTTTAAGGATGCAGAAATTATCTGTTACTGCCAGACCGGAAGCCGAAGTTTAACAGCGGCATCTAAACTAAAAAAATTAGGATTTAACGCTAGTAATTTGAGCGGAGGAATGATTCGTTGGAATTCATCAGGTTTGAGATAATTTGGAAATGGACTAAACGCATTTTACCAGTTGTTGGTGGTGCGGTAGCCGGATATGCGTATTACTATTACATTGGATGTGATCGAGGGTGCCCAATTACCGGTAATCCATTTATTAGCACTGCGTATGGCGCTTTTGCAGGATTTCTTTTTATTGATTGGAAATCCATCTTTAATAAAAATAAAAAAGAGGAAGTAAAATAATGCAATACGGTTTTAACAAAGCTACTGATTACACTTTTGAACAAGCAATTGAAAAAGTAACTGAAGAACTTAAGAAAGAAGGCTTTGGTGTTCTTACCACAATTGATGTAAAAGAAACTTTAAAGAAAAAGATTGATGTAGATTTTAAAAAGTACACAATACTTGGCGCTTGCAATCCAAAGCTTGCACACAGTGCTTTGCAGGTTGAAGAAGAATTGGGATTGCTGCTTCCGTGCAACGTAATCGTTTATGAAAAGGAAAATAAAACAGTTATTTCTGTTTTTGATCCAAACATTATGGCTCACATAGTTGATAATCCGAATATGAAAACAGTTGCAGAAGAAGTAAAAAGCAAATTACAAAAAGTTTTAGAAGCAGTTTAATTGTCGTCATTCTCGCGAAAGCGGGAATCTGGCGCACCAAATAGATTCCGCAGCAATCCGCCACGGCGGACGGAATGACAAATAAAGCAAGAATAAAAAATCATAAGAAAGGCAAACTAAATGACAGAGCAACTAACAAAAGAAACTTTTTTAACTAAAGTTTTTGATTACGAAAAAAATCAGGATTGGAAATTCAATGGCGAACTTCCTGCAATTATAGATTTCTGGGCGCCATGGTGCGGACCTTGCAAAATGGTTGGACCCGTACTTGAAGAATTATCTGAAGAGTATAAAGGAAAAGTTAACATCTATAAAGTTAACACAGACGAAGAGCAAGAGCTTGGTTCCGTTTTTGGAATCAGAAGCATTCCATCTATACTTTTTGTCCCAACTACAGGACAGCCAAAAATGGCAGTCGGTGCACTTCCAAAAGAATCAATAAAGGAAGCTATAGAAAAAGAATTATTAGTTTCTGTTTCTTAATTTTTCATAAGCCTCAATTGAATTAACGCATCCTGGCAACGGGATGCGTTTTTTCTTTTAAATGTTCCAAAGCTTCAAGGTTCTGGATTCCTCAGAGTTTTAATTAACGGGTAACCAACCAAAAAAGGGTGCAAATAATTTTATCAACAAGTAATATTTTTCTGCCATTATCACCGAAATAGTATTTATTCTCTGGATTATTAACTTTTAATTGACTTTTTAATCATTATCACCAAAAATTGTTACGGTATAGTTTTTGAAAAATCAAATAAAACTATAAATTCTTACGGATAACTAATTAATAAATGTGAAATTACAACTAAGGAAAGTTTTATGAAAAAAATCATACTCTTATCAGCCCTAGTTTCTCTAATAATAGCTGGATGCTCTTCTGCACCCGAAATTATTCAGGACACAAAACAACTTACCTATTTGTCTAATGGAATTTGGCTCGGTGTTTTACCGTGTGAGGATTGTGATGAAATTGATTTCCAATTGAACTTAAAAAATGATTTTACATTCGTACAAAAATTTGTTTACAAAGGTAAAAGTGATGAACTTATAATCGATGAAGGTAATTGGAGTTTTGTTTCAGACTCAATCATTCATGTAGATGGCTCCGAAGCCTCAAATCTATTTTTGATTGAGGGAAAATATCTTATTCTGCTTGATGAAGATGAAAACATAAACCAATCTTCTTCAGGCAAAAAATATCTTTTGCATAAAGATCCAACTACTGTAAAAGATATTCAAGTTGTTGAAGAAATTAAAGATGTTGAACCGGTTGAAGAGCATGTTCAGTTAAACGCACAACATTATCAGGATAAATTTTTAGCAGGTGTTGATTTTATTGCAAGGGGCAATGAACCAAACTGGACGCTTGAAATTGATCTTGAAAAGTCAATGAAGTTTGAAACAACTGATAATATAAAAATTACAACCCCTGCTGTTCAAGGAATTAAAGCTCAGGATTCCGATGTTACTTTGTATCGGGCAAAATCTGAAAATGGCGAACTTGTTGTTACTGTTATAAGAGATAATTGCGAGGATAACATGTCGGGTGAAAAACATCCGTATAAAGTTAGAGTAGAATACAAAGGATCAAAAGATGCTAACTATACAACGTATGATGGATGCGGAAATTATTTATACGATAACCGTTTGTACGATATTTATGTAATGGAAGAAATGACAGGCATCAACTTTAAGAAGGAAAAACTTATGAAAGGCATGCCGCAATTTGAATTTAATTTAGCCGAAATGCGATTTAGCGGACACGCAGGATGTAACACCATCGGCGGCAGTATAAATGTAGTTGGCAACCAAATAACTTTCGGCGCTTTAATGGGTACCTTAATGGCTTGCCCAAATATGAAGGTTGAAAAAGCTGTTATAGATGCACTCAATCAAAAAACAGTTGCATACAGCATTGATAAAATGAAGCTTACAATTGTTAGCGGCAAAACTAAAATGGTTTTAAAGAAAGTTGATTAGGACGATTTAGAGATTGAATAATTAAAATATTTTAAGATTATTTTTTAAAGGGATACGATTAATCGTATCCCTTTTTTATTTGTTTGAAATAAATAGCACTCTTTATTCCTTTTTTGTGAACATAACAGGCTTAATTTATTCTACAACAAAACTTTCTAATTTAATAATTGGTTTATTATTCGCAATCGAATATCGGCATCTTAATTGTTACTCATCAAAAAAAACAGGTGAGAACATGCAACCACACAAAATAATTTTTTTAATTTTTTCGTCTATCCTTCCCATATTATTTACAAATTGTTCACCTTCACAAAATGTTATTCTTAACTTAAAACCTCAAACAGAAAATAGTGAGTGGTATAAGGGCAAAGAGATTGCTCACTCTTGATAACGATTCAATTGTTATCACAATTTCATTTGACAAAGTTTTTAATAATGATTACATGTTTGATGTAGATATCATAAACTATTCAGATAAAAAAATGCTGGTTGAGCCGGAGAAGTTTAGTTATAAAATGATTAGCGGTTCGATTAAGCGGGGTGAATCTGTTGCTGCTGTAACAGCAACCGATCCCGAAAAAGTTATACTTGAATTGCAAAAGCTTCAGTTGATTCATCAAAATAATATGGAAACGCAGGCAATGGTTTATTCACTGGGATATTTTTTGCAGTTTGCCGGACAGACAAAAGCATTAGTTACTAATGATGTTGAACTGTCCCGGCAAATTGATCATCAAGCTCAGCGAATGAAAGAAGATCAATTGATTGATGATATCCAAAATAACAATATTAGCAATTCGCTTGATAACTCATCTTACATTTGGGAAATGCTTGCACTTAGAAAAACAACGCTATACCCGAATGAAAGTATTTCTGGAAAAGTGTTTTTTCCTGTTAATGAGTTAGCAAAGACTCTTGAGTTTACATTTCCTATAGGTGAGCAATCTGTTAAGATTTTATTTAATCAGGATGTTATTCCACTTTATAAAAAATATGTTGATCCAAATTTGTATTACTAATCCAAGTTTTGGGGGGCTTGGCTTAATTACAAAACCATCTTTACAAATTCACTTGCTTTAAGTTTTGCAAAGATTATATCACGAATAACCTCTGAAGATACAAACACAGTTAAGTTAAGACTAAAATATTTTCCTTTAGAACTTACGTTGGAAGAAGAAATTTTATAATCCATTCCTTCAACAGATTGTTCAATCATCTTAATCATTTTATCAACATCGGTCCCGATAACTTTATAATCCCAATCACAAGGATACTCTATATTTGGTTTTTTGCTGTTAGAATCTAGAATCATTTAATATCAGCCCTCCATAACCTTTTTTCAATACTTCTAACATTGTCACTTAATTTAATCTTCTCCAGATATTTAATTAATTGAAACAATTCTATATCCTTATTTGATCCCACAAAAGGATTCACTCTTATATGGTTTCCATAGTTTCTTCTCAGTTTTTCGGGACTATCATCAATGATAAGAATTTTTTCCAAGTTATAATTTTTGCGTTTTAATTTTTTCAAATTTTTTGAATATGTGTAATCGTTTTGTTCGCGGAGAAAGGTAAGTGTACATTTTGTGCGCCCATAAACAAAAGAAAGAGGATAATCTTGTGGGAAAATTTTCTTTATAACTTCTTCGGCATAGTCTTCCGTTGATGATGTCCAAATCGCAATTTCAAAATCAGCTAAAATTGTATTTAAAAACAAATCTAGTCCAGGTCTTTTATAAACAAAATATTCATCGATTGTAGAATCCTCTTGTTTTGCAATCTTGTTTGAAGTTGAAAAGATCAGAGTTTCGTCTAAATCAAGAATAAGTAATATTTTTTTTTGTGATGGTTCCAACTTATAAAGGACCCTTTAATCCTTATTAACTAAAAACACACCGGCAGTAATAATTAATCCACTTAGTATCATTAGCAAAGTAATGTTTTCTTTTAGAAGAATCCAGGCGGCAATAACTGTAACAAAAGGTTCAAAGTAAAGATACGCACCAACCTTTGCTGATTCCATTTCCCGCAATGCATAAGCCCAGATTACATATGCTACACCGCTGCAAAGCAAACCCAAAAATAAAATAGCAATCCACCCAACTGAAGAAAGATTGATTATTGATTTTATTGTTGATTCGTTAATTGTAAATGGTACTATAATAATTGCCATCATTATAAAAAGATAAAGTATTGTCATCAATGGTGAATAGTTAAGTGAGATTTTTTTATTAACCATCGAATAGATTCCCCATGTAAAGGCACTTGAGAGAACTAACAAATCGCCTTTATTCTCTATTAAATCTATGTTTGTAATATTTCCTTTACCTACAAGTAAAAATAGTCCTAATGTGGCTATTATAATCCCCGTTACTTTTAATGAGTTTAATTTTTCTTTAAAGAAAATCAATCCAAGTATTGCCATAAAAATTGGCGCTGTTCCAATTATCCATCCTGTATTTGATGCTGTTGTAAACTTCATTCCGGTTACTTGAATCCACAAATGAAAAACAGCAATTAAAGCAAGAATAAAAATGTAACCATGACTCTTTAGATGGATTGTAAAATCTCTTTTTTGAAATATTGCGATCACAAGCAGAAGTGATATAGCAAGAAGCATTCGCATTGAAATAATTGTTTCGGGAGTAAGTTCGTCCAGCAAATATTTTGTTGCAATAAAAGATGCCCCCCAAAAGATAATTGCTAAAAGCGGCAGCCAGAATATGTAAGGTTTTGTTTTGATAAAAGAATATCGAAAAGCATTTATTAGTAAATTAATATCATTTGGGTCATTTCGTTGAGTTCTGAGACGAGAAATCTTTTTATATATCGTTTAAGATTTCTCCCTTCGCTCGAAATGACTTTTTAGAAAAACTTTAGTTTAATTAGATTTTAATGTTTTCTTGGCGGATGAGTAATTCATCAAATCATACTGAATTTCCTTATCAGGCATTTCCATTTTTACAATTTCTACTCCAGCATCGGAATAAAATTGTGTAGCAAGAGTATCGTGAAAATCTGAAAACACAACTACTCGTTTTATTCCTGCTGCAATTAATGCTTTTGCACAAGTTGTGCAAGACATATTTGTGATGTATGCAGTAGATCCAACAATGTTAACCCCGTGTTTTGTTGCCTGAACCAGTGCATTTATTTCGGCATGATTTGTTCGCACACAATGGTTATCAACAATTAAGCAGCCTTCATCTTCGCAGTGCGGCTGACCAGGAAGCGAGCCGTTGTAACCCGTTGCAAGTACAAATCTATCTTTTACAAGCACACATCCACAATGCATACGCGGACAAGTTGCGCGCTCAGAAGCGAGCATTGCAAGTTTTAAAAAATATTTATCCCAGCTTGGTCTTTTATTTTCTGCCATTTAGTTTTATCCAAATAATATTTAGAAATAGATATGAAAATTTATCGTTGTACGAGGCAAATATAGAGAGGCAACCGATCAAAATAAAAATTTAGTAAAACTATTTTACCTTATAAGATCGTGTTTGTTTACTGCGGCTTTTTTGCAGCCCGTTGCTGATGATGACTTTTATATATTTTACTGCTGCCGCAAACACTGCATTTTGTTGTTGTTGCCATTGTGCTAAATTCCCATTCTGATCTACAATCTTGGCAAAGCTATAAAATCTTTTGTGATATTTGTTATCTCCAGTTCTTTAAGTTCAGTTTTAATTCTGTCCTTTATATGTCTTTTTTCTGAAAGATCGCTTATCGTTTTCCCCCGATTAAAAATTATAGAATAAAGATTTGCACCAAGTAATTTTGCTTCTTCCATTTTGGAGTTATACATTAAAAAATTAGAAAGATCGCTTGCAAAAAAATCATCCCTCGCAGCACAATCACCAACAGCATAAATATTTTTATTCGAAGTTCTAAAATAATCATCAACCAAAATTCCTCTATCACGATCAAAAATAATTCCTAATTTTTCAGCAACTTCAACATTCGGTCTTGAGCCGCAGCAGATCATCAGAAAATCACAATTAATTATATCATCGTTGCTAAGCTTTATACCTGTTACGGCATCAACACCGATAACACTTCTTATTTTCGCATCCAAAATTACTTTACCTCCAAGATTTTCAATAACTTCTTTTATCTTGTGGCTGATATCAGAATCAAAAGATGAGGGCATTAACCTTTTTGATTTTTCAATAATTGTTACGTGTTTGCCTGCACGTAAAAGTTCATCGCACAACTCAACACCAATATATCCGCCGCCGTAAATAACAATATCATCAGCCTTAAGCGCATCCTTTTTAATCTTACGCAATTGTTCCGGATCTATATTGATAAGCGAAACACCATTTTTTTGTATTCCTTCAATCGGGGGTTCGATTGCACGAGAGCCGTTTGCAAGAACAAGTTTTTCGTATTCAATTGTTTTACCGCTTTTTAGATGAAGAACATTATGATCCTTTTTTTCAATATCATCATAAAAAATATTTAGCATCTGATTTAATCCGCCTGAAACAGAATTGATAAGTTCTTCGATAATGTTATTCTGTTTATCTGTTTTAATTACTGCAATACTTTTATCAGTATAAGTGTGTCGTGCGGATAAAGTACAAACGAGTGCGGGTTCGCCATTGCCAGCAATAACGATATTATATTTTTCCATAATATTCTCCATCAAATCAATTTAACATAATTTTGTTTACGATTAATGAAACCGGAGTGATAAAGAGTTGTAACTCAAAAGAAGCGGTAAAAAATTTTTATAGAGATTGATTTAAGTTAAAACCGATTTCCGGCTTCAAACCTTTTTTGAACTTCCTCAAAAACTTATCATTAAATAAGTGCGCAGTTGTAATATAATCTTTTTATGATGAATAGCAAGTTGATAAGCATCCTCTTTATCAAAACTCACAAAAACTTTGTGGTCATCTAAGAAAGAAGACAGATTAAATAGAGCGTATGAAAATTAATTGACATAAAAATTATTAAAACCATTTTTTATGTTTGAAATAAAAATACATAAGCCCCCCACAAATAATAATAAAGCCCCAGAACCCCCACGGATACATCCACTCAATTTGTAATTCAGGAAAATGTTTAAAGTTCATTCCATAAACACCGGCAAGAAAAGTTAACGGAATAAAAATTGTTGCAATTACTGTTAACACTTTCATCACTTCATTCATTCTGTTGCTTAAGCTGGAAAGATATGTTTCCAGCATTCCCATTGCCATATCGCGGTAAGATTCAATTGTATCTATAATTTGAATTGTGTGGTCGTAAACATCACGAATATAAACTTGTGTTTGATGTCTAATAATTCCATTTTCATTTCTTTGCAAACTTGATAATAGTTCTCGCAAGGGCCAAACAGATTTTCTTAATAATATCATCTCTCTTCTAAGGTTATGGATTGACTGCAGATCACTTTGTTCGGGATTAAGAATTACTCTGTCTTCAAGTTCTTCAATTTCATCACCAATCTGTTCAAGAATGTGAAAGTAGCTGTCAACAATTGCATCGATAAGTGCATACGCTAAATAATCCGGTCCTCCGTTTCTCATCTGCGGACCGCCTTTTCTTAATCGATCTCGTACAGTATCAAAAACATCACCGGTATCTTCCTGAAAAGTGATAAGATAATTTTTTCCCAAAACAAAACTTACTTGTTCGTTTCTAATTTCATTTCTGTCAGTGTTATAGTCAAACATTCTTACAACTATGTAAAGATAGTTTTCATAGTCATCTACCTTTGGTCTTTGGGAGGTGTGAAGAACATCTTCTAGCACAAGCGGATGGATATCGAACTGCTTGCCTATCTTTTCGATGACTGATAAATCATGCAGTCCATCAATATTTATCCAGGATGTTAAATCAGAATCCTTACAGTCAAAACTTTCTTCAATATTATCAAGAGTTTTTTCAGCAATAAAATCTGCTTTATAATCAAACAGTGTGATTTTAATTTCATCTTTTCTTTTCTCACCGGTGTAAACAAGTGTTCCAGGTGAAAGTCCAACTTTTTTAGCTTTGGGTTTAGATTTTTGTAACGGATTTAAAATCTTTTTAACCTTCCTAAACTGTTTTTTTGTTTGATGAGTTATCATCTTTCCGGTTTGGGGAATAAAATCTTTATCCATAAAAATCTCCTACACTTCTTTTAAAATCATTTTTTTTAATGCATCAATCCACATTGGATGATCATTTAAACTTTCTACAAGCTGAACTTTTTCTCCGCCGTGCTCTTTAAATATATTTTGATACTCACTTCCAATTTCTACCGTAGTCTCTAAACAATCCGCAACAAATGCGGGGCTGAAAACAAGAAGCTTCTTTGCTCCTTTTTTTGCCCACTCTTCAACAATCTTATCTGAAAATGGTTCAAGCCAATCTTTATCCAATCGCGATTGAAAACAAACCGTATATCTTTCTTTGGGCAGATTTAACTTTTCAGCAAGCAATCTTGTTGTTGCGTAACAGGTTGCTTTGTAGCAGTATTTATTGTCTTCATTTATTTCTTCATCACATTTGTGATCATCGCAGGGTTTACCGTCTGAATAAACTTTATCAACCTGTCGAACGGGTAAACCATGATAGCTAAAAAGAATATGATCGTAATCATTTAAATTATATTTTTTTGATTGCTCGATAACGCAGTTCAAATAATTTTCGTCATCATAAAATTGTGAGATGATTTTAATCTCCGGTATTACCCACCATTTACTTATTAATTTCATTGCTTTTTCAATTGCTGAGCCGGTGCTTGCAGAAGCGTACTGCGGAAATAATGGTAATATTAAAATTTTTTCATACCCACCTTTTTCCATTCTTGCGCAAACTTCATCAAGACTTGGATTTTGATAACGCATTGCAAGTTCAACTTCAAAATCGTTTCCAAGCTCTTTCTGCAGTTTTTCTTTTACTGATTCCCCATAAATCGTAATCGGTGATCCATCTTTGGTCCAAAGCTCTTTGTAAATTTTTGCAGATTTTGGTGCGCGGAAAGGTACAATGATAAAATTTACAAGAAAAAATCTCCCGATTGGATTTATATCAATTACACGCGGATCGTTTAAAAATTCAAATAAATATTTTCTAACATCTTTTACGGAAGGACTGTTTGGTGTACCTAGATTTATTAACAATACGCAAGTTTTTTTCATTAGATTCTATAAATTAGTTTATGGATTTATCACAAAAATAAGTTTAAGTTTTGTAATAAATTACAATATTGTTTGTAAACCTTAAATAGTGAAGTTATGATTATCTTTTTTGTCACCTTATGCTTAATAATTATAATTACTTTTTCTTTTGCGATCTAAAAAATCTTCATTATTTTCAACAAAGTTGGGCATATTTACAGCAGACATTAATGGAAATTGGAAAAACAGCAATTGGAATTTGAATCAATAGTAAGACAGAATCAAGAAAAAGTACGTAACATTTGTTTTCGTTATGTTAACAATGTTGATGATGCTGATGATATTGCTCAAGAAGTATTTATCCAGGTGTTTGAATCGCTGTCGCATTTTCGTGAGGAAGCACAAATATCTACTTGGGTTTACCGTATCGCTGTAAATAAATCGCTTGATTTTATTAGAAGTAAGAACCGAAAAAAAAGATTTGCTCAGCTAACGTCCTTGTTTAAGACTAGTGAGGATGAAGAGACTATTGACATTCCCTCCTATGAAACCCCCGACAAAGAATTGGACGATAAAGAAAGAAAAGAATTACTTGATTTTGCTCTCAATAAACTCCCGGTAAATCAAAAAACGGCGATTGTTTTAAGCAAATATGAAGGGTTTGGTAATACTGAAATAGCGAAAATAATGGATCTATCATTATCTGCCGTTGAAGCTTTGATACATCGGGCTAAAAAGAATTTACAAAAGGACTTACAAAATTATTTTGAAAAAAATAAATAAGTGCACAAGTTTTTTAATTAAATAGCGTCTTAAATATTATGGATATAAAAATGGACAAAAAAGAGAAAATTGAAGAAGAAATAAGAAAAACATTAGAAGTGTTTGATCAAAAACAATCTTTACCGCCTAATCCTTATTTCTTTACACGCGTGCAGCAGAGAATTAATGAACGGTCCGGAAGCAAATCCACAACTATGGGATTTCTAAAACCTGCACTATTAACATTCTTATTACTAATTAATGTTGGCACTTTTATTTGGTACTTTAATAGTTCAGCAAATTATTCTTCGGCTGAAAAACAACAGGAATTAATAGAATATCTTTCAAGTGATTTGAATCTTAACACTAATCAAAACAATATATTTTTAGCCGAGTAGGAAAACACTATGGATATTTACAAACAAAAACGTTATCTAATATTTGTAATTGTTCTGCTTGTAATTTTAAATTTTGCTACGATATTAATGATCTGGCTGAATAAGCCTCCTCAGCCTATGCTGCAGGGAGAGCAACTAAGACCCGAGCAAGAGAAAATGCATATTCAACAATTATTAAAAGATCAGCTTGGCTTTGATGAAGCTCAAACTGAACAATATTTGAAATTGCGTGAAGAACAAAAAGAACGTACATCGCTTATACAAACTGAAATCCAGCGTATTAAAAAACAAATGTTTGATGAAGTATTAAAGGATAATCCTCAAACAACACTATCCGATTCCTTATTACAGTTGTCACAAGAAAAAATGGCTGATCTCGAAAAACTAACGTTTAAACATTTTTTAGATTTGAAAAAATTGTGCAAACCGGGGCAACAGGATAAACTTAAATTTTTAATTGGAGAATCTTTTCGTCAGAATTCCCCGAAAGGAATGAATAATGGTGGTCCACCCCCACCGCCTTCTGGAGATGAACCACCACCACATAAAAATTGATCTCTCCTTGAGTGACATTAGCCCTTTATTTGTAATGAATGAAGGGCTTTTGTTTTTCATCCCTAATTCTTTTTTTAAACAAAACAACATCACACAAGTTATTTCCTTTTTTATCGTCAAAAGTAATAGAGAACAATAACAGAGTTTTAGATTTCAATTGAAAGATGTGGATGACAGATAAATAAAAGATTGATAATCAAATTTTTGTGTGAAAAATAAGGAGATTAAAATGGAACAGTCAGAAGAATCATATAAATTTTTATCATTAACTCATAGAAATCGTGAGTCATTATCACAGTATTATAATACTAAAGGAACAGAAAGTGCTGATGAGGGAGATTTAAAAGAAGCATTAAATTTATATACAAAAGCAATTGAGTTAAATCCACAATTTACAATTGCCTTATTTAATAGAGGCACAATAAAAGCAGATTTGGGAGACTATAAAGGTGCAAATGAGGATTTTTGCTTAGCAAGAAATATTGAGAGAAAGAAACGTAAAATAAATCCACAAGGTATTTCTCAATTTGTCGTCATAAGTAATAGAGAACAATAATAGAAACTTTCATGTCAATTAAAAGTATAGATGGATGCCTTGATTGTGAAACTAGTCTAATAAAACGTAAAAAAAAATTATAAATAATGTATAAAATGAAAAATCGAAAAAGAACAATAGTAATAGCAGCGGTAATTATTTTAATTATCACAAGTGCTTTTTTTGTGCTTAGTGCAAACGGAAAGATTGAATATGTTTTTGAAACCGTTAAGGTTGAGAACGGATCAATAAGTAATACCGTTACTGCAACAGGAACATTAGAAGCAACAAACACTGTAATAGTTGGAACACAAGTATCGGGTGTGATAGAAAAGTTATATGTTGATTTTAACTCAAAGGTTAAAAAAGGGCAATTAATAGCAGAGCTTGACAAGTCAACTTTGCAATCAAATTTAGAAAATGCCGAAGCTGATCTTTCGAACGCTGAAGCAGAACTTGAATATCAGAAATCAATCTTTGAAAGAAATAAGCAACTTTTTGAAAAAGAAATGATCTCCGAAAGTGATTACGATTTAAGCAAGTATAATTACAAAAAAAGTGAAGCATCACTTAAATCGGCAAAAGCAAATTTAAACAAAGCAAAACAAAATTTGAGTTATGCAAAAATTTATGCTCCTATTGATGGTATTGTTACGAACAGAGCCGTTGAAGAAGGGCAAACTGTTACTGCAAGTATGAGCACCCCGGAGCTCTTCACTATTGCAAACGATCTTACCGAAATGCAGGTTGAAGCTGATGTTGATGAAGCGGATATTGGATTGGTAACAGAAGGACAAAGAGTAGAATTTACAGTTGATGCATTTCCCGATGAAACATTTTCCGGCAAGGTAACTCAGGTTAGGCTGCAGCCAAAAGAGTCTTCCAATGTTATAACTTATACTGTAATTGTAACAGTTGCTAATCCCGATCTAAAATTAAAACCTGGTATGACAGCAAGCATAACCGATTATGTACAGGAAGTAAATGATGTTCTTGTCTTATCCGGAAAAGCAATTCGCTTTACACCTGATAGAGAAATAATGATGGATTATTTTAATACTCTCCCAGAAAGTGAAAGACCACAGCGTATAATTGGGCAAGGGCCTGAGAATAAAGATAGTACATCTGGTTCAGGGAATAAAAAAGAATTGTCAGAAAACATGAAAAGAGTATGGATTAAAAATGGTGGGATTATTAAACCGGTTATGGTAGAAGTTGGATCGACAGACGGTACAAATTTAGAAATCCTATCCGGGCTAAATGCAGGTGATGAAATAGTTACTTCTATGGAAATTGGAAATAGTTCCGCAGTTGAAAATGCGAATGATGAAGAAACACAAAAAAGTCCTTTTGTTCAAGAGCGACCAGGCGGTGGTCCGGGAAGATGAAAATGAAATCAAATAGTATTATAGAACTAAAGAACCTTAGCAAAAATTATGCGGTCGGTACTGATACCGTGAAAGCTTTGCGGGATGTTAATCTCACAATTGAAGCTGGCGAATTCGTAGCAATTATGGGAGCCAGTGGATCCGGCAAATCAACACTGCTAAATATTTTAGGATGTTTAGATAAACCCACCGGCGGCGAATATTGGCTTGATGGAACAAATGTTAATTCATTGAAACGAAATCAACTTTCTAATATCCGTAACACAAAAATTGGGTTCGTTTTTCAGTCTTATAATCTTTTAGCGAAAACAACCGCACTGGAAAATGTAGAATTACCATTACTTTATAATTCTGGCGTAAGCAATAGACTAAGAAGAGAAAAAGCAGAAAATGCACTAGAAGCTGTTGGGTTAGCGGACAGAATGAAACATCTTTCCAATCAAATGTCTGGCGGACAGCAACAGCGTGTAGCAATAGCTCGTTCATTAGTAAATGATCCCGTGATAATTTTAGCCGATGAAGCAACCGGAAATTTGGATACCAAAACTTCTTATGGGATTATGAGTTTATTCCAGGAATTGAATGAAAATGGAATAACAATCGGATTTGTTACTCATGAACCTGATATAGCCGCGTTTACAAAGAGAAATATTGTGTTCCGTGATGGAAGGTTAATTAAAGATAACGCAGTAAAAAATATATCCAGTGCTCAATTAGCCCTTGAACAATTAAAAGAAGAAGAAATTTTACAGGAGAAATTAGAATTGGCTTATGCCGGATAAAGTATTCGTCATATTTAAAATAACAAAATATTTAGATCATAAATTAATCAATTATAAAAGATGAACACATTAAATTTAATCAAAGTAGCTATATCAGCAATCAAGAGAAATAAAACCCGTTCGTTCCTAACAATGCTGGGTATAATAATAGGAGTTGCCTCTGTAATTGCCATGCTTGCAATTGGAGAAGGTTCAAATGCCAGCATCAAAGAGCAAATTGCTACAATGGGTACAAACCTTATTCACATCCAGCCCGCCAGCAGAAATAGCGGCGGTGTTCAGCAAGGTAGAGAAATGTCGCAAACTCTTAGCGTAGCTGATGCCGATTATATAAGAGAAAACTGTGATTTGATTGGGGCTGTATCCCCGGAAGTTGATGGTTCTGGTCAAGTAATTTTTGGCTCAAATAACTGGCCCACACAAATTAAAAGTGGAAATGAAGATTACACTTATATCAAAAAGTATGAAGTTTCAAGCGGCAGAATCTATAGCTCAGAGGAGATAAAAAGTGCTGCAAAAGTATGTTTACTTGGACAAACTGTAGTTGATAATCTGTTTGAAGATGGTGTTGATCCAATTGGGCAGACTGTACGATTCAACAAAATACCATTTAAAGTAATTGGCGTGCTGGAAGAAAAAGGTGATAATACTTTTGGTCAAGATCAAGATGATATAATACTCGCACCATACACAACTGTTATGAAACGAATAACACGCCAAACTTATCTTCGCGCAATTGTTATGTCTGCTGTATCAGAAGATCAAATTGACGATGCGAGCGCTCAAATAGAAGAGGCAATGAGAATATCACATAAGTTGAAAGATGCCGATGAAAATAATTTTGAAATCAGAACACAGCAGGAGTTAATAAGTACATTTGGATCTATTTCAGAAATGATGCTTGTGCTGCTTGGATCCATCGCAGCAATCTCCTTGATCGTTGGCGGCATAGGCATCATGAATATAATGTATGTTTCAGTTACAGAACGGACTCGAGAGATAGGTCTAAGATTAGCAATTGGCGGTAAAGGCAAGGATATTTTAATGCAGTTTCTTCTCGAAGCCATTTTACTCAGTGTACTGGGAGGAATTATTGGCGTAGCAGTGGGCGTATTTGCCTCAAACATGGTTGAAAGTATGATGTCCTGGCCTGTGCTAATTACAACGAATTCCATACTTCTTTCTTTCCTGTTCTGCACTTTTATCGGAGTGTTTTTTGGCTGGTATCCAGCGCGGAAAGCATCTGCATTAGATCCAATAGAAGCGTTAAGACACGAATAAAAAAGAATAATATAGTATTGTTATGAGTACAAAAACAATTGAACAGTTATAAAGAAACAGTAGCCCAGCTTTGAATAATAGAGATGATATTTTACTAAAAGAATTTAATTTATTACTTACCAGAGATATAAATTGTTCTAGAAGAGTTAAATACTACGCTAACCTTCTTGCCATTTCTTCTAAAAAGTTAAATAACATAACAAAAACTTATTTAGGTAAAACAGCTAAAGAATTCATTGAAGAAAAAATTATTTCTGAGTCAAAAATATTACTTATAAATAAACCTGATACAATTAAACAAATCAGTAATTCAATGGGATTTACTGAGCAAACAAACTTTAATAAGTTTTTTAAAAAGTTTACCGCCGCTACGCCTCTTCAATTTAGACAAAGACACAATAATGGATCATTTTAACCATTAAGATGGCAAGTTTTTTATCGATTATTAAGTGTAAACAAAAGTAAAATTTACTCAACATTTTTTTGGAGTTAGTATGATAAACAACGTAAATAGCAGCACCATGATGCAGTCTTCCCATCCCCCCAGAAGCAATTCTTTGACTGAGGATCAAAAACAAACGGTGAGTGACATTATTTCCAAGTATGATTCTTCCAATATTTCTGATTCGGATTTTAGATCAATGATGACAGAGATTCATGATGCAGGAATAACACCCTCAAGAGATCTTAGAAACATTGTTGAAGAAGCTGGATTCACAATGCCCGAGGGAAATGGCCCTCAAGGAGTTAAAGGCGAAGGAAGACCACCAAAACCATCGGAATCTGTTTTGAATTTAATGAATAAAATAGAAACTGGTGAAATTTCTGAAGAAGATATGCTATCTTATATTCAAAACCTTCAAAATGAAAGTGGAAATACAACTGGTTCAATTATAAATGAATATGTTTAATAAATAATTCCCCCTATTACTTATAAACCGAGTATTGAATTAATACTCGGTTTTGTTTTTTCATTCTCTATAATTCAATATTAACTACGTTTATCTACATTCATTAGTCTCACCGCAAGTTATTTCTCTTTTTATCGTCATAAGTAATAGAGAATAATAAGAGAAATTTAAATGTCAATTAAAAGTATAGATGGATGCATTGGATGTGAAACTTGTATAAAATCATGTCCGACAGACGTAATCCGGCTCGATCCCAAAACAAAGAAAGCAATAATAAAGTATCCGGAAGATTGCCAGATCTGTCATTTGTGCCGTATGAATTGCCCGGTGGATGCTATTACTATTTCACCGGAAAAGTATATTCCAGTTATAGTGTCGTGGGGTTAGGAAATGAATAAAAATTCAAAAATAGACTATCTTATTCCTGCAACTGCAGTCTTTATCGGTCTGCCCCTGCTTTTTTGGGCTTTGGGTGACTTCCCCCGCCGAACCGTTCTCAAGGAATCTATTTCAATTCTGTTTCTTCTCTCCTTCAGCCTGATGCTGGGACAGTTTTTTCTTGGCCGAAGTAACAAGAGCATCATTACAAGATTCAAAATGAGTAACGTTCTCAAGTTTCATAAAGTTATTGCATATACCATTGTCAGCGTATTCCTGCTTCATCCGTTCCTAATTGTGGTTCCAAGGTATTTTGAATCGGGAGTTACGCCAATGGAGGCATTCACTACCATTATTACTACTTTTAACAGTTTGGGTATTGTGCTTGGGATGATTGCATGGTTCCTGATGCTTGTTTTGGGAATAACATCTCTATTCCGCAATAAGCTTCCAATGAAATACATAACCTGGAGATACTTTCACGGCATTTTGTCTATTCTATTTATTTCATTTGCCGCTTTTCATGCACTTGACCTTGGGCGTCACACAAATCTGGCTATGTCCATCTACGTGATTATTCTAGCAGTAAGCGGAATTCTAATACTGTTAAAGACCTATTTCTTTAAGCCTTCAAAGTTAGGGAGTTCAAATGGAATTAATTAATAAAAAAGAAGATAACGGCCTATCCAGGCGTGAGTTTATTGCGATGTCTGGTGGTGCGGTAAGTTTTGCAACTCTTGTTGCAATGGGTGTCCCAGCAGGGTGGGCAGAAAATAAATCGGATGTTGACCTAGATACTATGAACATAAAAGAAAATAAAACAGATGTCTTAGTTATTGGTGGAGGAATGGCAGGATTATTCGCAGCAGTTAAGGCTTATGATGCGGGATCCAAAGTGATGCTTGTTTCCAAAGGTCGTCTGGGCTCATCGGGGATGACTCCTTTTGCAAAAGGAATTTTCACTTATGATGCAAAGAAGGAAAAACTTAGCCTTGATGAATTTGTTGATACTGTATCCCGCTCAGCCTTGGGGACTAATAATCCGGTTTATACCAGACAAATGGCTGAACATTCGCTGGCGCGGGTAAATGAGCTAAGAGAATGGGGCTTTTTTGATTCGCCGCTTTACAACAATTCCTTTAGCAAGCCAATTAACGAGCGAAATATTCCTGTGATGGAAAGGATTGTAATTACTCATCTCATTAAAGAAGACGGCAGGATTGCCGGCGCTGCAGGTTTTAGCCTCGATGAAACTAAAATTCATATTTTCAATGCGAAGAGTGTTATTCTGTGTACGGGTGCAGGCGGTTTCAAACCTAATGGTTTTCCAATTTGTGATCTGACTCATGACGGTACTATTATGGCTTATAACATTGGAGCAAAAGTCACAGGTAAAGAATGGAACGATGGTCATCCGGGTCAGTCAACCAATGCCGCGGATTGTTTCGGCGGGTGGCATGGGATGTTTGAACGAAAACCGGGAACAACCGGAGTTGAGGTCCATCATGATTTGGGCGTTGATCTGAATTACAAAGCATATATTGCCGGAAACCCGGTTGAAATGGGGCGCCCCGGGCAGGAAGATGAAAATCAGGTGCAAGGCGGCCCTTATGTTCCGGCTGAATTTAAACGAAGCGGATCTCCGGGTGGTGGCGATGGTCAAGAAGAAAGACGTCCACCCCGTAATGGAGATGGTCCCTCAGAAGGTGGTGCGCCTCCTGGAATGGGTGGAGTATCTGTTGGAGGTTCATCGGCCGGAATGGCAATCCACAAGTCGGAAGGTTTGGTGCCAATCAACGACAAATGCGAATCAACAATTCCAGGCTTATATGCCGCCGGAGATGCATTGGGTTCCTATATGGCAGGAGCTATTTATACACAGGTAGGATCTTCACTAGCCGGCTCAGCTGTTCAAGGTGCTATAGCGGCAGAAGCTGCGGCTGAATATTGTAAAAAAACAGAAGCACTAAAAATTTCAACTTCTAAAATCAGTAAAATAGAAGAAGAGATTCTCGCTCCACTAAAAAGGAAAGCTGGTTATAGTCCTGCCTGGGTAACTCAAACATTACAGGGCATAATGATTCCTAACTTTGTTATCTACATTAAAAAAGAAAATATGCTCAAAGCAGCATTAGCTTACATCGAAGAGTTGAGAGATCACCACATGCCTTTACTGAGAGCCTCCGATATGCATGAGTTAAGATTAGTCCATGAAACTAAAAACATGATTACAACCGCAGAAATGAAACTTAAAGCTTCCATTATGCGAAAAGAAAGTCGATGTAGTCATTACCGGCTTGATTACCCTGAATTAGATGATGAAAATTGGCAAGCCTGGATCAACATCTATAAAGACTCTGATGGTAATATGCAATTTGAAAAGCAAGCGTTTGATAATTGGCCAAATGGAGAAAAGTTAAGAACCTAAATAGAATTAAAATATCTGCACAAGTTATTTTCTAAAACATCGTCAAAAGAGAAAATTATAATTTTATAAAAACTTACAATAAATTAAGAAGAACAAACATGACACAAGAAAAATTTACAACTGAAAAACAGAAAAAACTAATTCAACATAATGAATTTAGAATTCTTGTTTTACTAATTGTATTAAGTTTTAGTACAATATTTAGCCAATCAATTACTTCAGTAAGTCCAAATTCTGCCGCCCAGGGAACGTCAGGTCTTTTGGTTACGTTCATAATAAATGGAGATTCTTCAATAATGCCCCCACCGGAGGCACCTGTTAACCAGACAACAATAGGAACAATAGAAGGAACATCACTCACTCATAATGATACTGTGGTTACAGGGATATTTAATATTCCATTCACTGAAGAGATCGGGTTAAAAGATGTCGCAGTGACGTTTATACCTCCACCTGGACAGGGAGATCCAATTGTATTTTTATTAGAAGATGGATTTACAGTAACAGAAATGCCGAACTCACCACCAACTATACTAACGCAGCCAACTTCTAAATCAGTAAGAGTCGGACATTCCGCTTTACTAACTGTCGTTGCTTACGGCAGCTCACCAATGAGTTATCAATGGCAAAAAGACGAGGTGGATATTCCCGGAGCTATCAGTTCAACGTATTCAATCAGTTCTTTTGCCCAAAGTGATGCAGGGAACTACCGGTGTGTGATAACAAATACTTTTGGAACCGTAACTTCCGAAACCGCCGAGTTGACTATTGACACTACAAATTATGCTGGTGTTTATCCAATTGTTGATACGAATCAGGACTTTTGCTACAACGACTCTGTAAAAATTTACTGCCCTGCTGAAGGTGAGGATTTCTATGGACAGGATGCACAATACACAGGTATACAAACGAGCTATACCGACAATGGCGATGGCACAATCTCCGACAACGTCACTGGTTTAATGTGGGCACAGGACCAATCAAGCCAAACCATACTCTGGAGTCAGGCTTCTCTCTACTGCGAATCCCTCACAACCGGGGGTTACTCCGATTGGCGCATGCCAACAGTGAAAGAGCTGTGGTCTATAAGGGACTTTTCTACTGGTTGGCCATGGATCGATACCACCTACTTTAACCTGACTGGTGATGGCACACAGATGAGTCAGCATCATTCATGGACGAGTAATGCTTACCTTGTTGTAAGCGAGTACCAAAACGAGCAGGTAATAGGTGATCCGCATTGGATTGTAAACGATTGGACCGGGCATATTAAAGCGATGAGTGGCAACAGATTCGTTCGGGCTGTCCGCGGTGTCACAACATATGGCACCAATGATTTTGTTAATAATGGAAACGGCACGGTTACCGATAATGCAACTGGTTTGATGTGGTCGCAGGACGACAACGGTGAAATGATATACTGGAAAGAGGCATTAGCATATGCTGAAAACTCCACCATTGCCGGCTACAATGATTGGCGTTTGCCCAATATTAAGGAATTGCAAAGTATTGCGGATTACACCGTTTCTGAAATCCCGGTCTTGGATGCAAGTGTGTTTAACCTTACACAGGTAACAAATATAGTTTATGATACTATGACTGGTGATTCGATTGATTCGCAGGTCAATTACCCGTTTTACTGGTCGAGTACGTCCAATCCGATAGAAAGTAGTGATCCCACTATCGAAGGCGGTACCATTTATGCTTGGATACTGGCTTCAGGATATAACGTAGATATGAACGGTTACGACTTGCATGGTGCAGGCTCAATAGTTTTTGTTTCCAAAACAGAAGAAAATTCTGGTATCGAAGACTCAGTTCCGATCATGGTGCGATTAGTTAGAGATGCTGATGGAACATCGGGCGTAAATGATGATCAATCTGGAAATTTAGAAATACCTAAAGAATTTCAATTGCTGCAAAATTATCCCAACCCATTTAATCCAAGTACTCAAATAACTGTCAGTATTCCTGTAAGTGGAATATATACTTTAAAAGTTTATAATATTCTAGGTCAAGAAGTTGCTGTCCTGCTTAGTAATCAAATAAATGCCGGCACACATACATTTGATTTTGATGCTTCAAAACTTTCTTCTGGAATTTATTTCTATAATTTCTCAGGAAGTAATTTTTCGCAAACCAAGAAAATGATGTTGATGAAATAATTTCTGAAAAATTTATGCTTTATTTAGAGACCTTTATTCTTTAGAATAAAGGTTTCTTATTTTTAAATAATATTTTTTGTATCTGCACAAGTTTTTTCCCAAACCATCGTCTTAAATAATAGAACATAAAAATAATCATGTAAACAAAAGAAAAATGAAATGGACAAAATAAGAAGAATTAATACAAGCATACTTCTAATTATTGTAACAATGCTTTTTATCTCTGGAAACCTCATTGCACAGCAAAAAAGTGAATTTACAATCAGCAGTTCAGGAGTTAAGCCCGATGGTTCTTTATCAATTGAATTTACAGGTGAGGGAGAAGGTGTGTCTATGCCATTGGAGTGGTCTAACGTACCAAAAGGCACAAAATATTTTGCAATAAACCTGTGGCATCTTCCTCACGCTACTGACCCAACTGATGTAAAATCGTATTGGGTCGTTTACAATATCCCTTCTGATATTAAAAGTATTCCTAAAAATGCCAAAGGGTTTGGAATAGTTGGATATAACGATAAAGACCAATCCGGATATGACCCGATGAAGTCAAAAGGTCCGGGGGTAAAGGAATATAAGCTAACGATTTATGCCCTTTCGGAAAAGCTGGAATTCAGTAACGATAAAGTTTATCTTGCCGATTTATTAAAAGCCATTGAGGGAAAAGTATTAGGTGAAAGTACATTAAAATACACGTATGAAACAGGCAAAACAGAAAAAACTATTCAACAATCAAGAGGTTCTGGAGAAAGAGGTGGGGAAAGAATAGAAACCTTAACAGATGAGCAAAAGCAAAAAGTTAAAGCCATTCTTTCAAATTATAATGCTGCCACATTAACTACCGATGATGCCAAAGCCATTCATGAGGCATTCCGTGAAGAAGGACTTCGGGGCGGGCCATCTACCGAAGAAGCTATTCGTGAGGCCGGATTTAATCCTGAAAAGTTGCATGATTTAGCCCCTCCGCCGGATATGGAGATCAATAATCAGGAAGATAATCATAAGTCTCCTGACGAGAAGGAGTACTCAATAGAACAAGCTATTTCAGACAGGGCACAACTAACAACCATTGGATTTTCAGGTTTGGCTTTTATAACCGGAGACTTTGGAGCATCAACATTTCTTCCTCCCGGTAAAGTGTGTGATTATTTTGGATTTCAGTATATGCGTGATATTGATGCAGCAGAAAAAGGGCACAATCCAATGTTTGTTGACAGGGTTGTTGGTAATGTATTATTCATTCTTAACGATAAACAAAAACAACTGTTCCGTGACCTTGCAGAAGAACAAGTTTCTCAACTTGAAGCGCTGGCCGAAATGCGGTTGCCATTAATAAAAAGTTTTCAAATGGAATTAGATGGAAATATTCCCAAAGGTAGTAATGGACTAAACAAACAATCGGTAGTGCATTATGTGGGTGATATTTTTGAACTGGATGCAAGGCTTAGTGTGCGCCGTGCAGAGGTTTTAGCTGAAGTGGCTAATTCGCTTACAAAAGAGCAAAAAGAATATTTGGGTAAAATGAAGTTTGGCGATTTCAACACCTGGCCCGACAAAACAGAACTGGCTCATCTTGACAAGAAAAAATCGAAACTATACAATGTGGCTTATATGACATATGCCAGTGAGTTTTTCAGTTGGTATGCCGGTTCGGTGGAAGCTGATACTTATATCTGCCCCGAAAGACAAGGGACTTATTTTGGCGGTTTTTATATGAAGGATATTGCTGCTATGAACCAACGTGATTACGACATAAGCACTTCAATTACCGGTGATAGTGGAGAGAAATTTTTAAACAATGTGTTAAATGAAACACAGAGAGGATATATTACTGAAATTCTGAATTCTCAGCGAAAGATATTAAAAGAGGTTGTTGATGTGCGTAGGGAATTCACCACTGAGCTTCGCAAACTGCTCAATGATAAACAACCTGATAAAAATCAGCTATCGGCACTTGGGCAACGTTATGGAGAACTTGATGGAGAATTGTCGTGGAATTATGCAATTGCTTTTACTAAAGTAAATAAGTCGCTATCTAATGAACAAAAGACGGAATTAATGAAACTCCGTAATTTGGATGGATATAAGAGTGCCCCTTATTACATCTATTCAAGTCCGGTAACAAAGCAACCTATTATTGAAGATGTAGAGATGTTTTTTGAAGCTCCTAAATAAGTAACCCTTTGCTGCATTTAATTTAAAAGAAGGAAATGGAAAACAAAGAAATCATATCAATAAAAAAACTGCATATTAATTTTGATGCTTCAAACCTTTCTTCTGGAATTTATTTCTATAATTTCTCAGGAAATAATTTTTTACAAACCAAGAAAATGATGTTGATGAAATAATTTCTGAAAAATTTATGCTTTATTTAGAGACCTTTATTCTTTAGAATAAAGGTCTCTTATTTTTAAATAATATTTTTTGTATCTGCACAAGTTTTTTCCCAAATCATCGTCTTAAATAATAGAACATAAAAATAATTATTTAAACAAAAGGAAAATGAAATGAACAAACAAAGAAGATTTAATACAGGCATATTTCTAATTATCGCAACAATACTTTTTATCTCCGGAAATCTTTTAGCGCAGCAACAGCCTGAAAGAAATCAACCACCGAAACCTCCCACCGTCACAGAAGTTAATAAGATGGTTGATGACTTATCAGTAAAACTTTCATTGGATAAAGTACAGAAACAAAAAGTATCTGATTTATTTACTGCACACTTTAATAACGACAGAGAATCAATGGGTAATAAGGAAGGAAAAGGAAGTCCGGAAGAGATGCAGCAGAAAAGAAAAGACTTTGAAGAACAGGTAAAAAGCTTATTGAACGACGAGCAAAAAACAGAGTTTGATAAATTTGTAAAAAACAATATGAATCAGAAAACACAACAAAAATCGAGACAAAATTAAGTCGCAGTATTATCATTCAACAAAGCTCCTAGAACCAATTGAAGTAAAGGTCTTTATTTTCGGAATAATTAAAAAACTAGCTTTATTTGAAAACGAAGTAATAAAGATTGGAAGTTAAAATCAGAAGTAATTATTAAAAGGAAGTGTGATGATTACAAAAAAAAGCAAATTTGTCTTATTGTTAATGTTAACTGTTCTATTTACAAATTGTAATGAGGACATAACCAGCGTTTATGAAGAGATAGAATATATAACTAATTTAAATATCTCTGACTGGTCAGATGAGACTCACGGTAAAAGTGCAAACCCTAATTATGATATGGTATTTCCTCAAAATAAGGTAAATAGACTTGACTTAGTAATATCAGCCAACAATTGGAAGGTTATGCTTGCCGATATGACTAATAATTATGGAAGCTTTGGTTCCGGTGGCGGAGGACCTGCAGATGATTCAGATGATAATCCAATTTATGTTCCTTGCTCGATGTACTTTAATGGCATTCAGTGGTATGAGGCTGGACTACGTTTTAAAGGGAACTCAAGCCTAAAAACTACTTGGGGAAGCGGTATCTGGAAATTGCCATTAAGGCTTAATATGGATCGATTTGAAGATATATATCCGGAGATTGCAAATCAAAGATTTTATGGATTTAAAGAATTATCATTAGCAAATTGTTATGATGATGAATCATTAATCAGAGAAAAAGTAGCACCGGAAGTATTTAGGGATTTTGGAATAGCGGCACCCCAGACAGCTTTTTATAGAATTTACATTGATTATGGTAGTGGCCCGATCTACTTCGGATTATATACAATGATTGAAATAGTTGATGATACAATGATTGAAGATCAATTTGTTGAAGATGGCGGAAACCTATATAAACCTGAAGGAGTTGGGGCAAGCTTTGCAATAAATACATTTAGTACTAGTTATTTTGAAAAAAAGACAAATGAAGGAACGGATTGGTCAGATGTTGAATCCTTATACAATATCCTTCATTCTTCTCAAAGAACAAGTGACCCTGATAATTGGAGAGCATCTCTCGAGAAAATTTTAAATGTTGATAATTTTCTAAAATGGTTAGCTGTAAATACTACCATTCAAAACTGGGATACTTATGGCAAGATGACTCACAACTATTACTTATATAATAACCCAATAGATAATTTGATTACCTGGATACCGTGGGATAATAATGAAGCTTTTCAAAGTGGAAAACAAGGTAGTGCGCTATCCATTTCATGCAGCGAAGTAAGTAACAACTGGCCTTTAATTAGATATCTTTTAAATGAAGATGTGTATACTCAAAAATATAAATCTTATTTGGCTCAGGTAATAGCATCAGCTTTCGAACCATCAAAGATGATTTCTAAATATCAGAATTACAGTAATTTAATAAGAGAATACGCTGTTGGAAGCAACGGAGAGCAAACAGGATACACATTTCTTGAATCTGATTCTGATTTTGATTCCGCTATAAGCCAATTAATCTCACATGTAAATAGCAGGTATAGCGTTGTTCAAAATTATTTAAGGTAAAGAATTTTTCCTCTATGATTAATGTGAAAATAATTTAATAAACGTAACTCAGCATATTTAGATATATGTATATAAAGTGATCGGAAAACTTGTTCTCAAGATTGTTAATTAGAATCTGTTAGTCGGAACTCGTATGGTTAATTTTAACATAGGCAACTAATACAGTGTTGTGTATTTTTAAATTACAAAAGACTGAAAGTTTATACAATAACATAAAATAATAATGATTAAAAAAGGAGAGGCCTAATAAATGCAAACTTTATTGAATTATGGATTCGAACAGATTGAATGGCAGATTTCCCTGCTGTCTTTTCTACTTGCGTTTCTCTTATCAAGCATTATTGCTTTGATGTACGAGCGCACGTATCAAGGGCTCTCCTATTCTCGTGGATTAGTTCAGAGTATGATTCTGGGCAGCTTCGTTTCATGTTTGCTAATGATTGCGATTGGTGACAATATTGCACGAGGTATCGGAATTGTTGGTTCACTGGCCATTATACGTTTTCGAACCAATCTCCGTGACCCGCGTGATCTGATATTTCTATTTGCATCACTGGGAATAGGAGTTGCCGCCGGTGTTCAAAGCTATGCGACCGCTGTTATCGGGACTTTTGTTTTTTGCTTGATTGTCTTCGTTTTGTATATATCACCATTTGGTACACGCCGTAAGCATGATGGATTGATTCGCTTTCAGATTCCCTCCGGTGCGGAAGGTGTCGCTGCAGTCTCCAATGTTCTTACAAAGTATACCAAAAATTTTGTGCTGGTCACAATGCGCAATGCCGCACAAGGTAAAATTGTGGACTATGCTTATCAAGTTAAATTATCTGATTCAATCGCAAATCAGGAACTGATACAGCAACTCGAATTAATTGATGGCATTCGTGGGATTACATATTTGAACCAAGAAGCCACGGTAGAGGTATAA
Source organism: uncultured Ignavibacteriaceae bacterium (assembly GCA_963704275.1). Lineage (GTDB taxonomy): Bacteria > Bacteroidota > Ignavibacteria > Ignavibacteriales > Ignavibacteriaceae > IGN3. The sequence goes on along the minus strand of CAVPHP010000011.1, from coordinate 4,759 downwards.
AATGAAAATGGAGAGAATTCTTAATTTCAAACAAACCTATAACTTTAATTGGTATACCATATTCTGGGCACTTGCGTTGTTAATTGTTTTATACCTGTTCAGCAAATGGCATATTGATAAACAATTTATTGGTATTGTTGAAAGAAAATCACATAAAATTGGTGCTCAAGAATCAGGAAAAATCCAAACCATTTTTGTAAAAATCGGTGAGCAAGTAAAAAAAGATCAAGTACTTGTGATGTTCGATATTTCAGATTTAACCACTCATCTGGGTCAAATAAAAAAAGAACTCGCTAGCCTTCAGGAAATGTCAGGAGCGCAGCGCAATCTCTATTCCATTAACGCCCAGCGTGTTCTACTTCAATTAGATAACGAAGCCTCCGAGTTAATGGATAGGCTATCGCTTGTTGAGGCAAAAAGTACGGAACTCATCGGTTTAAATACTGAAATCGAGCGATTGGAAAATGCTGCAAAGGCCGGATTGGGTTATAGCAGAGATCTGTCGACTCTCATTCTTAAGCGAGATGCACTCGCCAGTTATTTACAGGAACAAAGCAAGGATGTAGAATTCCAAAAAGAGCAATTGAAGAAGACCAGGAAATCCCGTAAAATATTTGAAACAACAAATGTTGACAGTATTTCAAAATTACTGCTTGTTGAAAAAATGGAGTATACGGAATCGCTGTATAGAGAGCTCGCTACAACAGAATATCGCATTAGCCTTCGAACTATATTAGCCCCTTGTGATGGATATATTACCGAAATATTTGCACTTCCAGGTGACATCATTAGTTCATTTGCGCCAGTAGTTATCGTTGAAGAATTAAAACCGCATTTCCTCGATGTCTATATTCCTGAAAGCTCGAATTTGGAACCCAAGCCTGGAATGCACGTGGAAATATTTTCTTCCCGAGACGATATTTATAATACTAAGGGAATTATTTCATTTGTACATCCCGGGTTTGCCCAAGCGTCCGAACGAGTATCATTTAGGGGACAAATTTTCTGGGCGAGAAAGGTGCGGGTAAAACTACCAACTGATCATCAATTGATTCCTGGAGAAGTAGTTAATACGCGGTTAATTGACAATGAAAACTTCAGCACATTCTTCTCCCCAACTGCAGTTGAAAATAGTGAGCTTAAAAACAGCATACAATCGGGTATAAAAAATATGATTGTTCCGGATGAATTGTTGAAACGATCGCGCTTTGAACCTTCCGGAATAGCATGGCAGAACGATATAGGTAAATACTTAATTGTTAGCGATGATACGGGAATACAAAATACTCCGAGCGATCATTCAGCGATTACCTTCCTGATGGATGAGAGAGGGAATGTAGAAAAAAATCCAGTGAAATTGATTGGCCTTAAAGAAGTCAATGACCTTGAAGCAATCGCATCTGCGGGAGAAAATGTTTTCTATCTTGTTTCATCCCAGAATATTAGTAAAAACAATAATCGTCCCGGCAGCAGAGAATTAGTCATTAAGCTAAAACGTGAGGGTGAAAAATATATTGTAGAGGGCAAAGTGAATTTTCTCTCATTGTTACTCAAATCATATTCACGGTCTGAGTTAATAAATCTTGGCCTTGAAAAATATGACGAGGATGGAAAGCCGGTACTCAACATTGAAGGTGCCGCATTTCAGGATGGTGTGCTTTATCTCGGTTTGAAGGAACCGACTTCGAAAAATGGCGCCATCATCTGGAAACTGGAGGATGTGGATGATCTTTTCCAAAACCAGAACTTGAAACCCAGGCAGTTATCTGTTTACGGATTTGTTCGGCTCAACGATGATAATACTAATTCTGCTGGAATTTCGGATTTAACGTTTGACCAAAATGGAATACTGTGGGCGTTGTCCACTATCCCCGGTGCTGTTGGAGATGATCAGAAAGGCGGACTGCACCGAATCAACTCTTTAGCCAATGGCCAGCTTGAAGCAATCCAACTGCTAACTTTCCCGGGTTTAAAACCTGAAGGAATTTGCAGTGACAGAAATGGCCGACTTTTAATCGTTTTTGATAACGATAATAATACTCCAGCCTTTTGCCATATTGATACGGAGGGATTATGAATATGATCAAATTTAGAATGATACCACATTTAAAATGTGGAGTGATTATCATTATCATAAATTTCCTGCTGGTATTCACTGCTCCTTTTTCTACCCAAGCCCAAAGTAAATTCGAAAATATGAATCAGGAGTATATTGACAGCAACAAAGTACTTGTGCTTAGTGAGCAGGATGTTGTCGACATGGGGCTGGAATATAACCGCAAGTTGAAATCATATAACACTAAAGTGGAAATTGCCGAATATCGCTATGAGTCGGCTGGTCAGATTCAAAATCCGGAATTACGATTTAGTGATGTATCTTCACGATATTTCACTCAAGAATTTGATGAAATGGAACTGGGGTTGCGTTGGAATTTTCCAGGACTTGGAGAACTGGGTGAGAAAAAACAACAGGCACAAGTAAATATTTGGGAAAGAAAAGTACTGCAAATTAGATATCAGCAGCAACTCGTTTCACGCATCCGGCGTAATTATGCTAATGTTCTAATGTACGACGATTTAGCAGAACTTGTACAGGAACGAATCTCAAAAGAGAATGAACGGTTAAAGGTAATTGAGATCTTAGTTGAATTGGGCGAACGGTCAATTGTCTATTTAACAAAAGCAAAGATGTGGCATGCTGAAGCTATGAATAATTACGCCCGTGCAATTCAGAAAAAAAATTTGGAGCGGCGGGAACTCGCCAATAGAAGCGGCATACCTGAACATGCTGAATTTATATTTGTTGATCTGCCTGAAATTGTACTGGATATCGACGAGCTCATTAATCTGGCTATTGTGAATAGACCTGAAATTAAATTAGTTCAGCAACGGATTGATTTAGCTGTTTTGCAAAATGATTATGAACTACATAAACGCATTCCCTGGTTCTCTTTTGCTGAGTTGTCATATCATAAGGAAAAAAATAGTGATAAAGATTGGGGAGAATTAAAAATGGGTATGTCTCTTCCAATATTTAACTGGAATACCGGGAATATAAAAGCAACGGACCTTGCTGTAAAAAATAAGGAAGATGAATTTGAGGCAATCCGTGAATCTATTGATGACGAAGTGCGGCTTGCATATACTGTCTACAAAGATCTTCTACTGGATTGGAATAATTTTCAATTATACGCCGATGAAATCATCTCTAATACTCAAACTATAGTAAATCAAGCAAAAGAACACAAAGTTCTTATGCCTGATGAAGTTTTGGAAATGGAACTTACTATTATAGAAACAAAAAAATTATTGTGCGAAAAACGACGTAATCTCGCTCATGCTATCATTGACTTATACTATGCAATTGGGATTGAAAACAATGAACAACTTTAATAAAATTGATACTTCAGCACAAGTGAATGATCTGGCCGGTACCAGAAGGTATGAATTAAAATATACGATTGACGAGAGTATGGCCTCCGAAATTAAAGATTACATCAAAAATATCTGTACTATTGATAAGTTTGTTCCGGAGGGAGAAGTAGGTTACACAGTAAATAATTTGTATTTCGACACAGCCGATCTGAGATTTTACAACGATACTAAACTTCGTAAACCAACCCGTTTAAAACCAAGGGCACGTTATTACGGAAATAAAGCTACTGATTTTATCTGGCCGGAAATAAAGTACCGCAATGCTAGTGTTATCTGGAAACGAAGATACAACATTCCGATTACACGGTGGCCGGAATTATTTTCTTCGGCAGAGAAAGGACAATCGTCTTCCTTTATCAATATTCATCTGGATACTTTTGACGATATAATTTATTGGTATAGCGCGCAGCCAGTGCTTCATGTCAGGTATTTTCGCGAGCCATTTGTTAGTGACCTGGAAGCATATGGGCGTGTTACATTTGATCGCCAGCTCTGCTGCAGGCCTACGAGAGGTTCAATTGAACTTGACTACGATGAAAGGGATATGCTTTTTTACGATGATCCTATTTCATCTGGAAGTTATGATTCATTAGTAATTCTTGAAATTAAAGTGGAAAAACAAATACCAACTTGGGTAATTGAGTTGATCCGAAATTTTAATCTGATGCAACGAGGCTATTCGAAATATTGTTATGGTCTTGATAGCCTTATGAATTACAATCACGTTGGAAGAATATCTAAATTATTTTAAGCAAAAAAACAACTCAATTTTATAATATGGAGCACAAATGAAAAAATACTTTTCAGTAATCATGATGTTTTTCTTTTTGATGGTACAAATAGTATCGGCACAAAATAACATAGTAATTAATGAGATTATGTATAATAATATTGGTGATGATGTTGAATTCATTGAATTATTTAATGCATCGGCAATCACGCAAAATCTTCAAAACTGGTATCTCCTTGATGATAATAACGAGCATGAGCCATGTTTAATTGATTGGACTTTAAGTCCGGGAGAATATCTGATTGTAGCAGCAGATGTGAATAATTTCATGTTAAAATATCCAAGCGTTTCAAATATTAATCCAAATGATTTTGATAGCGGTGGCAACGGCTGGGCTTTAGGTAATGGTGGTGATGCTATCCGTTTATTTGATAATGCAGGGATCATCCAGGACAGTCTCACATACAGCGATGGCGGTGAATGGCCAAGCTCACCTGATGGAACGGGACCTTCATTGGAACTGCTGAATCCTGCACTCGATAATTCGCTCCCAACCAGTTGGGATCCGAGTTCAGTGGATGATGGTACTCCTGG